>NZ_JACJRU010000012.1 GCF_014697425.1 Nostoc sp. FACHB-110
TTCAACTTGAACGGTTTCAACTTCAACCAATCAGTGATTGATTCTCAAGGTCGTGTCATTAACACCTGGGCTGATATCATCAACCGTGCTAACTTGGGTATGGAAGTCATGCACGAGCGCAATGCTCACAACTTCCCCTTAGATTTGGCTAGCGGCGAGCAAGCTCCTGTTGCTATCTCTGCTCCTGCTATCAATGGTTAATTCTTGAAGTCTAGTTAAATAAAAAAGCGTCTCCCTAACGGGGGGCGCTTTTTTAGTTTCTCAGACTAACCACAGAGGCGCAGAGATCACAGAGTAATGAGAATTTGAGAAGCTTTATGCCTAAGTCCTAATAACATTAAAATAATTGTCAAGAAACTTTTTTGCTGAATATTGCAAAAGAAAGCACAAACATAAAAATTAATTTTCATAAAAACTCTAGGTACAATACATAAGCCTCCTTCTTTTTTCGTAATATCATGGGCAATACTTTTGGGCATCTATTTCGGATCACTACTTTTGGCGAGTCTCACGGCGGGGGCGTGGGTGTTGTGATTGATGGTTGTCCTCCGCGACTGGAAATTTCTGCTGAAGAAATTCAAATAGAGTTGGATAGAAGAAGACCAGGACAAAGTAAAATTACAACTCCGCGTAAGGAAGCTGATAGCTGCGAGATTTTGTCTGGTGTGTTTGAGGGTAAAACTCTAGGAACACCAATTTCGATTTTGGTGCGGAACAAAGATACTCGTTCCCAAGATTATGACGAGATGGCACAAAAGTATCGCCCTTCTCATGCAGATGCAACTTATGATGCTAAATACGGGATTCGCAATTGGCAAGGCGGTGGGAGGTCATCGGCGCGGGAGACAATTGGTAGAGTAGCGGCTGGTGCGATCGCTAAAAAAATTCTTCGGCAAGTTGCTAATGTAGAAGTGGTTGGTTATGTCAAACGCATCAAAGATTTAGAAGGCGTAGTTGATCCTAGCACCGTCAAATTAGAACAGGTAGAAAGTAATATTGTGCGCTGTCCTGATGGGGAATGCGCTCAAAAAATGATTGAATTAATCGAACAAACTGGTAGACAAGGTGATTCTATCGGCGGTGTTGTAGAATGTGTGGCGCGAAATGTGCCGAAAGGTTTAGGTGAACCAGTTTTTGATAAATTAGAAGCCGATATTGCCAAGGCTGTAATGTCTTTACCAGCTAGTAAAGGTTTTGAAATTGGTTCCGGTTTCGCTGGCACTTTATTGACAGGTTTTGAACATAACGACGAATTTTATATTGATGAAAATGGGGAAATTCGCACTGTAACTAACCGTTCTGGCGGAATTCAAGGAGGCATTTCTAACGGCGAAAATATTATTTTACGTGTTGCATTTAAGCCAACAGCAACTATTAGGAAAGAACAAAAAACAGTTACCCGTGAAGGTGAAGAAACTTTATTAGCGGGGAAAGGCAGACATGATCCGTGTGTACTACCGCGTGCAGTCCCGATGGTTGAGGCGATGGTGGCACTGGTATTATGCGATCATTTGTTGCGTCATTATGGACAGTGTAAGGTTTTATAAGAATTAAACGTAAATTGTCATGATTTTTTAAGGGTGAGTTAAATGCTTACCCTTTTTTCAGTTTTTATGTAGCTTTTTTAGCATAGTATTAAACTGAAATTGCTGTAGAAATGGGAAGGCAAGAATGGATTTTTTGACTATTTTAGGATTAATTGCAGGGGCATTAACTACTATCGCGTTCTTGCCTCAGATGTATAAAACTTGGCAATCAAAGTCCGCAAAAGATGTTTCTTTTGTAATGCTGATTACATTTATGAGTGGTCTTTTATTATGGTTAATTTATGGGCTAGCTCTCAATGCTTTGCCAATTATTATTGCTAACGCGATTTCGTTTATTTTTAATTTGATAATTTTAGTTTTAAAAATTAGGTACAAATAATAAAATTTATATACCGTGACTTTTACCAATTACCCAATGTCTACGGAAAAACCTTGCCAAGGCAGATTCTTCTAGTGATAAATAAATAGGTCTGCCGTGGGGACAAGTGCGGGGGTTGCGAGTGCGTTGCCATTGGTCTAATAGAGTTTGCATTTCTGGTAAATTCATTGGTGTGCCATTACGAATGGCACTACGACAGGCAACCGCAACTTGAGCAGTTTGTAAATCTCCACCCCAACTCAGTTCTAAAATTGCTTCTGCACAGTCTTCTCGCTGCTGAAAAAGTGCGGGTATATTACGAACTGCCCAAAGTTGTTCGCCAAAGGTTTCTATTTCTAAACCAATACGTTGTAGTTGAGAAACTTGTGCTGGTGACAATTGATAAAGAATAATTGATGGTTCAACTGGGACAAGTTGCCAATTATCACATATTTGTTCGTACAACACTCGCTCGTGGGCAATGTGTTGTTCTACTAGCCACATCCCACCAGGATGTTCGGCCACAATATAAGTATTGCTCACTTGGGCAATTGCTTTTAATGAGTGCTGAGTATTTTCGGTTTTGGGATTAAAGTTATAACCGCCTTTTTCTTCTGCGGCTTTAAGTAATTTGCTAACTCTAGTTGTATGGACTGCTTCTTTAAAATTGGCAGCGTCAATGCGGAGTGCTTGGTCAATTGCTTGGGTGATTTGTTCTTGCCAATAGTTTAGTTCATTTAGATAAATTTCTGTTTTTGCTGGGTTGCGATTCCAGTTAATTTGGTCGGGAGAAATCGTCAGATGTAATAAACAAATAGGATAGCGATCGCGTGGTAATGTCCTATGAAACGCTGATAAAATTGTTTGCTCCAGTTCTATTGATTTCACCATTCTCCCATTAATCGCTATCCGCACCCAGTCGGGGCGATGGCGGTGACAACGGTCTGGTAGTCCTACTACTAAAGAAAGTGCTGAGTTGGAGATGGGGAGTGGGGAGTTGGGAGGGTGAGGAAGTTCGAGTTTGAGTTCTTGTAAGTCGCCTTGCCGGATTTGCGGTAAGATTTGCGGCAGTAGTTGTCCGGTGGTGGCGGCTGGGGAAATAGTGAACCATACTTTGTCATTTTGCCAAATTTGCCATGTTACTTGCGGATGACAAAGGGCAATTTGATGAATTACGGCTTGTACAGCTTTCATTTGCTGTGTTGCACTGGGTAAACCTTGACGGCGAGATGGACAATTGCCGAAAAGATTTGAAACTGTGACTACTGTACCAGGTGCGATCGCTGTTGCTGTGACTTCTTTTGCTTTGCCATCATCGCCATAAATAACCTGCCATCCTACATCACCATTGGCTGGACGGCTCAAAATTTCTAAATCTGCCAAAGTTGTTAAGCTATGCAAAGCTTCACCGCGAAATCCCAAGCTGTTAATTTTCCATAAATCATCACTAGAGCGGATTTTACTAGTGCTATGGGCTGTGGCTGCTTGTTGCAAGTCATCTATCTTCATACCACAACCATTGTCGGCAACGCGGATGCGCCACTGCTGGGGCCATAGATAAACCACAATTCTTGTTGCACCTGCATCGAGAGAATTTTCTACCAATTCCCGAACTACAGATGCCAAAGAATCTATTACCTCACCAGCTGTAATGAGATATACGACTTCGGTTGGTAAAGGTTGAATAGTAGATGCCATAAATTCTAGTTTAGGCTAGCAAGCAACTCTTGAATAAAATAAGTATTTTTCTCTACATAAATATAAGTTTTGCTGATGGGTAATAACTTAGCTGCCAATATTCACGAATTGAAGTCTCGTTTGGAATGGAGTCAACCAGCTTTGACAATTAGGGAATAGGGAGTGGGGAAAGAGATTTGAGATACATTTATCTAGCCCCTCACCCCTAACCCCTTTTCCCTAATCTTTCATCGCCATCACTTTGGATGTTTCTGGTTGTAGCAACCCGTTTAATAGAGATGCTGGACGATGGCTATGAGGCCAAGCAAAAGCATGGCGAAAAGCTGCATCCTGACAAGCTTGTAGTTGTTGGAAGTTAATAATGTCGTAAGTCAAAAGATTTTCATATTCAAATGGCAAACGAACATTATGTAAACCAGCATTATCAGTACAAATGGCAATATCTACTCCAGCCTCAAAACAACGGTCAAAAACTGTTTTGAGTTGGCGGATATCTTGTAAAGTGCCTGTTTTAATGTATGTTGTTGGGCAGATTTCTAAACACTGACCTCGTTTTGCCACATCAGGGAGTAACTCTGGATACAACAAAGGAATTTGGATACCATGACCAATCCGTTGAAGATATGGTAATAGTTCTGGGTAACAACCCGCACTAGTTTCGTAAAAGTGTCCGGTGGTGTTGATGTTTTGCGATCGCGCATAATCATATAGACTAATCCATTCTTGCAGGCGATCGGCATAATAGCTATCACCACCCGCTACATCTATGCCACATACATACTGTCTGTTCTGTACTGCTAAATCAATAATTGCCTGATTCACCTCATAAGGAAGGCGTGAGTGCATACAGAGAATTTGGCTAGTGACAATGGGACATTCTTGTATCTGGCTGGCTTTACCCACCACCTCTACTATTTCTGCCATTTTGTCAATTCTGGCTGATTGACTCAGATGTTCTGGTGTTCGCAGATAAGGTGTATAGCGCAGTTCTAGATAAGCCAAATTTTCAAATATATAAGCACCCCGCACCAGGCGATAAATAAAGTAAGGCAAGGTGTCTACAGTTTGCACACTTTCAACTAAAGTATGCAATTCCAGATATTCATCTAAGGTATTGCGCGGTCTGGTGTAAAAATCTTCAAATTCTCCATAGCTAGGAAAACGGGAAATCAATTCTGAAGAATGTCGCTCAAAATAACGCCATAAAACACGCGGTACAACAGAACCGCCCAAATGCCGATGTAATTCTGCATGTAAAGCCATAATATTTTTTGTAGAAAATTTTGATTATGTTAACAAAAATATAAAAATAAAAATCTCTATTATGAGAAAGATTTGGTAAAGCTAAGGTTAATTAAAAAGATGGTATTGGTTCTGGAAATGCAATGTTGACATCAACCTCCCAAATAATTAATGAGACTATTGGTCAATTAACGATTTACTTTAAGTTTGATCCAAATGGGTCGCAGGCGGGCAGGGAGAAAGGATTAAAAACCAATGGATTTGGATCAGGATTTTCGGGAAATCGTATAAAACTGGAGTTTAGCGTTTGTAGGCAGAAAGTTTAGCGGTACTAGCTTGCTGTCTGAGACAGTTTTCGCCATGATAAATTGTGGAATCTCCACCGCAGATAGACACAGGTAAACCCAGATGATTAAGTTAATTAGTGTTGTTCTTTGTCTGTTACTTGTGTTTGGCTGGGGTCAACCAGTCATGGCACAATCCCAACAACCCAACTTTACACCAGAAGAACTACAACAAGGGGATGAGTGGGCAAATCAAGCGTTTGCAGCGACAAATCAGGGTGACTTTGCCACGGCTGAAAAATACTGGACAAAGATTATTGAGAAATTTCCCACCAATGCGGGTGCATGGAGTAATCGCGGAAATTCGCGGGTGAGTCAAAATAAGCTGCAAGAAGCACTAGCAGATTACAACAAAGCTGTAGAATTGGCTCCGAATGTGACAGATCCCTATTTAAATCGGGGGACAGCTTTAGAAGGTTTGGGAAAATGGGATCAGGCGATCGCAGATTACAACCACGTTTTAGAATTAGATCCTAACGATGCAATGGCTTATAACAATCGTGGTAATGCCAAAGCAGGTTTAGGAAAATGGGACGATGCGATCGCAGATTATAAAAAGTCTACCGAAGTCGCCCCAAATTTTGCCTTTGCTCGTGCTAACTATGCGATCGCTTTATATGAAAATGGTCAAATAGAGCCAGCAATCCGCGAAATGCGAAATATTGCGCGGAAATATCCCAAATTTGCTGATGTGCGTGCAGCTTTAACCGCCGCTTACTGGGTAAACGGACAAAAAGGTGAAGCCGAAAGCAACTGGGTAGCGGCTTATGGCTTGGATAACCGTTACAAAGATATCAACTGGGTGAAAAATATCCGCCGTTGGCCGCCTAGTATGGTGGCTGCTTTAGATAAGTTCTTGAAACTGGAATAATCAGGGAAGCCTAAAAATCACAAGCATTCTTCAGGCAGACAACTAAATTGTCTGCCAATTTTTCCATCGAATTTTGGCTAATTGCGGGCAGAGAAAATGTAAAATTTAAGTTCATTTTGCTGTCAAAAGTTGATACAGCCAAACTGACAACACCACCAAAAACTCCCTGTGCTGGCAAAAAGCTGATTTGCTCTAATTCTAATTGTCCGTAAAATTTAGGAATTTTCACCTTGCCAATATTAGTTACAGACACACTTGCGGGTGCATGATTAGGTTGTGTCAGTAAGAATTTGATAACCTGTTTATACATCATAATAATGCTGAAGAGATTATCAGAATTCAACCCTGCGATTAGATTTTGTCTGACTTCCCGCGCTAAATCCCAGAAGGTTGTTTTGCTATTGAGCGTATGAAATGAAGTGATAGAAGAAATCAAAACATTCAGATTGTTTTCACTCACAAGCGATCGCAACCTTTGACGCAAGTTAACATAAGACCAACAACTTAAACAAACATCTTTTCTCTCGTAACCAGAGATTTGATTAGCTGCTGCAAACATCAACGCTGCACATAACGCGCCTTGTACGGTTGTCTTTTCCTGTCTGCAAAAATCTACTAATTTTTCCGTTAGTTCTTTATCTAGTTGTCGGTGAACCAACCCACAGCGACGCGATTCTATCGGGACACATTGCTCAAACTTTAAGGCTTTTGGTCGATACCACAAATGCTTAAATTGCAAATTCAATAACGAGAAAATGCCTTTGATTTTACCCCGCCATCCTTGCATTGATTCTGGCAGCAGTTCAGCAATAGGTGGTAATACAGGCAAACTCTCAACAGAATTAACTAATTCCCCATCTGTAATTTTTTGACAATAAGTTAATAGTTCTGAGTGGAGTTGGACGCTAGATAAACCATCTGAAATAGCATGGTGCAAGATTGTAATGAGATAATTTATCTGATTATCACTCGGCGATTTAACTAGAATACATCGTGCTAAAACTGCATCACTCGCTATTTTTTCGTTCATTTCTGCAATCACAACCTCTTGCCAATGCTGGCTATGAACGCTACGCAAAGGAATTTGAATTGCTCCTGCTTCAAAGCACAGCCGATTTAGGGAATTAACAATTCGAGCATTTAACAGAGGATGACGCAACTGAACAATAGCAAGAGCTTTTCTCAGGATTTCTTCATCTAAACACCCAATAATTCGGCTAATTGTCACTACATTGAATGAACCACCAGTCTGATTAATTATTTCCAAACCCTCCTCAATGGGAGTAAGTTGACGATTGACTGCCATAAATAACTAGATTTTGAATTATTGGGAATAAAAAGCAGTATGCAGTAAGAATGCGATCGCTTTGTTAGGTTAAGTATTCCCAATACCAACTAGTTATTATTTCATCACAACAATAGTTCTGCTATTTTGACTGGATTTAACTCTTCAACATTACTCACAACTATCGCGGCTCCGGCTTTTTGCAGTGTTTCACTGTATGCTTGAGCGCGTGCGGCTGTTTCTTGGACATGTGGCGGTAACACACCAACACCAACCCAAGGGCGATGTGGCTGTAATTCTCGCGCTTTCGTGACTGTATACATATCAGCGACAGTATCACCCACATAGATAACGGTGATGTTGCTGGGTTCATTCTCTAACTTCTCAACAGTGGCAAACAAACCTGTCGGATCTGGTTTACCGGGTGCATCTTCCATTGCAATCAATACTGGAGAATGCAAACCCAAGCGTTTTTCTAAAATGAAATTAGCAGAACCGCGCGTCGCACCACTAAAAAATCCCCAAGCAATGTTAGCTTGAGTCAACTGCTGTAAATATTCTGAGCTTAATAATAAAGGTTCATCACAAATATATCCCGTAAAATTATGCGGGTCTGGGCCACGATAACGGGCTTGAAAAAAAGCAACAATAGAGTTGTAGTCTAGCTTTTGTTGTTCTCTTGTCTTTCCTTGAGACTCAAAATAGCGGTAAATTAATTCTTGGGATGCTTCCCAATCATTATTCCAAACGCCTTCAGACTTGAGTTGGTCAATATCTAACGGTGTGGGACGATATGCAGCGTTAGTAAAATACTCTACAGTATCAGCGATCGCTCGGCGATAAGAACCGCCGACATCGCGCACAACGCCATCAATATCAAAAACGACAATTGCTTGTGCAGTCATGGTTGCATGGATCACAATTTAAACTTTTCCGATTTTAAATTGGATAAGTATCCATAATGAATACTTCTTCCCCATTTCCTACTCCCTGAAAAGTTTGGTCATTCGGCTAGATATTAAGTTACAATAAGCAATCGCAAACTTAGTAAGCTTATGCCCGGATATGTCCCGGAGGTGTGATTGACCAAGTTCATTCTAAAAATTCTTTGGTTGGAAGATAACGTTGCCCTAGCAGTTGACCAAGTTGTAGGTAAAGGTACTAGTCCTTTAACAAAGTACTTTTTCTGGCCCAGAAATGATGCTTGGGAAGAGTTAAAAAAGGAACTCGAATCCAAACACTGGATTACTGAGCTAGATCGCGTAGAATTGCTTAACAAAGCAACAGAAGTGATTAACTACTGGCAAGAGGAAGGTCGAAACCGTCCAATGGCAGAAGCTCAGTTGAAGTTCCCAGAAGTTGCTTTTACAGGTAGTGCTTGATATTGCACAATTAGCTGTTTTGCTGTTTACCTGAACAGTGTTAATCTTCCAAAGTTTTCATGGGTTATCATCGCTACCATTTACTAAACAGCGATTTTTAAAACCGCCACAACCATACCTTGTTAGCTATTCTTTCAGGTAATGTGTAGGCGGTTTTGTCATTTTTAGAATAGGGAACAGGGAATAGGTGACAGTATTAATTGACCCCTGGTTTCTATGAGAAGATTGCATACAATGGTGTAATTTAAACTTAAAAAATAGTTATCTATGTTGCGTTTATCTTACCAAGCTTTCATTACGCCGTTGGTAGCCTGTTTTTGTATCCTAGGCGTGAGTGCGCTACAATTCCCAAGATTACAATCACTGTTAATTAGTCAACAATCTTTATCCTCAGCAGTACTAGAAAAAGAGGTTAAAGCCGAACATCTGCGCTTGGCGGCGTTAAAGGAATTACCTAGTTTTGGTTATGACAATTTAATGGCGAATTGGGCATATTTGAACTTTTTGCAATACTTTGGTGATGATGAAGCGCGAGATAAAACAGGTTATAGCCTGAGTCCAGAATATTTTGACATTATTATTAAACATGACCCACGATTTCTCGCATCTTATATAGGTCTTTCTACTAGCACTTCTATGTATGCTGCTATGCCAGAACGCGCTATAGACTTGATGAAGCAGGGTTTAAAATCATTATCTCCCGAAGTGCCAGAAAAGTCTTATTATGTGTGGCGTTATAAAGGAATTGATGAATTGTTATTTTTAGGAAATGCCCATGCAGCAAAAGATTCGTTAAATATGGCTGCAAATTGGGCGAGTAATTTTTCGGATGAAGAAAGTAAATTTATCGCTCATAATTCTCATCAAACCGCCGTATTTTTGAGTCACAATCCTGATAGCAGATACGCGCGAATTGCTACCTGGGCAATGGTATTAATGAATAAAGTAGATGACAAAACTCGTAAAAGAGCAGTTAAAGAAATAGAGAGTTTGGGAGGAAAGGTAATTAGCACTCCAACGGGCAACAAAATTACTTTTCCTCCAAAAGATTAAATCAATTAAAGTCTGAAGTATAAAGTATGAGAATTAATTAACTCATACTTAAAGTTTAACTATTACTCATTGGTAATAGGGGGAATAACAGTGGTAGATTGCTGCTGGCGTTGTTCGCGTTTTTTGCGATCTGCTGAGATCATGTCTGCCATGACTATCAGTGCTTGGGTCATTTTCTCTAAATTAGAGAGATAAAGTTCCAAATCCTTGTTGAGTTTTTCATCAGATAAATGCAAGCCAGCACTGATGGTTTTTAGTGCTTCAGTGCGTTGCTTTTCATCTTTCACTAAACCAGGATCGGACTGTTCTAATAAAGAGAAAATACCGATCGCAAATAAGCGATTGTATTTAAATTTAGTATTGCTGGCGATCGCTTGCAAATGACCTTGCAAATCAGAATCTTGATATAATTGGCTACTCTGGCTCAACCCAGCAATTAAATCGCTAACAGATAAGCTTTTCGCCAACGCTAGCAATCTTTCCGCATCTTGTCTATATCGCTGTGGATCTTGCTCTACAGCTTGACAGATAGCGTTAAAAATAGATTCTTTATCTCGTTCTGGTTGATAGCCTTGCATAAAGCGGTCAAAGGTGGTGACAACGCCCAAGGCATAAATGGGATTGTAACTAAAATCAATATTTACTGATAGCAGATGCATTTCTACCATCAACTCTTCAACTACCCGGCGATAGATTGTGTTGATTGGCCGGGTATGGAGGGAGTAGAAAGTTCGCTTTGTGTCAGAGACAGTACGGACGTTATTCACAAAGAAATATTAAGAATATTAAGGGCGAAGTTATTTTATTGTCACTCTTAAAGGCTACTTTGCCAAGTTCGGGTTTCACATCAAAGAGTTTTACAAGGGTGTAAGGGTATAAGGGTGTAGGGATGTCAGGGTTTTGAGATTCCTAACTTCTTAAGGAAGTCGGGGATCTAGCTTCTCTAAGATTCTCGTAATTTAGAGCAAGGCTAAATGAGTAACAAATCCATTCCCTATTCCCCATTCCCTGACTATTATGCTTTCCACAATGCCACTTGCTGCCTCACTTCCTGCATATCTAGATAATCGTGAGCAAAAGCTTTGCGTAGCAGTGAGTGGGGAATATATTGGTCGTATTTTTGCATTTCTGGAGCTTCTGCACTACTTACTAAATCTTCAGCCGAAATTCTTTGCTCACATAATGAAGCTATTTCAGCATAAATATCTTTAAATTTATTTTTTCCTACTTTCAATGTCAAATAATAAGGATTAACCCCACCCATACTGCTAATTTCTAAAGATTCACGGCAAAAATTATTAATCAATCTTTCTAACGTTCGATACGCAACTGTCCCCATCCAAGGGAAAATACAACATTTATTTTTTTCTAGCTGCACAATATTTTGTTTATCTAACCCAGCATTTTGGGCAAGTTGACGCATTGCTTGGATATTTTTTCTAGCATTAGGTTGCAAATAGCTATATTCTGTATCTTCTAATAAAACTTGGCGCATTCTTCGCAAAATTTTAGTATGAATTGTGCCACTACCACCACGCCAATAAACGTTAGCTTTCCCTTCTACTTGCTTGGCTAAGACTACTTTCTTTTTAAAATCAACTTCTAAAACTTCCCAAGTTCGGCCAGCTAAACCAAACTGATTTCCGACAAGTGGCGGTGTAACAATACTGCCAATTTCTGTTGTCCCTTGTTTAACTTTATATTCTTGATTGTCAGCAAATACAGCATAAAACTGAAATTTACCGACTATTTTCTCGCCAGTTAAGCCCAAAATTAATTTACTTTGTTCAGTTTGCTGAATATGGTCAATATCAATTAAATAACGTAGTAATAATTTAAAATCTTCTTTAGATATGGCAGCAAAAGCTGGTAAATTTAAAACTTGTTTAGCTAAAGCAGCAGGTGTTAATTCTTTTTCTGCCAATAGAATACTCATGGTTTGGTGATAAAGCAAACTCAAAGGATATTGCAAAGGTTTTATCGGTTCAATCCAACGTTCTTCTAAATAAAGTTGAATAATAGCAATACACTGTAATAATTGCCAAGAAATTTGCTCTGGTAAATATGCTGCTGATAAAGGTTCTGCTTGCACACACACAAAGCGCATATCAGCCGCAGTACCTCTTCTACCAGCGCGTCCTAATCTTTGTAAAAAACTGGCTACAGATAAGGGTGATTCTAACTGAATGACTCGCTCTAAATGACCGATATCTATGCCTAATTCTAGAGTTAAGGTGGCAGATGTAACTGCGGCTTGATGAGGTTCGCGCATCGCATTTTCCGCAGCTTGTCGCAAACTTGCTGAGATACTGCCGTGATGAACATGATATATATCAGGCTGCGCTTGTTCTGTGGCAATTTGGCGCAAAGACGCAATCACAGATTCAGTTTGCGTGCGATTGTTAGCAAATATCAAACATTTTTTACCTTGGCTAAG
Organism: Nostoc sp. FACHB-110; assembly: GCF_014697425.1. Lineage (GTDB taxonomy): Bacteria > Cyanobacteriota > Cyanobacteriia > Cyanobacteriales > Nostocaceae > Nostoc_B. The sequence continues at coordinate 12,218 of NZ_JACJRU010000012.1, forward strand.
ATTAAACAGATAATTATCATAAGCTTCGGCTGAATTAATATCATCACGCCGATAAAAATGCTCGACAGCGAGTTTAATTTGGCGTTTACCTACTTCAACTTTGGGAGTAATAACTTGTTTGTCAGTTCCAGAACGCAACCAATCTTCGGCTAATGAATAATCGCCTAAAGTTGCTGATAAACCGATGCGACGTGGTTGTTTTTGAATGGCATTAGCTAAACGCTGTAATTGACAGATAACCTGACAACCGCGTTCGGAACCCATGAAGGCATGAATTTCATCAATAACCACAAATTTCAATTCACCAAATAAACGTACTAAGTCGTGATGTTTATTTATTAATAAACTTTCTAAAGATTCTGGTGTGATTTGTAAAATGCCTTGAGGATTTTTAACTAACTTATTTTTGCGACTTTGAGCAACATCACCATGCCAATGATAAACAGGAATATCAGATAATTTGAGTAGGTCGTTGAGGCGTTCAAATTGGTCATTAATTAAAGCTTTGATCGGGCCAATATATAATGCCCCGATTGTATTTGTAGGATGATTGTGTAATACAGTTAAAATTGGTAAAAATGCGGCTTCGGTTTTGCCTGCAGCTGTCGCGGCTGCAACTAATAAATGAGCATCTGTGTCGAAAATTACCTGACAAGCAGCCTCTTGCACTGGTCTTAATTCAGTCCAGTTGTGATGGTATATGTATTCTTGGATGAAGGGTGCAAGTCTGTTGAAGGCTGCGCTCATGTTAAGTATTTAAGCGGAAACAATTTGCTATTTTATAGCAAGTAAAGACGGCGATCGCTTGATCATCTGAGAAATAGAATGACGTAAAAATAAAATAAATAAAAAACGAACCACCCAGACACAGAGTACACAGAGTAATGAAAGCTTACGAAATCCAAAGTAATGCGGGTCTTGATGCGCTGAAGTTAGGTGATCAGCCTCAACCCCAACCAGGAAACGGACAAGTGCTGGTGAAAGTCAGGGCAACATCCCTAAATTATCGTGATTTAATGGTGGCGGAGGGAAGTTACGGTGCTGTGTCATATCCACTGATTCCCATGTCTGACGGCGCGGGGGAAGTTGTCGCGGTGGGAGAAGGTGTGACACGAGTGAAAATAGGCGATCGCGTGGCGGCAATTTTCTTCCAAAATTGGATTGATGGAGCTTTAACCAGGGAGAAGATGAAATCTGATTTGGGTGGCGGGATTGATGGAATGTTGGCTGAATATGTCGTCTTAAATCAAGATGGGTTAGTTATCTTACCCGATCATCTTTCTTATACGGAAGGCGCAACTTTACCTTGTGCGGCGGTGACAGCTTGGCACGCTTTGGTTACTAAGGGCAATGTGAGTGCAGGTGATACTGTATTGTTACTGGGGACTGGGGGCGTGTCGATATTTGCCCTGCAATTTGCTAAGATGCACGGTGCAAAAGTGATAATTACTTCTAGCAGTGATGAGAAGTTAGCCCAAGCAAAAAAACTCGGTGCAGATGAAACTATAAATTACACAACTACACCCGATTGGGAAAAGCAAGTTTATGAATTAACAAATCGCACTGGTGTAGACCACGTTGTCGAAGTTGGTGGTGCAGGTACTTTGCCAAAATCACTACAAGCCGTCCGCATTGGGGGAGGAGTGAGTTTAATCGGTGTGCTGTCTGGGAAAGGTAGAGACATTGATCCGATGCCAATATTATTTAAGAGTATTACCTTGCAGGGAATTTATGTTGGCAGTCGAGAAATGTTTGAAACTATGAATCAGGCGATATCTCAGCAGAAAATTTACCCAATCATCGATTTAGTTTTTCCGTTCTCAGCCGCCCCAGAAGCCTATCGTTATCTCAAAAATGCCTCTCACTTTGGCAAGGTTGTGATTGAAATTGATTAATTTTCCAGCAAAAACCTTAGAATAATCAACAGTATTGCAATCTGTAACAAAAATTTATGCCTCCTCGTTGGCCTCGCAAACCCGATCGCACTGATCCTGAGTTCCGCAAATTAGATGACAGAATGAATTTTGCTGTTCATGTCGCTGTGGCTGCAACTATCAATTCTGGCTTGTGGTTCTTTCATATTCTGAAGTCAACTGATTGGCCTTGGTTGCCTTTGTTGACGACAGGTTGGGTAATAGTATTGTTGCTGCATCTAATTTATATTGCGGCGATCGCTAACTATTCATCCACTCCGCCTAAATCCACCTGAAGATGGACACCTAAGGCAAGGGCATTGTAACCTGTGGCAGTAGAGTTAGCTTCATTAATTGAGCGATAATAATATATGAGCTTAGAGCTAAGGCTCTTTCTTAAGATAGGGTAAATTTTATGGCTAAAACTAACACCTCAGAATTACTAGAAGCCCTAGCCTCTGAAATTGGCGACAATATCTATATCGATATTGCTAAGTGGCATCTTTATTTATCTAATGCCAAATTACATACAGTTGTTGCCGAACAACTGTATCCTTTAATTACTTCTAATTCTGTGAATGAAGACCGCGTAATTAAAGTGTTAGAATCGATACCCGTCAAAATCGGCGGTGGCAGAAGAGAATTGGCACTAATTGACTTACTTCCGCTCCAATGCCAAGTAAATTTAGTTGATATTTTAGAGAGATTTCAACGCGAACTCTAATTTTTAGGCTCAAATTTCTTCCATAAACTTTTTTATCACACCCCTGTTGTTAGGAGTGAAATATATGCCTGTCCATGAGTTTCATGATGAATACACTCTGGCAGAAACAGCAGATAAATTAGGACAACAAGCTTTGAAGTTAAAGTTAATTCCTAGCTTTGTCGTACGTTATTTTGCCGATAGTAGAGAATACTACATACATAACGAAGAATCTCAACTGCTTACGCCAGAAGAAGCATATCTGTACTTTAAAAAATTAATCGAAAGTTCAACCAAGTAAGCTTTTGAATATCAAAGTTCGATGAAAAGTTAATAATTAATTCTGGAGGTTAAATCCGTGTTATTACAAGTTAAAGATACCAGTGATTTAGTTAAAATTAACAATATTCAGGAATTAATCGATCCGAATATTGATACAGTTAATGCACAAGACCAACAAGGTCAAGAAGAACAACAACCAGAATCTTTTAAAAAAGCAAATTTGGTGTTTCCTTCCGGCGAAAGTCTACCTCGCTGTTGGGTAGATGCTGAATATCGCAACAGTTAAAGTTTTTCGATAGGGCAATTACAGCTTTCCAAAAACTGCTAAAGGGCGTACAAATGTACGCCCTTTATGTGTGCAGATAAATATATCGCACCACAGAGGACACTGAGAAATAAGAGTTTTAGAGATTTTTGTCAGTCCTATTATGAATGGGTTCTGGTTGGAGTACGATGATTGAAGCATTATTCCTAAAATTAATGCTGGTGGTGTGTTAAGAGTTAACGGGATTGGGGAATTCAAAAGATTATGAGTCAGGTTTCTAGACAAAAAACTTCTGTTGTTCGCGGTAACTGGCTTTACGCTTTTTGGAAATTCTCTCGCCCACATACCATTATCGGTACAAGTTTAAGCGTATTTGGTTTATATTTAGTTGCTTTCGCTGTCACCTCAAGTGAATTTGCTACTAGCCAATTAATTTCTGTTTTAGGTGCGTGGCTTGCTTGTATGTGCGGTAATGTTTATATTGTGGGATTAAATCAACTCGAAGATGTAGAAATTGACAAGATTAATAAACCCCATTTACCCCTAGCTTCAGGAGAATTTTCGCGCCGACAAGGGCAATTGATTGTAGCTATTACAGGGATTTTAGCATTAGTAATTGCATGGTTAACAGGCCCTTTTTTGTTTGGCATGGTAGCTATCAGTTTAGTAATTGGTACTGCTTATTCTTTACCGCCAATTCGCTTAAAGCAATTTCCCTTTTGGGCGGCTGTGTGTATTTTTTCAGTGCGGGGAACAATTGTAAATTTAGGCTTGTTTCTCCACTTTAATTGGTTGTTACAAAGTAAACAAACAATTCCGGCTGTGGTGTGGGTGCTAACTGTATTTATCTTAGTATTTACCTTTGCGATCGCAATTTTTAAAGATATCCCCGACATAGAAGGCGATCGCCAGTACAATATCACTACCTTCACAATTCAACTAGGGCCGCAAGCTGTATTTAACATGGCACTTTGGGTACTCACCGTTTGCTATCTAGGAATGGTGTTAGCAGGTGTGCTGCGTCTAGAAGGGGTGAATTCAGTATTTTTGGTGATAACGCACTTATTATTGTTGTGTGGGATGTGGTTTAGAAGTTTAGCGGTAGACTTACATGATAAAAGTGCGATCGCTCAATTCTATCAATTTATTTGGAAGTTATTTTTCTTAGAATATCTCATATTCCCCATCGCCTGTTTGTTAGCTTAAAACCATGTTTGATAATTTGAATGCCATTGATATTTTTGCCATTTTAGTAGTCGTTATTAGTATTTTTTTTCTGGGTTACTTTGCTTGGAAAACCTTAATTACCGCCAACTACTTCCAAAAAGGAGTTAATCTTTATCAGCAAAAAGACTATCAAGGTGCAGAAGCAGCCTTCCGCCAAGTAATTGCTATCAACTCTACAAACGATGTAGTGCGCTTATTTTTAGGCGATGTTTTATCTCAACAAGGCAAAATAACTGAAGCCACAGAATTATTTCAGGAAGTTATGCAGCGCAGTCCCAAAAATCCTGAAGCTTATTTGCGTTTAGCTAATGTTTTAATTCAGCAAAATCAGCCAGACGCAGCAAAAAATAACTTAGAAAAAGCCCAAGAATTATTTCAAAAACAACGCCGCCCCGAAAAAGCTCAAAAAATTGCTCAACTATTAGCACAAATTAATGCCAAATCAACTAAGTGATAATTCCCAAATCCATATACAAAACACAAACACTCTTCCTCTACTTATAGTGACCAATCAGGGTTATGCTCAAGATGGATGAAAGTAATCGTAAATTTCCTGTGCTAGTCTTGGCCCAATTCCCGGAACTTCTGCCAGTTGTGCAGTTGTAGCTTGGCGAATATAATCGACTGAGCGAAAATGCCCTAACAGTTGCTTTTGTCGATGATGTCCTAATCCTGGTATTTCATCTAAACGCGATCGCCTCAGTTTATCACTGCGTTGTTGCCGATGGAAACTCACGGCAAACCGATGCGCTTCATCTCGTAACCGTCGCAGTAATTGTACTCCTGGTTGTTCTGCGTCAGTTTGTAAAGGTTGTGACTCGCCTGGGAGAAATATCTCCTCGCGCTGTTTTGCCAAACTCACAACTCGCAAGTCTTCTAACAAATTCATCTCTTGCAACACAGCCACAACAGATGATAACTGGCCTTTTCCGCCATCAATCATAATTAAATCAGGCCAGTCAGGATTTCCCGCGCGCTGCATTTGTGAATCTTCGCTATACTTGCGAAATCGCCGTTGAATGACTTCGGCTAAACTCGCAAAATCATCTGAGTGTCCAATTGTCACCGTCGGATTTTTAATCTTGTAATGACGATAATATTGCTTTGCTGGTAAACCATCGATAAATACAACTTGCGAAGCGACAGCATTAGAACCTTGAATGTGAGAAATATCGTACCCTTCAATGCGGTGGGGTAAGTCAGGTAAATCGAGAATCTCAGCTAAATCTTGCATAGCTTGAGTATTGCGATCGCCCAATTTTTGCATTCTTTGTAATTCGTATTGGGCATTACGCTCTACCATCTCAATTAATTCTGCCTTAGTTTGCCGCTGCGGAGCTAAAATCGTCACTTTTCTTCCCTTATGCTGAGTTAAAACATCCGCTAAAATTTCCGCGTCGGGTAACTCATGCTGTACCAAAATCTCCGCCGGAATTTCCACCGCATCGGCAGTTTGGTAATGCTCTTCCAAAACGCGTTGTAAAATCGCACCTGGTTCAGCCTGTGCATCAGCCACAAACGCCAAGCGTCCCACCAATTGCCCAGCCCGAATTTGAAATAATTGAATGCAGGCGTGTTGAGTGTCGGCAGCCAACGCTATCGCATCGCGCGAAATCGTATCATCTGGTAAGGATACTTTTTGATCTGCCGTCAGAGATTTTAACCCAGAAATTTGATCGCGTATCCGCGCCGCCGACTCAAAATTTAACGCCTCAGCAGCTTTTTGCATTTGTTCAGTCAAAATATCAATTAATTCCTGGGTACGTCCTTGAAATACCATCGCCACTTTCTGCACAGTTTTGCGGTATTCTTCGGGTGAAATTAACTGTTGACACACACCAGGACAACGCCCCATATCATAATTCAAACAAGGACGGTCTTTGAAAAGTGGTTGCGGCCTTTGGCGCAGCGCAAATATGCGTTTACTAATACGTAAGATTTCCCGTAACAAGCCTGTATCTGTATAAGGGCCGTAGAACTTATCTTTTTCTTTACCTAATTGGCGTTTGCGCGTGATGAAGATGCGCGGATAGTCTTCTGACCAAGTGATGCAGACATAAGGATATTTTTTATCATCCTTGAGCAGTACATTAAAGTATGGCTGATGCTGCTTAATTAAATTGGCTTCCAACGCCAAAGCTTCGGCTTCGGTATCGGTGACAATAAATTCAATTTCTGTCACTTGTCTGGCCATTGTGGCGATGCGTTCGCTTTTAGTGTAGCCTTCGCGGAAATAGGAACGCACACGCGATCGCAATTTTCGTGATTTACCTATATATATAATGCGATCGCTGCTATCTCGCATGAAATAAACCCCTGGTTCTGGTGGTATTTCAGCTAGACGGCTTTCCAATCGTTCTGGGTCTTTAACCAGTGGTAGTATTTGAGCAGATGTTTTCACAACCAAGTTTAGGTAATTTTACGTTTTTACCTATTTCTATTTTAAAAATAAATAAACTTTTTGTGTGAATTCTATGACTCAAGTAGATTAAATACAGCAGTAAGCCAATTCTTCTTGCATTGTCTTGATTAACACTGTCAGATTTATTGGTTTTACTAAATAACGCTTTGCTCCTAAATTCAGAGCTCGCTCTTGATCGGCTTTAAAAGCAAATGCTGAAACTACAATAACGGGAATTTTTGATAAATTTGGGTGTTTTTGAATTTGCTCTAATATCCAATAACCATCAAGCACTGGCAGCTTTAAATCTAACAACATTAAATCTGGTTGGAATTTTTCTGCAGTTGAAAAGAAAGTTGTCCCATTTGATAAGCTTTTGACATTGTACCCACAGTAACTCAGATAGTCACTTAGCAACATTCGATTTATGTCATTATCTTCGACAAGTAAAACTTTTTTCAGCGAGTTTGAATGTAATTGTCTATCTACTGTGAGTAATTGAGGTGTCATTGTTAATTAAGATTATTTGCCACTATGCAGGACTATGCTCATACCGTTAAATTAAATTTTTTTCTATAAATCAGGTAAAAATATTTAAGTTTTACTTATACTAAAAATTTTTGTTATAGCATTGTTTGGATATTACTACTTGCTAACTTTTAATAAATAATATTATTGTGATTTTTTGAAAAAAATTAACAATGAATTAATATTTGCTTGATATTTGCTAAGTTTTAGCCACCTATATTGTGTAATTAACCCAAAAGTTTTTTTTGACTAATTGTAAAGTAAATATACTTAAATTTGTACACATTATCGTTACTAAAAACAATAGTAATCATACAGGGTAAGTATGAAGATTGTGTAAAAAAAAAGGAGCAATTCTGCTCCTTGACTTCTTCTCTAGAATGGAAACCTTAGTCTCAACCAGATATTTTTTTGAGTTTGCGTTGTGTAGCAAAGATTCCAGCAATACCCAACATACCTAAAACTACAGAAGGTTCAGGGGTTGATCTATATCCTTTTGTTTGCCAAGTGTAAATTGCGCTGTAGGATACACCATCATCAGAAGCGGTAATACCCGACGCAGTGGAGTTAAAGCTATAGGCGTAGTAGGTTTGACCACCAGTCACAACCTTAGCAATTTCACTAGCTGCAATTGAGCCTTTGTACGCCTCTACAGCGGATTGCAGGTTTACCAAGTCTTTGAGTGTTGTTAATAGAGTTTTTTGACTGGAATTTGCCTTTAAAAGCAAAGCGTCAATAGTTTGAAGAGTAGGCTTATCACCCATAGCTTTTTGCTGTGCAAGAGTAAGCGTTGATGTTATAAGTTTCCATTTCTCAGTAATTTGACTATCAAGAGTACTATACAATTTGTCTTTCACATCTAAGTGGCCAACTAATTGTAGTTCTACACCGCCATTTTTGCCGAATTGGAAACCACCAATATTAGGGTCTCCCATCCCCAAAGAAGGAAAATAACTAGTAAGTAGTGACTTACTTTGTGCTGAGAATCCATTCCAAACTGTCTGGAAAGGTTTGTAGCTATTTAACAAATCGCCTAACCATTGTGAGCCAAAATTATTCCAGTCATTTGCTGTGACACTGCTAACAGTAGCACTGTATTTTCCTTGTGTAGCAGTAAAGCCAACGTTAGAAGTAGGATTCTCCGTACTATACCAAAGTTCAACGTTAGAACTAGCATCTTTATCTGTTAAGGCTTTAACCGCAGCAGTAGCATTTGCTTTAATGAACGTGCCGTTAGAACCACCTGTGTAGGTATTTGTTTCGTTGAGATTGTTGAAAGAGAAAGTCACCGCTTGTGCTGGGTTAGTGGCGATCGCACTTACGCCAACAGCCATTGAAGCACCAATCACAAGTGTCTGGAAAGTTCTTTTCATTTACTGTCTCCACCAGTTTGGGTAATTTTATATACTGTCTTTCGGCTAGAATTGGTCTGATTTGACTACAGGCTATGGCTTTTTGTGAATGCCACTAGTAAAAAATGCGACTAGCACTTAAGCCCTGTTTGGTATTTACACACACCAATCTAGTTTAGGAACAGAGGAGACTACATTAGGTAAAGCTGTTGTGGATTATCAATAAAAAGATGACTAATATTTATTAATTTAATTACGTATAACTACGAAAATATCTATTTATTAGATGTTATTAATACTACTCTTATAATAAAGACGCACAATAAACTACGCAAAAAACGTTTTAGAACAGGGTGCAGGAGTATATTTATCCAAAACCCTTACACTTCTAAATCCAGTTTCTGCTGATCAAATTTGTGCGTAAGTCCTGTGAGAACTAACTTTTTTTAATTTTGCGTTGCTGCATACTCCACCAAAGAGCAATTGCTGTTAGTCCGGTCAATGCTGAAGGTTCTGGGATTTTGCGTTTACGGTTACTACTAAGTACAACAAACGTATTACTATACGGTGTCATATAAGATTCTAGTGGTGCAGCACTCATACCACCAACAGGTGGCTGACTACTTAAATCGGATGAATCACTTTCTTGTGCCAAATCTGAAGAAATCTCTGGTGTTGCTGAGTTATTTGAGTAACCCCGTGATAGTACATTATTGTCGAATGCCCACAGAGGTTGCTGTTTCACAGCACTAATCACGACAAAAGATGTTACACAAATAGTAATTTTTATAAGATTGCTAACCATGCACCTGTGTTACTCGACCCGGTGATTTTATCTAACAGTAAATCTACTACTGTCTTGGAGATGATAATCTTTTTGAGATTTTTCAGTATTTTCTCAGTAGTTTAACGTGAAATGCATCCAGGACAGGTAGCAACTTATAAAATTATTGTGATTCTCAAATAAATTCTTCATAAATTAGACTCAGAACCGAGCAAGAGGTCATCTGAAGTCTTTTACTATAGCAATTCTCACTTAAGAGAGGTACAGAATCAATATTTAAAACGCAGAGGAACACAGAGGAAAACGCAAAGGTACACTGAGGTTTGCCCAATTCTATTAGCGATGTTCTCATACCTCAGCAGATTAAGAAACGCCATAAAGAAACTTGGCAATTCTCTCAACAGCAGTTTCTAACAAAGGTGGTTCGTGTACTAAGGCAAAACGGACATATCCTTCGCCTGATTTGCCAAAGCCAGCACCAGGAGAAGCAGCTACACCAGTTTGTTTAACCAATTGAGTACAAAATTCTACGGAGTTGTGCTGCCAAGGGGAAGGTAATTTTGCCCAAATGTACATTGTGGCTTGAGGGCTAGGAACCTGCCAACCAATCCGATTTAAAGCTGTGACAAAAGCATCACGGCGTTTGCGGAAGGTAGCAACTGTATTTTCTACTCCGGCTTGTGGCCCAGTCAAGGCAGCGATCGCACCATTTAAAATGCCTCGGTACTGATTAAAATCCACTGCGGCTTTGATTTGGCGTAAAGCTTTGATTAATTCAGCGTTGCCAATGGCATAACCGATGCGGAAACCGCCCATATTGTATGACTTAGAAAGTGTGAAAAATTCAATTGAGACACTTTTTTCTGGGTCAGCTTGCAAAATTGAAGGAACTAGGGCTTGAGATGGGTAAAAACTCTGTTCAACTCCCCCAATTTCCTCAAATACCAAATCTACGTAGGGAAAATCGTGGACTAAAACAATATTGTGTTGTTGGCAAAAAGCAACGGCTTCTTGGAAAAAAGACAAGGGTGCGATCGCTGCGGTAGGATTATGCGGATAGCTCAACACCATCATTTTTGACTGCGCCACCACAGCATCAGGAATATTAGCAAACACGGGTAAAAAACCGTTTTCTGCTAAAAGGGGCATAGAATAAATCTGCCCGCTAGCTAAATAAACTCCTCCAGCATGAGAAGGATAACCAGGATCTAGCAACAAAGCAAAATCGCCTGGATTGAGTAAAGCTAGCGGTAAATGCGCCGTACCTTCTTGAGAACCAATCAGTGGCAGTACCTCTGTTTCTGGGTCGACTTTGATCCCAAATTTTTGTTCATACCACACTGCCGCCGCTTGGCGAAATCCTTGTGTTCCGTGAAACAGCAAATAACCGTGGGTATTTTGGTCATGAAGCGACTGAGATATCGCGGCGATTACGTGTTGTTCAGCAGGTAAATCAGAAGACCCCAGCGACAAATCAATTATTTGCTGTCCAGAGGCCAAAGCTACGGCTTTAGCTTTGTCCATATCAGCAAAGACATTAGATTGCAGGGGTTGTAAACGTTGTGCAAATTGGATATTAGTCATATGTTCTTTGTCCTTTGTCTTTAGCCATTAGCCATTTACTAACGACTTGGAGATGCGCCAGTTGCTCATGGAATTAACCTTCAAGACTGTACTGGCGTACCCATGACTAATGACCAATGACTAATTCTTATTTAAATGGGTATCTAGTAGACTGATTAATTTATCTTTCCCAATTACACCCTCTGTAGATTCTAATAGTTTCTCTCCTTGAATTAGTCTTAAAGCTGGCACACCTTCTACCCCATATTGCTTCACAGAAACTGGGTTGGGGTCAACCTCTATTTTGACAACTTTTAGGCGATCGCTATACTTAGTGGCAGCTGTATTAATCAGTGGCGACATCAATTGACATGGGCCACACCAAGAAGCCCAAAAGTAAACTAATACAGGCTGCTCAGATTTCAAAACTTCGGTTTCAAACTCAGCATCAGTGATGGTGATTACACCCTTACTCATTGCAGTCTCCATTAGTTGACATCAATCATTGACACACAAAATACTCTATCCCAAAGTTGTCAACAGTCCATAGTCATTTGTCATATCAATTTGGAATTTTTGATTGTAGATTTTGGATGATAATTCTTGATTCATCGGCTATTCCAGACTTTTGAAACCAGAGTAGCTAATTTTGATTTGGTAGGATTTAACTATTGACTATTAACTATTGACCTTTGATTATGGAAGCAAAATCCCACAACCGATCGGCGTGGGACTAGCTCAAGTTAGGATTTAGCAAGTTTTACATTTGGTCTAATTGCTTGCGTAATGATTCTAATTCAGCATCAACTACTTCATTTGATTTGGGTTGATTGTTTTGAGCAGCTGTAGTTTCTTGCTGTGGTGGTAGTTGGGGTTGATTGGCTGGGCTTGCGGGTGCTAGTGATGCTTTTAAAGCTGCCAATTCATCATCTACGTCGCTACCAGCTTCCAAGCGAGCAAATTGACTTTCTAAGTCTGCGCCTGCTAATTCTGCGGCTGACTGGGCGCGGGCTTCTTGCATCAGGACTTTTTCTTCCATCCGCTCAAATGCGGCCATTGCACTGCTGGTATTCATCCCCCGCACCATACCTTCGAGTTGTTCTTGGGCTTTGGCGGTAGTAATCCGGGCTTTGAGCATTTCTTTCTTGGTTTTGGCTTCGGAAAGTTTGCTTTCTAGCTGGATTAAGTTACGTTTGAGGTTTTCTACTTGAGTGGATTGCTGATCTAGGCTAGTTTTTAAGGCTGTGCTGGTGTCGTTGTAAGTTTTTTTGCGTTCTAAGGCTTGGCGGGCTAAATTTTCATCACCCTTTTGCAGTGCTAGTTGGGCGTTGCGCTGCCATTTATTGATTTCATTTTGGGCATCATTATATTGTTTTTCTGTCCGTTTTTGGGCGGCGATCGCTTGAGCTACTCCCTGACGCAACTGTACCAAGTCTTCCTGCATTTCCAGGATGGCTTGCTCTAACATTTTTTCCGGGTCTTCAGCTTTATTTACTAAGTCGTTGATATTTGCACTTACTACTCGCTTAATGCGATCAAATAATCCCATAATCTTTGTATTTCCTTTTGCAGTTTAGTTGCTTGATTGGACGCTTAAAGTTTTTACTGTTTAATAGCTTCTTATTTCAATGTAATCTTTCCGGCTTGGTTCGGTACACCCCGATACTTCTTATATTGTTTAAGATATACTCTGGCTGAAACAATTGACCAGTTTTCAAGGCTCTTGGGTTTGTGGTAATTGCGGTTGTGGTGTTTTTGTGGAGTCTGTTAATACCTGGGTTTTCATCGCTGCTAATTCAGCGTCAATATCATTAGTTGATTCTAAAGCCGCAAATTGTTTTTGTAAGTCGTTGCTGTCTAATTGGGCGATCGCTTCTGATTTCGCTTCTATTTGCAATACTTTCTCTTCCATTCGCTCAAAAGCGTTGAGACTGCTAGTAGCAGAATTGGTATTGAGCATTTCTTGAAGACGATAGGTAGCCTCCGCAGAACGCGCCCGGGCAATATACATATCTTTTTTGGTTTTCGCCTCGGACATCTTCAACTCTAGCGATCGCATATCCTTTTTTAGCCGTTCGACAATTTCGGTTTGTTGTCCGATTTGGTTAAACAGGGATGTGGCAGTTTCTTGATAAGCTCGACGTTTAGTTAGGGCTTCTCGTGCGAGGGGTTCATTGCCTTGTTGCAGCGCGAGTTGAGCGCGACGATACCATTCTTCGGCGGTGGAGTTAGCCGCAATTGCTTGTCGTTCTGTGCGTTTTTGTGTAGCGATCGCTTGGGCTACACCCTGGCGTAATCGCACCAAATTGTCTTGCATTTCGATGACGGCTTGCTCCAAAATTTTTTCTGGATCTTCTGTACTGGCAAGCCAACTATTGAGGTTAGCACGAATTACCCGCAGGATACGCTTGATTAAATCCATCTCGGCTCTCCATATATTCTCAGTAAAGCAGAAGCCAGGAGCATGAAATTTCATACTAGCCTGTGGCAAGCCACCCAAACAGTGCCTTCACACTTCATACTTCATACTTCACACTTCATACTTCCTCTAGTTCATCCTATCGTAAATTTTTGTCACTTATGGCTGTTGCACCCGGGCTTTAATTCCTTTGGCTTGTAGTTCTGCTAACCTTCTTTGGACTTGCTCTTTGGTCTTCAAAGCCCCGAGGTAAACTAGCTTTTTGTTAGGGGAAAAATAAGCATCAGGAACAACTTGTCGGGCATTTGCCAGCGCGCGATCGCCCTCATTATCCATGACAATATGATAAAACCCATCTGCTGCGGGGGTGATTTGGTCAAGTGTCTGTGGGGGAGCAGTTGTAGGTTGAGCAGAAGGGGTTGCTGTAGCCAGGGGGGGTAAATTTAGCGGTTGTATTGGCTGTACTGGTTGCAATTGCGGTAATGTGTTGACTACAGGCGGAGTTGTTGGTGTGGGAATTACTACAGGCGGATTAACAGGTACTATTGGCGTTGATTGTAGTTTGGGTTGTAAGCCAACTATATCGTTGGGGTCTTTAACTTCGGGAAACTCCTTAGCCGCCAAATTAGGATACTTGGGTATGGGAGTAGGTTCTACCTGAACTGAAGATTGAGTTTGAGTAGCAACGCCTTGAGTTTGATTGCTTGGTTGATTAGCGGTAGAATTTTTATTAAATATTTTGTCTAAGCTAAACTGTGGCAGACTTTTAGGACTAAATACCACATAGCCCAAAGTGAGACTAGCCATTAATAACAACAGCATTGAACCAATCCCCAAAGGGGACAGTAAACTGTCATTAGAAGTGCTGGGCGGTTTGGTTTGTTCTTGTGACTCATCTGTTAAACTCCGCAGCAATGCTTCACTCGATTCTAAATAATCGTCTGGTTGAGTGGGCGTTTCGTTCGGCTTGATGAGGTTTTCGCTTTGAGCGGCTTTAGGCGTTGCAGGTACAATGCTGCCTGGTGAATTTGACGACGCAAAGGGAATTTGTGTTTGGCTAGAATCAGTAGCAGGTGGTTGTGAAGGTTTTACCTCTGATACTGTTTTGGCTGTGACTGGTGCTGGTGTTCCTGGGAGTGGTTCTGGTGTAGGTGCAGGTGTCGCACTAGGTTTAACTTCCGTGACTGGTAGTGTCAAGCTAGTTAATGCAGGTATTTCTGTGGTTTCTGGCGGTAGGTTGTTAACATAGCTCCCCATCCGGGGTTGATAAGCGTTTTTAGATGCAATTCGAGCGCGGCGGTAGCGAGCCAATTCTTGATCTAATTGCACCTCCAAACTAGCCAGGGCTACGGCTAATGCTGGCTTTAACCCAATTGTTTTAGACGATTGAATACTGGAATCTATGGGTGAGTTTTGACTCATTGCCTGTCTGCCTTCAACCTAGACTGCTAAATGGACTTGAGATAATTTGTGCTAATACTAGCGAAAATTTGGCGATCGCTAGGGAGTTTCTTGAACTATCTTGAATTTCAATGGTCAACACTTGTGAGCAGGAATGTCTTTTAAATCAATCAATGATATTTTAGGAGTTCTGGAACAGCAAGCCAGATGGCAAGAACAACCACTACAAAAGGTGCTGACGTGTTGGGCTGAAGTTGTTGGTGCGGTAGCTGCTACCCACACCCAGCCATTAGTAATTCAGCGTGATGTGTTGCGGGTAGCCACTTCTGGGGCTGCTTGGGCGCAGAATTTGACGTTTAAACGCCAAACTATACTTTTAAAGCTAAATCAAAATTTGTCTGTACCCTTAGCAGATATTCGTTTTTCCACGGCTGGTTGGCAGCGTTTGGAGAACAAGCCACAACCACAAATTACTGGTTCACCTCAGGAACATCCCAGTTATTTAGGAAATGTGAATAGTACTAATCTGAATCCGCCAAATACCGCAGCAAATACTCAGGCTGCTTTTGGCTACTGGGCAGAAAAAATGCAAGTGCGATCGCAGGGCTTACCTCTTTGTCCCCAATGTCAATCTCCGACCCCGCTTGGGGAACTTCAGCGTTGGCAAGTTTGTGCTATTTGCGCTGCTAAGAAATTTTAAAAGCTTAAACACGCCATAACAAGCGATAGCGTAACCCAACAAAGTATGCGTGAATGTTGGGTTCCGTTCCTCCACCCAACCTACACCAGTCTAAGTTGTTGCCTTAATTTAGACTTTTCAAACAATCTCTTATATCTAGGAGTAGTTTATACTAAGCTGCTTTCAGAAATATTCGTATTCCTACTCCCTCAACCCTACTCCCCACTCCCACCGTAGGTTACTATCTTTGACTGCAACTTGATATTAGAACCCAAATTAAATTGCTATGCAATACTGTGGTATTCCTGAATGACAGTAAGATATAAGACGTGTTAGAACCAATGACTACTGGGGATTTTGACTTTTGTAATTGAGATACAAAGCAATCCTAGCCTTCGCATCCAAACTGATGCTCAGTCTCTTCGCTTTCGAGTTGCGCTTGTTCTTCTGAGAAAGCTTAAACTATCTTTCTAGCTTGATTTTTGTCAACTTCCCGGAAATTCCTATCTCCACTAATAATTGTTATGTCAACTAATTCCCAAGAGTTAGAACCTAAAAAAATTAAAGTTCAGCTTCTTTTAGCAGGAGGACATCAGTATACAGTTTATATAAATGCAGATGACCCTGTACTACATAACCTGTTAACAACTATTGTGGCTCGTGCTTACAAACAAGAATCTGCTAATCACTGTTTATTTCAAATCCCTGTCAATGAGGGGCATTCTGCTTTATGTTTTGCAAGCGAAAATTTGGTTGGTTTAGTCACTGAACCTCCTTTATGGATACAGCAAACTAACGATTTCCAACAACATGTATCTAATGATATTTTGAATTCTAATTACGTACAAATAGATAATTTTTTCTCACCTCAAGAACATGATCGGCTCATCAAGTATGTACTAGCTAATAAGTCACAATTTGTCTCTACAACAACATCTACAAATGATGATAGCTATCGTCGGTCTAGGGTGCTTTACTCATTTCCTGAGTTTTCTGAACTAATCGTTAATAAAATTCAGAAAATTATGCCGGATGTGATGAGTAAATTGGGAATGTCACCATTTGTTGTATCGCAAATTGAAAGCCAACTAACAGCGCATAATGATGGGAATTTTTACAAAATTCACAACGATAATGGCAGTCCAGACACTGCTACTAGAGAACTAACTTATGTGTATTACTTCAACCGAGAACCAAAACGATTTTCTGGCGGTGAATTAGTACTATACGACAGTGAAATTAAAAATGGTTTTTATGTAAAAGCTGAATCTTTCAAAACAATTGAACCGCGCAATAACAGTATTGTCTTTTTCTTCAGCCGATATATGCACGAAGTTCTACCTGTAAAATGTCCCTCTCAATCTTTTGCAGACAGCCGCTTTACAATTAATGGCTGGGTACGTCGAGAAACAACTTAGAATGGCTGAAAAATTAAAATTTTTCATTTTTAAAGAGAGGCATCGCCTCTCTTTTTTTATAAAGATATAAATTTTAAAATGAATATTTTTGCGAGAAATTACTTATCAGTATAAACACAGAGTATCCATATAGATACATAAAAACTCTTCCTTTTATCCTTGAGATTAAAGTTCTGATAAAAATCTAGATAAACTATAGACTACTGATAATTAAATGTGGCAAATTATATTTATTATTCACTGAGATAAAAAGTTTCAGAGGTTCCTATCAAGGGCATCCAAATTGAATTTCCTCGAAATCAGAAGTTGAATCCATACAAACTAAGCAAGAGTGCAGCAGCTTAAATAATAAATTGCCGAGCAAGTTAGCCATTTAAAAGCAATTTAGACGCTCAGTTTGACATAGCTTCAAAACTATTTTTGAGGTCTATTTTCTGCTGCTCTGCGATTTTATGAGACTTTTTAGAAGCAAAAAGGAGTTTTAAAGAAGTGGCTCAAATGAATTCACAACAACTAATAGGTTATATCACCTGTGGCTTGTCGTCCTTAGCTGTAGTTATGGCTGGGCAAATGTCTCAAGCTAATGCAGCCGCTCTCACTTTTTCAGGCACAGGAACTAACTCGGCATCAAATGGAACTACTAATGCTCTGGGAGCATCAGTCATTTTTGATGACAGCCTCAATCCTGGGAAATTAACAATTACTCTAAAAAATACAGGGCCAGGTGCTACAGCACCTTCGGATGTATTAACGGCTGTTTTTTGGGAATATGGCGGATCTGCTCTAACAAACTTGTCTTTATATTCAGCTACAGCGCCAACGGTAATTGGAGGCAATGCAGGTAATAATATAAATCTAAAAGCTCTTGATGAATGGAAATTGCCCAACACTGGCAATGGTACAGCCGACCTTCCCGGCATAACTCAAAATTATGGTATTGGTACTGCTGGATTAGGTATTTTTCAAGGTGGTGGTGGACAGCAATTTAATTACGGCATCATCAGTGGTTATGATGATCCGAACCCAGCCGTAAATAAAGGAACTTTTGTCAAAGACTATGCCACCTTCGTTTTATCAGGTCTACCCAGTGCTTTTGATATAACCAAAATCGGTAATATTCGCTTCCAGTTCGGAACTAATTTGATCGAACCTAGCTTTGCTGGCACGTTAGTTACACCAGCACCAACCCCAGCACCAACCCCAGCACCAACGCCTGCGCCAACACCAGCACCAACACCCGCGCCAACACCCGCGCCAGCACCCGCACCTGCGCCAACACCAGCACCAACACCCGCGCCAACACCAGCACCAACACCAGCACCAACACCCGCGCCAGCACCCGCACCCGCACCCGCACCTGCGCCAACACCAGCACCAACACCCGCGCCAACACCCGCGCCAACACCCGCACCAACACCCGCACCTGCGCCAGCACCCGCACCTGCGCCAGCACCCGCACCAACACCCGCACCAACCCCAGCACCAACACCCGCACCCGCACCCGCACCCGCACCCGCACCCGCACCCGCACCTGCGCCAGCACCTGCGCCAGCACCTGCACCAGCACCATCTCCTACCACTTACTATCAACCACCTACCACATCATCTACACCTCAACCGAAGAAAGTACCTGAACCTAGCACACTCGCAGCTTTAAGCTTATTTGGTCTAAGTACTTTGAAACTGAAGAGAAAAAAGCAAAAGGATAACTCCCAAGCTTAAGTAAAACCGTTAAGTTGTCATATTAGCTGTACATAGGTGTAGAAGTGTTTTCCACTTCTACACCTAATTTTTTTAGTACACCAGGACTTACGCACAAAGATTATCTGTGGAGATTGGGTGTCAGGGTGAAAGGGTATGGGGTGTAAGGATTTTGAATCATTACACCCCTATACCCCTGAACCCCTACACCCTCGCCAAAACCCTTGATTTTTCGTTTTGATGCGTAAGTCCTATACACATCTACTTGTTACTACAAACAGCATTGCAGCAGCTCGAACAGATCAAGAGGTTTTAAAATTAATGAAGTATCAAACCAAATTGAGGACATTATGGCTGCTAACGTAGAAATTTACACTTGGAGGACTTGTCCATTTTGCATCCGTGCTAAAAGTTTGCTTGCTAGCAAGGGTGTTGACTTTATTGAATACAGTATTGATGGTGACGAAGCAGCACGAGATAAAATGTCACAAAGAGCAAATGGCAAGCGTTCTTTACCGCAAATTTTTATTAATAATCACCATGTTGGTGGTTGTGATGATATCCACGCATTAGACCGTCAAGGCAAATTAGATGAGCTATTAGCTGCTGACAGTAATGTATAAAATCAGCAAGTATAAGAATTAAGCAATTTTTTGCTGGCAAGGTTTGTGAGTTAGTTAAATCATCAGGAGTTAATCTAAATTGAAGAACTTAGAATTTCCTGGCGATTGAGGCAAACAGCGTGAAACTGGCTTTTATTATTGATCCCATCCATCAGCTTGACCCTTGTCATGATACCAGTGTCGCTCTGATGGAAGCGGCCCAAGTTTTAGGGCATGAAATCTGGATAACTCAGGCAAACTGGTTGAGTGTAGTAGAAGCTAAAGCTTGGGCGATTCTGCAAAAGGTGGAACTAGTACCCATAGAGTTGGTGGACGGGCGTTGGATAGCAGCAAATCCTTGGTACAAATTAAGCGATAGCGCTTTCATGAACCTGGAAAAAATGGACGCTGTATTTATGCGGACAGATCCACCAGTCAACGATGCTTACTTGTTTGCTACCTACATTCTGGATTATGTTGACCAAAATCAAACTTTGGTAATTAACCATCCTGATGGTATTCGGAGGGCAAATGAAAAAATGTATGCCCTCCAATTTACTGAGGTGATTCCAGAAACTATTGTGAGTGCTGATAAACAAATTATCCGTGATTTTGTCGAAGCCAAAGGAGCAACAGTACTCAAACCATTGGGGAATAAAGCTGGGGAAGGGATTTTATTTTTACAAGCAGGCGATCGCAACTTTAATTCAATTGTGGAACTTAGCACTCACCAAGGCAAATTACCCGTTATGGTGCAGAACTATTTACCCCAAGCTAAAGAAGGAGACAAACGTATTATCTTACTCAATGGTGAACCGATTGGTGCTTTAAATCGGCTTTCGAGTGGCAGTGATTTTCGCAACAATATGGCGGCTGGTGGTACAGTGGCGGAAACGGAAATTACTCCTAGAGAGCATGAAATTTGTACCCAACTAGCCGATAAATTACGCCAAGACGGGTTAATTTTTGTAGGTATTGATGTCATTGGAGGCTATCTGACAGAGGTTAACGTCACTAGCCCCACAGGAATTCGAGAAATCGATAGACTCAATGGTATTCGTCTAGGTCATCAAGTAGTTCAATGGGTGGAACAGACTCTGAAATCTAAAAAGTAAAATAATTGCAATTCTAATTTTGAATATTTGTTGACACTAGAATCTGGCTGATAAGTTGAGCGATCGCACCTGTCAGGCAATTTTTTTTGCTGTTGGCGCAGGTGCAATCACCAAAATCAGCACAGCCTATTCAAAATTCTCTGCTTTACTATTTGTGCCAAATACAAGTTAGGACAGATTCACAAAGCTCCTGCCCATATACATTTAGTTTAAGTAGTTTCGAGGAGTTGTCTTCATTAATTAGCCAAATTAAATAATGGCAACAGAATGCTGACTTCCGCTCCTAGTGAAATCTGGGAATTAGCAAATTTTATACAGCCATCAGTCCAGACTGAGACTGCAAAGTTTATCTAATATCTCAAATCCAAAATTTACTTAATTACGTGGTGGTGTGCGCCGTCTTTGGAGAAATTCAGGAATATCTAAACCTGTTTTTTCTTTAGGTTCGACTACTGGTGTTGGCTGATTAGCAGCTGGAGTTTGTTGAGTTGATTTTTTTGGTGGAGGTGCAACTCGTTGATTAGTTGCATTTTGTGGTTGTGCGGTTTGGCCTTCACCTGTAAACCCTGTGGCAATTACTGTAATTCTCACCTCACCTTGGAGGCGATCGTCAATTACTGCCCCAAAAATAATATTGGCATTGGGATCAACCACTTCATAAATAGTTTCTGCGGCTGCGTTCACTTCATGTAAAGTCAAATCACTACCACCAGTGATGTTAAAGACTACGCCTCTTGCCCCTTCAATAGAAGATTCTAATAGAGGAGAAGAAATAGCTGCGATCGCCGCTTCTCTTGCCCGTGATTTCCCTGAGCTAATACCGATCCCCATTAGTGCCGATCCCGCATCTGCCATCACCGCTCTAACATCTGCAAAGTCAACGTTGACTAAACCAGGAATGGTGATGATATCAGAAATGCCTTGTACCCCTTGGCGCAGCACATCATCCGCATAACGAAAAGCTTCTTGTACGGGTGTTTGTTCCGGGATCACTTCTAAAAGCTTGTTATTAGGAATGATGATTAGTGTATCTACCCGACTTTTTAGTCCTTCAATGCCTTGCTCTGCTTGACTAGTCCGGCGGCGACCTTCAAACACAAACGGGCGTGTCACCACCCCAACTGTCAGAGCACCCATTTCTTTGGCTACTTCTGCAACTATTGGGGCTGCACCTGTACCAGTACCGCCTCCCATCCCAGCAGTAATGAATACTAAATCAGCACCTTCTAAAGCTGTGGCAATTTCATCTCGGGATTCCTCGGCGGCCTTCTGCCCAATAGCAGGATTACCACCTGCACCTAAACCCCGTGTTAACTTCTGCCCAATTTGTAATCGACTGGGTGCGCCGGCTAAAGTCAAAGCTTGGGCATCAGTATTAATTGACCAAAACTCGACTCCACTCACATCTGACTCAATCATGCGGTTAACAGCATTGCCACCACCACCACCAACACCAATTACTTTAATGTTGGCTACCCTACCTGGAACAATCTCGCCAATACGGTTATTTTCTACAGATATTTTCTTATTGTCTTGGCCTTGTGCAAAGTTCAGCCCAGAATGACTAAAGGGATTATTTGAGTTTCCTGCCAGTGAGAATCCTGGCTGTCCCACAGATTGGGAGTTTTTATAGGTAAGCCCTTGGTTATTATCAAGCGTCATTGGATTTGTGAAAGGTAGATAAACGACTTTTCCAGGTGTATTCACCTAAGAGTCAACTATAGTTGGACAATACCAAAATCTATAGGCACTGCTCTTGATTTTGATTGCCACTTCCAACCTTAACAGGATTGTTAGTATGAAAGTCTGCCATTGGATAAGCCATTAACGCAGCGGAGCGCACAGCTAATTCTAGAGAAGTATACCTACATTTAACTAAAGTTGATCTGTATAACTTTAATAAGCTATTAATAGCTTTACGGCTAAGTTGCCGAATTGGCACAGTTTCCTCTTGCCATACCGAATGTCCTCCCACTATTACTGTTAATGATTTAAGTTGGTCATTAATTTTACAACTACCTGTGATTGTTTTTTGTTCGTTAGATTCCATTTGTCACGACTGGAACTTCGATATTTTATTATTTCTTAATACCAAAGACCACTCAAAAGCAGAAGTATGATTGCTTGGAGCATATGTATGATTAACTAATTTTATGGTGTTAAATATACCCTTAATTACATTACAAACAACATTAAGCTCAGATAGTTGAGCCAATAGCTGAATTTGTAAAGACGCAACACTCTGTGTTTTGTCTGCTTTAATAATATAGTTGATACATTTCAACATTGGCGATAATTGCCACCTAAAATCTCAAATTTGCCTTCTAATTACCTATCACCATAGTTTATGGGTAAGGAAGAAGTCTGATTTTCGCCACTATCAAGAGGCTCGAATAATTAAGTTTCTTATTGTATCTGATTAAAAAATCACGCTAATCCTTTAATGTATGTGGCGAAAAACCTGAAATTGATAAATATCTCTATAAAATATCAAAGTTTTTAGATTACAGAGACCATTTGATACATAAAACTTACAGATATTTTTAGGGCGTAGAAGAATTAGCCTTAGAGTTATTTTGGATCATATGTACTATTGGCGTTTCCGGATTTTTGAGGTCGATATACTCTATTTGAGTGGGATTAATTTTGGCTGGCAAATTCCGTAATTGTGCTAGTACTTTAATTTGTTCTGGTAACAATGGACTAGGATTACCCAAGTGAACATTTCCTAATTCTGTTTTCAGAATTAAATTTGTTAAATCCTGGAAATTAGCTTCCATGATTTTCACAGAACTTTGACTTAATAATGGATAAAGTTGTATCCAATATTGTCGATATTGCTCTGGTGTCCCAATAACTTTAAAGCTGGGTAATTTCAGCTTAGGATTTACTAATGTATATTTTTCTAAGGGTATCCAAACACCAGTGGCATCTAATAAACCTGTTGAGGACTGTTTATTTTTAGTCTGATTATTTGCTTCTGGAGGTCTTTGCGCTACAGCTACAGGTACTCGTTCTTGGATTTCAATAATTAATCCTGGAGGAAACAGACGACGATTGACTGTAGCTTGGGCAATAGTTGGTTGTAGCTTCAAAGATTGGGCGATCGCAGAAGGTTCAATTTTCCATAAAGATTGAGGATAAGATAGCTTAAGCATGGACTTAATTGCTGTTTCTGGCAGTACTTGATTACCTGATTTGATCACAATTTGTTTGGGATCGTTGAGTACCCATACTGGTTGCAGCGTCACCCACAGCAAACACCCGGCAAATCCACTCACAGCAATTGTTCGCCAAATAGCCTGAACAAGTTTCATCTGTCTTTGCCTGCGTAGTTTTTTGCGGCGTTGAGCTAAATCTGTCTGGGAAACTGACACTATACCAGCCATTCAAACCTCTTCTTGATGGGAATTAAATTTTTTGCAATTGCAAAGTTGATTAATTAACTTCAACTTTGTGGACAGTACTTATTTATAAGTGTCTCGCCCCAAATCTCAGTTTTATTTGTAGTAACACCTTACAGCAACTACAGCAATATTCCGGCACGATAAATTTTACCTATTCTGGGATTGCAGTGTTAAGTTGCTATCTCAATGGAGACTTGAGTAGTTTGGGTGAGAGAGATCGCTTACCAACTTGGCAAAATAATAATTGACAAATCTACCATAATTTGCTTTTTGCGTATAAGTACTGTTCAAGAATTATACGGTGCAAATGGCAGCAGTAAAGCCTTGCTTGATTCAATCCTGACTAGAGAGAACTTAGTATCTATCTCCAGAATTAACTGCACAAATGTCGCTCAAGCCCCAGAAATATTTTCTCTTTAACAAAATATGACAAAAATATTTATTTTGAAATAATTAATTGTGTATTTTTGAATAACCAGTAGGTGGTTAAACATAACACATACATATATTTTTTAAACAGCAATATTACTTAAGCAATAAAGTCAAAAATACTACTAAAAAAATATTGAATTGATAGTATCTTTTTTTACCTTAGACACTACTGCATATAAATTCGACTTAAGTCAAGTAGAAGCTTAAAGATTATCAAAAGCTTAATAAGATATCCAAAAAACACAGATATACTGAAATCGTCAGGGGCTAATGTATCTTTAGGCTAGTCAAAATAACTGTTGGTGTAAAACTCGATCGAGCGTAAATCACCGCCAACTCAAACACCATCCCAATCATAGAGGATGGCTGTATAGCTGAACAAAGATAATTTGTATATAAATAGACAAATACACAGCGATTACAACTGCATCTACGTCTCAATGATTAATACACAGTATTTGCCACGCTTTTATAAAGCTTGTAACCCTAGCTACGCCCTGAATATGGGTGATGTACTCGATCGACACTACTACATAGATTTTGCCGATGTCCGCGGCTGCAAGATTGTCGAAGAATTGCAACGTACCATCAGCCGTATATCTCCAGATGAACCTACCTGTCAATTATTTACAGGCCACATTGGCTGCGGAAAATCAACAGAGTTGCAACGTCTCAAAGCAGAACTAGAAGCCGTAGGATTCCATGTAGTTTATTTTGAATCCAGCCAAGACTTAGATATGGCGGATATCGATGTCAGCGATATTTTGTTGAGTGTAGCGCGTCAAGTTAGTGTCAGCCTAGAAGCAATCAATATTAAAATTAAACCGCACTATTTTATCAACCTCTTCAAAGAAGTTGGCGATTTTTTGCAAAGCCCTATAGACCTGTCTGGACAAGCAGAGTTGTCCTTGGGTATTGCTAAAATCACAGCCAAAACCAAAGATAGCGCGCAAGTGAGAAATCAACTCAGACAATATTTAGAGCCGCGTACTAACAGTATTTTGCAAGCTATTAACGAAGAGGTATTAGAAAAAGCCGTTGAACAACTCAAACTCAGAGGTCAAAAAGGTTTGGTTGTCATCGTCGATAATTTAGATCGAGTGGATATGCGCCCCCTCGCATCTGGGCGGACACAACCAGAATATCTATTTATAGACCGGGGCGAGCAATTACGCCGCCTGAAATGTCACGTAGTCTACACTATCCCCCTAGCGTTAATTTTCTCCAATGAGTATGAAACACTCAAAAATCGCTTAGGTGGAGGTATTGCCCCTAAAGTATTACCAATGGTACGAGTCAAGCAAAGAGATGGCAGTGACTACGAACCAGGAATGCTATTATTGCGCCAGTTAGTTTTAGCCAGAGCTTTTCCTGAAGTTTCTTATAACGAGAGAATTTCATTAATTACAGAATTATTTGAACACCCTGAAACTTTGGACAGATTATGTCGTGTTAGTGGCGGCCATATCCGTAACTTATTAGGGTTACTTTACAGTTGTCTCCAACGGCAAGATCCACCTTTTTCGAGAGACTGTTTAGAAGCAGTTATCAAGGACTACCGGGACGATTTACTACTGGCTATTGATGAATGTCAGTGGGAATTATTATTTGAGGTAGTACAACAGCAAAGCGTTAAAGGTGAGTCTGACTACCAAAGCTTGCTGCGAAGTATGTACTTATTTGAATATCGTGATCCTGCTGGTCGTTGGTTTGGTATTAGTCCAGCATTAGCAGAAACAGAAAAAGTGCTAGCTTGGCAGCAAAAACGCCCATAGTTTTTCGCAAGAAAATCATTATTTACCACCAGTCATTAGTCCCCATACATTTGACTAATGACTCATTTATATTGAGCAATTTATTCAATTTTTAGTTATGACAACATGGCACTGTACAACAGCAAGTGTGAGTAATAATCAGGATTCTCTGCAAAGACTGGTACGCTCCATTAAACTTTCTAATGGACAATTTGCTCTAATTTTAGTGCGATGTAACTACAGACAATTACGCGAGCAAATGTTAAATGAGCTTCGCTGTTTAACTAAAGATATAAATTTAAAAGAAATTTATCTTCAGCCATCAATTACAGCTTTACACACGACCATCATTTCCAAATTATCGTTAGATATTCCAGCTGTAGTTACAGATACAATGCCATCAGCAGTTATGGTGTTTGGCTTAGAGTCAATTATTGCTATTGAAGACTTATTAACTAGTCTTAACCAAGCCAGAGATATTTACAAAGCGACATTTCCTTTTCCTGTAGTTTTGTGGCTACAAGATGAAGTAGCCACAATGCTAACTAGATTAGCCCCTGATTTTAAAAGTTGGGCGGCTACAACCATCAAATTTGAAATGGCAAAAGAAGATTTAATTGCCTTAATTCGTCAAGATACAGAATCACTATTTACTAAAGTTTTAGATGCAGGCGCAGAGAAATTTTTATCTAATGCTGCTTTGAATTTAGCTCCTAAATCTCAACACCGTCATGAAATTGAGTCAGCACGTAATGATTTATTGCGTCTGTATAATGTCAAAATCGAGCCGGGATTAGAAGCCAGTTTAGAATTTGTTTTAGGCAGAGATAAATATGCCAACGATCAAATTAATAGTGCTTTAGCACATTATCAAAGAAGCCTAAGTTTATGGCAAAGAGAAGCAAAGCGGGGCAATGGCATTTCAGCAGAAAATATCGAACAAATGTGTGCTTATCGACTCCGGCAAGCAATAGTCTTATTTCACTTGGGTTTATGTTATCGCCGGATGGGAGATTTATATCAAATTACTAATAGTAGTTATTGCCAACACGCGCTTTTATGGTTTCAGCAATGTTTAAAATTACTAGAACAATTAGAAAGGCAAGATTTAGTTGCTAAATTCATTTTGCCTGCTTGTGAAATGTTAAAGCGTTTAAAAGCTTGGTCAGAGTTAGAAATATTAGCAAAAAAATCTTTGCATTTGCATGAAACTTATGGGACTCCTGCAAAAGTGGCGCAGGATTATGCTTTTTTATCAGACGTAGCAGCATCACGTAATAATTGGTTGCTAGCACATGAATTAGCAAATACAGCTCTTTCTGTTGCAGAATTAGCTACAGAAGTTCCGCGACAACAAGAAAGTTGGTATCTTTTGTTGATGGCTCGTACTCAAAGACATTTGGGTCAATGGGAAGAAGCAATTAGTAATCTAGAATGGGCAAGAGTAGTTTGTGAGCTACAGTACGAACCATCGCTATATTTAGAAATTTTAGAGGAATTGCGATCGCTTTATTTTTACGAGCGTCGTGACTATGCAGAAGCTTTTAGTCTCAAACAAGAAAAAATCCAAATAGAACATCAATATGGTTTCCGTGTATTTATTGGTGCTAGTCAATTACAGCCAAAACGTTACCGAATTAATCCTGTTTTAGAAACGCAAAAAATCTCATGTATTCCTGAAGATATCGCTCAAGAAATTTCTGCTTCTGGGCGAATGCAAGATGTTAACCGTTTAATAGAAAGAATTACCCGTGCTGATCATAAACTTACTGTTATGCATGGGCAATCAGGAGTGGGCAAAAGTTCCACAATTAAAGCGGGTTTAGTACCTGCTTTAAAAAGCCGAGTTATTGGTGAACGTATTCCATTACCCATTGTTTTATCTGGATATACAGATTGGATTACTGCTTTAGGACGTAGTATTAATCAAGCATTAGCACAATCAGAATTACCAATTGCAATAGAATTTACCCCAAATATCCTCTTAGAAAAACTACGTTTAGCAACGGAATGCAATCATCTGATAGTCATCATTTTTGACCAATTTGAAGAATTTTTCTTTATCAGCAATTCTTATCAAATTTTAGAATTTTATAAATTTTTTAGTCAATGTTTAAATATTCCTTATGTAAAAATCATTATTTCTCTAAGAGAAGATTATTTACATTATTTGTTAGATTTTGAAAAATTAAGTAGAGAAAATCACAACCAGATATACAGTTTAGATGTAATCAACAATAATATTCTAGATAGCAATATTCGGTATTTTTTAGGAAAGTTTTCTATTCAAGATGCAACAGATATTATTTATAGTTTTACAAAACGTTCTCACTATGAAATGAGCGATGAATTAATTAATCAGTTAGTACAAGATTTGGCTGGGGAATCAGGAGAAGTCAACCCCATTGAATTACAAATAGTGGGCGTGCAATTACAAGCAGAAAATATTACAACACTTGAACAATACAAAATTTGCGGTAGCTCAACAAAATTAGTAGAAAGATGGTTAGAAGAAGTCCTCAAAGATTGTGGCAAAGAAAATGAAGATTTGGGTTGGAAATTATTGTTTGAACTAACTGATGAAAAAGGTTTTCGCCCTCTAAAAACTAAAGCTGATTTAGCGGCATCTCTAGAAAAGAATTTTTACGCTATATCTGATTCTGATAGCGAATCAAATTGGGAACTCATCTTAGAAATATTAGTAGGGTCAGGTTTAATATTGCGGTTGCGTGAAGAGTTAGGCGATCGCTATCAATTAGTACATGATTATTTAGTAGAACCAATTCGGCAAAAAAATAACTACGGGATTGTTGCCGAGTTGGAAAAAGTTAAATCTGAGAAAAAGCGAGCCGAGGTAGCCCAAAAACTTTCTCAAGAACATCTCAATTTAATTTTACAACGCCGCTTGCGAGAAGCACGAATAGCAGGCGTAGTTTTAGCGTTGATGGGAGGCACAATCGCCGCTTTGTGGTGGCAAGCTGACCTGCAAAAAAGAGCAGCAATTCGCCAAACGATTCGCGCCGAACGCAGTGAAACTAATTTAAAAATTAGCGCGATCGCTGCCACTAGTGAAGCTTTATTTGCTTCTAATAAAGAATTTGACGCACTTTTAGAAGGTTTACGTGCTTGGCGCAAGCTAAAACAGGCAAACGAAGTCTTACCCGAAACTCGGATGCGCGTAGTTACAGCCTTACAACAAGCAGTTTATGGAGTCACCGAGTTAAACCGTTTAGAAGGACACACTGATATTGTTTGGGGCGTAAGTTTTAGCCCTGATGGTCAATTATTAGCATCAGGTAGTCGTGACCAAACAGTAAAAATATGGCGGACAGATGGCACTTTGTTACAAACTCTCAAAGGTCATACTGACGCTGTGAGTAGCGTCAGTTTTAGTCCCGATGGGCAAAGTCTTGCCTCTTCCAGTCTCGACAAAACCGTGCGAATCTGGCACAAAAACAAAATTACTGGTGAATTTGATTTACAGCCATCTCAAACCTTGCTCGAAGACGACTGGGTTTATTGTGTAAGTTACAGTCCCGATGGCGAGTTATTGGCAACTGCTAACAAAGATGCTACCGTCAAACTCTGGAGCAAGGATGGTACTTTAATCAAGGTACTAAAAGGTCATCAAGGGTGGGTAAATTGGGTGAGCTTTAGCCCTGATGGTCAATTGATCGCTTCAGCTAGTGACGATCGCACAGTCAAAATTTGGCGACGAGATGGTACTCTAGTCAAAACTCTTTACGGACATCAGCAAGGTGTTACCGTTGTGACTTTCAGCCCCGACGGTCAAATATTAGCCTCGGCAGGTCGGGACAAAATCGTTAAATTATGGCAAAAAGAGCCAAACAGCGAAGATAACTTCGACTATCGCATTTATAAAAACTTACAGCAGCATACCAGTACAATTTGGAGCCTCAGCTTTAGTCCTGATGGGCAGAAGTTAGCCTCAGGCAGTGATGACAATAGTGTTAACCTCTGGAGTAGTACAGGGGCATTACTGAAAACTTTTAAAGGACACAGTGATGCTGTGGCTAGCGTTGCTTTTAGTCCAGATAACAAAATACTGGCATCAGGAAGTTATGACAAGAGCATCAAATTTTGGAGTTTAAATGCTCCGGTTTTACCGATTCTACGTGGTCATCAAGATAGAGTGTTGAGTGTGGCTTGGAGTCCTGATGGTCAGATGTTGGCTTCTGGTAGCCGCGATCGCACTGTTAAACTCTGGGAAAGAGAAAATTTAAATGGTGAAGCTACTACTCGACTTTACAAAACTTTAATTGGTCATACAGATAAAGTTCCCAGTGTGAGTTTTGATCCTTACGGTGAGATTCTTGCGTCAGCAAGTTATGACAAAACAGTCAAAATTTGGCGACGTGATGGCACTTTAATCAAAACCTTACCAGGACATACTGACAGTGTTATGAGTGTCAGTTTTAGTCCCGATGGTCAGTTATTAGCATCGGCCAGCAAAGATAGAACCGTCAAACTTTGGAGCCGTGATGGTCAATTACTCAACACTTTAGTCGGTCACGAAGGTTGGGTAAATAGCGTGAATTTTAGCCCTGATGGTCAACTACTTGCCTCTGCCAGTGATGACCAAACAGTCAAACTGTGGCGGCGCGATGGAACTTTAGTCAAAACTTTTTCACCTCATGATAGCTGGGTATTAGGTGTTAGCTTTAGTCCTACTGACCAGTTAATAGCTTCTGCTAGTTGGGATAATACCGTTAGACTGTGGCGGCGGGATGGCACGTTGTTAAAAACATTGCTCAAAGGCTACAGCGATAGCGTGAATTCCGTGACTTTTAGCCCTAATGGGGAATTACTAGCCGCTGCTAGTTGGGATAGTACCGTCAAACTTTGGAGTCGTGATGGCAAATTAATCAAAACCCTGAATGGTCATCGCGCTCCTGTCCTCAGCGTCAGTTTTAGCCCTGATGGTCACACCTTAGCATCCGCTAGTGATGACAACACCATTATTTTGTGGAATTTGCATCTCGAAGATTTACTTAAGCGTGGTTGTAACTGGGCAGATAACTACCTCAAACACAACCACAACGTTGAACCACGCGATCGCTTTTTGTGTGATGGTTTTGAAAAGGAAGTAGGCAAGAGGGAATAGGGAGTTTCATCTGTTGCTATTGCCCGTTGCTTCTTCCCTGGAAAAATTTATGGGGAGTGAAGCATGATTTTAGCTGATTAAAGGGCGATCGCTTTGAGAACTTGACTAGCCTTTGTTTTCTTCCAGTTCATCTTGTAACAAATTTGCTAAAAAAGCTCGCAGTTTCATCCGCTCGATATACGGCCAACCACCTTCAGTTTCAATATCTTTTAAAAGAGAATAAAGTTGCTGGCGATTTTCCGGCAGGCTCTCTTGAAAAACCCCATCTCGAATTTCTCGATGTAAATATTCTAACTGCCGCAGCAAGTTTAAAAGCGCAATCGGGTCTTTGTGACATATTTGAGCTACATCGTATACGGATGTGGCAATTTTTTGTAGTTGCTCAGAAAAATCTGTGGATTCAAAATTTTGATTGTTGCTCATGCAGCGATATTTGCCAAAATTAGGACTACTCAAATTTACCGAAGATTGTCAGCTTTCAGGCGCGATCGCTAATTTCTAGTAAACCACTATAAATCCAGTATATATGTGGCTTCTGAAAGCTCATAGCCACCGCTGATCACTGATTTTTCCACTTTTGAGGCTGATACAAGTGTTAATTGCCCCAGATGAACTTAGGGTTTGGGGTACATAGAATCATAAAATCTTCTTGTTGGACAAGTTTTGATATCAGCCTCAAACATAATTTTCCTAACTCAGCACCACTGACAGGGTAATTGCGATCTCTTGTAAAAGAGTTTCGCAGCGTTTAATAAAACCTCCCAAAAAGCTAGATGGGATCAAAGACTTATGAGTTTAGACCAGGGTGCTTTGATTTTGAGTTAAAAAAAATCGTATGATCTGGCTGATTTCCCTATAAAGCAATGGGTTGTATGTAGTGGCAATACATACATAATACAGAACGACTTCATCAACGCTGTAAATACCTATGGTAGTTGCAAATTATGAAGCCGTAGCGATGTTAGGAGCGTCACTCCCCTCTTCTGGCAAGCCCCACTCCCAAAGTCAGGCTTACCCTAAGTTGGGACAGCTTCTCGTCAGAGATCAAAACTTTGTGCAGTTTTACAACTTAGATATTAATTTTTGACATTGAGGTTGACCATGAGGTATCGCGCTTTAATTGTTGCATTCTTGGCTTTATGCCTGGGGCTATTAACTGCTTGTAGCGGTTCCCCAGAAGCTAGTAGTAGAGATTTACTTACTTACGAGCAAATTCGTGGTACTGGCTTGGCTAACAAATGCCCTCAATTGGCAGAAACAAGCCGTGGCTCTATTCCTATTGATAACAGCCAGTCTTACGCTATCAAAGAACTGTGCTTAGAACCCACTAGTTTCTTTGTTAAGGAAGAACCTGCTAACAAACGGCAAACAGCAGAATTTGTACCTGGGAAATTGTTGACCAGATACACTTCTACAATTGACCAAGTTCAAGGCCCTTTGAAGTTCAATTCTGATGGTAGCTTGACTTTTGTCGAAGAAGATGGTCTAGATTTCCAAGCTATTACTGTTCAGCTTCCTGGTGGTGAAAGAGTACCTTTCCTCTTCACAATTAAAAACTTGGTTGCTCAAACACAAGCTGGGTTAACTAGTATCAACACCTCCACCGACTTTGAAGGTGAATTTAAAGTGCCTTCCTATCGTGGTGCAGCCTTCCTAGATCCCAAAGGTCGCGGTATCGTTACTGGTTATGACAACGCAGTGGCTCTTCCTGCTCAATCAGATGATGAAGAACTCACCCGCGCTAATATCAAACGTGCCGATATTCTCAAAGGCAAAATTTCTCTACAAGTAGCTAAAATAGATAGCTCTAGTGGCGAGATAGCAGGTACTTTTGAGAGTGAACAGCCATCTGATACTGACTTAGGTGCAGGCGAACCCAAAGAAGTCAAGATTCGCGGTTTATTCTTTGCACGGGTTGAACCAACTCGCGCCTAAATTTCGCAACTTACTCAAATCTCAAACCAGAGATTTATAGCCATTAGGCATCATAAAATTTCATACCTCTGGTTGAAGATTGACAAACAATTTGGCTAAATTAGCCTCAATCGCAACATATTCAAAGACAAAAGGGCGAAAAGCCCTTTTTTTATTACCTTTTGAAGTCAACCGAAATCACTGAACCGAGGACAATGTTGATCAAGAAAGGCAGGGGGTAGGAGGCTTTTATGAAATTCTGCTTCCTGCAATCTGCCACGACAGAGAGGGAGTAAGGGTTTAAGACCCCTCCTGAATAAAACCTTCTGACTTGAAAGTGCTGAGTGCTGAGTGCTGAGTAAAAATGCTAGTCTCACTTTCATACTTGGCTATGAAACTTGTTTCATCGAAACTGCCCTCAGCATAGCTGCCTTCTGCCTTCTTCAATTCGCTAGGCGCGAAGCACGAGAAATAATTTTTTCTGATTTCCACTCCCATGATTTTTTCTAGAGTTCTCCCCAGTCCCGCGCCTCTTTTCCTCTTCTTTGACAGCCTCAATAAAAATTAATGACACTTGCGTAAGTCCTGTATTAAATAAAATTAAAAAATGTATTAATTACTTTTTATTTTAACAGTAATTATACGGATTAAATATTTTTGGTTGTGTAGATTCGACATCAAATAACAACCTAACAAGCAATTAAATAAGTTAAGTACAATCTCGGTTTGAAAGAGAGTAAATTATTTTATATTTTGTCTCTATGTGGTTTTGAACAAACTACAGATAAATACCAATTTTCATTAAATAAAAAATGATTTCGCTTCTTTAAATATTGCTCAATTGTTAAAAATATCCTAGTGATAGCCAGTTCATAATTTACTAGATTTACACAGTCACTCTAGTAGGCTATTCACTTGGATACATGGCAGTTGTAGCAGATTTAAAAGCGAGTACTTAACTGTTTATTTGCTAAATAAACAAGGTGCTATGCCTACTACAACCACCAATGAACTGAAGCATGAAATTTGGCAATTGTTGCGAGAATATCAGCAATCTAAGTCTGAAAATGTACGCAATCAACTGGTAAAACTTAATTTTGGACTAGTCAGAAAAGAAGCTCACTACTGGATTAATCAATGTCGTGAAAGTTATGATGACTTGCTCCAGGTAGGTTGTTTGGGTTTAATTAGAGCTATTGAAAGATTTGAAATTTCTAAAGGACACGCCTTCAGTTCCTTTGCTATCCCCTATATTCGAGGTGAAATTCAACACTATCTGCGAGATAAGGGGGTGACAGTCAGAATTCCCAGACGCTATTTAGCCATACAACAGCAAGCTATTGGCGTTTCTCGTTCCCTACGAGAAAAATATAACCGCCAGCCCACAGACTCTGAATTAGCAGCAGCATTAGAAATTAGCCTGAGTGAGTGGCAAGAAATCAAACTAGCATGGGTTAACCGCGCTCCTTTGAGCTTAGATGTTCCAGTACAAGATTCTGAAGAAGGAGCTACTAGTTTAGGCGAATTAGTTCCCGATCCCCGCTATCGTAGCTTTCAACTTGCACAAGAAGACCAACTACGACTACAACAAGCATTATTTCAGCTAGAAAAATGTACTCGTGAAGTTTTGGAATGTGTATTTTTGCAAGATTTAACTCAAAAACAAGTAGCAGAACACTTAGGTATTAGTGTAGTTACTGTTTCCCGGAGAGTTAAAAAAGGTTTAGATTCCTTAAAACATCTTATGTGTACAGCCGACGATTAAGTTCCAGTTATACAAAACCGTATTTTTACTGGTTTTATCTGACTATAAAATAGCCTTAAAATTTAATAATTTAGGTTATAAAAGGAAAATACTTTACCTGAGAGATAAACAGGCTTTGTATATTTCTCGAAATAGATTTTCCGATAGCTTTTGAGAGCAGCTAATGGCCATAAAATCAAAAATTGCAATTGCAACTATTCTTTCTTTAGCGATCGCCGGGTGTGCTTCAGAAGACACACCACAAGCCAGTAATCCGACAACGCCGCCTGTTCCTTCAGTCGCATCACCAGCAGCTAAACCACCAGCCGCGGCTCAACCTCAATCTTTCGGTCATCCTGTAGTACCTGGGAAAAAAGCGACCAATGTTGCTTTTATCGCTCCTGCTACTACTTTGATTCAGCCAACTGATGGCAAGACCCGGATAGATTTATTAGTCAAAGGAAGGCCAGATCCGTTTGCTCAAATTGTGAGTTCGCCTGGTTCGGAAGTGGCTATGAATACGAATGCAAAACAAATTCCCTTGTTACCGCCTCTACCTACACCTAAAATCCAAAAGCAGAAAGTTCCAATGGCTATTGCTTTTGCGAAAAAACCTATAGTCAAGCTAGTACAGACACCAAAATCTGTGCTACCTAAGGTTTTGCCTCAAGTTATTCCTAGTTCTAGCTTTGGTTCTGTATTACCACCAGCACCACAACCGGAATTGGCAAAAGCCGTTATGGTGACTGGTGTAGTTTTAATTGGTAGAGAACCATTAGCTATCTTGAAAATCCCCAATGAGCCTTCAAGCCGCTATGTACAAGCAGGACAACGATTAGCTAACGGTCTACTGGTTAAACGTATTGAAATGAATGAGGGTTCAAATCCAGTCGTGATTCTGGAACAATACGGTATTGAAGTTGCCAAAATGGTAGGAGAAGGCTCTGCTAACTCGATACCATCAGAAACATCTTCTACTAACTCGGTTTCAGTTACTACACCCCCACAAAACCCTCTTCCGGTCGGAGCGTCTTAAGGATGGATACTCAAGAAAAATTTGAATTTGCTGGTTTACCTTTGGCTGTTTATCGGGAAATTGCGGCTCATTTACGTCAGGTTGAAGGCGTGGAAGCTAGTTTAATTCCCCAGTCATCCCAAAAGTTTGATTACAACCAAAGTCAAATTGATGGGTTGTGGATAACTTGGGGGCCGAATTCTCGTCCTGCTAGTCGTCAACGCGTACAA
The DNA here is from genome assembly GCF_014697425.1 of Nostoc sp. FACHB-110. Taxonomy (GTDB): domain Bacteria; phylum Cyanobacteriota; class Cyanobacteriia; order Cyanobacteriales; family Nostocaceae; genus Nostoc_B. The sequence goes on from NZ_JACJRU010000012.1 coordinate 48,192, forward strand.
CAAATTCTGGCTTATTACCACAGCCTCTACGGTGTCTGAGAACTTGTGGTCATGGATTTTATTAAAAATGATCTTAAGAAATTCAGTTTGCTAGGGTAAAGTCAATCTTCCATTCTTCATGACTGTTGATTGGGCAGTCTTTGGCTTTACCCTACTTAGTAATTTTTAAAATACCTTTGCGTAGAGAAGGCAATTATTTAGTTTTTAGCTGTCTATAAGCTTTCCGTTTAATTGCGTATACTTAGATCATAATAAAAATTGAAAAAAAAATGTCAGTGTTTGAACCAAAACGTGATAAGAAGTGATGCAATTATCAATTGCTGAGGTAAACTTGCAAGCAAAGTAATGCAAAATATTACTCAGCTGCTCTTCGGTCTGGGCATCACTCAAAATGGAACACTGGCAATTTTTAATCCAGAAACAGGGCGATCGCTCTTGGCACACCTTGGAATCGCCAAATATACAAATTTTGGAAGGTCGGTACAGAGTTTTGGCTCGCTCTAACCTTCCTAATACCGATGTGGAAGTGCGAGTAACTCACTCTTCAACTCACGAAGTTCCGCCAAAACGGCGAATTCAAAGGCAATCACGACGCACTAACTCAGAAGGTTTGATGGCGGTCATTCCTTTTACCCACTTGAAGTTGGGAATATGGGAAGTACGCTGTTCTGGCGATTTGATGTCAGATATTTTGGGTAAATCTTGGCAGTATAGTATTCATTTACAAGTATTATCTCAACTACCAAATCAAGAAGTAGAGAATTTCCCGGGTGGAGGTAATGGAGAGTCAAGTTCTCTTGACTTCATGATTCAATTACCCAATCAAAAAAATATTCATGAGCCAGAACGCTTCCTGGTTAGCATTTCGCCAGAAACATTAGCTCCTAGTGAAGCACCTCAAGAACTTACTTTGATAGCCAGCGATCGCAACATCATATTAACCACAGAAGAAACTACTGACAGTAATACAGTTACAAGCGAACAAGCTATTGACGCAGTTTCTTTAGAGGTAGCATCTTCTGGAGAAACTGAGAAAACTACTGATAGCGATTTAGCAACTACTGAATTACCGAATGCAGAAATTTCCTTAACAAGCGATCGCGCTCTCGGGACTTCTACAGAGGAAATTGCTGATACTGAAGCAATTACCAGTGGACAAATTTCCTTAGAACCAACTCTCCCAGATGCAACGGCAGAAATTAGTGGCACTGAAGCAACCACTAATGAATTACCCAGTGAAGAAATTTCTGTAGAAACCAATCTATCAGGTTCAACGGAGGAACTAACTGACAGCAATGTAGTTACTGCTGAATTAGCTGGTGAAGAAATTCCTTTAGAATACAGCCTCTCCGATTCGACAGAGGAAATCACGAATAGTGATGCAGTTACTAGCGAACTGCCTGGTGAAGAAATTTCTTTAGAACAGCCTCTGCTAGATTCAACAGAGGAAATTACGAATAACGATGCAGTTACTAGCGAACTGCCTAATGAAGAAATTTCTTTAGAACAGCCTCTGCTAGATTCAACCGAAGAAAACACTAACAGCTATTTAGTTGCTACTAACATCCCTGCTGATACAGAAGAGTATGCCATTATCGATCAGCCTGCTAGCCCGTTATGGTTGAAAGGTGACACAGCAGAGCAAATTTTACAAAATTTAATGGAGTTAGCTTTACCAACGGCTGAATTGCTATTAGATGATGAAGAATTTGAAGAAGATCCAATCATCCCGCCAGCACCTCCGCTATTGCTGACTTTAGAGCGAGAAAATTATATTGCTCGTTGGGGGCAAGGACTAGGTATTAATGCGAGGGTAGAGTTACAGGAAAATACAAGCCTGGAAAATGAGCCAGAATACGCAACAATTCTTTATGCACTGGAAGCTAGGATTGAACTACGTTCACCTTTAAGTTCGGCTGTATTGGCTCAATTCAGGCAACCTTTAGCAGAGAATTCACTGCCTTTAACGATTAATACAGCCATTAACATTCCAGCTGAGTGTGATTCTAAGCTACTTTTAGGAGAACTCAATTTATACGGCGCACTCACTGATTTTGGTGAGGTGATGCTTTTAGCCAGTCGGTCGTTTACAGTGATGGCGGAAGTTACAGAGTTACTGGCAATTACAGCTGTTAGTAAGTTAAGTCAGCAAAACTTTTTAGAAAATGGCGCATTATCAGTTTCGGTTCCTAGCCAAGAATCAGCTGCATCTGTGAGTTTGGGTTTGGAACTGTTTAATTTGGTGAAAACTTCTCCTAACCAACCGCAAACAATTTTGCCGTCACCAAGCCAGCCTCTACCGCCGCAAATTAATTTGTTAACGCTCAAGAAAACAGAAGATTTGCGATCGCCAAAACTACCAAAGCTACCGGAAGTCCAAAATAGTGCGATCGCTACTGATGATGTCATACCAGAACCTGCTTCACAAGCACAGGCGGAACTTGAGGAAAATCATGAGGCAATATCAACCCCAACAACAATCCCTCTAGCCCCCATAAATTTAGAACAGCTATCGATTAAAAATCGCCGTAAGTTCTTGCTGGGCAATACTTTTCCCTTTCTCAAACGCCTCGAAACTTTGCCAGTTGAAGAAACGGCAGCAACGGCTAGTGCATCTCCAGAGTCAGAGATTCCCATAGCCGAGGAATCATTACAGTTGACAGCCAATACTGATGAGTCGGCTAGTTCAGAAACAGAGGATTCTTTGCCATTGGCGGTGGCTGATCCCAAGGATGAAAATTCAGAATTACCAGATGATTCAGTCGCAGAAGTAATCGAATCTTTACCCGAAGTTGCTGATACGCCAACTTTAGAACTGAGTGACGAAGCCAATATTCAACAAACTGTTTCCTTAGATGCTGATTCCCATTCAGCAGTCTTAACTAAATCTGTTCCAGAAATAATTGACGCACAAAGTTTAGGATTTAGCGAGGATGCGATTACTCAACCAACTGTGCCAAATACTACATTTGTAGGAGAAGGTAATCCTTACTCGTCACCTTTAATCAGAAAATGGATGCAGAGCCAAGGCTATTTCGTTCCTGAACCACCGCCATTGCCGCCTGTGCGGTATCAAAGCCAGGAAACTGAGATATCAGAAGAGCAAAATCTGCCCAATGAAGCAGAACCGGAACCTCTAGAGCCTAGCTGGGAAATATCTTCTGTAGATACTGATTTGTGGTCTAATTCGGAAACGAATGTGAGCGAAGACAACCTCGCCGAAGAACTTTGGGGGGAACCAGAAACAAGTCAGAGCGAAGAAAACCTGAGCGCAGAGCTTTGGGGAGACTCAGAAACAGGCATAATTACCGAGGATGCTGAAAATTTACCAATATCAGCAGAAACTCAAACAGAAAATGTACCTCAAGATGAAGCTACGCCTACATTACAATTATCTCAGTTAGCCTTGAGCCAAAAAATCAAAATACCACGGGCTTGGTTGGCGCAAGAAATTGTGGTGGATGACACTTACAGTGAATCGGATGAAAGCTCTATTCAGAGTTTGGTTGTAGAAAGTAGACAGCCTAATCATTCTGCTGTGTTGACTTCAGTGGCTATAGCAGCCGAAATGAGTGAACCTTTGCCTATTCCTCAACTACACATACCAGAAGGTGAGTTGATTGCAGGTCAATCTGTGCGAGTGCGTGTAGAATTGCCGGAAGTACCACCACAAGTTGTGGTGAAGCTATGGATTGAGGATTTTCAAACTCGTGGTTTGTTAGATGGCCCCCATGTGTTAAAAGATTTGCTACCTAATCTTTTAGGTGGAGTAGAAGTGATGACACAAATCAATGTTCCCTTTGGCTGTGTGGAAATTCGTTTAGAAGCGATCGCTTTCCACACTTCTACTCAACAAGAAAGTCACAAAGTTACGGTGGTGCGGACTGTAATTCCCCCAGACTTGCCAAATTTGCAAGTTGATGAATTGCTTGGTTTGTAAACACAAGCTTTACATAACTGTGTTAAAAATCTTTAGAATTTAAAAAATCTGTCTGAATTTGCAGTAAGCTCATTTTGAATTGTAGTGTGATTTAACAGGAAACTTTACCATGCCTACTGAACTTTTCCCACACATTTTGGGCTATTCTGCTTCCTACTTATCTGCTATCTTTGTTCCCGTTATTGGTTGGGTTCTACCCATCGGAACATTCGCGTTTTTATTGTTATACATTGAGCGCGAAGATATTGCCTAAATCGATAATTAGTGATAGGTAATTGAGCGTTTTAAATTTGACCAATTATCTATTACTAAAGTTTAGTTCACTGGTTATAAAATTAATCAGTGATGATTAAACCGCCTGTCTCATCGAGATAGGCGGTTTTTTAATGCTGTATTTCTAAACTGATGCTAGAAAATTCAGACTATCTTATAAAGTTCAATTCGCTGTTATAGCGAAGAACCAATTCCAGCGTAGGCTCCATAGAAGAAAATGCCTACAACAGTAATTACGCCTAAGCCTGCGATTGTAGCTACAACCCACAGGGGAATTCTTCCAGTTCCAGCAGACATTTTCCTCCTCCCTTTAACAACAAATCAACACAAATTAGATAAACAAAGTTTCCCAAAAACAGTTCCAGTTAGTTAAAGAAGTAACTGGAAAATAGAATACCGAGAACGAAAATGAGTAACAATCCCAGGTATAAAGAAGTACGGTTAAGTTCAACCGGTTGGTTATTGGGATTGGGCGTTCTTTCCATGATTTGCTCCTAGCGTTGAATAAATTGCATTGCGGCGATCGCGCCCAAAAAGAATACGGTAGGTACAGCTAGAGTATGAACAGCCAGCCATCTAACTGTAAAAATTGGATAGGTAACTGGTTGATTAATGTTATTTCCGCTAGTCATGATTTCAAACTACTTTCCAATAAATTGTTCAACTTGTTGTTTAGCTTGATAACGGTTATTCACAATGGGCAATTCTTGCCGTGTTTGTGTGTAATATTCGTTAGGGCGAGGTGTGCCAAATACATCATAAGCCAGCCCGGTGCTAACAAATAACCAGCCTGCAATAAATAATGCGGGGATGGTGATGCTGTGAATTACCCAGTAACGAACGCTGGTAATAATGTCCGAAAACGGACGTTCTCCAGTGGTACCTGACATTTAAATCCCTACCTTCACAAAGACTATTATTGAGTTTATTATCCTACAAAGTTTAGAAAGAGTAACAAGTTGCAACGTTCTTCTCAGAAATCAGAGTGAACACCTAAACTTTAGCTAGGTCTAAGCGGCTTTTTCTGTCTCGGCGTTATATTTGAGCAGCACGCCGCGATCGCCGATAATAAATCCTTGATCGGGCTTGAGAAAAACTATTTTATATAGATTGGCTGCAACTTCTTCAACATCACGGTCTTTTTCCCAGGTTTTGCCACCATCAGTACTGCGCAATAAGTTACCGCTACCGCCGCCTATCCAAATTTCTTCGGGTGTGCGATATGCCAAATCTAGTAAACCCCAACTTGTAGATAACTCTGGATATAAGGCTTCTTGCCATTCTTCAGTGTTATTGGGTTCGCTAAACTGCACTTGACCACCCCGCGCTAATAACCACAGTTGTCCGTTATTGTTGAAACCCATGTTTTCGACGCGGCGCGAACTGTTGCGGTTATGGGGAACCCAAGCATTTTGTCCTGGTTCCCAAGTCGAGAAAAAGCTACCTTTAGCGGAAACTGCGACATATTTACCGTCAGCAGAACGTTCCATATTTCGCACTACACCGACAGCTGCTTCCACTTGGGCTTTCCAGTTGAGTCCGCCATCGGTAGTTTTGTAGATTGCACCCACATCAGTGGCCATTTCTGCCGAATTAGTTCCCAAAGCATGAACGGAAATTGGATTACCTGGTAACTTTTCGCTCAAGGGAATCCGTGACCAAGAACGGCCTTCATCGTTAGTATGCAGTAGCAAAGAGGGTTCACCGACTATCCAGCCTTCTTTACCAGAAAAACTTACGGAGTCAAAGCGATACCGGGCATCATCCAGTTCTAAGGTAAGAGGTTGCCAAGTTTCACCACCGTTTTTAGTTTCTAGAAGTGTGGCGTTGCTACCCACTATAAAACCATGCTGAGAGTCTTGAGTAAAAGCAATATCCAGTAACTTCTCGTTGGTTGGCAAATTAATAATTTCCCAGGGGTTGAAGCTAGTGGAAGGCACTTTGCTACAACCGATACATAAAACAACTACCATTAACAAGGCAATTATGCGTTGCCAACTTCTGACAATGAGATGCATCTGTATTTCTTAGTGGTTTCTAAATTCGTTTAGGTTTTACCTGAAGAGCTGCGATCGCTCTTTAAAATAGGTAAAAAAAGATAGCGGGTCTTATTGTAAGCCGTAAAGACTGATAAAAAACAAGAAAGCTAAAGCTAACGCCCCAAAAATTAAGATATTCTTTTGTCCTGGTGTGAGATTGTTAACTCCCAAGCCAAAACCGAGATTTTCTTTAAAACCGGATGCTGTACCAGAGGGGCCAATGTTGGTAAAAGCGGTTTTTTTGGCAGTACAAACTGGACATCGCCAATTTACAGGCAAATCTGTAAACAGTGTCCCAGAAGGAATATCATGCTTATCATCTCCCTTCTCAGGTTCATAAACATAACCGCAGGCGCGACACTCATAGCGGTCTAACGCTGGAGTCTCAACAGCTTGTTCGCTCATGGCTAAGGTCTCCCAGAGGGGAATTATTAAATATACGTTAAAAATTATGACATAACTGTTAGACTTTTCTATCAGTTCTAGAAACGAATCAAATACCTGAAATCCGTCTGTTTCCCAGATTTCAGAAAACTCGAAAAGATATAATGTAAAAGAAAGTAACAGCCTTAATTACACCATAAGCGGTAGAAATTCATTGTGTTTGTCCTTAGCGGTTACGAGTACTTTCTAGGCTTCTTAATTATCTGTAGCCTAGTGCCTGCCTTAGCGCTTTCTGCTTCCAAGCTTCTCAGACCAAGTGGTAACAGCCTGGAACGACTCACCACCTATGAATCTGGGATGGAACCCATTGGGGGAGCCTGGATTCAGTTCAACATCCGCTACTATATGTTTGCGCTGGTTTTTGTCGTCTTCGACGTAGAAACCGTGTTTCTGTATCCTTGGGCGGTAGCTTTCCACCGTTTAGGGCTATTAGCATTCATTGAGGCACTAATATTTATTGCAATTCTTGTAGTTGCCTTAGTTTACGCATGGCGTAAAGGAGCTTTGGAATGGTCTTGAATTCTGATTTAAGCACCCAAGACAAAGAGCGAATCATCAACCCCATTGAGCGTCCAACAGTCACTCAAGACCTTTCAGAAAACGTTATTTTGACAACGGTTGATGACCTCTACAACTGGGCTAGACTTTCGAGTTTGTGGCCTTTGCTGTTTGGTACAGCTTGCTGCTTTATTGAGTTTGCAGCGTTAATTGGTTCTCGGTTTGACTTTGACCGCTTTGGTTTAATTCCCCGTTCTAGTCCCCGCCAAGCTGATTTGATTATTACAGCCGGGACAATCACTATGAAGATGGCTCCTCAGTTGGTGCGTCTTTATGAGCAAATGCCTGAGCCAAAGTATGTCATTGCGATGGGAGCTTGTACAATTACTGGCGGGATGTTTAGTGTAGATTCTCCGACAGCTGTACGCGGAGTTGACAAGTTGATTCCGGTGGATGTGTACTTGCCTGGTTGCCCTCCCCGTCCAGAAGCGATTATTGATGCGATCATTAAGCTGCGGAAGAAAATCGCTAATGATTCCATGCAAGAACGTGATCAAACCAAGCAAACCCACCGCTTTTATAGTACGACTCATAACTTGAAGCCAGTAGAAGAAATCTTAACTGGTAAGTATATGCAGTCAGAAACTCGCTTCACTCCGCCTAAGGAATTGACAGAAGCTATTGGTTTACCAGTACCACCTGCGCTGCTAACTTCAAAAACCAAGGAGGAACAAAGCCGTGGCTGATGAAGAAACTAAACCAGTACCAGCAGCCGAAGATGCGATAGTTCCAGCTGGGCCTACTTCTCAGTGGTTAGCAGAAAATGGCTTTGACAATGAGTCTTTAGCACCTGATAAGAATGGCGTAGAGATTATTAAGGTCGGGCCAGAATTTTTATTACCCATAGCTACAGCTTTGTATGCTTATGGGTTTAATTATCTTCAGTTTCAAGGTGGTATCGACCTTGGCCCAGGACAGGAATTAGTCAGTGTTTATCACTTAATTAAGGTTGGTGATAATGCTGATAAGCCAGAAGAGGTGCGGGTTAAGGTATTCTTGCCACGGGAGAATCCTCGAGTGCCTTCGGTGTACTGGATTTGGAAAACGGCAGACTGGCAAGAACGCGAAAGCTACGATATGTTCGGCATTATCTACGAAGGACACCCAAATCTGAAGCGGATTTTGATGCCGGAAGATTGGGTGGGTTGGCCTTTGCGGAAGGATTACGTCTCGCCTGATTTTTACGAGTTGCAAGACGCTTATTAGAAAGTGCTGAGTGTCAGCTAGTGAGAATTTTGATGTCTCATTCCTAACCCTTCTCCGGTGACGGAGGGGGGTAATGTTTTTGCAACGCAAAGGTACGCAGAGGTTGGCGCGGAGTTTCGCGGAGTTTAATTTATAGTTTTGCGGGGATGGGTGATGATATGAATAGTGAAGTTGTAAAGTAATGCGTTATGTCTGACGAGTTATTAAAGTCTTTTCAGCAAGCATACAGAAATTTAGAGTTATTGCCACTCATTGAGACAAAAGACTTAGATAGATTTAGGGTGAATTATGGTGATGAGGTAATTGAGGAGTTAGAGCAGTTAGTTGAAGATAGTCCTAATGGCGATGGCAAGATTATTTTTACGGGACATCGCGGTTGTGGTAAGTCTACTTTGTTAGCTGAGTTTAGTAGAAGAACGCAAAACCGTTATTTTGTAGTTTTATTTTCGATTTCTGACACGATTGAAATGTCAGATGTTAATCACATCAATATTTTATTTGCTATTGCTGTTAATTTAATGTACGAGGCAGAAGCCCGGAGAGTTGAAATTCCTAAGTCAGCGAAAGATGCTTTTTATAAGTGGTTTGCTACTCGCACTAAGACGGAAGAATTTAATATTGAGGCTGAAACTTCACTTGGGTTTGATTTGCTCAAGTTGATTAGTAATAAGTTAAAGGCTGATGCGGCTGTTCGCTATGAAATTAAGCAAGAGTTTGAGAGAAAAATTTCTGATTTAATTGCTCGGATTAATGAAATAGCTGCTGTGATTCATGTCGCTACTAAAAAAGATGTTTTAGTGATTATTGATGATTTAGATAAATTGGAACTAGAAAGGGTAAATGACATATATAGAGACAATATTAAAACTTTATGTCAACCAAATTTTAGAGTTATTTATACACTACCTATTGCCGTTTTACGAGATAAGTTTCTCAGACGACTGATTGAGACGGAAACTAATGATCAAGTTGTAGTCATGCCTGTATTAAAGTTATTTGAACAGGGGCAAAGTCGTCAGGTTGGTGCAAAGCCTCGACCGCAAGCAGAGAATATTTTGTGTGAAATCTTACAAAGACGAATTACCTCTGAACTTATAGAAGCACAAACGGCAGAAAAGATTGTTTTAAATAGTGGTGGTGTGTTGCGAGAGTTAGTAAGAATTGCTAATGAATGTTGTCGCATTTGTTTGCGATTAATTAGGCGTAAACCTGGACAAAAGGTGGTTATTGATGAGCAAATTTTAGATGAAGCAGTCAATAATATCCGTAATGATTTTGCTGTACCTTTGGGGAAACTAGATTATGGCATCTTGCAAACTACATATAATAACTTTATGCCCGATGATCCCAGAGATTCTGAGTTTTTAGATTTGCTCCACGGGCTTTATATTTTGGAGTATCGCAACCGCAAGAACTGGTATGATGTTCATCCAATAGTTGTAGAACTCTTGAGAGACCAGGGGTTAATCAATGACAGTTAATAAACTATTTGAAGATGCAGAAAATCGAGATGTTTATGATGATTTAATTGTTTCTATAGAGGCTAAAGCACATCAGTTAAATTTGCTGATTGCTGTTTGTGATGATGCTAGTTTTCGGGATGAGATTATTGCTCAGTATGAATCTGAATTACAGAGGGAAATCCGTCCTTATCGGGTGACATTGGCAAGGGGTGAACCGAGTTTGAGGGCTGCTGTTGCTCAACTAGTGGAAGGTGAAGAGTATTTGCAGCAACATAACCCGGCAGTAATTACGGTAACAGGGATAGAACAGCTTTATTTTCTCAAACTGGGACAGAAACGTTCAGAACAAGAGATTTTTTTCGGTTATTTGCAGTGGACTAGGGAAGGTTTGCGGGCTTTTCCTTTTGCAATTGTTTTGTGGGTGACTAATCAAATATTGGTTGAGTTAATTAAAAAAGCACCTGATTTTTGGAGTTGGCGCAATGGTGTTTTTCGGTTTGCGTCTAGAAGGAAAAACACTGTTTCTGCTAGAGAATTAGAGCCGATTCGGTTTGCATTTACAGGTAATGAATTATCAGGTTTCGATGATGACAATGATTATTTATTACCTATAGAAGATTTGCAAGGATTTATTCAAGATTTAGAACAGCGTGGTGTTAAAGATACAACTTTAGCGACTTTATACTTTAGCTTAGGAGATATTTATAGAAAAAGACTCAACCGGGGTGAGTGTCAAGATTATAAAAAAGAGCAAGAATTAGGCATTAAGTATTTAAGCAAAGCTGTAGAATTGCAACAAGAATTAGGTTTAGAAAAAGACCTAGTTACCAGCCTCAACAATTTAGCATTACTCTACGAATCCCAAGGCAGATACAGCGAAGCCGAACCTTTGTACGTTCAAGCTTTGGCACTGTGGCGCAAACTTCTGGGCGAAGAACATCCCAATGTCGCTACCAGCCTCAACAATTTAGCATTACTCTACGAATCCCAAGGCAGATACAGCGAAGCCGAACCGTTGTACGTTCAAGCTTTGGCACTGTGGCGCAAACTTCTGGGCGAAGAACATCCCAATGTCGCTACCAGCCTCAACAATTTAGCAGGACTCTACGAATCCCAAGGCAGATACAGCGAAGCCGAACCTTTGTACGTTCAAGCTTTGGCACTGAGGCGCAAACTTTTGGGGGAAGAACACCCCAATGTCGTCAGCAGCCTCAACAATTTAGCCGCACTCTACTATTCCCAAGGCAGATACAGCGAAGCCGAACCTTTGTACGTTCAAGCATTGGCACTGTGGCGCAAACTTCTGGGGGAAGAACATCCCAATGTCGCTACCAGCCTAAACAATTTAGCATTCCTCTACCGTTCCCAAGGCAGATACAGCGAAGCCGAACCTTTGTATATTCAAGCTTTAGATATTTGTGAGCGAAAATTAGGGGTAAATCATCCCAATACTATTACTGTGCGTAAAAATTTAGCATATTTACGCGATCGCCTATCCTCAGAATCATAACAGCGATCACCTAATCGCAGCTTTTCAAGTTCCAAGCAAGAATATTTTGGTTTCAAATAAGAGTGTTCCTGTTTTAAGTGAGAACATTCTTGTTTCAAGTGAGAACGTTCTCGTTTCAAACTAGAAGTTTCGTGTTCTGAAGTGGAATGATGAGGTTTTGAAGGCGATCGCTTGACCTTTTTACTCGACGTTTCGTGTTCTGAAGTGGAATGATGAGGTTCTGAGGGCGATCGCTTGACTTTTTTACTCAAAGTTTCGTGTTCTGAGGCGGAATGATGGAGTTTTGAAGGCGATCGCTATCGTTGAAAACATCCTCTGTAAACTGTCATCTATTGCAGCAATAAAATGCGATCGCCAAACTTAGCTGCTAGTTTCTGATCGTAAGTTAGCACCTGAGTATCATATTGAATTGCTGCTGCCACGAATAACGTATCGTAGAATGAATGACTTGCCTCAACTGCCAGTTTTAAAGCTGCATCTCGAATTTGAGAACTAGGAATCATCACATCAACAAGTGCCTCAGCATCTTGCAGTGTATCTAAACCTAATTGCAATGGCAGTTGCCGAAATTGTATCCACTGCCAAATCACATTTCCCAACTCGGCAAACAATGAATCTGGTACTACAATCTGATCTACAGTTTCTAACGCAGCGATCGCTTGTTCATACCTATCCTCTACGCGTAAGAGTGCATAGGCAAATACCATCGTATCAATCACCATCAGGTTTGCTCTGCTGATTTCCAAGCCTGTACCTGAATTTCTGCTTCTATCGGTAAAGCTTCCACCCGTTGACGAATACGAGCCAGTACTTCATCACGTTTTTTATAGCGTTTTGGTAACAAGTCGTGGATTTCTTGTTCTAGTTCCTGAAAAAATTCTTCTGCTTTTATCCCTTGTCCTGGTTGCATTTGTGCCAAACTAAGTTTAATTTCCTTTAAGGTTTCTACTAACTCAGCAGCATCTAAAAGTTCTTGATAAGATTCTGCATCTTGAACAACTAACTCGGCTTTTCCATTGACAGTAAGAATTAAGGGATGTTTTGTTTGTTTAATCCGTTGCAAAAACTCAGTAGTATTACGTTTAAACTCTGTAAGAGAATGTATATCTTTTGATATGTTTATCACGATATAAGCATTGAACTAGCATTTAATTAGATGCTAATAAGTATGTGCGAAGTTTGTCAACCTAATTATGAAGTGTTTGCGGTCTAATGATGAAAGCGATCTCTCTACTTGTGAACTCGGAGTTTCGTGTTCTGAGGTGGAATGATGATGTTCTGAAGGCGATCGCTTGACCTTTTTACTCAAAGTTTCGTGTTCTGAAGTGGAATGATGAGGTTCTGAAGGCGAGTTTTCAGGAGAAACGCACCTTAATTTCCTAATAAAAACTAATTAGGACTTGAAAATGGTGTACATAACGCTCTTTCATAACTCTAGATGAATGTGAAAACAATGATCTTTATCGAAGCAGAGTGAGCAAAGAGTGATAGCCAGGAGAGCGTAGACATATTTTTCTACCTAGCTATTGTTGTATTTCACTAGTTGATCAATGAGAGTGCTTACATCCTGATCCCCAGGATGATTGTCTATAGTAATTTTTAACTCTGTCATTTAGTGAACCAAATGGCGTTAAAATAACACGGAATTACAAGGCATAACTTTTTTTCCGGTAATAAAATAGGAGCGGAAGCCTCTGTAAATTCTTCAACTATCTAAAGGTAGAAGTTTGTAACAGTCCGTCAAGAACAAGGGTGTGGGGTGTTGAGGGGATAGGGTGCAGGGAAGACGGTGTTGTTAGGGGCTTGTATCCCCTACCAATACAATTGCCCTTAAAGGCAAGGAAGCTGTTAACCACTGGTTTTTGGGGCTTTTTCTTTCCAACACCCCACACCCTACACCCTACACCCGCCCCAACGGGGCTTGGTCATTTTGCCCAGATTAGGCTTGTAGCATCTATAACGCTAGTAAGATTTTTATGAATTCCCGGATTCGCTTTTTAATGTGTCCTCCTGACCACTATGATGTGGATTACGTGATTAATCCTTGGATGGAAGGGAATATTCACAAATCCTCACGAGATCGCGCCGTCGAACAGTGGCAGGGTTTATACCAAATTCTCAAAGAACACGCCATTGTAAATTTAGTAACACCCCAAAAAGGTTGGCCGGATTTAGTTTTTACTGCCAACGCAGGTTTAGTCCTCGGAGATAATGTAGTTCTAAGTCGCTTTTTACACAAAGAACGTCAAGGTGAAGAACCATATTTCAAACAATGGTTTGAAGAAAATGGTTACACAGTATATGAACTACCCAAAGATTTACCTTTTGAAGGTGCGGGCGATGCACTTCTAGATAGAGAAGGGCGTTGGCTATGGGCGGGATACGGTTTTCGCTCCGAATTAGATTCGCACCCATACCTGGCTAAATGGCTGGATATTGAAGTGTTATCTCTGCGTTTAATTGATGAGCGTTTTTATCACTTGGATACTTGCTTTTGTCCTTTAGCTAACGGTTATTTACTTTACTATCCTGGTGCGTTTGATTCTTACTCCAACCGCTTAATTGAAATGCGTGTAGCATCAGAAAAGCGCATAGCCATAGAGGAAGCCGATGCAGTCAACTTCGCTTGTAATGCGGTGAATGTAGACAGTATCGTGATTATGAACAAAACCAGCGATGCTTTAAAATCTCGTTTGACGGAAGTAGGTTTTCAAGTCTTAGAAACACCTCTGACAGAATTTCTCAAAGCTGGTGGTGCAGCTAAATGCCTAACGTTGCGGGTAACAGAACCAGTACGTGAAGAAGTTCATGCCAATGTTTCGGTAGAAAGCCGAATTATCCGTCTAGAAGGGCATTTGCTAGACTCTGGTTTAATTAATCGCGCCTTAGATTTGATTGTTGACACAGGCGGAAGTTTCCAAGTTTTGAATTTCAACTTGGGAGAACAACGGCAAAGCACCTCGGCGGCTGAGGTGAAGGTATCTGCACCATCCCACGAGGTGATGGAAGAAATCATCTCCCAGTTAATTGATTTGGGTGCGGTAGATTTACCCCAAGACGAACGAGATACCAAACTAGAACCTGTCATTTTGGCTGGTGTCGCACCTGATGATTTCTACGTCAGTACAATTTATCCCACAGAAGTGCGGATAAATGGGCAATGGGTGAAGGTAGAAAATCAGCGTATGGACGGTGCGATCGCCATTACTCAAACTGCCAATGGTATAGTCGCAAGATGTAAAATTCTCCGCGATTTAGAAATTGGCGAACAAGTTGTAGTGGATGTTCTCGGTATCCGCACCATCCGCAAAACCGAATCACGAGAACAACGCAACGCCCAAGAATTCAGCTTTATGTCTGCGGGTGTTTCTAGCGAACGCCGCGTTGAGTTAGTGGTGGAACAAGTCGCTTGGGAATTACGTAAAATCCGCGATGCAGGCGGTAAAGTAGTTGTCACAGCAGGGCCAGTAGTAATTCATACTGGCGGCGGCGAACATCTTTCCCGCTTGATTCGAGAAGGTTACGTGCAGGCGTTACTGGGCGGAAATGCGATCGCTGTCCACGACATCGAGCAGAATATCATGGGAACATCCCTTGGTGTAGACATGAAGCGGGGTGTCGCAGTGCGTGGTGGACACCGCCATCACTTGAAGGTAATTAATAGCGTCCGTCGTTATGGCAGCATTGCCAAAGCTGTAGAGGCGGGGGCAATTAATAGCGGCGTGATGTATGAATGCGTCCGCAATAACGTGCCGTTTGTCTTGGCGGGTTCTATTCGGGATGACGGGCCTTTGCCTGATACCCAAATGGATTTAATTAAAGCACAGGAAGAATATGCTAAACATCTTGAAGGTGCAGAGATGATTTTAATGCTGTCATCGATGCTGCACTCGATTGGTGTGGGGAATATGACCCCATCTGGTGTAAAAATGGTTTGTGTGGATATTAATCCAGCTGTGGTGACTAAATTGAGCGATCGGGGTTCGATTGAATCGGTGGGTGTGGTAACAGATGTGGGATTATTCCTCAGTTTGTTGATTCAGCAGCTTGATAAGTTGACAAGTCCTTATCGAGCGGTGGTAGGTTAAAAGAATAGTTTCGCGCAAAGGCGCAAAGGCGCTGAGAAAGGAAATGGCAAGAGTAGCTTTCACAAGAGAGTTGCAAGTTAATTGGGTCAGTTTTATTGCTGATTTTCTGCTGGTGGGAATGGTTTTTGGCCCGCCAGTCGCGCCTTTCTTAGCTGCATCTGGAGTATGGTTACTTGGGGGTATTGCGAACATCATCTATTTCATGGGAAATCATGTATGTCCGCAACCAGAAATGGGCTTAGATTTAGCACCCCCATTTATCATGGCTGTTTGTATGCGGTGTTATGGAACTGTGACGGGTTTGTTAATTATTCGCTTGCTGTATGTTGTGACTGGCGGTAAAGGTTTGTATTGGTTAAATCAATATGGTTGGAATGGTGCTGCTTTAGCCAGTGTGTTGATGATGGCTTACCCGTTAGAATTAGCAGCGCAGATTTTTGGCTTATGGGATTTTAATAATTATTTAGTTACGCCTTTTGGGTTAATTACAGGTGTGGCTTGGGGGCTGTTTACAATGCCAATTTTGCATGGTGGGTTAAGAAACAACAAAATCTTCAGCCGATGAAAACTGACTCTATTTTTTATCAATTATTTCAAAACTTCCCCAGTATATTTTTTGAGTTAATTGGTGAGTCAGCTGTCACTGATGAAATATACAAATTTTCTTCAGTTGAAATTAAGCAAACTGCCTTTCGCATTGATGGGATATTTTTACCGGATGTAGATTTTGTCAACCAGCTAATTTACTTTGTAGAAGTTCAGTTTCAATTAGATCCAAGATTTTATTCACGTTTCTTTAGCGAGATTTTTTTATATTTTCGGCAATATGACTTACCCAATGATTGGCGTGCAGTCGTGTTGTATCCTCAAAGAAGTTTAGAGCCACCATTACCAATTCAATATCGTGGTTTATTGCTAACCGAGCAAATACAGCGTGTGTATTTAGATGAGTTAGGCGATAATACAAACAGTTCGCTAGGTGTAGGTGTGGTGCAATTAGTTGTCGAATCAGAAGAAACAGCAGTTGCATCAGCAAGAAAGTTAATAGACAAAGCTAGGCAAGAACTTGCTGATGAATTGACTCAGGGCAAAATTATAGAATTAATAGAAACAATAGTATTCTACAAATTCCCGCAAAAAAACCGACAGGAGATAGCAGCAATGTTTGGGTTAAGTGAATTGAAGCAAACAAGAGTGTATCAAGAAATTAAAGAAGAAACTTTGCTAGAAACAGTACCCCGATTATTAGCGATGGGTCTGACTGTAGAACAAATAGCAGAGGCTCTTAGTTTGTCGGTTGAGCAAGTTCAGCAAGCTGCCACTAAGCAAACTTCTGATTGATATAGCAGGCAATAGGGAAAAGGGAACAGGTTTTAAAGTTTCTTAGTGTCTATGTTTGATAATTAGTCTTTGTCATTATCTATGCTTTGACTGCTATGTAAGTTTAGATATTGTTTTGGCGTTTCACGAACCTTAAATACGCCAATTTACTGAGTTTGGAAGTTAGTCAATACAGTTATTTCAAGACAACCTATCAATTAGGAGATTTAGCATCATCGGGCAAAATAGCCCCAGCCAAGTCTGCTCCTTCTAGGTTAGTATCAGATAAGTCAGCACCTGTCAAATCAGCACCGCGCAAGTTGGCAGTTCTTAAATTCGCGCCTTTGAGGTTAGCACCACGTAAGTTGGCTCCTTGTAAGTCAAAAAATGCACAACTACGGCTAAAACCACGTAGGTCTGCACCACTAAGATTAGCTCCGTTGAGACGAACACAACCACGAGCGCCTCTCAGATTAGCACCTGACAAATCAGCCCTTTCTAGGTTTTCACTACCCAAATCAACACCAACCAGATAACATTTTGAGCATTTCTTAGTTTTGAATAAAGTTTTTAGATTCTTATCTGCATCATCAGGTGAACCATTAGTCGTATTTGCAAAAACTGATGGTGAAGAAGTAATTTGAGGCTGTGTTGAAACAGATGGAGTTGAAGAAGCAGGAGCAATTGCTTTAACTTCTGGCACACCTGATTCTTGAAATCTTATACTTCTGGTTCTGGTTTGATCATTTGCTAAATTAATCGTAAAGTTTTGAGTTGGGTAATTTGGTTTACTCAGAATGACATCAATATCCCCTTTACTGGGAATTTGAACTTTGGCATAACCATTATTATCTGTCCATTGAACTTCAGGCGCGCCTTGACCAATAAATTGAATTTTTACTCCCTCTAAAGTTTCTCCTGTTTCTTTTTTTGTAATAAGTTCCACTACTTCTTTTGGAACTACACAAGCTTCAGATTTTAGCCCCACAGAACACCTAAACTCTGGAACTGTCAGTACAGCAGCCATAGTTCCAGCAATAGCAATTGGAGTTCCTATAACAAAGCCCCATTTAGTAAAGTTAAACTTCTTTTTGTTTTGATTACTGGCATTTTGGCTCATGTTTTGTTTTGCTTTTAAATTACAGTTTTAAAATCTAAAAGTTAGGCATCAGCTTTATTTTCAAGGCTGGGATGTGGTTTTTCTTAATAGTTAACTCTTAAGCATTAAGTAAGACACACTGAACTAATACTACTGATAGTTTTTGATTTTTGTTACTTTATAAAAAGTGTATAACGAACTATATTTCCTGTAAATCCTATGAAATATTAGTTATGATTCATTCATTAACTAATATTTCAGTATCATCGGATACATAAATTCAGGATTTAGAGTTAATAGGAAATCGCCTTTACTTTCAATACAAAGTTTGAGTATTAATTGAGTTAAAAATCAACGTTAAGAGTTAACAGTCATTTTGTATGAGTTATTGATTCATCTGTTTTGCTCGTCCTTGTCCCACTTGATGCTTTTACTTAACACTACTAAACCACTCAACGATTCCGTCTGCTAAAACTTTCGCTGTCTTTTGCTGTTCTTGGGGATTTGTCACTAACTCAAATTCACTCGGGTTACTCATAAAACCTAACTCTAGTAAAACTGATGGTGCAGCGGCTGGACGTGTCAAGGCTAAGTTATCCCAAAATACACCGTAGGAAGGTCTACCGAGTTTTTGCACAACATAGTTCTGCAAAAACATGGCTAAACTATGAGCTTGAGTTTGATACCAAAAAGCAGCAAATCCTTTGGTATTTTCTGCATCGCCATCATCTGGTAAAGAGTTATGGTGGATGGAAATTGCGATCGCTGGGTTTTCTTGACTGATAATTGCTTGACGCTCTGCTAAAGAAACATCTTTGTCAACATCTCTTGTCATGACGACTGTTGCACCAAGTTGCGTCAAATTGTCTCGCAATAGCTTGGATACTGCCAAATTCAAGTCTTTTTCCAGATATCCCGTCGGCCCAGACGCACCAGATTCTTTACCACCATGTCCTGGATCAAGTACAATCTTGATACCAGATAAAGGCTGTCGTCTGCGATTTCCAATTGTCGGTGGATGACGCAAGCTTAAAACCAGGGTTGTACCCTCATATCTCAACTGATATCCCCACTGTTGAGATTTTTTGAGGTTAAAAGTGTATTGCACTTGTCCAGGAGCTACCTGTTGCCAATCGAGGCGAGAAATTATAGGGTCATCATCCAAACGAATAATATCTGTTTGGGCAGTAGTGTTATAAAGTGTCAGGGTAAATGTGTTATCTCCCTGCTGCACGCTTGTTGGGACAGGAATTTCTAGTGGGAAAACCATCTCTGTCGCCCCAGCAACTCGCCGATAGCCAACACTGCGAATAATTGTTCGTGGTGGGGTAGAACCTGGTAAAATACGAATTTCCTTACTATTAATCCAAGCACCGTAGTCCAAGCGCAACCACTCACCTTCTTTCCCTGTAACTGTAGCTTGTGTTCCTTTAGGTAGCGGGGTAAGCCTCGAATAATCGGTACTAGGGCCAGTGCGTGCTACACCTGCATCTACAGTCACCTCAACAACTGGTAACTGTGCAGGTGAGAGGATGGCAATTTTGCCAGTTCCTGGTTGAGTAATCGTCTTCCCATTCAGAGATAGTTTAAACTGAGGTTGGCCTAAATCTATCTCTTTATTAGCATCTGCCACAACAGCACCAGAAATGATGTTGTTACCGTACATTAGGCTCATAACAGTAGGTTCAGGTTGTCTAACTGTTGTACAACCCGCGTATTTTCCTGCTGCTTGGGCGGTGGGTTGATTTTGCCCCGTGAGTGCTGCCAAATTACTCGGTAGTTGTACTTGCTGGGGTTGGGGTGCTAGGGCAACAGTTTGATTCGCTAAATTCACCCAAACGCTAGCATTAGGGGGAGCAACAGCACTAAAACAAATTAGTTCCCCTGGTAGTCTGGCAATATCCACTGCTGGAGTCAAGGAATTTTTAGCAAAACCTACCCCCTGCGGTAGTTCCGGTTGACTCGCAAGCCTTGTGACTTTGATTTGAAGGGTTTGATTTTTGTGGCGTACAGTAAAAAGATTCTCGCCCAATTGCAAAGGAAAACTTGGGGAAAAATGACCAGCCTTGCTGCGGTTAATTAGCTTACCATTGATCAGAACTTGCCCATCGGGTGATGCTGTACCAATAAAAAAGATTTTTTCTGCACTGGTTTGGTAGTTGGATGGAGGAAAAACAACTAATACAGATGAGTCTGCCAATGCTACAGAGGAGGTGGCAATTAAGCTGATTAATATTAATCCTAGAAATTTTTTCACGGCAAAATCACAGAAAATTTCACAATAGTGACTGTGGCACAATGACCAGGATAAGGATAAATCAAGTATGAAGTATGAAAGATGAAGTCTGAAACTTGAAGGAGAAAAACTAAAGATTTAATTAAATTTATATTGATTACTTCCCATGTCAGACTTCACACTTTATACTTCACACTTTCGACGATGTACTTTGAGAAGGCGCAAGAGAGAAATTCAAAAATTACTATGACTAAGTTTATTTTCGTCACTGGAGGTGTAGTTTCCAGTATCGGCAAAGGAATTGTAGCAGCAAGTCTAGGCCGTTTACTCAAATCGCGCAATTATTCGGTGTCGATATTGAAATTAGACCCCTATATCAATGTTGATCCTGGTACTATGAGTCCCTTTCAACATGGGGAAGTTTTTGTTACCGAGGATGGTGCTGAGACAGACTTAGATTTAGGGCATTATGAACGTTTCACCGACACTTCCATGTCGCGCCTCAACAGTGTAACGACAGGATCAATTTACCAGGCGGTGATTAACAGAGAACGGCGTGGTGAATACAATGGTGGCACGGTACAGGTAATTCCTCACATCACCAATGAAATCAAAGACAGAATTTTGCTGGTAGCCCAAGATGCCAAACCTGATGTGCTGATTACAGAAATTGGTGGAACTGTGGGCGATATTGAATCACTGCCATTTATGGAAGCAATTCGCCAGTTACGTAAGCAAGTGGGACGACAGAATGTTTTATATATGCACGTTACCCTACTACCTTACATTGCTTCGGCAGGGGAGATGAAGACTAAGCCGACTCAGCATTCTGTTAAGGAACTGAGATCGATTGGCATTCAACCAGATATTTTAGTTTGTCGCAGCGATCGCCCCATCCCCACAGGCTTAAAGCAAAAATTGTCTGAGTTTTGTGATGTTCCCGAAAAATGCGTGATTACTTCGCAAGATGCGCTCAGTATTTATGAAGTACCACTGATATTAGAACGGGAAGGATTAGCAGAACAAGCACTATCCCTACTACAAATGGAACCACGCCAACCTGATTTAACTCAGTGGCGGACAATGGTAGAAAGGCTGTACAGTCCAAAACGGACGATGGAAATTGCCATTGTCGGTAAATATGTGCGCTTAAGTGATGCTTATTTATCGGTTGTAGAAGCATTGCGTCATGCGGCAATTGCCACCCACGCTGATTTGCGTTTGCGATGGGTAAATTCCGAAATTTTAGAAACTGAACAAGCGGAAAATTACCTTGATGGCATTGATGGCTTGGTTGTGCCTGGGGGCTTTGGCACACGGGGGATAGATGGTAAAATTGCTGCCATTAAATATGCCCGCGATCGCCATATTCCATTCTTGGGTTTATGCTTAGGAATGCAATGCGCTGTGATTGAATGGGCGAGAAATATATGTGGATATACAGATGCCAATAGTGCAGAATTTGACCCTTATACTACCAATCCAGTGATTAACCTCTTGCCTGACCAACAGAATGTAGTTGATTTAGGCGGAACAATGCGCTTAGGTAAGTATGCTTGTCACATTTTGCCTGATACTTTAGCTGCCAAACTTTATCAAGCAGAAGTAGTGGATGAAAGGCATCGTCATAGATACGAATTCAACAATAATTACCGCAAACTACTCTTAGCATCTGGCTACGTCATTAGCGGCACATCTCCTGATGGGCGCTTAGTAGAAATTGTGGAATTACCAAATCATCCTTTCTTTTTGGCTTGTCAATTTCATCCTGAGTTTAAATCGCGTCCTAGCCAACCGCATCCTTTATTTAAAGGATTTATGGAAGCTACGATCGCACGTATCCATCCTAATGCTAGTCTACAAACACCTGTAGAGGTGTTGAAATAAACTCAAAGTCAAATTTTGGCATTTTGAGTTCGCCCACAGCAACATTCACTTATAATTTACAGATTTCGTTATACAGGGTAAGCATCATTTTTCAATTTGGACTTAAGGAGATGTTGTGGCGTACTGGATAAAAATATTTTACGAGAGGAAAGAATATGTGATTAATATTGACCGTGTGAATGCTTTTTGCTACGAAAAAAACGGTAGAGTAACCTTCTGGTTGCCTGATAGCGCAATTCCCATTGTCATTAGCCCCCAAAATAACCTCGAAGACTACCAAAAAGTTCTGCAATATCTCGAACAAGTCACTGATTTAGAAATAGAAAATGCCCACTGGGTAAAAATAGTTGACGATAAAAATGAATATATTGTTAACCTCTATTGTATTAGTTCCTTTTGTCGAGAAGCTAACGGTAGAATAACTTTTTGGTTGCCTGATGGCACTATTCCTATTATCATCAACCCCTCAAATAACCCAGATTCTTATCAAAAAGTGGCACAATTTGTCCAAAAAACCACAGGCTATTCTCTTTCGTAAAAGTATTCAGTAATTTCAAATCATATCCACCAATTAAGCGCATCTACCTCCAGAACATTATTAGTCAAGTATTCTGTTCTCTAGACATTTCGTGGCTCTTGACATTATCTCAAACAACTGCCAAGGTGTTGGAGAAAAATTCCATTCTTGGTATAAATTGAGCGAGTGTCCACGAGATGCAGATTTTTACGAATCAATCTCTACGAGCTAAACCTCATATTGCTGTGTTTTCTTCCACAAAAGTGGGCAACTTCGTTGTTACTACACCGCTATTAAGAGGGCTAAAAGAGAAATATCCTGATTGTACGCTAGATTTTTTTGGTAGTGAAACTACTAAGGATTTTGAAATTCATTGTCCTTATATAGACTGGCGATTTTCCATATATACGCAGCGTCCTGATTTTTTAGATGCCCTAGCACAAGCAGTGCGGCAACGTCAAGAATTAGCAGGAATTTATGATTTAGCGATTAATTGTGATGGATTTAGCGAAATCAATTTAGTTATGATTAGTGCTATCCGTCCGACTTACATTGCTGGAGTTGCTTTATCTCTAGATTTTCGTGACAAACTCAAAGTAGAAAATCATCCAATTCACAAAATCTTACTCGACAAAGATTGGAATAGTAAAGAGTTTCTGCACAGACATCAAGATATCTTACAAAGCAACTATATCAGCGAAATATTCTGTCGAGTTGCATATATAGAAACTGATTTTTATAAACTAGAATTACCCAGTCAGGAACCTAATTTTTCAGTTCCTGATGTTTTAATTCATGCGACAGCTACACGTCCGGCAAAAATGTGGCCTGCATTTTATTGGCAACAAGTTATTAAGTGGTGCGAATCTCAAGGATTAACGATTGGCTTAATTGGCAGTCATCCTCAAGCGCAACAAACTTTATACAATGCTGGTCATACTGAAGAATATTTGTTAGAAACAACAAATATTATTGACTTCAGAGGAAAAACTTCTTTAATTGAACTAGCAGGTGCTTTTCGCCATACTAGAGTATGTATTTCTGTAGATTCTGGGCCACTACATATTGCAGCTGCTGTCGGTTGCCCAACATTGGCAATTTTTGGTAATGATGCTGATGGTGATGGTGCAAGTCCTCTGAGACTGTGGGCATCTCGGCAACCACACGTCAAACTGACGATTTCAGAATTTAAATGTACTTTATGTCAGGAGAATGCTTTTAAAAATAAAGAGTGTTTATTAGATAATCATCCTTGTATGGCTTTTCTTTCTCCTGAGTCAGTTGTCAATCAACTCAACAATATTTTGGCTAATCAATTAAGCGTAAATCAAATTTAATCAATAGTTTAGGTTGTCATTTATCTATTTAAAATTAAATTTTTCCCATGCTAATTTTGCCGCCCCGGCCATTCCCGCAGAGTTGCCTAATTCGGCTGGGAGAATTTGTAATCCTGTACGGGAAGTATACATAACTCGCCGCTCAATTTCTGCTTTGACTGCGGGTAAGAAAAATTGAAAACTCGCACTCACACCACCACCAATAACGATCGCTTGTGGTGTTAAAACATAAATTAAACTAACTAAACCAATACCTAAATCTCTACCGTATTCTTGCCAAAAGGCTAAAGCCTCAGCATCTCCAGCTTGGGCTAGAACACCTAACTCCGCAGGATCTTTACCAGTGCGGCGACGAATGGCAATGAGTGAGGCATATTGTTCTAAAGAACCTTGATTGCCACTATTACAGATCGGCCCTTCAGGGTTGAAGCTAATTAAACCTAATTCTCCTGCTGCTCCTTGATGTCCAATGAACAGCTTACCATCAAGTATGATTGCGCCCCCAACCCCTGTTCCCAAAGTCAACATAATAAAATGTTGAAAGTTGCGCCCAGCACCTAACCAAGCTTCCCCGACTCCCGCACAGTTAGCATCGTTAGCTATCACAGTCGGTTTGCCTGTTTTCATCTCTAACCATTCAGCTAAAGGGACATCCTGCCATTTAGGTAAGTTAATTGCTATTTTGGCAATTCTGCCAGCCGCATCCGCAGGCCCAGGCATACCCACACCAATAGCTATAATTTGATTATCAGGGTCAATTTGGGCGATCGCATCTACTACCACAGCCAAAACGGCTTCTGGTTGAGATGGTTGAGGAGTGGCTACAGTTAAGCATTTTAAGCAAGTACCATCTTGGCTAAACCGCCCTAACTTAATTGCTGTTCCCCCGATATCAATCCCAATTACTTCCGGTTTATCCACAATTGCACATCCAAAAAAGCTGAAGTATGAAGTATGAAAAAGTCTCAAGTATGTAGACTGAGAGCGAAGTGCCGCTAGTCTCAAGTCTGAAAGCTGGGTTGCAAAACTAAAGAATTAAATTTACACCTAATCCTAGTCTGCGGCAAGCCACCCAAAGGCTGTCTACACATTTCATACTTCACACTTTATACTTCATACTTCATACTTCATACTTCACACTTCATACTTCACACTTCATACTTCACACTTCATACTTCATACTTCATACTTCACACTTCATACTTCAGAATTTCCTGCGCTACTTTAGCAAATACTCCCGCCCAATCACCAGCCACTTCTTGACGAAACAGTTGCATTGTAGGATACCAAGGACTGTTATCTCGGTGCAATAGCCAACGCCAGTCAGGAATGAAAGGCAGAACTACCCAGGTTGGTTTACCTAATGCGCCTGCGAGGTGAGCCACTGAAGTATCTATAGTTAAAACTATATCTAATTGAGCGATCGCCGCAGCTGTATCACTAAAATTATGTAAATAACTGCTTAAATCCTGAATTTTGATATCAGTAGGTAGTTGTGCTAAATCTTGGGAACTTTTACCTACTTGGAGGCTATAAAACTCTACATCTGGTAATTTGAACAACGGTATAAATGGCAGGAGTCCAGAAGTACGGCGAATATTATGACGATTGTCAGGATTTCCCGCCCAAACAATGCCAATTTTAAGTTTGGTGTCTGGTGCAGCTGCTAATCTGAAATTATGGGACGACGGCGCAGATATATAAGGTATGCTGGCGGGTATCGTTTCCACCGTTGTTCCCAACAGATAGGGTAAGCTCATCAGTGGTGCTTGAGTATGAAACTCTGGTAATTCTTCATCCAGAGCAAAAACTTCTTCTACGCCAGGAACCGTTTTGATTAATTCTACTTGAGCAGCCAAACAAGCAACGATAACTCGACCACCCTGATCGCGCACTAAGTCAGCGTAGCGAATAAACTGAAATGTATCCCCCAAGCCTTGTTCGGCATACAGCAAAATAGTTTTACCCTTTAAAGCAGAGCCATCCCAAGCTGGTGTGGTAAAGTTCGGCAGTTGTTCGGGGGCAAATACTCGCCAACGCCATTCGTATTCGGCAAAACCACGGTCAAAGTCGCCTATTAATAATAGTGCTTCGGCTAAGTTTTGGTGGGCTTCGGCAAAATTTGGCTGCAATTCAATCGCTGTTTGATAGTAAGAAAGGGCTGCTTCTATTTCCCCCAATTGGAGCGAAACCAGACCTAAGTTATTGTAGGCTAAAGCATAATTTGGCTGAATAATCGTAGCTTGGCGATAGTAATTTTGTGCCGTTGCTAAGTTTCCTTGTTGTTGAAAGACCAAAGCTAAGTTGTAATGAAACTGGGCAGCGTTAGGCTGTAGTGCGATCGCTTCTTGATAATGTTGAATTGCTTCTTGTAATAAACCCTGCTGTTTTAAAGCAATACCAAGATTGCTGTGAACTGAGGCCAAATCTGGATTAACGGCTAAAGCTTGACGGTACAATGCGATCGCTTTTTCTGTTTTTCCTGATTGATGGGCAAGTGTACCCAATAAATACAAAGCATCAACTTGATTTGGTTGCTCTTGTAAAATTTGAGTATATATTTGTTCAGCTTGGAAGAAGCGGCCCGCTTGTTGATGTTGAAAAGCGATCGCTAAACTATCAGAAACATTATTCATTAATTTACAACTAGGCTTATTTATGTTCTTCTAAGTTGTAATCAACTTTTTCATCAGAACGCACAGAAGTAACTTGTAAATTAACAACTGGGTAACTAGTCTGTGATTGACCTTGCATAGCCATAACTGGTGTACCACGCAGAATACCAGTCAAAGCCATCGATAGCACAAATCCACCAGTAGCAGCAGCAATTAAAGTCAGGTTATCTTTCACAAAAATATCTCCAGTTATCAGTTATCAGTTAACAGTGAACAGTTACCAGTCTGTTTACTGTTAACTGACTATTTCCGAATCCCATTTTCTCCCCGCAAACGAGGATTGACAAATTCATTTAACCCTTCACCAAGTAGGGATAACCCTACTACCATCAATGTCATTGCTAAACCAGGAAATAAAGTAGTCCACCAAACACCTGTCGGTAGGGCTTCAAGTGCCTGTTTTAGGTCATGTCCCCATTCTGGAACTTCTTCTGGAAGCCCTAATCCCAAAAAGCCTAAACCGCCCAATACTAAAATTGCATCGGCGGCGTTGAGGGTAAATAGTACAGGTACACTTTGAATGACGTTGAAAAATAGGTAGCGTGATAGCACAATCCAAGTAGAAGCTCCCATTGCTTGCGCCGCTTCGATGAATACCTCTGTTTTTACGCTCACTGTGTGGTTGCGTACCACTCGGTAATATTGGGGAATATAAGCAATACTAATTGCGATCGCTGCATTTAATATTCCTCTGCCCACCACAAATGCCAGTGTTACAGAAAGTAATAGTCCTGGTAAGGTGTAAATGCTATCCATCAAAAACAGCAGGATTTTATCTAACCTACCGCCAAGATAGCCACTCAGCATTCCTAACGGCACGCCGATAATCATACTTAGCGCGGTGGCTAAAATCACCACCTGTAATGCAGCTTGCGCGCCAAATAAAGTGCGAGAAAAGACATCATGACCCAAACGACTAGTACCAAACCAATGTTTAGCTGATGGTGCTTCTTGAATTGGGTTAGAAAGAAAATCTTTTGGGTTTTGTAGCCATCCCCAAGCCTGCAATACAGGAGCAAAAAACGCTAGAAAAATAAAAAATAGGGTGATGGCTAACCCAATAATCATTAATTTCTGGGAAAGATTAGAACTTTTGGCAAAACGTAAGAAATTTGGCAGCTGTCGTTTAGTGATGGTCATGTGCGATCGTCTGCATAAAGCAAGATACGCTGACCATTATAGAAGTGTGAAGTGTGAAGTATGAAGTATGAAATGAAGTGTGAAGTATGAAATGAAGTTAGGACTTACGCAAAAAATCTCTCAAACTCTTATTTAACAAGGGTTTAATTGGTTCATTTGGTAAGCCCCAGAACGATGAAAGATAAAATCTTTCTTACATTTCAGACTTCAGACTTCAGACTTCACACTTTTAAATATTGCTTTCAATCAACTGGCGATACTCGCTCTTTTGCTTCACACCTTTGACTTCCTTCAACAGGTCTTTATCCTTAAAGAATTGCACTGTTGGTGTACCTGTTACGCCAGCGTTTTCGGCAATTTCGCGGTCTTTATCGATGTCAATTTCCACAAAGTGAATTTTGCCATCGAATTCATCCACTACTTTATTTAGTATCGGCTTCAAGGTATGACAAGGGCCACAACCGGGAGCGACATATTTAACAATGAGTAGGCGATCGCTTTCGTGGAATAATTTACGTAAAGCATAACCACCTTCATGACGGGTCGCATTTAAATTAAACCCTGCTTCTTGTTCAGCTTCAGTTTTTTGCTGTACTGGCTCATGCTCTAACTCATTATTAATTGTTGGCTGTTGATGGAACTCTTGAATCAAAGCATTAGAAGATAACCACCGTTCTGCTAACAACGCCGCCATACATCCAGTACCTGCAGCTGTGATTGCTTGGCGATATTCATGGTCTTGCACGTCACCAGCCGCATACACGCCTTCGACACTAGTTTCTACAGAACCGGGCTTGGTGACGATATAACCCACATCATCTAATTCCAGCTGTCCCTGAAATAAAGAGGTATTAGGCTTGTGACCAATAGCGTAGAATAACCCCCTTGCATGGATTTCGCTTTCTTCACCCGTTTTATTATTGCGGACTTTCACCCCATCCATATGACCATTGCCGAACACGTCTACAACTTCAGTATTCCAATGCACTTGGATTTTAGGGTTACTCAAAACTCGGTCTTGCATAGCCTTAGAAGCCCGCATCTTATCAGACCTCACTAACAAATTCACCTTAGAACCATATTTAGTTAGGTAAATCGACTCTTCCGCAGCCGAGTCACCAGCACCAATTACCGCCAACTCTGCACCGTGGAAAATTGGTGTCGCCCCATCACAAATCGCGCAAGCAGAAATACCCCGACTCCAAAATAGATGTTCGCTATTTAAACCCAGACGCTTTGCTGTTGCACCAGTGGCAATAATCACACTGTGGGCTTTAACTTCTCTTTCTTCTGAGCGCACAGTAAACGGACGCTGACTCAAATCAACAGATATCACATCCTCAGTATATAACTCTGCTCCCCAACGCTCGGCCTGTGCCTTCATCCGATCCATCAGTTCCGGCCCAGTGATTCCTTGCGGAAAGCCAGGAAAGTTTTCCACCTCAGTTGTGGTCATTAACTGTCCACCAGGTAAACCCCCAGCTTGGAAACCTTCAAAAACCACAGGTTTTAAGTTAGCCCGTGCTGCATAGATAGCCGCAGTGTAACCTGCAGGCCCAGAACCGATAATCACTACGTTTTCTACTGTTTGGTTAGACATATATTTATGTGAACTCATAACGACTACGCTTAATATAACATAACCATCGCGTGAGAGCAAAGGTACATAAATGGGAATACTCAAACTTAAGCCAATTTTTCAGTTGTGCTATTGCCGAGGGATTTCCCACAAATAAACTATCCACGCCAAAAAAACTTGGAATATTTATTTTTTATTGGCAATCTCACAACACAGGCTATTCAAGCAGATGGCGAATCTGCACTAACAGGAGCATCTTACCGATGAATAACCCAACATCAGACTTAAAAGAAAAAATTCGTCAGCAGTTTGAAGCAACTCCATATCCTAATAATTCCCTAGAGGAAACGCCAAAAAACAAGCTGAACTTATTGTATGTCTATAATTTTGTCACACCTTTCTATTTAAGAAACCAAGAACTTATAAATACTAAAGATAAACTTATTTTAGATGCTGGCTGTGGTTCAGGTTATACATCCTTAGCTTTAGCCCAGGCAAATCCTGATGCCAAGATTGTTGGCATTGATTTATCGGCAGAATCAGTCAAATTAGCTAACCAACGCTTTCAATATCATGGCTTTGACAATGCAGAGTTTTATACACTTTCCATTGAAGATTTACCCCAATTGGGGATGAAATTTGACTACATTAACTGTGATGAAACCCTTTATCTACTGCCAGATCCAGTTTTGGGTTTGCAAGTGATGAAATCGGTTTTAGAACCTCATGGAATTATTCATACTAACCTGCATAGTTATCGTCAGCGATTTTATTATTATCAAGCGCAAGAACTGTTTCAACTGATGGGATTACTAGATAGTACGCCCCAACAATTTGAGGCTGAATTGGTGAGAGAAACTATGCGTTCTTTGAGAGATGACGTAGTTCTTAAACAAAAAGCCTGGGATAATACCTTTGACCAAGCTCCTAACTTAGCCTTAATTAATCATTTGCTACAAGGCGATAAAGGCTATACAGTTAAGCAAATGTTTGCCATGTTGCAAGCAGCTGACCTCGAATTTATCAGCATGGTGCAATGGCGACATTGGGAATTAATGGACTTATTCAAAAATCGGGATGATTTACCAGCTTTTTTAGCGATGAGTTTACCCGAATTGTCTATTGAGGAACAGTTACATATATTTGATCTGTTACATCCGGCTCATCGCTTACTGGATTTTTGGTGTGGTCATCCTCACCAAGGAAACTGGTCTGAACCTGTGGCTGAGTGGATATTAACAGACTGGCAAAATACAAAAGTATATCTGCACCCTCAATTAAGGGCTGAACAAATTAAACAAGATTTAATTAACTGCATTGCTCAAGGTAGCGTATGGTCAATTGGTAACTATATAAATCTTCCTTTAAAAGGGCCATTCGAGTTAGACAGCACCTTAGCTGCTTGCTTGCTACCTCTATGGGAGGGAGGACAACCATTTGACTCTTTAGTACAACGCTGGCTATTAATTAAACCTATAGATGTCGTCAGCTTAGAGCCGATGAGTTACGACAAAGCTTCCTATCAAGTGCAGAATCTTTTGAGTAGGCTAGAAGTCTTTCTGTATGTGCTTTTGGAGCGTGGTGCATAGAATTCCTAGAGACATTTCTAGAATTTTTTAGCGTGGGTGATATGAAACTGAAACCAAGTGGGTAAATTAAGCCCAGAGGTTAAGAATAATACATCTCACCCCCCTAAGGAGCCACTATAATGCCTGCTATCAAACCAGAGCTTCAAGCTAAATTTTTACAACACCTCAACAACCGTAAGAAGAAAGCCGAAGAAGGTTTCACTTTGATTGAATTGCTCGTGGTAGTAATTATTATCGGTGTTCTTGCGGCGATCGCGCTACCTTCCTTGCTCGGTCAAGTTAACAAAGCCAAACAGTCAGAAGGTAAGAACAACATCGGTGCTATCAACCGCGCGCAACAAGCTTACTACTTGGAATACCAAGCCTTTAATACTGACTTAACTCAGTTAGGTATTGGTATCAAAACCCAAACTGACAACTACGACTACACAAGCGTAATTAACGGAGATACCAGTGGCTCTAACTTGGCTGTGATTTCGCACAACGCAATGGCTCGTAAAGCTGCCCTGAAGAGCTACGTAGGTATAGTAGGAACCACCAAAGGAGATGGTGCAACCAGCGAAGCTTTAACACTAGCTTTTGCTTGTGAGTCTAATGACCCAGGCATCAGAACTACCGGTATCACTGGTACAGCCCTTGGTTGCCCTG
Organism: Nostoc sp. FACHB-110; assembly: GCF_014697425.1. Taxonomy (GTDB): domain Bacteria; phylum Cyanobacteriota; class Cyanobacteriia; order Cyanobacteriales; family Nostocaceae; genus Nostoc_B. Next base: position 79,740 of record NZ_JACJRU010000012.1, read on the forward strand.
CAAACCACAAATCTCTAGCTAGATAAGCTAACAACAACCAAGCAACAGTTGTTGATACTGATTTTTTTACAAGTGGGTAGTATTCCTTTCAACTACTCACTTTATTTTATTAGGAGCTTTTCAAATTATGTTAATAGAAGCAACTAAGACTTCAGAAAGTTGGCAAGAACAAGCCTACAACTATCTAGTTCAAGGTAATTATTATCAAGCAGCAAATTGCTATGAACAAGCAATTACCTTGGAACCAGATGTGAAGTCAAATTATTTATATCTGGGGCTAGCATTGTTTTTGCAAGGGCAACAGGATGAAGCTCAAGCCACTTGGCTCATGGTATTGATGGAGGGTGATGAAAGCCAAATTAATGAATTAGTGGCTATTTTAGAGCAGGAAGCGGCGAGGCAAGAAGCTAAATCAGAGTTAGAAAAAGCCATAATTATTAGACAACAAATTCAGGAATTTGTTCCTACAGATATTCACAATTTATTAAATATAGTATTACTGAAAATTCAGCAAGAAAGTTTCACTGGTAATGACTTAAAAGATTTAGCCGTCATAGAACTGCTTGAGCATTTACAGGCTGAATTAGAAAAAGTTGATTGGGAAACATTAATTTCTGTCCTCAAAAATGTGTTAGAGGCTGCTCCTTTACATTCGGCATCTCTAGAACTAGCAAAAACTATTATTCCATATATTAACGAATCTGAAAAAATCACAAGTTTTGTTGCTGTTATTATCCCTTATAGTGTGAGAATTGCATATTCTCTCAAAGCTCCAGACATTGCCAGAAATTTTATAGACTTAGCCTTAATAGTAGATGGTAAAAACCAAGAACTGCTGTTTCACAAGGCAGGTTTCTATTATATGGACTCTAAATATGCACAAGGAATAGAAACAGCTAAATTAGCTTATTCAATAGCTCAACGCCTAAGCGATATAATTTTTGCCCATTATTTAATTTTAAAAGGGCTGATTAGTTCTAGTGGTACGAATTGGCAAGCAGCCGATCAAACTTGGTACGAACATGAATTATTACTCAAGGAATTAATCAACCAAAAATCTGAAGATTTACAAATTCTCCAAGTATCACGAGTTTTTAATTGTAATTACTTTACTCCCTATTTACAAGATCAGCCGCAAGATTATCATAAAATCCGCGCTCAACTAGCTGAAATTTGCCAGAAAAATATTAATGTTTATTATACTGATGCTGTGGAGCGTTATCAGCAAGGTCATATCAAACGGCAAAAATTAATTACTCCTACTAAAAAATTAAAGATAGGTTACTTATCTCATTGTTTAAAAAGCCATTCTGTGGGTTGGTTAGCCAGATGGTTAATTCAGCATCATAACCGCGATCGCTTTGAAATCAACGGCTATTGTCTGTATACTAATCCAGTATTTGACCCTTTACATGAATGGTATTTAAATCAATTCAACAACACACATAAAAGTGAAAATGTCCAGGCATTAGCCAATAAAATTTATGAAGATGAAATTGATATTTTAATTGATTTGGATAGCATTACTTTAGACTTGACTTGTATATTGGTATCTCTCAAGGCCGCACCAATTCAAGCGACGTGGTTAGGGTGGGATGCTTCGGGTATTCCCACTGTTGATTACTTTATTGCTGACCCTTATGTTTTGCCAGACTCAGCTGAAACATATTACAACGAAAAAATCTGGCGTTTACCACAAACTTATATAGCGGTAGATGGTTTTGAGGTTGGTGTTCCCACATTACGGCGTGATGATTTAAATATTCCTGCTGATGCCGTAGTTTATTTTAGCGGACAGCGAGGTTTTAAGCGACATCCCGATACTGCACGCCTGCAAATGAAGATTATTCAAGAAGTACCTAATAGCTACTTTTTGATTAAAGGTGATACCGAGGAAGAGTCAATGCAAAACTTCTTTTATCAATTAGCCGAAGAAGAAGGCGTAGCAATTGACAGGTTAAGGTTTTTACCCAATGCACCATCGGAAGCATCTCATCGCGCTAATTTAGCTATTGCTGATGTAGTACTAGATACTTATCCCTATAACGGCGCAACAACAACTCTAGAAACTTTATGGATGGGTATTCCTTTAGTAACGCGTGTTGGTGAACAATTTGCAGCGCGTAATAGCTACACGATGATGGTTAATGCTGGTATTACAGAAGGTATAGCCTGGACAGATGCAGAATATGTGGAATGGGGTGTGCGTTTAGGTAAAGATGAAAGTTTACGTCAACAAGTAGTGAGAAAACTGAAAGTATCTCGACAAACTGCGCCTCTATGGAATGGTAAGCAATTCGCCCGTAACATGGAAACAGCTTACGAGCAAATGTGGCAAAGATACATTGATGCTCATGAAACGAGTCGATAATTGCAATTATTTTTGCTTAACAATTTTTGATAAATTCTCCATAAGCAGTAGCTCAAACTAACTATGGAGAATTTATTATTTGAGACTGTTTAAACAGCGAAATTTGAAAATAATCAGAGATGATTATAAAGTAAATATTAAATTTTATGGTGCGTTATCGGAACGCTGAACGCACCACAGTTCTTAGTGCTTTACAGCTAATCCTAGTTCTCTCAAGCTCCCGAATTATTACATAGCCGTAACACACCCTACTTAATCTTTGCTGGATGTGAAAACAATAATTTAAGACTAGTTCTAAGCAAAAAACTATTATTTTAACAAACTGCTAAAAGGTTCAAAGTAAGTATAAAAATTTAACAAATTATTTAGAAGTTTGTCAGTAATCAAAGGCGAAAAAAGAGCATAATTTCAGTTAACAGCAACTATCATGTTAATCTGTTGACTTGTTAAGGAGATTGACTTGTTTATAGTCTTCGCCTTAAACCTGTGGAGTGCAAATTTATTCAAGATTATCAATACTAACTAGATATATCTAGAAATAAATTTTAGAACAATCCAAATTTACAGATAAAAGACATTTAATTTGCATGAGTTAGTCTACTGATTTTGACAGTAGGGTTAATGCAAATTTTAGCCATCACGTAGTTTTTAAAGGAGAATATCTCAGATGGCTCGGAAGAAAAAATCATCGGGTTCTCAATTTCGGCATTCACTACATAATCGATGCCCTATTTGTTGTATTGTTCCACCACATATGCTGGAACACGTAGCTGTAAATGGTAATCCCCAACAGCGTAGCTGGGCTTTTCGTACTTTAAATGTTTCGGCACAGTTTCAGGGTAGGCGAAATGTTGTGGGAAACCTGTTCTTCTCTCCCTCCCCAGGGGAGAAGCGACGCACTATTTACGATGCGAAAAATGGACAACAACTTCCTGGTACTTTGGTGCGTGGTGAGGGCGATCCTCCTAGTGCTGATGAAGCAGTGAATGAAGCTTATGATGCGGCGGGTGCTACCTATGACTTCTTTGCTGGGGTGTTTGAACGCAATTCTATTGATAACAAGGGTCTGCGTTTAGATTCTACCGTTCATTATGGCGTTAAGTATGACAATGCCTTTTGGAACGGCGATCAAATGGTTTATGGTGATGGTGATGGCGACCTGTTCCAACGCTTCACAAAATGTATTGATATTATTGGGCATGAGCTAACGCATGGAGTAACTCAGTATGAAGCTGGTTTGCAATATTATGGTGAACCAGGTGCATTAAATGAGTCTTTCTCTGATGTTTTTGGTTCTTTAGTAAAACAAAAACTCAAAAATCAAACAGTAAACCAAGCAGACTGGTTAATTGGAGAAGGTCTTTTAGCACCTGGTGTTAAGGGTGTTGGTATTCGTTCGATGAAAGCACCAGGAACATCGTATGACGATCCTGTGCTAGGGAAAGACCCACAACCGGCACATATGCAGGATAAGTATACAGGCTTAGAAGATAATGCAGGTGTGCATATTAATTCAGGTATTCCCAATTATGCTTTTTATTTAGCGGCTATGGAAATTGGGGGTTATGCCTGGGAAAAAGCTGGGAAAATTTGGTATGTAACTTTGCGCGATCGCCTGCGTAATCAGGCACAATTTAAAACAGCCGCACAAGCAACCATTGATGTTGCTGGCGAACTCTACGGTAATGGTAGTCAAGAACAGCAAGCCGTACAGAATGCTTGGCAAAAAGTAGGAGTGATTTAAACTAATTCATCAAGCTAGATTTACCCTGACACCCTATACCCCTTTTTGTTGCTGCTAAACTGGGAGATGATAGTTTTTATCTCCCAGGTTTTGTCTTTATATTGATAAATCATGCAACGGAGAGCAAAAAAATGCGGATCTCTTTTGAACGCACGGGTGGCTTTGCTGGGATAAGGCGGACAAAAACCGTTGACACAGCAAATCTTCCAGCGAATGAAGCTAATGCTTTGCCGAGATTAGTAGAAGTAGCAGATTTCTTTAATTTACCTGCACAAATTCCTACGCCGAATGTCCAGGGCGATCGCTTTGAGTATAAGCTAACTGTAGAAGACCACGGTAAACAACATACAGTAATTGTCAGTGAAGCAGCTTTACCTGGGACTTTAAGACCATTAATTGAATGGTTAAATAACGTACCAGTGCAAAGATAATCTAGAATTTTTACTCAGCACCTAGCACTTTTACAAGGGTTCCCAAGCTTTACCTTTATAACCATAGTCAAAAATTTCTGGATGTAAGATTTCTGCCAAAATTTCTAAAGAGTCTACAAGCCTTGGCCCTGGGCGGTTAAAGTAAGAATTGCCATCAGTAATATAAACTCTACCAGTTTTAGCGGCGTGAAGTTTTTGCCACTCTGCACGCTGAGTTAATAAGTCGGCATCTTTGCGAGTGCGAGATAAATCAAAACCACAAGGCATAAAGATGATAATATCTGGGTCGCTGGCAATCAGTGTATTCCAATCTAACTGAGCCGAAGGTTTACCCATCACGCTAAATAAGGTTTGTCCTCCTGCTAAGTTAACTAGTTCGGGAATCCAATTTGCTCCTGTCATTAAAGGATCTGTCCATTCGATACAAGCGACAGTGGGTAATTCTGTGAGTGAAAGTCCCTGAATTTTTTGCTGACAAATTTTTACACGAGCTTGTAAATTTTCTAGTATTGTTACTGAATCCACTTCAAAGATGTTAGCCACTCGTTCAATATCAGCCCAAACATCTTGTAAAACAGTGGGTTGCAGAGAAATAATCTTTGGTGAAGTAGTGACAAACTGAGCAACTGCTTTTTCTACTTCTTCAAAGCTCACAGCACAGACATCACACTGGTCTTGCGTCAGAATGTGGGTAGGCTGTAACTGCTCTAAAATATCTGTTTTAATTTGATAGATACTCAGTGCTGATTGTAACAAATTATTAACTTTATCGTGAATTTCGCTGCTAGATACATCAGTATTGAAGCGTGCTGCAGTACAAACAGGGCGATTTTGAATTTCTGGAGGGTAGTCACATTCGTGAGATCGCCCAACAATTTCCTTAGTTAACCCTAGTGCAGCTAAAATCTCCGTGGCACTCGGTATTAAAGAAACAATTTTTACACTATTATTAGTCATTGTTCCACCTCTGTGACAGCTTTTTATAGCTTAATTCTCACAAATTTTGAGCAATTCAGTATCTTTCTCTAGGGGAATTTGCAACGTTAGTGCAGTCAATAATCACCTAGAAGATTGACTTTAAGTATATTTGCATAAATAAACACAATATTAAATTGATTAACTATTATTCTCCTAGATATCTTCTTTGAGAGTGATGGTATTTTTAGGTTTTATGTGTTATCTCGATGTAAGTATAAATAATGCTGTTTAATACCTTTAGTTTGTGCTAAATCAAAAACGAAAATTATCGGAGGTTACAAATACCTTGTCAGATCAATCGCCAATCCAAATTGACTGTATGGCAATCATTTATTCATCATTGTGAATTTTTTAACAAGCAGCTATTACACACTTAATGAGATGGTAGATTGTTGAAATACATAGATAACTTTTAGTTCAACGACTTGAGTAATGACTGTTGCAATAAAGACAGAAATTTTGATGAAAAAAAATATACTATCCGGGTATGAAAAACCCTATGGAGTAACTGTAGTTATAAAATACGGTGCTAATTTGGCAACCGATACGTCAGCTAAAGAGATTCCCTAAAAGAGGCGAAGAATGCAGGTGGTAGTAGTTAATGATGATACACAAAGGATAGTGTCAATTAAAGATTGTCAGCCGCAACAATACAACCAAACTTTAATACAATTGGGAAGGAGTCAAAACTTCCAAAAAGGTAATCTTATTCAAAAATTACAAGAAATCACAGAAATAGCAGCTCAAACACTGTATGTGAAGCGAGTAGGCGTTTGGTTATACAATCAAGACCGCACAGCACTTGAATGTGTTGAATTGTATGAGGCTGGGAAAAACGCACATACATCAGGGCAGATATTATTCAAAGCAAGTTATCCTAATTATTTTCTCAGTTTAGAAACTGAAGTTAGCCTGGCTGTTGATGATGCGATTCATGACAAAAGAACCCAGGAATTGTCTACATCTTATTTAGATGTATTGGAAATTGCATCATTACTGGATATACCCATCTGGTTAGGAGGGCGTGTAGTGGGAGTAATCTGTCATGAACATTGTGGTATGGTGCGCCAATGGACTGTAGAAGAAGAAAGCTTTGCCAGTGCCATTGCAAATTATGTAGCCTTAGCGATTGAATCAAGTGACCGCCTTACTGCCCAAACAGCACTACAAAAAACTGAAGCAAAATTGCAAGCAATTTTTCAGCGTTCTGGAATTGGCATTGGGATAGCAGATATCCAAGGCAAGATAGTAGATATTAATCCAGCATTATGCCAATTGCTAGGTTATAGCCGGGAGGAATTATACGGCAAATGTTTTCAGGATTATATATCTTCTCAAACAGAAGATATAGACATTTATCAGCAACTCCTTTTGGGAAGATGCGATCGCATCGAAATCGACAGACCATTAATTCACAAAGATGGTAAGTTAATTTTGGCTAATATCTCCATTTCTCTGATTTGGGAAAATCAAGAACAACCAGAATTTTTGTTAGCCATTATTCAAGATATTACTGAACGGCAAAAAACTCAGTTAAAGTTACGTGCTTCAGAAACAGCAGCAGCAGCAGGTAATAAAGCAAAAAGTGAATTTTTAGCCATCATGAGTCACGAACTGCGGACTCCCTTAAATGCCATTATGGGCTTGTCACAATTATTACAACAAGAAATGGTTGGCTCGCTCAATGAAAAGCAACAAGAATATATGAGTTGCATTTACAGTAGCGGCGAACATTTACTGGCACTGATTAATGATATTCTTGACTTATCGAAAGTCGAAGCAGGTAAAGAAGAATTAAATATATTGCCTGTGTCAGTCACAGATTTATGTAATTATGTGATTTCGAGTTTACGCGAGCGGGCGGCAGAAAAAGGATTACAGCTAACACTGGAAATCGACCCCCAAGCCGATACCTGCTTTGGAGATGTGCGGCGCATTAAACAAATGCTGATGAATTTGTTGACCAATGCCATTAAATTTACTTCATCGGGGCAGGTATCTTTAGAAGTTAAAAAGGTTCTTCAAGGAATTACTTTTACAGTTATCGATACAGGTATTGGCATTGATAGCAATCAATTCCAATTTTTGTTTGAACCATTTAAACAGTTAGATAGTCAATTAAATCGTCAGTATGAAGGTACAGGATTAGGTTTAGCACTGACGCGGAAATTAGCACGCTTACATGGTGGAGATGTGACAGTGGTATCAACCTTGGGAGAAGGTAGTCGGTTTACGTTGTTTTTGCCAGAAAATGCCGATTTAATCGCCCAGTTTCATCAAGAAAAGGAAGTAATCACTTCACCCAAAGTATTACCAGATTCGCCCCTAAAAAAACGCATTCTGTTAGCTCAACCAGAGCAAAATACAGCTATTTTTTTACAAGATTATCTAGAAATAATTGGCTATCAAGTAGAGTGGTTAAATAACTCGGAAAATTTTTTAGCAGCAATGAGAAATTTTCAACCAAACTTATTGCTACTAGATGAACAGTTATTTCCTGGTATATATCGCCAGGAATTACTCAATATTCTCAAACAAGAAGATGATTTACGCAGTATTCCAATTGTGATTATCTGTGATAATCAAGAGGATGTTGTAGAATTTGCTAATTTGCAATTAAATAATTATGAGTATCTAAATAAACCCATAAGGATTGCACAATTAGAATCAATTTTGAGGCAATTTTTGAGCTAGCAAGAGATAAAAAGTAAGCTATAGATTTAGTTTTATAGAAGATAGGAAGTCAAGCGATTTACAAGCTTTGTCTGTTTCTGCACGATATCTTTAATTAGGACTAATTAACTTTGAGATAATCGGGAATTTTCATTAAGAACTTAATGGTAAGGTCACTGTAAATGTTGTACCGACATCAAGCTGACTAGTAACACTGATTTCACCTTGATGGGCTTCTACACATTTTTTGACAATGACTAACCCTAAGCCTGTACCAGGAATCGAGCGGACATTAGAGGCACGATAAAATGATTCAAATAATCGCCTTTGATCGGCTTCAGGAATACCTATTCCCTGGTCTTGAATGCTAAAAATAGCTACTTTATTTGTAGTGTCACAAGTTAAATTAAACTGAATATTACCACCTGCTGGAGAGTATTTAATCGCGTTAACCAGTAAGTTAGTAAATATGTAATATAAAAGCTGTTCATCCATACAAGCGTCAGTGCGCTCGCTCTGACAATTAAAAACAATTTCTGTCTGATGATTGTGAATTGTATTAAATTCTCCAATTAATTCCCGACAAAATTCTTCTAGATACAAAGGCTGAGGATAAAAATCTAATTGTCCAGCTTCTGATTTACCGACAAATAGTACATCTTCCATCAATTGTTTCATAGACTTAATCGCGCCTTGAATGCGAGTTAAATAAGTCTTTCTTTTTTCTGCTGTTAAGTTATCTCCTTGCAGTTCAATTAGTTCGACGGATGATTGAATTACACTTAAGGGAGTACGAAATTCATGAGAAACTGTAGAAATAAATAAAGATTTTAATTGATTGAGTTCTCGTTCTTTTTGTAGTGCCTTTTCTAGTAATTGTGTTTGTCTGCGTTCACTCAAATCCCAAAAAACGACTACGACTCCATTGATTTTGTTATGATGCCGCATAATTGGTGATGCACTATCACCAATCGGAATTCTCGCACCGTTTTTAGTAATTAAAGAGGTATACTCATTTAAATAGACTACTTGTTGTTCTCGTAAAACTTTTGTGACAGGATTCTCTAATGAAGTTTCAGTTACTTCATCAATAATCTGAAAAATCTGAGATATTTCTTTACCTAGTGCATCGGCTTGCTGCCAACCAGTGAGTAATTCAGCAGCTGGATTAATGAAAGTGACAATTCCTTTTTCATCAGTAGCGATTACCGCATCACTCATGGAATTCAAAAGAGTTGCTAATCTGTCTCGATTTTCTTTTAAATCCCGTTCTAGCTCGTATTTTAATAAGCCAATTTCAATCGCAATACGTAAATCTTTAGGCGTGAAGGGTTTGACAACATAACCAAAGGGTTGTGTATATTTGGCCCTCTGCACAGTATTATCATCGCCATAAGCAGTCAAAAAAATGACGGGAATATCTAACTGTTCTCGAATCTGCGATGCTGCTGTAATGCCATCCATTTCACCTTTTAAAATGACATCCATTAAAACTAGTTCTGGTTTGTTTTCTATCGCCTTGCTAATGGCTATTTGACCAGAAGAAGCTGTCCCAATAACTGTATAGCCTAGTTGGTTTAATTGGCTGACAATGGTTCTCGCAACTATTACTTCGTCTTCTACAACTAAAATTCTGACTTGACCCATTTGAGATTTATCACTGCAACATTAACTGCGGAAATTGAATTTTGAACACTGTGCCATGATTACGTTCTAAAGTAATGCTGCCTTCCAGTTGTTCTGTAACCAAGTCGTAAACCAGAGATAAACCCAAAGACTCGGTATTATTCCAATCTAAATCATCTGGGATACCAATCCCATCATCTTGAATCATCATTTCAATGTTATTTCCAAGATTATGGAGATTTATGCTAATAGTCCCATTTTCGGCGTTGGGAAAGGCGTGTTTCAGAGAATTAGAGATTAATTCATTAATAACTAACCCACAAGCGATCGCTTGGTCAAGGTTCAAGCTGACTGATTCGACATTAGTTAGGAGATTGATTCTTTCTGGGCCTAACTGATAAGATATCATGATGCTAGTTGCCAGATTTTCAATATAGTCAACTACATCTAATTGGCCAATGTTCGGTACAGTATACAAATTTTTATGTATAAGGCAGATAGAGTCAATCCGATTTTGACTTTCTCGAAAAATTTTAATGACTTCTGGGTCTTTGAGAGTATGAGACTGAAGTTGCAACAAACTGGAGATAATTTGCAAATTATTTTTGACGCGATGATGTACTTCTTTGAGGAGAACTTCTTTTTCTGCTAAAGCATTTCTGAGTTGAATTTCGGCTTTTTGACGCTCGGCTAATTCGTTTTGAGCTTGTTGAAAAATGGTAGATTGTTGAATAGCGATCGCAATTGTGACAGAAAGTTGATCGAGTAAGTCTAATTGATGTTCTTCCCATTCGCGCGGTTGAGAACATTGATGAGCTACCAGTAATCCCCAAAGACGACCCACATTATTGTCTGCGACTTCTAATAAAATCGGCACGACTAAATTTGCTTTGACCTCAAACTGTTCTAACAGCTGAATATGACAGTCTGTGAGTCCAGCTTCGTAGATATTAGCAATTGCTCTTTTACGTCCTTGAGCATACTCGATTCCTGCCCCTTCTTGAAAGCAGGTATCTTCAATTTGCAGGTCTAAAGATTGCTTCCATCCAGGCTCTAGGGATTCTGCCACAACTGTACCACTCATATCAGCCGCAAACTGATAAACAATTACTCTTTCTACTTGGAGTAAATATCTGACTTCTTCAACTATGGTATTGAGGATATCTTGCAGATTTAAAGATTTATGAATCCGCTGCATCACATTTCGGATTAATCGCTCTCTTTCCAACTGACTTTTTAATGCTTTTTCAGTTTCTTTAAGATTAGTTGCTAAATTTTTCTGTTCAGTCAGCTTCGAGAATTGTGACATCATGGAAGGAGATGGAATCGCTGCTAATATTTTCTGATATTCTACTTCTCTATCTTGAGCATTGTGCTTGCTTGCTTGAATATCTGTAATATCTTGAATGTAAACTAAATGAGCATTTCGAGATTCATACTCTATACTATGTGTTGCCAGACTTACATCAATTATTTGCCCATCTTTGCACAAATGTTGACTTTGACTGTTAAAGCTTAAATTTTGCTGATTTTGGGCGATAATTTCTAAAAATTGCGGTCTGCATTCGGCGACATATAAATCAGTAATCTGCATCTGCAAGAATTCAGCTTTTGAATAAGCATATTTATTCACAGCCGCTTGATTAACATTAAGAACTTGTAATTTATCTGGGTCGTAAATCAAAATAGGTAAAGGGCTATAAGTGAATACTAAATTTTCCTGCATACAATTGTTGATGTCAAAGTTGATTGAACAGAACTCATAAATATAGTGATAAAAGAGTTGGAGCAGCTTCTAATATATTTTAAATTCCAATTCTTTTGTCTATAGCACATCTTTAATCTATGAATTTATCTTTCCTAAACTAAAATATTGACTAAAAATATTTTAGTTTCTTCTTTAAAACAGCTAGCGGATTAACTATTGATACTTGCAAAAAAGTAAGTAAATTTATTGGTGTAGCAGTAGCCACAGTGCTGAGAATATTAGTAAATTACCAAATTTAGACAGTCAAAAACTTTTAACTGTGTTATCCATCACTGTTTACTGCCATAAATCCCACACTAACTGCTATAAATTTTGAGTGATGTTATTCATCATTTTGCTGTTATAGATTGACACAGTTAAGTAAACCGCAAAAGTAAAAAAGCAATCTGTTCTTTTTGCAGTTTATAGGAGAGTAAGCATTGACTATTTTTGAAGATTAAGACAATAGCAAAAGCTTTCTCTTGATCTCCTAGAGGACTGACGCATGAAAACAAAAAATCACAGGATTTGGAGTAGGGTGTAACGGTGTGTTGGTGTATAGGTTAATCGAGGTTTTCAAAACCCATTTACCCTAGACCCAAAAAATCATACACCCGGTCTCCACAGATAATTTTTGAGCGTAAGCCCTGTCTTAGTTATTCATCAGCAACCAAACACAATAATATATTACCTTGGTCTTCCCAAAGTGGTGATATACAAAACAGCTTCGTCGGCTGGTATACCTAATACTTCATTCACATGGTCGTCAAAAAAACCACCAATACCGCTAACACCTAAATTCAGATTGACTGCGGCTAAATTTAAACGCTGACCTAAATGACCTGCATCCATATGTAAGTAACGATAAACGCGATCGCCATATTGGGCAATCGCCGCTTTTAGGTCGGCGGTATGAAAAACTACTGCAGCTGCATCCCTACCTAACTCTTGCCCCAAGCAGAGAAAGTGTAACTCCCGCCGGAAGTTTTTAAACCGAATCTGGCGCAATTCTTGAGCTTTGGGTGCGTAATAATAACAACCTGCTTCCAAACCTTTGACTCCGCAGACAGCAATGAATGTTTCAATCAAATTTAAGTCAAAGTAATCTGGTGCAGCGTCGAGATGTTGGTCAATATAATTTTGGGGTTGGTAGGTAAAATCAATGACAGCTTTGAGTTCGTCAAAAGTTAAATCCTCCCCACTGTAAGCACGGGTAGAACGGCGTTTGTGAATGGTATATTCCAACCCAGAAAGATTTTCGCTCCAGTCAATTGGTGTGGTAGCTGTGGGAATTTTTAAACAGAAAGGAAAATTATATTTATCTTCTAATGACCTTTCTTGTTTGATTGTCGGTAAATTTAGCTTACCTGTAACACCTGGTTGAATTTGAGTTTGACGGTGAAAATATTTCAGCAATTCGCCGTCAGGAACCTGGGGATAGTTGGTTTCTGTCGCTGAAGGTAAAGCGGTGCATCCTGTAGGCAAATTTTGTTTGATATCTAATAAGTCTGCCAGAGCGAGGACTGCGATCGCACCTTCTTGTTGGGGATCAATATATAACAAGTCATTTACCGCCTCATCCACAAAACCACCAATCAAATGAGGACGATAATCAACAATGGCGCTCGCTAACTCAATATTGCCTAACAAATGCCCAGAATCAAGAAAAATCCGCCGATAAGCTCTATCTTCATAGCGCCAAGCGGAACGATAAAAAACCGCCGTCACCACAATTGCCAATTGAGTACCTTCCAAAGCCGGATGCCAAAAACAAGCATCTTGTAAAGCTTGCCAAACATCGCTTTCCCAATACAGCATCAAAGAGTGAGTCCGACATTGATAGTTGTATAGCCCGGCTGGTAGTAATGGTGTACCACGAGACACTACATAAACCTCAGCTGGATATAAACCACCCGCACTAGGAGCAGAGCGCAAATATACCGCACTACCCATAGAGGGCATTCTCGCGGTTAATCCGTAGCTACGTAACAATAAACGAGATAGCCTTTGCCACCATTGAGCATCTGGTTTTGCCGCAAGCTCTTCTGGAGACTCTTGCAAATAAGCCTTGAGATCAATAACCGAACCGATTTTATACTCCTTAAAAGGTACTGGCTGTTTAGCCCAATCTAGCCTTTGGCTTTTAGCAGCTAGAGTATCAGGGTCATATTTAGTACGTTCGTGGTAGTGCTGTGCAATAGATTGGTGTATTTCTGGCATAGTACTTTCAATACCCTTAGGGCTTTCTTATTTGATCTTGGCATTCATCTGCTTCATTGTTTCGTGTTCATCAGTACAATCTTAGTAAACAGTTAATGGTCAATGGTGATTTGTCATAGTGAAAAAAGCAGTATGAAATAGCGACTAGCATCTTGACTCAGCACTTCAAGCGAGAAGAATGAAATTACCAACTTGACACTTCATACTTCCCTGCGTCGCCAACGAGTAAAACCATAAAAACCCATAGCAATAATTAATAAATAAGGACTGTACACCATTAACCAAATACCTAGCTTGAGTAAACCAACGGTAAATGAGCCTAGAGATTGGGTAGATTTATTCCAAGTTTCCTGAATTTGTGTACCCACTGCGCGTTGAGGAGCCGTCCCAGAGACGGCTGCTTCTAGGTTGAGGGTAATAGTAGAGTAGGCAACTTGATTTTGTAAATTTTTGAGTTGTGCGTCAATTTGTTCGATAGATTGCCTCACTTGACTGAGTTCTTGTGCAACACTTAACACATCTCTAACGGAACCTGCCCGATCCATAATTTTTTGTAAATTTGCTTCTGTCTTTCGCAGGTTAGTTAATCTTGCTTGAAAGTCTATCAAGCGATCGCCTACATCTTCTGCTGTAATATTACGGCTTTCTACTGTGCCTAATTTAGCTAATTCTGTTAAAGTTGGCTCTAATAAGTTTTGCGGAATTCGCAATTGAATAGATGCAGTATGGCGGAAATTTTCTTTTGTTGGTTGGCTTTCGTTTAATCCAATTAAATCACCTTGCTGTTTAGTAATAATTTGTGATATTGCATCAATACTTTGAGACACAGAGTTGACAACTACAGTCATAGCCGCCTTTTTAATTAACTGCGGCCGCGCCCGGGTTACTGGTGCAGTTTCTTGGGCAACATTCCCATTCGGGACTGATTCAGGTGCGGCTGCTTTATTAGCAACAATATCACTAGCGGCTCGATTAGTTGGTAAAGGTGCAGAAGCACAACTGGTAAAAATTAAACCTCCCAATAAAACACTTACCAATAAAGTAGAGTTACGCGGCAATAATGTAGAACAAATCATAATCTCACGCCCGATAGATGAAGTTAATCTCAGTATGTCTGAGAAAAAAATCAAAGCTGGGATTGTTGCGGTTTATGTAACGGAACGGGGAATAGTGATAACCAACTAAAATAGGACTTACGCACAAAGATTGTCTGTGGAGGCTGGGTTAATTGGTTTTGGATACATACACCCCTACACCCTTGCCCCCTTCTCCAGACCCTTGATTTTTCGTTTTCATGCGTAAGTCCTGTAAAAAAAGGCGATCGCGGGTTTGGGGTATAATCGCCTTCGTCCTCTAAGAAATTAGTGCAGCATCAATAGCATTACTAATTTCTTGATGTTCCAAATTCCTGGTATGCAGTGCCGCCGTTGTAGCAGCTTCCGCAATGATGGTGTAAAGCACGGGAGAATCTGGAGTTGCTTTAGTTAGATAGAGTAAAGCTTTGATTAAATGATCCTCTGGGTTTTCTTTCTCTAATTCCTTCAGTGCATCATAATTAGTTCTAGAAGCTAGAGCTAATTGATGATAATCAGTTCGAGGCGTAAGAAATTTTAAAATATTGGTGGTGGCATTCCCTACTAGGTCAGCAGACTCAAAAGCAATGGCATTACCACTGCTAATTTGCTCTAAAGCTTTGACTTGTGCGTAGTCAGCCACCGCATTAGCAGCAGCAGCCAAAATTTTGCCTAAGTTGGGATTTGTGCTGGTTGCACTCACCAAAAATCCTAAGCATTTGCTGTAATAATCTCTGAGATGGCTGGCATAAATTTTTTTAACTGCCTTGACATCACCTTTTTTATATTCTTCTAATGCCTGATGTTGCCACTCATTAGTCGGTTCGCCCAATTTTTCTAAAAACAGATCAATCACCGTTTCCAGTGTGATGTTGGTAGATACTGATGCTTGCACCATTGTTATTGACTCCTACTAAAACCAGACTTGAGTTTGATTTGCTTGCACTTGAGTTAAGTACAAAGTTTTCCAATTGCGCTGTCAGTGTTCTTTCACAACGCGAATTACATACCTAACTGTGCTGTCACCTTCATAAAGTACAGCTATTCGTAGCAGACATAGATTCTGTTTAGGGATTTCCAAGAAATAAGTTATTTATCTAGGACTTACGCAAAATATCTCTCAAACTCTCATTTCTCCGTGAACTCTGCGCCTCTGTGGTAGCCTGCGGCAAGCCGCTATCGCGTCTACGATTTTCCGTAGCTTGTGCGTAAGTCCTGTTATCTTGTGGGGTGGGCCGGACAGCCCGCCCTCAGGACTGGACGGGTGAGGACACCCATCCCACAAGAAAATTTTGGATATTTTTATTACTTGTAAGTAAGTCGATGCAATAAAACCAAACTATGTGAAGAAAAGTAAATAAGGCTCAAACGCTTTTTCCCCCTGCTCCCTGCCCCTGCCCCCTGCCTTATTCCAACAATAATTATTTACACCGACTTACTTAAGTCCCTTATCACCTGCTTCAACACCAAATTTGCACAACACGACCTTGTAATTCTTTACCTAACCAAGGTGTATTACTAGAAAGTGTATGTAGATTTTTCCGTTCAACTTTCCAGGTTTGTTGGGGATCAAATAAAGTTAATTCAGCTGTTTGTTGAGGTTGAATTGTATTTAATTTCTGCCCTATACACTCGGCGGGATTTTTACTTAATGCTTGCCATAATTCTAGGGCTGTCAATTCGCCAGTCTCCACCAGATTTTGCCACAACAAAGGCAAGGCTAACTCATAGCCAATTGCGCCAGTTGGTGCTTCTGCAAATGCTTGGACTTTTTCTTCATAAGTATAGGGTGCATGGTCGATCGCAATCGCATCAATTACACCTGTACGAACACCTGCACGCAAAGCTTTTAAATCGCTAGGAGTACCTAAAGGCGGATCTAAATGCAAACTGGTATCGTAACTTTTAACGGCTGTCGTGTCTAACAATAAATGCATCCAAGTGGTGCTGGCGGTGATGGGTAAACCAGCCGCCTTCGCCGAGGCGATTAATTCTACACTCCGCGCAGTAGAAACCCGCATGATGTGAACTTGTGAATTACCACTAGCTGCAACTAATTCTAACAAAGCTGCGATCGCAGTTGTTTCGGCACTAGCGGGGATGGGTGGTAAACCAAAACGCAATGCATCCGCCCCTTCACGTATGACACCATTAGCTGTAAGCTGGCGATCGCAAGGCCAAAAAGCAATAGGTTTACCCAACGGTTGCACATATTCCAGCACGCGCCGCAGCAAACCAAAATTATCTAAAGGGTGACTATCAGTAAAACCCACAACTCCCGCCGCAGCTAAATCGGCTAATTCTGTCATTTGCTTTCCCTCCACATCTAAGGTAATTGCACCCCAGATATGAAGCAGGGGTGCGGGGGTACGGGGGTGCAGGGGAGATATGTTTCTGATATTCTGCAACTGTGCTACCAGTGCAGGGTTATCAATAGATGGGGAAGTATCGGGTAAAATGCCAATTCTCGTAAAGCCACCAGCAGCCGCCGCCTGCAATAAAGAAGAGAAAGTTTCGCGTTCTTCAAATCCTGGTTCACCAGAATGACTGTATAAATCAATTAACCCAGTCCCGAGAATTAAACCCTGACAATTTCTAACTTGCGTATCTGTACTAATATCAGAAATTGTTGCGGCGATCGCTTGAATCTGACCATCCGCAATCAAAACATCTGCGATTTGGTCAATTCCCGAAACTGGATCGATTATTCGTACTTTTTGTAAAAGTTCAGTCATAAAAATCATGAGTTAGGAGTAACGAGTTAGAAGTGATAGCAGAGAACAGATAACCGCTATATTTAGGTTTTCCGTAGGTCGGTAGAAATAAACATAACCAGCTTACTAAACGTAAATACGTCTAAAAACCATACCAATGAACGCCAGTTGCTACAAGTCGGCAAAGCGCAAGAGCGCACTGGCTCCCAAAGACAAATCACCACCTTCTCCTGTCGCAGACGCTACGCGAACACTAGTTAACTTTATTGGTAACGGCCTACTGAGTACCTCGCTCGTTACTTTTCACTCCTCAATGTTTTATAATGCTCCAGCTGCGGTTTTATCTAGCACACCACCACCCAAATGAGCCGTGATATTCATTGCTTGTAATACTGGGAAACCGTCAAGTCCGTTAGGGTAGTCAATTACACTAACTGCGCCATTACCTTGGCGGAAATTCCAAAAGTTGTCTGCTGGTAAACCCAAAATATGACAAAGCAAAGTTTTATTAGTAGCGTCGTGAGCGACGACTAATCCAGTTTTGAGTTGATTATCTAATGCAGTTTGCACAATAGATTGCCAAGCGACAACACTACGATCCCATACTTGTTGTAAATTTTCCCCTTCTGGCATTTGTACCTGGGCAGGTATTGTCCGCCAACGGTGCAACTCCCCAGGAAATTCTTGCTCAATTTCTGCTTCTAATTTGCCTTCCCAAAGCCCATGACTAATTTCTCTTAAACCATCTTGCAGGTCTAACTGAATGTCGGGATGTTGACGCAAGATAATCTCGGCTGTTTCTTTGGGACGCTGCATTGAACTACTCACAGCAAAGTCAATGGCGACATCTTTGAGAAATTCACCTGCTTTTTGGGCTTGATTTCTCCCATTGTCATTCAAAGGAACGTCAATTTGACCTTGAAATCTCGTTTGGCGGTTCCACTCTGTTTCACCATGACGCACCAACAGCAACCGCACGCCCTGATGATGAGGACGCAAAGAGGGTAGAGTTTCACCCATATGTTGCGTTTGATTCATTGATTCTAGTTGGACTGGTTCACCTAATCCTCCAGCAAAATTTAAGACTGTGACACCACAGTTAGATTGCTGAATAGAATGATAACGGCTGGGGGGAATACCAAGTGCGGTGCTAATCAAAGCGCGGTTAATGCCGTTATGCCCAACGATGAGAATAGTTTTCCCTTGATGTTGAGGGAGAATTTCTTGCCAAAATTGCTGTGCTTGTTCGTACAAAGCCAGAACAGGAAAATGTTCTTTTGTCCCCTCACCATCTTTGACAAGCATTACCAAGTCCTGGGGATGTTCGTGCCAAATCTTGTAATCTTCAGCAAACTTCTGCTCGACATCAGCCGTGAGCATTGTCTCCCACAAAGGTAGGTCAATTTCTAATAATTGATCGGAAGTTTGCACAACAGCAGAAGACCCTTGAGCATTAGCTAACTCGCTTTGAATAATCTCGGCTGTTAGTTTAGCTCGTTGCAGCGGACTGCTATAAATTGCTTGAAACGCAATATTGCTGAGGGCTTTGCCTACTTTACTGGCATCATTACAACCTTTTTCTGTTAATTGTGACGCATTTGTGCGTCCTTGAATTCGCCTTTCGGCGTTGTAGCTGCTTTGCCCGTGGCGCACAATGATGACACGAGTCATCGGCTTTGCCCTCCTCTATCTAAAGCATTAATTTTACCAGGACTTACGCACAAGCTACGGAAAATCAAACCACTCCAGACGCAGAGTTCATAGAGGAATGAGAGTTGGAGAGATTTTTGCGTAAGTTCTAAATTTGTACCTCATACAAAAGTAGATAAGGCAAATACCTTATCTACTTTGTTTTGATGAAATTATTGATAGATTCAATTGTGTTGAATAACACAAACTCAACTTATCAAAGAAGCAGAGGAAATAATAGAGGATGTGTCATCTGGTCTGCCATCTGGTGATGGGCCACTAAATGCGTAGCGTTGTTCAGGAATGGGATAACCAGCTTCACCAAAGGCTTCACGAATAGCTTTGTTAGTGTCAAAATAAACTTGCCAGTAGTGTTCATTATTACAGTAGGGACGAACTGCTAATACTGGCCCTGCTAAATTGAATGTGATAATTTCAACATCAGGTGCAGGATTATTTACGACGTTAGGAATTTGAGTGATTTTGGTTTTTAACCGAGCGATCGCATCGTTATGATCGACATTATGATGCAATTGTGCTAGCAAATCAACTCGACGGTAAGGATTAGCAGAGAAATTTTGGATATTGTCAGAAAAAATCTTGTTATTGGCGACAATTGTTAACACATTATCGGGTGTGGTGATATTAGTGGTGAACAGTCCAATTTCTGTAACTGTACCTGTAACACCTGCGGCTGTGATAAAGTCGCCAACTTTAAATGGACTAAACACAATCAAAAACGCACCAGCCGCAAAGTTAGCTAACAGTCCACCCCAAGCTGCACCAATAGCTACACCTGCTGCGGCTAATAATGCTGCAAAAGAAGTTGTTTCAACACCGAAAAAGCCAAGAATTGCCACAATTAAAACAATTCTTAAAGTGACGGAAATAATGTTGAGCAGGTAGTTAACTAGAGTTGGGTCAACGTGTTGACTGCGGAAGCCACGCCGGATTAGTCTAATAGCAAAATCAATCAATCGCTGTGCAATAATCCAAAGAGCGATCGCACCAAGAATTTTCAAGCCAAAAGTTGTTAACAGTGCAATAGCAACTTGTCCAATTTGATTAAAATTCATAAACTTTTTATTTTTGGCTAGTTTTAATCCAAAACATACAAGAAACTCAGTCAAAAACTATGATGATCAGTTTTTTTTTAATCTTTGGGTAGATGCCAAAAATACTTTTAGTAATAATTTAGTCAGCAAGTTCCATGTCACAAGACAACCAAAATCCACAACCCCCTACTTCCCCTGAACCAAATAGAAATCGGTCTCGCCAAGCACGCAACCAGAGACAGCAGCCGTTTTGGAAAATGGCAATTATCCGAGTTCTGCGGGGAACCATTGGGGTGTTAGAAACAGCAGTGGTCAAACTAGAGACTGCACCGCCTCCAGGGACAGAGACTTTAGGTTTTTGGGGTGGACTGTTAGCCAAAATTCGGTCTTTATTACCAGTAAATCTATCAAGACAGTTGTCAGACACGGCTTTGACAGGAATTATTGCCGGAATTGCTGTGATTTTGGTTTGGACAACTTCTAACTTTTTGACGAATAAACCTCCTGAAATAGCCACAGTCCCCCCAGTTGAAGAAGTTCCTATACCTACGCCAACCCAAGCAACTCCACCAGAACCTCAACCGCTAGAAGCCACTCCCACGCCAACATTAGAACCAGAAGTAGATGTCACACCGGAACCAGAAGTAACTCCCACACCGGAACCAGAAGTCACACCTTCAGCAGACCCAGAACCAGAAGTAACTCCCACGCCGACACCAGAACCAACGCCGACACCAAAAGTAGAATTAACCCCAGAACAAATTTTGATTGCGGCTATTGAAAATCAAGTGGCAGAAATTAGCGATCGCATTGCCTCCGGTCTGATACAGTCAATTCAAGCTAACTTTCGCACTCTTCATCTCACTGTCAAAATTAGTAACGATTGGTACGCACTGAAAGAATCTCAACAAGACAAACTCGCAGCAGATATTTTACAACGGTCGCAAGAACTCGATTTTACTCATCTAGAAATTGTTGATCCTCAAGATAAATTGATTGCACGCAACCCAGTTGTCGGTAATCAGATCATCATTCTCAAACGACGAGCGACAAATCTCATAGGACTAAAGGACTCATCAATGCAATTCTTTCCCTACACCCCACACCCTACACCCTACACCCAGCCTCAACAGAGAACTTTGTAATTTACTGACTATCTCATCCCTAGGATAGAGTTCCTCATCTTAAATGATTTATGTGAAATCTTTCCTGATATAACAAAGAACAAAGCTAAAATAAATGTTGAGTTTTTCAGCCAAATTTTGGAAAAGCCTGCTCTTGTCATTCAAGAACAGGCCGGGTAATTTGTATCAGGATTTTTCTGAATTAGTATTAGGCATTATCAGGAATTTTGGAGTGCTTGTTGATAAATCTTCACTTGTACATCAATTCCCGTGATGGCAGTGCCAACTACAACAGCATAAGCACCCAAGTCTAAAGCTTGACGTGCCATCTGTGGCGAAGCTATACCGCCTTCACATATTACTGGTGTGTCTAATTCCGCCACTATCTGTCTTAACAGTTCCCAGCCAGGAGGAGAATCGTTGTTAGTTTTGGCAGTATAGCCATATAGAGTTGTACCTAAAATATCTGCGCCTGCTATTGCAGCTGCTCTAGCGGCCTCAATAGTATCGACATCAGCCATAACTGGTTTACCCAATTGCTGATGAATGCGGTTAATTATATCCGCTACTGTCTCACCATCAGGTCGATGTCTTGTCGTTGCATCGATCGCAATTATATCGGCTCCAGCCTCAGCCACCGCCGCCGCATGGTGGTACTGAGGTGTAATATACACATCATAATTAGATATTATTTGTTTCCACAGCCCAATAATTGGGGCTTTCACCCGCTCCCTAACTGCAACGATGTGGCTTGGTGTATCTATCCGTACACCAACTGCACCATTATTAACCGCAGCCTGCGCCATTGCCGCAATTATCGTTGGTTCATGCAGAGGTGAATCAATAGGTGCTTGGCAAGAGACAATTAGCCCTTGTTTTAGGGTTTTAACTGAATAGTCATTTGTCATTTGTCCATAGTCATGATTTGTCATTGGTCATTGGTTATACCATTTCACGAAAATCCTGATACAAATAAATTGGTTTTTAATTCTTTCTCCCTGCCCCCTGCTCCCTGCCCTTGAAAGACACCCTTACCCCCCTGCACCCACTCAGCACTCAGCACTCAGCACTTTGCTTAACTGAACAGGTATCCATACAGTAAAAATCGAGCCGATGCCCACTGTGGATTCTACTTCAATTCGGCCACGATGCAGTTCTACAAGTTGTTTTGTTAAAGCTAAACCCAGTCCCGTACCTTCGTAGCGGCGACGATAGGGTGTATCGAGTTGCTGAAATTTCTCGAACATTACAGGTAATTGGTCTTCAGGAATGCCTATGCCTGTATCTTCGACTTGAAAAATGGCTGTATCTTCTTCCACCCAAAGCCGCAGAGTCACGCTGCCACCTTCGGGGGTAAATTTAATGGCATTGGTTAATAAATTCCAGAGAATTTGTTCTATACGCTCGGCATCGGCACTAAAGCGATCGCGTTTTGGATCGATTTGCAAATCTAATTTGAGACTTACTTGTTGATTGTTTGCTTTATCTATTAACGCAGCAATAGCATTTTCGCCGATCTTTGCCAAGGAAAATTCACTAATATTTAAAACCGTCTTACCCGCCTCAATTTGTGATAAATCGAGGATGTCATTAATCATTTCTAATAAATGTTCACCACTGTCGTGGATTGTCTGCAAATAATCTCGCTGTCGTTGGCTCAATTCACCAATTGGCCAGCGTAACAGAGTAGAAGACATGCCAATCACATAAGTTAACGGTGTCAGTAATTCATGGCTAATTGTGGCGAGAAATTCATTACGTAAGCGACTAGCGGCTTCTGCGGCTAGTAAAGCATCACGTAAAGCCATTGTCCGTTCTAGTACCCGTTGTTCGAGAGTTTGTTTTTCTTGCGTGAGAGATCGCATCAATTCCGATTGATGAATTGCGATCGCTAATTGTTCAGCAATAGAAGTCAATAAATTTTTTTCGTTATCATTCCATTGACGGGTACTGTCACATTGATGAGCGATTAACAATCCCCAGAGTTTTTCTTCAAACATAATTGGTGCTGCTAACTTGGCTCTGACTCGGTTAGCGCGGAGAAAATTCAACAAGCAATCTTCCAAGGCATAAGTTTTTTCCACATCCTCAACAACTAAGGTAAAACCTTGACGATACTTATCCCAACAAGCCGAATGGCGTGTAAAGCAGGTTGTTTCGTGACAATGTAAAACCGACGGAATCGCATCTGTCGCCTTAGCTTCATAGACAATACAACCCCCGTAATTTTGGCAGTCTTGTGTGAGGGGTTGATGATTATTTTGCTGTTTAAGCGTTGAGTTTTGGGTATTAACTTTTGAAGCTTCAAATTTATATATTACTAACCTGTCCAACTTCAAAAAATCACGCACTTGAGCGATTGCTGTTGCCATAATAACTGGCAAATCTAAACTTTTACGGATTTGAGTTGTGACTTGATTTAATAATCTTTCTTGAGATATTTGTTTTTGCAAAGCAATTTCGATTGCTTGACAGAAATTTTCGCCCTGATTTGCGCTTACAGTTTCGGTTACTGCCTGATTCTTGTGTGATAGCAGATATTCTAATAATAATAGTGTGAATTGACTTTGAAGCGTAGCATCATTAGGACGAAGAATTTGACTGTAGAATTCCAGATTGTGATGCGTATCAGAATCACTCGCAAACAAATCCTTCAATTTGCCAATAAAAGAAGCGATCGCTTCTGAATTAAAGGTAAAGTGAGTGTTAAGTGCTGTTAGCGGTAGCGGGAGTTGAGCAGCGTGTTGAGTGCTGTTAGCGGTAGCGGGAGTTGAGCAGCGTGCTGAGTGAGAGTTTTCCTCCGTTTCCGACTGCTGCTGCTCAAAGCAACCGAACAAAAGCGCACTAAACTGCTCAGAAACAACCAATGTAAATCTTTGGATTTGCCATTCTTCAGGTATGATAATTCTCGCTAGCACGGCTTCTGTCAGTACTAGTACAGAACTTTCCACAGATTGAGCCATTTGCTGTAATAATTCCCCAAGCTGATTAAATACAACTAAAGGCAAACTTTGAGAAAAGCTCAAATCAGGTGAACTAAGCATTTTCAATGGTCGGGTGAGAGGGGGTAACTAACCAGTGTCTAGGAAAAATGACTTTCCTTTCAGCAGCTGGTTTTGCTAGGCTGAAATGTTTTTTAATCGTGTTCTAACCAACAGTTTAAGACGGTAAGGCGGGATCATGCATCGAATAAATGCTAAATCAGTCGGATGGAATCAGTCAGAAGGGTTAATTTTTCTAGAACAAACTCCCGCGCCGTTTGTATTTATTACAGCTGCGGATACTGACATTCAAACTTTGGCAGCAGCAGTTACCAAATTACCGACAAATTTTCCTGCATTAAGAGTCGCTAACTTATTGCAGTTACAACAACAAATTACTATTGATACATATAGCGAGCAAGTGTTAGAACTTGCTGAGGTAATTATTTTACGTCTTTTAGGCGGACGTGCATACTGGGCTTACGGTTTAGAAGTAGTGCAGGAAATTGTACAACGTAACGGTACAACCTTAATTGTAATGCCAGGAGATGACGCGCTTGATCCTGAATTAGTAGCTCAATCTACTGTTTCTGTAGATATTGTTAACAGAGTATGGCAATATTTCCGCGAAGGCGGTGTTAATAATTTTGTTAATGCTTTAAAATTTATCGCTGATACTTGCTCAAATACATCCTTTCATCCCCTACCACCGCAAATTGTTCCTCGCGTGGGTTTGTATGAATGGAAAATAGGGAATAGTGAGTTGGGAGATAAGAGAGATATTCAGGAAATTTTCACCCTTGCCCCCCTGCCCCCCTGCCCCCCTGCCCCCCATCCTCCACTCCCCAAAGTCGGTATTTTGTTCTATCGCGCGCATTATCTAGCTGGCAATACTAAGGTGATTGATGCTTTGTGTGCAGCCTTAGCTCAAAGAAACTTACAACCAATCCCAGTTTTTGTTTCTTCCCTACGTGACCCCAGCGTTCAAGATGAATTGAGCGAATTTTTCCAGCCCAAAGATGCAGAACAAATTACAGTACTTTTAAATACCACTAGTTTTTCTCTAGCCCGTCTAGATACTGAAACACCAGAAACAGACCTGTGGCAAAAATTTGATGTGCCAGTGTTCCAAGTCATTCTGAGCGGTGGTTCCGTTGAGACGTGGGAATCGCAATCTCAAGGGTTATCTCCCCGTGATATCGCTATGAACGTGGCACTACCAGAAGTAGATGGCAGAATTATTAGCCGTGCTGTATCTTTTAAAGCTTTGCAAACACGTAATCCTGACATAGAAACAGATGTAGTCGTTTATGAACCAGTGAGCGATCGCATTGATTTTGTCGCTCAACTCGCTGCTAATTGGGTCAGATTGCGTTCCAAACCAACCCAAGAACGCCGCATTGCCCTAATTTTGGCTAACTACCCCAACCGCGACGGTCGCCTTGCTAACGGTGTGGGTTTAGATACACCAGCAAGTTGTGTAGAAATCCTCAAAGCCTTACAACTTGCTGGTTATGAATTAGATAACGTACCAACTGATGGAAATGAGTTGATTCAATTCTTGACAGATGGTGTCACCAATGACCCCGAAGCCAGAGAATTACGCCCAATACATCAGAGTCTTTCAATTGAAGCATATCAGGAATATTTCGCCTCATTACCAGAATCAGTCAAGCAAGGTATTAATGAACGATGGGGAGTCGGGAGTCGGGAAGAGGCAACGGGGGAGGGGGTAGGGGGCAGAGGGGAAAACAGTTCCCCCTTTCCCATTCCCGGCATTCAACTCGGCAACATTTTCGTAGGTATACAACCAGCGCGGGGTTATGACCTTGACCCTAGTTTGAATTATCACGCCCCAGATTTAGAACCAACTCACGCTTATCTAGCTTTTTACTATTGGGTAAGAGAATGCTTTGGTGCTGATGCTGTCGTACACGTTGGTAAACATGGCAACTTAGAATGGCTACCAGGCAAAAGTTTAGCTTTATCCAGCAATTGTTATCCCGAAGTTGCCTTCGGTGCAATGCCCCATTTTTACCCGTTTATCGTCAACGATCCTGGCGAGGGTTCCCAAGCTAAACGCCGCGCCCAAGCCGTGATTATCGACCACCTCACCCCACCAATGACCCGTGCAGAATTGTATGGGGCCTTGCAACAGTTAGAAAACTTAATTGATGAGTTTTACGAAGCCGAAAGTTTAGACCCTTCAAGATTACCAGCCATCCGCGATCGCATCCGCGAACTCGTCATCAAAGAAAACCTGCACCTAGACTTAGGACTAGAAAACAAAGAAGCAATCTTCAACTTTGAACTATCAATATTAAACTCATTAGATGGCTATCTATGCGAACTCAAAGAAGCCCAAATCCGCGACGGCTTACATATATTTGGGCAATGTCCCCAAGGTAGACAACTGCGAGACTTAATAGTTGCGATCGCCCGCATCCCCAACCGCCACTCCATCGGCATCACCCGCGCCCTAGCCCAAGCCTGGGGACTAGACATAGACCCCCTCACAGACGAATTTAGCTCCTTATTCATCTTCCCCAACTCCCACTCCGCGCGGCAGTCGCTACAACGGGGGGAACCCCCGCAACGCGCTGCCTTGCCTTTGCGCCTTTGCGCGAAACTCCAATCCTGCCGCACCATCGGCGATGTAGTCGAACTCCTAGAACAACAAGCCGCCGAACTAATAGAACAACTCCCCACCCTCCCCCCTTCCCCCCTCTCCACTACCCTAGACTGGATCAACACCAAACTCCTCCCCGCCCTTCAACAAACCCCCGCCGAAATCACCAACTTACTCCACGGACTTGAGGGCGGATATGTCCCGAGCGGTGCTTCCGGCGCACCCACACGCGGCAGACCAGAAGTCCTGCCAACTGGCAAAAACTTTTACTCAGTAGATATCCGCGCCTTACCCACAGAAACAGCCTGGGATGTTGGCAGAAAAGCCGCCGAGAACTTAATCGAAGCCTATACTCAAGAGCATGGTGAGTATCCCAAAACACTAGGATTATCTTTATGGGGTACAGCTACAATGCGAACTGGTGGCGATGACATTGCCGAAGCCTTAGCATTGTTAGGTGTGCGTCCTGTGTGGGATGGGGCAGCGCGGCGAGTCGTCGATTTTGAAATTTTACCGTTGTCGATTTTGGGTCGTCCGCGAGTGGATGTCACCTTAAGAATTTCTGGATTTTTCCGCGATGCGTTCCCTAATCTGATTGACTTATTTGAACAAGCGGTGACAGCAGTTGCCGCCTTAGATGAATCTCTAGAAGAAAATCCCTTAGCGGTGCAAGTTCAGCAAGATACTGAGTATTGGATAACCCAAGGTTTAACACCAGAGGCGGCCCAAGTGCGATCGCTTTATCGCATTTTTGGCTCGCAACCTGGTGCTTACGGAGCAGGAATTCAAGGTTTAATTGAATCGCAAAATTGGACTGATGACCAAGATTTAGCCCGTGCTTATATCAACTGGAGTTGTTACGCCTACACCAGCCTGACTGCTACCCAAGAAAAGGGTAAACTCACAGGAATCGCTGCACCAGAAGCATTCCAGCAGCGTTTACAGCAAATGCAAATTGTTCTGCACAACCAAGACAACCGCGAACATGATTTGCTCGATTCTGATGATTATTATCAATTTCAAGGTGGTTTAGCAGTTGCTGTCCGTTCTCTGCAAGGCAAAAATCCCCAAATTTACTTTGGCGACAATTCTATTCCCGCTAATCCCCGCATTCGCCAACTGAAAGAAGAAATTGCGCGGGTGTATCGTTCGCGTGTAATTAATCCTAAGTGGATTGCCGGAGTCATGCGCCACGGTTATAAAGGTGCATTTGAAATGTCAGCAACCGTTGATTTTCTGTTTGCCTACGATGCCACAACCAAATGCGTAGAAGATTATATGTATCAAGGCATAGCAGAGTCTTATCTGTTTGATCCAACTGTTGTAGGCTTTATTCAGTACAATAATCCTCATACGTTGCGTGATATTGCTGAAAGATTACTTGAAGCACACCAGCGTGGTTTATGGGAAAATGTGGATATACTGACACTAGAAAATTTAAGAAGTTTAGTACATCAAGCCGAAGCAGCCATCGAAGAAAAATATATTCCAGATAAATAAATGGTGTAGGAATCTACTATGGACAACCTTGCATATTTGCACCTAGCTTTCGCCTATGAAGACTGTGAACCCAGTGAATTAATATCGCTGAGTGCTTTGTTAGACCAAGCATCTGCGCCAAACTGGAGTAAGCTTTCAAGTAAGGCTTGGAAGTATATGTTACCTCTGGCGCTTACCTTGTCTATTCTCAGTATGGTCAATAGTGTCTTGGCTCTAGAAAGAGGTGATCAAGGCCCCTCTGTGAGAAATCTGCAACAAAAACTACAACAAGCTGGTTATTATCAAGCTCCGATTACTCAAGTTTATGATTTTCCCACAGAAGAAGCTGTTCGACGTTTCCAAAAAGCCGCAGGTTTACCAGTTGATGGTGTAGTGGGAACCACCACTCTGCAAAAATTAGATAACTGGCGCAAAACATCTGCAAATAGCCAACCCAAAAAAGCAACTTTGGTGCGGACAACTCAAACAACTAAAGTTGCAAATACGAGGACACCAGCCCAAAAAACTAGGGTTGCAGCTGCTAGTGCTAGTACACCAGTCCAAAACACTCCAACCCAAGCTACCAAGCGTAGCAATTCCCAATACCTGATGAAAGGTGATGAAGGGGAAGACGTAAGAGTTTTACAAGAAAAACTGCGCGTGGCTGGTTATTATTACGGAAACGCCACAGGTATATTCGGGCCAATCACCGAAGAATCAGTTAAACGTTTCCAAGATGCTTATAATTTGAATGTTGATGGCATTGTTGGCCCGGCAACTCTTAGCAAACTCCCCCAAAGTGGTGTAGGCTATGGCGAGGATTCTCCAGCAAAAAAAGCAGCTGATAGAGATAATCTTCGCATGGGCGATCGCGGTGAAGCAGTCAGAGTTCTCCAAGAACAATTAATCAAAGCTGGATACTTACAGGGAGAGCCAAATGGCTACTTTGGTTCTTACACTTCCGATGCAGTACGTCGCTTCCAGTCTGACAATTACTTAGCAGCCAGTGGTGTAGCAGGCCCTACGACTCGCGCTCGCTTATATAGCAAAGTGAACACCGCACCAAAAAGCAACTTTAGTGTGTTGGAAATTCAAAGAAGACTCCGAGACAAAGGCTTTTACAAAGGTAAGCTAACGGGTGTAATGGCAGACGACACAAAAAAAGCAATCAAGCAAGCCCAAGAATTTTATGGTGTCAGCCTCAGTGATATTAGAAGCGGACGGTTTTAACATCCGCTTAGGTTTGCCAATGTGAATCCCCAAATGGTTACTTGCCTCCGATAACTCTACCAATTTTAGATTTTAGATTGCTGATAGCGCAGCAAAACGCAAGTGTGCAAAAGCCTTTGAGATTTTTTGGATTCATAACCTAGAAAACAGGAGTTTAGGTAATTGCTCAATCCAAAATTTAAAATCCAAAATTGATTTGAGTAACTTCTTTTGGTTATCCAGCCCCAATGTTAAAGCGGCATCAGTGCGCGTTGACATTTGGGGCATACTGCATGAATTGTCATTTGACAGTCAAGCAGATGAAATCCTTCTTTTTGAGCAGTTTTCGCACCAATTTTTAAAATCGAATCGTTTTTAAACTCAATGGTGCTGTTGCACCGAACACAAATTAAATGATGGTGATGGTGGGGGTAAGGTTGGTTAATTTCGTAATGTTTATGACCTTCCCCTAATTCCAATTCGCGCAAAATTCCCATTCGTGCCATCAGTTTCAACGTACGATAAATAGTTGAAAGACTGATGCCTTCGCCGTCAGCTTCTAAGCGATGGTAAAGATCCTCAGCACTGAGGTGTTCACCTTGCGGAAGTTCTTGAAAAATGTGTAAAATCACTTCGCGCTGGGGTGTTAAACGCCAACCTCTTTCATTTAATTCTGCTTTGAGTGAAGTAGTTGTGTAGACTGTCATACTAATTTTTCTCAACAAAGCCCATTAGTTGAGAATATAACAAATGTGATGAGCAATTTGCAACAAACAAAGCTTATTGACAATATTTATTAAGTTCTCATGAATAATTAGTCAGCTTCTCAACCCAATTATCCAATAGCGATCCCATTCGCTAGCAGCATTCAGCAGTAGGCTAGATCAGCATAGGGAAATCTAGCTGCAAAAGTTTTGCATAAGCCAGGAAATAGCAGAAGGTAAAAACATTACTGTTCTTAACATTCACGCTTGCAGAATGTCCTAATTTCTTTGCTTTTGGCGATAAATTCTATAGTAGGAGGCAGCTATGCTAGAGGTAAAAGTCTTACTCTGCCTGGCTTCGTCCTTTTTAAATGTCTTCACGTAGACTTCGACTGCTATACCTGTGGACAAGCAGGTTAAGTTTGCTATAACTGAGTAGTCCAATTTCAATCATGGTGAGAAATGTAAAGAATAAAGAATGAAGGATAAAATTGCACACTTCAAACTTCATACTTTACACTTCATACTTTACACTTCATACACAATTAGCTCAGAGACTCTAAATAGTCGCGGATAAGGTTACGACGCTTGGGTTGACGCAGCTTTTGTAAAGCTTTTGATTCAATTTGACGTACCCGTTCCCGTGATAAATCAAGAGCGCGGCCAATTTCGGCTAAAGAGTAAGGATGACCATCCGCTAAACCAAACCGCATCAAAATTACATCTCGTTCGCGGCTAGTTAAATCAGCTAATAGATTTTGCAAGTCTCTTTGTAAAGATTCTCGCATTAGCATTTCTTCAGGAGTAACGCTATCTGTTTCTAGCAATTCGCCTAACTCTGTATCTTTATCTTTACCAACTTTGGTTTCTAAAGAAACAGAACGTGGAACTCTTAACAACACTTCTCTAACTTGAGATGGTGTCATTTCTAATTCAATTGCCAAGTCTTCTAAAGTTGGAGTCCGACCTTTTTCTTGAGCAATTTTGCGTTGCGCTTTTTTAATTTTGTTTAATTTTTCGGTGATATGGACTGGGAGGCGAATTGTGCGACTAGAAGTAGCAATAGCTCTTGTAATCCCTTGACGAATCCACCAGTAAGCATAAGTACTAAAGCGATAACCTTTAGTAGGGTCAAATTTTTCTACGGCTCTTTCTAAACCAAGGGTTCCTTCTTGGACTAAATCTAATAATTCCAAACCCCGATTTTGGTATTTTTTGGCAACAGAAACCACAAGACGCAAGTTTGCCTTGATCATGTGTTCTTTAGATTGCAGTCCTTGAGACTGAATTTGCTCCAGTTCTTCGACTGTAATCTTGGCAATTTCCGCCCAACGGCGTTTGCCTTCTGACAAAATCGGCTTAAGATCCGACACCTGCACACCAGCAGTAGAAGCCCATCTTTCTAAAGATGGACGGTGGCCTAGTTCAGATGCTAAACGTTCTTGAACTTCAATTAATCGCAGGTAAGGCGAAACTACAGCATCCCCTTGCTTGGCAGCATTGGCTAGTACAGTCCGCATCCGTAGGTAGCGTTGAACTTTTTGAGCTTCTGAAACTTCTTCATCACGCCCCAACAACCGGACTCGACCAATTTCCTGAAGATACAAACGTACTAAGTCTGTGCTACGACGGTTAGTGTTTGCACCAAAACTAGCAGGATCAACAGAAACTATTTCCAGATCTTGTAAATCTTCGACCGACAAATCACCGTCGTCAACCGTGATATCTGGGTCTAAAACCTGGCGGGACTTTTGGGAATTGTAGGCGGCATCCGGGTAGAAAGATGTTGCTGGCATATCGTCTCAATGGCTCCAGGTAACAATAGATTACGGTCAGCTAATCAAAATCAACTGTTGCTATTGTTCCCGTGATTCAAGATGAAATAACACGGTATGAGGTTCCAATACAATTTTTTTTCAAAAACTGCACTAGTGTTTCCAACATTAATGCCGAAATGCTTCGGCTGCTGAACATTTTGATTGAACCAATAGCTATTCAAATCTACAGATAGGCTTTAATTTCTGAGCTACCTAATCAGTATTTCCAATCAATATGTATAACTTGTTACTTTTGAGCTTGTATAAACATTGGTTAGTAAAGTTATGTTTAACATCTGGTTAGTCATATCTACATGGCTATAAAAGTAATTTCCTGACGATTTAGTATTTTTTGTCTAAGGATTTCTCAGGAAATTATGAAGTTAAAATAAAGGCAGAGTATAGAAAATCAAAGTAGACAATCAAGGACAAAGCACTGATGAAAGACCTTTAATATAAGTCAGGTGGCTACATCAATTTTCCGCGATCGCACCCTGGACATTATTGTTGTATTTCTCTAGACAACAAAATGCAATGTCTTCAGCCTCGTTGCCAACCTCGCTTGAATTGTCTATTTTCTGGAGTTTATAGCTGAAACTACTGTCTAATTCAGCAGAGTTTCATACTCATCATGATTACCAATCGAGAACCAATAATAATCTTCACCCTTCTTTAAAGCTAATGCGCGATAAGCACCACTAATACGTGCAGACCACATATCCTTGTCTACTTTTTTGAAGTGTAAAGAAAGTACATTAACCCACTCTCAAAGCGGTGAAAGTCCTAACTTTTGACTTTTTCCTTTTAACTTACTCAGTGATATTCCGGCTTTATATCCCGTAGCATCAATTCATCGAGTGCTTGTTGGGGAGTAACTTCACCTTGGAGTAAGCGATAAACTTGCTCTGTAATTGGCATATATATATTTTGCTGCTTGGCTAATTGCATCAATACTTGACAAGTGTTGACACCCTCGGCGGTTCCTGGCAAATTAGCGAGGACATCTGTCAGGGTTTTACCACCAGCCATTTGATAGCCCACTTGGTAGTTACGGCTCAAAGGACTATTACAGGTGGCTAACAAATCTCCCAGACCTGACAAACCATAGAAAGTTTCCGTTTTCGCACCTAAAAAATTGCCGATGCGAACCATTTCTGTAAGTCCACGGGTAACTAAAGCAGCTTTGGCGTTAGTCCCCAATTGTAAGCCATCGCAGACACCAGCTGCGATCGCCATCACATTCTTGAGTGTTCCTCCTAATTCCACACCCAAAGGATCGGGATTTGTATAAACTCGGAAACGTGGTGCAGAAAATACCAGCTGCACTTTTTCGGATGCAGTGGTGATGTTGCTGGCTACTACGGTTGCAGCTGGTAATGATTTTTGAATTTCTGCTGATAAATTCGGGCCAGATAATACCACTACTGGATGATGCGGAAATGCAGCTTGCCAAATTTGCGACGGCGTAGCAGTGGTTTGTGGTTCTAACCCCTTGGTTGCTGTGACAAAAATTGTTTCTGGTGAAAGGGGACAAGATTGTACTTGCACCGCAACATCTCTTACCCCTTTCATAGAAATAGCAGATAGCACTATTTGAGCATCTTGAATAACAGCTTCTAGTGTTTCTGTGCCATGACGCGACCATAGTCTAACTTTGTGACCATTGGCCGCGGCTAGATTTGCTAAAGCTGTACCCCAAGCACCTGCACCTAAAATTGCAATGGTAGTTTCTTGCACCACTTTATATCAGTTATCAGTTATCAGTTATCAAGTCTACTCCCTGTTTACTGATGACTGATAACTGATTTATCAGCACTCAGCACTTTTCTGGGATAACGTTCCATTAATTCCCGGACTTGTTCTGCATGATAGGAGCTTCTGGTTAAGGGAGAAGAAACGACTTGCAAAAATCCGAGTTCTTTGCCAAAGGCTTGCCAGGCGGCGAATTGTTCTGGAGTAACGAAGGCATCGACTTGCAAATGTTTTTGACTGGGTTGGAGATATTGCCCAATTGTCAAAATATCGCAATCGACTGCCCGTAAGTCTTGCATCACTTGGCGAATTTCGCTATCAGTTTCGCCTAAGCCTACCATGATGCCCGATTTAGTGTAGACCCAAGGTGCAATTTGCCGCGATCGCTGCAATAATTCGAGTGTGCGATCGTATTTTCCTTGGGGACGCACCCGACGATATAAGCGAGGAACCGTTTCTGTATTATGGTTAACTACTTCTGGGTTAGCTTGTAAAATTATTTCCAAAGCATCCCAGTTACCACATAAATCAGGAATTAATACCTCAATTGTGGTCTGAGGTGAGACATTTCGCACCGCCGTAATGCACTCGACAAACTGCGAAGCACCACCATCTGGTAAATCATCTCGGTTAACAGAAGTAATCACCACATGATTGAGCCTCATACGGCGCACTGCTTCTGCTAATCTGGTTGGTTCTGTAGGGTCTAGAGGTTTAGGCTTTTTCTCAAAATCAATATCACAGTAAGGACAAGCACGGGTACAAGCTGGCCCCATAATCAAAAAAGTGGCTGTACCCGCCTTGAAGCACTCACCAATATTCGGACAGGATGCTTCCTCGCAAACCGTATTGAGTGCTAAATCCCGCAAAATTTCTTTAACGTTACCAACGCGCTCCCATTGAGGAGCTTTAACTCGCAACCAGTCTGGCTTTATCATAATTACGCTAAATCAACACTTTCAGCCCGATACAACCCTAAAATGCTCATTTAATGCTCAACAAATTTAAATAGCAAAAAACTAACTTGCTAGAAGCTAGGAAGACTTAAATTTGGGAAGCCTAACTATTTTAATCTCGCCTCATACCCCTTGGATAAAACAGGCTCTTAAATCCACAATTTTATGAGGCTTTCTAGCATGAAAAATTGCAGGGATGCGATATTAATGATCACATCCCTGCAACAAGATAATTTAACTGCGATCGCATCATCGCTTTTTGGGTGATGTGGTGCGTCGCTGTTCGCGTTTTTCGACTTCTCGCCGACGGCGATCTCGCCAGTCTGCCACCGTCAAGTAGCCTACACCTCCAGTGACTGCTACAAGCAGTACCAGAGCAATTAAAGCCAAAATACTCAAAAATGGACTTTCCACGTTTACTCTACAGTCCGTTACGGCCCCAAACTACCATTGCAATTGACCAAGTAAACACGACTAACAGCGATACCCATCCCAATGTCAAAATTCCCATAGTCTTATCTTTGCAAATAATTACGAAACGTCTCTAATATTTATCATACCGGGAACGGTAAAGTCTGAAGTGAGAAGTCTGAAGTCTGAAGTAGGAAGTTTAAAAATCATTGTAATTTCTATTTATTATCCCCTATTGTCAAAATGAACGAAATTTTTGCTACACAATTAATGGCAGAACGACTAGAGTCTCTTAAGGCAGGAATTATTGGCTGTTTATCGCTTTTGCTTGCCTGGCTAGTCACTAATATTCTCAATAATCTATTTTTATCAAAGTATTTTAATATACTTACAAATATGCAATTATCCTTAAATCTGCATTGTTTAGTAAGTTTGGCGATCGCAGGTTTTTCTGGTTTGCTATTTGGTGTCACTTATCGCTATATCATCCGTCAAGACCAAAACCCACAATTAAAAGCTGGCGGAGTTTTGGCTTTTGGTTTAGTACGGGGATTAGCACAAATTGATGTCGGTTGGGGTTGGAGTGCTGTCGTGCTGGCACTTGAGAGTGTGTTGTGGTTTATTATGGCAGCGATCGTACTTGATAGTGCTATCCGCCTTGGCTGGGTTAAACCTTTTGCATCTAATTAATGTATTATGTATATTACATTAATTAAGTAATACATCCATTTCAATTAAAAAGCACCTAGAGTGTTGCCGTGTTTCCACTCTAGGTGCTTTTTTCAACTTACTCCTCACACACAACTAGAACTTAGCAGATGTTTGGGAAATTGGCAAGTATATTATGTAACACTTTATTAAGGCTGTTTCCTATTGCCTTTCAATCGTCTTTCACCAGACACTATGTGTTTGTCCTGAGCGATTCTTGGTTCTTTTTT
Organism: Nostoc sp. FACHB-110; assembly: GCF_014697425.1. Classification (GTDB taxonomy): domain Bacteria; phylum Cyanobacteriota; class Cyanobacteriia; order Cyanobacteriales; family Nostocaceae; genus Nostoc_B. The sequence continues at coordinate 116,061 of NZ_JACJRU010000012.1, forward strand.
TTTAATATTTTTAGATAGGATATATCTTGGGGCGGTTGCCCCATCAAAAAAAATATTTAAGTCTGATTAGACAGGTTACTGCCAAGGATGAATGCAGTATGTCAACAGTCCAGCGCGCTCATATGCAGCGTTATTTTGTCTGTGTTTTCTCCGTATTAATTGCGCTGCTACTAGGCTTAACGCTGGATAACCTGTTAAATCTAGAAGTTTCGCCACTTTTTTTTGCTGCTGTAGTTGTCAGTAGTTGGTATGGGGGATTAGCACCTGGCTTATTCGCTACAGTCTTAGCTGTTTTATTGAATAACTACTTCTTTATTCCACCCATTTATTCTTTATTACCAAATACTTGGACTGACATATTACAGCTAATTGTTTTTAGCTTGGTAGCGTTATTAATTAGTTCTTTAAATTCAGATTTATATTTTGCCAAACAACAATCTGAGTTTAAGCTAGCAAAGCTGAAAATGAGCTATCGTCGTCTGTTAGAAACAGCTTATGAAGGTATCTGGATATTTGACCAAGATGGGAAAACAGAATATGTGAATTCTCAGTTAGCCCAAATGCTTGGTTATAGTGTAGAGCAGATTAGCGATCGCGCAATTTTTGATTTTCTCGAACCTGATACTCAGCAGGAAATTAGGCAATGGCTAGCGCAAAATCAGCACAGTGCAGATACGAAACAGCAGTTTGAAGCACGTTTATATCGCCAAGATGCAGCTGAAATTTGGGTAATGATTTCTCTTAGCTCAATCTTGAACGAGCAGGGAAATTTTGCTGGGATGGTTGCTATGTTGACAGATATTACTAAGCGTAAACTTTCCGAAACCAAGCGCGATCGTGAAGGTCAATTACTGCGCGCTATGCTAGATATTCTGCCTGTGGGAGTAGTCATATCTGACGCTAAAGGCAAGTTTATAGAGATTAATCCAGCTATCAAAGCGATTTGGGGAGAAAACGCGCCGTTTTTAGAAGAACCAAGCCAATATCATGAATATAAAGGATGGTGGGCAGATACAGGTAAACCAATTGCCGCCCACGAGTGGACACTTGGTAGAGTTTTAGCTACAGGCGAAACAATCATTGGTGAAGAAATTGATATTGAAAGCTTTGACGGTAAACGTAAAACGATTCTCAATTCTGCTATACCTATTTGCGATGAAACTGGAACCATTATTAATGGCGTAGCTGTGAATGTAGACATCACAGAACGCAAGCAAGCAGAAGAAAAATTGCGGCAAAGTGAAGCGCTCGCCAAAGCCAGGGCAGAAGAACTCGAAACTATCATGGAAACTGTTCCCGCCGCAGTCTGGATTGCTCAAGACCCCCAATGTCATCAAATGACCGTCAACCATAGTGCTTATAAATTGATGCGCCTACAACCAGGCTCAGTGATGACGGCAACGCCAGCCAGTGGTGAATACCCCTTTCCGTTTAAAATTCACAAAAATGGTCAAGATGTAAACCTCTGCGAATTACCAATGCAGCAAGCAGGTTTAACTGGCCAAGAAACGGAAGGAGAATTTGAATTTGTTTTTGATGAAGATGATGTGCAGTTTATTTACGGTAAAGCCGCACCATTGCGTGATCATGCAGGTAATATCAGAGGCGTAATTGGAGCTTTTTTAGATATTACTGAACGCAAACAAGCAGAAGAAGCTCTCAGACAGAGCGAATTGATGTTTCGCACCTTAGCAGACACAATGGCGCAAATGTTTTGGATTACCCAGCCAGATGGCTATCATGAGTATTTTAACCGCCGTTGGTATGACTATACAGGCAAAACCCTCAAACAAGCTCAAGGCGAAGGCTGGTTAGATATCTTACATCCTGATGATGTCCAAAATACAGTTGATTGCTGGCAAGATTGCTTGCAGACTGGGAGAAAGTATGAAATTGAATTTCGTCTGCGTCGTGCTGTTGATGGTGAATATCGCTGGCACTTAGGATTAGCCTTTCCATTACGCAATGCTCACGGACAGATTATCAAATGGTTTGGCTCATGTACGGATATTCACGAACAGAAGCTATTAGTTGAAGAACGAGCGCAAGCTTTAGAAAGGGAACGTACGGCCAGAATAGAGCTAGAAAAAGCTAATAAGATGAAAGATGACTTTTTGGCTGTTGTTTCCCATGAATTGAGATCGCCGCTTAATCCCATTCTTGGCTGGGCCAAACTGCTTAAAAGCCGCAAATTAGATACAGTCAAGACAACCCAAGCCTTAGACACCATTGAGCGTAATGCCAAGTTGCAAGCGCGCTTAATCGACGATTTATTAGATGTTTCGCGGATTTTGCGCGGTAAACTCAGTTTGAATCTCGCAACAGTTGACTTAATTACAACGATTGAAGCCGCACTAGAAACAGTCCATCTCGCCGCCGAAACTAAATCGATTCAACTACAAACTGAGATTACTATTGATGACATCAAAATTGAAGGTGATGCCAACCGCCTACAGCAAGTAATTTGGAACCTACTCACAAATGCCATTAAGTTTACACCAGAGGGCGGTTTGGTGAAATTACGACTCCAAAAAGTTGGCAATTTTGCCCAAATTCAAGTCATAGATACAGGCAAAGGTATTAGCGCTGAGTTTTTACCTCATGTTTTTGAACGCTTCCGCCAAGCTGATGATGTGACAACCAGAAAGTTTGGGGGACTGGGATTAGGATTAGCAATTGTCCGTCACCTTGTGGAACTCCATCGAGGTTCTGTACAAGCCGCCAGCTTAGGAGAAAATTTAGGCGCGACCTTTACAGTGCAATTGCCTTTGATGGTTACGGCTAGTAAACAATTGACAGACTATGCTTTATCTGAAAATGCCCCAAACCTTCAAGGTGTGCAAATAGTCGTTGTAGATGATGATGTTGATACCTTAAATTTGCTTACCTTCATCCTCGAACAATATGGGGCTTCCGTCAAAGCTGTAAACTCAGCCCCAGAAGCCCTCAACGCGATCGCCCAACAACAGCCAAATTTACTACTCAGTGATATTGGTATGCCTTTAATGGATGGCTATATGCTGATTGAGCAAGTGAGAAAGACGATTTGCGCCCACAAATTACCTGCGATCGCTTTAACTGCCTTTGCTGGTGAAGCTAACTCCCAAAAAATTATTTCAGCAGGCTTTCAACGACATCTTACCAAGCCCATCGAACCAGCAGAATTAGCATCTGTGATTGCCAGTTTAATTTATACCAGGGAATTGGAGGCAGAAACAGTATGAAGTATGAAATTGAACAGTCTCACCTGCTATCACTTATTTTTTATCAAATGCTTGTGAAATCAGTCTCGATGAGACTGGCTTTTACTAAATACTAAAAAACGCCCGGGAGTGTTGCCGTGTTTCCACCCCAGACGTTTTTTAATTTCAACTTGCTCCTCACACAACTAAAAAATAACACTACTGTGAGATTAGAGCAAGTATGAGCAGTGACACTTTGGCAACTGCAACATTCAAAGTAAAAGGGAGCAGACAATAGGCAATGGAAAACACAAAGGTGTTTTTAATGTAAAAAGTGACGTATTCCAGTTAACACCATGACTAAACCCAACTCATTAGCAGCTTTGATCGAATCTTGGTCGCGTAAGCTACCTCCTGGTTGGACAATGGCAGTAATCCCAGCAGCAGCAGCGGCTCTGATAGTATCATCAAAGGGGAAAAATCCATCACTCGCTAGAATTGCCCCTTTGGCTTTGTCACCAGCTTGTTCTAGAGCAATTTTCGCGGAACCAACACGGTTCATTTGTCCTGCACCAACACCGAGAGTAGTGCGATCGCTTGTTAGTACAATGGCATTAGATTTAACGTGTTTGCAGACTTTCCACCCAAAGAGTAATTCTGCTAACTCATCTGATGTTGGTTGGCGTTCTGTGACAACTTGCCATTTACTAGTATCAGCAACAATATCATCCGTAGCTTGCACCAAGAAACCGCCGGCAATTTGTTTAACTAAAGTTTTCGGGCCACTACTTAAATCTGCAAGTGTCAAAACCCGCACATTCGTTTTCTTAGAGAGAATCTTTTCTGCTTCTGCATCACAGTCTGGTGCAACTACACATTCTAAAAATGTTTTAGTTAACTCGCTGGCTGTAGCTGCATCAATCGGACGGTTCAAAGCCACAATGCCACCAAACGCCGAAGTAGAATCGGCATTGAAGGCCTTTTGATAAGCTTCGACAATCGTATCTCCTAACGCTGTGCCGCAGGGATTGGTATGTTTAATAATTGTTGCGGCTGGTGTATCGGGAAACTCGGCAATAATCCGACGGGCGGCTTCTAAATCAACTAAGTTATTGTAGCTGAGTTCCTTGCCTTGCAGTTTCTTAGCTGCTGCCCAGCCTGTGGGTGTAGTCCCAGTTTGATACCAAGCTGCACTTTGATGGGGGTTTTCGCCGTAACGCAGAGATTGTAATTCAGTACCGCTTAAAGTGTGTTGTTGTGTACCTGCAAGGTAAGATGCGATCGCCTGATCATAACTTGCAGTATGTAAAAATCCTTTTAAGGCTGCTTTTTGGCGAAATTCTAACGAAGCTTCGCCGTTATTTTGGCGTAACTCTTGCAGATATTCATCGTACTGCGTTGGGTCACATAATACTGTTAAATGAGCAAAATTCTTTGATGATGCCCGTAACATCGCTGGGCCACCAATATCAATTTGTTCCACAGCTTCCGCCAAAGTCACCCCTGGTTTAGCAATAGTTTCCTCAAACGGATAAAGATTCACCACCACCAAATCAATCGGGCGAATTTGGTTATTTTCTAAATCTGTAATATCTTGAGGTTCATCCCGCCGTGCCAAAATCCCGCCATGAATGCGCGGATGTAGCGTTTTCACCCGTCCGCCTAAAATCTCCGGGGAACCCGTGTAATCAGAAACCTTAGTCACTGGTATTCCCGCATCCTTGAGGGCTTTGGCTGTGCCCCCACTGCTGATTAAATCAAATGCAAATTCTTCAACCAAACTACGGGCTAGGTCAATTAAACCAGTTTTGTTAGATACACTCAGCAGTGCTAGACGCGCCATTTATAAATTCCTCAAATCAACCCTGGAAGCAAAGGATCTTCAGTGTTGCACAAGCCTCGGTTCACTTCAAGACTGTTTTCCTTGATCAGCCCTAACTGTCTAAGTGAGTTCGACTAAGGCTTTTTCCTTCTTCACTTAGGACTTACGCACAGCCTACGAAAAATCGTAGACGCGATAGCGGCTTGCCGCAGGCTACCACAGAGACGCAGAGTTCACGGAGAAATGAGAGTTTGAGAGTTTTTTTGCGTAAGTCCTATTCACTAAACACACAGCGTTTTTCAGTTGTGTGTAGTACACCTTTCAAGGGGAGAGACTAGAGGTGCTGAATTAGTCTGTGTACAGTGATGTAAATTAACTAATGAGTTAATTTACATCCGCGATCGCCTATAATTTGTGACTAATTTGATCCTCGATAAATTCGCTCCATCTGTTCTGGAGAAAGGCGACTCATCGGAAATCTTTCCCGTGCAGAAACAGGAAGTTTTTGCGGAGGCGTTATCTCTATTTCTGGCTTATGAACTGTACCATTGGGTACATCGCAAATTGGGAAAGGATTGAGACGGTTCTCATCCTCTGGGTCAGAAATTTGAGTTTGGGGTAAGACGTAAGCGTGTCTTTCAGGATCGTAGGCTAAAACTTCGCCTGTCTCAATGTGATAAATCCAAGCATAAATGCTGAGTTGCCCTTGGTAAAGCTTAGAATGAATCGCTGGATAAGTTCGCAAATTTTCTATTTGGGTGAGAACATTTTCCGCAATCATAATTTCTAATAGTTCTTCCCCATCGTAATGACCATAATGGTCTAAAACTAACCTGCGAGTTGCTTCAGCATATTTAAGCCAATCATGCACAAGTGGCATTTCTTTACTGAGGCTGTTTAACTTCATCAGTCCTTTCATTGCGCCGCAATGAGAGTGGCCACAGATAATAATTTGACGAATATCTAATGCTTGGACAGCATACTCAATTGTAGCTCCTTCACCGCCATTAGTTGCCCCATATGGAGGAATGATGTTGCCTGCATTACGGATAACAAATAATTCACCTACTTGGGCTTGTGTAATTAAATTCGGATCTAGACGCGAATCAGAACAGGTAATAAACAACACCCTAGGCTTTTGACCAAGTGAAAGTTGCTCAAACAGTGATTGATGCGTCGAAAAATAACTAGACTTGAATTCACGCAGACCTTTGATTAGTTTCTTCATTACCAAATTCCACAAATACTCGCGGCTGAAATGCCAAATTAGAGGGAGTAAATTAAGGCAGTAGCGATCGCTTGTTCTTTACACTTTGACAATTGAGAGTTCCTCTATCATATAGTTAATTGGACACTTTCAGTCTTGTCATGGCATCCAGCGTGCGATCGCCTCAGATGTGGTTTTGCATGACTTTTCCAAAATCAAACTCATGTTTGATACCAATAGAAACAGTCTACAGATGAAGCGAAATTTGTCTGCGAATCGAGAAGCTGACTAATCTAGCAGGTATAGGGGAAAGTTTCAGAACTCGCAAACGTAAAAATTTCCCAACTAGCAAACGAACTATTCCTTTTATCCGAGCGTACAATCTGACAGACAAAAATTTGCAATAACTTTTTGAGGCATAAGGAGGTAGAAAGTGAAGCTGATTATAAAGAACATCCGCCCTATGAGTTTTACTCAGTCCATGCAGAAAATGTTCTAGATTGGGTAAACCACCATGTTCGCCGTAATTCCGAAAAGGTACGTAATTTTTCAATTTGTGGTGGCGCAAAAAACTATCAATTTGAGAATCCCAGGTAAAGTAGGTTTCAGGATTTGATGTTTGCAGTAACTGTGTGGCAAATTCAATTAATTTACCAGCACATTGGGGAGTCACAATATAAGCAACTGTTGATACTGAAAAACCATCTGCATACCCCTCTGCGGAAATACTATATATCTGAGAGGCACAAGTGTATAGCCAACACATACCTACATTTGTTTGATAGGGATTAAAAGGTAGAGGAAGTTCCCCCAAACCAACAACAGGAACAAAATCAGCTTCAGTAATCAAAGTGGGTTGAGATTGCATTGCGGCTATTTTCCAAGCTCTTAAATGGTTGAGTAAACATAAATAGCTAGGAGAAAAACTTTTATATTGTGGCTGATGCTGCTGTCTGATGACTTCGCAATTTAATCCCTCTTGAATTAAGGCTGTTTCAAGTAATTGAGTTTCTTCTTTATAAGCAATAATTAAAGCTCTATTAACTACATCAGATACTTTTAAAGCACCAGATTTGTTATGATTATTTATCTGATTAAAACACTGATCATGATCTAAAAAATGGGATATTTGAATTTCATCATTGCATTTATTTTTATTTCTAAACATATTAATTAGCACCTAGATAACTCCTGATGAATCAAAATAATTGCGTTTGGGTGAGCTTACTTATTCAAGCGATAATATGCAATGACATAACCAGCCAATTACAAGTTATACAATGTGTTTTTTGCTTATTAACACTTAATTTTGCTGCTTACATAGAAAATATCTACTGTAATAATACTGAGAAATAAATTAGAATCGATGAATCATATTTAATAATTGAGTATAGCAGTGTTAAAAACATTATATTTTTGTATATAAATATTGGCAAATACTTGTTTAGCTGGATAGCAAATTCCTGAATAGCCACTGCGTTAAGTGGCTTTGGCGACTTGAAGACAGTGGCGTTGCTGAGATAACATCCAGTCTGCGAGAAGTTTTAAATAATCAAGACTTTCCTAACCTATACTTCGACTGCTATATGTCCATCAATCAAACAATAAATAAAAATACTACGTATAAATTCGGGTAAATTGTAAATTTATAAACTCATAACTCAATAGGATTACATCAATTAAGTTAAAACCTAGAATTTGTATTTCCGATATAAGTAAATACTAGTAAAAATTGGTTTCAGTAATTAAATAATATTTAAAAATCTTGGTAATTTTTACATTGTCAAATTTTCAAATTTATGTTTTATAAGGCAAAAAGATGATTTTTAGATAAATCAATTGCCATTTAATATTGGTGTAGTTATATTAAGCTTAAGTGAGACGCTGCATCTACCTGAGTTATTAGCGCATTTACCTAAAAATAGATAACAATGGGAACTCATGTATTCTGTTGAGAAAAAACAGATATACAAAATAAAATTTTATTTGCATATTTTTCGTACTCGTAATTTTAAATTAATTAAAGGTATGTGTCAGTAAAATTTATAAAATAATTGCATAATCATACATTACGAACTAAAAATATTTTTGATTAGCTTTTTTTAAATAAAAGCTAACCAGATAATAAAATAATGCTGATTAATTAATATGATTTTTTGAAAATTTTCTATCATTGCCTAACAAAAAGTATGTTAAAGCCTAACAATTGCCATTTATTAAAAATCAACATAAGTTTAATTTAAGTAGGAAATATAAATTTCCTGTATTGAATATCAAAAACATCAGGACACAAATCATAGTTAGACGAAGAGCATGATATCTAATTTACGACATTTGATTTAAGTGGTAATTATTGGTGTTTTAAATAGTGATTATTAATCTTTTTTCAATACTGCTCATCTTTGTTGATTACTCGTAACTAGAAGCAAATAATCTATTTTTTGACATATTTATGACTTTAATAATCAAAAATTGGAAGCAGATTTCCTTTTTACTGCTTCTGTTTTTACCTGGGATTTTTTCTGTTGGTATTTCCGCCGTAATTGCTGACGAAACTACTAATACAGCTGTGTTAGGAGGTGATAATATTCAGCCTGTTACTTCAAATACTGTTTTATTTACTAGAGGCGTACCTACTTTAGAGATTGTCAAAACTGCCGATCGCATCGCTGTGGAACCAGGTGATACTGTTGTTTATCGGTTAGTTATCCGCAATACTGGTAACTCTCCCGCCAGCAACATTACCCTGACTGATACTCTCCCCCTCGGCTTGAATTTCGAGACGCGATCGCTGCAAGTATCTTTAACCAGTGCTAACACCACCACACCCGTAACTGTATCGAGTAGCCGAGATAACCGTACAGTAACTATCAACTATACTGGTACTATCCCTGCACAGGGAACGATGAATGTCGTTTATGCAGTCACAGTCACACCTGATGCTGTTCGTGGAAGCGGGAAAAATCTTGCAGTCGCCGCCGCAGGTAGCATCCGTAGTAACACAGCTAGTCACTTACTCAAGATTCGTCCTGGTATTATCTCTGATTGTGCAACTTTAATTGGACGAGTCTTTATTGATAAAAACTTTGACGGCGAACAGCAACCAGGAGAACCAGGGATACCCAACGCCGTAATTTATATGGATGATGGGAACCGCATCCTTACTGATGCTAATGGGATGTTTTCTCTGGCTAATGTGATTGCTGGTAATCGGACTGGAACTTTAGACTTAACCAGCCTACCCGGATATAGCCTTGCACCCAACCTCTACAACATCGAAAAAAATAGCCAATCGCGCCTCGTCCGACTCGCACCCAGAAGCATGGGACGGATGAATTTTGCAGTCACACCAGCATCAGGGGAAGGACGTAAGTAAGATGACGCAGATTAGTACTAGAAGAACTGTATTAACCGTTTGTAGTACCTTTCCGATTCTGCCTGTTGCAGCTGTTGCGGCACAAACACCACCGCAAACACAACAAAAAGTCGAATCTCCCAATGTTCCAGAGTTAATCGCGCCTGTAGAAGATGATCTAGAAGCTGTTTTCTCTCCACCAAGACCAAGCCAACCTGATAAATTGATAGTTGCAAATGACAAAGAGATAGACGCTGCACCATCCTCGATGTCCTCAGATCATATAGATAGGTTTACTGCTGAAGAGAAAGCCGAAACCAAGCAGACACCGAAAACAGCCGCAACTCCTATTAACTCAGAAATTCGCATTATCACACCAGTTGCAGGTGTAACGACTGCCAAAACAACTAACTTGGGAGTTCAATATCATCCTAGTAACCAAGTCACGGTGACGTTGAATGGAAAACCCATAGATACGTCTATCTCCCAATACTTGCATAAAGACGAAGCGCAAAAGTTAAACACCTTAATTTGGTATAACGTGCCGTTAAATAAAGGTGAAAATACGATTACGGCTCAAGGTGCTGATGGTAAATCAACCAGTGTGAAAGTCACAGTTGAAGAAGTTCAGAAAAAAATTGCGATCGCACCTACCCAAGAACCCAGAATTCCCGCCGATGGACGTTCTCTCATCACCTTACAAGGTAAAATTACCGACGAAAAAGGCGAAATTATCACCGAAGATATTTCTGTCACCTTAACAGCTAGTGCAGGTCAATTTGTCGGTGCAGACCAAGATAAAGATGCAGCAGGGTTTCAGGTACTCGCGCGGAAAGGTGAGTTTACAGCCACACTCCAAGCAGGTTTAATCGCTCAAAATGTAAAAATCCGCGCGGCTGTTAATCAAGATGCAGAGATTGAAGCTTATACTAATGTAGAATTTATTACCAACTTACGTCCTTCCTTAGCTACAGGTAGCATCAATGTGAGGATTGGTGCAGGCGGTACGGATTACCGAGGTAGTTTCCGCGACTACCTCAACCCCGATAAAATCGGTCGCACTGATGTAGATGTAGATGCAGCCGTCTTCGCCACGGGTAAAGTTGGAGATTGGTTATTTACAGGCGCATTCAATAGTAAACGTCCCCTAAATCAAGACTGCAACGGAGATAACCGTCTGTTTGGTGGTATCCAATCTTGTGAAAAAGACTATCCAGTTTATGGTGATAGTTCTAGCTTTACTAACACTGCGCCTTCTACAGATAGTGTGTATGCTCGCATTGAACGCACACCAGATATCCCAGGTGCAGAATCAGACTATTTTATGTGGGGTGATTACAGCACTGAAGAGTTTGCTAGATCATCCCAGTTATATACAGCTACCACCAGACAACTCCACGGCTTCAAAGGAAACTACAACTTCGGCAACCTGCAACTAACAGCCTTATACGCCAACAACATTCAAGGCTTCCAACGCGATGCAATTACTCCCAACGGAACCAGTGGTTACTACTTCCTCTCTCGCCGCTTAGTTATTCCCGGTAGTGAAAACGTCTTTATCGAAGCCGAAGAAATCAATCGTCCCGGTACAGTCTTGGAACGTAAAGCCTTATCCCGTGGTTCCGACTATGAAATAGATTACGATCGCGGTACATTATTATTCCGTCGTCCCATCTTCGCCACAGAATTAAACCCCTTTGGTAAAACTTTGGGACGCCGCATCGTTGTCACCTATCAAAACGACGCGGGAGAAGACAGCAAACTTTACGGTGGACGACTGCAATATAACCTGATAACTTCCGAAAATAGTCCCAACGGAAATCCCTTTATTGGTGCAAGTTACCTCAAAGAAGACCAAGGACAGCAAGATTTTGAACTATACGGATTTGATTTCTTTGCACCTTTAGGCAATTCTGGGCAAATTATCGGGGAATATGCACACTCTCGCCACAATACCCTCGCCTTTGGTAACGTCAGTGGTTCTGCGTACCGTTTAGAAGCTAGTGCAAATCTTGGTAAAAACTTTCAAGGACAAGCTTACTATCGTTCTGTCACCGAAAACTTTGCCAATAATGCCACTTGGAGTTTCACACCCGGACAAACTCGCTACGGTGCATCCTTAACTGGAAAACTGGGACAAACCACCAGCTTTAACTTAGGATACGATCGCGAAGACAATTTTGGTATCGCCCCAGCCGAACGCACCCAGTTAATTGACTTATTCAACCCCCAACCCCAAGCCGCGCCAGGAAGCAAAATTAATAATTCCCTCACCACCATCCGCGCAGGTATTCAACAAAAAATCGGTCAATCAGACTTAAGCCTGAAATACGTCAACCGTTCCCGCGAAGACCGCATTACTAACCAATTCAACGGAAACGCCAGCCAGTTAGTCTCTCGTCTTGACGTTCCCTTATCCGAATCACTCACATTCCACGCGCAAAACGAACTTAACTTAGGTAAAAGCGACCCACTTTATCCCAACCGCACCACATTCGGTTTAGATTGGGCATTGTATCCTGGCGTAAGTATGCGACTAGCACACCAATTTTATGAAGGTGGCTTATTACAAGGCAATAGCATCACCAGCCTAGATACAATTGTCGAACACAAATTTTCCCCAGATACCACCGTCAGAGGTCGTTACTCAATTTTAGGCGGTGCTGATGGAATGACAGACCAAGGTTCCGTTTCTCTAAATCACGGTATCCGCCTCGCACCAGGATTAAAATTAAGCCTTGGTTACGAACACATCTTCAAAGATATTTTTGGAGATTCCGCCACAGGGATTAGATTTGCTCAACCTTACACAGTCGGACAAACTGCTTCCTCATTAGGTTTATTTGCAGGTGATGTTTACAGCATCGGCCTAGATTACACCGATAATCCCAATTTCCAAGCCAACGCCAGATTAGAACATCGTAGTGGTAGTGAAGGTAATCAGACCGTAATTTCCGCCGCCGCCTCCGGTAAACTTTCCCCAGCTTTAACTGCGGCGGTACGCTATCAACAAGCAGGTGGCGCAAACCAACTTTTGCAAGGATTAGGAGACACCGCAAATCTGCGCGTCGGTTTAGCTTACCGTGACCCCAACGACGATAAATTCAACGCTTTATTAGGGTACGAATATCGCCAAAACCCCGCCACCACACCCGATACCTTATTAGCCGGTAGCGGTAACGGTTCCATAGATCATATTTTCTCCGCCGAAGCGATTTATGCACCCAACTGGCAATGGGAATTGTATGGTAAATACGCCTTCCGCAGCAGTTCTACTTCCCTATCCGAAGATTTTACCAACCATAGCAGCGTTCACTTAGCACAGTTACGCACAACTTATCAACTAGGCTACCGCACAGACTTAGCCGTCGAAGGACGTTGGTTAGGTCAACCAGAACAAGGCTTCAACGAATTTGGTTTAGCTGTCGAAGGTGGGTATCATTTAACACCAGATTTACGAATTGGTGTAGGTTACGCGTTTGGGAGTGCAGATGACCGAGATTTTAGCGGTTATCGCTCCGCCGGCGGCCCCTACTTAAACATCAGCTTTAAACTCAACGAGCTTTTCGGTGGTTTTGGTAGGCAAAAAGTAGTACCACCACAACAGCAAGAGTCAGTAATTCAACCAGTGGCTTTGGAGTCGAAGTGATGCTAAGAAATGAGATGGTTTTTGTCTCACGCAAAGGCGCAAAGGCGCAAAAAAGAGTTTCTCAGAGTTCTATTTGTATTGTTGTTTGTTTATGGTTGATGATAGTGCCAAAAGTTGCGATCGCTCAATCATCCCCCACAGCCTTACGAGTTATAGTCAACAGTAACCAAGACGGACAAATACAACCAGACGACAAACTCACCTTACGCGAAGCCATTGCCTTAGTAAACGGTAATCTCCCCGTAGAAAAACTGAGTACCCAAGAAAAAGCGCAGATACAACCCAGCAACGACAACGCGCGAATTGAATTTAACTTACCGCCAAATCAAACCACTATCCAACTACAACAGGAACTACCACCCCTAGCCACACCAAAATTAATCATAGACGGTACTAGCCAACCAAGTTACGATGTTTCCCGTTCAGCAACGGCGGAAATTGCCATTCCTCAACCAATAGTCACCATTACACCCGCCGCCAACCAAGAGATATTGCGTGGTTTTACGATAGTCGCTGATAATGTGCAGATTCACGGTTTAAGTATCTACGGTTTCCGTTCCCTGAACCAAGGCGCAACCTTAACCACACCGCCAGCCGATATTTTTATTTCCCATCGCTTACCGCCTCCCAATACCCAACAGCAACAACCACCAAACAGTAATTTTCCCTTTGGAGACAAAGACATTCCCCCCAAAGGCGTGGTAATTGAAAACAACTGGTTAGGCATTACCCCAGATGAGAAAATGCCAGAGAACACCTCAGCCTTTGGTGTCTACGTTTTCAACAGCACCGGCACAACAATCAGACGTAACCGTATTTCTTACCATGAAGGTAGTGCAATTATTACCTCAGTACGCGCCGAAAATACCTTGATGACAGAAAACATAATTGTTGGTAATGGTATAGCTGGAATGCCTGATGCTGTGAGGTTAGAAGGCGTAATTGCCAATTCCCAACTGCAAGGAAATTTAATTTGCGGTAACGATGGGGCTGGTGTTTATTTATTCAAGCCCACAGGTAACGTCAAAATTCACAATAACCGCATCACCTTTAACGGTAGACGTTTGCGCCGCGCCGCAGTTTACTTAATGGGTAACGCAAATCAAGTCAGCGATAACGAAATTCGCCACCAAACCGGGCCAGGAGTAGCGGTGACAGCATTTGGGACTCATGGTAGTTTTGGTAGTGCGATCGCTAACATCATCCAAAATAACAAGTTTAGCGACTTAGAAGGCTTAAGTATTGACCTTAACACCCAGCAACAACTAAATATCAGTGACTTTCAACGAGGAGACGGCCCCAACCCCAAACGCAACAGCCCTAACCGCAGACTTGAAACAGCAAACGGCGCGGTAAATGCACCAGAATTTGCCAGTTCTCAATTATTGCTAGTAAACGGTCAAGCCTTAATTAGCGGTCAAGCCGACCCTGGTACTCAAGTGCAAATATATCGCGTCCAGGGAAACGAGAACTACGGCCCCTTAAGTGAACCACTCACAACCTTAACTACCGATGAAAAAGGTAACTTTAGCAGTAGTTTAGCAGGTTTGCGGTCTGGGGAGAGAATAAGTGCGATCACCACCCATCCAAAATACGGCACATCCGAACCAGCCTATAACGCCATCATCACAGACCCCTCTGCACAAAATAACTCACCCTCTCCCACGCCAACGCCACCGCCCAAATGTGTCAGCGCCCCCCTACCACCCCAACCAACCCCACAACCCGAACCAAAACCAGAACCCATCCGGCTCAAAGTCCCCCGCATCATTCACTTTGCCTTAGATAAAGACTTCATCAGCCAAGAAAGCAGCACAGTCCTCAACCAAATTGCCCAAGTATTACAACAATATCCCTTCATTGTCATTGAAATTGAAGGTCATACCGATATTCGCGCTAGTGATGCCTACAACTTAGACCTAGGCAAACGCCGCGCCATATCCGCTAGAAATTACCTCCTAAAACAAGGCATTGCCGCCGAAAGAATGACCATTCGATCCTTTGGCGAAAAACAACGCAGAACCTCCGGTAACACCGTCATCGATACAGCCAGAGATAGACGAGTAGAAATAATTTTCAAAGATACCAGAGGACTAGAAATCATCCTTGAAGAACAAGAGAAAGACTTACAAATAGAAGCCATCGGAGGCGGCAGGTAAAAGGTGACAGAGTTAAAAGTTAGGACTTACGCAAAAAATCTCTCAAACTCTCATTCCTCCGCGAACTCTGCGCCTCTGCGGTTCGTTATTCCGTAGCTCATACGTAAGTCCTAAGTTATTTACTAATGTCCTAACCACTGCTATCAATCAAAACTTACACAAAAACCCTCTTTAACTCTTATACCTTTGCGCCCTTTGCGGTTGATTTAAAATGCTAAAATCCCACCATTCTCACAACCATCTTCTTAAACTCATCCGTAGTATCACCCTCATCCTCACTACCCTCAGCTATCAAAGCCTAATATTACTCACCCAAACACCAGCCACAGCCCAAGTCACACCCCAATTATGTGCCACCCCTGGCAAAGATGGCCCCAGCAGCTTAGGTGGCATCATCAACACCTACTACCCTGGTGCGACAAATACAACCGTTGCCGCAGGTTCAACCTCAATTCCTGTCGGTGCAATTAACCCCAACGGTTCTACCACCCCCATTACAGCTGGTGATTTGTTGCTCATCATCCAAATGCAAGGCGCAGATATTAACTCCAGCAACACAGATAGTTACGGTAATGGAGTTTCTGGCGGTGGCAACAATAGCAATCTTAACCTTGCTCCCGCAACCACAGGGGCTAGTGGCAACCTCAACAATGCCAACTTCACCGCAGGTAATTACGAATACGTTGTTGCAACCGGGCCAATATCTGGCAGTTCCATCCCCATTCAAGGCATCAATGGTGGAGGACTAATTAATTCCTACAGCAATACCCCATTTGGAACTCAAGGACAAAGAACCTATCAAGTTATCCGCGTACCGCAATATTCCAGTGCCACCATGAGTTCTAGCCTCACCGCCGCACCTTGGAACGGTGCTTCAGGGGGAATTTTAATTTACGACGTTGCAGGCAACCTAAATTTAGGAAGCGCCACTGTAGATGTTAGTGGACGTGGTTTTCGCGGTGGTGCAGGTCGTCAGCTAACTGGTGGTAGTGGTACTAATACAGATTACGTAACTTTATCAACCAACAATGCCAATGGTTCTAAAGGAGAAGGTACTGCTGGCACACCTCACTATGTACTAAACTCAGCTACCATCTCAGCCATTGACACTGGTGTTGAAGGCTATCCTGGTGGGAGTTACGGCCGTAGCTCACCCGGTAATGCTGGTGGTGGTAGCACTGATGGTAGACAATCTAACAACACGGAAAACTCCGGTGGTGGTGGCGGTAGTAATGGAGGTGCAGGCGGTCTAGGTGGTCGTTCTTGGACATCTGGTTTATTTGTTGGTGGTTTTGGTGGCGCTAACTTTCCGGCTACTAGCAGTCGTGTTGTCTTAGGTGGTGGTGCAGGCACAACAAATCAGGCAACTAGCGCAACTATAGGTGTTCCGACCAATGGTATTGCTAGTAGTGGTGCTAATGGTGGCGGTATGGTATTAGTTCGTACTGGCAGTGTCAGTGGTAGCGGCACTATTAATGCTAATGGAGCCACCGCTTTTGATGTGCGTCAGGATGGTACTGGCGGAGGCGGTGCGGGTGGTAGCGTGGTCGTGGTGGCTGCCAATAATAACCTTACTGGTTTAACCGTAAATGCCAGAGGCGGTAATGGTGGCAATGTCAAATTTAGCAACGTCAATCAACCTTTTGATGGTGCGCATGGCCCTGGTGGCGGTGGCGGCGGTGGTGTTGTTTTTACTAGTGCCGGTGCTAGTGTTAACGTTACTGGTGGGCAAAGCGGTACAGCAAAAGATCCGGTTGATCCCACTGACCCTTATTTTGGTGCTACCGCAGGAACAGGCGGCATCAGCCAAGGTGTTGGTACTATCCCTGGTGCGAATTCTGGTGCAGAATGCATTCCCCAGCTAACTATTACTAAAACCACCAGCACGCCAGGGCCAATTATCAAGCCCGGTAAGGCAACTTATACTATCACTGTTGCCAATGCAGCTAACCGAGCAACTGCTACCAATATTGATATCACCGATCCTTTGCCTAGTGGTTTTAGTTTTGATGGCTCTGTTGCTCCGACTGTGACTTTGAATGGTGGCGCAACACGCACTAGTGTGAATAACCCAACTGCTGGTGCAACGACATTGAATTTTGGCAACTTTAATATTCCCGGTGGTGCAAGTGTGCAAATTACCTTTACTACTGATGTGGCTGCGACTGTGCCTGATGGAGTGTATAACAATGGTGCTACGGCTACTTATCTTGACCCCACTCGCACTACAGTCAATGGAAGCACAAGTGTTAGTTATGACCCAGCCACTACAGGAGAGGAGGTAACGGTAAGTTCTGCAACACCGACACCGACACCGACACCAACACCAACTCCAACACCAACACCAACTCCAATCCCAACTCCTATCTTTCGGTTACGAGGTGTGAAAAGAATTACAAACATAGTGAGAAATGGTCTGCCTTTAAGTGGTGTGAACTTTGGTAGTTTTATTGACGATCCCAATGATCAAAATGATAATGCCTCTGACTGGTCTCAACTTCCACCTGTAGGAATTACTAGTCTTAGTCCACAATTGGCCTTACAAAGTGGGGATGAAGTTGAATATACAATTTACTTTCTTGCAGATGGCAACCAGCCAATACAAAATGCGAGATTTTGTGACCCAATTCCTACTGGTACAACTTATATTAGCAACAGCTTTGCTTCTGCTAGTGGTATTTTGGTCAATTTAGCTAATACAACTACAGCAAAAACTAATGCTAATGATAGCGATGATGGTAGTTTTTTCTCGCCTTTAGCACCTTTAAGTACGAATAATGTTTGTCCTAATCAGACTAATCCCACAGGTGCGGTAGTAGTAAATTTTGGTACTCTCAATTATTTATCTGGCACTAATTTTGGTTTTGTGCGCTTCCGTGTCCGAGTTGATTAGGGCTAAGGGTTGATAATTATAACTTTGAGAGGATTTACTGGCTCAGGCAAAAAATTATTGCTGAATTCCTACTTAATAGGAAAAATTGTCATTGTACTCAAAAGTATTGAAATGTATAAAGGAAGATAAGCGCTTACTTTGCTTGTTTAGCAATGACGGCTGTCGGAATTTAGCTTTGTGACTTAGCGAGTTTGAGATCATTGAAGAATTAATGGCTGTACAGGCATTTTATTCAGTTTTTTATCAAAATTTACCAGCGATCGCTCAAGATATCGAAAATGTTAAGTATTCAGGAGTCATAAGCCAAGCGTCAGAATGTGAGAAAATTTCATCACATTCTTCAGGGTAATAATAGACTCTCTATCCTCAACTACTCTTAACTTCTGACTTCTGAGTTCTGTTTGCCGAATCCTGAATCAAAAATTACTTGAATTTTTCACTATTCCCATCAATTCAAATAACAGTGATATAATATCACACTGATTAATCATCATTTGGGATATTTATGTCAAGATATTTTATTAATGCTCATCTTTACGAGTAAGTTTATACATTAAATACTATTAATAGGCATATCATCTGCTACTCCTTAAATAGGTATAGTAGTTATAAATGAATGACAAATAAATTACTCTTACTCTCTCTTCTCTGATACCACTCCTGCGTCTAAAAATCAATCTAATTGCTATATTTTCCAGTCAAGTAGAACGCAGTTTGACTTTATTACTTGATACGTGTAACATTCAATTAAAATTTAAAATTTCTATGAAATAATCAAAACCTAACAAAGTTCTTGCGTAAAATGTTACAATCTCCAAAAATAAATGCTCAGTACTAACTGCCTGTTAAATAAAAGTGTCAAAAAATAAATTCTTTGGGAATTACAGTCAGGAGTAGCACATATATGTATGGAGATTCAATAATTCAATATTTAGAAAAATACTGGAAAATTTCTGCAAGACTTAACAAAATTTATACTTAACTCATGCAAATTCTGATTTATTCCTATAACTACCATCCAGAGCCAATTGGAATAGCACCTTTGATGACTGAACTAGCAGAAGGGCTAGTGAAGCAAGGTCATGAGGTCAGGGTAATTACAGGAATGCCCAACTATCCACAGCGAGAAATTTATCCTGAATATCAAGGTAAGTGGTACGTTACAGAAAAAGTTAATGGAGTCACAATTCAACGCAGTTACTTGCGGATTAAATCAAAACCAAATTTAATCGATAGGTTGTTATTAGAGTTAAGTTTTATTATTACCAGTTTACCGCAAGCGATTAAAGGTAAACGACCAGATGTCATTCTCCTGACGATTCCACCTTTGTTAGTCACACTGCCAGCAGCTTTGTTAGGAAAAATATACAACTGTCCAGTAATTTTGAATGTCCAGGATATCTTGCCAGAAGCAGCGGTGCGCGTTGGCTTAATGACCAACAAATGGATGATTCGATTTTGCGAAGTTTTAGAAAAATTTGCTTATAAAAATGCCCAAACCATTAGCGTTATTGCTGATGGTTTTTTAGAAAATTTGCTCAAAAAACAAGTACCTGCCAAAAAAATTGTTTGTATTCCTAATTGGGTAAATGTTAATTTCATTAGCCCGCTCCCAAGGGAGAATAATCCTTGGAAAATTACTCATCAATTAGATGGGAAATTTGTGGTGATGTATTCTGGCAATATAGCACTGACGCAAGGCTTAGAAACGGTAGTTGCGGCTGCGGCTTGTTTACGTCACATTCCTCATATTACTTTTGTCATTGCAGGGGAAGCGATCGCACTGGCCAGATTACAGCAGTATTGTTTATCTTGTGGGGCGGATAATGTTTTACTGTTGCCATTACAACCCCGCGAACAACTTCCACAAATGCTAGCCGCAGCGGATGTAGGTTTGATTGTGCAAAAGCGAAATGTGATTTCCTTTAATATGCCTTCTAAAATTCCCTTGCTGTTAGCTAGTGGTCGTCCCATCATTGGTTCAGTACCTGCTAGTGGTACAGCAGCCACAGCAATTAAAGAAAGCGGTGGTGGGATAATTGTCGAGCCAGAATCAGCCCAAGCTTTAGCTGATGCAGTGTTGCAGTTATATCACAATCAGCACCTAGGGGAGCAGTTAGGTAAGAAGGGCAGACAATTTGCTCTAGAGCATTATGCTTTTGAACAGGCAATAACCAGGTATGAAACTGTATTTATGGATGCGATTTCTAAACGCAGATCACCAGGCGATCGCGTTTTAAAATTAAAGTCTCAAAAATCAGTAGTCGATGTTTGTAAATAAGTAGCCTCGCGTCTGAAGTTAAATATTTTTTGTCTCGGGCAAAGATGCCAATAAAAGCACAAAAACAACAGCTTTTGGTCATATCTAAAGGTTTACATCGCAAATCTTAGAGATATGACTGATTGGTAATTACAACATAAAGCTTAAAAACAGTAATTATTTTGTTACAAGTGTTAACGCTTAATGCAAATTTGTGATTGGTTTCAATAAAGAATTGTATTACTTGTAAAACAGTACATATATGTATTTATATACTGGAGATTAATTTCCACAGCGTGCAAATTGCACCAGGAGGTTCCAATGGTTCACACTTTTGAAGTGTTGGTTGATATTAAGGAATATGCCGATCAAGCCAACAATACCTATCAATGCGGAACGTCAAGATACGAGATTAACGCTGAGTCTAGAGAAAAAGCCGATGGGATGGCACGAATTCAAGCTAGAAGCGAACATCCAAGATGCACTGAGTATGATGTGAGAGTAACCAGGCTACTCAGATAAATTAAGCCCTGAATTCAACGACAAATTTTGTTCTCATTATTAAATTTTCGCTGTTTGTCAATATTATAAAAAGAGACTAGATGCTAGAGGTTAGGGACTAAAAGAACTTTAGATTTTGGATTACCGATTTTAGATTGAAAGATGATCCTAATTTAAAATCCTAAATTCAAAATTGATTCTGGCAGCACTTTTTTTAAGTTAACTACTCATGAGAAAAAACTCCAATCAAACATGAGCAACTTTCTTCTCTAGACCCTAGCCTCTAATCTCTAACCCCGATTTTTTATCACTATCGCTGTTGAGATTTTTGCAATAAATACATCACTAACTGTTCGCCTGCGGTGTCGATATGTTTTTTTAATAGCCGCACAGCAGTTTTATTATCCTGTTTTTTGCAAGCATCTAACAGTTGATAGTGTTCTTTTTGCGATCGCTCTTGATAATCCATTTGTGCCATCTGTACTCGCACATAGCGATCAATATTTACGTGCAAATTTTTCACCATCGTTAATAGTCGCGGACGTTCTGCACTGGCGTAAAGTGTAGCGTGAAATTCCCAATTGAGTTGCGCTAATAAACCTGCATCGGTGGTTTGATCTGCGGCTTCGAGAATTACTGCTGCTTTTTCTAAATCGGCTGTGCTGAGTTTTGGTATTGCTAACTGCATCGCTTTGACTTCTAAAGCACTGCGAATCTCACAAATTTCTTGCGCTTCACTTGCAGTGAGTACCGATACCATCGCGCCACGATTGAGATGCAGTGTCACTAAACCTTCTGCCTCTAATTGGCGCAATGCTTCCCGCACCGGAATGCGACTCACACCAAATTGTGTGGCGATTTCATCTTGTCTGAGAGATTGCCCTTCGTGAAAAATGCCGCGCAAAATCGCTTCCCGCAAGGCATCGGCAATTAAATCGGGAGTGCTGCGTTGTTGTTGCAGCAAGTTAGCCGCTAAATCATTTAAGTTCATATTTTATATTGTATACAATATCCAAAAAATTGTATACAATATCCAAAGTAACAAAACATCATTCCCCTAATTCCCTGGGAGACAGTTATGAGCATTGCATCTCAAACAGACCGAGTTATCATCTTCGACACCACCTTGCGGGATGGCGAACAATCCCCAGGCGCAACCCTAAATGTAGAAGAGAAAAGCGCGATCGCTCATCAACTGGCACTCCTTGGTGTAGATGTGATAGAAGCGGGTTTTGCCGTTTCTAGTCCCGGAGATTTTGAAGCTGTCAAAACCATTGCCGAACAAGTCGGGACAGCGAATGGCCCAATCATTTGCTCTTTAGCCAGAGCCACCCGTAAAGATATTCAAGCCGCCGCCGAAGCCTTAAAACCTGCGGCGCGTCCGCGAATTCATACGATGATTTCGACATCGGATATTCACTTGCAATATCAGTTGAAAAAGTCTCGTAGCGAAGTTTTGGCAATTACCCAAGAAATGGTGGCCTATGCCAAATCCTTTGTTGAAGATGTAGAATTCTCGCCGATGGATGCTAGCCGGACAGAAGTAGAGTTTTTGTATCAGGTATTAGAAACTGCGATCGCATCTGGCGCAACCACCATCAATATTCCCGATACTGTCGGTTACTGCACACCCAAAGATATGGGAATTCTCATTCAAGGTATTCGGGAAAATGTGCCAAATATTGACCGAGTAATTCTTTCCATCCACACCCAAAATGATTTGGGTTTAGCGACAGCCAACGCTTTAGCGGCAATTGAACATGGTGTGCGTCAAGTGGAGTGTACAATTAACGGCATTGGCGAACGTGCCGGAAATGCGGCCTTAGAAGAAATTGTCATGGCATTGCAAGTACGCAAACATTACTTCAACTCATATTTTGGCCGTTCTGTAGATTCAGATGTACCTCTAACCAATATCAACACCCAGGAAATTTATAAAACCTCTTCCTTGGTTTCGCAATTAACTGGAATACTCATTCAGCCGAATAAAGCAATTGTCGGAGCAAACGCTTTTGCTCATGAATCTGGCATTCATCAAGATGGCATCATTAAGCATCGCCAAACTTACGAAATTATGGAAGCTGCATCTATTGGCTTACCAGAAAACCGGATTGTTCTGGGTAAGCACTCTGGACGCAACGCCTTTCGCACCAGGCTGAAAGAATTAGGCTTTGAACTGAATGAAGCTGATTTAAACAAAGCCTTCAACCGCTTTAAAGAAGTGGCTGACAAGAAAAAAGAAATGTCTGATTTAGATTTAGAAGCCATTGTTCGGGATGAAACGCAAATTCAAGTAGAAAGCGGTTTTCAACTCGAACACGTCCAAGTGATTTGCGGTGACTGCACTTGTCCCACCGCGACAATTACAGTTGTCACTCCCGATGGCAAAATTCTTACAGATGCAAGTGTCGGTACTGGGCCAGTAGATGCAGTTTATCAAACAATGAACCGCTTAGTGCAGATTCCTAATCAATTAATTGAGTTTTCTGTGCAATCAGTCACCGGCGGAATTGATGCTTTAGGAACTGTGACAATTCGCTTGGCTTATGAAGAACGCATCTTTTCGGGACAAGCATCTGATACGGATATTGTAGTAGCTGCCGCTTATGCTTATCTGAATGCGGTCAATCGCCTCTATCGTTACTTGCAAGCTCAGAAAATTCCGGCTCAGGTAAGCTGTTAACCATTGAGTTTGCACATTGAGGCCGCAAGGGGGCAGGGAGCAGGGAGAAAGGGAGAGGGTTTGCAGCTTTTATCACCATGAAAATGATGCAATTTAAATGACTATTAGCTTAGGCAAATAAACAGTCATCAGTAACGACACTCGCAACCCCGACTTTTTCAACAAGCCGGGGTTGTAATTGGTATGTAATCTCAGTAGATCACAAATTTATCGGTTTAGGCAGGGTGTAGGGTGTGGGGTGTGGGGTGTAGGGGAAGAAAAGTTAATTAGAGTGAGTAAATTCAATCTATCATCATCAAAAAGCCATACTTTTGCGAAAACTTTTTGATGATTGAGGTTAGTATGACAAACTTTTTGCTGAGGCTGCTAATATTCAATGGTCGAAAAAATTGAAGAAGGCAATCCCGATAAGCAATTGTATTCAAAATATCAATTAATTGACAAATTAATTACTGTTGGTGATGTAAATAAATAAATTTATGAATTGGTAGAAAGACTGAATCTTTTAAATTAGAACTACGCTATTAATAACATCTAGCTATAGAGGGATGAAATTAGGAGCGTTATGATAATTCAAACAGTCAAAGTTAGCTGGTGAAAGTAAATTCAGGTATCTGCCTTTAAGGTAAGGATGCAGTTAATTTTAACTCCTAACTATAAATTTCATTCTACCGAACACTACAGTAATTTAGGTTTAATTGCTCATGCTTGATGAAGGATCTATTGCCAAATCTGCATCTACTCAGCAAATGTTTGACGCTACCGGATGGAACATTATTGAAACAGAATTTGACCCCAAACAGCTACACCATAAAGAAACGGTTTTTACCCTCAGTAATGGCTATCTAGGAACGCGGGGAAGCTTTGAGGAAGGCTATCCCCAAGATAAAGCTGCAACGCTGATTAATGGTGTTTATGATGATGTGGAAATTGCCTATACAGAATTGGTGAATTGTCCGAATTGGTTGCCGTTGGCAGTGATTGTGGCAGGCGATCGCTTTAGTATGGATTCTGGAGAGATTTTAAAATACGAGCGCCGCCTAGACCTACGTTTAGGTTTACTGAGTCGTGATGTGCGTTGGCGCAGTCCCCAAGGTCATACCCTAGATTTACATTTTGAGCGTTTTACTGGTTTAGCAGATCCTCATATTCTAGGAATGCGCTGTCAAATCACATCTTTAGACTTTACTGGAGAAATCACCATTGAAGCAGAAATCACAGCCGTACCAACAACCGAAGGTATTCCCCATTGGCAGACTATACATCAAGGTGGCTTCGACCAAATTATCTGGCAAGAAAGCCAAACTCTACATTCAGAAATTCACTTGGGCATGGCGGCTAAATTGGTGGTGGAAGGTGATGACAATGCACCCATCTTAGTTGAGAATTATACTGGTTTACCAATTTTGACGACTACCTTAGAATGTGCGCCAGACCAAACCTTGACTGTAGAAAAGATTGTCACAGTATTTACATCTAGAGAATGTCAGATACCGATGGCAGCGGCTTTACACAGACTAGCCGAGAAACCAAGATATAGCACTTTATTAGCTGCCCATATTGCCGCCTGGGAGCAAGTCTGGCAAGACAGCGACATTTTGATTGAAGGCGATCGCCAAGCGCAACTATGTGTGCGCTACAATCTTTTTCAAATACTTGCTGTGGCGCCTCGCGGTGATAACCAAGTAAGTATTCCCCCGAAAACTCTCTCTGGTTTTGGCTATCACGGTCATATCTTTTGGGATACAGAAATTTTCATCCTCCCTTTTCTCACCTTCACTCAGCCGTCCTTAGCCAAAAACTTACTCACATATCGCTATCACACCTTACCAGGAGCCAGGCGCAAAGCCCAAGAAGCCGGATATCAAGGCGCGATGTTTGCTTGGGAAAGTGCGACAACTGGCGATGAAGTGACTCCGCGTTGGGTTCCTAGTCCTAGCGGTGAGTTAATTCGGATTTGGTGTGGAGATATTGAAGTGCATATCACGGCTGATGTTGCTTATGCGGTATGGCACTACTGGCAAACTACCAACGATGATGAATGGATGCGCGACTATGGCGCATCCATCATCCTTGATACCGCAGTTTTTTGGGAAAGTCGGGTGCAGTGGAACGAGCAACGCCACAGCTACGATATTTTAGATGTGATTGGCCCTGATGAATATCACGATCGCATCAATAATAATGCTTTTACCAATCTGATGGTACAGTGGCATTTACAATCTGCTTTGGGATTGTGGGACTGGATGAAGCAAGCTTATCCAGAAAAATCGGCTCAATTAGCGCAACAACTGAATTTAACTACCGAACGTCTACATCAATGGGCAGAAATTCAAGAACGTATCTTCATTAATCAAGACACAGCCACAGGTTTAATTGAGCAATTTGAAGGCTTTTTTCAACTAGAAGATGTTAACCTCGCTGACTACGAACCTCGAAGTAAATCTCTACAAAGTTTGTTAGGAATTGAAGCCACTAACCAAAAGCAAATTCTCAAACAGCCGGATGTATTGATGCTACTGTATTTGCTGCGCGATCGTTTTGATATTCAGACCTTAGTCAGCAACTGGGACTATTACACCCCCCGCACCGACCATACCTATGGTTCTTCTCTTGGCCCGGCAATTCAAGCTGTCTTAGCTTGCGACCTAAATCAACCCACTGAAGCATACACCCATTTTTTACGGGCGGCACTAGTAGATTTAGAAGATGTCAGACTCAATGCCCACGAAGGTATTCACGGTGCTAGTGCGGGGGCCGTTTGGCAGTCTGTTGTTTATGGGTTTGCTGGTGTGCGGATGACGCAATTTGGCCCGATAGCTTGTCCTAAATTACCACCTAGTTGGACACGCCTGAAGTTTCGCCTGCAATGGCGCAATGAGTTGTATGACTTCGACCTTTGCCAAGACAACACAATAGTGAAGGGTAAAACTTACGCATTGTGTTATAAACATCAGACAAAGATAGAGTCGAATATCGATGCACAATAGATTCAGGAGATGCGCCATCTTAATATTAAGGATAAGTCTATAGTACAAAACAATCGCAACTTAACCTTACAGAAAAATTACCGGATTTCTCACCATTATTTCCAAAGCCTAATTCAAGTTTAAATTTCGGTTTTGCCGAAACATATTCTAGATAAGGATGATGAAAAGTGAAAAATCCGGGTAAAGTTTTGCACTATTTAATTAACGATAATCTGGGGTTTGAATATTCCGCAGACGGGCAGCGTCACGCATACCATAATCGGCGCGAGTAAAGCGACTTAATTGTTGTTCAAAAAACTCAC
Organism: Nostoc sp. FACHB-110; assembly: GCF_014697425.1. GTDB lineage: Bacteria > Cyanobacteriota > Cyanobacteriia > Cyanobacteriales > Nostocaceae > Nostoc_B. The sequence goes on from NZ_JACJRU010000012.1 coordinate 143,064, forward strand.
GATTTGCTTGCAAATGTTTAGGATTAGGGTCATCTAAGGGATATAAAAGCGCAGTTCTCAATGCTTGAATTACCGCAGAAGTCACATTATACATTGAGCGTTGGAAACTAATACCCAACTGAATCAACATATCGTCTTCACCACGGCAATGTTGTTTGTAATAATCAACAAGATATTGTGGTAAGAAGTGCAACATATCTTGCATTAATAATGTTGGTGGAATACCAGCAGTACCTACAGGAAAGACATCGGCGTAGAGAATGCCGTAGTGGAAATCTTTTTGGTCATCAGGCACTTGTCCGGCTTGGGCGTTGTATGATTTTGTGCCTCTAAAGGGGGCGGTGCGGTAGAATACAGCTTCTACGTAGGGTAATGCTGCTTCGTACAGCCAGGTGAAGCCTTTTGATTTGGGGATGATTTCATAGCATTCGCCACGGATATAAACATGATGGTAAATGGGACGACCAGCGATCGCAAATATGCCATTGACCAAAAAGTTCATCGCATCGGGTACGCCCTTAAACCCGCCTTCGTCGTAGATGTCGGACATTTCAAAGAATACCGGGGCCATGACTTCCCAGAATAAGCCGAGGTTAGAGTAGTATGACATCTGGCGGCACTGTTCCAAAAACATCTCCGGAAACAGTTTGTACAGTCCCAGCATTACGGGGTTGCCTTGGAAGTAGGCTTTAATTGCCCTGTCAGCGTTGGCTTTGTATTCTTCGGAGTCGAGATACGCATCAAATTGATTGACTGGCGCATACATGTGTCTATGCCAAAGCATTGCCCGCATACAAGCTTCCGCAAATTCCATGTTGATGCGATCGTGGAATAAGTGATGCAATAATTTTGGCATTTTCAAGGTTTCACCCTTTTCCATAAATGCCAAAAGTTCAGGATGGGCAGTTGCTTCACCGCGCCAAATTCTTAAATCAGCAGTATCACCAGCGTAATGATTATGCAGGTCTAAATACTTTTGAGGTAAGAAGTATTTAAAAAAGGCAAATGGCTCTAAAAATACCTGTTCAGCTATATATAATAAGTCTCGCCAGTAAAAGTCCATCGGTACAGCGTAAGCTTTATAAATACCGATAATTTGCATCAAGTTTTCTGGCGTGTCTGGTAACATTGAACCGCCTGCTTCTAAACGATGAATTACTTCCGCAAATTCATGTTTAGAAGGTGGAAGTTTAGTAGTAACAGTTTTTTCTGGAGTCTGTACCATGTTGTTTCCTGGATGTTAAATGTATTTTTAGACAGTAGAAATATCGGTTGTTTGTAATTGCTGACGTATTTTTAAAGCATGAAAAATACTCAAAACATCATGCGTCCAAACTGGCAATATTAATGTCATCGCAATTTCTTCGATGCTGTACATAGTTCCGGCAATACAAGTTAGCCATAAAGTTATGCCAGCGTAGTTAAATCCAAACAATGCCACAATGGCAATAAATAATGTAACTCCCCAAAACTTGGCTGAGTAAGTGTGATAGCTGGCGGGTTTGCCATATTTAATTAAGTTCACTATCCACCACACAATTTGAGCAAAAATCACCATCAATAAAGGAAGGCGATAAGCTATCAAAATATCTCGGTATCCCAGCCAAGCACTTAAAAAGATACAACTAAAAAGGCAGGTATCAGCCCAGCTATCAGCTTGTCGCAATTTGGCATTGCTAACACCAAGTCGCCGGGCAATAATGCCATCAAAAATGTCGGAAAGAAAAGCAGCAGTAAAAACTACTAAAAACCAAATACTCGTATCACCATCCCAAGCATCCCACAGGAGGAAGGGTGCTATTAAAAAGCGGAACATTACAAGACCACTGGGAATTAAGGTGAGATTCATATTTTCTCCTGTATCGGTTGCGTAATTCTCTTTTTACTTCAACGCAACTTGAGAAATTACGGTTTTTTCCGCAGGGGTAATTGCTGCTACCATTGCTGTGGTTGTGGTCTCACTCCAACGCACTAACCATGTAGGTTGGACTCCTAAAAAGATGATTAAGCTTGCCAAAATGAGTGCGGGTACTTTTTCAGACCACAAAACTTTGGGATAGTAGGCTAAATCATTGTCGAGTCTACCAAAACAGGTGCGGTTCAGCAGGATGACGAAATATACCGCCGTTAAACCACTGGCGACAACACATAATATTGTCGGAATGGGGAAAACAGAGAAACTGCCCTGAAAGACGATAAATTCAGCGATAAATCCTGTTAAACCGGGAATACCCGCACTAGCCATCCCACTTAATACGAGTAAGGCACTAATTAAAGGTATGCCACGAATTGGACTCATTAAACCGTTGAGTTTGTCTAACTCGCGTGTGCCGGCTTTGGCTTCCACGACTCCTACCAAATGGAAGAGAATGGCGAGGATGATGCCGTGGCTAAACATTTGGGACACTGCACCAACTAAGGCAAGAGAGGTACTAGCGGCACTGGCCAGCAATACATAGCCCATGTGACCGATAGAACTGTATGCTACCATCCGCTTGATATCTTTTTGGGCGATCGCTACTACTGCCCCATATATCGCGCTAATTGCCCCCCAAATTGCCAAGGTTGGGGCAACAGTACTCCAAGCGTTGGGGAACATCCCCATCCCAAACCGCAATAAACCATAAGTTCCCAGCTTTGCTAATACACCACCTAACAAAATGGCGATGGGTGCGGAAGCTTCCACATAAGCATCAGGTAGCCAAGTGTGGAAGGGAACGAGAGGAATTTTGATACCAAAACCAAGGATAATTCCTGCTAGTAACAGCAGTTGCAGTCCAGCAGACAGGGTTTGAGTGGAGACAGCATCAAAGGCAAAGCTAGTGGAACCTGTCAGCCACACCATACCTAAAAAGGTGGCTAAAATTAATGCGCCGGAAACAGCAGTGTAAATTAAAAATTTAATGCCAGCGTAAGCCCGTTTTTCACCGCCCCAAATTGAAATTAATAAATAGAAGGGAATTAATTCTAATTCGTAGAACAGGAAAAACAACAGTAAGTTTTCTGCGAGGAATGCTCCTGCCACACCGCCACTTACTAACAAAATCATTGAGTAAAATAAGCGGGGGCGTTCTGTATCTTTGCTGCTGCTGTAAATAGCAATCCAAGTCAGGAGGCTATTTAAAACCAGCATTAATATTGATAGCCCATCCACCCCTAATTGGTAGCTTAAACCTAGGGTTTCATTCCAAGGTAAATATTCTTGAAACTGCATCCCAGGAGTGCTGAGGTCAAATTTAAATAGGATGAATAGATTCCACAACAGGATTAAACCAGATATGGTAAGGGCTACCAAGCGCACGCGATTTGGTGGAATAGCATTACTAGGCCAAAACCCAATAATTAAAGCAGCGATGATTGGTGTCCAGATTAAAACACTCAGCATGGTAATTTAGGGATTTATAACCACAGATGACAAATGACTAAAACATTAATTCTAAAAACTGTACGCCCCAGTATGGCCATGTCACCCAAGCGCCTAAAAGACCAACGCCTAAGAGGACTGTGAAGGCGTAAGTTTGGGTTTGTCCAGAGGTGCTATATTTCAAGCCTTCGCCACCGAGGAGGGAGAACAACCCAACAAAGTTAACAATGCCATCTACTACGAAGCGGTCAACCATATCAGCAAATTTTGCCAGTTGGGCAACGCTGAAAATGATGGTTAGGCGGTAGAGTTTGGGGGTGTAAAAGTCGTAAGCTAACAAGTCTTGCAAACCTTTCCAGGGTAAGCGGACTGGTTTGGGAATGTTGCCGAGGTAAATTACGCCACCGACGCTACAACCAAAAATACTTGACCAAATTAGTAGAAGTGCGACATCTTTATTGAGGTTTGCCCAGTCGGGTAAGAGTGATAAGCTTTGCAACACTAAAGGTAAATGGAGGACAAATCCGAATAAAATTACCATTGGCAATACCATCGGCCAGTGAACTTCAGGCGATCGCTCACTCATTTGCTTAGGTTTACCACCAAAAATCAAGCCAAATTCTCTAGCTAAACTAACGGCTGTCAATGCGTTAACTGCTATAACTATCCCAACTAGCCAAGGTTGAGTTCCCCATAACCCATCGGCTAATTTCATCAATGCCCAAAAGCTACCAAGTGGTGGGAAACCAATTAATCCTAATGTGCCGATAATAAACGCTAAACCAGAGATGGGACGACGTGACCATAAACCACCTAGTTGGGTGATATCTTGGCTGATGCTATTCCAAATCACGCCGCCAGTACTCATTACTAACAAGGCAGCAGATAAGGCGTGGGTAAGTACTAGTAACAGTGCAGCATCATCTTGCTGTGTGCCTACAGCAATGAACACTAACCCCATGTAAGCACTCACAGAATAAGATTGGCAGCGTTTAACGTCAATTTGCGCGATCGCAATTAACGAAGCACCAATAGCTGTCACCGACCCAATCGCTACCATCACAGTAGAAACTAAGGGTGATAAAGTTAACACTGGTTGCAGTTTAATCAGTACCCATGCACCACTGGCTACAACTACCGAGTTCCGCAAAATTGTACTGGGAACAGGGCCTTCCATCGCTTCATCTAACCACAAGTGCAGGGGGAATTGGGCGCATTTACCCATCGGCCCGGCAATTAAGGCTAAACCCACTAAGGTAATTACTGTGGGGTCAACTTCCGCAGTTTTCGCCCATACAGCCAGTTCGTTGTAATCCCAGGTTCCCGCCAGAGGCCATAAACCTAAAACCCCAATCAGCAGAAACAAGTCTCCTACCCGTTTGGTTAAGAAAGCGTCTCTCGCACCTGTTACCACCAAGGGTTGACTAAACCATAAACCTACTAACAAGTAGGTTCCCAAGGTGAGGACTTCGAGGATTACATAACTAAAGAACAAGTTATTACATAAGGCAAGGGCGCACAATCCCGCTTCAAATAGTCCTAATAAAGAATAGAAGCGTCCCCAACCCCAATCCATTTCCATGTAACCAATAGCGTAAATCTGTGCTAACAAATTTAAACCACTGATTACTACTAACGCGCCTACACTAATTGACGAAAGTTCAACAGCAATGGTCAAATCTAAACCTGCTGTTGATAGCCAATGAATAAATACTTCTTGGGGTGGATGATTCCAAGTTGCTTGTAAGGCGATCGCACTATGGACAAACGCCAAAAATGTCATTACTAAATTTACATAACCTGCTGGCCTTGGCCCAGTTTTGCGGATGATCCCCGGCGACCAAGGTACGGCTAAAAGCCCACCAATTAAGGCATATAAAGGAACTAGCCAAACAGTCTCTAGTAGAAACTGAGCCATGAAAATACCCCTAGATTTAAACAGAAATTAGTGTTTTGGCACCAAATTGCTTTGATCCCGCCACTATGCACTATTCAAAAACGCAAGTTTATATTTGCTTAATTTTGTTAGATTAAGCTTACCGTTATCTGAGGCAAAAGGGAATTAGTTGATTAGATAAATCAGCGATAATTACTCTAATTAATTCTTATATATCTATGGATTGAATTAATAAATATCATCTATTGATTAATATCTATGGTTTTTCCATAGATGAATCAATATAGTAATCATTATTCATATCGTGGGATCAGTCTGTTCCAGGTATGAAGATACATCATGACGATGAATCACCCTTTCACCCACTTTTCCAACTTCAGACTTCAGACTTCAGACTTCAGACTTCAGACTTCAGACTTCAGACTTCAGACTTCAGACTTCAGACTTCAGACTTCAAACTTCAGACTTCAAACTTCAGACTTCAGACTTCAGACTTCAGACTTCAGACTTCAGACTTCAGACTTCAGACTTCAGACTTCAGACTTCAGACTTCAGACTTCTTTTCCCCGATTCGCAAACCCATAATAATTAAGTCCCGTTCTATCCCATCTAATTGGGCAACTTGAGGCAAATATCCCCAACGTTGAAAACCTGATGTTTCAAATAACTTTAAACTTGGTTGATTATGGGCAAAAATAAAACCTAAAAGCGTTTTTAAACCTAATGTAGGGCTTTGCTCAATGGCTTGATCTAAAAGTTTTCGTCCCAAACCGCAACGATGAAAAGCTGGGGAAATGTAAATACTCAGTTCAGCAGTCGAATCATAAGCTGGCCGTCCATAAAAAGATTGAAAACTGAGCCAGCCTGCAATTATTGCCTGTTGTTCAATTACCCACAAAGGACGACAAGTAGGAGAGCGCCCATAAAACCAAGCGCGGCGACTTTCCACAGATATCGGGTCTAAATCAGCAGTGGCGAGACGGCTAGGAATTGCAGCATTGTAAATAGCTACGATCTCAGGTAAATCAGTTTCAGTTGCATGGCGGATAGTCATCACTGCCGAATGAGAAACAATATTGTAGAAAATATTCAAAAATCATACAGTGTTCATCACAGGAATTCTATGCCTGCTGGATCTAGAATAGGTGTCACAGCAGGCGATCGCTTTTTTTATCAGTATGCTATAATTGGATATCTATTGCCTTGTATATCCCTACCTGGAGAGGTGGCAGAGCGGTTGAATGCGGCGCACTCGAAATGCGTTTTGGCGGCAACGTCAACGGGGGTTCGAATCCCCCCCTCTCCGTTGTCAGCAAGACAGGGCAAAGGTTTGAAGTTTTGCCTTGTTTATATTAACTTTTCCATTGCTTGAAGTTTGCTGAAATACCTTTACTCAGCATTTAGCGCTTCTTTGGCTTCTGGCAAAATCAGCATCGCATCACCGAAAGAATAGAAACGGTATCGGCTAGCGATCGCTTCTTGGTAGATTTTCAATAGGCGTTTTCTACCAATCAAAGCACTCACCAACATTAACAAACTTGAACGCGGTAGGTGAAAATTAGTAATTAACCCATCTACTACCCGCCATTGGTAGCCAGGATAGATAAATAAGTTAGTTTTGCCACAAAATGGTTGCAATTCTCCAAATTGGGCTGCGCCTTCTAAGGTGCGGACTACTGTTGTGCCGACAGCAATAATTCTGCCACCAGCCGCTTGCGTAGCGCGGATTTGTTCTACTGTAGCAGCAGGTACTTCAATCCATTCTTCGTGCATTTCGTGGGTAGTGACATCTTCAACTTCCACCGGACGAAATGTGCCGACACCAACATGAAGGGTCACAAAAGCTTGATTAATGCCGCGATCGCGCAATGTTGTTAGCAGTTCTGGTGTAAAATGTAACCCAGCCGTTGGTGCTGCGATCGCTCCTGGTTGTTGGGCATAGACAGTTTGATACTGTTCATCAGCAGCTTGGGTAGTTGTGATATAGGGCGGTAAAGGAATTTCCCCAAAAGTATCTAACACTTCTACCAGTGACTTTCCTGCTGGCAGATTAAACTGCAACAATCTTCCTCCCGTGGCTGTATCAGTTTCCAAAACTTTCGCTGTCAGCGTAGAATTTTGCGACAAACCCCCCGCTTTACTAGGAAAAATAATTTCTGAACCAGTTTTAAAACGCTTACCAGGTTTAACTAAAGCTAACCAACAGTTATGTTGCCGTTCTTCTAAAAGTAAGACTTCAATTTCTGCACCAGTAGACTTATAACCATAAAGCCTTGCCGGAATCACCCTGGTATTATTCATGACCAGCAAATCCCCAGGGCGGAGAAATTCGGGTAAATCACGAAAAATATGATGTAGTGGTGCTGTTGTGTCGCCTGTACTAGGAGAATTCACCACTAACAAGCGAGAACTGTCTCTGGGAACTACAGGATTTTGGGCAATTAGTTCTGGAGGCAGTAAGTAATCATATCCAGCTAAGGAACAATCTAATTGTGTATCTTCTCGCTCTGGGGCAGTAACTTTATTAAAATTTTCTGTTGTTATTTGTGGCTCCATTGAAAGTTATGTTACTTTTTACAGGTTTATCTGATATTTTCTAAGGAAATACCCAATTTAGTTCATCAAGATTTAAGATTGACATCATTGAGCAATAGGCAATGACCCATCTAAATTGGGTAAAACTCCCCATAGGAAGACGGGGGCTTCTACCCTACCAAGAAATGAATCTATTGATGAAGATAGAAGTGTAGGATTGGCTTTGATCCCAAGCACCAACATGGAATACTTGTATTACCTGGCAAATGCCAGTCTAACCTTGAGGGCTGTACAACATTTGCACGCTAGACCTCAGTTACCTGTCTCTTTCGTTACTGTCATTCATCAGATTGATGGCTGGGTGGTTAGGATCAAACTCAAAAGTCAAATTTCAGCCCAAGACGATGGGGATTTTCGGGCTTTTCTTAACGAATTGGGAATTAGCTACGAACCACCAATGCGGGTACAAATGGCACTTTGGAGTTTGGAAGCAGGGCAATCTCCTGTAGATGTGATGCGTCGCTATCAAGTAGCGATCGTCTCTCATGGTAGCCCAGAGCGAGAAGAAATTGAAGCATTTCGACAACAGTTTGTCAGAGGATTAGGTTATTGTCCAGAAACTTTGGCTTGAAACTGTTGATTGTGAGGGTGAATAGAAAGAATTTCTAATTGGTCGATTGCTGTTGAGATATTGAAGCCATTACCAATGACTTATTCGCCCTCATCTCAATTCAGAAGATTGAAGCATCAAAAGCTGCGGGGATATATTCTTGAAGATATAATTCGTATCCAGGCAGCGATAAACTAAATAAAGCATCCGGGGCCGAAATTACCCCGGTTTTTAATTGTGATTTTTGCTGATAAGACACAACAGCCACATCAAAGCGACAGTTATAGTCTGCTTTTTCGGGATATTTAGCTAGATATACCTGGGCTGTTCGCCACAGTTTTGTTTGCTTTTGCGCGGTAATAGCACTCCGCCCTCCATCATCCCAATTATTTGGGCTACGAGTTTTTACTTCCACAAATGCAAGTGTCAAGTTCTGAGTGTTGAGTAAAATATTTTTACTCGGTTCCTGTGTCTCTCCCCCTTGATATTCAGCAATAATATCAATCTCTCCCCAACGGCAATTAAAGCGGCGATGCAGAATCAGCCAACCTGTAGACTCTAACCATTGTGTAACTAGGTCTTCACCTTGTTGACCAATATCGAGATAATGGGATGGAGGATGATTCGCCATTGGTTAAAAACCCATGAATTCTAGGTTAAGCAATCGGATTTGGGCAAGCATACTCAGTTTTGTACTGTGTTTATTTAGCATGACAGTAGCTTTCGGTGACGTGCCGAATGCTTTCGCGCTTGATTACAACAAAGAAATATTGATTGAGGCTGATTTTTCAGGACGTGATTTATCAGACTCTAGTTTTACAAAAGCTAATCTTCGCCAAAGTAACTTTAGCAATAGTAACTTGCAAGGTGTGAGCTTTTTTGCCGCTAATTTGGAGTCAGCCAATTTGCAAGGAACCAACCTCTCAAACGCTACTTTAGACTCCGCACGCCTGATTAAAGCAAACTTGACCAATGCAGTTTTAGAAGGTGCTTTTGCTGCTAATGCCAAGTTTGATGGTGCAATTGTTGATGGCGCAGATTTTACTGATGTACTGCTGCGTCCTGATGAACAAAAAAAATTGTGCAGAACGGCTAAAGGCACTAACCCAACTACAGGAAGAGATACCCGCGATACTTTATTTTGTCCGTAACAGGAGTTACAAGCAAAGTTTATTTGTTAAGTATGGGTGTAGGGAAGAACAAGCCCCCACAAGCAGTGGGTACAGCTTTCCTGCCCTTTATGGCAATTGTGTTGTTAGGGGATACAAGCCCTTAACAACACAGTTTTTCCACTCAGCTACCCCAACACCCTTCTTCTTGAGCAACTCAGATGAATCTAGAGTGTTAGAAATTGAAGGTTGTTCTTAAAGTTCCAATCACTGCATCATCATTGTTATTTTGACCAGGATTGGTTAACCAAATAAGACCTGGGGTAATAGAGATATTGTCGCTGACGCGGTATCTGTAAAAGCCTTCAACGTGGTAGGGAGTATCGCCGCCAACACTACCTGCATAAGGTTGGGCGCCTGCAAAGATGCCCAAGAGATTTCCAGGCTTACCAAAGTCAGGTAAGGCCACTCCTAAACCGTAACTCCAAACTTCATCATCATCACCTGCACCAAAGCCTGTAATGTCACTGTAAAGAACGAAACCGCTAACTGAGAGTTTGTTGCTAGGTTTGAAAGCCGCTTCGATACCATAGGAATTACTGACGTATGGGTTGCCACCACCAACAAAGTTAGCTTGTGCAGTTCCTACAACGCCAGTAGTTGTGGAGGCGGAACCTGCATCGAATAAAACAGTACCACCACCATGATAACCATGAACGTAGGTTGCAGCCAAGGTCAAGCGATCGCCTAAATTAAATGTCAACTGTCCCAATGCTGCATAGTTACCATCAAATAAACCTGAACCTTGATTGGGGTTATTTGCTTCTGATCCTAAGTAGCCCAAGGTTAACGAAGGTTTAAAATTACCACTGCCAAAAGGTATAGTTACACCTGCACCAGCACCACCACCAATGCGATAAATAGGGCTTTCTGAGGCAAAGGTAGATAAAGCTCCATTACCACCGTCATAATCCTCAAAGTAGGGATTGACAGTAGGAACGTAATCACTTTGAATACCACCAGTTGCAGCAACGTAAACTTGAGCGCCACCCAAGGGGAAGTAATAAGCTAACCAATCGATAAAGGCACTATTGTTGTTGCCAGGATTCAAGTTAAATGTTTGCGTACTCTCAAAACTGCCATTTGGTAATGGTAATGCGCCTGCATTCCCAGCTGCAATTCTGGTGTGTAAGACATCTTGCCCAGTGAAGCTGCTTTGCAAATCTAAACGCACCCTGTCTTGAAAGACAGTATTGTTGTTGTCGTTGTCGCCAAAGCTATCAGTAACTGCAAAAATTGCTTCACCGACTAATTTGGTGGTGGTAGAAAATTGATTTGCTTCTAACTCAGCAGTGCGTGTTTCTAAAGCATCAACTCGACCACGTAGAGTTGCTAATTCTGCTTGAAATTCTTCTTGCAAACGCTGAATTGTAGCCAGGTCTTCTTTTCTGGCTAAGTCAGCAGTGGCTGTGGCAATTAGTTCATTTACTCTTTCTAAACAAGCATTCAAACCTGCGGCAAATTCATAACGTGTCATGGCACGATTACCCCGGAATGTGCCGTTAGGATATCCGGCAATACATCCGTAGCGTTCTACTAAAGACTGCAATGCTTGAAATGCCCAGTCTGTTGGTTGCACATCCGAAAATTGCGAAACTGATGTGACTTGGGAGAAGGAATTTTGGTTGTTTCCTTCACGACTATATTGGTTGACTTGCTCGAGAATTCCATTTTCTTCAGTTTTAGCTTGAGCAAGTAACTGTTGATTAGTTTTTGGTGACTCGGTTGCTGTATTTGCCGCCATGACTTTAGCTGTAAATACCACGCTTAGTCCCAAGCATACAGGGGATAGTACTAGTGTCTTCCACAATAAATGAGACATATTCTCTTTCCTCACACTATCTTGTTAGAATGACGCGATCGCTTTCCCTAAAATGTATTTTTTAATACTTTTTTTAGGTTTTTTGATTTTAAAGCTATATGTACCCTAAAATCTATCAAAATAGATTTTTTCCGTGTAAACTCTGAATTTCCTGGTTTTTTGCTGCTGATGCCAGCATTAAATATCGTATTTTTGTAGTCAGTAATAATTATATTATTAATTGTGACAATTAAATTTTGTGGCAATTTACACTGAGAGCCGAGCGCAAGTATCTACTTTGTAAGTGGAGATCGCACTTAGGACTAGACAACCAGAAGCTGTAACGAAATAATCAATAACTCTGGAAACAAGAAAATCCCCATCATAGAAATTAGGGGATTGAAAGCGGATATAGTATATTTGTTCTCAAGCAATAAATATTAAGCTTTAGTTGCTGCTTTTTGTCTGCGTTTTAGGTAAGAATTAGCTGCAACCGCACTAAAAGCTAATAGACCGACAGCTGATGTTGGTTCAGGAACATTTTTGGTTTTTAAAGACTGTCCAGCAAAAGTACCTGCTTGAATAAATACTGCTGAGTCCCAACTATAATCTCCTACATCGGCAATCGCTAGTTTAATATGATGTTTGCCTGGGGTTAACCCTTGAATTTTAGCAGTCATGACTTTTGTAAATCCATCATATTGAATGTTATAAAATGGCCCGCCATCTGATACGTCATTGTTGTTAAAATACTGGGAATTTTTGGCATTTAATCCATAAGGATTACCGCCATTAACAGTATTAATGGAAACTGGTGTGTTTGTTCCGGGAATTAAGGCAATATTTTGGCCATCAACAAAAAAACCAAATACGTCATTATAACTACTATTTACGTATTCGTTATACTCTTCGGAAGCAAAAACATAGTTAAAAAATAAGTTGCCAGTGGTTGAGGTAAAATCAAATTCAAGCACACTAGCATCAGTAGTAACTGCGCCGGAAACTAGAGAATTTAAATTCGAGTCTCCAGGTAGGTTATTAATTGTTGTTTTGCTATCACTGTCATTTGGCCCTACTGCGGATTTAGCATTACCAGTAGTGAGAATAATACCTTGTTCAATACCAATACCAGAGGCTAAACCCCCTGTAAAAATTCCAGAAGCTATTGATGCACCTTTGTAAGTAGCATTAGAGAATGTAATACCTGAGCCTACAATATTGTTAACTAATAGATTAGCGTCACTACTAGTAGTAATATTCACAGCATGAGCAGGCGCAGTTAATAAACCTAACCCTAATAAAGAAAAGGCACTATTCTTGAGAAGATTCTGGATAACTTGCATATCTTTAAAATAATTGAAAGTCAGTAGCAGATGAATAAATCTATTAGGAAAATGCCAGCAAATTTTTCCTTAACACATCAAGTGCTATGGTGAAAAACTTACTTAACTTATCTAGCCTCTAGCTGCGATCGCAGATTATAAATATCTGTGCAATCACTACACATTTACAATCTACTTTTGGTATTCCAAGTCTTTGGGAGTTACTGAATTCTTGCTTGCTCGTATATTTAATTAGATTAATAGTTAACTACTTTCCTGGCTAGTAGAAATACGGTAATTTACCAAATAATTATTTTTTGGCTTTTTTTCATAAACGTCTGAAAAATCCTATCTGTATAAGAATTGACTCAAAATATCAGCTTTTGAATGACTAAAACTTTGTAAAGCTTACTATCTGCTTTAGAGCAATTTAATATATAGCTGAATTCATAATTGTCAGCATTTAATAAAAAATATTTAAAGCATTTTTTCTGTAAAATCTTTATAAAAATATGACAAAAACAAGATTTTAAATTTGGCTTTTAAATAGCAAATTTTTAATAGTAAATACACTGAAAATGGCTGTTATTTTAAATAAAATATTTTGATTATATATATATATAATGTGATATGCGATACTCTTATAACAATCCTATCTGAGTTGTGAGAAAGTATTCTTTTTAACGAACCGCAAAGGACACAAAGCAAGAGAAGGAAGAAAAGAAAGGGAATTTCACAAATTATTTAGGATTGCTATAGGAGTAAAGTGAAAATTGCCAGGTACTTTAAGCGTTGTCATAACGCATTGATAATCTTGATTTTCTCTAACTCCTAAACCCAGCAATAGCCGTAACACACGCTACTATTTACTACAGTTCGATAAATCAAACCTTTTGCTGATTTTTGCTGAAGTCCTAACTAAGTACCAGATAAAAATTGTTGGATAGATTGCTTTGTTTATCTATTGATGAATTTTTGATAAAATTAGAGCCTATATACTTACGTAACGACAAAATCGGCATTTTTGTTGAATGCTATTAACTTAAGATAGAAGTAGATGCAAAAATAGCTCATACCTTATTTGCTTTAGCTTCATATACATACACCAGAGCTTGCTTATGAATTTCTCGTCAGCACGACAATATTTTTACCAAGAGATTCAGCAACCTGACGAGCAGATAAACTTGGCAAAGACAGCTTTGTATATTGCTCAAGAAGAATATCCCAAGCTTGACCCAGAGGAATATATTAATGCCCTCGATACAATGGCACAAGAAGTTCAAGAACGTTTACCTAAGTCTCGATATCCACTGCGGCTAATTCAAAGCCTGAATCAGTATCTTTATGATGACTTAGGATTTTATGGCAATCACTCTAATTACTATGACCCGCGCAACAGCTTTTTAAATGAAGTGATTGACCGACGTACAGGAATTCCCATTACCTTAGCCATAGTTTATTTAGAAATTGCCCAGAGGATTGATTTTCCAATGGTGGGTGTAGGGATGCCTGGACATTTTCTCATTCGCCCTAACATTCCCGATATGGAAATTTTTGTTGATGCTTTCAATCGCGGTGAGGTGATGTTTGCAGAAGACTGCCAAGAAAGATTAACACAAATGTTTCAGCAACCTGTGAGTTTAAAGCCGGAATTTTTAGCTACTGTCAGTAATAGACAGATTTTAGCACGGATACTCACGAACTTGAAGTATATTTATCTCAAACAGCAAAATTTAGAGAAAACACTGGCTGCGGTTGAACGAATTTTATTATTATTTCCGACTGCAATGTTAGAAATCCGCGATCGCGGTTTGTTGTACTATCAACTTGGTTATCATCCCCAAGCCGTTCAAGACTTACAAAATTATCTGGCTAAAGTGCCTGATGCTGAAGATGAGGCAGTCATTCGACGGCTACTCACTGAATTAGATAAGTGAGGGCGTAAGTAGACAAAGAAAAGCCCCAGAGTTGTCATCTGAGGCATCAATCAATCCAGTTAAGTAATCGTTGTGGTTTCCCTTGTTCTTGCTTTGTCCCTCCTTGTCTAAACAGATAAACTTTGATTTCGCTCCAATTCTCTAGGCTTCATCTCCAAACAATTAAGGATAAAGCCCTCTATCATTGAGTGCTTGTGCTACTCGTCCCACACCCAAGGTGTAAGCAGCTAAACGCAAGGGAACTTGCCGTACCTGAGACTGTTGGATAACCTGACGGTATGCTTGCACCATCAAATGTTCCATTTCGCGGTTGACTCTTTCTTCATCCCAAAATAGGTAAGATAAACCTTGCACCCATTCGAGATAACTCACTACCACACCCCCAGCATTCGCCAAAATATCTGGTAAGACAGTTACACCGCGTGCTTCTAAAACTCGGTTGGCTTCTAGAGTTACAGGGCCGTTGGCTGCTTCGGCGATAATTTGCGCCTGTATTTGATGGACATTCTCTTGAGTAATTTGATTTTCTAAAGCAGCCGGAATCAAGACATCACAAGGTAAAGTCAGTAATTCGGCATTACTAATTTCTGTAACGTTGGGGAAGCCTGCAAGATGGTGATGATTTTCGGCAGCGTAAGCTTTTAAAGCTGGGATATCCAACCCATCAGCAGAATATACTCCACCTGTGGCTGTGGAAACAGCTATAACTTTCGCGCCTGCTTGATAGAGTAATTCGGCCGCTGCACCACCAACATTACCAAAACCTTGAATAACAACTCTTACCCCTTCTAAAGTTTTACCTTGGTCTGCTAATGCTTCCCGCACAATAATCATCGTGCCGCGTCCGGTTGCCTTTTCCCTACCGAGGGAACCACCAACAGATAGCGGTTTACCAGTCACAACTCCTGGTACAGCATGACCAACATTCACGGAATAAGTGTCCATCATCCAAGCCATTTCACGGGCAGAAGTACCCATATCTGGCGCAGGGATATCTAGAGAAGGGCCGATATCTTTAATTAATTCGCTGGTGTAACGCCGGGTAATGCGTTCTAGTTCTCCGACACTATAACGTTGTGGATCAATTGCTATCCCTCCTTTCGCACCACCGTAGGGAATACCCAACAACGCACATTTCCAAGTCATCAACATTGCCAGTGCGGAAACTTCCCGCAGCGTCACCGCCGGATGGTAACGAATTCCGCCTTTGTAGGGGCCTAAAATATCAGAGTGTTGGACTCGATGTCCTGCTAATACGCGTATTTCGCCATTATCTAGTTTCACGGGAATGGAAACTGTCACCACCTTGCGTGGATGGCTGAGAATTTCTAATACACCTTGGTCTAACCTTAATTCTTTAGCCGCTGCATCTAAGTAGCTACAAGCTTGATCATAAGGGCATATATGGGCTGGGGTAGCGGCTTCCAGAGGTAATGTAGGTGTTGCAATCATAAAAGTTTCTCCTAATCGCGGTATCTTTGCGAACCGGATACATATATGCCTAGCTTATCCTCTATATCTAAAAAACGAGAATTTTCTGTAGTTTTTGTTACAATTTTATTTTTTGTTAAAAAAAGCACAGTTCTTGTGAAATGTGCTTAATAAACAGTGAAGAATCAATATTTACACATCAGGGATCAATTGGACAGAATACCTGGGAAGTGAAATGACCATGAAAGCCATAGGGTATGTGATGTTTGAGGTGTAGACGAGCGATCGTACCTTTAGCTAAATTACTAGCATCTAAAATTACCACATCTGAACGGTGATGAGCCGCATCATAAACTAAAGTGAGTATCCAACCATCATCTTCTTGTTCAGCATCAGGGCGGGGTACAAAAATTGGTTCGCCCACAAAACCACGGGGTGCATCACTCCAAAGTTGTTTTGCTCCTGTTTCTAAATCTAGTTTGAGAATTGCTTGTCCAGGAGCATGTCCCGTCTCTGCATGAGCCGCAGCTACATACACATAGCGATAATAACGCCCAACTTTACTAGGATTTACACTCGGAAATTCGCAACTATGATTTGTGATTAATTTCTTTTGTACTGTTTGACTATCAAGATTTAGGTGGAACCGCCAAATATTCCCGGGGGGAAACTGCTCAAAATCAACTTGGCGAAAATCGCTGTTTGGTTCTAGTTCGGGAAAGTTCTCATAGCAAATAGTATCAATGAATATTTCATTTCCCACCTCAAAAGCATTGGCGTGATGGAAAATAAAGCCTGCTTGAGTTTCTAATACTTGGATGTTTTGTTGTCCTTTTTGGGAAGTGCGGGGAATTACTAAAATCCGTGTCGGCTTGTTGGGTTGAAACTTGATACTTTCTGCGGCACTACTAATACCTAAAGCAAATAATAAGGGATTAAAGGTGACAGGATTTTGAAAGAATATATAGTAATTGGGTGTAATGACAAAATCGTGAATAAAGCAGAAGCCAGGAATAGTGTAATCATACTTTCTCAGAACTTTACCAATTTGATTAAGTTCCAAAACACTTAGTTTAGTTGATAGCCCTGGGTTGCTGGAAAAGTTCACTAGACAAGGCACGCCCCCATCTTGATAACTACTGGGGTCGATGCGGGGATGGGCGCTAAATGGTTGACGCTCTGATAATAACCCATGAAAATTTTCTCTTCCCAAGGTTTCTAGTGTGTAGGGGTCGAGGCGATAAGGGTCTTCACCTTCCCACAATGCCAAAAGTTTTTCTGCCCAATAAATAACGCTGGTGTTGGCAGTATTTTTAATTTTGAAATCGAAAAGATTCGCTAACCAACCACCGGGTTTTTGAGTGCCAAAAGCACCGCGATATAAAATTTTTCCGGCTTTTTGTTCTGCTAAATAATCATCAGTCTGCACAAAGCGATTACGAAAATGAGCGCGACCTTGATTGAATGTAATGCGGCTAATCATCCCATCGCCATCAATGGGATGATGAATACGTTGTCCATTTATCTCCAATAATCCAGGGCCATTTCTAAAAAGTGTACCTTGGAGTTCTAGAGGGATTTGCCCTTCTATATCATCAATCCAATAGTCATATTCTTGGGGTAGAGATTCATATCCTTTCTGCCAATCTTCAAGTGTGTAGGATTTTTGTAATTCTTGATTTTTTAAATTTTGCATAGTTTAGGATTTGTTTCGCGCAAAGGCGCAAAGGCGCAAAGAGATTTTTATTCAATCACTTGTGATTCTTGTTCTGGGAGGAGTAAATTTTGAATGAATGGTTCGCTGTTAGTTGGTAAGCTTTCGGTTTGGGTGTTGTCTTTGGGTAGCCAATTGAGAAATACCAATGGTAACAAGGTGCTGAGATTGGTGATAGTTACCAAAATCCACAGTGAGTCAAAGTTCCTCTCGGTGATACCTAGCCAGTGCATGATGATGGCTCCAAATTCATAAGAGACCATACCAGCTAAGTTAAAGACGGACATTAATAAGGCGAATAAGGTGGCTTCTACTCCAGGCGGGCAAAGTCTGGCAGCTAATACCAGTACTGGCATATAGGCGATTTGTCCCATCACGGTGAGGATGAGGCTGTCTCCCAAACTAAACCAGCGGTCATCTATACCTAAAGCGCGGTTGGTGTGAGTTACCAAAAGCAGCATTGTCATACCTAAAGCTGCTGAAATTACGGTACTCCAACCAAATATGAGCCGGAATGAAACACTTTTGAGAAAACGTTGAAAAATCCAAATACCTAATAAGGAGGCGAGACTTGTAACTAGGCGGACTCTGCCTAAAAATTCTGGTTCAAAGTGGAGTTCGTTGGTGCTGAAGTAGAAAAAAGCTGATTCGGCGGTTGGGGTAGCTTGCAAAATAAAGACAAAAGCTGCTGGTAGCCAAATTGTTTTTTGGCTGACTGCTTGGCGTAGTTGTTTAAGTTGATGTTTGATACTTAGGTCTTGAGTGTTATTAGTATCGTTAGTTTCTTGATTAACAGGAGATTCAGCAATAAACCAAGCCGCCACAGAGACAATTAATGGAAAAGAAGCGGTAATAAAGAATACTGTACGGGTAGTGAAATGTTCGAGCAAGATGCCACTAAAGTATGCTGTGACTAAACCCCCAACAGCCGATGCACCCCAACATAAAGATTGTAATGAACCTGCATCTGCTTGGGATTCGACTCTGGCTCTTTCGACAACCAGGGAATCGACTATGACATCACTGACAGCTACAGCTAGGGAACTGAGGGCGATCGCGGCGGTTGCAGCCCAGCTACTATTAACTACTGTGGCCATACTCAACCATGCAATAGCACCTAATATCCCAGACAATACTAAATATGGGCGGCGACGATAACCAAAAATCGGTAAGCCATCAGACATAAAGCCAAATAGCGGCTTAATCATCCAAGGTAAGGCGACAACGCCAAATAATGCTGATACCTGCGCCGGACTCAGCATTAATTCATCCTTGAGGAAAAAGCTAACAGCTAAACGCGCCAGTCCTAAAATTCCTTGGACAAAGTAGACGCTAAGAATAGCAATTAACTCGGCACTGGGTTCATGGCCGAAGAAGATTTTTTCGGTTATCGAGTCTTTGACCTTGGACAAGCCAGACGAGTCAATGAGCATTTGATAAATATTTTTTAAGTTTTGTCTACTTTTCTATAATATCGGGAAAGTCTGAAGTCTGAAGTCTGAAGTCTGAAGTATTTTGACAACTGCTGAGGTTTGAATTGCGTCTGCTGGTGCTTGAGCTAACATTTGGCTTTCATGCACTGAGCCAAAACAATCAAGGAAAAAGTCTGATTGATTTACCTGGAGTTAAAAATTTCACACTTCACACTTCACACTTCACACTTCAGACTTGATCAATTTATCTAGAATTGCGATCGCTTTTGGTGGCACAGATGTAAAGCAAATTATCACGATATGTTCGTCAATATCAGATTTTTTCATCACTTTAGCGTAAATAAATTCTTCTGTGGTGAGTTCAGCAGTTAGTAATTTCAGTTTGAGGTTATGGAAAATTTCTAAGGAATTTGGCGATCGCATCTGTGCAACCTTGTCAGAAAGGCTAATCAATTCAGCCTGGAATACTCCGCCACCTGCTTGTTTTCCCTGCAAAACTGTATACTCAATTGGCATTGGTTGATTGAGATTGACCATGCCTGCATCGTCGTTGGGTAAGAACAAGTTATATTGACCACCAACGCCACGAATTTCGTAAATAGTGATTGTTTCTTTGATGCCTTTCGGCTGGATTTCCATTTGGCTACCAATTTGCAGTTCAATGTTGGCATCTTCGAGGGTATTTTTGGAAATTAAAACTTGTCCGCCAACTGTATAAGTTTCTACACGGGAAGCCAAATTAACATGGCTACCAACCACTGTATATTGAGCGCGTTTTTGCGAACCGATATTACCTGCAACGACTTCACCTGTATTAATTCCGATTCCCATTGCTAGGATAGGGAGATTCATTTGGCGATTATGTTCGTTGACTTGCTGCATCGCTAATTGCATCGCCACAGCACAAGCGATCGCTCTTTGAGAATCATCAGGACGATTAATTGGCGCACCGAAGATGACAAAAATACCGTCACCCATGAACTCGTTAATTGTACCTTTGTATTGATTAATGACATCGGTCATGGTTCCGAGGTAAAAATTGAGAATTGTCACAACTTGCTCTGGTGAAAGTTGTTCTGACATAGCCGAGAAGCCGCGTAAATCGGAAAATAGCAACGTAACTTTGCGGCGATCGCCACCTATTTGTAAGCCAGCAGGATTTTCGAGTAAATTAGCAACTACTTCATCTGTGAGGTAACGACTGAAAGTTTTCCGCATTCCCGATGCGCTTTCAGCAATGTATTGTGTCACTGCGATCGCGGAACCTGCCAAAGCCAAAAACGACGGTACAACTGGTAGCCACCAACCAGCCAGAAAAGCCACAAAACTAGTGCCTACCAAAGTGCCAGTTGTTAACACCACATTGATCGGCAAGCGAATTTTTTGATAGCTACTATGGCGTTGTACCCAGCATAAAGTTGCACCTGCGATCGACCAAATCAAAATCGCTACATATTCTAAAGGTTCAGGTAAACATTGAATTTGTTGACGGCCATCTATCGCTGCACTCAAAATTTGACTAATCAAATTTGCATGGATAGTGACACCTGCCATACGTTCGGGATTGGCAAAAACATTACTACTATAAGGTGTATAAAATAAATCTTTTAAGCTCTCAGCCGTTGCCCCAATTAATACCACCTTATCGCGCATAAAGTTAGGCGGAATTCGATTTTCTTGGACTTGGGTTAACGAAATTCTGTGAAACTCTTGAATACGTCCTCGGTAGTTTAACAGCACTTGATAACTGCCAGCATTAGCACGAATATAACCACCATCATTAGGTTCAAAAATCGGGAAAACTCCTTTACCTAACTGCAAATAATTAGGGTTATTTGCTGATGGTTTTTCTGTAATTCCTTCAGGTTTTAAGTACAACAAAGCCAATTTTAACGCAAAACTTTCGATAACCTCTTCATTTTTTGAATTAACGTAGAGCAATCCGCGTCTAATTTTGCCATCCCCATCTAACGGTAAATCATTTGACCCAACTTGATTGCGTTCTTTGAGTACTGGAGCCGCATCAACTGGAGAACTATCAATAGTATCAGATACTTTTTGCACTCCAATTATATTAGGTGTAGATTCAAATACTTTCACTAAAGCTGGATGACCAGGATGAACTGGTAAATCACGATAAATATCTAACCCGATCGCTCTGGGTTTTTGTTGTTTAATTTGCTCTATTAAACTAGCCAAATTCCCATCAGACATTGGCCATTGTGCTTGTTTACGCACATCATCTTCATTAATTTCCACTATGACAATACGGCTATCAACTGGTTCTGATGGACGTAGCAGGAAAAAATGATCCAAAGCAGCTAATTCTAATAATTGCAAACATCCTGTGTATCGTAACCCCAGCACTAAAGCTGTCACACTAGGAACAGCAAATAAAACACCCCGCCATTGCCAAATTCGCGGTTTAATTTTTGACCAATTCATACATTTTTATCATGAAAATTAAAAAGTTAAAAGGCAAAAGATGTGATTTTTGCTGACTTTTGCCTTGGATATTTATCTTGTTATTCTCGACTCACTTTTTCACTTGTACAGCAATCGATAAACTGCTCAGAAGCTAGGGTATTTAATTTCACAGATTTCAATAATGTCCACCAATCCATTCTAAATTTAATATTTTTTGGATCGGTGCGGCGTAAATGTGCTGAAGTAGTTAGGGCTTCATACCAAATACCAGCTTCTGCATAGAGACTAGGCAATTTATTCGGTGGTGCTTTTGCTAAATCTGCGGATAATTTTGCTTCTGCTTTAGTGCGTTCTACCCAGCCATCTACCCAAGGATTGTTACTAGAATCTTGAGAATTACAAACAACAGTCAAATACCAGTGATAAGTTTTACCAAGAGCAAGTTTGGGAGCATTATTTGGTATGGTAAAACTAATAATTCCTGTTTGATTTGGTAGCGTTAAAGTTGTTTCATAAATAGAGTTTTCATCCTTGTCTGCTAAGATAGCAAACTTCGCTGTCTTAACAGTAGATTGCGGCACAAACCAAAAAAATGTCGGGCGTTCGGCTAATGTTAAACCTAGTTTATTTGGAGGTAATAAAGCAACTATTTTTTTATTTCCTTTCAAACAAGCAGAACCGCGAGTAGAACCACCAGCACTTGGAGGCGGATCTGCTCGTTTTGGTGGCTTATATGCTTGGCTAATTTGCCAGGTTTTTTCTCCAGAAAAAGATTCAGCTTTTACCTGTGATGAAAAACTAAAAACTGGCAGTACATCTAAACACAGTAAAGAAGAGACTGCAAAATTGGCGGACGACTTAATCCATTTCATAGTGGTGAGTTTGCCTTGGTTGTTGATTTACCAAAACTACTTATTAGCCCAGGAGTTGAAAAATCCCTGGAATTCAGCAGTCAGCTAAATTTAAGTGTTCCCAAAAGCAAACTCAAAATTCTATTGTCTAAAAATGCTTTGATTTTTCGCAGAATTTCCTTCTTACTCATCCCTGCTAATTCATCTATAATCGCCAAAGCATCACTGTAGCGACCATCTAAAATACTAGCTCTCAAATCTATAAGTTCTTGGGTCATTTTTGATTAACCTGCCAGAAACTTTCGCTAATTATGCCATTTGAAAATTCTCAGCTTCTTCGACCAATTCATAACCATTTGCTAATTTTTCAATTGCTTTGTCAATTAAATCTAAACCTTGTTCAACTGTTTCAATCACGCTTAATTGACCACGTAATTCAGCCGCACCCACGAAACCTTTAGCATACCAAGTCATGTGCTTACGGGCTTGACGTACGCCGCGATCGCCTTTATATTCCCACAAGGCTTGTAAATGATCTCTGGCACATTCCAATCTTTGGATTGGGGTTGGTGGTGCTAAAAGTTCCCCGGTTTTTAAGAAATGGTCAACTTCGCCTACCAAAAACGGATAACCCAAAGTTCCACGGGAACACATTATGCCGTCAGCCCCAGTTTGTTCTAAACATTTCACCGCCGCTTCTACAGAAAATATATCACCGTTGCCAATTACAGGAATTGCCAGCACTTCTTTCACACGGGCTATCCATTCCCAACGGGCGTTGCCATTGTAACCTTGCGCGCGGGTGCGACCATGCACAGTGATCATTTTTGCGCCCGCATCTTCCATCCGCTTGGCAAAGTCGAGAATGGTAATTTCTTTGTCATTCCAACCAATACGGGTTTTCACTGTAACTGGAACATCAACAGCTTTCACTACTTCCCGCACAATTGCTTCGGCGACTTCTGGCTGGCGCAACAGCGAAGAACCACCACCATTTTTAGTAATTTTATTTACCGGACACCCCATATTAATATCAACAGTGTCTGCACCTTCAGCTACGGCTTTGACAGCAGCTTCTGCCAAAAAATCAGGACGACAGTCAAATAACTGAATACTAATCGGGCGTTCGTTGGGGTCTACCTCCATGATTTTGGGTAACTGCTTGACGTAATGCAGCCCTGTGGCGTTAACCATTTCGGTATACATCATAGAATCTGGTGCATAGCGCCGTACCAAACGACGAAACACCAAATCTGTCACCCCAGATAAAGGTGATTGCAGCACTCGGCTGTTGACTTCAAACGAGCCGATTTTTAAAGGTTGGGCGAGTCTAGCTTGCAGACTGGGTGACAGAGTAAGCATATATAAAAGCTGGGGGTTAGAGGCTCGATGTTACCTCTTGAATATATATTTCAGAAATATAATGATATCGCTTTATTTACTAAGCTTGTTGGCAATGGAGGCGATCGCTCAATACAATTTTCGGACAATAAGCCTGGCCCTGGTATAGGAATTATCCCCAATTGCTACATCAAACGGGAGCAAGTTACTTTGACCCCATTGTTCTACGAGTTGATGTAATTGCACGAGTTGAAGTCACTCTACTTAATTAAGATTTCACACTTCATACTTCACACTTCATACTTCACACTTCATACTTTTCTATGAAACGCCCCATCTTATACTTAGCTATTACTAATCACGGTTTTGGTCATGCTACTCGCACCGCATCGGTAGCAGCAACTATCCAAAAGTTGTGTCCAGATGTGCTGTTAATTATGGTGACAACTGCACCGCGCTGGTTATTAGAGTCATACATAGAAGGTGATTTTATCCATCGTCCCCGCGCTTTTGATTTGGGTGTGATACAAGCTGATAGTTTGACAATGGATAAAGACGCGACTTTAGCAAAATTATTAGAGATTAAACAGCAGCAAAATTCTTTAATTGCTTCAGAAGTGAACTTTATCCGCCAAAATCGTGTGGATTTAATCTTAGCTGATATTCCTTTTCTTGCGCCTTTATTTGCCAAAGCCGCACAAATTCCCTGTTGGATGATGAGTAATTTTGGTTGGGATTTTATCTATAGAGATTGGGGAGGTGAATTTATGGCGATCGCAGATTGGATTAGTGAGTGTTATTCTAAGTGCGATCGCTTGTTTCGTTTACCATTTCATGAATCAATGCAGGCTTTTGCCAATATCACAGATGTTGGTTTAACAGGAGGTTATCCGCGTTATTCTCTTGATGAATTACGCACTAATTGGGGCATAACTGCACTACAAGAAAAAACTATTTTGCTGACTTTTGGCGGCTTAGGTTTACAACAAATCCCTTACACCAACTTACAAAATTTTCCCGATTGGCAATTTATTACTTTTGATAAATCTGCACCAGATTTACCTAATTTAGTCAAAATTAATGATAGTAAATATCGTCCTGTAGATTTTATGCCTCTTTGTGACAGGATAATTTCTAAACCAGGTTACGGCACTTTTTCCGAGGCGACGCGTTTAGAAACACCAATGGTGACAATTCCGCGCGATGATTTTGCCGAAGCTAGTTATCTGTTAGAGGGAATCACTAATTACAACCATCATCAAATTGTTACCCCCGCAGAATTTTTTACAGGTAATTGGAATTTTCTCAATGAACTACCCCAGCCGCCACAGCAAACCCAACCAATTGCTAAGGATGGAAATGAAGCGATCGCCCAAGCTATTATTAGGCAAATAGGCAATTAGTCAATCATAATTAACGATAAGGATATACATGGCGCATTTCAAATCGGCATTGTTCCCATAATGGTAATAATGCCTGTTTAGCTGCATTTAATTGTGATTGAGAATAATGAATCTTGCAATTTTCAATTATCCAAATAAATAGGCGAGTCATTAAATTTGCCTT
Organism: Nostoc sp. FACHB-110; assembly: GCF_014697425.1. Lineage (GTDB taxonomy): Bacteria > Cyanobacteriota > Cyanobacteriia > Cyanobacteriales > Nostocaceae > Nostoc_B. The sequence goes on from NZ_JACJRU010000012.1 coordinate 168,462, forward strand.
CCAACTGTTTTCGTATTGACAGTTATTGATTCTGGCTAATTGGGTATCGAGGTTTTGCAGAGCTTCTTTCAAATTACCAATTTCCCAATTTTTCAAATTCTTGGGGTTGGCTTTTGCTGAATTTTCCCAATCTAACTTTTGCAAATTTTTAGTAATATAGTCAATACTTGCAGTAGCAGAATCAGAATTTTTGACTAAATCGGTCAATACTTGATAATATTGTCGCAAGCTGGCAGCAGGAATGTTTTCTCTATATATACTAAGCCACGCTTCTAGATTACGAAGATAAGGTAATAAATCTGGAATAACATTGATTTCTTTGAGAATAGTATTTTGGGGTTGATAATTTAAAATATTTTTGGTTAAATCAAATTCTAATACTTGATATTGTTGCGAATAATCATCTATTACTTTGGGAATATATTTTTCGATTAACCAAGTTTTAGTATATTTAGCTGTCCAAGTTCCGCGCGGGCCAATATCTTCGTGCCAATAATTTAACTGACTTCTTTCTAAAGAAGCTATATGAACATCACTAACTTCATATAATATATCAACTTGGTTATTAGATAGTGCAGAGGAAAATTTACCAAGTATTGGTAAAATAAACGCATGATCACGAATACCGCGACTAATCCGAATTGAAGTATTTTCTTGGTTGAATAAATGCCACTCTGATTTACCTTGGGCATAGTTAAATCTTTTAATAAAATTATGCATAATTTTCCATAGTTTTAAGTCTACAGAAAATAGATGAAAGCCTCTAGCATTAGGCATTTCTACTAAGTGAAAATCCCAGGTTGCTAAATTGTTTTCAAATTCAATAATTTTTTGTTTATATTCCTGACAAATCACATCTACACATAAGCATAAATCAGCTGCTTCTAACTCTGATAAAATTACTGTTGTTTGGCCTAAATATGCTTCAAAATTATCTGCATCTATTTGTTGAAGAAACCGACGACAACCCCATTGCGCCTCAGTATGCAGTCCGGTCATTAAATAACCTAAAATTTGTTGATGGTTGAGGACAATTTTTAAACCTCTTAAAATAATGCTACTAAATTTAATTAAACAATCTCCTTTACCAAAAGCTTGCGGTAAGTTACATTCAATTAAAACTTTAGGCTTTACCACAACTAAGCGATCGCCTTCTTTAATTAAACATGGTTCAAAGTCAGATTTTTCTAAATAAATCCCAAATTCTTGATGTCGTCTTAAATACTTTTCTATGTTAACCAATTGCCAGGGTAAATCGTTAAATAAATTTTTACGGTTATTTTTAATTTGCTTAAAATTAAGCTCTTGATAGAAAGCTTCTGCTACTTGACTATTTCTGAGTTGATCAATCATCGTATCAAATATTGATTCTTCTCGATGATAATGAAAATATTTAAATGCCTTAATTTCATATCCATTAGTGACAATAAAAATTAAAGGCTTCAGATATTTACTATAAAATTTTGCTTGGTTAATAGCTTCTGGAAAATAATGGGTATTGGGAGATAGATAAATCACAATCACCAAGGATGTGTCTGCATTTTGTCGCACCACATCATCGGTTGCAAAATAAATTTGAGCATTTTTGAGTTGCTTGGCTGGATTATCTAAATCATTACTTGTTAAAGTATATTTACTCTGCCGATAGGAATCTGGATATCCCAAGTGTTGAAACATCGGCCAAATAAACTTTTTTTCTACATCTGCTTCTGTTTGTAAAACTCGAATATCAAAAGCTTGTATCCAACCAATAAATAATTGCCGCGAGTCAGGAATATACATTATATAAATTTACTGCTTGTATAAATTTGCTTGCGTTGAGAAAGTAAATTAATTAGCAATTTATCAATTTAGTTTATCCAAGATAGTAATTTGAACTACCTCACTAACTTGCAGCAGTAATTTTCAATTGTGGCAAAAATATCTGAGAAATTCTATGATATTTTATACAAAAAAATTAGGGAACATAACTGTCCCCTGACTTACTTGTGATTTTCGCTGTAAACTGCAACTTTAAACGACAGCCGCGACTTTTTCTAACAATCCTTGAAATAGACTTAAACCATCGCTATCACCTAGCATCGTATCTGATGCCCTTTCTGGGTGTGGCATCATTCCTAAGACATTGCCTTGGCGATTGCAAATTCCAGCAATATTTCTCAGTGAACCGTTGGGGTTTTCGCCTGCGTAGCGGAATACTACTTGGCCATTGTCTTCTATTGCTGACAAAGTAGCTCTATCAGCATAAAAGCGTCCCTCTCCGTGGGCAATAGGTAGGGTGATTACTTCACCACTGCTGTAAGTTTGTGTCCAAAGAAGATTGGTATTTTCAACTTTTAAGGGGACACGATCGCAAATAAAATGCAAATCTCGATTTCTCGTTAATGCCCCAGGTAATAGTTTAGCTTCAGTTAATACCTGAAACCCGTTACAAATACCGAGAACAAACTTACCCTTTTGGGCGTGTTCAATTACCTGCTGCATCACAGGCGAGAACCGGGCTATAGCACCGCAACGCAGATAATCTCCATAACTAAAGCCACCAGGGATGATAATCACATCCAAATCCGCAATGTCGGTATCTTGATGCCAAACCATCCGTGTTGGTTGACCCAACAAATCTCTGGTGACATAAGCAACATCACGATCGCAATTAGAACCGGGAAAAACAATAACTCCGAATTTTGTCATTTGTTATGTGTCATTGCTCATTGATCATTTGTCATCTGCCAGTAAAAAGTCAAAAGTAAAAGGGACATCATTTTGCCCTTTTACTTTTTCCTTTTACCTTTTAACTTTTAAAACACTCCCGTCTGTGTTTCGACTTCAATTAAGTCAAATCGATAGTTTTCAATTACAGGATTGGCTAGCATCTGGTCACAAATGCTATCTAAGTCTCTCCGTGCTTTAGTCTCATCTTGAGAGATGATGGTAAGTTCTATGTACTTACCAATCCGCACGTTTTCCACTGTTTCGTATCCCATCTGCCTGAGACCAGATTGTACAGCCACACCAGCAGGGTCTAGGACTGAAGGACGAAGCGTTACATGAATTTTGGCTAAATACTTCCGTTGCACAGGTTTTTTGCTGAATGCTGCGATCGCTATACTATAACTTTCTGTTCCAACTGAGTGAAAATAAGATTGTGAAACAGTTAAAGTTAATTTATTAGATAGCCAGTATAACAGCTTCCACTACAGTGGCGAATATCGATTATTGCTTATGAGAGCCATACGCACCCGCAGTCAAGATCGGATTTTGAATCTGCTAAAAACCGTCAAACAAGGCATTTCTGCTCAAGATATTTACGTAGAATTACGTAATCGCAATCAGAATATGGGTTTAGCCACAGTCTACCGATCCTTGGAAGCTTTAAAACTCGAAGGCCTAGTGCAAGTCCGGACATTAGCTAACGGTGAAGCCCTCTATAGTCTAGCCCAGCAAGACAAACACCATCTCACCTGTCTACAATGTGGCACTTCTATACCTATTAATCAATGTCCAGTTCATGACCTAGAAGACCAACTCCAAACTAGCCATCAATTTAAAATTTTTTACCACACTTTGGAGTTTTTTGGCTTGTGCGGTCAGTGTCAGACTAATGAATAGTCATTTATCCTTTGTTACTTTCTCAGGGATATAAGTACTAGTAACTGAATGGCACTAAGATAAGTAAGTCGGAGTAAATAATTATTGTTAGAATAAGGCAGGGGGCAGGGAGCAGGGGGAAAAAGCGTTTGAGCCTTATTTACTTTTCTTCACATAGTTTGGTTTTATTGCATCGACTTACTTAACGCCAAATCCATTACCTATAATGCTTTTGGGTGTGGGGAATTCAGAAGATGTGAACTCCCAAGCACAATTAAAATTTAATTGTCTTAAACACTACACCCTACACCCTGCCCTAACGACGTTTCACGTTTACAAGAGTGCCATTCTACTAGTAACTATTGACCATTCACATCTGAGATTTGTCTGGTAAACAAAGGGTTAGAGTCGGTTGGTGTATCAGCCACTATAGAGCGAATACCCTCGAAGGTAGCCGGGATAGTGCGAGGATCCATAAACATGACTTTGCTGCTATCGCTTTTACCGATAGTTGCTCCCATATCGAGATAGCCCAATGCAAACAACACTTCTAAGGCTTTGCTAGCATTGGCGTTAGTGTTGATTTTTTGAGCAATAATTTCTGCCGACTCAGCAATGGCTTGGGCTTTGAGAACTTGCTGTTGGCGTTCAGCTTGGGCTTTTAACACAATCGCTTTTTGTTCAGCTTCAGCCTGTAAAATCACTGCTTTTTGCCGTGCTTCTGCATCTAAAATTTGGGCTTCTGCTTTACCTCTAGCACTATTTATGGCTGCTTCCCTTTCACCCTCAGAATTTAAAATAGCTGCTCTTCTGCGTCGTTCTGCTGACATTTGTAATTCCATCGATTCGCGCACCGCTTGAGATGGAATAATATCGCGCAGTTCTACCCTTGTGACCTTCACACCCCAAGGATCAGTAGCAATATCTAAATCTCTGAGTAAAATTTCATTAATTTGCGATCGGGCGGTAAAGGTTTCATCTAACTCTAATTGTCCCATTTCAGAGCGAATTTGAGTTAACACCAAGTTGGTCATTGCTGATTGGAGATTTTCTACCTTATACCAGGCTTTTTCCATATCCACAATCCGCCAGTAAACCACTGCATCTACTTCTATACTAACGTTGTCACGAGTGATGCATTTTTGTGGTGGGATATCTAAAACTTTTTCGCGGATTGTTTGTTGATAAACAATTTTATCCACAAAAGGCACAACTATATTTAGTCCTGGTTCTAGCTTTTTGTGATAGCTCCCTAATCTTTCTACCAACGCCTCATTACCTTGATTAATTACTTTAACAGTGCTGGCAAAGGCAGAACCACCAAGGGCTAGAGCCATTAATAATAAAATTTGTTCCACTTTAAATCTCCTGGTTATTTCATCTTTGTAGATATCCCTAAAACCACTTCAAACTTGCTAAGAATGTAAGAAGTTTTCTGGCATCACAATTAAGGTAGTGCCTTCTCTTCTAACTACATAAACTCGTTGATGGGGAGCAATATCAAGTTTGTCATCATCACACCGAGCGCGCCAAGAATTGCCTTCATATAGTACTCGCCCTGTTTGACCCGCCAGAATTTCTGTTAAAGTTTCCGCGATAACTGCATCTTGAATTTTTGACTTGCGTCGTCGCGGTTGCAAAAATCGCCGGGATATTAACACCAATATTGTGGAAAGCAATAGCCAAATTGCTACTTGCAACCATAAACTCAAACCAAATGGGGACAGTAACGCCACAGCAAAGGCACTGATTCCCATCATGAAGGCTACAAAAGCCGACGGTAAGAACAGTTCCGATAAACACAAAACCGATCCAGCTAAGAGCCAAACTAAGGTATAACTTGCCATAGCGCCATCCTAGACACTACATTTACCAAAAGCATTTCTGAGATAGATCCACTCAGAAATTGACGTTTTACAGAAAGCAAATCTTGGTCTTGGGAAAATTAATGTTAATTAATTTCAGTAACAAGATGTAGCCAGAGGTACACGAAACCAGTCTATTCTAGCCAGCAAGTCTTGACCGCGAAATTTAATCGAAATTTACGAGTTGATTTTTGGGAAATTTATACTTCACTTTTCATGCACTAAATTTGCGTACTGGAGCGAGCGCTCATCAGTCATACCGTTTCACTTTAAGTTTGATACAAATGGGTCGCAGGGGGCAGGGAGAAAGAATTAAAAACCAATGTATTTGTATCAGAATTTTCGGGAAATGGTATCAGTAGCGAGTGGACTAATATCGTTTCACTAACTCTCCCCAACCCTGCCCTTAGTAAGGGGGATGATGCGCAATAGAGGGGGTGGGGTGTATTTCATTTGCTGGGGAATTGCTATAAATAGGCTCTCAAAGTGATACTTCTTGAATAGTGTCAATATTTGGTAATAAATCTACTCTACCTTCCTCAGTAGCTTGTATACGTTGACACCGAGTCGCAAATTGGCAATAATTACAGGCTTTACTACCTTCAATGACTTGCGGAAATTGTTGACCTTGTTGGTAGAGTGCTAGCCAATTTGTGAGATTATTTAACAGTTGATTAAGTTTTTTTGCTGTTTGCTGGTGTTGCTTATTAGTATAAGTAAATTTAATATTTTTTGGTCTACCTTCAGATTGGACAAACCAATAAGTCATAGAGATATTTTCTGGCAAGTATTCACTAGTTTCAACTAAGACATACAGATAAAGTAGTGTTTGCCAATTTTGCGCGAGATTGCGTTTATCTGGTGGTTTAGGATAAGTTTTCCAATCTAGAATTTGTGCTTGTTGATTATCGGCAATTAATAAATCGTAAATAACTGTCAGTAAATAATCTTGAACTTGTAGAGTGCGGTAGTGTTCGCTTTCTCGAAATGTTTGGTTATCGGTTATGGGGGTAACAATTTCTGGGGCTGCATTAGCAAAAGCAGACATCCAACTTTTGAGTTGAGTATCTGCTTGCAAGAAACTATTAATAGGTAAACCCATTTCTTGCTGCTGCATTAGCAGGTGAAAACGACTACCTAAAGTTTGCTTATCTTCGTGTTCGGGGTTAGCGGGAGAAGTAAGTTGTTCTAAATAAGTATGCTGAAACTGACGAGGACAACGTTCTAATAAATTCAGCTGTCCTTGCGAGAGCCTGAGTAAGTAAGTCGGTGTTGATAGCATTCTTTTATTGTAGAAGCGATCGCCCAAAAGACGTAGCATTGCTACGTCTTTTCAGGTGGAATGACTATTTGTCTTTTGGCTTATGTGAACCAAAACTGTAAACCATCGCTATTTTTACAATGTCAAAATAAGCAGCGTGATTTTCTTTGTTAACAATTGCTAAAGAAATCGCCCCAGCCACTAAAATCACCAACATAGGCGATAGTGTGTATTTATGAGATTCGTTGTTTGACATAACATGATCTCCTACTGATATGCCTTTGGCTAACTGCAACTTAGCCAAAGGCAATTAATTAAGTTTGTCCGTTAACTAGAGATTGCAACTTTCGTAAGGTACGTGAATAATTAACGCCACGACTCAAGTATCATTGCAATCATCAGCAGACATAACAAGAAGGCTACTGACCTCAAAAACCATAGCCATAAACTTGGCCAGAGTAGAAGTTTTGTAATTGAGGCTGTACCAAAAACATGAGATATTACCAATGCCACCGCTAAACCAAGTGAGAGCAAAAGTAAATACTTCAATCCTTTGCACACTAACTTGAAAAGCAGAATTCGCTCGTTTTTGAGATTAGTTTTCATGATTTTTGTCCTATTTTGAGAGTTGAATCTAGGGCATAAGCGTACCCGCGATAACTCTAAACAAGGAGCAAATGCTTAAAGCTTGGCTCCCAACCAGTTAAGCAATTTTAGATTTGGGATTTTAGATTTTAGATTGACTGCACCTAATCCAAAATTTAAAATCTAAAATTATGAGGTTTTAGGCACGCAACAGACCTACCAATCAATGCCAACAACGGGTTGTTGCATTATTCAAATATTCGTAGTATTGAAGATAAAACTCCTCGAAAATTTGCAGGGATATTTGGGAGATTCGTTTTTTAGATTTTTAATGCCCGTGATGACAGATAACGCACATCACGCGCATCAATACCTAAATAGTCTGGAAAAAAGTGACAAACTTTGATGTTGCTGCTTTTAGCCTTTGTCTTCACCCCTTACTCACTAAGTTTCTTGACAAGCAGTGGCTAAAGTGACTTAAGTTACTTTAAACTGTTTTAAACTCACTATAAAGTAACTTAGTGAGATGGTCAAGGTAATTCTCAAAAAAATATGCATAAAGATATATAGGAAATAGATAAAGCATTCCTTTTTACAGATTAGTCCTCACATAGTGAGATAACATTGGTGTGAAGTTAATTTGGGTGGGTGTATGAGTGAGATTCCTGAACAGGTGCTTTTGGCATTAGCCCAAAAACGCAGCTTGTCTATCAGTGAGCAAGAGGTGTTTTTATACGCAGTTGAGGGCAAATCACCAAATGCGATCGCCAAAGAAATAGGTATTAGTGCTGAGGCAGTACGGAAAAGATTAAGTGAGATTTACAAAAAATTTGAAGTGAGCGGTACAGGCCCGGGAAAGCTCACTAAGTTACAACAAGTGATTACAAATGACTACGTAGAATTTTCTCCCAGCACAGAACCCATTGTTTACCAAAAACAAGATTGGGGAGAAGCACCGGGAATTTGCTTGTTTTACGGTAGGACTGTAGAACTTTCTCAGTTAACTCAGTGGCTGGTTGATGACCAATGTCGGCTAGTGGCAATTTTGGGTATGGGGGGAATTGGTAAGACTTCTTTATCGGTGAAGTTAGCACTAGAAGTGCAGCATCACTTTGAATATTTAATTTGGCGGAGTCTTCGCAACGCGCCTCCAATTAACGAAATGTTGGCGAATTTGATGCGATTTTTATCTGACGAACAAGAAACAGATTTGCCAGAAAGTATCAATGATAGAATTACTCAGCTAATTTCTTATTTGCGCGATCGCCGTTGTCTTTTGATATTAGACAATGCCGAAACAATTTTACAAGCAGGTATCAAAGAAGAATCCGGTCAAGAACTTTGCGCCGGACAATATAGAGATGGCTATGAAGGATATGGTCTGTTGCTCAAACGTATTGGTGAAGAAACTCATCAAAGCTGTTTAATTCTGACATCTAGAGAAAAACCCAAAGAACTTGCTCCTTTAGAAGGTGCAGCTTCACCAGTCAGAACAGTATCTTTAACAGGTTTAGGAGAAGCCGAAGGTCAAGAAATTCTCAAAGACAAAAGTATATTTGGCTCACAACAAGACTGGTCAACATTAATCGGAAATTATTCTGGTAATCCGTTAGCCTTAAAACTTGTTTCTGAGACAATTAGAGAATTATTTGGAGGTGATATTCAAGCTTTTTTAAACGAAGGAGAAATAATTTTTGGTGATACTCGTCACTTATTAGAACAACAATTTGCACGCACAACAGAACTAGAAAAAGAAATTATTTATTGGTTGGCAATTAAACGAGAGTTAGTTTCTTTAGAAGATTTACGCAGTGATTTTGTCCGACCATTAACCAAACGGGAATTGCTCGAAGCACTCGAATCTTTACGTAGGCGATCGCTAATTGAAAAAAGTGTTGCCTTATTCACATTGCAACCTGTAGTCATGGAATATGTCATCGATAGATTCATCGAACAGGTCTGTGAAGAAATTACGACAGGCGACATAGCTTTATTTATGAGCCACCCTTTAATGGAAGCCACTGCTAAAGATTATGTGCGAGATATTCAAATTAGACTGATTGTCCAACCGCTCAAGGCTAGATTAATTAGCATTTTTAGAATCTCGAAAAATTTAGAATCTAAGCTGTTACAAATTCTGGAAAATCTCAAAGATAGATATTGTGTCAAACCAGGATATGCAGGCGGAAATACTTTAAATCTTCTGCATCAAATACAAACTAATTTCACTTACTATGATTTTTCCGATTTAGCTGTTTGGCAAGCTTATTTACAAGGTGTCAATCTCCATCATGTAAACTTTGCTCATGCTGATTTATCTAAATCAGTTTTTACCCAAACAATCTGGCCGATTTTGTCAGTAGCGTTAAGTCCTAATGGTAAACTTTGCGCTGTTGGTGATGCCAGCAATCAAATTAACTTGATCAAAGTTGGCAATGGTCAACCACTTTTTTCTTGTGATGGACATAGTAAATGGGTAAGGTCAGTTGCCTTTAGTGATGATGGTAAATTACTTGCCAGTGGCAGTGATGACCAAACAGTTCGATTGTGGGATGTCAAAACTGGTAAATGTATCGCTGTTTTAACAGAACATACTAGCCGCGTTAGGTCAGTAGCTTTTAGCCATGATGGCCAGTTACTCGCCAGTGCTAGTGACGACCAAACAATCAAATTATGGAATATTCAAAATCGTCAATGTCTCAACACCTTCAAAGGCCATACTAGTTGGGTTTGGTCAGTGGCGTTTAGTCCTGACGACCAAACCTTAGTTAGTGGTAGTGACGACCAAACATTAAAGTTATGGAGTGTGACTGAAGGTAAATGTCTCGACACCTTACAAGAACACATCCGTCCGGTATGGTCAGTGGCGTTTAGCCCCGATGGTAAGTTAATCGCCAGTGGCAGTGAAGATAAAACCGTTAAAATCTGGAATGTGAGTGACGGTAAGTGCCTGAAAACCTTAAACGGTCACACAAATTGGGTCTGGTCAGTAGCCTTTAGTGCCGATGGTAAGTTAGTCGCCAGTGGGAGTGAAGATAAAACCGTCAAACTCTGGAATGTGGGTGATGGTAAGTGCATTAAAACCTTATCTGGCCATAGTAATTGGGTAAGGTCGGTGGCTTTTAGTGGCGATGGCAAATTACTCGCCAGTGGGAGTGAAGACCAAACTGTCAGACTTTGGAATGTGAGCGATGGTAATTGTTTAAAAACTTTACAAGGGTATATTAATTGGGTGCGGTCAATTGCTTTTAGCCCTGATGGTAAACTGCTGGCTAGCACGAGTAATGACAAAACAGTTAGGTTATGGGATGTCAAAGTTGGCAAGTGCCTCAAAACTTTGCATGGTCATAGCAGTTGGGTGAGGTCAGTGGCTTTTAACCCTGATGGCAGTTTACTAGCTAGTGGGAGTGAAGATAAAACCGTCAAAATTTGGGATGTTGCGACTGGTGATTGTCTCAAAACCTTGCAAGAACATACTAGTTGGGTGCAGTCCGTGGCTTTTCATCCTGATCCGGAACGGCAAATATTAGCTAGTAGCAGCGATGATCAAACTGTCAAATTGTGGGATCAAAAAACTGGTGAGTGTCTGAAAACTTTGACAGGACATAGCAACCGAGTACAGGCGATCGCATTTAGTGGTGATGGTAAATTAGCCAGTGGGAGTGAAGACCAAACTGTCAAACTTTGGGACGTCGCCACTGGTGAGTGCCGCAACACACTGCTAGGACATACTAATTGGGTGAGGTCAGTTGCATTTAGTCCCGATGGCAAATTACTAGCCAGTGGTAGCGAAGACCAAACGGTGAGATTGTGGGATGTTGCCAGCGCTAAGTGCCGCAATACACTGCTAGGTCATCATAGTTGGGTGAGATCAGTTGCTTTCCACCCCAAGGGTAAATTACTGGCCACTGGAAGTGATGACCACACTGTTAGATTGTGGGATGTCATCACTGGTGAATATTGGAAATCCTTGCTGGGACATACTGATTGGGTATGGTCAGTAGTCTTCAGTCCCGATGGTTCAACCGTGGCCAGTGGTAGCCAAGATGAGACCATCAAACTTTGGGATATCGAAACAGGAGAGTGTCAACTAACACTCAGAGCCGACCGACCCTATGAAGGAATGAATATCACTGGCGTTACGGGGTTAACATCAGTTCAAAAAGAAACATTGAAAGCTTTAGGTGCGATAGAGAAGTAGAAAAATAAAAGGTAAAAGGGTGAAGTTTGATTTAATTTCATCCTTTTACCTTTTTATGTACCTGATGCTTATTTAATGTTAGCCCTTGCGTCCCTCACTGCGGCAATAAAAAATAATCCGGTTAGAGGAATACTTAATCCCAAGATAATTGCAGTAGTTTGGAAGCCTAAATCTGGCTGTCCATAACTGAGTTCAAACACCGAACCGACGGCGGCGATGGCTGTTATGCAAGACCCAGCGAGAAACAACCCGCTTTTTGGAGTTAAATACACTACTAGTCCCCTATGCTACTGGTTTCACTGCTTGATACGAGAAGCCATTTTTAGATAACTCCTGTGCCAAAGTCAAGGAATTCTCTACTCGGTCAACGAATACCACACCGTTGAGGTGATCCATCTCGTGTTGAATGCAGCGTCCGAGCAGGTCGCCGGCTTTTAATGTTTGAGGACGACCATATTCATCTTTGTAAGCAATTTCCACGACTTCTGGACGCTTCACATCCATGTAAACATTAGGAATGCTTAAGCATCCTTCTTGGGCGACGCAGATTTCTGGGCTGACTTGCTTAATTACCGGATTAATTAATACCAGTGGTGGCTTTGCTGGATTATCTGGTTCGCAGTCAATGACGATTAGTTGTTTATTAATTCCTACCTGGGGCGCAGCTAAACCAATGCCATCACTGCTGTACATAGTTTGCAACATTTCGCGTACCAGTTGACGCAATTCGTCATCAATTTTTGTAATGCGTTTTGCAGGTTGACGCAATGCGCGATCGCCCAGATAGTGAAGCTTTAACGGCGGATTTTTTAACTTTTTTTTCTCAACAGCAATTTCAGAGGGCATGATTTTTTCGATGGCTCAATTGTGCAAATTCCAACTATCTCAATTCTATCAATCTGAGTTAGACCTAATCTTGACGAAGCAGAATTCAGTATTGTTTGGAGTTGATTGCTAAGATAGGATTACATTGTTTTCTCAATATTTCTTGTATGTCCAAGCCAGTACAATACATAACCAATGAGCAAGGAGAACGAGTTGGGGTTTTATTGGACTGGAATACTTATTCTCTACTCGCTAATCCATTAGGATTGGATGATGAGTGTTTGGTTGGTTTGAGTGTGGATGAGTTAAAAGCACTAGCAAGTTGTAAATTAGCTGTAAACGAGCAAACACGTTTGGATGATTTAGTGGCGAGAAATGCAGAATCATTGCTCTGCACCGATGAGGTTGCTGAGTTAGATGATTTGTTGATGAAAGTAGATCAATTAACAATTCTTAAAACTCGTGCTAGGTATACGCTGAAGTGCTTGGAAAAGAGTAAAACAGCAGCGTGAGTGTTTATATTCGGGTTGAGTTGCAGCGACAAATCCGCGCTCGCTTTGGTGAGTGTTGTGCCTATTGTCGAACAGCAGAGTTTCTCACGGCTATGACGTTTGAATTTGAGCATATTCGCCCTCTTGCGGTTGGTGGGGATACTATATTTGAAAATCTTTGTTTTGCCTGTCCGTCTTGTAATCGCTATAAGGGAGATCGCCAGTCTGCTATCGATCCGCAAAGTGGCGAAACAGTTGCGTTATTTCATCCCCAAGCGCAAGTTTGGCAGGAACATTTTGCTTGGGATGAGAGTAGAACACAAATGAATGGACTGACAGCAATTGGTCGAGCCACAATTGAAGCACTACAGATGAATCGACAAGCTTTGGTTCGGGCGAGGGCAATGTGGGTTAAATTGGGTGAACACCCGCCAGCGTTAGATTGACTGAGGCGATGGCACTTTGATTGAGATGTGGTTGGTGCGTAAGTTCGGAGAAAGTTGTACATTGCCATCAAGAGCAACTCACAACTAACAGCTAGATATGAACTTCCGTGACGAGTTTAAATTGCTGCTACGCGCCCGTTATCCTTTAATTTACATTCCCACTTATGAGGAAGAACGGGTAGAAGCCGCCATCCGGGAAGAAGCAACTAATCAAGGAAATCGCCCTGTTTATACTTGGGATTTTGTCGATGGCTATCAAGGAAACCCCAATGATGCGAATTTTGGGAGACGTAATCCTTTACAAGCATTGGAATTTTTAGAGAAATTACCAGCCTCAGCACCCGCAGTCTTGATTTTACGCGATTACCATCGCTTTTTAGATGATGTGGCGATCGCGCGTAAACTTCGCAATTTCGCCCGACTCCTGAAGTCGCAACCAAAAAATATTGTTTTATTGTCGCCCCGCATCGCCATTCCTGACGATTTAACTGAAGTGTTAACGGTGGTTGAGTTTCCTTTACCCGCCGCACCGGAAATTAAAACCGAGATAGAACGCTTACTCCAATCCACTGGTCACTCGCTTTCTGGCAAAGTAATAGATGACTTGGTGCGTTCCTGTCAAGGGCTATCAATGGAGCGCATTCGCCGCGTTTTAGCTAGAGCAATTGCCACTCACGGCGAATTGCAACCAGAAGATGTAGACTTAGTTCTGCAAGAAAAACGCCAAACTATCCGTCAAACCCAAATCCTCGACTTTTACCCTGCCACTGAGCAAATTTCTGACATTGGGGGATTAGATAATCTCAAAGATTGGCTTTTACGGCGCGGTGGTTCATTTACCGACAGAGCGCGTCAATATGGCTTACCCCATCCCCGTGGTTTATTATTGGTAGGTATTCAGGGAACAGGAAAATCTTTAACAGCCAAAGCGATCGCTCATCACTGGCACTTACCCCTGCTACGCTTAGACGTAGGGCGCTTATTTGGTGGTTTAGTCGGTGAATCAGAATCGCGCACCCGGCAAATGATTCAGGTAGCCGAAGCCCTCGCCCCCTGTGTATTGTGGATTGATGAAATAGACAAAGCCTTTTCCGGTTTAGGGAGCAAAGGTGACGCAGGCACAACTAGCCGAGTGTTCGGAACTTTTATCACTTGGTTAGCTGAGAAAACTTCACCTGTATTTGTTGTAGCTACAGCTAACGACATTCAAGCCCTACCGCCAGAAATGTTGCGCAAAGGGCGATTTGATGAAATTTTCTTTGTCGGTTTACCTTCTCAAGAAGAAAGAAAAGCCATTTTTAACGTGCATTTATCTCGATTACGCCCACACAATTTAAAAAGCTATGACATTGACAGATTAGCTTATGAAACACCCGATTTTTCTGGGGCAGAGATTGAGCAAACTCTCATTGAAGCTATGCACATTGGCTTTAGCCAAAACCGTGATTTCAATACCGACGATATTTTAGAAGCTGCCAGTCAAATTATCCCCTTAGCCAGAACTGCTGTTGAGCAAATTCAAAAACTGCAAGAATGGGCCGCAGCCGGAAGAGCGCGTCTAGCCTCAAAACACAGCCCCTTAAGCGATGCTTTCGGCAAGCTACGCTAAAGCACTAATTATCCAGAGTCAACCGTCAATAGTCTATTTTCCAAAAAGGATGAAGCCTGAAGAATACAATTTCAGACTTCAGACTTCAGACTTCAGACTTCATCCTTCACACTTGACTATTGACCATTGACCGTTGACCATTGACTATTGACTATTGACTAACTAATTTAACTATGCTTTCTGGTTTACTCAAGTTAATACTAGGTTTTATCTTAGCGATCGCTGTTTTGTTAGGTACAGGTCTGACCGTTGCGCTCTATTTCGTCAATCGAACTGCCATACCTCCTGCTAAACCAATATTTGCCAACGATAACCCCTCGCTCAAAAATCAAACGACTCAAGAAGCCAAAACAGCATCTACTTCTGAAAATTCGCCCGAACCCTCTGCTACTTCTCAATCTACCTCTACGCCTACCCCTACAAAAACTCCTGATGAAGAATTACCAAAAGGTGCTTATCCAGGACGTGTTACTTGGTCTGAAGGTTTGAGTTTACGTGCTGAACCAACTCAAGAAGCCGAAAAAGTTGGGGGAGTAGCTTTTAACCAAAAAATTATTGTTTTAGAAGAAAATCCTGATAAAAGTTGGGTCAAAATTCGCATCGAAGGTAGCAAAGAAGAAGGTTGGGTAAAAATAGGTAATATCGAGCGTACAAACTAAGGTATAGCAATTTTAGGTGCTGCACTGAATAAATCAGTGCAGGTTGAAAAATCTCATGGAAAATTAAAGAAATTTGACCAATTTCTCTCTATTTGGTGTTCTCATCTACGCTGTTAGCACTTCTTTTGGCAGTATCAGGGTAGACTTTACCAAATTGTTTGACGGCTTCTACTGATTCTTTAGCAATTCTTTGAGCGCGCTTACCAGGTGTATCTTCGGTTTGGCGTGCTTCTCTATTCCACTCACCTGTGGTTTTTGGTCTATCAGCGTTGTCTTGATGTACTACTCTATCAAGCTCTCTGGTGACCAAAAGAATGGGATACAAGCCCCGTCGTTCTACGACGGCTTTTCTTGGTTTCTGATGTACTCCTTTAGGATCTCTAATGGCGCACCCCCTAAGGATACAGCAAAATAACTAGGACTCCACAAGGCTTCTTTGTGGGGTTTCTTGTATCCGGCTTGTCCATACCTGCGACTAGAAACACCTTTCAAAGCATTAACAATTT
>NZ_JACJRU010000013.1 GCF_014697425.1 Nostoc sp. FACHB-110
GAATCGCTTGTGGACAAGAAGTAGCCGTCTACCTTGGACGAAGCAAGAAGAAAACGTTAACCCAATCAACTTTCTTTGAGTAAGTTTAAGTAAGTTTTTCGGAGCAGGATGGGTTGTCATCGATCAATAAAAAAAGGTAGGAAGCCCTACCTTGAACCCAAAAAAAAGCATTTTGTAACCAAATACATTTTTTAATATTGCATATTGGTATGACAGCGATATTGCAAACACACGACGAAAGTGTGAATCATTGATAATCAAGGGTTTAGGGGTTCAAGGGGGTGGGATTGATGGGTTTGCTGACAACCAATTTCCACAAATTTATCAGTTGCTAACATTGAAGCATTTTACTTCCGGCTGCTTGTACTAATTTGCCGTCTTCCATCTGAATGATGCGATCGGCTATGTCTAAAATGCGGTTGTCATGAGTCACCATCAAAATGGTACAACCTTGCTCTCTGGCTAGTTTTTGCATTAAGTTAACTACGTCTCTACCTGATTGGCTATCAAGGGCGGCGGTTGGTTCATCAGCTAAGACGATTTTAGGGTAGCTTACCAAAGCACGGGCGATCGCAACTCGTTGTTTTTGCCCTCCAGACAGTTTATCAGGATAGTAATGGAGGCGACTTCCTAAACCTACTTGCTCTAGCATCGCAGTTGAACAGATATCTATCTCTTGAGAGTCAATGTGCTGATGCAGTTCTAAGCCCATCTTCACATTTTGGAGTGCTGTTAAACTCCCGTGTAAGTTGTGCGCCTGAAAAATATAACCGTTATGGCGGCGTGTCTGCACTAATTTTTCTGCACTTGCGCCACAAAGTTCTTGCCCTAAAACCTGTAAGCTACCAAACTGTGAAGAACGCAACCCCCCAACTAAAGTTAATAATGTTGTTTTCCCTGAGCCAGATGGGCCAGTTAAGATAATAATTTCTCCGGCATTAATTTCTAAGTTGATATTAAATAAAACTTGCTTACGCAGCGTACCATAACCAAAATAGTGGTTGAGATTATAGATAGAAATAATTGGTTCAAAAGCCATAAATAATTCTATTTAACTGAGTTATTGATAATTCTTAGCTACAAATGACTAATGACTAGTTTTAAAACATATCAGCAGGGTCAGCAGATTGCAGTTTGCGTGTAGCGATCGCCCCAGAAACAGCACACATAATAAAAGTTAAAATTATTACTTGCAACCCCCGAATTAAAGTCATGTATATGGGTAAATTTGTGGCGGCGCGTGTTATCTGGTAAAGCCCTAAGGATACAGCTACACCTGGGATAAATCCTAATACAGCTAAAATTAAAGCTTCTTCAAAAATTACACTCAGCAGATAGTAATTACGATAACCAATAGCTTTAAAAGTGGCGTATTCTTTAATATGGGTATTCACATCTGTTGAAAGCACTTGATAAACAATAATTACTCCGACGACAAAACCCATTGATACGCCTAAACTAAAAATAAATCCGATGGGTGAATTGGTGCGCCAAAAATTGTTTTCAAATTCAATAAATTCCGCATAAGTTAGCACTTTGACATCATCTCTAAGATGGGCTTTTAATGCTATTGCTACTTGTTTTGCATCATAACCAGGTTTGACTCGAATCAAACCTAAGCTGATACTGTTAGCTTGTCGGCGAGAAAATATGCGTAAAAAGTTTTGATCGCTGGTAATCAAACTGCCATCTGCCCCAAAGGAAGCACCAACTTTAAATAAGCCAGTAATTCTGATGGTGCGTCGTTCTATTTCCGTGGTGAGGGTTTGCCCTTGATCGATTTGCGCGATTGCTTGTTGATAATCGCCTCTTGCACCGCGATCGAATAGGACATGATCGGGTAGTTTTATGCTTTGCAATTGCTGATTGACATCGGGTAAATCAAAGGCTGGCTTATCTGGATTTAAACCAATAACTAACACCCCTGTTTCACGCCGCGTTTGAGGATTCTTCCAAATACTATTACTGAAATACATTGCTTCGGCTGAGTTTACACCCGGTACATCCATCGCTTGATACAGTCGCCGCCGCGAAAACGAAGACATACTTTGTAAGTTACGGGCTTGAGGACTAATTAATACAATGTCTGCTTCTAAACTGCGATGCAGTCTAGTGTTGCTGTCATACAATGCAGTCTCAAACCCAAGCTGCATAAACATCAACACATCAGCAAAAGCAATACCTGATAATGCCACTAGCAAACGGCTTTTTTCATGACTTAATTGCAGCCATCCTAACGGTGTGCGTCGCTGCATTCGTTTGATTAATTTCATCATAAGTTAAGTGCTGAGTGCTGAGTTGAAAGTGCTGAGTTATAAATTTTCTCTGTTTCCCTACAACCTCTTTTTCAAAGTTCAATGACTACTTTGACTTGCATATTGCTGAGGCTGGCTGCTTTCTGGCTAGATGCTTTATCTAGTCGGATATATACTTCTACTACTCGGTTATCAATATTGCTGATGGGGTCAGTGTTAACTACATTTTGCTTTCGCACTTGTAAACCTTTGCGTTCTACTGTTCCCTGCAATTCAATTGGTAAAAAGTCACCAACTATTTGTACTTTCTGTCCTGGGGTGACTTTGCCGATGTCACTTTCATAAACTTCAGCGACGGCGTACATCTGATTTGTCTGTCCAATATCAGCTATCCCATCGTTAGATACTAATTCGCCCGGGCGGGTGTGGATTTCAAATACTTGCCCATCTTGGAGCGATCGCACGTAAGCTTGTTCTAAATTTACCTTAGCTTGATTCATCGCGGCGATCGCCCGGCTAACTTCTGCTTGGGCTGCTTCGACATCAACTTTCGGCACTTCGGTAATTTTGTCTAGCGTGGCTGTGGCTTCTTTGATTTTCTGTTGGCTGGTTGCTTGAGTGCGTTTTAACTGGGCTTGGGCTTCTTGGAGATTTTTTTGAGCAGTTTCTAAGGTTAAGCGTTTACTATCTCTTTGGGAAGCCGCAATTGCACCTTCTTGATAGAGGGCTTGATAACGTTTATCTTCAACTACAGCGTTTTGGACTTCGGCTTGTAAGCGGGCGACAGTTGTTGTTTGGGCTGCAATATCACCAAGACGTTCTGCTTCTAAACGGGCAATTGTCGCGGTTTGGGCAGAAACTTCGCCACGTTTTGCCCCGGCTTTGATGCGGTTGAGGTTGGCTTGGGCGACTTTGACTTGTTCTTGCGCTTCTTGATAAGCTGCTTGTAAGCGATCGCGATTGTCTAAAATGGCAATTACTTGCCCGGCTTTAACTTTATCCCCTTCATTAATTAATAGCTGTTCGACTCGACTTACTTCTGTTGATGTAGAAGCCGAGAGTTTAATAACTTTTCCCTTTGGTTCTATTCTTCCTAAAGCTGTGACTGTTTTAATTTCTGGCAGTAGTGATGTTTGTACTTGCGCTTTTTGATTAGCAGTTTCTCGAAATTTCAATACAGTAAAAATACTGCTACCAATGACAGTTAAAGTTACCAGAATTGCTATAAAAATCGGTGGTCTGAGAACCGATAGAAACGAGATGGAACCGTCTAGCTTTGAGTTCTGCACAATAGCATACCTTTGAACAATTCCAAATTGGTTTTTAAATGAAAGAGAAATTAAATTTTGGTAAATGCCCAGTTTGGATGTAAAGCAATAGCCAAGGTAGTTAGAACTTATGCAGATGATAAAACTTAGAAACTAAAAGGCTTTTAACCTATCATCTGTCACCTGTCACTTACTACGGTTTTTCATGAACAATGAAGTGCGGATTACAAAACTAAACCGTATAGTCATATAATTTGAATTATACTAAACGGATTAGTTTAGTCAAGCGATCGCCAAAGAGTATTCACTATTAAAAAACATCGCTGATTATACTTTCGAGTAACTTGTTACAGCTAAAGAAAATTTTCAGACTGTTGGCAAAATCAGGATTATTGTAAAATGGCACGTCAAAAAGTGGGAGAAACTGACCGTTCTAATTCAACCGAAAAAATCGCTAAGATTCTGCAAGGCGCAATGCAGGAGTTTCTTGCCCACGGCTACGCAGCCACCAGTATGGATAAAGTAGCAGAGGCGGCGGGAGTTTCTAAAGCCACAGTATACAGCCACTTTCAAGATAAAGAGGGACTATTTCGGGCATTAATCGAAAGACTGGCGAGAAAGCGGTTTCACTCTATTTTAGGGACGCAACCACTCCAAGGAGAACCTTATCTAGTGTTGCGGGGGCTAGCGAAAACCGCCTTAGATCAGATGGTGAATGACCAAGAATATCAAGCATTTGAAAGGTTATTGATGGGAGAGTCAGCCCGATTTCCCGAATTAGCCCAAATTTTTATCGGTAGCATTGCCAAACCAGCCATAGAGACTATCAGTAAATATTTAGCATCGCGTTCGGAATTGAATATACCTGACCCAGAAGCGACAGCCAGAATACTTATAGGTTCACTGGTGCATTTTGTGATGACGCAAGAGATTATGCACGGTAAAAATATTATGCCAATGGACAGCGATCGCTTAATTGATGCTTTAACCCATCTAATTGTTAACTGTGCTGATTAAGAGGAACTCAAGAACTGACTGAGCCAGGCAGTCGCGCCATAATAGAGATGATCACAACAATTATGGTGTACAAATTTGAACAATTAAGCAGGATGGAGGTTGAGTCTATGCTGGGAATCACACTCAAAGAAACCAGAGTTTATCAAGAAATTAAGGAAGAAGGGCGTGAGGAAGGTCGTGAGGAAGCTACAGTTAAACTTGTAATTCGACAGCTAACTAAGCGATTTGGCGAACTCTCAGAGGAAATGCGTTCTGCAATTACTGGTTTACCTTTACCTGTGTTGGAAAATTTGAGTGAAGCATTGTTAGATTTTACGAGTTTGGCTGATTTACAAACTTGGCTAGACCGGCAATAAATTTAACTTTGAGCTAGTTGTAGGCTGCAAGAACTACAACAGCAAAGCTTCAGAATAATATGATAAGACAATTCATGATGGCGTTTAGATGGTAGTTAAAAACGCCAATTTAGCATAATTGCTGAGACGAAATTGGGGTTATGATTTCAAAGAGAAAAATATGCTAACTTCAACTGATTTTAGTGGCTTATTTAATGAAAGATTTTTTCGTAACTTTTTGCCAATACCAGCGACTAGTTACTTTAGATTAGAGATAGGAACACCAGATTTTCAGTTACCAGATATCACTAACGGTACTTTAGTTAAATTGTCAGATTATCGAGGTAAGCAACCTGTATTACTTGCCTTTACGAGAATCTTTACTGAAAAGCAATATTGCCCGTTTTGTTATCCTCATATTAAAGCTTTGAATGAAAATTATGAGGAATTTTCAAATCATGGTATCGAAGTTTTGATGATTACGAGTACTGATGAAAAACAAAGTCAAATTGTTGTCCAAGATTTAGGTTTAAAAATGCCCTTATTAAGTGACCCAAGTTGTCACGTATTTCGCAGATACAAGGTAGGGCAAGCATTAGGCGCGCCTTTACCAGCACAATTTGTGTTAGATAAAAATGGTAAATTAGTTTATAGACATTTATTTTCTTTTTTAGATCACAATGCTAGTGTAGAGACATTGTTAGCACAATTTAATGCCGCACAACTTGATTGATTATATTACCATTGGCTGCAATTAATTGAATTTGTAAAGGCATTTGTCCGGCAGCGTGGGTTGAACAACTTAAGCAGGGATCAAAGGTACGAATTCCTGCTTCTACACGGTTGAGCATTCCTTCAGTAATTTCGTTACCTTGAATAAAATGGCGGGCGATTTGGGCGACTGTCCGATTCATTGCTAGATTATTTTGACCAGTGGCAATGATAAAGTTTACTTTTTGCAGTAAACCGTTTTCATCAACTTGATAGTGATGGAACAATGTGCCGCGTGGTGCTTCGCTAACACCGACTCCTTCTAGTTGGTTAATGCCAGCTTCTGCCCGGAGTCGTTTTGATAATATATCTGGATCATCCAGTAACATTTCGATATGTTCAATACCAGCGAGAATTTCGATTAAGCGGGCATAGTGATAAAAGAAAGATGATTTGACTGTACCTTGACCACGATCGCGGAATTCTTGTAACTCTTGATCAGCTAATAGTGTACCGATACGATGACAAATATTGAGCCTTGCTAGTGGCCCTACCCGATACATTCCCCCATCTAAACGGCAATAGTCTTGTTGCTCAGGATACCCAAGAGGTCGATAGTAGGGAGATTTTAAGTAAGAATCTGGTTGAATTGCTTCCCCGATAAATTGTTGATAACGTGAAGGGTCGAGTTTATCAGCAATAATATTACCTACACTGTCTACAAAGCGAAGATTGCCGTCATAAGTTTCCCACAAACCAGTAGGAGTGACTAAACCCATAAACAAACTGGGGAAGTTACCAAAGGTTTGGGCTTCAGCCTGGTAATTATCAAGCAAGTTTTTAAATTTAGCTAAAGCATCCAAAATGGTTGTACGTGCTTCAGGAATGCGGTTTTGAATTTGGTCACGTTTTTCTGGTGTGAGTGGTTCTCGCACACCACCAGGAATAGCCCAGGCTGGGTGAATCTTTTGTCCTCCTAGGAACTCAATAATTTCTTGCCCAAACTGGCGCAGACGAATTCCACCACGGGCGAATTCTGGTTCTGCGGCAATTAAACCAAAAACATTACGTATTTGGGGATCACTATCCATTCCCAATAAGAAATCAGGCGCGCTGAGGTGGAAAAAACTCAACGCGTGGGATTGAATAATTTGTCCTAAATTCATCAACCGTCGGAGTTTAACAGCTGCTGGTGGGATAGTGACAGCTAAAATGCGATCGCCTGCTTTAGCAGAAGCTAACAAGTGACTCACAGGACAAATACCACAAACCCGTGCGGTAATGCCTGGCATTTCCCACAGTGGACGACCCTCACAAAACTTTTCAAACCCGCGAAATTCGGTGACATGAAAGTGAGCATTACTCACTTGACCAGCATCATCTAAAAAAATACTAATCTTGGCGTGTCCTTCAATGCGGGTAACAGGATCAATAATTATTTTTTTATTCATTTGTTATTGCTCAAATAGAAATTTCAGACTAGCCTGCGGCAAGCCGCTATGCGTCTACAGACTTGAGGCTTTCTGGAAACTCTTCAAAATCATCAAAGGCTGTTCTATCAATTATTTCGGCTGTTTGGTGGGCTATTTCTGATTGCATTTCATCAACTGCATCCCAAGCTGCGGCACATTCTTCGGAATGTACGCCTTTCTCGCTACAGACTGCACGAGCTTTTTTAATTTCTGCTTGTAGTTGTTGCTCTAATAGAAGTGACTGGGGTTGTTCGATAAAGTCACTTAAAGCCAAAATATCGGTCAGAGAGATGATCCCCACCAGTTCACCTTGAATCACAGGCGCTCTGTGCAAGTGATGTTGAGCAAACAACCGCGCGACGTATTCTAAACCCAGGTCAGGATTTATAGCTATACAAGGCTTCGTCATCACCTCATAGACACGGGTTTTATGGGGGTCTTTACCGTAGGCGATAACTTTATAGACAATATCGCTCTCGCTGATAATGCCGTAAGCGTCTTGTGCGTGACGACGGTCTACAATCAATGCGCGCCAATCTCTAGCTCGCATCAATTCCACGGCTTCTGCGACTGTGGCGGAACTGCGGATAGTGGCGACATCTTTTGTCATAACATCTGCGGCTTTTAACATGATTAATCTCCTATAGAAGAGTGCTGAATAGTTGTATTTTTTTTGTCTCCTGTCTTGTTTCCCAAATTCAACCAAATTTGATTAGTTCGCGGCCTGCGAGTTGCGGTTTTTGACCTTGCAAAATTGGCTCTAATGCTGCACGGATGCGAGTTGCGGTAGGTGGACAACCAGGTAAATAAATATCAACAGGGACTACGTAGTGTACAGGGATGACTTTATCTAGTAGTTGGGGGACAATGCCTGCTTCTTGGGGAATTTGTGGATGAATATCAACTAATTCGATGTAACAACGTTGGAGGACAGGTTCGGCACTACCCAAAGGATTACGCAAGGCTGTGACATTGCCAGTAACGGCACAGTCACCAAAGGAAATGATGATTTTGGAACGTTCTCTGACTGTGCGGATGGTTGTGAGGTGTTCTTCATTAGCGATCGCACCTTCAACTAACACTACATCTACATCGTTGGGATATTCTTTAATATCAGCGAAAGGGCTGTAAACAAAATCCACTTGTCCAGCTAAGTCAATCAGCCATTCGTCCAAGTCGAGAAAGGACATATGACAGCCAGAACAGCCACCTAACCATACTGTTGCTAGTCGTAAGCGAGTCATAGTTTTTTAAACGCAAAGGTACGCTGAGTCAAGCGCAGAGTGGCGCAGAGTTTTAGTCCTCATTGTCAATTTCCAGAATTGGCAGTGAGGATTTGTCGCCACTCTTGCACAATGGATTGTGGAACTGAGATGTTGATAAATTTTTGACCGGGTAAAGGGATACCTAGTTGTAGTGGTGCGTTGGGTAATTGAGGCAAGATATTTTTCAAGTCGTACTGAGCGATGGTTGGGGCTGGTGCTTCATCTAAGAAAACGTCAGCCGCAGTGAAGATTTGACCGGAAGCAGTAGTTATTTTGAGGGGTTGGGGATGAATTAATTCAGCTGAGTTGGGAAAACCCACAAGTCGTAAATTGATACTTATGTCTTGACCGGGGTAAATTTGCTTAAACAGAACAGTTTGCCAGACTTGTCCTGATTGGTCATCTAATTTTGTTTGTGAGCGATAAACTATTTCGCCTGGTACGGCCTCTAATTTTGTGACAGCAGCGATCGCAATTTGCGATGCAGGGCTGCATAAACCCAGGAATATAAATATTGTCAAAATACTTAGCGATAGCAGCCACCAAAATATGCGGCGGATACGCGGGAGTTTCATGTTCACCTCCTGGTACAGTTTGAGAGTCAACGGCTACAAATTCCATTCCTGTTGTTCTCGTGCGGTAACTAAAAAATTGAGTTTGGCGCGATCGCGTTTCATTTCGCCAACACTAGAACCTTGGTAAAAAATAGCTCCTGTGGGGCAAGCATTGACGCATTTACCGCAGGATGTACAAGTTTGAGATGTTCCCCAAGGTTGGCTTAAATCAGTAATCACATGGGAATTTGTGCCTCTACCTGCCATATCCCAAGTATGTGCGCCTTCGATTTCGTCACAAACACGGATGCAGCGTGTACAAAGGATACACCTGTTATGGTCAAGACCAAAGCGATCGTGTGAAACATCCACTTGGCGTTGCGGGAAGTGATAGTCTAAGCGCACATGATCCATACCGAGTTCAATGGCGAGGTTTTGGAGTTCGCAATTACCATTGGCTACACACACCGAACAAACGTGATTACCTTCTGCAAAGAGCATTTCAATAATTGTGCGGCGGTATTTTTGCAGGCGATCGCTTTGAGTAATTACGTCCATTCCCTCAGCAACTTTGGTCACACAGGCAGGTTGTAATTTGTTACTACCCACAATTTCTACCAAACACAATCTACAAGCACCCACATCACTCACACCTGAAAGATGGCAAAGTGTGGGGATATAAATTCCCGCCGCTTGCGCCGCTTCTAATACCGTTTCCTCCTCGCGGGCGCTGACTAGTTGAGTGTCAATTGTTAAGGTTTTTACTGTCATAGGTTGGGGGTTAGGGACTAGAGGCTAGGGGTTATAAGGTTTCACTTGAATTTTGATACAAATGGGTCGCAGGGGTGCAGGGAGCAGGGGGCAGGGAGAAAGAATTAAAAACCAATGTATTTGTATCAGGATTTTCGTGAAATGGTATTAGAAGTTAAGTAATATCTGTAACTAGTACAGGTTGGCGTAAATAAACAGACCATCGGAAATTGCTAAAAGGCTTGTAGTATCATAATTTTGACTTTTGCCTTTTGACTTTTGCCTTGTTGTACTAATCCCCAGTCCTAACCCCTAATCAACTCTAAGTACTCATCTCGAAAGTAGTGCAATGTACTAAACACAGGATTTGGTGCGGACTGTCCTAAACCACACAGACTGGTGTGCTTCACCATATCGCATAGTTCTTCTAGTAGTTGCAAATCAGTGTGGGTTGCTTGGCCTTGGCGAATCTTGGTCAATAATTTGTGTAACTGTACAGTCCCCACCCGACAAGGAATGCACTTACCACAAGATTCATCCATACAAAATTCCATGAAAAAGCGGGCAACATCCACCATGTTGGTAGTTTGATCCATCACAATCATGCCGCCGGAACCCATCATAGAACCAAGGTTAGAGAGAGACTCGTAATCAACAGGTGTATCAAAAGCGGAAGCAGGGATACATCCTCCGGAAGGGCCACCTGTTTGTACTGCTTTAGCTGTACCACCTTCAGGAATACCGCCACCCATTTCTTCAACAATTTGCCGTAAAGAAGTCCCCATTGGCACTTCAATTAAACCTGTGTTGTGGATTTTGCCAGCTAGGGCAAATACTTTGGTTCCTTTGCTTTTAGCAGTACCAATACTGGCAAACCAATCAGCACCTTTACGAATAATCGGCGAGATGTTAGCAAAGGTTTCGACGTTGTTAATTAAGGTGGGATGTCCCCACAAACCAGATTCGGCGGGATAGGGTGGACGGGGATGGGGAACGCCGCGTTTACCTTCGATAGAAGCCATTAAGGCGGTTTCTTCGCCGCAAACGTAAGCCCCAGCACCAATGCGGATATCGATTTTGAAGTCGAAGGGAGATTCAAAAATTTGACTACCTAATAAACCAAGGCGTTGGGCTTGATGGATGGCAGTTTGCAGGCGATGAATGGCAATGGGATATTCTGCCCGGACATAAATATAACCTTGACTGGCTCCGACAGCATAGCCAGCGATCGCCATTCCTTCTAGAACTCGATGGGGATCGCTTTCTAGAACGCTGCGATCCATAAATGCGCCAGGGTCGCCTTCATCAGCGTTACAGATGACAAATTTGCGATCGCTTTTGGCTTTGGCAACTGTCGCCCATTTGATTCCTGTGGGATAACCTGCGCCACCTCTTCCTCTTAAACCACTGCGAGTAATTGTCTCTACTACCTCTGTTGGGGTCATCTCGCGCAACACATGATAAAGTGCTTGATAACCTTCGGCAGCAATATAAGCTTGAATCTTTTCTGGGTCAATTTTGCCGCTATTTTCTAAAACAATCGGTTTTTGATATGTAAAAAATGGCTGGGATAAATCTATCTCACTAACATTGATTTTGCCTCCGTCTAATCCTTCAATGATGCCAAATACATCTTTAGTAGTTACTTTTTGATAAAGTTTAGTGTCGGCGGGCGTGTCCACTTGCACCAACGGCCCTTGGCAACATAGACGCATACAGCCAACACCACAAACTTCTACATCTTTTTCTAAGCCTTCGGCTTTGATCCCGACTTCGAGTTCATGTTTAATGGCTTGAGAGTTTGCAGACAAACAACCTGCGGCGGTACAACAGCGAATTTTTACTGGTTTGGCTTGGGAACGTTCTTGATTGGCAATTGCGAGTAATTCATTTAGTTCCATGTTCTAGCCATCCTGTCATACGTTCACCAACGGATTCTGGGGTTTGATTGCCTAAAACTTGGCCATCAAGTACCACAGCAGGTGCAATCCCACACGCACCTAAACATCTTGCTGTTAGCAGTGAGATTTGTCCGTCTGCTGTCGTTTCACCCGTATGAATCCCAGTAGTTTTTTCGACGTTTGCCAAGATTGCTGGCGCGCCTTTGACATAACAAGCCGTACCCGTACACACTACACAACTATGAATGCCTTGGGGTGCTAAAGAAAATAAATGATAAAAAGTTGCCACACCATACACTCGACTGGGTGGAAGCTTTAATTTGTGGGCAACGTATAGTAATAAATCGTTGGCTAAATATCCGTAAATTTCTTGGGCTTTATGCAGAATTTCAATTAAGGCATCTTGTTGATACTGATGACGCTTCATCGCTGCATCTAGCATCTTGAGACGTTTGTCACCACTGGGATGGGGCGAAACAACAGGGGTAGCACTGGTCATTGTTATGCTCAAGACTGGTGATTCGAGATTTGCGATCGCAAATCATACCGTTTCACTTTAAATTCGCTCCAAATAGGGCAGGGGGAAAGCAGAAAAACCCATAAATTTGGATCATTATTTGGCATGAAATGGTACGAAAGATGAAGAATTAAGCAGACAAAAAAGAACAAAAATAGTTTTCTTCTTACCTTGTCTGCTTTTTAGATCAAGCTTGAGTGTTAGCTGTAACTACAACTTTCTCGGTACTTTTTTTACTATTGGGATAATTCACGATATAAACCGAACAAGCGGCATGGTGTAGCACATAATTACTCACACTGCCCAAAAACAATTCTGCAAATCCAGAGCGGCCGCGATGTCCCATAATAATTAAATCCGCTTCCCATTGCACCGCCATCCGACAAATTGTACTGCCAGGATTACCTAACACTTGCGTAAATTCTGTGGTGACTTCGGCTGTATTTGCTTGCGCGCAGTAAGCTTGCAACATCTTTAAGCCTTCATTTTGAAAGCGTTCCCACTGCTTTTGATATAAATCTAAACTTTGACCACTTAAACCTGGGTAGTAGTCAACATTAGATAACATAGGAATATAAGGGCTGCCATCTTCTTCAGGAGATAAAACATGAAGTAAAAGCAATTGGGCTGACATCGCTTTTGCAAAAGCTAATGCTTGCTCAAACACTTTTTGTCCCATTTCCGAGCGATCCAATGCAACTAAAATTTTTTTCAGCATATAGACCTCTGGCTTTGATTGCTAATATTTATTAGTTATTTAAGTTGTGGTCGGGAGATGTAAAAACAGCAGTAATTAAAGATTTTTACCTGCAAACTCTACCCTATTAGATGCGGCAAATTATGAAGATAAATATTCTATTTCGCTAGGAGCAATACCATAGGGAACTGCACCATCACATCTATTATTTTTTATAGAACAACAATTTGAGGAACTTGTGAGGACAGATGTAAATATCCTTTAAGGATATAAAAATATATATAGTTAAATTCGGAAAAATGTAGATATTTGTAAAATAAGATTAATTTTAGCTAATTTAGTGACACTATTAATATAGGAAATAAAAATATTTTTTGGTTTTTTAATTTAAAGTTATCGGCTCATTCTCTAACATCATTAAAATCTAGTATTAAATATGAAAATTTTAGTCGTCGAGGATGATGAGTTAAACGCCTATGCACTTACAGCCGTGCTGACTAACCAAAACTATGCAGTGGAGGTAGCAAATGACGGCGAAGTTGCTTGGGAACTAATTCAAACATACGATTATGATTTAGTTTTGTTAGATGTCATGTTGCCGAAGCTAGATGGGATTAGTCTTTGTCGGCAAATCCGCTCCCACAATTTGCAAATGCCCATCCTCTTGTTAACAGGGTGTGATAGTAGCCACGAAAAGGCAATTGGATTAGATGCAGGTGCAGATGATTATGTAGTGAAACCTTTTGCTGAAGAAGAATTAGTCGCCCGTGTCAGAGCTTTATTGCGCCGTGGTGGGACAACATCACAGCCTATTTTAGAGTGGGGAAATTTACGTCTTGATCCTAGTAGTTGTGAAGTCACCTATAGAGACGATTTACTATCATTAACTCCTAAAGAATATGCACTTTTAGAGTTATTCTTACGTAATAGCCGCCGCGTCTTTAGCTGTGGCATGATTTTAGAACATCTGTGGTCGTATGAAGATACACCTGGTGAGGAAGCTGTTCGGACTCATATCAAAGGCTTAAGGCAAAGATTAAAAGCTGTGGGAGCGCCTGGTGATTTGGTTGAAACAGTCTATGGAATTGGTTATCGACTCAAACAGCAAGAAGAAGAAAAAATCTCTGCAACTCCCACCAACGGACATCAAAAAAGCGAAAAGGTTCTCCCATCCAAATCAAAAAATCCCCAGCCAAAAGCAGAAACAGCACCCCAGCCAGCAACACTGAAAGCCATAGCCGGAGTTTGGCAAAGATTTCAAGGAAGAGTGGATGAGCAAGTCAAGGTGCTAGAACAAGCCGCAGCTAGTAGCCAAAAATCTTTAAATTCAGCATTGTTGAGCCAAGCAATTCAAGAGGCGCATACCTTAGCTGGTTCCTTGGGGACATTTGGTTTGGCTGATGGCTCGAAATTGGCGCGCAAAATTGAACAACTACTCAAAACAGGGCCATCTTTAACATCAGAAAATGCGACGAAATTACAAAATTGGGTGAAGTTATTACGTCAAGAAATTCAAGTTAAAGAACAGAATCAGCCAACTTCAACCGCAACTCACGATGAATTACCTTTAGTTTTGGTAGTAGATCGAGATCGCACCTTTAGCGAGCAACTAGCCCAAATCGCTTCCCCACAAGAATTTCAAATCAATATTGCCACTAACCTAAATAGTGCCAGAAATCTGCTATACCGAGAGCATCCTAGCGCAGTGTTACTTGATCCAAGTTTTTCTGAGCAGCAAGAAGATAGTTGGAGTTTTATCGCCGAATTAGCGCAGCGAAAACCGCCTGTACCAGTATTAGTTTTTACCGAGCAAACAGACTTTGCCAATCGCTTACAACTTGCCCGCCACGGCGAACATACATTTTTACAAAAGCCCATGTCTGCTTTGCAAGTAAAAGAGGCGATCGCACACTTCATCCAAAAAGCACCCCAAGCAGAAGCCAAAATCCTCGCCGTAGATGACGATCCCAAAATTTTAGCAGTGTTACAAACTTTACTGACTCCTTGGGGATTACAAGTCATTACTTTAGATGATCCGCGACGGTTTTGGGAAACTTTAGAAACTGTCAATCCCGACTTACTCATTCTCGATGTGGAAATGCCCCACAGCAATGGGATTGAACTATGCCAAGTCGTCAGGAATGACCCTAATTGGAGTGAGTTACCCATCTTATTTTTAACAGTCCACAGCGACGCGGAGATTGTCAATCAAGTCTATAGCGTGGGTGCAGATGATTTTGTCAGTAAACCCATAGTCGGGCCAGAACTAGTAACGCGGATTATTAATCGTTTAGAGCGGATAAAATTGCTCAAACGTATGACCCAAACCCCACCCAAACAAGAGAAAACAGCCGTTACCCCAACTTTATCTCCTCAAGTCGAAACAGAAATTCGGCGAATTAATCGCACACTGCAAACATTAAGTCATTGCAATCAAGTGATAGTGCGTACACAAGATGAACAAGATTTAGTTGAAAGAATTTGCCAAATTCTAGTGGAAGTTGGTGGCTATCGGTTAGCCTGGGTCGGTTTTGCCGAACAAGATAGCGACAAAACTGTTGCTCCGGTAGCGCAATTTGGTTGTGACAATGGCTATTTAGCAAATCTTCAGCTTACTTGGTCAGATACAGTCCACGGTCAAGGGCCGACAGGTACAGCCATTCGGACAGGTCAAATCTCCATCATTCAAAACATTTTGACTGATGAGAGATACGAAGTTTGGCGTTGTCAAGCTCAAGAGCGTGGTTTTGCTGCCTCTATTGCCTTACCTTTAAAAGCTAACGGTGTGGTTTTTGGCGCGTTGAATATTTATGCCACTGAACCGAATGCTTTTGATGCAGACGAAGTGAAACTTTTACGAGAATTGTCTGAAGATTTAGCTTATGGGATTGTAGCATTACGCAATCAACGCGATCGCGCCAAAGTTCAAGCAGCATTACAAGAAAGTCAAGCTAGTTACACCCAACTAGTCGAAATCTGCCCCGAAGCCATCTTCATTCAAAGCGAAGGCAAATTTGTGTTTGTCAATGCGGCGGCTATCAAACTGTTTGGTGCTACCAAAGCCAACAACCTTTTAGGTAAACCAGTGCTTGAGTTTGTACATTCCGACTCGCAAGCATCAGTCCAAGAACGCATTCAATATCTTAAAGAAGTTAAACAGCCAGTTCCCTTAAACGAAGAAAAGTTTATCTGCTTGAATGGCAATGTGATTCATCTAGAAGTAGTAGCAGCACCTTGCGAATACCAACAAAAATCAGCGGCGGTTGTGGTAGCGCGCAATATCTCCCATCGCAAACATACCGAAGTGGCTCTGCAAAAAGCCAATAACGAACTGGAAATGCGCGTAGTGGAACGGACTGCCGAATTAATCAAAGTTAACCAACAATTGCAATCAGAACTAGATGAACGCCAACGGGTAGAAGAAGAACTGCGTGTTTCGCAAGTGAAACTCGCCAGAATTTTAGATATAGCTGATGATGCGATTATTTCGATTGACAGCAGCCAACAAATTACTTTATTTAACCAAGGAGCCGAGAAAATCTTTGGCTATTCTGCCCAAGAAGTGATAGGACAGAAACTCGATATCCTTTTACCACTCAGATTTGTCCAATCTCATCGCCACCATGTAGCGGAATTTGGTAATTCTGCGAGTTTAGCGCGACGGATGGGTGAACGCCAAGAATTATTTGGTCAGCGCAAAGATGGCAAAGAATTTCCCGCCGAAGCTTCGATTTCTAAACTCAACATGGGCGAGGAAGTTTACTATACAGTTATTTTGCGTGATGTCACAGAGCGCAAGCAAATCGAGCGAATGAAAGATGAGTTTGTTTCGGTAGTGAGTCACGAACTCCGCACACCTTTAACTTCAATTCATGGCTCTTTGGGAATGCTGACTAGTGGCTTATTAAAACCAGACTCCGAACAAGGCAAACGCTTGCTGCAAATTGCCACAGACAGCACTGAGCGTTTAGTGCGTTTAATTAACGACATTTTAGACATTGAACGCATTGAATCAGGCAAAGTGAAAATGGAGCGGGAAACCTGCAACCTAGAAGATTTGATTCAGTCCGCAGTCAATGTGATGCAGCCGCTAGCCCAAAAAGCACAAGTCAACTTATCTGTTTCTAGCTTATCTGTTAGGCTCTGGGCTGATCCTGACCGAATTGTGCAAACCTTAACTAACTTATTAAGTAATGCAATTAAATTTTCGCCGCCAGGGGAGACAGTCAACTTAGAAATTCAACCACAACAAGACGAGGTAGTGATTCAAGTTAAAGACCAAGGTCGTGGTATTCCCGCCGACAAACTTGATAGTATCTTTGAACGGTTTCAACAAGTTGACTCTTCCGATTCTCGCAACCATGATGGTACAGGCTTGGGTTTAGCCATTTGTAAAAGTATTGTTCAACAGCATGGTGGTCAAATTTGGGTAGAAAGTACTGTAGGGGAAGGTAGTACATTTTACTTTACATTGCCTGTACAAAAAACTGCTAAACTTCTCGATGCAGCATTACCCACGCCCCAGTGTCTATTGCCTCATCCTTACTCACCACTGGTTTTAGTTTGTGACGATGACCAAAGCATTCGTAATGAAGTGCAAACCCTCCTCCAACAAGGCGGTTATCGCGTGGTAACAGTTGCTACTGGTGAAGAAGCGATCGCGATCGCCGCCGAACAACGCCCAGATGTAATTTTACTCGATTTACTCATGCCAGGAATGAACGGCTGGGAAACAATGGCAGTTTTAAAAGAACGCGCCGATACCAAAGACATTCCCATTGTGATTTGTAGCGTTTACAAATCCAATACCAATAACAAATCTATGACAGATTTTGTTGATTGGGTGAGTAAACCAGTTCAAGAAAGTTTTCTTTTACAATCACTCAAACAAGTTGTCGCTAAACCTTCTAAACGCGCCCGCATTTTAATTGTGGAAGATGACAACGACTTAGCAGACTTACTAATTACCTTATTTGAACGCCATGATATCGAAACTTGTTTAGCTCAAACCGGACGAGATGCTATTCACCTCAGCCAAGAAGTTACACCAGATTTGTTAATTCTTGACTTGATTTTGCCAGAAATCGATGGTTTTGTGGTAGTTGATTGGTTAAAGCAACACAATCAACTTTGTCATATGCCTGTAGTTGTTTACTCTGCCAAAGACTTAGATGAATCTGAGCGCGAACGCTTGAAGCTAGGACATACAGAATTTTTGACCAAAGGACGAGTCACCACCCAAGAATTTGAACAACGAGTCATGGAACTACTTCAACGGATCACTCAAAATTATGGGGAGTAGGGAATGGGGAAATTCTGTTTAAAGCAGTTTGTGTAGAAATTAAACATAAATCTACTCCCTACTCCCTACCTCCATAAACAGTTTAGAAATAAGCATGATCGCTATTGGTACTTAATCATGACCGCGAAACGGATTCTTGTAGTAGATAACGAGCAGTATATTCAAGAAGTCGCCAAGATTTGTTTAGAAACCGTTGCAGGTTGGGATGTGATGACGGCGAGTTCAGGAAAAGAAGGTATTACTCAAGCTGAAACTTACCAACCAGATGCGATTTTGCTAGATGTGATGATGCCTGATATGGATGGCATTACTACCTTTGAAAAACTCCAAGCCAACGCCGCAACTAAACAAATTCCTGTTATTTTATTAACTGCAAAAATTCAAGCAACTGACCGCCGCCGCTATTCTCAAATGGGTATAGTAACAGCGATCGCTAAACCCTTCAACCCCCTAGAATTAGCTAGCCAAGTAGCTACTGCCCTCGGTTGGCAACTAGAAAACTAGAAAAAACCCTCCGCGTAACTTTGCGTTTACCTTTGCGCCTCTTTGCGTTAAACAATGGTCTTAAGATTGATTACCAAAAAAGCGATCGCATTACACAAGCGATCGCTTTTTGCCTACCTCATCAACAACCGCCGACGCAGCAAATCTAGCGCAGTACACGCGCTTAAATGACGGATAAAAGCGCGCTCGCGCATTGTCCCAAAACGATATTCAAAACTTTTCACTTCATCGTTTGGCCCAGCTAACCCGATATAAACCAAACCCACAGGCTTGGTATCCGTTCCGCCACCAGGGCCAGCAATTCCTGTAATACTCAATCCCCAAGTAGTTTCTAAGCGGCTTTTAACCCCAATTGCCATTTGTTCAGCCACCACAGGGCTAACAGCACCAAATTGCTGTAAATCTTCTGGGTTTACCCCTAATAGCCGCACCTTGGCTGAGTTGTCGTAAGAAATTACCCCACCCCAAAAATAATCAGAACTGCCAGCAATCTCCGTTAACATTTGCCCCAAACCACCACCAGTGCATGATTCTGCCACTGATAAAGTTTCGCTTTGCGATCGCAACAATTCACCAACCACTGAAGCTAAAGTATCATCATCCGCACCATAACAATCCAACCCAGCAATTTCTTTTAGCACTTTCTCCACAGGTGCAATTAGTTCCTCGGCAGCTGCTTCTGAAGGAGCTTTGGCAGAAATTCGCAATCTCACTTCTCCCTTGCCTGCGTAAGGTGCAACTGTCGGGTTGGGTAAGTCAAAATAAGGCGCAACTTTTTCTGCTAAAGCCGACTCTCCAATCCCCCAAAACCTTAAACTCCGGCTATGGATAATTTCTTTACCCCAGCCTTGGTTTTGTAGAAACGGTACTGCTGTTTCTTGCCACATCCTGTACATTTCACTAGGAACACCAGGGAAAGTAAAAATTGTAACTTCCGGACGAGGCTGCCAAATGATCCCTGGTGCTGTGCCTGTGGGATTGGGTAAAATTTCTGCACCTTGGGGAATTAACGCTTGCTTGCGGTTGGTGGGTGTCATCACGCGACCGCGTTGGGCAAATTTGTGAGTGATATCTTCAATAATTTCTGGGCGTTCTACCAAAGGCGCACCGAAAAAATCAGCAATAGTTTCACAAGTCAGGTCATCTGGTGTAGGGCCAAGACCACCAGTAAAAATTAAAATATTTGCTCTGGAAATAGCAATTTCTATAACTTGCTTTAATCTTTCTGGGTTATCCCCAACTACTGTTTGATAATAGTGAGGAATGCCTAGTTGCGCTAATTGTTGGGCAAGATATTGAGAATTACCGTTGAGGATATCGCCTAACAATAGTTCAGTGCCAACACAAATAATTTCTGCACTCATATAACTAAAGCAAAAGGTAAAAGAAAAATACATATACTAATGTATTTCTTTTACCTTGCTAGTTTTTATTTTTGCTGAGAGCGTTTCCAAACTCGCCAACTTGTGTAAGTTAACAACGAAGTAGCACCAAAAGCATAAACAACACCGCTAGGTAGACCAGCTATGGCTAACGCCAAACTGCCAACCCACAGTGTAAGTGTATAAATAAATAAAACTGTCCAACGATGAGATAAACCAGCTTGTAGCAATCGATGGTGCAAATGACATCTATCTGCTACCCACGGCAATCGACCACGACGAATACGTGTCAAAATGACGGCTGACATATCTAAAATTGGTACTGCCAAAATTAAATAAGGCAAAATTACAGCCGTGAAAGCGGGAATTTTAACTAGCCCAATTACACCCACCGCCGCTAAGGTAAACCCCATAAAATAAGACCCGCCATCCCCCATAAAGATTTGTGCGGGGTTAAAGTTATATCGAAGAAAACCTAGTGCTGCACCAGCTAAAGCAGCAGCAATCAGGGCGGCGGCTGGTTGGTGCATAAATAAAGATACGAGCAGCATGACTACAGCCGCAATTCCCGACACACCAGCAGCTAAACCATCTAAACCGTCAATCCAGTTTATGGCGTTAACCATTCCCACCAGCCAAACCACCGTAATCGGCAAACTTAGCCAGCCGAGGTCAACTATACCTACTGTCGGAATGCTAATAAAGTCTATACTGACACCTGCTTTCCACGCACCAGCAGCGACAATCATCTGCAATAGCAACCGTCCCAAGGGAGACAGGCTTAATAAGTCGTCTGTTAAACCAATGAGAAAAAAGCCCAGACCCCCCAAGGTAACACCCCAAATTTGCCATTCTTTGTCGGGTGGTAAATTGGCAAATCCACCTAACCACCAAACAACTAATAAGGAAATCAGCGTACCTGCGAAGATAGAAACTCCTCCCAGGCGTACCATTGGGCGTTCATGAACTTTTCGACCACCTGGTTTATCGACATTTCCACTTTTTATACCAATATTTTTAACATCAGGTGTAGTCCAGAGAACGACTACAGCTGCCACCAAAAAGGCGATCAGATGATAAATCTGCGGAGGCATTTGTATTTTAAATTAAGTAGTTTGTCAGACAAGAATTTGTCGAGGGAAATTCTACTTAATATCTACTACATTTCAGGCTTTTATCAGTATGAGGTTTTGGTTAAGTAACTATGAAGTATGAAGGCTGAAATAAGTGTTTCAGCCTTCATACTTGCTTAATTTCCTATGCTAGGGCTGGTACAGGAATTTGCAAATGGGGGTAGAGGGGGAAGCGATCGCACAGTGCAGCTACCCGACGTTTACAATCAGCTGCGACTGTTTCTGATTCTGGGTTGAGCAGGCGATCGGCAATAATATTACCAATTTCGGTAAACTCTGCTACACCCAATCCTCTAGTCGTCATCGCTGGAGAACCTAGTCTCAAACCACTAGTGACAAATGGCGATTGGGGATCAAAAGGCACGGTATTTTTGTTTGCCGTAATATTTACACCGCTTACTAGTTGATCTGCTTGTTTACCTGTCAAACCGACGGAACGTAAATCTACTAACATCAAATGGTTATCAGTACCATCTGACACTAGTTTTAAGCCTCGGTTTTGCAGTTGAGCCGCTAACGCCCGTGCATTTTCAATCACTTGTGCAGAATAAGTTTTAAACTCTGGCTTTAAGACTTCGCCAAAAGCCACCGCTTTAGCCGCAATTACGTGTTCTAAAGGCCCGCCTTGGCTTCCAGGGAAAACTGATTTGTCCAGCTTTTTACCCAGTTCTGCATCTTTAGTTAAAATTAATCCACCTCTAGGGCCGCGCAGGGTTTTGTGAGTGGTTGTAGTGACAACATCACAATAAGGAAGGGGATCAGGATGTAAGCCAGAAGCCACTAAACCAGCAATATGGGCAATATCAGCTAGTAAATAAGCACCAACTTCATCCGCAATAGAGCGGAATTTTTCAAAGTCAATAATCCGAGGATAGGCAGAATAACCACAAATCAAAAGCTTTGGACGCTCCCTTAACGCCAGCTCTCGAATTTGGTCGTAGTCGAGTTGTTCTGTTTCTTTACTGACACCGTAGTGACTGACTTGGAACCATTTACCGGAAACATTGACAGGCGAACCGTGAGTCAAGTGTCCACCATGAGACAAATCCATCCCCATGATTTTGTCGCCTGGTTCGAGCAAAGTCAGGAAAACTGCAAAGTTAGCTTGCGCGCCGGAATGAGGTTGGACATTAGCATGAGCCGCACCAAACATTTGTTTAGCTCGGTCAATGGCGATTTGCTCGACTTTATCAACAAATTCACAACCGCCATAGTAACGTTTACCGGGTAAACCTTCGGCGTATTTATTAGTTAAAACTGAACCTTGAGCCGCGAGTACTGCCGCAGAGGTAAAGTTTTCACTTGCAATTAACTCCAAGTGGTCACGTTGACGCTGGAGTTCTTCATTTATTAATCCGGCAATGGCGGGATCAGAAGCAGCAAGAAAATCGGAATTAGTCTTAGTCACTTTCACTATCCTTCAGTGGAAATTTACATAATGAGGCTTTTTCTAGAAGTACTTTCTAAGTAATAATTCGCAGCCAAATGTCTACATTGCCAGATTTTTGACTGCTGACTATTCCCTATTGGTAGTAACTGAATTTATTACTTAGATGCCAACTCGATGAAGCCCCATTAATGTGTTAATTATTATAAAGCTCTTTCTGGAACATGAAATTAACACTTGTGAAGAGTGCTGAGTGCTGAAGCGCGGTAGCGGGAGTTGAGCAGCGTGCTGAGTTAAAAGACTCCAAAGATATTGGTAGTAGTGTGCCTAGACTAAAGTAGTGTATAAATATAACTCTTGTAGTGTGGGCAGGAAAACCCGCACCGGACAGGCTAGAAGCCCATCCTACAAGATATTTTTGATGCAGCATTTTCAGCTTGCCACGCCAGTAGGGTATTCAATTTCTCTAGAATATTTATCCCAATTTCTCAAAAGCTGATGAGAATACTTCTTTCATTCTATACTTCAGACTTTTGCTACTAGCTGTAAAAATTTATGTATGAGTTGTTACTCAACAACCCTATCTCCCAAAGAGTCAACATACAATAAGTTTAATAACTAAGAGATTCGCTGTTATTTGCCCTGATTTTTGCAAAAAGGCAGCTTGTTGAGAAAATTTACAGGAGGTATTTGGATGTTAGTCATTGTCATGGACGATCAAATCCTTGCCCCTGAGCAGGTTTGCCAATCTTGTTTACTGGCTGACAGGAGTGGCCAACCCCGTTGGCGTGGTGGTCAATTGCATTGTGGTCAAGCTATTCGCAAACTGACAGAACAACAACCAGAGCAGTACGAGTGTCTCATGGGCTTCCGGGTTGCCCAGATCCAATAACTATAGCTTCTGAGAGATTAGACAACTGCGTTATCCTAGGCTCAAGTAACTCTGAAAATTTTGCCATAGGAGAACGCGAAATGACCTGGCGTGGTTCTACAAATGTTTCTGACCGCATTTTTGCTTGTTTACCTTATTTGCTACCTCTAGTTGAAGTATTAAGTTTTGGCTTTGTTTTATTACAACAATTTCCTGCTCTGGCTGTAGTTTTTGCACCTGTACTGATTGTTTGGTCACTTTACAGACGTGTACGATTTGCAGGAATTATCATTTTCTTTGCTTTATGGTTGTTAGTTGTGAGAAACGAAAAGATTTCTCATTTCGTTCGCTTCAACACCATGCAAGCGATTTTGTTAGATATCATTATCTTTTTGTGTGCCATCCTGACTGATATTGTGGGTTTAATTCCCAGTGGAGATTTTGCTATTCAAACTTTATATAGCACTATTTTCCTCGGCATTGTTGCAGCAGTAGCATATTCAGTCGTCCAGTCTCTTTTAGGACGTTATGCAGAAATTCCCGCAATTTCTGATGCTGTTTATATGCAGGTGCGGTAAAAAAGGCTGAAGTCTGTTCGCCCTTGGTGTTCCCGCAGGGTAGTCTGAAATGAAGAAACCCGTATAGTGAGCTTTTCAGCAATTTATAGTGGGTGCTTTACGCCTAACGGTCTAGGGGCGAGTGTTTTTACTCAGCACTTTCAACTCAGCACTTGTTACCGGGCGACGATGGTGTTTTCTAGACGACCAATACCTTCAATTTCCACACGGATGCGATCGCCTATATGTAACGGGCCAATACCTAATGGTGTACCCGTTAAGACTACATCCCCGGGGATCAGAGTCATAACCTTACTGATGTAAGAAACTAAAACATCAGGTGGAAAGACCATTTGATCAATCCCCGCAGATTGGGCTGGATTGGGGTTGTCATTGATGAAAGTTTGCAATCTCGCACCTGGATTCAATTCTCGGACAATCCAAGGGCCTAAGGGACAAAACGTATCAAACCCTTTGGCTCTAGTCCATTGACCGTCTTTTTGTTGTAAATCTCTCGCTGTAACATCATTAGCGATCGTATAACCCCAAATTTTGGTTTGGGCTTCTTCTGGGTTACAATCACAAACGCGATCGCCAATTATTAGTGCTAACTCTCCTTCATAATCTACTCGATGAGACTGAGGAGGATACTTGATTTCAGCCTCAGTAGCAATAATTGATGTTGTTGGTTTGAGAAAAATTAATGGCTCACTCGGTACGGAAGTTCCCATCTCTGCTGCGTGGTCTGCATAATTCTTACCCACCGCCACAATTTTTGAGGGCGCGCAAGGGGAGAGAATTTGGTAACTATCGGGGGCTAAAACTAAATCTGTAGGTTGCCCCTGTAACCAAGGTGGAGCGTCCAACACTTGCACATTCAGAGATAGCTGTAGCAATCCATAGTAAATCTTGCCTTCTGGATTTTGAACTCGCACATAGCGTTGTGCCATAGCCTTGATAACATCCTTATTGTCTGCAATTAATAGCTGTGAGCAGGTAGAATCTTCAGTATTTAGAGGAGATTATAGACGAATGACACGCTTGTTAAGCGCAAACCTCTGATATAACTGGCTTGGACAGTGTGGGGTGTGGGTAATCAAGAAGTTCCACATCTTTTTGAGCAACTCAAGTTTAATTGTCTTAAACACTACCCCCTACACCCTGCCCAGACTAGGTTTCACGTTTTCTTAGTGACATTCGATTATAGACCCCTTTGGGAAGCATACCTGTTGGTTTAGCTAATCGCTCAATTAATTTGCTCTTTTTTACTTAAGGTGGAACTCCCTGTTACACCATATTGCCCATAAAGTAGTTTTTGATCAAAGTCGGAATTTTTCAGCCGATTTTGCTGATGACTCACATAAAAAACTGGTAAGATTATAGTTCCTTGTTGCTTTAGATGTTGCAATATACGTTTTTTATTTAAAAAATAAGTATATTTTTACACAAGCAGCCAAACTGTCCAAAAGGTGATTTCCGACTAATGTCTACAGTTTACGAAACAATGTATATCCTGCGTCCTGACCTTAGTGACGAACAGGTAGATCAAGCGATAGCTAAATACCAAACCTTGATTCAAGACCAAGGCGCCGAAAATATTGAAATTCAAAATCGGGGTAAGCGTCGTCTTGCTTATGAAATTAAAAAGCAACGGGATGGAATCTACATCCAAATGAACTACACTGGGCCAGGAACTATTATTGCTCCTTTAGAGCGGGCGATGCGGTTGAGTGAAGAGGTGATTCGCTACTTAACCATTAAGCAAGAAGTTTCCGAAGCAGCAGCAGATAAAGTTGCCGTAACGGCCTAGTACAAAAAGGCAAAAGTAAAAAGAAAAAGTGCTTTTCTTCTCAGCTTTGCACTTATTTCAATTGCTTGATTCACGCCATACTGTATTCAGGACATAATTAAGTACTGAGGAATGAGTATTTGTACTACAAAACTCAGTACTAAATACAGTAAAACAAAAAATTTTTTTACCATTGACTTTTTTCTGCTTCGGTTGGGAATGCTAAATTAACAAGTACTTGCCATAGGCAGTGCGATCGCCGTTATACCTAAGATTAGAAAAGATTCGTCAACGGGAGCTGTAAGCAATTGTGAGCCAAACCGACATATCCAACATCCAAGCTCTCTCAAAAGAAGTTTCGCAACTGCACCAAGAGTTGCAACTGCGGGATCAACTAGTGCAACAGCTATCTCAAGAACTCTTTCGGCTGGTTAAGGGCAATACTAATTTTATGCCCCAGCGTTCTGAATCGGAGCGTGATTTAAGTCAGTTGCAAGCGTTACGCGAACAACTACAAGCTGTTGAGCAACAAGTCACATTTTATCAAGAGCAAATTGCCACTCGTGATGCGGAAATTTATCAACTGCGCCAGTCTGTGCAAGAATTA
This sequence comes from Nostoc sp. FACHB-110, assembly GCF_014697425.1. GTDB lineage: Bacteria > Cyanobacteriota > Cyanobacteriia > Cyanobacteriales > Nostocaceae > Nostoc_B. The sequence continues at coordinate 26,275 of NZ_JACJRU010000013.1, forward strand.
ACAGACCGCAGTCGGATGTTGGAGCAAGTAGTACAAGAATTACCGCAAATTTATCGTCGGAAATTTGAGGAACGTATGGCTCCAGTGAGAGAAAAAGTAGCAAGCTTACAGAGGGAAAATCGCAAACTGCAAGCAGAACTACAAAGTGTCAGTTACCGTTTAGCACTAAAGACCCGCAATTCCAGCCACAGTGGTATTGATTTACCTAACTTTCCGCGGCCTACGACTGGGCAAGCTAACGTTTCTGCTGTGCAGAATGCTTAAAAAATATAGCCTGTGATTACAGGCTCTCAAAATTAGTAATTTTTATAAATTATTCTTCTTAGACAAGATAGAAAATGCCACAGGCTAAAGCCTGTTGGCAAATTTATGAATTTAGGTTGGTGTAAAGAAAAATTATTAGCCCTAGTCTTGTATAGCTTTTGGACAACAGCACTCTGGTGTCAAAAGTTGATGGCCAATACTCGGCTCAATGAAAAAATTTTACTTTGAGACTAGGGTAAGTTGGCGATCGCCATCAATTGCGAAATTCTCAAAAATATAATTGCATTTTGATAACACCAACACTTTATCTACTATAATTAGAGGTTAGCTTGCTAAAGCCAAAGGTTTTTCGTTGACATTATTCAGGATGTCTTCGTAAGTGTTAAAAATCTCAAAAACTGAATCCAACTGAGTCAGTTCTAAAATTAACCTTACAGGAGCTTTGACATTACACAGGACTAAGCGACAACCATTCTGCCGAGCAGTCGTCAACGTCTTCACCAACGGAACTAAGCCAGAACTATCTAGAAAATCTACTTCTGCTAGGTCAATGACCCAGAGTTGTTCTGGTCGTGGTGCTACCTCTGCCATCTGTTCGCTTAAAGTCGTACCACCTTGCAAGTCGATGCTACCTTGGGGTTTGAATAAAACCACTTGCGATGCTTGTGAGATAGTCATGTATTTATCTTGGTAGTTGAACTACTAGGAAAATCAAAAGCGTGACATCAATACAGATATAGTTTCAACGAAATAAAAATGCTTAATTCACAAAGTATATGAGTGAAAGTGGCACAGTTGAAACTAAATGCTTACGTATTGATGCCGTATAATTTATCTTAACTAAACTAAATATAGGCACAAACGCCTAGTAAATTCAGTATCAATAGTATCCTTTACGAGATTTTTATATTTAAATAAGATTTTCATAAATTTTTTATAAAAGATAATTGATTAGTTTCAGCTATTATGCTTATGTGCTAGTAACGGCAAAACAAGTAATAGTCAATACCCAATAAGTTATAAATTACATATCCTCTCGCTGATGAAGTAGAGGGAGTAAAGCGGGCAAAACATTACTTTGATTGACACTCCAGGCACAAACGCGTCAAGATAGAATAAAGGTAAAAAATTGTAAAGGCGGCGGTGCGGGATGTCTCTTGAATTTATTTCACTAGAAAACATCCAGGAATTTGCCCACCAGTATGGTTACTGGGCAATTTTTTTGGGAATTTTGCTAGAAAACTTGGGCATTCCCCTTCCTGGTGAAACCGTAACCCTTGTAGGTGGGTTTTTAGCGGGCAGTAATGAACTGAGTTATTGGTTAGTTTTAAGTGATGCTATTGCAGGTGCTGTAATTGGTAGTGCTTGCGGTTATTGGATAGGTAAATTAGGTGGCTGGCCTTTCCTGGTGCAGATAGGTAAAATATTTAGGATTTCTGACGAAAAATTACAGAATATTAAAGAGCAATTTAGCCAAAATGCGGCTAAAGCAGTGTTTTTTGGCAGATTTTTCGCACTATTGCGAATTTTTGCGGCTCCACTAGCTGGGATAGCCGAAATGCCGTTTCTAAAATTCTTTTTGTATAACCTTGCAGGAGCCAGTATCTGGGCTACTGTGATGGTGACACTAGCTTTTTTTGCTGGCAAAGTCATCTCTTTAGAAGAATTAGTAGCTTGGGTAAGCCAATTTGCGATCGTAGCTTTATTGATTTTAGTAGCTGTGATTGCCATACCCTTGTGGTTGGAATCCCGCCAAGTTAAACGTGCAGCAGGCGAATAAAAATCATAACTAAAAACTAAAAAGGCAAAAGTCATAAGATTTATCTTGGGCTTTTGCCTTTTACTTTGATCAACAAAATCAGCCAGAAAATCTACGTGAGCAGTTTTTTGTGTTAATTGATTCTGATAAGTTAGTAAACTAAATAACTACTGCTAATGCCTTCAAAGCTACCTATCCCGGTGGGAGCGTTGATGAAAGTAGGCACACCTCATTCAAGACAAAGTTATGGCGCTCATAGTTCAGAAATACGGTGGTTCATCTGTCGGTTCAGTCGAACGTATCCAAGCTGTTGCACAGCGTGTATCTAAAACAGTTAAAGCAGGCAACTCCTTAATTGTGGTAGTTTCCGCAATGGGGAAAACCACTGATGGACTCGTCAAACTAGCCAACGAAATTTCCAAAAATCCTAACCGCCGGGAAATGGATATGTTGCTGTCTACGGGTGAGCAGGTAACTATTGCGCTCCTGAGTATGGCTTTGCAAGAGCTTGGACAGCCAGCGATTTCTATGACTGGCGCACAAGTAGGCATTGTTACCGAAGCCGAACACACTCGCGCCCGGATTTTACACATAGAAACCGATCGCCTGCTGCGACATATTCATGAAGGTAAAGTAGTTGTAGTAGCTGGTTTTCAAGGCATATCCAGCACCGGAGAATTAGAAATTACAACTTTGGGACGTGGTGGTTCTGATACTTCCGCCGTTGCTTTAGCAGCAGCAATCGACGCAGACTTTTGTGAAATTTATACAGATGTCCCAGGGATTTTAACGACAGATCCGCGCTTAGTTCCTGAAGCCCAGTTGATGGATGCCATTACTTGTAATGAAATGCTAGAACTGGCAAGCTTGGGGGCAAAAGTCTTACATCCGCGTTCTGTAGAAATCGCCCGGAACTATGGTGTGCCTTTAGTAGTGCGTTCTAGCTGGACGGATGACCCCGGTACTTGGGTAACATCGCTCAAACCCCAACAGAGATCGCTCATTAATTTAGAAATTGCCAAAGCTGTAGATGCAGTTGAGTTTGACACCAACCAAGCCAGGGTAGCTTTGTTGCGCGTACCCGATAAACCAGGGGTAGCAGCTAAGTTATTTGGGGAAATTGCGCGGCAAAATGTAGACGTAGACTTAATTATTCAATCAATTCATGAAGGCAATACTAATGATATTGCCTTTACCGTCACCACACCGATTTTAAAACGCGCTGAAGCAGTAGCCGCAGCGATCGCACCTGCATTGCGAAACCCAGTCAAACCCAATTCCGACGAAGCCGAAGTAATCATCGAGCAAGATGTAGCCAAAGTCAGCATTTCGGGTGCAGGAATGATTGGTCGTCCTGGAGTTGCGGCGCTCATGTTTGCTACCCTCGCTGAAGCAAGCGTAAACATTCAAATGATTTCGACTAGTGAAGTCAAAGTTAGCTGCTTAGTAAACGCCTCAGATTGCGATCGCGCCGTGGCTGCACTGAGTAACGCCTTTGAAATTGCCGCTAAAGGAGAGACAGAGGAAACAATAACTAGAGAGCAAGAGGTAGTCTCCTGTCCCCCGCCCCCTGCTCCCTGCCCTGTTCCCTCCTCCCCTGTGCGCGGTGTCGCCTTAGACTTAAACCAAGCACGTTTGGCGATTCGTCAAGTTCCTGATAAAGCGGGGATGGCGGCGAAGTTGTTTGGGATATTAGCGCAGCACAATATCAGCGTGGATATGATTATTCAATCGCAACGCTGTCGCATCATTGATGGTGTTCCCAAACGGGATATTGCTTTTACAGTTCCACGGATGGATGGAGAAACTGCCCAAAAACTACTTACTCAAGTGGCAGCAGAATTAGGCTGGGGTGAAGTTGTTTTAGATAATGCGATCGCTAAAGTTAGTATTGTGGGTGCAGGTATGGTTGGGCAACCAGGTGTGGCGGCTAAAATGTTTGGAGCGCTCGCACAAAACCAAATCAATATTCAGATGATTGCTACCTCAGAAATCAAAATTAGCTGCGTTGTTGCCCAAGAGCAAGGCGTAAAAGCCTTACAAGCGATTCATGCAGCCTTTGAATTAGCTGGTAGTGAAAAATTTGTCGTCCCAGCTTAGAAGCAAAGTTGGCAATAAGAAACTTTATTGCCAGCTTTCCAAGCTAGCGACAATTTCTGCTAACCGATATTCACCACACCAAACTAAATCTAGTTTTTTAAGTTGTTCGAGACTATTACACTTATTTTCTGATTCTATATATTCACATTCGCGCTCTTCCATTGCCGCTAATAAATCTCGGAAGATGAGGACTTCATCAAACTGAGGATTCGTTTCTGGATCGTCTAATATGGCTGTGACTCGCTGTTGTGGTAGGTCTTGCAGTGTATTTAAAATAAACTTCGTTGGAAAGTCTACATTTTGTAAGGCTGGATGTCTTTTAACTAAACCTGCCACTAAGACTCCTAAATAAGCAGAGGCTTGTGCATTATCTAATGTTTGCACTTGACGAGCCGCAATTTTAGTTAAATTTTGATAAAACGGGCAACCCAATTGTTGCTCAATGGCGGTAATTGGGTCTGCAACTGTGGAGACTTGTATTTGCGCCGCAAAAAATTTCCGCTGTTCTTGTGGTAAGTGATGAAGTAAGACTTGCTGGGCGCGATCGCTAATAATCATCTCACCATCTAAGCCAAAACTAAAGTCTGTTCCTGGTGCTAAACCTGCATTCACTAAAATGTTAAAGACATTACTTTGGGCTTGTTGCTGCATCTGTTGATATCGAAATTGCCCCAGACAACTTTCAAAAAACCAGCTGTGACTTTCAGCATCACATTCCAGTAACACTTCATTGACCATCAAATCAGTGAATTTTTCTTCGCCGATAATATTTTGCCATCGCATGGTCAATTTTTGAAGAGCGGTAGTGTCACGCCTACGTAGCGCCTGAATTAATTGACGCTTGGCAGTTGTTGCATGGTCTTGGCGGCGTTTAAATAAGTTGATGTTCACGCTATTTTGCGTTTATAGCAATTCGATTACAACTCTTTTACCGTACTTAGCAATAACGTGTCATGAGTGAAATCACGGCAATATATTGAATCAACGAATTGTTGGGCAGTTACTCAGTAATAATTTTATAAAATTGGGGATCGTTAATAGAAAACCATACATAAATTATGTGCATACTTTGTTAAGTATTTTGTACCCTGGTGCATAATCTGAGGGTATTTTCTCTGAACTTGATGATTTGCTGGATGCTACTGACTTATGCTATTCATCATAATTGCTGATAAATTTTGATTTTTGCTGACAAATGCCAATGCTTAAAAAATTTATAGCAGTAATAACACTAATATATAATTAGGTAATTTTGTGTAAAAAGCTTATCTGTTGTTATGGATGGTCAAATTCTTGATACACGTTACCGGATTATCCAAGTTTTGGCTCTAGACGAAGCCGTCAAACGATATTTGGTTGAAGATGTATCAATACCCGATAAGCTGTTGATTGTCAAGCAATTAAATCCAGAAACTCAAAATCTTGAAGAATTAAAACAACTACGCAAGTCTTTTTACCAAGAAGCTGCAACTTTAAAGCAACTTGGTCAAGAACATGACTATATTCAGAAAATAGTTGACTATTTTGAAGAAGATAATCAATTTTATTTAGTTCAAGAATTCGTTATTGGTCATCAATTAACTGAAGAAGTTTTATTTGGCGTACCTGTCAACGAAGATTATGTATTGGAATTACTATTAGAAATATTAGAAATATTATTTGATGTGCATAGTAGTGATGTTATTCATCAAGATATTCGTCCTCAAAATATTATTCGCAGATATTCAGATAATAAATTAGTGTTAGTTGATTTTGGTTCTGTAGAAGAACTAGTAACAACTATAGTTGGTAATTTGGAATATGTACCTGTAGAACAATTGCAAGGTCAAGCTCAATATAACAGTGACATATACGCTTTAGGAATAGTTGCGATCGCGGCAATTATGGGTTTAACTTCTGAGGAGATAGCCAAACTGCAAAGCCAGAAACATTTGCTTACAGGTGAACTGATTTGGCATGACGGCATCACCACAGTCAGCCAAAAAATGACACGCATTATCAATAAAATGGTGCGGTTTGATTATCGCAAACGCTATCAGTCTGTAGCAGAAGTACTGTATGATTTAAGACAGCTAAAATATGTTCAGTACGAGCCACAAATACACAATACTAGAAGATTTAGGCTGATTGTCACAGGGGTAGCTAGCTTAATTACAGCTATGGTTGCTGGATGTTTGTTGCAATCGTTGAATTCCTTTAGTCATGAACAATTTATTTATCAAGAAGGCATAAGTGAATATGAGCGAGGAAACTATCAAGAAGCTATAAGTAACTTTACTCAAACTCTGGCAATTAACCCACAAAATTCTTTAGCTTATAACCATCGGGGTGATGCGTTTTATCGCTTAGGAGAATACAAAAAAGCTGAAGCAGATTCGAGTCAAGCAATTGCATTGAATCCTCAAGATGCTAATGCTTATTATGACCGTGGATTTGCTTTATTTGGGTTGGGTAAATATCAAGATGCGATCGCAGACTACACAAAGGCTATTACATTGAACTCTCAAAACCCCTACGCTTACTATGGGCGGGGTTTGGCGCGGGTGAAAGTTCAAGATTATCCAGCAGCGATGAGAGATTTTAACCAGGCGATCGCACTTAATTCGAGCTATGGTTTAGCCTATTATCATCGTGGCTTAGTCAATATTCAACTAGGTAAGAAAAAAGCAGCACTGAGGGATTTTGAAAAAGCTGAAACACTATTTCCCGAACAGGGAGACAAAGATAGTTACCAAGATACGCAACAAAAAATTAAAATGCTCCAAAAATATGAGTAATTTACATTTTTATTCGCTTTTATAAGTAAGTCGGTGTAAATAATTATTGTTGGAATAAGGCAGGGGGCAGGGAGAAAGAATTAAAAACCAATGTATTTGTCTCAGGATTTTCGTGAAATGGTATAACTTAATTTTTTCTTTGCGTGTATTACACGGAAATGAGGCTTCCCACCTCCCATGTAATACGCGGTAAAATCGGCGTTTTTATGTTAAATAATGTTTCTCTCCGTATCCCGGCTGAACCCCAAAAGGGGGTCTGTATTCAATCAGACCTCCTTTTTTCTTGAACTTGACCGATTTAGTCTAGACTCCAGTTAGATCAATAAATTTAATTGTTTCAACACCAAACCGATCACAGAGACCAGTACCTACTATCGTGACCTTCTTCCCACTTTTGTAAGCCGCCAATAGACCCTCAGTCCTTAAGAGTCCGATACCAGTAACGGCATTGTCATAGGCATAAAATCCCTGTGCAGAACAACTTGTGTTTTGATTAGGTGACAGTTTAACAGAAACGCGTGGCGTACCAGATGAGATGTCGTCTAGCCGTAATAATTGGATCGTGCCTGAATTGGTGCTTGCAAGTGCCATCGGTGCTGTTATAAGTACAAAATACCCTGCTAACCCCACGATTGTGTACTTCTTCTTAAAAATATGAAATTCTGCCATTTTCTTTTTTCCTTGGATAAGAGAAACCATAAGTACCTATATCACAGGAAAAAAACTAGTTTTTATTCTTCTTTTAAAAAGAAATAAAAACTAATGATTGTGACAAATTAGAAAAGAGTTAACGAAAATTCAAGCTTTCGCGCTAATCACAAATTAAAACTTTGAATCAAATCATGAGAGAGTTGAATTTCTGAAGCAGAACTCAAGAATGAGTTGAAAAAACACAATTGTAACTATGAACAAATAAAAAGCAGTAGGTTTTAATTAATTCAAGAACGTCTGACATTTAAACAGCACCATTCTTTTTTCTTCCATAAAGTAGCAACAACCCAACCGTTTTTTTCTAGTGCCTCTGCCACCGATTTAGATTGTTCAATTAAAATACCGCTAAAGATTGCCCAAGTGTTAGGTTTAGCGAGTGCTGTCATTTCTGGGACTAATTGAATAATCACATCAGCTAAAATATTACAGACAATACCATCGACGGGTTTTTCGAGCATTTTGCTCAAAACATCTACACTACCCTCTGCCGCAATTAACCGTTCTGGATTGACATTGTTGAGGGTGCGATTGCTAAAAGTTGATTGTACCGCTAGAGGATCGTTATCCACTGCATAAACTTTTTCGGCTCCCAATAAAACTGCGCCAATGCCTAAAATCCCCGAACCGCAGCCAATATCTGCGATGGTGACTGGTTCACCTGCTTGATTACCAACAAATGAACGCGGCACTGCGCTTAATCGCATTTCGAGTGCTTCTAAACAAAGTTGAGTGGTGGCATGATTTCCCGTACCAAAAGCCACACCAGGATCAAGACGAATTACTAACCTTTCCGTGTTCTCTGGGATTGGTAGCCATGCCGGGTTAATCAAAAAGCGATCGCCAATTTCCTGCGGTTGCCAATATTGCTTCCAACTGCTGGCCCAATCTTCTTCATCAATTAATTGCCAATGCAAGCTAGGTGCAGACATTCCCACACACAAAGCATCTTGGCGCAACCGCAACGCCAAAGCGGCTAAATCTAATAACTGTGCTTGAAATTGCGGTAGGTAAGCCTTCACCAACGACGAATTCCCCTTACGTTCGCTCGCTGTCCCTCGGCTACCAAAATCTTCCAACCGCCAAAAGATAGAATCTTCTAGCTCTGGTTCACATAAAATTTGCAGTTCCCACCAAGTGTTTGCCATATCTGAAGTATGAAGTGTGAAGTATGAAGTATGAAGTGTGAAATTTCATTCTTCATCCTTCATCCTTCATCTTTTTTAAAGTGTTACTGTATAAGCGTCACGAATGCCTGGTACTTTGGTGATTTCTGCCAAAATGCCATCGGGTAGAGGGTCATCAATACTCAAAGCCATCACCGCATCACCACGGACAATTTTCCGGCCTACCTGCATACTAGCAATGTTGACATTAAAACTGCCGAGGAGAGAACCGAGTTTACCGATAATTCCTGGCATATCGCGGTGCAGTGTGAACAGCATATGCTTGCTGGGAGGAACGTTAATCGGGAAGCCGTCAACGTCTGTTAAGTGAATTTCTTTTTCACCCAACAAAGCACCTGTAACTGAGTGAGTACCTAAAGTACCTGTGGCTTCTAGACGTAAAGAACCAGCATAGTCACGTACGGAAGCATCTCTTGTTTCGATGACGCGAATTCCCCGTTCTTTGGCTTCGATATTAGCATTAACGTAGTTTACTCGTTCCCGCAGTGCTTGGTAAAGTAGACCTTTTAAAGCGGCAATTACTAAAGGCTGACTCTTGTTGCTTGCTAGTTCACCTTGTAGTCTTACTGTCAGTGTTTCTACGCGCCCGCCTGCTAACTGGCCTACCAAGTTACCTAAGGTTTCTGCCAACTGCATATAAGGTTTGAGTTCTTCTAAAACATCGGGGCCGAGTCCAGGAATGTTGACAGCAGAACGGGCGGGAAGTCCCAACAAAACATCGCGGATTTGTTCGGCTACATCAATTGCGACGTTAACTTGCGCTTCTGTGGTGGAGGCTCCCAAGTGGGGGGTGAGGATGATGTCTTTACCAAGCGATCGCAATTCCGATTCACCCAAAGGTTCTGACTCGAACACATCTAACGCTGCGCCAGCGATTTTCCCTTCTTTGATAGCTGCGGCTAAAGCTGCTTCATCAATGATCCCCCCACGCGCGCAGTTAATAATCCGCGCTGCTGGCTTCATTTTTGCCAAAGTTGTGGCGTTGATTAAATGGGTAGTTTCTGCCGTTTTGGGAATGTGGAGTGTAATGTAGTCAGCTTGTTGGAAAAGTAAATCCAACTCTACTAACTGACAACCAATTTGTTCTGCTCTTTCATTAGAAATAAAAGGATCGTAAGCGAGTAATTTCATTCCCATTGCCTTAGCCACAGCCGCAACGTGGGAACCAATTTTACCTAAACCAACAATACCGAGAGTCTTTTTGTAAACTTCTGCACCGACAAAAGTTTTGCGATCCCATTCACCGCTCTTTACTGAAGCGTTAGCATCTGGAATGTGACGTGACAAAGCCAGCATCATTGCCAATGCGTGTTCTGCTGCTGCGATCGTATTTCCTTCAGGAGAATTAACTACAACAATACCTTTGCGTGTAGCAGCAGGCACATCAACATTATCCACGCCTACACCAGCACGACCAATAATTTTTAACTGCGTACCAGCTTCAATAATTTCTTCTGTCACCCTTGTACCAGAACGAATCATGAGCGCATCATATTCGCCAATAATTTCAATTAATTCTGCGGGTTTTAGACTAGTTTTGACATCAACCGTAGCAACCTGGGAAAGAATGTCAATTCCAGCTTGATCAATAGGATCGGAGACGAGAACCTTGGACATGATTACTTCATTTAAATCTAGAGGTTTTGCTGCACAAGACTTTTTAGTTTAGTCTTTATCGGTTACAATTCAGCAAAAATATTCGTTTAACTATAGAACTCTTGCACGAGGGCGACTTGAAGTCGCGGCTACACAGGCAAAACTATCAAAACTAGGAAGCGACTGGTGTGACTTCAAGGAAATCCGAATAGATGTTATCCTCTTTTAACAACGTCTGGAAAAGTTGACTCAAGTCGGGAAACTCCCAACGCACTGGCCTAACTTTTCGCAAAATCCAAAATCTCAAATTTTCTGACGCTGCCTCCTAGTCTCTCAAAATGAGTGGCGGTTAATACACCCTCTGGTAAATATAAACCAATAAGAGATACAAAAAACAAAGATATTTATTAATTCTGGTGGGAAGATCCTATGGGAAACGAAGTGGTGTTTGGAGATGAAAGCCACGGCAGAGTCTTGATGACACAGCGAAAATGTGCGAAGCCTAACTCATAGTGAGTCAACAACCCCGCCTTTTGGGGGGATAGCCTTGGTCGGGGTTTCAAGCCTCGAAAAATTCCCAATTCCCTACACCCCATACCCTACACCCGCGCGCAGCGCTTGACAATGATTGATGTTTTAACTACGTAGTTGCACAGGCATAGCTAAATAAGTCATCTTCAACCCGCCCAAAGGTGTAAAAATTACTGGTGTGAGGTTTTGATTGATGTGCATTTGAATTTCTGAAGATGGTAAAGCTTTTAAACCTTCCATTAGATACTTAACGTTAAAAGCAATCTCGATATCTTCTCCAGAAATTTCTGCCGACATTGACTCTCTACCGCTACCCATTTCTTGGGCCTCACAAGATAATGTCAGTTCTTGGGCGGCTTGATCAATGGTGAGTTTAACTATATTATTTTTTTGATCTGCTAGCACCGCAATTCTTTCTAAGGTGCTGAGAAATTGTTTGCGGTCAACTGTGACTTGTCGCTCAAATTGACGGGGAATAAGTTGTCGATATGCTGGATATTGCCCTTCTAAGGTACGACTAGTTAAGCGTTGATTTTGCAAATCAAAAACTACTTGACCTTGGTCTAAATATAAAGATATTGGTTCATCGGAATTAGCATTATGCGCCAACATCCTTTCTAATTCTCGTAAAGCTTTGCTGGGTACTGTCACTTCTAATTGGCCACTTCCCCCCAAAGGACGCTCATTTGTAGTTTCTACCACAGCCAAGCGATGTCCATCAGTAGCACCAAATTCTAAGGTATCTTGTTTGACACTCAAATGTACCCCGGTCAGAACTTGCTTAGTTTCATCGGCACTAGTGGCAAATAAAGAGCCTTTGAGTCCTTCAATTAAGGCGGCTGCGGTTAAATAAATTGGTTCGGTATTTTCAATTACCGGGAGTTCAGGAAATTCTTCGGCACTCATGGCGCGTAATTGATAATATCCGCTTTTGGGCGTGAGGGTGACAATTAAGCCTTCGCCTGTCGATGCTTCTGAGGCTTCGTCATCTAAGGTGATTTCGCCCTCTGGCAGACGAGAGGTAATATCTACTAACAGTTTAGCTGGCAGTGCGATCGCTCCGCCTTGCCAAACTTCGGCGTTGAAGCTGGTACGGATACCTAAACTTAAATCAAAAGCAGTTAAACTGACTTGGTTAGTTTCTGCATCTGCTTGCAACAATATATTAGCCAAGACTGGGTGATTCGGCCTTGAAGGTACAGCACGGCTGACAAGTGAAAGATTCGCGCTTAGATCGCTTTGAGAACAAAGTAATTTCATATTTTAGTAATTTAGATTAGCTGTCATAAAATGCGTAGGCACTCGCACTCTCGCCTAGGGCAAAATCTACAAGCGATAGTTGACGTTGAAGTAAAAACCATCATCTTGAGCATTTTTACCACGGTCATCTAAGTCAACTAAGGGAAGACCATAATCTAGTCTGACATCTAGTTGTGGTAGTGGTTGGAATAAAATGCCTAGTCCTAAACCAGCGAGAAATTTTTGGCGTTGTAAGGTATTGGGGTTATCATCTACGTTCCAGACATAAGCCATATCAAAGAAAGGCGCGACTTGCAATGTAGCGTTACCTGATGCGTCTCTTTCTACTGTTAGGCGGTCTTCTAGAGAAAAGCGCACGCCGTTGTCACCAGCGCGGACGTTTTGGCGATAACCACGGACTGACTGACCACCACCAACAACAAATTGCTGGGAAGGTAATAAGCCGTTGGGGGTTATTTGTAATTCTGCTTGAGCTATCAAGATATTATCTGTACTCAGGCGTTGTACTCGTTGAGCTTGGGCTAACCAACTAAAAAAGCGTCCGTCGGGAATCGGGCTGGGATTGCTGGTAGCATCAAATATACCAATACCGAAACTAAATAGCGATCGCAATGCCCAAGCACCATTTAGATCCCGCACTACATAATCTTGACCAAATTTAATAACACGGGTGCGGCTGTTCCCATCGTCATCAGGGCCAAAGCCGAAGGGTGTTGGCCCGGCAAAGGTAAAGGTTTGACCATTCTGCACCGCAAAACCTAAAGATAAAGCTAATTCTTCGCGGGGTGTTCTAATTAGTGGTTGTCTAAAACTCACTTCGTACAGTTCGGATTCACCACTAATATCTAAGCTCTTAAACGGTTCTTGAACAACATTAGTATCATTGAGTGAGGCCCGCAATTGTAATGTGCCATTCATTGGATTTAAAGGCAGGCGATAGTTAAAATCATATACATTTGCGCCTCCTTGGGTAGTGCGATAATAAGCTGCGGTAAGTTCATCACCATTACCTGTGAGGTTGCGATAACTTGCATTTACGCCCAATCTTTCCGAACCGATGCTAGGGGGTGAATAGTTGTCTACGCTAAAAAAGGCATTAAATTGTTGGGCTTCTGTTACCCTGACTACGAGAATACTTTTACCAACACCACTACCAGCGCGTAAACTCGCTTCTACATTGGAAAATAAAGGATCAGCCCGTAATAGTCGTAATTGGTCTTCTAATGCAGATGTTAACAGAGGTTTGCTAGAACCTAAAGCTATACGCGATCGCACATATTCAGGATTTAATCGCTTCGTACCTTCAACTTCAATTTTCTCGACACCACCCTCAATCGCCCGAATTTCTACAACTCCATTATTAACAGTTTGGTCTACTAAAATAGCTCTGGAAGTAATGTAACCTTTATCTAAATAAAGCTGAGTAATCGCATCAGCAACTTTGCGTAGTTCTTCTATCGTCACCTCACGCCCTTCCACTGGCTGAGTAATCGATTTAAATGTATCTGCGTTAAAAATAGTACTACCGATAACATTGATTTTTTCTACTCTAATAGTTTGCGAACTTTCGGTAGTCGGGGTTTCTGGCGTAGGTGTAGGAGTTGGCTGTATAGATGGTTCTGATTGTGGTGGTAAAGGTGTTGGGGTTGTGTTTGGCTGGGGAAAGCGGTTTTGATTGGCATCTCCGGCTGGGTTTGGTGCTTGTGCTAGTGATGGCCAAGTGAAAATTACCCAGGCAAAACTAAAAACTAAGCTAGTAGATAGCAATTTTATAGATTTTTGTAATGAAATAATCTGTAAATTTGGCATTTTAAATTTTGACTATCAAAAATCAACCCTATGTAAGATTTATTCTTTCTGTTTTTGATGTATTATGCGTGCTTTTTATTATTTTTTAATATGGTTCGCCAATTAAACTAAATCCTGCCCAATATTTCGGATTAGGATACTGCTTCATTGTGGCTAATATCGCCTTTTGTAAAGCTTGGGATTTATTAGGCTTTTGTTTTAATTGCAGATAAAATTCCGTAGTTAGCATGGATGTTGGTGTATCTGATGCTGCCCATTGCGAGATAATAATACTAGGCACGCCAGATGTCATCAGTGCCAAAGATAAACCTTGGATACCGTTACCTAAGCTACTATTTCCTGATTCACCAGCACTGATAAAAGCTAACCTCGCGCGTAAACGTTTACCTTTTGGTTGGTTATATAAGTTGAGAATTTCGCTGGTGGTAAGGAGTCCGGTATTCTCTCCCGCTAATGCAACTCCGCCAGGAATACCTTGTCTTTTGATATCATCTAATACACCATAAGTTGCTAGATGAATGATTTTCGCTTTGGGTAATAAAGGAAGTATTGCGGCTTTACTTGCTTGACTACCAATGAAAGCTTTGGTTTTAAATAAATCAGCAACAGCTAAAGCTTCTTGTTCGGAATTTATGAGTTGTGGTAAAGGTTGGGGTGCTTGATTAATTGCATGGGAAATTTTTGGCATGGTAGGATTACCCACAACCACAACTTTACTTCCGCCTGTTCTACCTCTTTGTTCTTTAGCTAACTGCAAGATTTGAATTGCTGGTACAGTTGAAATTGGATGTTTTTCAATTAAATATTTACCAGAAATATCAATTAAAGCGGAGAAAGGTACAAATAATAACTCATCTTGAGGGATGAAAATTATTTGGGCTTGCGGATTATCAGGTAATAAATCAGCAATAGGTTTAATTAATAGTTGATGTAATTGTAATAACGGATTGACAAGCTTTTGGGTTTGGTTATCTTGACTATTGATGCCCAGATATTTAGGAACACTGGCAACTATTTCAGAAATGGAATTAGTGGAAGTGAAAGTATTTTCTGGTGTGGGTTTGACTTTACGGAAGGTAATTTTACCTGTGGGCTGAATTACCCAAATATATAAGCCATCATCAGGAATAAGAGAATATTTGACTAAAGTAGCTTTTTGTGATTTGGCAATTTTTTGAATATCAATAATTGTCGGTAAAATAATTGATTTATGTGCAGTTTTTAAATTATTATCTTTGGCTTCCGCAGCTAACCGCATTCCCATTAATTGTAGAAATGTCATAATACTGCCTTGTTCAGCTATTTCTAAGGCGGCTTCTGGCTGATTTTGGGTAATTAAAACTTGTTGTAGTAAGCGATAGGTATTGTTTTGTTCCGCAGCGTAATCAATTGTGTTGCCTAAATCTAAACGTAGGGATGTCCAAGTTTTAATACTTTCTTGTAGGGTTGTTTTAGCTTCATCGAATTTGTTTGAGTTGAGATAAACAAAGGCTAGGTTATTTAAAGCTGTCCCTTGGGTGTAATTATCTTTATTGGCTTTAGCGGAGTTTAATTGTTCTTGATATAATGCTACGGCTTGCTCGTATTCTTTGGCAAAAGTGTAAGCGCGTCCTAGTTGTCTGATGACTTCAGATTTTTGGGTTTTATCGGTAAGTTGTAGCTGTTGTTGATAAAATGCGATCGCAGCTTGAAAGTCACCTTGCGTTTGATAGGTTTGGGCTATCTGTTTAAATGTCAAACTGACGATAGTATTATTATTTAATTGCTGGGCTAATTTTAACTGTTGTTGATAAGTTGCGATCGCTTGGTTATACTGCCCTAATTTACGATAAGTTGCAGCGAGGTTTTGTAAGGAATCTATTTGCAGTTGATAGTTATTATTGTCTTTAGCGGTTGTGAATTGTTGGGAATAAAAAGCAATCGCTTGTTTATACTCAGTCGCCGCATCATGATCTAAACCAACGTTACCTAAAAAAGCGGCTTCTCTGTCGGGATTACCAATTTCTTTTTTAAGCGCAGTGGCTTGTGTTTGATATTTTTTAGCTAATTTTTCATCGCCCAGGGTGATATATGTATTGCTGAGATGTTCAAAAATTTGTACTGTCAGCGATTGGTTAGGAAAATTTTGAGTTAGTTGTAAACTTTGGTTGTAATAGTTAATGGCTGTTCTATATCTACCGAGAGTAAAGTAAGCGTCACCGATGCGAAATAAAGCTGTGGCTTCTCCGGTGCGATCGCCTGTTATTTGATATAGTTTGAGTGATTCTTGTAATGATGCTAAGGCTGATTTAAATTGTCCGTTTGTGAGTTGTCTATTACCGAGGTTTAAGAGTAAGTTGGCGCGATATTGTTGTGCGTCTAATGATTTGGCGGGAAGGGGGGAGAGGAAGAGGAGGAGGATTATTGTTAATAATAGATGGGGTTTCATAGTCTTTTTTATTTCGCGCAAAGGCGCAAAGGCGCAAAGAAGAAAAATTTGCTTTTAATCAAATCCTGGGGGGAGTTCTAAGGGTGAGAGTTTATCTGGTTGGGATGGTGTGGGAGAGTTGGGATTAGGGGTGTTGTTGGTTGGGGATGGGGAGGTTCCAGGGGGTTGTGCGGGTTGGGTTGTGGGTGGTGGGGGTGTAGTTGGGATTTCTGGTTTCGCGCCTTCTAATTGTGGTAGTTGTGGTTGATTGGTTGCAGAATTAGGTGGTAAAAAAGTTTCTATGGTGACGGAACGAGTTACTTTTTCACCAGTGGAATTGGTAACTTGTAAAGTGATGGTTTCGCTACCGGGTTGTTGATTAACTGGGTAGGGTATTGTACCGTTACGAGGGATGTCTCCGGGTGCGGGAAGAAGTTCGACTTTAATGTTATTACTACCTTCGACTTTCCAAGATAAGTTGAGGGGTTTGTTTGGTTTAAGGGGATTAATTACTATGGGATATTTGGGTAAGGGGTTGTTACCATCAATTTTAAATTCGAGAATTTTGCTGGGTAGAGGTTGGACTTTTACTAAGTCTGTTTTTTGAGTAATACTTGGTTTATCTGTGTCGGTTTTGGTAAATATTTGCAGTTCAAATATATAGTCGCCTGCGCCGCGATTGTTAGCAGGAATTTTACGACAATTTAGTTGATTATCTTGTTGGTTACAGAAGGCTTTGAGTGTGTCGGGAATGCCTTGAGTAACATTATAAGTTTGCAGTGGACTGTTGACTAAATTTTCTGGCGATCGCCCAATTACTCGTAATTCTTTGATTTTATCTAAATCGTTAATTTTCCAGTGGAGGCGAATGGTGTCGGGGCTAATTTTGTTAGTGCTAGGTTTAACTTCTTGGTAAACCGATTGTGCTGGGGAAAATTCTAAAATTTGTGGTGGGGGAATGGGGACGATTTTAATCGTATTGGTTTTAATTGTGTCGGCTGGTAAGTCGGGATTATTATTAGCGAATGTTTGTAGTTGAAAAGTATAATCTCCTGGTTTACGCGCATCGCTAGGGACGTTAGAACAAGTTAATACTGCACCCATTTGGCAGAATGGTTGTAGTTCTTGGGGTAGTTTACCGTTGAAGTTATAAACTATTGGTTGTACCGCCGCCGTACCATCAGCAAATAAACCAGTTAAAGATATAGTTTGCAATTTTTTGGGGTGGCGAATTTGCCAACTTAAGCGAATAAAATCATTGTTGGATGCTTGATAAGTAGAGTCAGAGGAGAGAAATTGTAAGATTTTGGGAACTGCGGGGGGACTGAATAACCACAGCCAAATTAAAAATGCAATTGCACCGATAATTCCCAAAGCCGTCAGTAATACGAGTAAAAATTGCCACCAGGGACGCGGTTCCCAAATTAAGCTTCCGGGTAAAGCGGGGTTTGGTAAAGGTATTTGTTGCTGATCTACTAATTCAATGCGAAAATTCAGCAATCTTCCCGCGCCGAACATCGGACGATACCACCATTTCACAGGTGTGACTGTTACTTGGGTTGCAGCTTTTTCCCCTGGTAATACACGTAAAACCGTTGGCGAAGTTACGTAAGTACATACCTTATCTTCATCGACAGGAACTGCTTGACAAGTAATTTCCCTAACCGTATTACCCGCATTCGTGAATTTAACTTCAAAAGTTCCACCTTTGCGTCTCACCCGATTTACCACAATCAGCATTTCTGCATTCAGCAGGTAAGACGGTAAAATTTCCCAGTAAATTACATCCAACAGCATCAAATCAGGGTTGTTGGCGGAGTACAAGCGGATGCTAGGGTAATAAAGTCCGGCGTTTGCGCCTAGGGGTGGTTGGAACTGAAGTAATATTTCTCCTTTTTCGCCGGGGTTGAGATTCAAACCCATATTCGGGATGACAAGTCCGGCGGTTTCCAAACCTTCAGGATAGCGGATACTCACCCACTCTTGGGGTAAATCGAGACAACTGAGACGAAATCTATCTACCCTATCCGAACGATTGTGAACATTGACATTAACTTGTAAGATTCCGCCTGGGGGAATTTTGGCAGGCGATCGCGAACTTGTTAAAGGTAGTAAGCTAAAAGTTGGGTCACTAACTCTAACTACCGTTTCAATTGCAGGCAAAACCTGAATTTTTGCCCCATGTCGAATAGGCGTATCTTCAGGATAATGTAGGGGCGCATCAACAACAATTGCATAGTTATAAGTGCTAGGAATTGCTGTGACAGGTACGTTAAATTCAAATAACACCTCACCCACAGAGTTAGGGCTAAGTGCTAACCTTTGCTTTGGTGCATCACACCATTGAATTAATTGCGGTGATAATTCATCAATAAAAATATCAATTAATGCACTTTCTTGACCTTTATTTGTGACTGTGACATTAATTTCAAATTTTGCCCCAGCCTGGACTGCATAATCACCAGAAGGATTAAAAATAATCGCCAGAGGATTTCCCGGCGCAAGGGTTTGTTGCAGGTTTTGTTGTTGAATACCGCGTTTTGCTGCCAAATTAACGCGATATTTCACCTCACCACCAGTTAATATTTGCTGGACAAAACCTTCGTCAACTAATTCATCTAATAAAGCTAAAGTTGCTTGTTGATTTAAATCTAAATGAATTGATACTTGGGTAAGGGTAACGCTATCAGGATGCTTAATTAACCACTGGACTATTTTGCGCTGCTGTGGGGGTAACAGTAACACATCTGCCATACTCAAACCGAGTTGGGAATTACTAGTTCTTGAATTTATGGCAGTCATGTTTACACCCCAAAAAGTAAAAAGTAAAAAGGTAAAAGTAAAAAGTATTTTAACTACGTCTATAAGTATTCATCATTATTGTTTACAACCAACATTTTTATTCAAATCTCTAATATCTAACCTGACTTTATTATCTTCATTACCACTAATAATCAAAATTTTATTCTTCACAACTTTCACATCTACACTATTAAATCGTTGTTTTTCTTTACGTATTTCTTGACCAACCGGAGAAATTCTTCTACCCGCTTGAGTTAAAGACCATAGCATAACGCGATTATCATCACCACCACTAGCTAAATAACAACCATCTCGACTCAACGCCACAGAACGCACTGCTTTTCCACCATGACCATCAGACCATTTATCTAAAATTTGACATTGATTATTACTATTTTTTAAACATTGGTTCATATTCCATAATGTAATTTGTCCCCTATTATCGGCTGTTGCTAATAAATGCGGTTTGTATTCAGGACTATTAAGACTGACGATATAATCATTTTGACTACCTGGGGGATTATAGGGGATTTTCCATAATTTATCTTGGCTAAAATTCCAGATAACTAAATTGTTATATCTCCCACCAATCACTAAATTTTGTTTATCTTGTCCAACAGTCGCCAGCGTATATACAGGAAACTTCACATCCTTATAATTAATTGGTTTTTCTAAAGTTTTCTCATCGTCTAACAGCGCACTATTTAAATCCCATTGCACAACTAGACCACTACCATGACCACTAAATAAAAAGTGGGAATCTTGGCTAAATTCTAAGCCTAAAACTCGGTCTGCTTTATTAAGTGAAAAAGTTGCCTTTGGTTTTTTTGTCCAGCCAAGTACATCCCAAATTTGAATTTCGCCGTTTTCTAAACCTGCGGCGACTACATCATTACCCACAGGTTTATAACGCACAATTCGCACAGACTTACCAATCTTTCTAGCCATTCTGCCATCATCTTGATTAACTAAGGGATTAGTAAAACCTGCGATATTCCATCTAATTATACTTTGGTCTTGGGAACTACTAACGGCGCGATCGCCTACTCCATTAAACTGTACAAATGTTACAGCATCACGATGACCAAAAAATGGGTTATCAGGATTTAACCATGAAATATACCAAAGTAAATATAGTAAAAGACATCCTAAGCCCATCTGTAACCAAGGATGTAAAATTGGATGAATAATGAGTTGTAAATATTGATTTTCATCATTAATATTGACGCGATTATCTGGTACAATAGCCTTAACTTTAAATGCACGTTTTTGCTTCTGACCCAACCACTGCCGCCGCTTACTAATTAATAATTGTAAAGTTTTACTTTCTCCCGGATTTACTTCTACAAATTCTGGGTGTACTTCCCAAAAACATTTCCGCTTATTTTCCTCATCTTCTTTAACTTCAATACTTACCTTTTGCTGCAAATTACTGTGATTTTTGCATTCGAGTTGGTAAGTAGTATAATTAACTTTTAATTGTGGTAGCCAAGGGCGAGATGCGGGTATTTGTTGTTTTTCTGGTGTGCATTGAAAGTCAACAAACCCTGCTGGAGTAACATTAACTATCCCTTCTCGACTACTAGATGGAAGTCCATTGGGATAATTAGCCTCAATCGTAAAAGGATATGCTTGACTCGGTACTTCTTCTGCAATTGGTAACTGACATAAAAATGAAGTTTCTGCTTTATTACCTGGCGGAACTGATAATAGTTTTTCATCGCCATTAATAAACCATTGGGGTTTAAGTCCCATTGGTTTTAAAGAAACACTCGCAGGTAGCTGACTAGGATTAAAAACCCGCACTGGAATCTCAATCGTTCCCTGTGGTTGAGTTGTAAATTCTCTTATTGGTAACTCAACCTGCATCGGTACAGCACCAACACCTGCTTCAACTATCAACCGCAGCAATTGTCTGTCTTCATCCCGCAATTCCAGCGAAAAAATCCGCACAATCAAGTTCATTTTGCCGATAAAACCGACAACAGGTGTATTAGTAATTGTGACTTCAAATTTTGTACTATCCCCTGGTGGATTTTTCGCGCTCACCGCAGGTTTAATACTGTACCAATTAGTCCCCAAACTTTCACCACCACCAGCCGCAATGATTTCGATTTGAAAAGAAGCAAACTGATCACTTTCATTAACTACAGTTACATCAAAAGAAGCTGGTGAACCACCCGGTTGAAAGTTCAATACTTGAGTAGAAATTTTAGTATTAACGAGATTAACTGCCATAAATAGAGTGCTGAGTGCTGAGTATTTAAAACTCTGTGTTCCTTTGCGTTGAACTTTGCGATACTTTGCGTTAAAAAATTATTCCAACTTATTAAAAATATTTTTTAAAGCATCATGTTTAGTTGAGACAGGTGTTGCAGTTTGTTGCCGTAATTGTGTCATTCGCTTACGCTTCCAGGCAAAATTGAGAATATTAATCCCTAATTCTTGGGCGGTGCGAATTGTTTCTCGTGGTAAAGTTAACTTTTCATCTAATCCCCAAGCTAGTGATAAATCACCAATCACTAAAACAATGCCACCTGCAACTAAAATTTGCATAGGCTTTTGATTTATAGCTGGTAAAGCAGCAAATAAAAACGGTTGTGTTCGTAATGGATGATGTTTATCAAGTCGGCGTAAATCTTCTAAGGGTGTGGCTAAACTTTCAGTAATTTCTAAAATGCTTTCTAATCTATCAACTGCATCGGTAGGCGATTCTACTAATAAAACACCACCACTATCTAGATAGCTTTTGAGATTAGCTGATTCTTGGACATTTAAAATTAATGGTTCACTACCAGTAATAAATAGCAAATCATAATTAATTGCTATCGTTGGGTCTAAAAGCGGAAAATTTAGACGAGGAATTTGTTCATCGCCTTGGAGCGTATAGGTAAGACTTGCGGTATATCTTAATAAAGAAGCGAGATTGGCAAAACTACTTCCTTCTTTCGTTTCCTGACTATCAAGATGCGCTACTCTGACCACCGCCGTAGGACGCGATCGCGCAATTTTACGATAACG
The DNA here is from genome assembly GCF_014697425.1 of Nostoc sp. FACHB-110. Lineage (GTDB taxonomy): Bacteria > Cyanobacteriota > Cyanobacteriia > Cyanobacteriales > Nostocaceae > Nostoc_B. The sequence continues at coordinate 48,496 of NZ_JACJRU010000013.1, forward strand.
AAAATCCAAACTATTCAAACTAGGATAAAATACATCTTGGGGATTTTCTAAAGTTACTAATCCCGGTTGTAATAAAATTCGACATAACTCCACCTCAAAAGCATCAGGCGGTGTTGTTTTTTCATCAATCCGAAAAGTTTCTATTTCAAATTCACTTACTTGTTTGCGTTGTAAAGTATCTGGATCTACATAACGCACAACTAAATAAATTAATCTGGGTTTTTCTTCCGTAATATCAGCCGAAATATGAAAATCTATTGGTTGCGGAACCAGAATCGGATTCCCATTCACATCAATAGCAATTCCTGGCTGAATTTGTAACCATCGCCCATCGTTATATTGTGATGGTACATCCTTCGGCGCAGGAATCAAACTCACACCCAAACCTTCAACTATTCCCGGTTCATTAAGTGATTGATAATGAATATTTTGTCGCTGACGGTGATAATCATGCGATCGCTTCCACCGTTCAGCGTTAATCAATAAACCATCTTGAATTTGTAGTCGTTCTAGGGGATGAATTTCCATGATATGAAGTATGAAGTGTGAAGTATGAAGTATGAAATTTTATGCTTTATCCTTTTGACTATTGACCATTAGTTATTGACTCATCTATATAAAGTTCATAAGTACAAAAAGCGGGTTTTTCTTGGTCGATAATGTGGCGGACTAATTGTTCATCTACCTGATCTGGGCGTTGGGGACGGAGGCGAACGATAAAATGATACGGACGACCGCCACCAATCATCGCATCTTCGCCCAGGCGCGTATTACCTAATACAAAACCTTCGCCGCGAATTTCTTCAATACAAATATGTTTATCAACTTCTCTTGTAATGTGTTCATCTAAAGGTAAATCTGTATAAAGATGTATATATAAACGCAAACCTCTACGTGTTCCCCGCCAGCGATAAAGTTCAACCGCCGAACGAATTAAATAACGTTGTCGTTCGATAGTCCAACGACGATCAACAGGCCAAGCTACCCAGTGCGCGAGAAAAGGTAACAATGTCTGCGGTGCGGTCATGGGGTCGAGATAAGCCCACAACACATCCAGCGTTTGCACTGCGGGTTCAAACGCCTGTTCAAAAATCTTCAAGAAGCGACCAATAAAATCAACTTCTCGATAAACCGCAGGTAAAAACTTCGGATAAAGACTGCGGGGACGGACATATAAATTTAACCCAGCCGTTTCAACTAACTGTCTACCAGTTCCCTCCTCGGTGTAATTAACATGAATGCGACTGTGATAATCCAACACCAAAGATTGACCAGCCGCCAACGCGGGAGTTTCAAAAAAATCGGCGGGAAGTTGAAAATATAACACCACATCCATCCGCGATCGCGGCGCAAGTTCATACCCCTCCATCCCAATGCGACACCACTCAGCCGGGAAATTCCCCTCAAGGCGCACATTCAACCGCAACATCCGACTACCCAAGTTTTCCAGTTGCAAAACTATCTCACTCGGTTCCGGCGGATGAACAACCAAATCACACCCCGCGCGAATTGAGTGCTGAGTGCTGAGTGCTGAGTGCTGAGTGTTGAGTGCTGAGTGTGAAAAATCGGCTGCACTTGTACTCACTGCTAATGACTGTACCGCATCAGGTAGTTGCATAGATGTGAGTTGTAGGTGCAGGATTTGGTTAGTCATAAAAAAGTGTGGTTTTTATTCTTGTTTATTTTTGTCAATAGATGCACGAAGACCACCGATAATTCTGCCAACTTCTTGTGCTTGATTTAAAATCTGATTAAATTCGTGTGACTGGATGTATTGAACATCTAAAGCTACATAAAGTTGAGAACGTAATTCAGCACAAGAAGCTTTAGCCATTGAAAGAAACTGATGAAATTCTCTAGGTCTATTACGCTCAAATCCTTCAGCAATATTAGACATTATTGAGACTGATGCTCTTTGCATTTGTCCTGAAAGTCCATAATCTTTGCTAAAAGCTCCCTGTTGTGTAATTTGATAAATTGCTTTAGTCAAAACCCTAGCTTTTTGCCAAGCAATTAAATCCTCAAATCTTTCTACTTTACTCAACTGATTCACCTCCATAACTCAGCACTCAGCACTCAGCACTTACTTACTGAATTAGATTGACCACATGACCAGAACGCAACCGCGTATTTTGCCAAGAACAAATTAAACCCAACGCCCCTGGATCAATCACCGGATTTTGGGGAAGCGATCGCACCCAAGTTGAACCCACATAGCGCAATTCAAACAACTGCACTACCCCCAAATACCGCACCGCCGGAAATTGCTGAAACAAATTGACAATATCCGAAGGATAAACAGGTCGCCCAAACGGCCAGCCTCTCCCATCCTGACCCCCCGTAATCGGATTCAAAAAGCGATACAACGCCACCCGTAACTTACTTAAAATCTCCTGCTGGGCGGCGGGATGGTTGTATTCTGGTTCCAGCGCAACTTCTGTTTGCACTGCTACACCCACATATTCCGGGGCTTGCAATTTAACTTGTATTCCTAATAACCTCCGTTCATCTAGATAAGCAATAATTTGGTCGCGCAATTGCGGACTCAGACTAAATAATTCCGGTTCGATACCTTCGCCACGATTAATCGCATCTGTATTCGCCGCCGGGACAACTAATAATTTGATGGTTCCGGCTTCCTTGGTTGATGTGGGTGGTAAGCAACGCACCCGCGCCACCGCACCACCACCAGCTTGTAGGGTCAGCACTTCAAAATCTTCAGGAGTCACAGCGCGATCGCGGGTTCGCAACATTGCCGGAACGCGAATCACCGCATCTTCCAAAGATTCCGCGTCAGAACCGTTACGCGCGGGTGTATGGTTAATTAACCTCGCCACATACGGAACCGCATTTTTCGCTACCGTAATCGTCCCCCGTTGCACATTCCCCTTACGCCCGCCACCCGTGCGGTATGCAACCATCCGAATGACCGACCCACGCGGCGGGACAGCCCCATATTGCCTTTCCAATTCCTGAATATTGGCAAAATTCCCCACCCCTCGCCTAAATTCCGTCTGTTGCTGGAGTTGGGCTGGTTCCCGAATCACCGGGCCAAACTGTACTGTCCCGGTGCGCGAATCAATTGTGTAGTGCAAATCTTGGGGGAGAGAATTAGCAAAATCGCTGACTTCATACCACCGTTGAGGAATTCCCCCAGGCGGCGAAATGATCAAATATTCATCTTCCCGACGGTTCAACACCGGAACTCCCTGTAATTGAAAAGTCTGTCCTGGTGTACCGTCGCTTTCCCCTAAAATTTCATTGCGAATCAATTCACTTTGACTCGCACCCACAGTCCCACCAATTGATCTAACAGCCAAACCAATCATCCGGGGCGCGCTGCTATATCCTGGTTGATTGGGTTGGGGCGCAGTATACACACAACGCAGCCAACGTCCTTGATAGGCGGTGAAAGTCGTCACAGGCCAAGATTGCGGTAAATGCAGGACGATATCTGCACCTTGTAGGGGATTAATCCCTTGAGTCAGCAATTCGCTAAAACTAAAACCCTTGGTGCTGTCGTCAGATTCTTGCAACAGTACCGCTTCCCATTCCACACCGTTCCAAGCTTCCCAACGGCGCGGCGGAATGTCAGGGTTAATCCCTGTGGCGGTGGCGGCTTCTCCTTTTAATTGCAAGGCGAGAACGTTACCTTCACACTGAGATTCCCCATCAATCACTAAATAAAAAGTATTTCCTGGTTGGGGTTGTTCTTCAAACAGTGCCAACTCTCTACCATACCACTCACCATCAGAGCGCATCGTCCATAAATTAGTCAAGCGATCGCGCAAAATTTCTGGTTTTTGATCAGCAGTGGGACAGGTGAGAAAGTGGCGAATTTGCGGTTTATCAATAATTAAAGGCCGATCTGTAGTGAATGCGATCGCCTCTTCTGTTTCCGTGCGAATTGTCGCCACCTCCACCCCAGCCGGAATTGTGTAAGTGTCCGGTAAAGCCGCACTAAGATAAAAAGTAATATCCGCCACCGCCGGCGCAGGTGCTTGTAACCTCACACCTAATAACTCTAAAAAAGTAATGTAATTGCGCTTTGGTACTTCATTAAACCGCAGCAACATTTGGTCAGTTAACCAAGCAAATAGCTCAATTAACGTGATACCTGGGTCACTGGGGTTATAATTCGTCCATTCTGGACAATAGCGGGGAATCCGCAGAATACACTCATCAACTAAATCTTTAAAAGTGCGATCGTCTAGATTAGACTTGGGTAACTTCGGTAAAAAATCAAATTCCACAATATTTAATAAAAGTGTTGAGTTAAAAGTGCTGTTAGCGGTAGCGGGGCGTTTAGCCCGTGCTGAGTTAAAAGTGCTGTTAGCGATAGCGGGGCGTTTAGCCCGTGCTGAGTGCTGAGTGCTGAGTATTAAATACTCCTCCTGCCTTCTGCCCGGTTGGTGAGCGAACTTGTACTGAGCGCAGCCGAAGTAGTCGAACCACTGCCTTCTGCCTTTCAACTACTGCCCATTCAAATAAAACGGAAATACTAAACTCCGCGAATCATGGCTATCTTTAGGATGATATTCAATCACAATATCTACACGACCTCGCAGGGGATCTGGGTCAGCACGCACCGCATCTAAAACAATGCGCGGTTCCCACATTTCCAAAGCTTCTTGGACGTATAGACGCAAAAGTAATAAAGTTTGTGTATTCATCGGTGCAAAAGTCAACTCCGACAACCGCGAACCAAAGTTAGGACGATACACCCGTTCACCCAACTCGGTACGCAAAATCAGCATCATCGACTCTTCAATATTGCGTTCTGTTTTACTAAGTTGCAGACCTCCTTGGACATTCACCCGCAACGGAAACGACCAGCCCGCACCCAGGTGTTGATTTTGATTGAGTTCTGGCATGGTAGGTACACAGTGATGAGCAGTTTACGCTACTTTATGCCGATCGCTAAAACTAATACCATTCGCCAAAAGTCGAGTTAACCTTTATTTTGGCAACATCGTAGGTCAGAATTCAGAATCAATATACTGGGAAAAAGACCCGCCACTCATTAAAATTCATACTCAATTCTGATTCCTGACTCCTGACTCCTGAATTCTGTTCGATAACTTCACCGCATCTCATCGGTTGTTAACCACTGCCAAGTGCATTAGGCTATCAGATCCCTCTAGTGGCAAAACATAGTTATAGTTACTAATTTTCTCCCAAAAATATATAAATCTTTTTCAAGAATCATCTTGAGTAATTGCTTGACTAAACTCTTGTAAAAAATTTATATAAGTCACTCATGACTATAGGATGAATACAATGTCAATTTCATGCGGAGATCGCTTGATTTAGTCAAATATTCTCTCGCAATATCATAATCTTGGCACTTGTTTACAGCACAACATCTAGGATGTACTGACAGCCAATCCATGATTATTTTCAACTCAATTTTAGACCTACTTTGCCATTCCCCCCTTGCGGTCAATGCTTGACAGGCAACAAGTCTAGCTAGCGATTGAGCAATAGCATAGTAGATAAATATTGAGGAGTAGTCTACTCTACTTTATGCCGATTGGCAAATCAAAACTATTCACCAAAAGTTGAATTATTTTTACCATTAAAATGCAACCTATGTATATTTACTGAATATACAAAAATCAATGAATTTACGGTGAATTTTTTTAGCTGAAAATCTTATAATCGCACCAAACAACGTTTAAAATTTACTCATTTTCAGTGTTCCTAAAAATTTTCAGTTAACTGTCAGCACATTCATCGGTGCTAAAGTTAAGTTCCCTGAAGATACATCTGGTTCTCAAAACTGAACTACGGCTAAGTAACAGAATTTCTGTAAAATCATCCAGTAAGGATGAGGAAGGTTAGAGTTTAGTTTATATATCTTCACAGAATTTTATTTCTTGTGTCAGTAGTTCTACTTAAAAATCAAATGACATTTATCGCAGTTATGATTTCCTAAGTTAATTAGACAATCAATTCAGCAAAATATTAGATGAGGTTAAGGTGGGTGCAGATGTTGAAAAGTGATTTTAAAAAAATTCTTTTTAAAAAAGATATCTTAGCTCTTTTAGATGATTTTGCTGTCAAAATTGAGAGTCAATTTACAATCGAAGATCCTGAAGGAAAAACGTTATACGGAAAAGCAAATCAAGCTGCGTCTAATAAATATCCAATAGAATTTTCTGGTGAATTAATCGGCTGGGTAAATGGCGCGCAAAACTCTGCTGGCGTAGTTTCATTACTAGTCTATGCAATGAAACAAGAACTTGAGAAAAGAAATCTAGCTTATGAATTACTAGAAAGATATCAAGAAATTGACTTGCTGCATGATATTTCTATGCAAGTTACTGCTAGTTTAAACCTCAAACAAGTTTCTCGATTGTTGATTCAAGAAGCTAGTCAATTAATTCCCTCCACTGGTGGGGCTATTTTATTATTAGACAAGAAAAAAAATATCTTGGAAGTTTTGGCTGAGATTGGTGAGGATAGTTATCTACAACATCCAATCAAGTTAGGCGAAGGGCTGATCGGTAGTATTGTACAGATAGGCAGAGGAGAAATCGTCAATAATATCGTATCTTATCCAAGATTGCTTGAGGAACCAAAACAATTTAATTCTCTGATTTGTGTGCCATTAAATCTTGACGAACTGGTTGCTGGCGCAATTGTCATTGGTAGCGAAAATTCTGTTAACTATACCAACCGAGACTTAAAACTATTAAGTATATTAGCCATGCAGGCGGGAGTGGCTATCCAAAAAGCTTTGATTTATGAACAAAGCTGTGAAACAGCTAAAATTGCCCAAATACAAGCTCAACAACTACAAAATACAATTCATGAATTACAGCAAACACAAGCGCAGTTAATTCAAAGTGAAAAGATGTCGAGTTTGGGCCAGTTAGTAGCAGGAATAGCCCATGAAATTAATAATCCAGTCAACTTTATTAGTGGTAATATTAGCCATGCTCAACAGTATGTTGATGATTTATTACGTCTAATTGAGATTTACCAAAATAATTGTAATTACATACCAGAAATTCAAACATTAGCAGAAGAGATTGATCTAGATTTTCTCACTAAAGATTTGCCGAAGCTAATTGGTTCGATGAATTTAGGAATTAAGCGCGTTCGTGAAATTGTTTTGTCTTTACGTAACTTTTCGCGTTCCGAACAAGCGCAAATGACAGCATCTGATATTCATGAAGGTATTGATAGTACACTGCTAATCTTAAATAATCGCATCAAGACAGGCTGCGGAAAGTTTAGCATGGAAGTAGTGAAAAATTATGATGTATTGCCTTTAGTTGAGTGCTATCCTAGCCAACTAAATCAGGTATTTATGAATATCATTGCTAATGCGATCGATGCTTTAGAAGAGCAAGAAAAAGATGGTATTATTACTATTAGCACTTCATTAGAAAATGGCAAAGCATTAGCAAATTATCCCCATGCAGTGATTAAGATTCAAGATAATGGGCCGGGAATGAGTAAATCGGTATGCGATCGCCTCTTTGAACCTTTTTTCACTACCAAACCAGTCAATAAAGGTACGGGCCTAGGAATGTCAATCTGTCGCAAAATTATCGAAAAGCACAACGGTAAAATTGAATGCCTCTCTGAACCCGGTAAAGGCACTATTTTCTGCATTCAAATCCCGATCAATTATCGCAAAAATCCTGATTTATCCAAAAAAGTCCTCAGTAAAGCTACCATTACCTTTCAACCACCAATTAACACCGTCGGCGCACCCACACCTACAACAGTAGTTAATGGTACACCTGTAACAGTATTTACACCTGCCACTTGAGATGTAACTCGCGCCGCAGGTCTACCACCAATCAAAACCGTAAAAGACCCCATCACAATACTGCCAGTCACCACAGGCCCCGCCACTAAATCACCAACACAAGCTGCGGGTAAACCTACAATTAAAACATTCGGCACACCAGGCCCAGTAATCGGATCGCCTGTGACAGTTAAATCAGTTAATCTTGCTGCGGGAAACATAATTTTTTAGGGAGTGGTGAGTTGGGAATAGGGGATGAGAAAGGGGAAAAGGAGGACAAGGTAGTTAAAGGTGATAACTAATCACCACCGACAAATTTCAGACTTCACACTAGCCTGCGGCAAGCCACTGCGCGTCTACACACTTCACACTTCAGACTTCACACTTCATACTTCATACTTCACACTTAGCAATTCAACCGAATTATCCCGCCTAAAATGCCAACGGAAGCTGCACCGTTGATACTGACTGTAGCACCAGCATTGACACTAATTGAACTACCGGAATTAGCGGAAATTGCGCCGCCAGCATTAGCACTCAAAGAACCTCCAGATTGCACACTAATAGAACTACCAGATTGGATACTCACAGTTCCCGTCGTTCTCATTGTGATACCACTAGTTGTAAGTTCAATACTTGTACCCCCTACAGTTAAAGAAATTTTTTGTATTGCAGTTAAAGCAATTTCACTACCGTTGACACTAATTTTATTCGCTGTCCCGGTTGTGCCAGATTTAACGGTGATGTCTCCTGTGGAAGTCAAGCTAATCGTTTTATTGCTGTCATCACAGCGAAATTTGTGACCGCCTGTAGTTTCTAACTCGGCAAATTTCTCGCTGTCATTCATTCGTAAGTTATGACCATCTACTGTTTGCAGATATGCGCCTTTTTTAGTAGTGCTTTTGTCTTCTTCAACAAATTGGAGTTTATGACCAACACGGGTTTTAAACGTCCGCAGGCGCACTTTGCCACTAACAACGCTATCAGCCACGGCTTCTGGTGGTGCGTCTGTGCCATTCCACACACCGCCAATGACGTAAGGACGATGTATATCACCGTGTTCAAAGGCGACTAAAACCTCATCGTTGATCTCTGGTAAACAGTCAAAACCTCTTCCTGGGCCTGCGCCCACACTCACAACTCTTGCCCAATTACTTTCATGTTCTTCAGTTAAAGTCGGAAATTTCACTCGCACACGACCCCAACCTTTTGGGTCGTTGTTATTACTGACTACACCTACTAATAGAGTTTGTCCTGCTTGCAGATGTGTTTGGGGTGAGAGGGTTGCTAATAAATCTCCTGAACGCAAACCTCGGACACTAAACTCGGTGACAAATTTTCGCTCATGAAACAGATGGCGAGTTTCAGTCACGTAGTAACTACCACTGTAATTGCCCATATCTGTCAATTTAATGACTTTCCCTGGCCTGATGTCGGGATTTCCTTCACCGACAGCATCAGCCATAACAAACTCACCGCCTAGTTCATTACACAAAGCTTGGGCGATTTTTGCAGCTTCATTCACACTAAACACAGGCTGGTCTACCACAATCATTTTTGGCTTGACGGTGAATTTTGTGCTACTTGAACTGCCTTTGCCGTTATCTGTATCTGTAATCACCTGTTCTGTGGAGGCTGTAGAAACAATTGCCTTTTTGGTAGAGTAATCCCAGCCGCGTACTTCCACAGAACTAACTTGTTCTGCACTGCTAACACGAACCCGAAAGTTATGGATATCTTCTAACCATTTGAGTGATAAAGATTCGTTTTGGGCGGGTTGACGAAAGTTTAATTTACTATCCTGCACATATAATTCAAAGCCGAGGCGGGCGGCTCGTTCCCGCAAAAATTCCATATTGGTCTGATTTTCTTGAAAGACGTAATCATGAACAATAGTGGTAGAGGTAACTGTACCTGCTGTAATACCTGCTTCACCGATAACTTGGTTTACCACATCGCTATCGGTGACATTTTGAAAGGAGCGATTATAACGTCCTCGGTGCAAGCGGTGGGACATATCATAGCCACGAATGATGATAGGAGCTTGAGAACCACTAGTGAACTCAGTTTCTATGGCGGTAATTTCCCCTTCTAATACGTAACCTTGCTCTGCATCTTCAAAATCTGCGTTTTGCGTTGTGCTGGAAATAAAGCCAATTTTAATTTTCTTACCAATAGCAAATAAACTTTGATGCTTCCAAGTTGCTTCTGTTGTCTGTCCTGGAAAGTAATCATTACGGATTACTAAAGTAAACATTCCTGGTAGATGTAGACTCTCTTCAACTGTGATTTGCAAAATATCATTGAGCAAATCAGCAGAAGCATTAGTGTTATCAATTTGTAATAGTGGCTCAGGGATGTAAAGAACAGGCATACACATTGGCAAGAGGTGATTGCCAATAGCCTAGAGAAGATATTGTGATACACGCTATTCCCCAAAGGTCGAATTAACTGCGGCTACTTCTGCTGTCGCCAGTGCGGTCTACGCTGCTAGATGTCCCCATACCTGGCTGAGATATTGATTCATCCACTTCCTCTAGGGTGAGGTTAACTTTGGCACGTACTGGTGTACCGTCTGGTAAAAACAAAGTCAGGCTGTAGTTAAGAGATTGGACAAAACAGCGTAAATATTGCTGGTCGCCCCAAGTAAATATATATACGGGTGGCCTTTTTTCTTTACCTGCGCCAGCTTCAGCAAAGTTAACGGCTTTTTCAAATTTTTTCAGATGAGTGAGGACGCTAGTACCGCTTTCGTAGGTATCAAATATGATGTTATTAATACTGAGTTTGCATGGTTCTGGGTAAGCAAAACTAACTTTTGGTAAACCTCGCCCGGTACGCGCACCGCTACTTTTGGTCAAATTAATTTGCTGCGAGAAGTCTAACTGGCTGGGGTTAAACATAAACTCGATATCTGGCGCAGCTTGTTCTGTGGCAATGAGTTTTGCTTTGACTAAACGAGTTGTCATGGTTGGGGAGTGGTGATGAAATTTAGAAAGTAAAAAATAAAAAGGCAAAAGTAAAAAGGAACTAATCTTCTACCTTTTGACTTTTTCCTTTTGCCTTACTAGCCCCTATTGCCTATTATTTTTGCTCAACTGTCAAGGTATACTTACGGTTCACATTAGGATTAAATGTGCCGACCCAAATTTGATAAATACCTTTTTTCCAGTTGCGATCGCTAATACTAGCATCTTTACTTCTACCAGTGTCATCGCCGCAACGAATTGTGTCATTGTCTGGGCCTTTAACTAGCAAAGTTGTATCGGTATTACCAGTGTTAACTAATATTGTTAGTTGCTCAAAGTCTTTTTCTAAAACCATTGTGTAATCTGGTTTGGGATCTGCGAAGCCAATACAAGCTTTTTTATCACGATCGCGGTTACTAATGGCAGATAAAGAGTAAGAACCACCTGTATAACCCGAAAATATACCTTGGGCAGGTTCAAAGCCCGGTGCTAGACTAAACCTACCAAAATTTGGTGTGTCTGCTATTACTGGTGTAGCAGTTACAACTGCTAAGATAGCTAAAACCCAGCCGATTCGCTTCTGAAGTCGGGGGCGACAGTCCTTCATGGTAGCCCTCCAACAGGCTTTGATAATTGTATTTATATATACATATTCTAATTAATTTATTCCTGACGAATTTGATTTAACTGTGCCACATTAGGATGTGACACAAAAGTATGAAGTCTGAAGTCTGAAGTCTGAAGTGTGTAGACGCGCGGCGGCTTGCCACAGGCTAGTCTAAAGGGTAGTCCGCGTAGGTGGACTAACGTAAAATCAAGAGTTTTGTCCGTATCGCAACGATTTCAGTCGCTCTCATGCAAGATGTGAATCTTCATTTCATCCTTCATACTTCACACTTCACACTTCATACTTCATACTTCATCCTTCATACTTCATACTTATTCTTGCAGTTGTAAGAAAATACTGCCTTTGAGTGCGTTTGTTTCGCTACCGTAACTACTGACGGTGAGCGATCGCAAGTTGGTAAAAAATGGTTTACCTAAGACTTCTATGAGTTTTAAAACAGGGATTTGCCTTTCTAACACTCCTTGAGTTTTTGCCCAATCTAGATATACATAGCCTTGATTGGGTTGGGGAATCGCTGCAACGCTATTTTGAAAATTGCGCTCGTCTAATAAAGATTTTTCTTTAGCTGCAAGAACTTGATTCATTGTGGCTAAGTCTGAGGCAAAAATTTCGTAATTTTCTAGGGTTGTATGTATTCCTTGGGCTTTGGCTTCAAGGGTGAATGAGGGTCTATCTTGAATTTGTGTTGGTTTAGCTGTTAACTCTGTCCAAGCAGAGATTTTTTGTTTATCTAAACTCAGGGTACTACTGCTAAGTCCTTTTGAAGATGCGATCGCATCTAATTTGGCAATTCCTTCTGGTACTTCCTCGGTTTTTTCCACAACAAAAATCCAATCGGGGAGGATTTGTCCTGTACGCGGTAAAAGTGCGATCGCATATTCTCCCTTCACCCAGCTAAAAACATCTTGATTAAAATTGATTCCCCAGGTTTTCTGCACTTCGGTTAATGGTTGTACCAAGCGGGAAATCACATCTGTTTCCGAACCAGAGATGGCTGTTTTAATTTGCGTCCAAAATTTAGCTAAATTACTGTCACCCAAGTTGCTTAAATTTGCACCGGAAATTGCCAAACCCGCCGATGCTGGAATATATTTCAACGCTTCTACTGGTTTTGTGAGTGGCGTTGTTGGTGGAGTTAGTTCGGATGTTGTTAAAAAGCTGGTTTCTGCTAATAAACCTTTAGAGTTCAAGCCTAAAGAAACAATTTGGCTATCGTAAGTGGGTTCTGCTAGTTCTAAACCTTGCCATTGGGCAATAATAGGAAAATTTAAGAAAGCCACAGCCAAAGAAGCTGATGGTAATTGCTGGAGAGCTTTTTGATATTGGGGAGAACTAGTTAAATTGAGGTCTGGTGCTTGGACGTTGTTAATTGCATCCTTGACAACGCTAGGATTATTAGCAAATAACACAAAGCCATCACCAACTACTGCGGCGGCGAGTTGGTTGTCGTAAAATACCTTCACGCCTTGATATTCTTCAGCGTCTAATTTCGCACCAGCTAATACCCGCTTTGAAAATAGCAATTCGACAAACTCACGGCTTTTGTCTTGTTGAGTGGTGGCTAAAGCCATGAGATATCCTGGCTGCTGTCCGTTAGCGGAATCACGGTCTAAATCTGTGGTAGTGACAGCTAGGGTAATTTCGTTTCCTAGCCAAGGCTGAATATCTTTTTGATACTCAATGCCACTTTTAGTCAATAAACTGGTTTTAATTTTAGAAATTTCCCCTTCTCGTTCTAAAGCTTGCAAACGGTCAGGGTTGGTGAGTAGCGACACCATGACCGGGGAAAGTTTTGACACAAAAATAGCTGCGCCAGGCTCGGAAGTTGTCGAGGTGACAATGTTCACTGGAGTTTTGCTAAAGAACCAAAAACCTGCGATCGCAATTAATACGAGTGCGATCGCACCAGCCGCTATAAAACCAAAAAATGAGCTTTGCCGATTCACCATAAAGCTATTAAATACCTAGTTTCACAGCCATTTAAGCAGAATTAATGAACAGGGTGTAAGGGTGTGATAGATAGGTAAATAGAATATTCGTTTCCCCTTTACCCCTACACCCAGCCTGAACACACAATCTTGAGACTAAGCCGAAATTACTGAGAATGGATGCTCATGCTAAGGAGAAGATTTTCTGTCAACATAAATATATAGGATCGTTTACAAAAACTTCATGACAGATCAATCCTTTGGGCAAGCTATGACTCAGATTAGTGTAGAAGAATTAGCCGAACGTTTAGCGGCTGGCGATGCAAATATTCAGTTAGTAGATGTGCGCGAACCGCAAGAATTAGCGATCGCCCGCCTACCAGGGTTTGTTAACTTACCTTTGAGTGAATACGCCAACTGGAACCAAAAAATTTTCGCTATGTTAAATCCAGAGGCAGAAACCCTCGTCCTTTGCCACCACGGCGTTCGTTCGGCTCAGATGTGTCAGTGGTTAGCTTCTCAAGGATTTACTAACGTCAAAAATATTGCAGGTGGTATTGCTGCTTATTCGCAACTAGTTGACCCCACAGTTCCCCAATATTAGTCAATACTTATTATCCTTTACACCCTACACCCTACTCCCCAGTCCCCATTCCCCATAATCAGCATTTACCCTGACGACATTTAACTTAAATGGTGAGAAAAATAAGTATCTAGCAATACAACTTACTTTGGTAATTTGTGGGAAGATACTTAATAATTTAAAAAATTAAAGTTTTTCACCAGCTTTTTAGCTGAAAAGATTAATAAGTTCGGAATTAGCAATTTAATTAATGTTGCTATAGGTAACTGTATTAAAAATAGAAATTTTGCTATCTTAATTAACTAATATTAATCTTTTGTTGCATTAGCTCAAATAATTTTTTTCAAATTTTTCTTAAATTTGCTTTCAGCAATAGGCACTTTATGGAAGTCCAGTTGACAAATCGACAACAGCACATACTTTGGGCAACAGTACGTCACTACATTGCTACAGCCGAACCTGTTGGCTCGAAGGTTTTGGTTGAAGAGTATGACTTGGGTGTTAGCTCGGCTACCATTCGGAATGTGATGGGTGCATTAGAAAAATCTGGGCTACTTTATCAACCACACACCTCAGCAGGAAGAATCCCTTCCGACTCAGGTTATCGCATCTATGTTGACCAGCTAATTACACCATCAGAAACCTTAGCCAAAGAAGTAGAACTGTCCCTACAACAACGGCTGCACTGGGAAGATTGGAGTTTGGAAGCCCTCATCCACGGAGCCGCGCAAATTTTAGCTTCATTAAGTGGTTGTATTAGCTTGATTACTATGCCCCAAACTGCAACAACATTAGTGCGACATTTACAACTGTTGCAAATTGAAGCAGATAGAATCATGCTAATTGTAGTCACAGATGGCTATGAAACCCATTCTAAAATGATGGATTTGCCGCCGAGAAAAGATGATTCTCAAATTGATGCGGAAGTAATAGAGCGCGAGTTGCAGATTGTTTCTAACTTTTTAAATAGCCACTTAAGAGGGCGGAGCTTATTAGAAATAGTCAACTTAGATTGGAGCCAATTAGACAGAGAATTTCAACGTTACGGGGAATTTTTGAAAAGTTCAGTTGTAGAATTAAGCCGTCGCACTCAAGCACCAACTACAACACAAATTATGGTGCGTGGTGTTGCAGAAGTGTTGCGTCAGCCAGAATTTTCACAATTGCAGCAAGTTAAAACAATTATGCAATTGCTAGAAGAAGAACAAGACAAATTATGGCAATTAATCTTTGATGAACCAGAAATAGAAGATACAAGTAAATCTAGGGTGACAGTGCGAATTGGTGCAGAAAATCCATTAGAGCCAATACGTACCTGTAGCTTGATTTCTTCCACCTATCGCCGTGGTTCTGTACCTATAGGTAGTGTCGGGGTGTTAGGCCCAACACGCCTAGATTACGAAAATGCGATCGCAGTTGTCGCCGCAGCCGCTGATTACCTCTCTGAAGCTTTCAGCTAAAAGTTTTCTAGTAAATATACTGAATAAAACTGTATATCTCATCACTATTGATGATTGGTCTTCATTTAGGTTTTAATGGAGTTTATTCCTGCGCGCGTTTCTAATTTACATCAAATGCCAGGGGATCATCTCGGAAACTATACCGTTACCAAAAAGAGAAACGCAGCTGGAGAGGAAGAATAAACCTTGTAAGCGCGGTTAGGGGATTCAGTCAATGATACAGGTTGTGTTGTTAATGACCGGATTTTGGTTATTAATGCTTTATGACTGTATTCGCAATGAACCGAAGCAGCGATTATGGCTATGGATTTTGATTATTGCAAATTTTCCGGGTGCGATCGCTTATTTTTGCAAACGCTGGCTACTGCGAAGAAAAATCTCACTTCCTCATTATAGAAAACGTAGCCACCAACTTTGGGCAGCAGACACACAAAGTATTAGTAAAACTCATCATAATGAGGCTTTAAATCATAATTTGCTTGATGATTTAGGAATGTTTGAGCAAGCCGAAACAGACTATCAGCAAGCATTGGAAAATACAGCCGATAGCCTGCAACCTCTGTGGAATGAAGTATTTATTGATATTCAAAATCAAGACTTTAATTCTGCTCAACAGTATTTACAAACTATCTTAAAAATAGACCCTGATTATAAATATGGTGACGCTTCCTTAATTTATGGAGAAACACTATTTGCTTTAGGGGAAAGTGCAGCAGCTAAACAGCATTTAGAAAAACACATCCAAACTTGGAGTCATCCACAAGCTTATATAACTTTAGCGGAAATTCTCTCTCAACAGGGGGATGTGGAAAATGCGTGTAATTATCTAGAAACCATTATTGTTAAAATAAAAGAATCTTCCTACTTCCACTACAAACGTAAACAGCTAATAAGTAAAGCAGAGAAACTCTTAAGAACCCTAAAACGTTAAAATAAACTTATTTTTAAGTTTATGTTGAGGAAGATAGCACTAGTTTCTCTTTGGGTTGGATTTTTTGTGTACGCTTTTTTCTTGGCCCCACCTGAGCAACCCGGTACATTTGAGTTAATCAAAAAACTTTCCCTTGTTCAGTGGGAAGGGATTAATCCTGTAATTATTTCGTTATTCAATATCATGGGAGTTTGGCCTCTCATTTATAGCACATTAGTATTTGCTGACGGGAGATGTCAAAAAATTCCAGCTTGGCTATTTGCTACTGCTTCTTTTGGGGTGGGAGCGTTTGCCTTGTTACCTTATCTGTTTTTACGAAAACCAAATACCGAGTTTGTTGGTCAAAAAAATGTTTTTATTAAGCTGCTAGATTCGCGTGTGACGGGTATCATCCTCACAGTAATTGCCAGCATCATAGTATCTTACGGCGTGCAAGCTGGAAACTGGCAAGATTTTATCCAACAGTGGCAAACTAACCGCTTTATTCACGTAATGAGTTTAGATTTTTGTTTGCTGAGTGTATTATTCCCGGTATTGCTAGGAGATGACATGGCACGTCGAGGCTGGAAAAATAATCAAATATTTTGGTTAATTAGTTTGCTGCCATTATTTGGCCCGTTAATTTATTTGTGTGTACGTCCCGCTTTACCAGAAGCTGAGACAACAGGTATATCCAAACAACAAGTGACAGCTAATTAACCTTCTTTGAGGATGCTGTTGGCGAATGCAAGGTCAGACCTTTCATTCAGCAACAAATTAGTTGGTAGATTCACATCTTGCACCTAGCCCCAGCGAATGGAATTCGCGGCTAGACAAACGAAGTCCGCCTATGCGGACTAACGCAATATCAAGGGTTTGGAACCCGCGCAGGCGGTGAGGGGGTCGCAGTCTTGGCGGTTCCCGTCGATTGCGTTAGCGCAGCGTTAGCGACGAAGGAGCGTCACCCCCGAACCCGTTAGCGCAGCGTTAGCGACGCAGGAGCGTCAGGGGTTTTGTCTGTGTAGCCGCGACTTCAGTCGCCCTCGTGCAAGATATGAGTAGAGACGCGAAATTGCGCGTCTCTATCTAGGGTACAATGTATAACTCCCTATTCGTTATAATCTCAGCTTCAAACCCTGAATGGAATAATCTAATAATTCCATTGGGTGGATAACAGAAATATTTTTACCTTGTAATTGCAAATGTTTAGTAATCTGCAATGTACAACCAGGGTTAGCAGAAGCAATTAAATCTGCACCAGTATTTAACAAATTCTGGACTTTTTGCTGACCTAATTCTTCAGCGACTTCGGGTTGCAGCATATTATAAACACCTGCACTACCACAACATAAAGCTGCATCTAAAGGTTCTCTTAAAGTTACACCAGGGATTTGTCTTAACAATTGGCGTGGTTGCAAGCTAATTTTTTGTCCATGCAATAAATGACAAGCATCTTGATAAACCAATGTTAAGGGTTGATGACTGAGTGGTGATAATTTTGCTGTTAAGCCAATATTTGCTAAAAACTCTTGCGCGTCTTTGACTTTAGCCGCAAATTCTTGAGCTTTTTCCTTATATGCTGGGTCATCTTCTAAAATATGACCATATTCTTTCAAGGTATGTCCACAACCAGCAGCATTGATAATTATAAAATCAACATCAGTATCAGCAAAACTATCAATCATCTGTCTGGCTAAGGCTTTGGCTTGTTCTGTTTGTCCTTGGTGTTCGGGAAGTGCAGCACAACAACCTTGTGATTTAGGAATGACAACTTCGCAACCATTTGCTGTTAATACTCGCACTGTTGCTTCATTTACAGGTGAGAAAAACAGCCTTTGTACACATCCTACAATTACGCCGACTCGGTAGCGTTTTTTGCCTTTCGCTGGAATAATATCTGGTAAATTATCTTGAAAAGTTTTGAGAGTAATTTTTGGCAGAATTGATTCCATTGCTGCCAGCCGAGGAGATATATTTTTGAGAATCCCAGTAGATTGAATTAACTTAGAAACTCCTAACTTTTGATAGAAAAATAATGGTATTAGTAAGATTCGCAACAGGTCAGGGTTAGGAAATAGTGTAAATATCAGTTGACGAAAAAGTTTATCTGGTAAACTGCGGGGATAATTCCGTTCAATTTGATGGCGAGTGGATGAAATTAACTTGTCATATTGCACCCCAGACGGACAAGTTGAAACACAAGCCAGACACCCCAAACAACTATCAAAATGCTCGACTGTAGCTGTATTGAGGGCAATTTCGCCTTCGTTAATCGCATCCATTAAATAGATGCGTCCTCTGGGCGAATCCATTTCTTTCCCAATTACCCGATAGCTAGGACAAGTAGACAAACAAAATCCACAATGTACACAAGTATCAATTAACTTTGGTTCGGGTGGATGATTAGCATCGAAACCTTTTAAATTTTTTATACTAGCAACATTATTAATAGAATCGTCTGAAATTTGCATAATTCCTCTCTGTGCATCCCTGTAACTTTGGTGGTTTGCTGTTAGATTCCACCGACAAACCGACCTGGACTTAAAATATTTTTGTGATCAAATTGTTCTTTAATGCGACGCATTAATGGCAAGGCGTTACCTGTATATCCCCAAACATCAATTTTTTGTTTAACTGCTACAGGTGCATCTAATACAGTTAAAAAACCTCGATTAGCTAAAGTGCGATCGCGCAATTTTAAAATCTGATTTTGCTCCTCTAATTGCAGCCAGCCTAAGCCACTACTAATATGAATTAAACCAATGTTTACCTGATTCAAAATATCGACAGCCGCGCTAGGTAATACTCCTATTTTGCAGGTAATAGTCGATTCTGTAGCAGGAAAGTGGATTTGTTTTTGTAATCTCTGCCATAGATTCACATCATTTTCATCGGCATATATCGCCCCATCTAACCCTAAATTTTTCCCGACTTCTAAGAGTCTATTTGATTGTTCTTTGACACTCTCACTAATACTTTGAAACCGGGCAATTAATCCTAATCCTTTACCTAAACCTAAGTTAGAGACAAGTTGTGCAGATAGCAAGTCAGCTTGCGTTGGTGTTAATGCTGAACCGCGCAGAATAGATGCAGCTTGATTTATCGCATCGGCTGTACCAGTTAACACTACGCTACCTGAGACTTCCTGCATGGGGTAAACACGGAAAGTAACTTGACTAATTATTCCTAATGTACCGTAAGAACCAGTAAATAACTTCATCAAGTCGTAGCCAGCAACATTTTTCACTACTCTTCCGCCAGCTTTGGCAATTTGGCCATCAGCACGCACAAAGGTAATACCTAATAGCTGATCTCGCACACTACCATAACGTTGTCGCAGAGAACCTGTATCACCTGTGGCAACAATACCACCAATAGTTGCCGTTTCTGGGTGAGTCGGATCTAAGGCCAGAAATTGGCGAGATTTTGCCAAAATTGCTTGGAGGTGGGAAAATTTCATCCCAGTTTCGACTGTAACGGTTAAATCTCCGATCGCGTGTTCGATTAGCTGATTGATGCGTTCTGTACTAACTACAATATCAATACCTTGAGCTAAACCACCCCAGGTTAGTTTACTGCTATTGCCACACGGCAAGACACGCCACTGATTGCGGTAAGCTGCGGCTATGACTGCGGCGAGTTTTTCTGGCGTTGGCGGATAGACGATACAACTGGGCGGATTAACAGAAGTCGTTGTCTGTTGAATAGATTTTTGCTGACTAATTTCGAGATTTTCCCAAGGGTAAACCGTATTTTCTTCGCCGACGATAGATGCAATATCAGAAGCGATTTCTTTCATCAGTAATTTTCTTATCCTTACATTTAATGATTAAGCTTTTAGCTCCCCAACTTCTTCAACAAGTCGGGGAGCTTGCTGTTTAAAAATATTGAAGACTGCTATATAGACATCCTAAAACATTCATGAACAACAAAATTCCCGACTTTTAAAAAAGCCGGGAATATTAACCTACCTATTTGGACAAATCAAAAATTAAACATTGACTGGCTGTCTCGTATCTGAACCTTTGTAATATTTACTACCCTCATTCTCAACTTTGAGCGGCGATTCTAGCCCGGTGATTAATCTTGCGCCACGCTTACGGGTGATGTAGTTCCATGCCCACTGAATCATGACTAATAGTTTGTTGTCAAACTCGATTAAGAAGTAGAGATGGATTACCAGCCAAAATAGCCAGGCAAAGAAACCTTTGAGTTTCATAAAGCCTAAATCTACTACGGCTAAGTTTTGCCCGATCATCGCTAGGCTACCATGATCGCTATAGTTAAATGCAGCTACAGTGTTACCTTTCAGCTTTTGCTTAATTAAGGCGGCAACATATTCTCCTTCTTGCATAGCTACTGGTGCAACACCAGGTAGGGGTTTGCCGTTTTGATGGGAGAAGTTGGCTAAATCTCCAACTACGTGAATATTAGGGTATCCTTTAATACTTAAGTCTGGTTCCACAACTACTCTGCCGGCACGATCGCATTCTGCACCTGTGCGTTCGGCTAAGACTTTACCCATTGGCGAAGCTTTGACACCAGCGGCCCATAATATTGTTTTGGCAGCAATTTCTTTAACTTCTTCACCTTGTTTGAGGGTGACTACATCATTTTCAATATTGGTTACTAAAGTTTTGGTTTGAACAATCACACCTAATTGCTGCAAAGATGCTTGTGCTTGTTGTGATAACTCTGGTGCAAACGGAGGCAATATCCGATCTAGTCCTTCTAAGAGTAAAACTCTGGCTTCGGAGGTGTCGATGTTGCGGAAGTCTTCTTTGAGAGTTTGATAAGCTAATTCTGCGATCGCTCCTGCTAATTCTACGCCTGTCGGGCCGCCACCAACAATTACAAAGGTTAACCAAGCCCGACGTTTTTCTGGATCTTTTTCTCTTTCGGCTGCTTCAAATGCTGAGAAAATCCGGCGACGCATTTCTATCGCATCTTCAACAGTTTTTAAACCAGGCGCAAATTCTTCCCAGTTATCTTTGCCAAAATAAGAATGTTTAGCACCCGTAGCGACTATTAATGTATCGTATGGTATTGCTTGTTCGCCCAAGAGAACTTGCTGTGCTTGGGGATCTATATCGTTGACTTCGCCCAATAATACTTTTGTATTTTTACTTTTGCTAAGTACGGAACGCAAAGGTGAGGAGATATCAGCTGGTGATAGCGTACCTGTAGCAACTTGATATAACAGTGGTTGAAATAGGTGAAAGTTCCGTTTATCAATCAAGGTAACTTCTACTTTCGCCTTAGCAAGTGCTTTTGCCGCGTAAAGCCCACCAAAGCCACCACCAATAATCACAACCTGATGGGGTGGTTTATTGTCAAGGGAGTCTACCATAAGAAATATTGCCTGGTGTTACGAGTGCTGTAACTATTCTTAACAAAAAAGTATCAAACTTGTCATATATAATTCTGTTCACTTTGCACAAACAAAAAAAATGTCATTGTAAGCAAAATTACAGAAAAATTTTTCACTATTAACGTGCACCACCTCTAGGAGTAACCGATCGCTGCAAGTTAGCGAGCGCGCGATTGTAATCTAAAATTGCGGTGACTCTATTACCTTCAGTTCGGGTGAGGTCGTTTTCGGCAGCTATGACATCTGTTTGTGTGCCGACACCAGCTTGAAATCTAATTCTGGCAATATTTAAAGCTTCTCTAGCTTGTTCTAAAGCAATGCTAGAAGTTTGCACATTATTTAAGTTAGATTGCAACTGAGCATAATATTGTTCGACATTAAAGCGGATTTGATCGCGCTGATTAGCAAATTGAGTTTCCGCAATGGCTATATTACTTCTTGCTTGCGCGGCTCTAGCTTTAGCTGCACCGCCATCAAATAAATTGATGCTACCTTGCAACCCCACAGAATAACCATCAGTGACACCTACACTATCGTTAAAGCGATCGAGTAAGTTATAGTTTCCTACTACACTAAGTTGCGGCCCTAACTGCGAAAGTGCTTGCCGTCGTTGCTGTTCGTAGATGTTGCGTTGTGCTAACTGCTGCGGCAATTCTGGGCGATTTTGAAAAGCTTCTACAATTGTTTGTTCTAGAGTTTGCTGCCATAGTCCCGCTAGCTGTACCGGATCTGCGGCTGTAATATCTACAGACTGCGGCAGACTCAATAGCGTACCGAACTGACGACGCGCAATTTGCTGTTGTGTGATTGCATTTGTCAAGTCTTGTTGAGAATCAGCTAAATTAACTTGAGCTTGCAACACATCAAACCGCGTTCCTACACCAGCTTGTTCTCTAGCTATGGCATCGCGTAAACTTGCTTGAGCATTGGTAACTGCCGACTGATTGATTCTGACTTGTTCGTCGGCTTGTTGCAAATTGTAATATTGCGTCGTGACATTTAAATCAATTTCTCTGGTTTGAGTTTCAACATTCAACTCATCTACCCGCAATTGTTCTTCTGCTTGTCTAATAGTGGCCTGACGACTGCCGGAAGTGTAAAGGTTATAGTTCAGTTGCGCTGTACCGTTGAAAGAAGTAGTGCTATTAGAGGGTGATGGATTGTCAATAATTCCCTGACCGCTATTAGTGACACTGCTATTAATATCGACAGTGGGGAATAAAGCCGCTTGAGACTCCCGTAATGCAGAACGGCTGCGCTGTAATTGTAATACTGCTACTTGTAAATCTCGGTTATTGCGTCGTGCTAATTCTAAAGTCTGTGCCAAAGTCAGAGGTACTGTTTGTTGAATCCGCACTTCCTCTGGTTTGGTGGGAAATTGTAGAGGATTGGGATTAGGGTTCAAATTAGGTGTAACTTGGGCAGAATTATTCAGCAATGGGGCAGTTTGAGCATCAGCAGTGTTAGCCAAAGCTGGCATCAAAATCGCTATCGCTACAGCCGCCCAAGTAGAATGCACATAAAATAGGTTGAAACTCATAACCGCACAATTAACCGACACTAAACAAAATTTGCAAGCCCGATAATTAATATACATTCATAATTGATTTAGATTAACTACCTATCTTTCGGGAGAAATGACAACTTTATTGATTAACTTTAGACAGATAGTAAATATATAAAAGCCAAATAAACTATATAAAGATTAAAGAACAGCATAAAATAAAATTATTTATCTATAAGCCAAGTAGTAATTTTTTATTTGGTTTAGGCTTTTTATTTAACGCCAGTTTATTTATACCACAAGCTCTCACAATTATTAAAACTAAAAATGCTCAGAATATCTCTTGATTAACTTTTGTTGGCTTCAATTAAATTCGATTAAATCGGACTATTTATTGTTATTATCATATTTTGTTGTATGGTAATTTAATTATTTTTTCGCTTTGCTGTAACTGCATTAACAATATATTATCGAAAATCATAACTATGATTTAACTATTAAACCATCTTGGACGCGAATAATTCTTTTAGTTTGAGCGGCTATATCTGGCTCATGGGTAACAATAACAATGGTGATGCCTTGCTCATTTAATTCGGTGAGTAAATTCATCACTTCATAAGAAGTTTCTGTATCTAAAGCACCTGTAGGTTCGTCTGCCAAAACTAGTGCAGGTCTATTAACTAAAGCCCGCGCGATCGCTACCCGTTGTTGTTGTCCTCCAGAGAGTTGACTAGGACGGTTGAGAACGCGTTCTGCTAGACCGACTCTGTTTAAAGCATCTAAAGCTCTTTGCCGACGTTTATATTTAGGCAAATTAGCATAAACCATTGGTAGCATAACATTTTCTAAAGCCGTTGAACGCGCCAATAAATTAAATTGCTGAAAGACAAAGCCGATTCTTTGGTTGCGGATATAAGCTAACTCATCATCATTAAAAGTAGTTAAATTTCGCCCTTCAAAAATATAGTTACCTTCTGTCGGTCTATCTAGACAGCCTAAAATATTCATCAGTGTAGATTTACCTGAACCAGAAGCACCCATGATGGCCACATATTCACCCTCTTCAATTGCCAGGTGAATTCCCTTAAGAATCGGAACTTTCATTTCTCCTAATTGGTAAGTTTTAGTAATCGATTCCATCCAAATCATGTTAGCCATATTTTTGAGTGCTGAGTGTTGAGTTTAAAGTACTGAGTGCTGAGTATTAAATACTTCTGCCTGCTGCCTTCTGACAATTAGTCACTACGTAAAGCCGTAATCGGGTCTAACTTAGACGCGTTACGTGCAGGAATTACGCCTGCAACTAAACCCACAAATAACGATAATCCAAACCCAACAATGACTGATAAAACAGAAATAACAAAGGGAAATTTAAAAATACTAGCAGCAGCAAAAGCAATTAAAATACCGCTACCCATACCGATACCGCCACCCAAAATAGAAATAACGATCGCCTCAGTTAAAAATTGATTAAGAATAGCTGAATTAGTTGCGCCGACAGCTTTGCGAATGCCAATTTCTCGCGTACGTTCCACCACAGAAACTAACATAATATTGGCAATACCAATGCCGCCAACCACAAGAGAAATTCCGGCGATCGCCACTACCATGATTGTGAATAAACCTACAACATTTGTGAAGGTACTAACAATATCAGCTTGGTTAGTAATTCTAAAATCATCTATTTGTGGCGGATAAATCTCATGTCGCAAACGTAAAATGTTCGTGACTTGAAATTGGGCTGCTTCTAATTGCTCTTGATTACTAGCTTTAATTAAAATTCCATTCACAGAAACCCCTGTTAAAGCATTATTTCCCACTAATCTCCCCGACATACTTGTGAGGGGAATAAAAATTTGGTCATCTCGATCCATCGGCCCTTGAGAACCTTTTGGTTCAGTCACACCAATAACTTGATAAGTTTCCCCTTGAATGCGAATTTGCTCACCAATAACTTTAGTACTATTGCCAAACAGTGTTCTTTTAACAGTCGGCCCAATCACCGCAACTTGTTTTGCCGAATCAAGTTCATCTTGATTAAAAAACCGCCCTTCTTGAGGATAAGTGTTTCTCGCTTCTGGATAATTTAAATCTGTGCCATAAATTGTAGTTGAGGTGTTTTCCCCTGCATAAACTACTTGAGCAGAACGTTGCAGATAAGCAGAAACTAGTTGTGCTGATGGTGCTTGTTGAGCTATAGCTTTGGCATCTTCCCAAGTTAAAGTACTGGTAGAACCTAACCCTTGACGAACATTACCAGTTCTGGGCGCACCAGCCAAAACTTGTAACACATCAGTACCTAGTGCTTGTATTTGTTGTTCAACACTTTTTTGCACCCCTTGACCAACAGAAGTAATCGCAATCACCGAAGCAATACCAATGACTACGCCTAACATAGTCAGACCTGTGCGTAATTTATTACTCCACAGTGTTTCTACAGCCATTGACAATATTTCTGTCAACGGAACTGTCTGCTTGTTGGGAACTTTTTTAAATTTATATAAACCCTGAATCATGCCAATTTTAGATTTTTAGATTAAAAGCATTAGTATTCAAACTCTTTGACTTTTACCTTTTGCCTTTAAGGAGCATTACCACCAGAACGGCCACCGCCACCACCTTGACGACCACCGCCACCGCCCACACCTGGGAACACACCTCCGCGCGGTGTTGATTGTGGTCGTGAACCTGGTGGGAAACTCAGCATGACTTTCTCATTACCTGATAATCCCGACTTAACCTCAGTAAAGTTATTCACGGTAACTCCAGTCTCAATGCGAGTAAATCTCGGTTGATCATTCGCACCTAAGACATATACGCCTGTACCATTTTCGCGGCGAACAACTGAAGCTGTGGGTACAACTAAGGCATTTTCTAACTGACCAACTTGAAATTCTACGTCTACATTCATTCCAGAGCGCAAGAGATTTTGCGGATCTGATAGAGATGCTTTGACTTGAAAACTAGTAACGTTTTGCTCGACGGTAGCTTGAGCGGCAATTTGAATTACTTGACCCTCAAAAACTCTTCCTGGGTAAGCATCGGCTTTAATTGTGACTTTTTGACCAAGGCGAATTTTAGAAATATTTGATTCTGAAACATTGGCGACAACTTGATTGGTGGAAGCCAAAGCCAAAATAGAGGAAGAAGTAGCAGAAGAAACAGCACTACCAGAAGTAGTTGGCGTAACGAAAGCCCCCGGGTCGGCAAATTTTTGCGTGACAACACCAGCAAAAGGAGCACGAATTATCGTGTTATTAATTTGAGCTTGGATATCTTGGAGTGCGCCACGAGCCGAGGTGACTTGAGCGCGAGCTGCTTGAATATCTTCTTGGCGTGTTCCGGCTTTGAGTAAGTCTAAAGCTTGTTGTCGTTGTTGGACTGTGGCTCTGGCTTGTTGAATATCTTCTTGGCGCGAACCTGCTTGTTGCAAAGATAATGCTTGCTGTGCTTCATTGACTTGGGCTTGGGCGGTGTCACGCGCTGCCCGTGATTGGTTGACGACTTGCAAAGCGATCGCACCAGAGCTATATAATTGCTGATTGCGGCGTAAATCATCTTCGGCTTGATTCAAGGTAGCTTGCGCACTTCTTAAACGTGCTTGAGCCTGGCCAATATCTTGAGGGCGATTTCCTGCTTCTACCTTCCGCAGATTTGCCTGCGCCTCGTTAAGTTGTGCCTGTGCTTGGGCAATATCTTGAGGGCGATTCCCTGCTTGGGCTTTTTGTAAATTTGCTTGGGCTTGTGCTACTTGTCCTTGTGCTTGAGTCAGATTACCTTGCAGATCAGTATCATCCATGTAAGCAAGAATTTGTCCTTGTTTAACAGAATCTCCTTCTTTGACTAGCAATTGTTTTAATATGCCAGAATTTTTTGGGCTGACGTTAATTGAGCGTTCCGGTTTAATTGTGCCATTGGCAGTAACAGCGATCGCTAAATTTTGTCTTTGTACTGGCTGAGTTACCATTCTGCGTCTGGCTTCTTGGCGAGGCACAACTGTTACTTGGTAATAAATTGCATAGCCAATGCCACCCAACAAGCCAAGAATCAGTAGCCAAGACAGCCAATTATACTGGCGTGGCTTTTTTGGCTCTGGAGCCATCACTGGTGATTCTACGGTTTTTGATGTATCAAGTTTCATAACTATATTTGTGGTCAACAAAGGCTACTGAGCTATTTTGTCAGGGCTAAAACTGGAAATTACTAACCCTGAGTGTTAATTTCCTCTTTTTTAATCGTTATCGTGACTATACAAATTCAGCAAACTTGGCACAATTATCAACGGCTATATTTTGACTATGAGGGAAACTATCTGGCGATAGATTTACGTTTAAGTATTGGCAGGTGGAAATAAAGTTAAAATACTATGACACAGTTTTTTGGCGATATCATTATTGAATCCTAATTTATCCGAAAATTTGCTAAGTCTAAAGTTGCGATAACGTAAATAAGAAATTGGTTTAGTTAATTATCAACCAAACACTTGCACCTTTTAGCATGACAAAAGTCACCAGTATCGCTGATTTCCTGTATGACCAAAGTCACCAATTTACTGATATTAATTGACAAAAGAAGCTTGGTATTTATTTGTTAATATGATGATTTTTACGGCGGCGATCGCTCAATTAAAACTTAAATATTTTAGCCAAGATTATTGAAAAATAGTCAGAAGTCAGAATTGATCAGGAATGTAGTCTGATTTATATATTGAGTCATTAAATATTATTCAACCTCTGGAAATATTTTGGCTCCTGGATTCTGACTCCTGAATCCTGATTTGTATCATTTTTCCAGTGAACCGATATCAGTCCAACGAGTTAAGTAACTCGTTGAGAAAAAACCGAATTATGTTAAGAAAAGTTAATTAACCTAAAACCTTTTCCCAGTGATAAATATTTATGCCGCTCTACTTAAGCTCAGGTGATGCTTCCGTCCAGTGCTAACAATTGTCAATTTATACTAAGTTGCTTTGCTAAAATAGTAGTATTCTTACTCACTATTCCCTACTCCCCACTCCCAGCCTAGCTTACTATCTTTGACTGCAACTTGATATTACCTTTCGCCGAAACCTGGGCAGATGGTTTAAGCTAGCTGAAAGATTATTTGATTTGTGGTCAAGAGGCGGTAGTGTGCCTAAACACGTTCGGTTAATTTCGTTGCTGGTTGCTTGTAGTTTGTTGAGTCTGCCCAAAGTTGCTCACGCACAGGCACTCATTCCTCATACACTGCAACTAGATCCAGCCAAGTTAGAGAAACAAGGGTTGACGCTGGCACAAGAGGCGGCTCAACTAGCACAGTTTCAACAAATTGATTTAGCTTTACCGCGAGCGCGACTAGCTAGCCAACTGGCCCCCAAAAACGATAAAGTATGGTTTTTATTGGGTGGCTTGCATTTGCAAAACCGGGAATTTGATCAAGCAATCACAGCTTTGAACAGAGCCAAGTCGCTCAACCCCAAAAATGCTGACGTTATTTTTGCTATCGGTTCGGCTAACTTCCAGCAGAAAAAGTACGATGTGGCTATTGCCAATTATCAAGCAGGTTTAAAGCTCAAACCCAACGATCCAGAAGCCTTGTTTGATTTAGGTAACGCCTACTATATGCAGGGTAAACTACCAGAGGCGATCGCCCAGTACAATCAGGCAGTAGCTCAAAATAAAAAATTCTGGGCAGCAATTAATAACATTGGCTTAATCCAATACGAACAGGGTAATGTTGATGCAGCCATTAAACAATGGCAAACTGCTGTGTCTATTGATAAGCAAGCAGCCGAGCCTCTATTAGCTTTAGCCGTGGCGCTGTACACTAAAGGCGATGTTCAACAAAGTCTGAAATTCGGCGAAGCGGCTTTACGCATCGACCAGCGTTACGCTGACTTAGATTTCCTCAAAGAAAATCTTTGGGGTGAACGTCTACTAACTGATACAAAGAAATTTTTGGAACTCCCCCGCATCCAAACTGCTCTACAGCAACAGCCTGCCCAGCAGCAATAACAAGTAAAAAGGCAAAAAGCAAAAGTAAAATAATTTTAGCCTTTGACTTTTTACTTTTGCCTTGATTAACTACTTGCGGAAAATAGTATCTTATAGTACACATATACTAGATAAAATGAAAATATTCGCCCAGAACATTTTGGGCGAATATTTCTAACTAAGTCTAGTTAATTCTTGTGGTTATTAGCCAGGGAGAAGTGCCATGATTTGGTCAACAAATTGTTGGTGGTCGACAACAGGTTTAGAGATATAACCATCAGCACCACTTTGCTTGAGGAAGTTCTCGCGATCGCCTTCCATAGCGTGTGCTGTTACTAGAATGACAGGTAAATTTGCTGTTTGTGGATCAGATTTCAACATTTGGGTAATCTTGATGCCATCCACCGATTTACCTTGATAAACACTTCTAGATAAAGAAACATCCATTAAAATTAGGTCTGCTTCCCCTGATTGAGCAATTTGAATCACTTCTTCTACATTTTCAGTATGTTTTACACCTAAGCCACCACGCTTAGTCAAAATTTTGGAAAACACGCGAGCATTAATCAGATCGTCTTCAACAATTAAAACAGTTTTCATGAGAATTTTATTTATAGAGGTGAAGGGGAGAAAGACTTGAACAATAATAGCTGTCTAGCTCCTTTTTAATCATCAAAGTGCGTCCCCGTCATCATGGATAATACTACTGCTTTTTATCCTTTGACCATCAAGAATATGTTAGGAATACCTTTACATCCGTTATGCTGTGTTTGCTGCATTGTTCAGTTATAGCGATTTTTGTGTAATTAAATTTCAGGGAAAAAACTCATGGCAAAACAGTTAAACCTTCTCTCCACGGGACAGGTAATTACAACAGCCCTGCACACCGAGATGCAGCGCTCTTACCTAGAATATGCCATGAGTGTGATTGTTGGGCGAGCCTTACCAGATGTCCGCGATGGCTTAAAACCTGTGCATCGTCGGATTTTGTATGCGATGCATGAACTAGGTTTAACACCCGACAGACCTTATCGCAAATGCGCCCGTGTGGTTGGGGATGTGCTGGGTAAATACCACCCCCACGGCGACCAAGCAGTTTACGATGCTTTAGTGCGGCTAGTGCAAGAATTTTCTAGCCGCTATCCCCTACTAGCAGGACATGGCAACTTTGGCAGCGTCGATAATGACCCACCTGCGGCAATGCGTTACACCGAAACTCGTCTAGCATCCATTAGCCATGAGGGGATGCTGTCAGAAATCGGTGAAGAAACTGTAGAATTTATCGGTAACTTTGATAATTCTCAGCAAGAACCGACAGTTTTACCTGCACAGTTACCCTTTTTGTTACTCAATGGTTGTGCGGGGATTGCCGTTGGGATGGCCACGAATATTCCGCCGCACAACTTGGGGGAAATAGTTGATGGTTTAATTGCCTTAATTGACCAACCAGATTTAACCGATGATAAATTACTAGAGTTAATTCCTGGGCCAGACTTTCCCACAGGTGGGGAAATTGTTGGCGATACCGGGATTCGAGAAGCATACACCACAGGTAAAGGTGGGATTGTGCTGCGGGGAGTCGCCCAAATCGAAGAGATTGCTGGCGGTAAAGGAACCAAACGCCGCACAGCAATTGTGATTACCGAATTGCCTTATCAAGTAAATAAAGCAGGCTGGATTGAAAAGGTAGCGGAGTTAGTTAATCAAAGTCGCTTGCAAGGCATTTCGGATATTAGAGATGAAAGCGATAGAGAAGGGATGCGCGTAGTCATTGAACTTAAACGCGACACTAACCCCCAAGAAGTGCTGCAACATTTGTATCACCAAACCGCATTGCAAACTAATTTTGGGGCAATCCTTCTAGCGATCGTCGAAGGACAACCCCGACAATTAAGCTTACGGCAATTATTACAAGAGTTTTTAAATTTCCGCGAAGCAACTCTTAACCGTCGCTATAATTACGAGTTGGGCAAAGCCGAAAGTCGCTTGCACATCGTAGACGGTTTACTCACAGCCTTATCTCATGTGGATGAAGTAATTCACATTTTGCGGCAAGCTGCTGACGGTAGCACAGCAAAAATAAATTTGTGCAATCAACTAGATTTGAGTGAAGCACAAGCAGATGCAATTTTAGCCATGCCTTTGCGCCGCTTGACTAGTTTAGAACAACAGAACTTACAGCAAGAATTTGAGCAACTCACCGAACAAATTGCCTTATTGGAAAAGTTACTCAACGATCGCCGCGAATTATTAAAGTCCCTGAAAAAAGATTTGCGATCGCTCAAACGTAAATACAGTGATCCGCGACGCACGCAAATCATTACTAACATCCCAGAAGAATTACCGAAAACCAAAGCAGCAGAAGGTAAAAGAAATCGCAGCACCGACGAAGATGAGGACTTAACCGCCGAACAACCTGCCCAAGAAGCAATTTTAGAGTTTACTCAACGGGGTTACGTGCGCCGTCTGGCCACCTCTGGGAAAAAATCAAAAGCAGAAAACGGTCTACCCGATAACGATTTCCTCATCCAAACTGAGTTAACCGACACTAACCAAGACTTGCTGATTCTCACTAGTGGTGGCAAGGTTTACCCTGTGCGTGTCGGGGATATTCCCTTAACTACTGGCCGTTCTCCACGGGGAACACCATTAATTACGACACTCACAACTACTGCCCAAGGTACTCAAGAAGCTGTAGTCAGTCGCTTTTTATTACCGGAAGATTTAGACTCCAAGCAAATGATTCTCCTGACAAAACAAGGCAGAATTAAACGCTTATCTTATGCCGAATTTGCTAACCTCACTCGTCGTGGTATTACCATTGTCAAACTCAAAGACGATGATGAGTTGTTATTTACTCAATCAACTACCACAGGCGAGCATTTAATTTTAGCTAGTTCTGGTGGGCGGTTACTGCGGTTTGCAGTGAATGACGAACAACTCCCAGTCATGGGCCGCACAGCAATGGGTTTACAAGCCTTCCGGTTGTTGAGAAGTCAGCAAATGGTTGGCTGTGCAACTGTGGGCAAAGATGACCAATTGCTTCTAGTTTCTCAACAAGGATATGCCAAGCGGATGGCAGCCAACCAATTAAGAGCCGCTAACCGAGGCGATTTAGGTACGCAAGCACTGAAATTTGCGAATAAATCTGATAACTTAGCCAGTATGGTGAAAGCGACTACGGCTGAAGTTGCTCTAGTAACCAACAAAGAGCGTGTAGTCAGACTAGCTGTAGATACAGTACCTATTTTGGGTCGTGACACTACAGGCGAAAGTATCTTGCAACTCAACCGCGATGAGAAAATTATCTCGGTTGCTGAAGTCCGTTAGTGCCGATGCTCCAAAAAATTGTACATTTTTGGTTACGACACATCCATCCTCGTCTAGCCCCCTTAACTACCACAATTGGTATTTTTGGGCTGGCTAGTTGTCTATTAATTCTTTTTGTTTTAGCAGAGCTTTTTGAAGAAGTTTTCGAGCGAGAAGCTTTTGCATTTGATACACATTTTTTGTTGTGGTTACATCACTTTGCTAACCCTACTCTAGACAATGTGATGCTGGGTATAACGCACCTGGGTAATCCTAATGTGGTGGTGATTGTTGTCGTTGTTAGTGTAGCTATACTCCTGTGGCGACGTTACTATCAAGAAGCCAGAATATTCGCCATTGCTTGTTTGGGTGCTTTTATTCTCAATACTGGGCTGAAGTTGGTATTTACTAAACCTCGTCCTCAACTTTGGCCTCAATTAATTACTGAAAAATCTTTTAGTTTTCCTAGTGGTCATGCACTAGGTTCTTTGGTGTTGTATGGGATGGTGGCTTATTTGTTGGCAACGCACTATCCTAGGTTTTCTCAATTTATTTACATTGTGGCGGTTATGGCGATCGCTGCTATCGGTTTTAGTCGCCTATATTTAGGCGTACATTGGCCTACAGATATTATTGCTGGTTACGGTGTCGGATTTCTGTGGCTGACGATGTGTATCACAATGCTAAAGCTGCAAAAACTCAGAGCAAATTAGTGTGAACTTTTTTAATGATTTCTAACTTTAGTAGTAAAATTCTGAATAAACGTTACATTTTTTAAAATAGTTGTTATATTAATTTACATAAGGCAACAATCCATAGTAAATCCTGATTGGAGTGCAAACCATGACTAACACAACCACAAACATCACTGCCCCTGTAGTTGAAGACCGTAACGCTTGGCGTTGGGGCTTTACGCCTCAAGCAGAAATTTGGAATGGTCGCTTGGCTATGATTGGCTTTTTAGCTGCTGCATTGATTGAGCTTTTCTCAGGTCAAGGTTTTCTCCACTTTTGGGGCATTCTGTAATACCAATTTTGGATTTTAGATTTTGGATTAATTGGCTATTCCAAAATTTTGAAGCAAGTCTTCCTATACCAAATTGGTATGAGTTTTAAAAAAACAAAATTGCTGAGATATAAAAAAGAAAAACCTGGTAGTGATAATTAACTACCAGGTTATTTATTGTTGAGTCAATATCTACTTTTGACTATTTATCTTTAGATTTTGAATTTGAGAATTTAAAATCTAAAATCTAAAATCCAAAATCTCAAATTAAATGATTACCGAATGTATTCTTTGAGGACGCTGTTACGGTTGGGGTGGCGTAATTTGCGGAGGGCTTTGGCTTCAATTTGACGAATACGTTCGCGGGTAACATTGAAGATTTGGCCGATTTCCTCGAGGGTTTTCATCCGGCCGTCATCCAAGCCATAACGAAGTCTGAGAACATCGCGTTCGCGGGGGCTGAGGCTATCGAGGACTTTTTCTAAATCTTCGCGCAGCAAGTTTTTAGAAACCTGATCTTCTGGGGTTTCACCATCGGACTCAATAAAATCGCCAAGTCGAGAATCTTCTTCTTTACCAATGGGCGTTTCTAAGGAGATGGGCAACTGGGCTGATTTAGCAATAAACCGGAGTTTCTCGATGGTCATTTCCATACGAGTAGCGATTTCTTCTTCTGTGGGTTTGCGACCCATTTCTTGAGAAAGCAGCTTAGTGGTTTTCTTAATCCGAGAGATGGTTTCGTAAAGGTGAACCGGTAGGCGGATAGTCCGAGATTGATCTGCGATCGCGCGTGTAATAGCTTGACGAATCCACCATGTAGCGTAGGTGGAGAATTTATAACCTTTTTCGTGGTCAAACTTCTCAGCCGCACGAATCAAGCCCAAACTACCTTCTTGAATCAAGTCTTGGAATGACAAACCACGATTCATGTATTTCTTGGCAATAGAAACCACCAATCGGAGGTTCGACTGCACCATTTTATCTTTGGCTCTGCGACCAACGTGCAGGCGATAGCGGAATGCTGGCAAAGGTAATTGCACTGCTTCTGCCCATTCACTATCACGGGGATCGCGGTCTAACTGTTCTGACAGTTTTTCCCGGATTCTTTCTAATTCCAATAAATCAGCGATTTTGCGCGCCAATTCAATTTCTTCGTCTGCCCGTAACAAGCGAATTCGCCCAATTTCTTGGAGGTAAAGACGAATGGAATCTTCTGTGTAGTGCTTTTTCTTGCTTTGTGTGCGACGACGCGATTTAGCGGCTTTTCCAGACTTTGCGTCGTCCTCATCAGACTGAGGCTCTAAAAATTCATCCATTTCCCCCTCATCGACGAGAAGTAAGTCGTCCTCCTCTTCAATTAAGAGGTCTTCTAACTCCTCGAAATCAGGCTGATTTATTATTTCTAGGTCAGGCTGAAAATTGCTTTCGAGTACGTTGTTAGCCTGGTTCATGCCGCGTTCCTCATGCTCCTTGCAGAATCAATTACTTCAATTACTCAAGATTTATCTAGCTCTCTTTTTTTTGAGGGCTAGTTAACAACCGAAAATTTTGTTTTAGGCTGTTTTCCTTGAAAGTTTATTGGCAGTTTTACTCCATATTGGAGGAGTTTCTTATTGAAGTGTGAAAAGTCACATTTATGCTGACTTACTCACTTTTTGTAACAGTCGCGTGTTGCTGTCGCACACAACTTTTAACTTGCTTGTTTAAAACAGGACTTGTCTTTGCTTTGAGAAAAAATTCACCCTTACTAATAAACAGTTATGACTGTTGGCATATTTTCTGACAAAGACTGTTCCGATTGTAGCCTGTTTCACAGAAAATGCACTCTTTTTGTGTGTTAATCATGAAGTCATTAAGTAAGTTAAAGCCACTACTATCAAAAAGATATTGAAAACGGTAGGTATACCCTTAAATTCTTTTTTAACCTTTTTGGAATCACAGTGGCGATATCTTTACATTCAAAGGAAATTGTTCTCACCTTTACCCAATTTTAGGTATTAACTACAACATTAATCACCTAGAAACAGTGCGTTTTATATTAGCCTAGGTGAGAATCATTTAGGATGATCTTTTTACATTTCCTTCATAAATGACTCATGCCCAACATTTAAACGGGAATTCCCGTATGGTAGATCCTAAAACACTGAACTTTTGTTTATGCCAGCTAGCTTAACTGAGGAGTTGAGGCTGCGACAAAATCTGCCTGGTGGCGTTCAATTGAGTTTTATTGATTAGGTCTTATTCACACATTAGCGCACAGATGAGATTTCCACCCTATGAATCTTGACAAACTGTTCCTATTGTATACAAAGATATTTTAATCAATTCATTAAGAATTTGGCAGTTAAAAATTTGAATATTTGCCTACTTCTGGCAAAAGTTCATGAGATACAGATAAAGCCACAGTTTTGATTAGCACAAGATTAAATATGTTTGTGTGTTTGCCATCAGCAATTTACTGTCGCTAGTAACTAGTAATTTGATCATAGAGTAGTTAGTCCCTGAAGGAATCTATTAGTTGATCGGCTTACGTACGCATATGTTAAATATAACACTGAGTTTTCCAACAAACTCTTGCTACTATCCTATGATACTTAGTTTCAAGGATTCTGCATTTCCAATATGGTGGATACGCTGCTAGTTGATAGAAAGTTGGCACACAATTGATCAAGTCAAGACTTTTAAATTTTATCGAATGGCAACGAAAGTTAAAAGGCATGAGCAAAACTCAATCTTTAAAATAGCTTGACAATAATGTTGTTTTGTGTATTTGTTTGTGAATCGAAAGCTGATAGTTTTAGTAATTAATACTTATGTATTTTATCAAACAAATTACTGACCAGAAAATGCTCACCAAAAATTTTCTGGTGTTTTTAGGTATGCTAGGCAAGAGAGAACCATCAAAACACCACTGATTGTTTATGCTTGAGCTTAAAAAAGGTAATGAGCGATCGCTCATTACCCACCATTACTGCACATCAGGATAAGCTAGATTGATATTAGCTTGACATTATATATCTAATTCCGCAAGATTCAACTTAGAACCGTAGGTTTCGATAAATTCGCGTCGAGGTGCAACGCGATCGCCCATTAAAATGGTAAAAATGCGATCGGCTTCAGCAGCGTCTTCAATTTCCACTTGCTTGAGGGTGCGGGTTTCTGGGTTCATTGTGGTTGTCCAGAGTTGTTCGGGCATCATTTCACCCAAACCTTTGAAGCGTTGAATGGTATAGTTCGCATTAGCCGGGAACTTAGCGATAGCTTGTTGTAGTTCTCTGTCGCTATAGCAATACTCGTGATTTTTACCGCGTTCTACTTTATATAAAGGAGGACAAGCGATATAGATGAAACCTTGCTCAATGAGCGATCGCTGGTATCTGTAGAAGAATGTTAACAGTAATGTGCGGATGTGCGCCCCGTCTACGTCCGCGTCGGTCATGATAATAATGCGGTGGTAGCGCAGCTGGGTAGAGTCGAATTCTTCACCTTTGACCCCCAAACCCAAGGCTGTGATTAACGCCTGAATTTCGTTATTTTTATAGATTTTAGAATCGTCAGTTTTTTCGATGTTCAGGATTTTACCACGTAGGGGGAGGATCGCTTGAGTGCGGCGATCGCGTCCTTGTTTGGCGCTACCACCCGCAGAATCACCTTCTACAATATAAATTTCTGATTCGCCAGGATCACGAGAACTACAATCAGCTAATTTTCCTGGTAACGGCGAAGATTCTAAAACTGATTTGCGTCTAACTAGTTCTCTGGCGTGACGTGCGGCTTCTGCGGCTTTAAAAGCTTGGATGGCTTTATCGAGGATAGAGTCTGCTATTCCAGGATGAAATTCGAGGTATTCCGTGAGAACTTCACCTACCAAAGAATCAACAATCCCGCGTACTTCAGTATTACCGAGTTTGGTTTTGGTTTGTCCTTCAAATTCAGGATCAGGGACTTTAACAGAAATGACTGCGGTTAAACCTTCGCGGACGTGTTCACCACTGAGGTTCGGTTCATTTTCTTTGATTTTATTTCGTTTACGGGCGATCGCATTCAACGTTCTCGTTAAAACTGCCTTTAAACCTTCTAAATGCGTCCCGCCATCAACCGTGCGGATATTATTAGCAAAACCCAAAACGTTGTCTGTGTAAGCATCAGTACACCACTGCAACGCCACTTCGATTTGAACGTTGCTGCGTTCTCCCTGCACATAAATAATTTCTTCATGTAGCGGCTGCTTCTCCCGGTTGAGGTAAGCGATATATTCTTTAATCCCACCCTTGTATTCATAAGTTTCGACCTTGGGTGTATCGCTTTTGAGAATTTCTAACCGATTGTCTGAGAAGGTAATTTTCACCCCTGCATTCAGATAAGCCAACTCTCGCAGACGGCCTGCTAGGGTGATGTAATCAAACTCAATCCCAGTAGTAAAGATTTGAATATCGGGTTTGAAAGTTACAGAAGTCCCGGTTCTGGCTTCTTTATATGGCTTTGCTACCAGTTCTGTCACCGGAACACCCCGTTCATAGCGTTGGGTGTGAACTTTTTTATCCCGCCAAACTGTAACTTCGACAACTTCCGACAAGGCATTAACTACAGAAATCCCAACCCCGTGCAATCCTCCAGAAACTTTGTAGCCGCCACCACCAAATTTACCGCCAGCGTGCAGCACTGTCATTACGGTTTCCAAAGCCGATTTCCCAGTCCGCGAATGAGTGTCGGTAGGAATACCCCGACCATCATCTGTTACACTCACAGAACCATCCGCATTAATCTCTATCTCTATATGCGTGCAGTATCCTGCTAATGCTTCATCAACAGAGTTATCTACCACCTCATAAACTAAATGGTGAAGTCCTCGCGGCCCGGTAGAACCAATGTACATCCCCGGTCGTTTGCGGACGGCTTCCAGACCTTCCAGAACTTGAATCTGATCGGCACTGTAACTGCTCGTCATGAAAATTCTCCTGATGCGTGGGGTTAAAGTCGCCCAAAGGCTAAAAAAGCAAAAACACACCAAAATTCTAACACAAAAGCCTTAGTGACGGCTGTAGGGCATTTTTGTGAGAAGTTTATGTAGGGGCTGTATCCTCATAAGTTTTTCGTATGAATAGCCTCGGTTTTTCAAAATGGACTGATTGACTCTAGACTCCGTAAGCTTGGAGTAAAGACAGCTGATTCTAAAACGACAGAAGCGAAGGTAATGGAACAATTCAGCCTTGATGTTATTTCTGGGTGAGTATTTGTTTTACCATGCTGCGAGATTGTAACATAAAAGTTTTGAAGGCAGTTTCACAAGCAGACAGAGGCGCAGGGGAGAATGACTATTGACTAATGACTAAATTAATTGTGATTTGTGGCGCGACTGCAACAGGTAAATCAGGATTGGCTTTAAGTTTAGCTACGCGCTTAGGTACGATGATTTTAAGTGCCGATTCGCGTCAAGTGTATCGTGAGTTTAATATTGGCACAGCTAAACCAACTTTAGCCCAACAAAAATTAGTACAACATCATTTCATAGATATCTGCGAACCAACAGAGACAATGACGGTAGCAGATTATCAAGAGCAAGCACAGGCTTTAATTGCGTCGGTTTCCGTTGAGCCGATTTTGTTAGTAGGGGGAACTGGTTTATACATTCGTTCTATTGTACAGGGGATGAAAATTCCCAGAGTTGCACCTAATTATGAGTTGCGATCGCAATTAGAATCTCTCGGACAAAATCAACTTTATGCCATATTGCAACAAGTTGATCCCAAAGCCGCACAAAAGATTCATCCCAACGATACCTTGCGGACTTTACGTGCATTAGAAGTATTTTATATAACTGGAATTCCTATCTCTGAGCAACAAGGTGAAAATCCGCCCGACTATCCAATTCTACAAATTGGATTAGATTGCGATGTTGAAAAATTAGATACACGCATTCACAAGCGAACTGAACAAATGATAGCCGATGGTTTAGTCGCTGAGGTGGAATATTTGTGTCATAAATACGGTGCTGATTTATCTTTGCTAAACACCTTGGGGTATCAAGAAATCAAGCAATATTTAGCTGATGAGATTTCTTTGAACGAAGCAAAAGAATTAACAGTTTTGCATACACGCCAATTTGCCAAGCGTCAACGTACATGGTTTAGAGCCTATCCGCAAATCGAGTGGTTTAATGCCGATGATCCTGATTTAGTAGAAAAAGTTTGGCAGCGTATTGATGAGTTTATATAGCTCAATACAGTTCAGTTAAGGCAACAACTTAGACTGGTGTAGGTTGGGTGGAGGAACGGAACCCAACATTCACGCATACTTTGTTGGGTTACGCTATCGCTACACTTAACCTACTATTCTCTTAACTTAAAAAATTTAAGGGGTGATTTGGTAATCACCCCCATATTCCCCTCAGATTAGAATTTACTTTTAGCACCCTTGTTGAGAATCTATTTTTACTTTGAAATATTAACTAAAC
This sequence comes from Nostoc sp. FACHB-110, assembly GCF_014697425.1. Taxonomy (GTDB): domain Bacteria; phylum Cyanobacteriota; class Cyanobacteriia; order Cyanobacteriales; family Nostocaceae; genus Nostoc_B. Next base: position 88,354 of record NZ_JACJRU010000013.1, read on the forward strand.
TTTCCACTTGAGCATTAGCCAAAGTTGGTGCAGTAAAAATTTGAGAGTAAAGACTTGCTGGTTGTTGACGAGCTACAACTGGTAGAACTTGGCGAGCGTGAGTCGCAATTTCTACTGTTTTCACATCATAAGTCTGCGTTACTAGTTTGGGATACAAACCAATACCGATGATGGGAAGTAGTAGAGAAGCAGTGATAAACAACTCACGAGGTTTAACATCAGGAACTACAGCATCTAGATGTAACTCTTCACTTTGCTTACCGTAGAACACTTGACGCAGCATAGACAGCAAGTAGATTGGTGTCAAAATCACGCCGACTGCTGACAGTAGCACAACTACAATCTTGAAGCTGGAACTGTAAACATCACTGGTAGCAATACCGAGGAACACCATCAATTCGCCGACGAAACCACTCATTCCGGGTAAAGCCAGAGAAGCCATTGCACCAGCAGTATACAAAGCGAAGGTTCTCGGCATTACTTTACCAATGCCACCCATCTTATCCATCATTAAGGTGTGGGTGCGTTCGTAAGTTACACCAGATAAGAAGAATAAACTAGCAGCAATCAAACCGTGGGAAACCATTTGTAACACGGCTCCACTGATACCCACTTCTGTGTAAGACGCTAAACCAATCAGCACAAACCCCATGTGGGCGATAGAAGAGTAAGCCAAGCGGCGTTTGAGGTTGGTTTGAGCAAAGGCGCAACAAGCACCGTAAACAATATTGACTACACCTAAGATTGCTAAAACTGGAGCAAAGTAAACATGAGCGTTAGGTAACATTTCGATGTTGAAGCGGATTAAGGCATAACCACCCATCTTCAACAACACACCAGCCAAAATCATGGAACCAGGTGCAGATGCTTCACCATGAGCATCGGGTAGCCAGGTGTGTAAGGGGAAGATAGGCAACTTCACACCAAAGGCAATCAAGAAACCAGCGTAAACTAATAATTCAAAAGCTTTAGGATATTGTTTCATTCCCAGAGATGCGATGTCGAAGGTGAAGTTGTCACCAGAGAAAGCCATCGCAAAACCAGCTACAAGAATAAATATGGAAGCAGCAGCAGTATAGAGAATAAATTTGGTAGCAGCGTAACGGCGTTTAGCACCACCCCAAATGGAAATCAACAGGTATACAGGAACTAGCTCGATTTCCCACATCAGGAAGAACAAGAGCAAGTCTTGGGCAAGAAACACACCCAACTGGGCGCTGTACATCACCAACATCAACCCATAAAACAATCGCGGCTTGTTGGTTACTTTCCAAGCCGCGAATATTGCGAGGGTATTGATTAAGCCTGTTAACAAGATGAGGGGCATCGATAAGCCGTCAACTGCTACAGACCAATTTAAACCGATTTGGGGAACCCAGGAGTATTTTTCGACAAATTGATAAGTTGAACTTTGGAAGTCGTAGCTACTCCAAAAAGCATAAATCATTAAGGCAAAGTCCGCGATCGCTACACCTAAACCATACCAACGGACTGTTTTTCCTTCTTTGTCTGGAATTATGGGGATGGCTAGGGCAGCCACCAAGGGCAAGGCAATTATGGCAGTTAGCCAGGGAAAATCCATAGCATTCATCACTTCTGACAATCGTTTTTTGTTTTCGCTTTTAATTACATTATATTAAGGAATCGTTACTTTTGTAAACGTCATTTATCTCCATAAAATTAAATTTTGGTTATTGATGAGTATCTATACTTATCAATTCTGTGATTTTGACCATAAACAGGAATAAATACTCATCCTTTTTGATGGCTAGTCCATTCTAGGTATAAATTTTTGTAACGTCAACAAAAACGGTGGCTTATACCACCGTTACATTTCTTCATAAATTATCTGTCTCAAGGGAAAATTTACCCTCAAGATATTGGGTTGTGCGCTAAACAATACGGTTGACAATCGTCCAAACTTCCCCATCCGAACGAACATAGGGAACCGAGATGGTCTTGAATCCGGTAATGAAAGGTTTGTAGTAAACCTGCCAATATAAAGGACTGAGATAATCAGCAGTGGCTTTTAACTGACGGATTTCGTCGGCTAATTCTGCTGCTAGTTCGTTAACGCGATCGGCGTGAACCTGTGCTACTTTTTTCGCTTCTTCTAGTTGCTGCTGTATCGTCAGTTGTTTGGATTCAACTTGCCAACGTGCCAGTTCGGCTTGTTTTTGTTGTAGCTGGTTTGTCAAAGCAGCGATCGCATCATCGATACCTTTGAGTTCCACTGATAACTGGGGATTTTCTCTGGCTTGACGACGGTACGCCTCAACAATTGCCGAAGGTGAATGATCATCGCCAGATATCCCATTATTTTGATTAAGTGCAGCCCGTTCTTGCTGAAGAACTTGAATTTCTGATTTGAGTGCTGCTATTTCGACTTGAATCTGCTCCATAGTTAAAAAGTATGAAGTGTGAAGTATGAAGTATGAAATTTTATTTTGACTTTTGACTTTTGCCTTTTGCCTTCTTCAAAGAAGGGTTGCGCCTTGGGTATCTAAAGCAAGCGATCGCACTTCGGCATCAATACCTGCGTTTTTCCAGGCTGAAGCCATCGCCAATTCTACAGCTTGAGAATGTGCCGCATCCGCCAAAGCTAAGAGCGTCGGCCCTGCACCACTAATCACCATACCGAATGCACCAGCCGCCACCGCCGCCGCATTCACCACATCGTAACCAGGAATCAAAGCTTTACGGTAAGGCTGATGCAACTTGTCTTGTAAAGCTGCCCTTAACCATTCTCCCTTACCAGTTTCTAAACCGCGTAACAATAAACCTAAATGGGCAGTATTAAAAATTGCATCTGCACGACTAAATTCAGTTGGTAAAACCCGCCGCGCTTCTGAGGTGGAGAGTTCAAAATTGGGAATAGCCACCACTGGGACAATATTTTTATCCCAAGGAACATCGCAAATTTCCCAACCAGCATCACTAGTAGCCGCCAGACGACATCCACCGATTAATGCTGGAACTACATTATCAGGATGTCCTTCCATTGCGATCGCCAACTCCATCACCTGCACTTGAGATAGAGGTTCACCCGCAAGTTGATTCGCAGCCACCAAACCCCCAACAATTGCCGTCGCAGAACTCCCCAAACCCCGCGCTAGAGGTACACCTAAACCAATCTCAATTTTCACAGGCGGCGGTGTCTGATCTATATATTGATAAAACTTCAAAAATGCCTGATAAAGTAAATTACTCTCATCAGTTTGCACTCGTTCAGCTTCTGCACCTGTGACATGAATAGTTAAACCACCTTCATCTAGGCGTGTAAACTTAAACTGGTTACAAAGCGTCAAAGCTGCACCGATGCAATCAAAACCTGGCCCCAAATTCGCAGTTGTAGCGGGGACATTAACCGTAACAGAAGAAATAACAGACATCTGCAAATAACTCACCTAACCAATCAACCAGCATCCCATGTAACTGGTTGATTTGTTCATTTGTCCACCTCATTTGGGATATATATGGGATATATGTGGGGTACAAATGGGGCCTATATGGAAGTTCTACAACTAACGACAACTGTTGATGCTTCTGGGCATTTGCATCTTGACATTTCAACACAGCTATCGCCTGGCGAAGTAAATATTGTGGTTGTGCTGAGTCCGGTAACATCAGACAGCACACAAAAATCTAATTATGATTTTTCTGATATTGCTGGTAATTTAGTTTGGCAGGGAGATGTACTAGCAATGCAAAAAGTGTTGCGAGATGAGTGGTAGTTGTTACTTATTGGATATAAATGCAAATGCCTGAAGCCAACCCAAAAACGGCAGAAACTCCAATGTCTGGACTAAATCTCTACGAAACAGATTTTTATGCTTGGACGCAAGAACAGGCAATGTTACTCCGCAGCAAACAATGGAATCAAATCGACCTGCCAAACCTGATTGAGGAGATTGAATCTTTGGGTAAGCAGCAACGGCAGGAACTTCGTAACAGATTGAGTGTGCTAATGGGACATTTGCTGAAATGGGAGTATCAACCTCAAAATCGCAGCCGTAGTTGGTTAGCAACAATTCGTATTCAGCGTCGGGACACTTTACGATTACTGAAAGACAACCCAAGTCTAAAACCTTATCTTGATGATGCACTAAAAGAAGCGTATGACAATGGTAGGGACTTGGCGATGGGAGAAACTAATTTACCAGAACAGACATTTCCCCTGACTTGTCTTTATACTCTAGCTGAAATTTTCGATGATCGCTTTTATCCAGGTGATCCGAGTGAATTAGTAGACACTTCAGAATCATAGTCATTGTTTTGTAAAAACTTGACATGGATGCTTTAATTCAAGAACTCGAAACCAAGCTGCGCCAATGGCAGCCTGACATTGTTACACAGGTACGGCAGTGCATTACCGAGATTATTGAACTAGCAGACCAAGATGCTCACGATATTCTTCGTTCTAGACTAGTTGAGCAGGAAGTATTGGATCTGATTGATGAATCCGAAACAAGGTGATATTTGGCTGATTGATCTAGGTCTGTCAGCTAAAACACGCCCTGTTATCATTGTGTCTCGCTATGACCTACCCAAGCGATCGCATAAAGCCAAAGACTGCTCTAAGCTGCACAAAATACTTTAAGCTTTATTAGACAAGTTTTCAGTTTGTGTCGATTGCAATGATGTTTCCAAGCGTCGCTTAATTGGAAGTTTTATAACTTTATGTCCGTGAGCTATCTGTTTTTTGCGTAGATCATTAAAGATTGCATTCAAATTATAGTTCAATGATTTAGCGTATTCTTCTCTGTACTGGTGAATTTCTTCTAGGATTTCATCTTTATACATATTTTATTCTCCTACAATGTCATATCCCATCAATTCATAAGGTGTGCAAATGATGGGTAACTCATATCCAAGTTCAGAGCTAATTTGTGATAATTTTTTCTGGATTTGGGCGTTTGCCATGTGCTTACAGTTCCATGTTAACAAGTAGTCCAAACCATAAACTGTTGCTAATGCTATATGTAAAGCATCATTAGAGGCTTTGGGTGGTAAGTTACTCTGCTGTAAAAACTCCTGTGCAAGTTCTCTAGTTTCTTCTGTGAGATCGAGAAAGGGGAGAGATTGTAACAAATTTAACCTTTGAGCAGCGATCGCTGCATCTCCTCTGGCTGCTTCATCCTCTACAATCTCAGAAGCATACAGCACAAAAGAATTACGACGAATATTCCACCAATCTTGGGTAATTTTCATGTTTGCTGCCAGAATCAAATTGTCTGTTGATCTGGCAGTTAAATATCCCAAAATACTAGTTTCAATATAAACAGTTTCGCTCACAGGAATATCTGAAATTATTTATCGATAACATACCGTGCTGAGTGCTGAGTAAGAAAAAGAGTACTCAGCACTTTCGTACCCGGTAAATGCCCTGCCCCTTGCGATGCACTGAGCTTGTCGAAGTGTGGGCGGTCTTTTAACTCAGCACTTTCAACTCAGCACTCTTCATTAGAAGTTATCGAAATTAGCGATCGCATCCTGCAATTTCTGTATCACTTCATCTACAGAAATTGCGCCTAATTCCCCAGAAGCGCGGGTACGAATACTTAAGGAGTTGGTTTCCACTTCTTTTGCACCTACCACTGCCATGACTGGTATTTTATCTTTTTCGGCGTTGCGGATTAATTTACCCAAGCGATCGCCACTGGTGTCAACTTCTGCACGGATACCCAAAGCTTGCATTTTTGCCACTACAGATTTAGCAAAATCTAGCTGTGCATCACTGACAGATAGCAATCGCACTTGCACAGGTGCTAACCACAAGGGAAAATCACCTGCATATTCTTCAATTAATATCCCAATCAGTCGTTCTAAGGAACCGAAAGGTGCGCGGTGAATCATCACCGGACGTTTGCGCGAACCATCTTCAGCAACGTACTCTAAATCAAAACGTTCTGGTAAGTTGTAGTCAACTTGCACAGTTCCTAATTGCCATTCTCTTTCCAACGCATCTTTAAAGATAAAGTCCAGCTTCGGCCCGTAAAATGCCGCTTCCCCAATACCTTCAAAATGTTCCATTCCTAACTGTTGAACAGCGCGGCGAATTGCACCTTCGGCTTTATCCCAAACTTCATCGCCACCAATATATTTATCACTCGCAGGGTCACGGAAACTCAGTCTAGCTTTGAAGTTCTTGAGTTGCAGTTTATTGAACACCGATAAAATCAAATCCACCACATTGAGGAATTCGCTATCGAGTTGTTCTGGGGTGACAAACAAGTGCGAGTCATCCACAGTAAAACCGCGCACTCTAGTTAAACCGCCTAATTCTCCTGACTGTTCATAGCGGTAAACAGTACCAAATTCGGCCAAGCGCATCGGTAGTTCCCGATAAGAGCGCAATTCACTCTTATATATTTGGATGTGGAAGGGACAGTTCATTGGCTTCATGACAAAGCCTTGCTCAAGTGCGGCGGCGGCTTCATCCTCAGCCATCAAAGGAAACATATCTTCCTTATACTTTTGCCAGTGGCCGGAGGTTTTAAATAAATCCACCCTAGCAATGTGGGGAGTGACTACAGGTAAATAGCCACGCTTGAGTTGTTCTTGCTTGAGGAAGTCTTCTAAGATACTCCGCAATAAAGTGCCTTTGGGAGTCCACAATGGTAAACCCGGCCCCACTAAGTCGGAGAAGATAAATAATCCCAATTCTTTGCCGAGTTTGCGATGGTCACGGCGCTGTGCTTCTTCTTTGCGGCGTTTATATTCAGCTAGTTGTTCTGGAGTTTCCCAAGCAGTACCGTAAATGCGCTGTAGTTGTGCTTTGGTTTCATCCCCACGCCAATATGCACCCGCAACGCTTTCTAAATCTATGGCTTTGGGGTTTAATTCTTGAGTATTTTCCACATGAGGCCCGGCACACAAATCCCACCATTGATCACCCAAGTGATAAATAGTAATGGGTTCTTTTAAATCTGCCAGAATTTCTAATTTATAAGGTTCGTTGATTTCCTTAATGCGGCGTTCGGCTTCTTCCCGGCTGACTTCTTCTCTAATTACTGGCAATTTGCGATTAATAATCTTAGCCATCTCTTTTTGGATGGCTTTGAGGTCTTTGTCAGTAAATGGCTCTGGACTGTCGAAGTCGTAATAAAATCCATTTTCAATCCAGGGGCCGATTGTCACTTGCGCCTTGGGAAACAGCTTCTGCACTGCCATTGCCATCACATGAGAAGTTGTGTGGCGAATCTTTTTTAAAGTCTCTGATTCGCTGGTACGGGGTAAAGAAATTTTTTCTGGTTGTGCTGCTTGATGCAGATTTTGATTAGGCGACATTGGCTGCTGAACCATTGGCGAAGTAATTGCAAAAAGTAATTTATTAGTTAAAATGCTGAAAAGCTTACCCAAATATAACATAGGGTTATATTTCAGCTTGACGGACTTTTAGCTGTCCTGGATGCACTCTAGCATTGTATGAAGTGTGAAGTCTGAAGTATGAAAGTTAATCTTAGCTTGCAGACTGTGTTTTCTTTTATCTACAGTCTTTGGCTAAATTTTTTAGGGTAAATACATCATACCCTGATTCTTAAAATTTGAATTTCGTGACTATTATGACAGATTTTTTTTACTATCTTTCTGGGGACATAGCATACAATAATGTTAAGTTTTGTAAAAAATGTTAATATTAATAAGAAAAATAGAAGTATCCTTCATAGCTATGCAAGACTCAAATTTACCAGGGACTGAGTTGCTGAAAACAGTCTTAGAGCCTTTGTTAGAAGACTTTGACTATTGGTTTGGGCGATCGCGCAATCTTTTAGAAACTGAGCAACTCTCATTTATGAGTCATCAAGAACAATCTGACCTGCTGTTACGAGTCAAGCAAGCACAAGCAGAATTAAACACAGCAAAGATGCTATTCGCCGCCACTGATCAACAAGTCGGAATTGACATGACAACTTTAGCTCCTTGGCATCAATTGGTGACACAATGCTGGAATGTAGCTATGAGATTCCATCGAGAAAAAGAAGGATAAAGTCAAGCAGCTAATTTTCCTAGCGATAGAGGAAATAATTTGCATAGATACTATAGAATCCTTAATAAAATTTTTATTAACAAATAATGTATCGTATGCTACCGTAGATTGAATAGCCTTGACAAATTTTTCTAAATAAATCATATAGGCGCACCAAAAAGTGCGTTAGACATTTACACCCGCTGCAATTCCCAACATCAGCGAAGCTTTTCAGTATAAGGTTTTTAAACTTGCTGCCCCTGGAGGAAATCCCTATGTTGCACCTACTTTACATTCTGGCTTTTACTGTTCTTGCTTGTATCGCGGTTGCTAATTTAATTCGCAACTTGATCATGTTTAGTTTTGACCGAGAGCGAAGTTATCCAGCGAGAACTTCAGCGATGGGTAATCAAGGTTATGTTTCATCTAAAAAACAAGTACCCCATCCAGAATTATTAGATAGCGCAGGCAATTTAATTAAAGAACCACTTTTGGTTATGCGCTCAATTAATGTTGAAGATGCTCGGCAACAGTTAGATGCTATTTATGAAGCTTCTCCAGGACAAAAAAGTGAAAATCATGAAAAGTAGGGAGTAGGGAGTAGGGGCTAGCGACTAGGTATTTATAGCTAAAGCAACACAAAAGTATAAAATTTGAACTTCTAACACCTAACCTCTAGCCTCTAGCCTCATTAATACTTCATATTATTTGATTAAGCTTCGATAACTACTCGGAGATTGCCACGTTTTTTAGCTACGCGGCAGGCAGTAGTATTACCAGAACGCTCGAATTCTAAATCTAAAATAGTTGTGCCTACTCGCAAATTGTGGAAACAGAGATGATTAATCGACTCTGGTAAAGCGGGGTCGATAATTCGTAAGCAGTTATTTTGCGCGTCAGGTACTAAATTAACAATCATTTGCAGCAATTGGAAGACACTACCAGTTGCCCAAGCTTGCGGTGTACAAGCAACGGGATATTGTACAGGGGCATTGTCACCATTGCGTTCATAACCGCAAAACAGTTCGGGAGGGCGTTGATAAGGTTGCGCGCTTGTCATATCGAATATGCCTTGAAAAAGTTCCAAAGCTTGATCGATTAAACCGAGCGATCGCAACCCTATAGCAATCAAAGAGTTATCATGAGGCCAAACAGAACCAATGTGATAACCCATCGGATTGTAAGCTGGCGATAAACTGCTTAAAGTCCGAATTCCCCAACCATTAAACATATCGGGGGCGCGTAACCTTTCGGCCACACTGTAGGCTTTTTCTGGGGTAAAGATGCCCAAGTGTAAACAATGACCAGGGTTAGATGTAATACTATCTACTTGTTTGCCCTCGCCATCTAAAGCTAAGGCACAAAAATCTTGGTCTTCCATCCAAAAATCTTGATTAAACCGCACCTTCAGATTTTTGGCTTCTTCTTGCCAACGGTCTGCTAAATCTAAGCGCTTCTTCATTCTGGCAATTTCAGCTAGGCGGATTTTAGCAGCATAAACATAAGCTTGGACTTCACACAAAGCAATCGGGCCGTTAGCTAAATCTCCCTTACGGTCAACAATACAATCGCCTGAGTCCTTCCAACCTTGGTTAGCTAAACCGCGCTTAGATCGGCGATAGTAACTAAGATAGCCAGTATCTGGCAGATTGCGGTCAATCCACTCCATCGCCGCTAAAGCATTTGGCCAAAGTTGTTCTAAGATTTCGTGATCATTCGTCCAACTGTAGTATTCTGCGTACAGTATTAACCACAAAGGTGTAGCATCAACAGTGCCGTAATAAGGTGTATGGGGAATTTCTTGACAACGGGCCATTTCTCCTAAACGTAATTCGTGCAGAATCTTACCTGGTTCTTCTTCACGCCAATCATCATCAACTTTTCCTTGATATTCTGCCAATAACATCAAAGTTTCTTTAGCGATTTGCGAGTTTAACATCAAGGTTTGGGAAGCCGTAATAATCGAATCTCGTCCGAACAACGCCGAAAACCAAGGTACACCAGCAGAAACAGTCTTGTACTTGCCAAAGGACTGACGTAACAAGTACATATCTTGTTCAGCGCGCTCAAGGACGCGATTAAGTATGCTTTTGTCTGAGGTGATACGGGTAGTTTGTTGTACCCAATGTTGTTCTTCCATCAATTCTGCGGCTTTGGCTTGTCCTAGGGTAAAAGCTGCACTGACGGTAGAACTAGAGTTGTTGTTAGTGAATAAATTGATGCGGTAGCCAATTTTTTGAGTTTCATGGGATGCTAACTCTAACCGCCACACGGCTGTATAACCTTTGAAGGAGTCTGGTAGGCGATGCTGGAATTGGATACGCGATTCCATGATTAAGCCATCTAGCCCTTGATAAGCTAATGTTAAAAATTCTTCTTTGTGTGTACCAGAGTAAGGTGAAACAGCCGTAGCCGCATCAACTGTGTGGTTTTCTTCGGGTGTTGGTTCTACTAAGCGTAAAATTTTACCGCGTTTATCACGGTCATAGCCCCGCACTTCAAACAAATCCACAAAGTCTGCATCAAAGCTAATACTAAGTTCAAAACTAACGGTAGTTGTGCTGTAATTGGCGATTTCTATTTCTTCAAATAATGCGCCATTCAGGACAATTTCTCTACGTAATCCTACTGTATCGGCTTTGAGGCGATCGTCAATTTTGGGGTTGGTACACAAAACCGATAGGGAAAATCCTTTTTCGGCAGTGCTGCTGAGGAGTACAGGCGAGTGCCCTTCAATTTGTAATTCTAGACGATTGAGAAATCGTGTATCACAACAAAACAATCCCATACTAGGATTGCCCTCATTCAGGGAACAGCCTGAAATGTTCCCCATCGTATCTGTAACTAAAAATAAATCATCATCTTTGACTGTGAGGGTGGGTTGTGGTCTTTCACTCACAACACAAGGCCACTCTGGAATAGGTAATTGTTCTGCTGGGATAAAAGTTTTTCCGTCCAAAGAAATTTTTTCCTGGTTAATTTGCAAATCCGGTGTCATCAGGCAATATTCCGTGTACAAATCAAATAATTTGAGATTTTGGATTTTAGATTTCAAATTTCAGATTGACAACTTGCACCGACAAAAAGTAGGTGCAAGTTGTAATCTAACAAATCTTTATAAATTTATATTGTCTGAATTTAAAGTCAAGGCTGATAATAAAGGGTTTTTGGGAAAATTACATCAATCTTGTTACATACTCTGGTGTGACTAGCTTTAACCCCTATTTTGAAGATCAATCTATTTACGAGGTAAGTCTTACTAGTGTTATGCCGTTTCACTTGAAGTTTGATACAAATGGGTCGCAGGGGGCAGGCTGACAGGTGTAGGTTTTTTACTTTCTGCCCCAAAAACATTGATTGAGGGTGTAGGGGTTTAAGGGTGTGAGGGGAATGGAACTCTGATTAAATAGTGATTTTTAGAGTCGCTACTCATCACTGGGTTAAAAACCTAGACTTGTGAGAAAATTCTCCCCTTGCACCCTGCTCCCTACACCCCTGCTAGGGTCTACACGGCAATTTTGGTTTGGTGAACTATTCGACTTGTGGTAATAGACTATGTAAAAAATGCTTCTATTCCCCATCTCAGCAAAATTATTTATGACACAAAAAAACCCTAGAGATATGGAGACTAATCAAAGCCATTCATAACTCTAGAGCTGTGTGTTTTAGGTCATAAAAAACTTCAAAACGTTTAAATTACTTACAAACGTATAATCCCATAAGTTCAAATCATCAAAGCAGATACGTAGATTAAATAAACAATGTTTTCTTAAATTAAACTAAAGTTGAATTTTGCAATATTTACTGATGCTTGGACTATCACATTAGTGAGGAAATAATAACTGATGACCCGGATATGAGATAGGCGATCGCACCCAGCATCACCTAAAATCCATATTGTACAGTCGCAAACAAAACATCTGGAGAAGTGCTTGCCTAAATCGATTCACTCCACACAACCACCATTAAAATTTATTCCCCAACGGTTCAACCCGCTAGCTCTCCAGATGATGCGATGGTTACTACCAATAGTGCTACGTTTTCGCACTCGACCTTGGTTAACCGCTGGAATTGTCAAAATTGAAGCCGAAAATACAGAGAGATTAGCCCAACTCTATCAACAATTCCAAGCAGGCAAAATCAGGTTTTTGTTAGCGTTTCGCCACCCAGAAGTTGAAGACCCCTTGTGTATGCTTTATTTGTTGTCGCGCATTCTTCCTAAAGTAGCGCGTCAGCAAAACATCCAGTTAAACGAACCACTTCATAGCTACTTTATGTACGAACGAGGTATGACACTCTGGGCGGGAAATTGGTTGGGGTGGCTATTTTCGCGTGTTGGGGGTGTTCCAGTCCGGCGGGGTAGAAGAGTTGACCGAGTTGCGATTCAAACAGCGCGAGATTTATTTGCTAATGGCAAAATGCCGATCGCGGTGGCTCCAGAAGGTGGTACTAATGGTCATAGTGGCATTGTTAGTCCCTTAGAACCTGGTGTTGCTCAATTGGGTTTTTGGTGCGTGGAAGACTTACAAAAAGCCAACCGCACAGAAACAGTCTTAATTTTACCAATAGCTATTCAATACAGTTACGTTCAGCCACCTTGGGTGAAACTTAATTGGTTATTAAATCAACTAGAAACTGATAGCGGTTTATCAGTCCAATCAATTACCAATTCAGCAATTAATAACCCAGCAGAATATCATCAACGCATTTGTCGCTTAGGCGAACATCTCATCACCGAGATGGAAGAATTTTATCGCCGCTTTTATCATCAAGACTTGCCAGAAATACCAGATCAAACATTAATTACCAGACTGCATCGCCTACTAAATACAGGCTTAACAGTTGCTGAACAATATTTTGGCATCCAAGCACAGGGAAACTTTATTGACCGCTGTCGCCGTTTAGAAGAAGCAGGTTGGAATTACATTTACCGCGAAGACATTCCAGATATTCACGCACTACCACCATTAAAACGCGGACTGGCAGATTGGATAGCAGAAGAAGCCGATTTGCGAATGCAGCATATGAGAATAGTCGAAAGTTTTGTCGCCATTACCGAAACTTATCTCCAAGAACAACCAACTAGTGAAAGGTTGGCTGAGACGGCCTTACTCATGTATGATATGCTTTCGAGAATTAAAGAATCAACATTACCCGGAAGACCCCGTTTAGGTCTACGACAAGTAAAAATCACCATAGGCGAACCAATCTCTGTCACTGAACGCTGGGAAAAATCGCAAAATAACCGTCACGCAGCTAGACAAGCCGCAAGTACATTAACCAATGATTTACATTTAGCATTGGAGAACTTGCTCAATTAATTTAGGCGAATGCACTGATGGGTAGGTGTATAAAACTACTTTTTACTTCTGTTACTTGATCAAAGCACGTCAGCATTCCAATTCCTGCGGATGCACCTGTGATCACAATGGTTTTGTTTGCAAAACTCATGATTTATATTTCTAATAACAAAAATGTGTTGATTATTTCTTTGTGTTAAAGATAAGTATTCAGGAGCCATAATTCAGGATTCAGAAGGGTTAAAAAATGAAGAGGAATATTTGAATAAATTAATTTATTCTATTTATATACTTCTAAATTATGACTTCTGACTCCTGGGTGCTGAATTCTTACTGTTAAAGTTTTGCGGCAATTTTATCAAGGCGTTCATTAGCTTTATCAAGGCGATTACTAGCATCTTTTGCAAGTTGGACAAATACCATACTGGAAACAAGTCCGCCAGCAGTAGTGACTGTTCCTTCCGAAGCTTTGCCACACAACAAATATGCTACGCCAACAAAACTCACAATAGCACTTGCTCCAGTCATTAGCAAAGCCAGAATAAAACTGTTACGTGCCATATTAAAAGACTGTTGCGCTTGGCGTAGACCTTCTTCTGCAATACTGTTGATTAAATCTGATGTTTCATCAGATGTAGATACAGACTGAGGTAAAGATAAATCTAAGCTTTGGACTGAGATATTTTGAAAATTGCGATCGCTAACATTTTTCATGGCTAACTCCTGAAATTGATTTTAGTAAATTAGTGGCACTTATTAACATTAAACACAGGATATTGATTAACTACACCTCATATATATTCAGCATTTTTCAGTTAATTTATTAGGTTTTTATTAAACAAATAGGCAACTAAATATTTAACCTAATAATTTATTAATCTAATTTTAAAAATCTAATTAATTGTTATGTTAATCTGCCATACCTAATAACTTGTTAGGTAACAAAAATTCTTACCTAATAAAGCATCAGTTGAATTTCTAAGTAATTAATTTCGATATATTTTTCTTATCTATTAAAATTTTCAGCACTACATAAAGAAAATTTAGCCTATGATAAAAGTCATAGATATCTATTAGTAAAAGTCAGAGGTAACAGTCCAGAATATAAAGTGAAAGCCAGTTTGCTCTTTTTATGCTTAATTATGACTAAAGTCATAGGTGAATATCAGCTTCCTTGCTGTAAAATTCTGGATAATTATTTGGCAAGTTTGGCTGTAAGACAATATTGTATGGGTTAAAGTCTATGACATCTATTGATTTTCCAGAATTAAGCGAAGCTGCAAACAATTGGTATCTAGATAAATTATATGAAGATTTAGCTAGTTGTAAAAAATCGCCACTTTCAGATTTTGAAACAAAATCTTTATGTGCATTACTTTGTCGTCGTAATATTAGCTATATAGCTTTGCGTCTTCGTTGGTCTGTAGGTGCAGTCAGGACAGAGCTTTGTCGGGGATTATATCAATATCTCAAGTTACTAACATCTGAAGACAGAATAGTATGGAATCAGGTGGCTGATTTACTAGAATTACAATATAGAAAAGAGAAAAAAGTATTTACTAACCAAGAGAATAACTGGCTATCAAATATAGAAGCTGACTTAAGGGCTACGCATATAGTAAACCTAATTGAACAGGAGATGTTAAAACAAATAGATAAAGATAATTATCAAGAAATTCCAGTAAATATAAATGTAATAATTGACTATGGAGATTACAAATATAAAGCCAAAGATTATCGCGCTGCTATTCAATCATATAAAGAAGCAGTATTACTTGATACATCCTGTTTAGGAGTTTTAAATAAAATTGCTCTTTGCTATTATCAAATTAAATTAATTGAAGATTGCCAGATAATGTGTACTTTCGTTCTCAGCAATTCAATTAAAGATGAGGTAAAGGTTGATTCTTATAACTTAATGGGTTTAATTTTTCAAGAAATGGCAGAAAGAGAATATAAGGAGTTATATGTACAATCAGCTATTTATTTTTTCAAACAAGCAAGTACGTCTGCTAGATTTTTAAATGTGATACCTGCATGGAATATAGTAGATTTACTACTTACCTTTAGTAAAAATCAACCTGCTTATATTTCTAGAGCTAAGTTAGCTTTTTATGAATTTAAACAAATTGCTGCTCAATCAGAGTCAAATTTTCACAAATATCGAGATAATCTTCTCAAAGAAGCAGTATCTGTATTAGATGATGACCTTGATGAGTGGTGGCGTAATCAACTTGATGATTTACTAGCAATTCCAACTGTACAATAATATTAACTAGAGAGTCAAGCAATGAAAGTCCAAAGCCAATGTTTTGTAAGTTATAAATTTGCCTTAAAGCTATTTTTTGTAGGCATATTTATGAGTTGTCTTACCTGGGATAGTAAGGTAATAGTAAATTACCAAAATATTAGTGAATTATCACCTGCACAAAAGCTAATTTTTGCCAAACTTGTTCCTGATATTGACGATATCAAAAATAAATTTCAAATTTAAATAACATTAAACAAGCATTTTGATGAAATTAGAAACGATTCAGCTAATTTGAAATAATTGAGTAAGCATCTACTCAACTAACTTTTGTAATGCATTATCCAAATCTGGAATTTCAGTTAAGCTCAAGCAAAATATTTCTGTTAGTGCGGTACGTAAATCTTTCACATTATTGAGTATACTTAGATGTTTTTGACCATCCAAATAATGGGTTGTAAGTTTGTTGTTTTGCAGTGTGTATCGACAATTAACATCTGCTTTAGCAACCATAAGTGTGTTGACAAAAGGTGAGTTTGGATGAGTGGAAACATACCAATTACTTACTTCATAATCAACGATTTGTTGCTCTTGTAAATCGAAACTATAAAGTGATTTCCATTCTTGACTAATATATGCCTGCATGATGTAGCTGCGATCGCTCATCATCAATCTAAAATTTTCATGGGATGTACTCTGTTCTACATCTGGGAGCAAACATAGCGGTGTAGTGAGTGTTAATCCGCCAAACCCTACATCTGCAATGTATTTTCCTTCCTCCATCTCTACTAAAAGCAACATATGAGAGCGAGGACTAATTGTTCCTGCTGGACGGTTCCACAGCACACGGGCTGCTAAGTTTTTTACCTGAAAACCGAGACTTATCAAGACTGAACGCAGTAATAAGTTTTGCTCAAAACAATAGCCACCACGTCCTTGATACACTAATTTTTTTTCTAAGGATTGGAGATTCAAGGACACAGGCTGTTTGAGCAGTGGAGTCAGATTCTCAAACGCAATCGTCTTGGTATGACATAAGTGAATTGCTTGTAGAGTTTGGAGTGTAGCACAGCGATCGCCACCATAGCCTATTCTATGAAAATAGGCATTTAAATCTACTGCATCCGATAATTGTTCCAAAATTCTCTCCTGAAAACTAGTACAGGTTGGCGTAAATACACAGACTATCTGGAATTGCTAAACGGCTTGTGGTTTACTTTTGCCTTTTTTTACTAGCCACATAGCATCCTGAGTTATACCAAAGTACCATCTCTAAACTAACAATTAATGACTTCACCAATCATCTCAGTAACAACAGCTATGGAGCAGTTCAAAGTTTGCTGAAGGAATGTAAAGAAATCGAGCTAAACCACTTTACATAGCATAGCTTAATAGTTATCAACTTGTATAACTACTAACAGTATGGTGAATACTCTGGCTGTAGGTAGTAAAAAATATGAATGCAATACAGTCACCCTCAAATCTACGTTTTTCTTCTGTATATGGCCCTGTAAAATCTTGGCGATACGGTAAATCTTTAGGCATCGACCCTATTGGGATAGTATCTACTTGTTCTTTCGACTGCGTTTATTGCCAACTGGGGAAGATTCAAAATCAGACAAATCAGCGACAAATTTTTGTACCGACAAAAGATATTATCTGCGATCTGCAAGAGATGACAAACTGGGAAGATATTGATGTTGTTACTCTGAGCGGTAGTGGTGAACCTACCTTAGCCCTGAATTTAGCAGAGATTCTGACTGTTGTCAGACAGATTGCAAAACGACCAACTATAGTATTAACTAACAGTACTTTGCTAGGAGACTATACAGTACGAGGTGCTTTGCAATTAGCAGATATTGTGGCGGTAAAACTAGATGCCGTTTCACCCAATCAACTAAAGCGAATTAACCAACCTATCACAGCAGTTGATTTACTAGATATCGTCACGGGTATTGAGCAATTTCGGCAAGAATACCAAGGACATCTAGCTATACAGACTATGGTTTTATCTCGTTGGAAACCAGAGATATTGGCAACTTACATTCAATTGCTTGAGCTTTTGCAACCAGATGAAGTGCAACTGAACACACCTTCTCGCCCCCGTGTCTTAGTTCGGCAGTTAGATGCTAGAGGTAATAATATTACACCTTCTAGTAGCTATGTTTGTCAAAATCTTAGGTGTGTCAGCCTGGATATCTTATCAAAACTTGCTCAACAAATTCATACTGCTACTCAAATTCCAGTACGTTATCCAGCCTTAAATTAAAATGAAACACACTTGATACCAATTCGCAATGACGCTCGCAGGCTCGCTAACGCTGCGCTAACGCAATGACGCTCGCAGGCTCGCTAACGCTGCGCTAACGCAATTAAAAAACTTAGATACAGCTAGGACTTACGCAAAATATCTCTCAAACTCTCATTTCTCCGTGAACTCTGCGCCTCTGTGGTTCGATTTTCCGTAGCTTGTGCGTAAGTCCTGACAGCAAAGCTTTCATGGTTTACATCTGTATCATATTTTTCGTGAAATGGTATGAGCTAAGGCAAAAAAGGCTGATCTGAATTTTATTTGGGTATCTAAATATAGAAAGTAGAACAGCTAAGGTTCTTTAGCTGTTCTGACGTTAGTGTGTTTCCTTACCACTAGGCTAATAAATGGTTACTTGTCATGCCCTCTGTCGTGAGAAGTATGAATTCATCTATCTCAATGGTGTTGTCAATCAACAATTTAAAATTATGTAATACAATTTATACTTGTTGTATCTAAGTGTTAAGGTGATATAAAATTTTCAATAAGTGGGTAGTTTAAGTTGAGTAGTTAAGAATAATACATTTTATTGTTGAGGGAACTACCACAAATGAATCCCAGGATCAAGCCAGAACTGCAAGCGAAATTCTTACAATATCTGAATAATCGTCACAATCAAGCAAATGAAGGTTTTACCTTGATTGAATTACTGGTGGTAGTAATTATTATCGGTGTTCTGGCCGCGATCGCATTACCATCATTACTTGGTCAAGTTAACAAAGCCAAACAATCAGAAGGTAAAAATAACATCGGTGCAATTAACCGCGCCCAACAAGCCTATTATTTAGAAAATCAAGCTTTTAATACTGATCTGACTGTTTTGGGTATTGCCATTAAAACCCAAACTGACAACTATAACTATACCAGCGTGATTAACGGTGCTACAACCGGAAGTAATCTGGCTGTGATCTCTCATAATGCACTGTCCCGCAAAGTTGCGCTGAGAAGCTATATCGGTATCGTAGGCACTACAACAGGAGATGGCGCAACTAGCGAAGCTCTGACACTAGCTTATGCTTGTGAAACAGATGATTCAGGCATCAAAAACGCTGTAACTATTGCTACAGGTCATGGTTGTCCAGCAACCTTCAGGTCTTTAGCACGATGATATTTTTCTTGGCTTTATGTATGAGCAAATGGGTTAATGTAAGTTAGGCAGGTGCGATCGCACCTGCCTGCAACGTTGAGTAATCCAACTAGTTTATAGTTTTGTCAGATTATTTCTTTTTCGCCACCAACAAACCTAGCCCTAAAATAGATAACCCTACAATAGTACTTGGCTCTGGAATAGGATAACTAGTGTAACTAACAGTCTGAACCGTATTGGCATCGATAAAACTGCCAGCGTTGACTGTGAAAATATCCGGCACAACAAATTGCAATCCTAAACCTTGATTTGCCGGAATTTCACCCAAGAAATTGGTCAAAACAGAGGCAAAAGAATCATTTGCTTCGGTATAGGTTTGACCACCATAGGCAGCAAAAATCTTCAGTCCTTCATCAACTGTCACTAATTGGTCATCTTGAGCCGCTGCTTGGTCAAAGGAAAAACTACCAATAAGAGTTTTATCAGCATTCGAGAAATCATATCTGATAATTGCCGCCTGAGCAGGTAATGTTTTCCCAGCAGCAAACATCAAAACAGTTCCTATGGTTGTGGCTGCTAATTGTTTGAACATTATTTTCTCTGAATAATTTTGTAGAAGCAGAGATGAATAATTAGCCATCTCTGCAATTCAATGTTTAAGTTGCGGAGCCTGTTAGGGCAGCTTTCATGGTGCGGAAGATATGAGTTTGATCGACTACACCTCGAACGCCAGGGATAGTATGAGTACCTTTGCTATCTGTGTATTGGACACTTTGTCCCAATAATCTAGTTAGGGTTTGCGAAGAAGCACCTTGATAGTAAACAGGTACTAACCGACGGCTGTGGCTACCCCAGAGATACTTGTATCTTGGGTCAGAACCCCAAAAGTGACCAGCATCTTTTGGATTGTGCTTGTTGTAAGTTATTTCCTTGGCGTTATATTTCAAGCCTCTGGCGTTTTTGGGACTAGAATTACGCTGGAGCTTAGAGACAAAATCATTATTCAAAGTTAAATAATGGTCGTGGTCAGCAGTTACTAATAACAAGTTTTTACTCCAACCACCATGACCATCAATCCAAGTAATCACCTCTTGAACAGCTTTATCAAAGTCGTTTACCGTCCCAATGAGGTTATCCATGTTGTCGTCATGGGCTGACCAGTCAATATCGCCGCCTTCAACCATTAACCAGAAACCATCTTGGTCTTTACCAAGTACGGTAAGAGCCGCTTTCGTCAAATCAGCCAAAGTCGGGTTTTCATTTACTTCTCTGGCAATAAAACTAGCATCAGTTTCACCAGGAGATAAAGGCCGGACTGTATCAGGCGTTGGTAAGTTAGGGGCAGTTGGATTACCCTTGGCATCAACAACAGGTACACAATCTCGATAAGTACCAGGAATTATCTGCCCTGATGGACAAGCAGGAGGAGTCCCAGTCGCGCCCTTCACAACAGAAGTATAAAGCGAGAAGTTGTCTAAACCTGTGGTAGTGTAGTCGCCTTTAGATGAACTTGTAGGTAAATTACCATTTTGCCCACGAGCGCCGTATAACCCGAATAACTTACCGCCTTGGTTTGGATTGATGTTGTTAGCTGTATCTAACAGTGTTTGAGCAGCATTTGGCCCGCGTTCCAAAAATGTATAACCGTAGCGATTACTATCTGGATTCGGGTTGTTATGCAGATGTTCGTATGTATCTTGAGTGATGTAGGTGTAATTGTAGACTGGGCCTACATTAGTTTTATTTTCAAAGTCTAAGGGATGCCCCCCACCTAACAAAACATTAGGTTGGAAGTTAAGTAATATCTGTTGGAGAATACTATCTTGGTTAGTTTTTGTAGAGTCGTATACACTATCGTACTTGCTACGACGATTGACAAAAGAAGCCGCTGCACCAGGTGTAGCATGACTTATAGGTACGGAAGTAACTAGACCTGTAGATTTGCTATTTTCTTTGGCAATTTCCAAGATAGTTTTTAACTTCTGCTCGTAGATGTCTACACCCATCGCATTGTTATAGCTCTTCACACCTGTGTATAGGGTAGTAGCAGTATTGGCAGAGTCGGGATAACTATACTTGATATAGTCTTTGTCATACTTACCAGGATTCGCTGGGGTTAGCGGTATCCAAGGAGCCGGGCCACCTCTGGAAATGTCATAACCTGTGATGTTACCAGGATCTGTAGTACCGCCATCAAAGTATGTGCCTGGGTTAAACGGAGTAGGCAAAAACGAGAAGCCAGGACGCTCAGGACTTTGCCCAGTAATTAGATTAGACCCATCTAAAGCAGAGTTACCTGTTAAATGTACTTGAGTGGGATTAGTAGGTGTAGTACTCTGAATTGTTGTGCCGTAAGTGGTGACTAAGCCATATCCGCTTAAGTTTTGAAAACTCAGACCGGAGCCTTTACCACTGGTATAGAAAGGTGCGCCTTTAGCTAATGCTCCGGCTCTGGCCATTTGCCAACCCATCCCATCACCAATCATGATAATGACGTTAATTCCGTTACCAGCCGCTAAGGCTGAGTT
Organism: Nostoc sp. FACHB-110; assembly: GCF_014697425.1. Classification (GTDB taxonomy): domain Bacteria; phylum Cyanobacteriota; class Cyanobacteriia; order Cyanobacteriales; family Nostocaceae; genus Nostoc_B. Next base: position 109,797 of record NZ_JACJRU010000013.1, read on the forward strand.
GGGATGACCAAATGTCAACAAAGTAGTAGAAAAAAGGCAAGCCATAGCAAAGCCAAGCGCTCGCCTAGACTTTTCCAAAAATGACATCATTGCAGTGCGCCTTTGAATTATTGAAGTAAGGGTTTGCAGTTAATATTGATAAAAATTGGGTTCGTCGTGACTCGATAAGAATTCTGGGGGATTAGTGGGTATGATTGTATAGTTTGTTTGGGCTGTAACTGTTTGTTGTGCTGTGGTTCCCAAAGATAGTACAACTGTTAAAGCTATACCAGATAGAAACCAACCTAATAAACGCCAGTGTTGTTGGATTAAGGAAATCATCAAATTAGTTCCTCCAAGGATGGAAATAACACTTTTTCTGCACTTGGGCGATCGCTACAAATTTCTGGTGGTAAACTGCACATACAACTACCATTGGTAATATCACTAATCTGACCACGCAGAGATTTCACACTCTCAATGACTAAATAAGCGGCAAATAAGGCGATAAATACTGCTACTACTAAGCTGATGACTCCATCTGCCCATGTCCAATTTAACCAGAGAACTGCGATCGCGGCTAAAACAGCACCGACAGAACTAGCGATATCTGCCAGTATATGTAGAAATACTCCTTTAATGTTGAGGTCTTGATGGCTACATCCATGTAGATAAAGAGCGTTAAAGCTGTTAATTCCTAAGCCAATCAATGCCGTTGTCAACATTGGTAAACCAAGAATCTCCACCTCTGGAGATTGCAGTCTCACCAAAGCTTCTTTGACAATCCAAGCAGCGATACAAGCTAAACTAATGCCGTTAATTAAAGCTGCTAAAATTTCTGGTCGATAGCGACCAAATATGATTTGTTTAGAGATAGACTGAGATAACCAAGATGCAGCGATCGCTAAACCCAAAGCTGCCACATCAGAAAGAATATGCTCCGCGTCTGCTAACAATGACAGACTGTGACTCCAAATTCCTGCACTCAATTCCACACAAAAAAACGCACTCAGTAAAACTAAGGCAGTCCATAAAGCCTGAGACTTCTTTTTGACTTGTCTTAATTGCATCAAATACAACGTGAGGTAATTGCTGATATCTATTTTTAGAAATAAATAATCAGGCAGATAACCGCGTGCAGCAAGCACCATTCTTAGATACCTAAATATCTGTACATTCCCGCGTTTAATCTATCAGCCGCAAGGTTAACAAATGAATAAATAAGGTTTAATGCCAGGTAAAAATCCGTAAAAGCTTTTAACTTTTATACAATAATGATAATCATTTTTATAAGTAGTGTTTCTAATTTAATCAAATTAGGACTTACCCATGAAAACGAAAATCAAGGTGTATATATTCAAAACCCTGACACCCCTACACCCAGTCTCCACAGACAATCTTTGTACGTAAGTCCCATAGATTTTTTATCAAATTTGTACATGATTTATCGATAAATTTTTGTAATTGTAGTAAAAATTAAATCTCAACAAACAGTCACATTTATTTGATTATTTAACCTAAATTAAATCTATTCTTAACCTCAAATCAAAACTTAAAATAAGATCATAATAGTCCAGTTAAAAGTACAGTCTGCAACACCACTTTGTCACACTTAATTATATTTACCTAATAGCTATTATGAATAAATCTAAAAAGACTAGTAAAAATATTAATTTAACTAATTCTCATTATTATTTTAATCGAGAACTAAGTTGGTTAGAATTTAACCGACGAGTACTAAGTGAAGCATTAGATACCCGTACTCCATTGTTAGAAAGATTAAAATTTACTGCCATCTTCAGTTCTAATTTAGACGAATTTTTTATGGTTCGTGTGGCATTTCTCAAAGAACAAGTCAAAGCACAATTTAGCCAACAAAGTATCGATGGACTCACCCCCCAACAACAATTAGAAGCCATCTATCAATGCCTACATCCAATGGTGATAGAACAACATCGTTATTTTGAGCAAGTGCTAAAGCCAGAAATGGTATCACATGGTATTCATCTTCTTAATTACGTCGATACTACTACTGAACAACGTAGTTATCTACAAAAACTATTTCAAAAAAAGATTTTTCCAGTACTCACACCCCTAGCAGTCGATCCTAGCCATCCTTTTCCACTGATGGCTAATCTTAGTTTAAATTTAGCAGTCGTCGTCAAAGCTCCAAACACAGGAGAAGAAAAATTTGCCAGAGTTAAAGTGCCAAATATTCTGCCTCGTTTTATTTCCTTACCTCAGGAATTACAACCAAATAATGGCAAAGTCAATTACTGGACAGGTGTAGCTATAGAGCAAGTAATTGCTCACAACATAGAAGCTTTATTTCCTGGCATGATTATTAAGGAGTATCATCTATTTCGCTTAACTCGTGATGCTGATTTAGAATTAGCCGAAGAAGAAGCAGATGATTTGTTATTGGCAATTCAGCAAGAATTACGTAAGCGTCACTTTGGTGGTTCTGTAGTGCGGTTAGAAATACAGCCATCCATGCCTACCGCAGTGAGGCAAATGTTTATGTCTGAAATGGAACTGACTGAAAGTGATATTTATGAAATAGACGGCTTATTAAATTTAAAAGATTTAATGTCGTTGATGAAATTGCCCTTACCTCAACTGAAAGACCCAGCGTGGACACCAATTATTCCATCTCGTCTGCGACATTTTCATCAGCCCAGTAAAATCGCTAATATCGATGGGGAAGAAAACAATATTTTCTCTGTAATTCAGCAAAAAGATTTGCTCTTACATCATCCCTATGAATCTTTTAGTAGTTCTGTAGAGTTATTTATTGCCCAAGCTGCCCGCGATCCTCATGTATTAGCAATTAAGATGACACTTTATCGTACCTCTGGAGATTCTGATATTATCAGTTCTCTGATTGCTGCGGCGGAAAGTGGAAAACAAGTTGCCGTAATTGTAGAACTGAAAGCTCGCTTTGATGAAGAAAATAATATTACCTGGGCTAATAAATTAGAACAATCTGGTGTTCATGTAGTTTATGGATTAGTAGGACTGAAGACGCATACTAAAATCGTACTAGTGGTACGCCAAGAAAGCGACAATATCCGTAGATATGTTCATATTGGTACTGGAAATTATAATGCTAAAACTGCTAATTTATACACTGATGTTGGGTTACTCAGTTGTCGGGAAGATTTAGGCGCAGATTTAACGGATTTGTTTAACTATTTGACAGGATATTCCTGCCAAGAAGCTTACCGTAAATTGTTAGTCTCTCCGGTCAATATGCGGACTCGGATTATTGACTTAATCCATAGAGAAATTACACATTCTCAAAATGGCAATAGCGGACATATCATTGCCAAAATGAATTCTTTAGTTGATGCGGAAATTATTAAAACTCTATACGAAGCATCTCAAGCTGGAGTCAAAATTGACTTGATTGTTCGAGGTATTTGTTGTTTGCGTCCTGGAGTTAGCGAACTGAGCGAGAAGATAAATGTTATTAGTGTTATTGGTCGGTTTTTAGAACACTCACGGATATTTTATTTTGAAAATAACGGACAAAATGAAGTATATATTGGTAGTGCAGATTGGATGCCTCGAAATTTAGATCGGCGAGTGGAAGCTGTTACCCCAGTTGAAGATGTTGAGATTGCACAAAATTTAAAGAATATCCTAACAATTTTGTGGCTAGATAATCGACAAGCTTGGGAACTACAATCAGACGGTTCGTATATTCAACGTCATCCCAAACAAGAAGAGCAAGAACGTAGCTCTCAAAATACTCTCATGGCAAAAGTAAATTGATAACCACTATCTGTGTGCGGGTTTCAGCATTGCCAACTTAAACTAAGTCTACACCCGATTGATTTTGACAGGTCGCAGGTGTACAGATGCTCCCCGACTTTTTGAAAAAAGTCGGGGAGCTATGACATATTAACTAACTAGAACAGTGCAAATAAACCGAAGTATGTAACGAAAAATAAAGTTGCTTAAAACCCTTTTTCCTTCTGTCTTATGCCTTATGCCCTCTGCCTCCTGCCTTGTCATAACGACAATTTTTCACATCAACCTACTTAAAATTTTCGTGACATAAATAGTTTATTTTATTAACCAACTAAATCTGAGTAATTATCAATGGCTGAAATAGGTATTAACTGTTAGCTCCAAACACTATATTTTGATGATAAAGCAGACAAAATTTAGGTAAGACTTTTATAGATAATCTACTACAAATAGGGACAAAAAGAATTCACTTGTATCTATTTTTAGCTGTTAAATAGCTAACAAAATAACTTTACTAATGACTAAAATATAAAGGCAAATTAAGCTCTTAGGTAACTAAAAGCTTAATTGAGAACAACAACTAAAAAGCAGGAGAAAACTGTTAATGGACAGCCAAAAAAGACACCATAACAGCCAAGTTGAAATTACCGACTTAATTCCAGAACTAGTTGAGAATGCAATTGCCAGACGTAAACAAGCTCTACAAGACAATGCTTTGTTAGAGTTATCTGAAGCAGAAGCAACAAACATTGCAGGTGGTCAAATTACCTTAGCGATTATTAAACCTATTATTCCACCAATTATCATAGGTTTAATTGCTGTAGACCCTAAGATATTAATTGAATAATTAGCCTTCAAATGCAAAATATATTTTTGACTGGAGGCTCAATTGAGAGAACATATTGCTCCAAATACAAGCACACTCTGTCCCAGTACTAGACCTGAATCAGAGGGTAGTGTTGTTTTTGGTTTAATTAGTGGGACAGTAACAGAACCTCGTGTAGCTTATCTTAAACAGCCACTGCCTGTCACTGAAGAACTGATAGCAAAAACTAGCCCAGTCACACCAGCAGAAATTTTTCGGACGGCTGCACCTTGTGAGGCTAAAGGTTGTCAGCATTTTGATGGCAATAATTGTCGTCTAGCAACACGAATTGTCGAGAAATTCTCTGCTGTTGTAGCAGAATTGCCCCCTTGTTCTATACGCCGAGATTGTCGTTGGTGGCAACAAGAAGGCAAAGTGGCTTGTATGCGTTGTCCACAGGTAATTACAGATAACTACAGTTCTTCTGAACTCATACTTCAGGTGGCAACACCAACAGAGCTAGTTAGTTGAAAAAACTAACTTCATACTGCTACTGATTTGCGCGATGTAAGGAGAAAACAATGTCTTTAGACAATGTTAAAGCTTTTTATTCAAGGCTAGCAAATGATGAAGCTTTTCGCACAAAAATGCAAGGTGTGAAAACTAAAGAAGAGTGCAGCCAAATAGTTAAAGAAGCTGGCTATAATTTCACTCAAGAACAGTTTGAAGAATACACTGCTCAGTTATTAGAACAAAGTTCTGATAATGATAGTGAAATTAGAGATTTAAATCAAAAAGAGTTAGAAGCAGTTTTTGGTGGTGCTTCATCAATCATAGGCAAGCCAATCATTAGACCTCTTTATGGTGTGATTGTTTGGCCACCTGTGCAGGCAATGTATGGAGTTGTTATCAGTAACGATAAATAGCTAATTGTTACTGAGTTAATAGCTCACATTTTAGAAGCAGTCATTACAATATCCCTGACTATTTAAAGCTCAGGGATATAAAACTCACGGCTTCAATTATCTCCATCATTTATCCGGTTTTGTCAGTAAAGTATTACATCTTGCCCGACCAGTAATCATAGGAGAATATTATGTCTTTAGAAAACGTCAAAGCTTTTTACGCTAGACTTGCTAATGATGAAGATTTTCGCAATCAAATTCAAAATGTCAAAGATAAATCAGAGTGTAGTCAAATAGTCAAAGCAGCTGGTTATGATTTTACTTCGGAAGAATTAGAAGAATATACTAGCTATTTGTTGGAATTAGGTAGTGATAATAATGCTGAACTTAGAGACCTCAACGAAAAAGAATTAGAAGCCGTTTTTGGTGGAGCCACTTCAGTACTGCAATTATTACCTTATTTGCCAATACTGTTATATGGGGTTGTACCTATCAAATATCTCTACTAATTAATCTTGATGGTGCAAACTACAAGGTGTTTGCAGATATTTGTCGGTGTTGCATCAATGTGGTATGAATTCAGCGTTTCTATGAAAAATAAAGTTTGAACAGCACAAACAATCATCCCATTAATTAGCAGCACCGCTTTTTTTGATATCAATAATTTAATCGAGGATATATTCATGACTTATCGCAGAATTAGCTATGCCGTTTGGGAAATTACTTTGAAATGTAATTTAGCTTGTCAACATTGTGGTTCTCGTGCTGGTCATACAAGAACAAAAGAACTGTCTACTGAAGAAGCTCTTGATTTAGTCAGACAAATGGCAGATGTGGGAATTACAGAAGTAACACTGATTGGTGGTGAGGCTTTTTTACGTCCTGACTGGTTAGAAATTGCTAAAGCTATTACTTCGGCTGGGATGCTTTGTGGAATGACAACTGGCGGTTATGGTATCACACTTGATACAGCACGTCGAATGAAAGATGCGGGAATTAGAGTAGTTTCGGTATCAGTTGACGGCTTAGAAGCAACTCACGATCGCCTGCGTGGTAGAGTAGGTTCTTGGCAATGGGCTTTTAAAACCATGAGCCATCTTAAAGAAGCGGGTATTTCCTTTGGTTGCAATACTCAAATTAATCGCTTGTCTGCACCAGAATTTCCTCGCATATATGAGTACCTTCGTGATGCAGGTATCTTTGCATGGCAAATTCAGTTAACTGTTCCAATGGGCAATGCTGCTGATAATAATGAGATTTTACTGCAACCATACGAACTACTTGATGTTTACCCAATGATTGCTCGTGTGGCTGAAAGAGCAAAGCAAGAAGGAGTGCAAGTTCAGCCAGGAAATAATATTGGCTATTATGGCCCCTATGAGCGACAGCTGCGCGGTGGAGAAGCTTGGTCTTTTTGGCAAGGTTGTAGCGCTGGCCTCTCTGCATTAGGAATTGAGGCTGATGGAGCAATTAAAGGTTGTCCTTCACTACCCACATCAGCTTATACTGGCGGCAATATCCGTGACCATTCTCTGCGAACAATTATTGAAGAGACTGAAGAATTACGCTTTAATCTTGGTGCTGGTACTCCCAAAGGAACCGAACATTTGTGGGGTTTCTGCAAAACTTGTGAATTTGCTGAACTTTGCCGGGGTGGTTGCAGTTGGACTGCTCATGTTTTCTTTGATAAACGAGGTAATAATCCTTACTGCCATCACCGTGCTTTGACTCAAGCAGAACGCGGTTTGCGAGAAAGAGTGTTTCTCCAACATCAAGCAAAAGGCAACCCATTTGATAACGGAGAATTTGCCTTAGTTGAAGAACCTATTAATGCACCTTGGCCAGAAAATGATCCGCTTCATTTCACAGCTGACCGTATTCAATGGCCACAAGGTTGGGAAGAGGATAAAGTAACATCTTTGTTAGTTCCAGCGACTGTTGCAGGCGAAAGCTAAGAAGTTAAAGAGTTACAAGTCTTTTATCATTTAGGTTTAATCAGATTATGTCTAATAGTTCTCAAATTACCGAAAATACTCAATTTACTAATAATTCTCAGTCTCAAGTTGAGGATTCACCTACTTTATTACCTCGTGCTGCTTGGGATAGTCAAGTAGCTTATTTGCGAGTTTTGTTTAGAGCTAAAAAAGCTTTAGACAGAATAGAACAAGCTCACAAATCGAAACGATAAGTTTTTGGCAAAGGCAATAAACCTAGACAATACTTATTTGCCTTGCCTACTATCTGATAACATCAGTCAATTAAAAAATCAAACTTGATTGTGATATGACACTTGTCTTAAATTCTCAAAATGTTGTTGAATATTTGACTGCTCAAGGTTTATGCAGTCAGTCAGAACAGGCACTGAAAATTGAGCCAGTCACAGCTAAAAACTTTAATTTATTAGTGACATTTACCCAGCGTCAACTTTTGGTAAAACAAGAACGACATAATCAAGAAGGGAAAGCTTTTGGTGAGTTTGTTGGTGAGTGGCGAATTCAAGAATTATTACGAGAATTTTCTCAACTGAATCACCTGTATCCTTGGCTACCACAGGTACTGCATTTTGATCAACAAAACTCCATTATGGTCTTTCGGTATTTAGATAATTATCGAGATTTAATGGATTTTTATGCTAAAGAAAATCATTTCTCTAGCGAAATATCAGCAAAAATTGGTACTCTTTTAGCAACTATTCATCGGGATACATTTAACTGCCAAGAATATCAATATTTCTTGGAGCAAAAACAAGGTAATTCACAAGTTTATCAGGTCACAAATTTAATTCAAGGTTTGGCAAGGATAGAACCAGAGATTTTTGGTGTAGTGCCTGCTGATGCCTTAAAGTTTTTCGCATTGTATCAGAGGTATGATAGTTTAGGTCAGGCGATCGCACAATTAGGTAGTGCTTTTACTCCCGCTTGTCTGACTCATAATGACTTGAAACTAAATAATATTCTTTTGAGCAAAGATTGGGAACAATCAAATCAATTTAGCCTCCGATTAATTGATTGGGAACGTTCTGCTTGGGGAGACCCCGCCTTTGATTTAGGCACAATTATTAGTAGCTATTTACAACTTTGGTTGAGTAGTTTAGTTATTAGTAAATCATTAAGCATTGAAGAATCTTTGCGTTTAGCGGTTACACCGTTAGAACAGCTTCAACCCTCAATTGGCAAACTGAGTTTAGCTTACTTACACACTTTTCCCACAATCTTAGAACATCGTCCAGATTTTTGGCTGCGAGTTGTGCAATTTGTCGGTTTTACTTTGATTCAACAAATTCATGCCATGATTCAGTATCAAAAATCTTTTGGTAATACTGGCATTGTTATGCTTCAGGTAGCTAAGACATTGTTATGTCGTCCTGAACAATCAATGTCAACAATTTTTGGTGCTAGCACTGCTGAATTAATTTATGCCTAATATTGTTTAAAAAATTTGATTTTCCAAAATTATGCAGTTACTTGATTTGACTCAAACTCAGTTTAAAATCGATACTAGCCAGCCATTGCTCAATGTTTTGACAGATATTGTTCATCAAGTTGAAATTCAACCTAATTTCTCCATCCATCATCCAGATTACCAACCATTAGAACTACCAGCAGAAATAATTGAACGGTTTCAAAAAACACCACAAGAAATTCAGCAAAAATACCTGAGTTTACAATTACGCAGCTTTCTTTATGGCATTTATTACAACGGTTCGATGCAAAGTGTATTAGCACTAGATAAAGAAAGAAAAAATCTTGCCTTAGATTTAGAAAATAATACTTTCTTGGGTGTAGATTTAGCCTTTTATGAGCGATTACATCAAAACAATTGTGGAGAAGGCTATTTTGATTTTGGTTGGTCTGTTGTCAAAGAAGAAAGTGATGGTAGTTTAGCCGTTACTAAAAACGGTTTGAGACTACATATTGACAGAAACAAGCATCTACAAGCATCAGAAAATACTGCTGTTGTCGGTGATATTGTAGCGATTAAAATGCCTAAAAATCTCGTGCAGAATGGCTTTTATATGGCTGTCAGCAATTTAGGATTAAATCGAACTGTAGATTTTAACAGCCAGCCTGTAACTGTGCGGATATATTTTAATTTGACTCCCGAAGGTGCTGTTTTGGTGATGAACAGCCTGACAAAGCAACTCAATCAAATACAGATTCCTTTTAGCTTTAAAGTTCTGTATAACCCTGATGATTATCAACGTTATGATTCTGGGGTTTTATATTTTGATCAAAGGGATTATCCGGCTGTACAAAATATTTTAAGGCAAGTGTATGATGAAATGCGCCCATATTTTCATTCGGAAATTCCTTTATTTACTAAACATCTAGCACCAGGGTTAGGATTAGCAGAAGAACCAAACCAAAAATTTGCTGTTCAAGAAAGTTTTGGGATGAATCGTTGTCAGATTGTAGCTAATGGATTATTAGAAGCTTGGTATCAAGATGATAATTCACCGCAGCAGCGATTTGAAGCTATATATAAGCACTTTTCGCTGTTGAGTATTGATTTGCAACGCCCTTATCTAAATGCTAATTCAACAGATATATATACTGAAATACAAGTAGAGACGTAGTATACTAAGTCTCTACTGCATTTAAATTTGTGTTAGTCAGCCCAAGCAATTGTTTGGGCTGATTTTTTATATTGTTATAATATTAAAATTGTCAAGCAAATAAGAAAAATAAAAATTTAAATTTGTTTAGATACTCAATACTTTGAATAATATTAAAAAAGGTCATAAAAATTATATTTATGGTTTTTAATAGCAGTAATTTTTACGAAATGGACATAATCTGTTATGAAAGCAGATTGTAATTAACAAATATGTTCATTTTTAGCGAATAAACGGACATTGATTTGTGATTTTTTTGTCTCCTTTTTATATATTACGCCTCTAGATTTTTTTTAATTAATATTAGAAGATATAAATCGACAAGGCACTTCAAAGTCTAGCCTTAACTTAAATAATTTGACTTAGGAGTACATTTCAAAATGGCTGCTATTGCAATTGCAGATTTACGTCCTGTTGGTTGCGATCTTCTTTGCGATCGCGAAAGCTTTATGGATGAATTGTCTGAGGGTGAACTCAGCATTCAAGGCGGATTAACTCCAACTCCTTTTTGGGCTTCTGTAGCTGTAGTTGGTGGTGCTGCTGTAATTAGCGGTGCTGTTTCTGCGGCTGTTGCTTACTTCTCCAAATAGCGAAGCGATCGCATCGCAATTTTGCACCATCTTGACTCTGTTTTGGATATCACTGGCAGCTAGTTACAGCTATCAGATGATTTATAGCTATTTCAACCTGAATTTAAATTAACCCTTTTGGAGGTCACTGATCATGGCAACTATCAACATTACCGATTTGCGTCCTGCTGGTTCTACATTGTTCTTTGATGGCGAAAGCTATTTAGAAGAACTATCTGATGACTTAACTAGCGCAACTCATGGTGGAGTCTTCATTACATTGATTTCTCCTGCTTCACCTCAAATTGGTGCTGCTGCTGTTGGTGCTGCTATTGCTTCTGCTGCATTAACTTACAACATTGTTAAAAATTGGTAATACTTACCAATCACTTCCTTAGCATATTTAATTAAGTTGAAGACATTAGATTAGTTCACATCTTGCACCTAGCCCCAGCGAATGGAATTCGCGGCTATACAAACGAAGTCCGCCTACGCGGACTAACGCAATATCATGGGTTTGGAACCCGCGCAGGTGGTCACTGAGCTTGTCGAAGTGCGGGTTTTGTCTGTGTAGCTGCGACTTCAGTCGCTTGGTGCAAGATATGTGTTAGTCTTTTTGTCTTTGTTAGAGCTTAATTACAAAGATTGGGTGGAAAGGGGTAAAAGTATAAGTTTGTCGGGGTTTTGAATACTTAGATACTTACACTTATATACCCCTTTACCCTTACTCAAATTTCCCTTTTACTACTTCTATACATATATATTGAAGTGAAGTATAGAGGTAGTCACCTAAGCTAAGATAGTATTGACTACTAAATACCTTGACTTGGTTAATTGATGCTCCGCTTAGTTACTTTAATCAGCAGGAGATTAAGGTTATGAAACGTCATTTTTTTGACTTTACAGATTCTCAATGGGCAATCATCGGTGCTTTAACTGTTCTGGCAATGGTTTTAGCTGCAAACGTGGGATATTTTATAGTTAGAGATATTGTGAAAAAATCCGATAATCGTCACGAACAAGTAAGCCGACAAATCAATCAAGAAGGGCAAAATAACCGCTCAGATGAAAGCGATCGCTCTCTTTAACTTACGGCTGATGCCAGTATTTTAATCGTAATTGCATAAGTAAATATTCTCTAAAAAATTGGATGGCTGGTATATTTTTATATCTATACTGCTCACAATTAATTCGAGCCATCCTGTTTTTAAATAATTAATTTGCAGACATCTCAGCCCCGTTAGATTTATGAAACTAACCGACCTCGCACCGCCTCAAGCAACATTAGAAAGTAAAGTTACTCATACGACAAATCAAAATATAGAATCTGATTTGCCGTTTTATCGTCAACTAGGACGGACTGATTTAACAGTTAGTTGTCTGGGCTTGGGTGGTGGTGGTGGTATTTCCAGCGAAGATACTTTTTACGCCTTTGACAGAGGAATTAACTACTTTTTTTACTCTAGCGACCTCCATCATCACATCTATAGTTGGATGTCTGGAGCATTGCGTCAGTTGTGTGGGCGCGGTTCTTCGGTACGAGAAAAAGTAGTATTAGCCACAGTGACTTATATTAAAAGTCAAGAAATGGCGATCGCTGCTTTATTAGATCAGTTCATGGAATTAGGAATTGATTACATTGATGTATTTTTCTGGGGCTGGATTGGCGAGCAAGATGAATCAGCTTTACACAATTGTTTACAGCTATCTCCTGATTTAAGAGGCCCAAATAGCGTCTATCAGCGCACTATCGAAAGAATGTTTGACACCTCAGAACGCCTCAAAAAAATGGGGGTCGTGCGTTATATCGGTGCTTCTTTCCATGACTTAAATGTAGCTCAAAAGTGGCTAAATAGTCCTTTGTTAGATGTAGTCATGGTCAGACATAATATTGCCCATCGTTCAGCCCAAAATTTAATATTTAATCAATTAGATCCTCAAGATAAAACTCGACAAGGTGTCGTCACATTTAAGAGCGCAGGTTCCCACACAGGTTTTTTAGGAAATCCCCCAGTAGGCTTACCAGAAGATTGTTGGCGACCTACTGTCCCAGATTTATACCGTTATTCTTTAACGCAGAACTGTGTAGATGTCTGCTTAACAGGTTTGACTAAGCGATGTGAAATAGATCAAGCGCTCGCCGCCATCCAACAGGGAAAACTTTCCCCTGCTGAAATTGAATATCTAAATCTCTGCGGTGATTTACATCGTAACAAGCTAAAAATTCATCAAATTTCACCTGAAAAACTCATTTCCCAAGCTTCACGATAAACTTATTATTCATCAAAACCAACAATGAAAGATACTTTAGAAACAACTCAATTACAGCCTCTCCAAAAAGTTACATTACCAGAAATTCCTCCGGCTAAAGACGAAGAAATTCTGGCTTATCTACGTCGTTCTACTCAAATTGCGGAAATTGCAGCCAAAGCTGAACAAGATGCCCTAATTTTGAACCTCTGTGAACAATTAAATGTGACGGCTTCAGATGCAGAATTACAAGCAGCCGGAGATCAATTTCGTCTAGAACACAAATTATTAGGAGCTTCAGAAACCCTATTGTGGCTTTCTGTGCAACGTATTACCGTAGAAGATTGGTCTTATGGAATTAGATTAAACTTATTAACCAAGAAGTTAAAAGAATTATTATTTGGCGAAATTGTCGATAATTACTATATCCAACATCGCCAAAACTTTAGACGTGTGGCTCTCTCTCAAATTCTTGTGCGCGAACTAACACAAGCACAACAAATAGTCCGCATTATCAAAGAAGAAAATGCTTCTTTTTGTGCGTTAGCATTAGAACATTCCAAAGGTAAACAATCTAAAGAAAACGGTGGCTTTGCTGGAATTCGCTTTTTATCAGAACTTTTACCAGAAATTTCCACAGCCATTTCTCAAGCAAAAGAAGGGGAATTAATAGGGCCGATTCAAACTACACTTGGTTATCACATTATTAGAGTAGAGAAATTCTTTCCTCTTGAACTTAATGCAGAACTGAGAGAAGAAGTTCTAGACTCATTCTTTCAAGCTTGGTTACAAGGAAAATTAAATTTTGCCCTTCCCGGCTCGTGACAAAAAACTTTTATAATTAAGTTAGTAAAAAACTAGAGCTAAATTAATTTAGCTCCAGTTTTTTAATGAACATCAATTTTTTATTTCTAGGCTACTTGCTGATTTAAATCAAGATTTATCACTGTTTTAAATTCCTTAACTTGTTGCTTTAACCATTCAGCAAACAAATCCGACAAAATAATAGCGTGTAGTTTTTCATCTAAATGTGGCTGAATCAGTTCTTCGACAAAAATCAAATGTACGCCTTTAGAAGTCATAATTGGTTTGATAAGTTGAGGTGGTTTAGCCGCAAAAACAGCCATAGAGACTTCGGGCTTTAAATCTTTGCGATGTAATATACCTTTATAACCTCCTTGACGACGTAATTCTACATCTTCAATATATTTGTGAGCCACATCATAAAAACTCATCTCGCCTTCTTGAATAGCGTAGAAAAGTTCTATAGCTAAATCTTCATCATCTAAAATAACTTCATGCATAATTACACCAACATAATCGAGTTGATGTTCAAAAAACCAAGGTTCAACTTTATCAGCAAATAAGTGATTAGCTAATTTACCAGAAACAAAAGTTGTATGTGCAATATGCTCAAAATCATCTAATGAAAGACTATGTTTTTCTAGCCATCCCCATGTCTGTTCAGCACTATGCAGCTGATAAACTAACCTAAACTGGTCTGCTGCTTTTTGCAGTTCTTCTGGTTCTACTTTTATGCCAACTTCTAGGGCAGTATTTTCAATAATCTTCCGACTAATAATAGCTTCAGTTAGTTCAGGAAGTTTACAAGTTAGCCTCACTTGGTCGAGAATGTCTTCGCTCGTAATAGTAATAATTTTTGACATGATATGCTTCCTCAATTAGCTACCTAAACTTCAATAAATACAAGTTGTTTTTAATCTTTTTATAATTCCACTCCACCCCGTTGCAACTTCTTAAATGGGTCGAGTAAAAAGTCAATAATGCGACGCTGACGCACAATTATCTCCGCAGTGGCTGTATCTCCTGGGCGCAAGGCAATACACTTATCACCTGTCGAGATACAATGCTTGTTGAGAGAAATTTCTAAATCATAAGCTGCTAATTTACCATTACCAGTATCCATCTCTAAACTAGTAGGAGAAATTTCAATTAACTTACCTTCTATAACGCCATAATCTTGAAAAGGATAAGCATCAAATTTTAACTTAACTGGTAATCCTGTACGCAAAGAACCGCTTTCATTAGTGGCAATTTGCGCTCGAATGATCAAAGGTGAACTTAAAGGAGCAATTTCTGTAACCATTGTTCCTTGTTGCACTACAGAACCAGCTTTTTGGATAGGTAATTGAAATACTGTACCATCTTCTGGAGCTTTTAGAATTCGTTGTTCTATCTGAAAATTTAAAGCTTTAATTTGACTCTTAGTTTGAGCGATTTCTGCTTTTAGTGAGGTGATTTCTGTTTCTAAATTTTTTAACTGTTCTTCAGTTTTTAAGATGGCAAGCTTACCAGAATGAGTCAATGTCTGATAACTTCTTTGTTGTTCTTGTAATTGTAACTTAGCTAATTTAATATCTGTATCTGCTTGTTGCAGAGTACGTTCGTAACTGCTTTGTTGTTCTGCTAACCGTAACTTGGCTTGCTCAATATCTGACTTTGTTTGTTCATATAATTTCTTTTGTTCTTGAACTAGATCCTGTTTTTCCACAAACTTAATTTCCGGAACAACTTGTTCTTGCAAAAGTTTGCGATAGCGTTCAACTTCGCGCTGAGTGCTAGATAAACTATTCTCAACTAATCGATTAGCAGTATGGCTATGCTGAAGTACTTGTCGTGCTTGATTAACTTGAGATAGTTTTTCTTCTTTTTTTAAGTCAGCAGAATTTGTAGTAGCACTAAGATTCTGTTGTGCTTGGTCAATTTGAGCCTGTTTTTCTAATTCTTGCGCTTGATTTTGTTGTCGTTGAGTTGCTAAAGCTACTACTAACTGATTCTTTAATAAATTAAATTGCGAAAGTCGATTTAATTGTCCTTCTAATTTATCTTGTGTTTGTCGCAATTCTGCTTTGACCAACTCAGATTCTAACACTAATAAAATTTGCCCTTTTTTGACTAACTCACCTTCTTTAACTCGAATTTCTGCGACAGTTCCCGGTACAGCAGCATCTAACTTTATTGTTTTTCCTTCCGGCTCAAGTCTGCCTCTAGCCATACCAGTTTCATCTACTTTAGAGAGCATTGCCCAAGGTAAAACTATAGACACAAATATTACTAAAAAATAGAGTAATCCTCTTGTCCAAACTTTAGGTAAACTATCGAGTGACCCCTTGGTGACATCAGACCAATCATCTGTGGATATCACTGGTGTTTTTAGAGTTAGATTGTGAATATTCTCTTCACTAACTTGATTTTGAGATGTATTTTTTTCACTCAATTCATAGTGATGAGTTTGAGAATTTACTCTTCCATTTAGTGTATTTGGCATAAGTTACAAAAAAATTTAAGTTCTTATACAGAAGCATCTAATTGTTGTTGATTAAGATAAAAGTAATGTCCTCGTTTTGCCATCAATTCTGAGTGAGTTCCTTTTTCAACTAACACACCTTTATCTAGCACTAAAATTAAATCTGCATTGCGTACAGTCGAGAGGCGATGAGCAATCACTAAAGTAGTTCTTCCTTTCAAAATTGTGTTGAAATTATTCTGAATAATTCTTTCTGATTCTGCATCTAAATGAGAGGTTGCCTCATCTAAAATTAATAATTTAGGATTGCCTAATAATGCCCGAGCAATAGCGATGCGTTGTCGTTGTCCGCCAGATAATAAGCCGCCACCTTCACCAATTTGGGTTTCATATCCCATTGGTAGTTTTTTAATAAATTCGTCTGCACCTGCTAGTTTTGCGGCTACAATAATTTGTTCTAAACTCGCCCCAGGATGACCCAAGCTGATATTTTCTCGAATTGTACCACCAAATAAAAAAGTATCTTGATCAACTACTCCAACTTGATGACGTAAGGAACGTAAAGAAATACTAGTAATATCTTGTTTGTCAATTAAGACTTTGCCATTTGTAGGCGGATATAAACCTAGTACTAATTTAGAAATTGTAGTTTTTCCTGAACCACTACGTCCGACTAATGCCACCATGTGTCCGGGTTTGACCTCAAAAGTGAGATTTTCTAAGACATTTATATCGCTTTCTGGATGATAGCGAAATGTCACGTTATCAAAGCGAATTTCGCCTTGAATTGATGGTAAAGATTGTCTAGCTTGATGTTGTAAATCTTCTTCTGGTTCTGTATCTAAAACATCGTTGATGCGTTCAGTGGCAATCACTACTTCTTGCAATTGATTCCATAATACTGTTAAACGTTGGAAAGGAGTAATAATATTACCCAGCAGCATATTAAATGCTACTAGTTGCCCTATAGTTAACTGATTATGTATGACTAAATGCGCTCCAAACCATAATAAAACTGTTGTGACAATTGCTTGAATTGTGTTGCTAAATATTTGCAAGCGATTGCTAATAATTTGTCCAGAAAAGTTGGTTTGAATTTCTTTATCTAATAATTCTTCCCAATGCCAGCGTACTGTTTGTTCTACTGCTGTCGATTTAACTGTTTTCACACCAGTTAAAACTTCAATTAGATAGCTACTTTCGTTGGCATAAGCATTAAATATTTCTCGAGAAATTTTTTGTAAAAATGGTGTAGCGATTAATGCCAGCAGAAAAAAAGGTGGCACTATTAGCAATGAAAGCAGTGCCATTTTCCAGCTATACCAAAACATTAAACCTACATAAATAAAAACCGTCAATAAATCTAGCAGAATAGATAATGCTTCACCAGATAAGAAGCGTTGTATTTTCCGGTTTTCTTGGACGCGAGAGAGAATATCTCCGACATAGCGAGATTCAAAAAAGCTTAAAGGTAGTTGTAGAGTATGGCGAATAAATGCAACTATCAATGCTAAATCAACTTTGTTTGCAGTGTGATCGAGCAAATATTGTCGCAATCCGGTCATTGCTACGCGGAATAAGCTAAAAATCAATAAACCCAATCCGACTGCTGTCAAAGTCAGTTCTGATTGTTGTACAACTACCCTATCTAAAATTAGCTGGGTGAATAGTGGGGTGATGAGTCCAAATATCTGGATAAATATTGAAGCTACAAAGACTTCTAGCATGACTAATCCATGAGGTTTCATCAACTCAAAGAATTGCCAGAAGGGGGTTGTTGCTTCTTTAACGTCTTTAAAAAAAGCTGTGGGTTGTAGTAGCAGTGTATAGCCAGTCCAATTAGCTTTAAACTGTGTGTGGCTGAGGGTACGCTGACCAATAGCGGGGTCTGCAACTATAACGTGTTTGGATGTGATTTCATAGACAACGATGTAGTGTTTGCCTTCCCAATGAACGATCGCAGGTAGTTTTTGTTTAGCTAATTGGTCAAGGCTAGCTTTGACTGGTCTTGTAGTAAAACCGATACTTTCTGCGGCAACAGATAATCCGCGCAGTGATGCACCATTGCGGTCAACGTTGGCAATATCTCGCAGGCGATTGAGACTAAAGCTTTTTCCCCAATAGCGAGACACCATGACTAAACAAGCTGCACCGCAGTCGGATGAACTTTGTTGGGCGAAAAATGGATAGCGACGAATGACTCGTTGTAGTAAGTGTCCGACTCTTTGTGTAGGATTGGGAAAGTAAGCTTTACTAATTTTTTTGGCGGATTTTGGCTCTGTGAAGGAGTTGGATATAGGATAGTTTGAGGGATTTGTCGGAGAGTCTATATTTGTTTGGGGGAGGCGATCGCAGTTAAATAACAAGTTACGCTGCTGTGCTTTTTCCCATAAATGTTGTCGGATTTGAGGATACTGCTTCATCAACGATGATAAGACTTCACCAGAAACAAAGCATAATTGCAAATTAACACTCGCTCTGGCCGCATAAGCTTGGAAACGAGCTTCGGGAAATAAGGTAAATTCGCCGAAGGAATCTCCGACTTCGAGAGTGGCGATTAATTCACCGGTTTCGTTCAACAAGCGAGTTTTACCTGTAATCACGATGTAAATACCAGGTTGAGCCTCACTTCCTTGCCAAAATTTACCGACTTTTGGCTTTAAATATTTAAATTCTGGGCCATAAGAAAGCCATTCTGCTTCCGTCAGAGAGCAGCCCAAAAATTTGTTCAACTGTTGTAGCGAAATTAACTGCTCGGAGAGATTTCCCACCATGAATATTTAACTCCCTACCCAATGTTGCTAAGTTAATCGGCAGAAGTCCACGCTCATCCATGATGCTTTCGGATTTAAGGTCGTGGATTAAGATTTTGGCATTATTTGGTTTTTGGGTTGTGGCTGCTGATTGTTGACTTTGTTTTGGAATGGTTGATAAGCCCATTTGTTTGAGCAGTCGTTTGATATGGCGATCGCTCAATTCAATTCCCAATTCTTTAGCCAAATGTTTGCTTAACCAGCTGATTGTCCAGCGTCTAAAACAGTAGCCATAATCACGGGGACTTTGACTAATCAGTTCTTTTAAACGTTCTGAATAGGCCTCATTCACTGTTTTCGGACGACCAATTGGACAATCTTGCCATTGGTGGGCCATACCAGTGCGTGCTATGTGCGTCCAATGTCTGACTGTCGCTGTACTACATTTTAGGGTTCGACAAATTTCAACTTGAGATTTTCCCTGATCAGCTAGCAACATAATTTGAATGCGCTGGCGATATTGATTAGGTAAATCTTCTTGCAAACTCTTTTGCAGCAGTTTGCGCTGAAAAGGCGTTAATATCTGCTCTTGCACCAGATCATTGCCTTTGCAAGTAATTTGATTATTCTGCTGTGACATATTTAGTAATCGTTGGGAGAATCGACTTAGCTAAATAACTGGTACAACTGTTTAACTAATACGATGAAATAAGTCTCCGATTCGTCTTATCACATGAATGATGTAACAATGCTTATTATTCTCATTCAAATCTACTTTGTCAAGTTAAAAATAGGTAAAGAGACCTCACAAGCGGGGGTCAACACTATAATTAGAAATTCGCTATATCATAAAAAAATCTTAACTGAATATACTTAATTTCCTCTGATAAATTTTTATTTTGCCAAATTATTAATTAAATATAAACAAAATAATTATGGCAAAATCAATAATTTTATATTTGCTTTGGGATCGCTACTAATTTCGTGCCAAATTAGTAACAGTAAAGAGACAAAATCAAACTTGATTTCACTCATGTGATGTTTTAAATTAATATATGCATTCTCTGATGAATTAGTAAGTGGTCATCATGAATTGCGTACACAAAAAAATCTGAAAGAGTGACTAGTATTGTTACTCAGCACTTTCAAATCAGAACTCAGGGGGTTAACCCTTTGACCACGATGATTAACCAAGATTTTCTTCAAACCTTAGCGACGGCGAAAGGTGTATCTAATCTTGAACTAGATGTTGTAGTTTTAGCAATGGATGGTGATTCAACTCCAGCAATTGCCAAGAAGTTGAATGTTAGTGAAGATACTGTTCGCAAGAGACTCAGCGAGGTATATCGTAAGTTTCAAATTCCCGGAAGTGGCCCTGTCAAGTTAACTAAATTACAACAAATTTTAGTATCTCAGTATCAACAATATCTGAGTCAAAGCTATTCAGATTTGCCCAATCATCTCCCAAGTGATGGACAACAAGACATTAATCTGCATCACATTTGGAATGGCGCGCCTGATGTCTCAGCTTTTTATGGACGGACTGAAGAACTAGCAACATTAGAAAAATGGATTGTGCGCGATCGCTGTCGAATTGTAGCATTGTTAGGTATGGGAGGAATTGGCAAAACTTATCTGTCTGTAAAGTTAGCTAGGCAAATTCAAGAGCGCTTTGAATACATTATTTGGCAATCTCTCCATCAAGCCCCAACAATTCAGGATGTTTTAGCCAATTTAATTACAATCTTATCTCAGCCACAGAAAATTGATTTGCCAGAAGCCCTCGATCAAAGAGTTTCATTATTAATCAAATATTTGCGCGAAAAGCATTGTTTATTAGTGTTAGACGCTGTAGAAATAGTCTTAGATAGTAGCACAGTTTTTTGGCGTTATCACAATGAATCAGAAGGTTACGGTATACTATTAAGACGTTTAGGAGAAGAACAGCATCAAAGCTGTTTATTGATGACAAGTATAGAAAAACCCCGAGAAATTGCTCTGTTAGAAAGTTCTACAGGTTGTGTGCGTGCCTTGGAACTCAAAGGTCTAAAACCAGAAGCCGCACAAAAAATTTTGCAGAGTAAGAGTTTGACTGGAGAACAACAATGGTCAACATTAATTCAAACTTATCGAGGTAATCCTCTAGCCCTAAAAATAGTGGCTACTACAATTCAAGAAGTATTTAGCTGTAATGTTGATGAATTTCTCAAGTATGAATTTTTAGTAGTGAGTGATATGTTTCGAGAAATTCTTGATTGGCAGTTTAAGCGTCTGTCAAATGCAGAAAAAGAAATTATGTATTATTTAGCTAAACAAAATAATTTAGTCTCTGTTCAGAACCTACAACAGGCTATGCAAAATTCCATAACTACCTCAGAGTTGATTGTAGCTTTAGAATCGCTAGGCGGGCGATCGCTGCTAGAAAAAGTTCAAAGTGAAGATAAAAATACTAGTGAAACTCTTTTTTCTCTCCAGCCTGTTGTGAGAAATTATGTGAACAAATTAATTCCTGTATCCAAAAGATTAAATGAAGATAAAAAACGCGCATAAAACTTCCCCATAGTGCTTACAAAGCAAAACGAAAAATCAAGGAGAGATAAAGGGAAGTGGGGAGTAGGAAGATCACAAGTGTAGGTTTTTTAAAGAGTGATGAGTAATTACTCTAAAAATCACGATTGAATCAGAGTTTTATCACCCCTACACCTGTGAAGTCTGAAAATAACTATTGTTTGATTACGGTGCTGGAACGGCTACGCGATTTCCGGGAACAATTTGTGGTTGATATGAAAACACTTCTCGGCTGGAGGGATCGACAGTCACTTTAACCCACTGTACGTCGTTAGTACCGTTGGCTTGATTGTCGCCAAATGTCTCAACCCGGGTGAAGTTTTCTAGCCGTCTACCTTGAGAATCTAAAAATGGCTTATCAATTCGGAAGTAATGAGAGTCGCCATGTACATAAGCTACAGGTTTACGAAAAGCAATGACTTCATCGCGTAATGCTAATAAAAAGTCTTTAAAGCCATCAGGTTGTTGATCTGTTTCTACAAGGGTTTTTGGATCGCGCAAAGGCGATCTAGTACCATCAGACAGATCCCATCCAGGTTCAGCTTGGGAGATTAACATTACTGCTGCCGAGTTGCGTTCTTTTGCCACTTTAAAAGTCTCTTTTAGCCACGCAATATTCGCTGCGTTTCTGGCTAAATACTCATTTTCGTTAGGTGCAGTGTCGCATAAGTTATTACAAGAACCTTGAATGTTGAGGGTGGCATAAGTAACTCTGCCAACTGTCCAACGTCGATTTTCCACACAAGGCACTTCACCATTCACACCAAGACACAGAGGTGTAGTTTGTACTTCTTGAAGTAATCGACGTTTACCCAAAGAAAAAGGAGTGCTAAAGAATATTTGACGCTCGTAGTCGAGGCGTTCTAGAGAATTGAATCCGCCATTGGAAGCCCTATCGCAATCTGTCCAATCGTTGTCACCGGGGGTAAAAGCTGCGGGAGCTTCTAGAGCATCAAAGTAACTTTTGGCTTTGGCATATAAAGCATTGTCACAGAGGCTATTAGAACCAGCTTTGAGATCACCATCATGAACAGTGAAAGCTAGTTTCTGCGAATTCATATCATCAATCAGTCTTGTTACACCAGCTTCTTGAGCAGCTGAGTAAGGTAAGTCACCCCAAAGTCCAATTTCATAAGATGCATTGGCATTTTCTCTGTCTTTGGCAAATACCAAATTCCCGGCAATGGAGATTAAAAACGGTATAGTCAGAGCTAGTAAACACATTTTTAAGAGTAAATGTGTATGATTTATGCGTCGCAATAATGAGTAGTCAAGCTTGGTCATTACCATATCCTCGATTCTGATGACATTAACAGCATTTTGAACAAATAGCTGCTGCCCACACCGTTCTAATTAGGAATTCAGACTACCGGATTGTCTATGGCGAATAGGTTATGAATAGGTTATGAAGAAAAAAAATTTACAGATTGCACGAGATTTTCTATTTTGTATTTCCTGTTAAAGCCAAAAAAATGCCAAAAATATTTGAGATTGCTATATGCTTTCAGTAATTAAATTGATAATAAGCATAAATTGGTAAACAAAAGTGAATCTTCCTTTAATTAATCGTGCAGAAGAACATCATGAGAAAATAGCCATTGTTGCAGATGAAGGCACATTTACATATCAAGATTTGCTACAAGCTTCTAGTCAAATAGCGGCAAATCTATTACAAAATACAGTAGATTTACAAGAACAGCGAGTAGCTTTTTTGATTCCGCCTGGATTTGAGTATGTAGCGACACAGTGGGGAATTTGGCGGGCTGGGGGGATAGCTGTACCTCTGTGTACTTCGCACCCACGACCAGAATTAGAGTATGTAATTATCAATTCAGGCGCATCGGTAATTGTTGCCCATCCGCAGTATGAGGATATCATGCGATCGCTCGCCACAGAAAACAATCTCAGATTTATCCTGACTTCGGAAGCATTACCAGATACTATTGTTAGTCTGCCAGAAATAGATATTACTCGGCGTGCGTTAATTCTCTATACCAGTGGGACAACAGGCAAACCAAAGGGTGTGGTAACAACTCATCAAAATATCCAAGCACAAGTTACCAGTTTAATTACAGCTTGGGAATGGACATCAAGCGATCGCATTTTACACGTACTCCCACTACATCATATTCATGGCATTATCAACGTCCTCACCTGTGCTTTGTGGGCTGGCGCAGAATGTCTGATGTTAAGCAAATTCGATGCAGAAGTTGTCTGGAATCGCATTTCTACTGGTGACTTAACCTTATTTATGGCAGTGCCAACGATTTATGTAAAATTAATCGCCGCTTGGGAAAGCACCACAGCTGAACGCCAACAAACTATGAGCGCAGGTTGTAAAAAAATGCGTCTAATGGTTTCTGGTTCCGCCGCTTTACCAGTACAGGTTTTAGAAAAATGGCAAACTATCAGTGGTCATTTTCTTCTAGAACGCTATGGAATGACCGAAATTGGCATGGCGTTGTCAAATTCTTTACATGGTCAACGTTATGCAGGTTATGTTGGTCAACCTTTACCGCAAGTAGAAGTAAGATTAGTTGATGAAAGTGGAGAAATAGTACCACCCGGAACACCAGGCGAAATCCAAGTTAAAAGCCCAGGTGTCTTTTTAGAATACTGGCAAAATCCCCAAGCAACCGCCAAAACTTTTAAAGATGGCTGGTTTTGTACAGGAGATTTAGCTGTAGTGGAGAACGGAAACTATCGCATTCTTGGCAGAATGAGTGTAGATATTATCAAAACTGGCGGCTATAAAGTATCTGCTTTAGAAATTGAAGAAGTGTTAAGAAATCATCCCGATATTCAAGAATGTGCAGTGGTGGGAGTTGCTGATTCTGAGTGGGGTGAGCGAGTTTGTGCGGCGTTGGTATTGCATCCCCAACGCCAGTTAACATTAGAATCGTTTCGGAGTTGGGCAAAAGAGCAATTAGCAGTTTATAAAGTGCCAACTAAAATACTCACAGTTGCCGAGTTACCCCGCAATGCAATGGGTAAAGTAACTAAGCCAGCAGTAGTTGAGTTATTTCGTTGCATAATTGCGGGATGATTTAGCTCGCGCAAAGGCGCAAAGACGCCAAGAGAACAAGGAGTTTGAAATCCTGTCTGATCCAATTTCATCCCATGATTCAGCAACGCCTAAAAATACGATCGCTCAAACTCTCATTCTCCGCGCCTCCCTTCGGGTTCGCAGTTCCTTCAAGTCGGCAAAGCCGCCCAACGGACTGCTCACTGCGTCTCTGCGTGAGTAAACAATCATAGTCTTCATTCCTTAACGCGCACGTTGGGAGGACACCAAAACAAATTTTTGCTGGAAATACCCAAAGATTCTAAAATTTCCCGCATAATTTCTGTGCAGTACATCCAATGTTCCAAGTCATCATACATCCGGTCGGGGTTAAACTCGACATTGTAATGCAGCACATTGGGAATATCTAAAAACTCATCAGAGTTTTGGGGCGAAAGTAGCAAAAGTTGAAATGGTTTACCTTGGCAGTGTTTTTCTAGTTTGCTGACTAAATCTAACACGCCGCCGCGATCGCATATACCCGTGCGGACAAACAGTGCTTGGTCGCAATTTTCAACTGTGTACCAAAATCTTTGAGAACGTGCTGTGTAGCGTACCCGCATCCGTTCATACACAGGAGACATATCATATACAGGGTTGTCTGTGGCTTCCACTTCATGGGCAAAGGATAAACCAGACCATTTGCTGTGATAAATTCTCCCTGCTTCTGGACTGTAATCTAGCAAGCTGGGATTCCACATATCATCAAAACGATTTTCGATGATATCTGCGATGTCTGCAATCTTGGTAGTGCGGGTTAAGTCAAAGGGAAAAGCCGGGCCATCATATTCCATTTTATACAGCATCATCCGCACCGCACAGCGATCGCCCAATGGCACAATTGCTACGCGACTAATGTCTGATAATTTACATTGATATTCAAATAACACCGCCGACTGTGAGGGAATTTTCACTCGACTTTCCAGCCCATCTTTACCTATCATCATCGTGCGGAAGGGAATATCTGGGTGTAATGGGTCTTCGTAAACACCTGCTGGTACGGCTTTTAATGCCTGCCGGACTTCTTTCCACATGGGATGGATATTATATTCATGGTCTGATTCGTTGATTACCCAGAGATGACTTTCATCTTTTTGCAAGATTCCCAAATGCCCATCATAAAACAAAACTTGGGAGTCATTCGGGGCAAATAAATTAAAAGCGGCAGTATATTCTAAATCAGAACCTGACGGTATTTCTACGGTTGTAGCGATCGCGCCATCTTCCTGTACAGCAAAAAACGGCAGTGTTCCCGGCTGGGGATTTTTGGCAACGTAAATACCTGGAAGCAACTTGGCTTTGCTTTGCACAACCGTTTGGAGTTCTTGCCAATAAGGTGCAATGGTGTAATTGTAGGGTGATGGATTACTAATTCGCAGACTTTTTTCTTCGATGTAGGCACAAACATAAAATCCCGCATGATCAAGATAAATCGGAATTTCGTTAGGTTGCCAGAAATGGGGATTTTCTTTGGCTAATTTGGCTTTGTCGATATCAAATAATTGTAAGTTTATCGCTTCAAACATCAAGCGATGACCGAAGGTGTTGGGATGCGCCGGGTCAAAAGATATCCCTTCCCGCCAGCGTCCCTGGCCATTATCTAAGGCTGGCAACCAATTTAAAATCGGCACACCCCAATTTAACATACGATTGTGGGTATCTTTTAACAGCCAGTAATGCTCAGAAGAATAATTGTTATTTGGATAAACACCCCCTAAAATTGGCAACGCTCCGAGTTTGCGCGTCATTTTCACCAACTGCTGCAAACCGCTTTCAAACCGCCTTTGTACTGCCCGCCGTTCGTGGGGCGCACAATAAGCCAATCCTTCATTACCTAAAGATAAGGCAATAATTACTACATCAGGTTGTTCTGGTGTAACTACTGAAGCAAAGCGAGCGATCGTTCTGCTAACATTGGCTCCCGCTTCCGATACATTAACTACTCTATGTCCATATTTTTGTTCTAAAGCCTGCGTCAGTAGCCAGACCCAACCTTCAAACAACCAGGCTTTATGACCCACCGCTACAGAACTGCCGATGACAGCTATTTTTAAACCTTCGTCACCTTCGCGCCTGGGTTGATTTATTTTTATTGATTGTTCAATGTATCCGAAAGGATAAGTCTGTAAATAACCAAATGCTCCATCATCCACAATAATCGTACTGGAATGCTCATGGTTAATCGGTAGCCAACGATTCCACCCAAAAGCTTCCCATTGTCCATAACCTTTCGTATCAAAACGCACATATTTATATTCCACGTTCTGATTATCGCCCCCATCTTTAGACGGCTGAATATCAATTTCATCTGTCCACCATATAGGATAGCGATCGCCACTGGTGTGCAGACGAACACATTTAGTAATATCCCAAGACCCTAATTCTGGTGTAGAGCCAACTAGACCAATAGATTCACCAGTTTGTGTATATGCAATAATCTGGAATTGATACATATATTTTTTGCTTATTGAAGAATAAAATGTTACAGAAATAAGTGAATTTTTATATGTTTTCACAGTATCATATACTACATCTCCAGCCCAGATTTAACTAGCTGTTAGTCTACCTCTAGGTAATGTTTGCCCAAAATTGCACTTTGAACTAGAGGCTAACTTTTTGGTCAATAGTACAAATTTTGAGATACTGTTCAATTCATTTTTCAAGATGGTCTAGGTAAACAATCAGTGTTGATAATTTGACCTATAGTCATCTTATTTGATTTATAAATTCCTCAAGGGGTCAGGCAATAGGTATTTGAAAAAGTAATGGACGATGGGAAATCGCCCGATGAGTCATAATTGAGACTTTTCAAACCACCTCTAAGTGGAACACTATATGTAGGAGTTTTGTCAGAGTTGCTAAAGTTTAAAAATTTGTCTGAGAAATTTGGCTAATTTTTATTTATTTTAATTTTAATATAAGCTACTAGTTTATAGTATCTCATTAATGACAAAGGCAACTATTTTTTCTTTGCAGATTTAGCATAATTTTGTTTACCAAATCTTAAATTAAGGTTAATCAAATTATAATTGAATAAGAATACATTCGCCGGAATTTAGTAGCCAGAATGTTAGAAAATTTAATCACATTCTGCTCGCTCAAAATAGACTAATGATTCTAAATTACTCTTCTATTCGTTTTTCATTCTTACTCTGTACTCTAGAGCGACTCATTTGAGCAAACTTAAAGTAAAACGATATTATCTGTCATCTGCTATAACTGCGGCTTTAAAAATTAGGTGCAGAAAATCTTTCCGTATTTCAACTGATTTCGCTATAGGATAAGAAAGTTAAAACTTGTAGGGTACTAAAGTGTGACAAGTGGGGACTTTCTTCCCACTTTTCTATCCTCAAGCTAATTAACCTATGAAAATTACATTGATCAAAACGCCACATCTTATCATTGCTGTTCTCATTGCGGCTAATTACATATTATTCTCTATGTTACTCAAGTATTTCGACGGTATTAGTTTATTGTTTAATAATTGATTTTTAGCGAATTAGATGGTTAGCTATAATTACTAATTTGCTTACTGTTGTTTGTTGTGCGATCGCTATTGCTCAAAAAGTAGCGATCGCATTTTTTATGCCTAAACAACCAAAGTTAACCTAGCATTTGAATGCAGATGTCGGTAATTTCTTAACTTTGACTAAATCCATAGTAAAGTTATCCAAGTTTTAATGCCAACAATCCCATCTGCTTGCAATCCTTTAGAAGATTGAAAACTGATTACAGCTGCTTCCACTGCTGATGAGAATTTTCCATCAATCGCATCTGTAAACAAGCCAATATTTGTTAGCTGCTGTTGTAGCTGCTTAACTCTTAACCCCACATCCCCTTTTTGCAACAAATTAAAACGATTGAGGTCTGCTTTACCACTCACTCCAGTTACGCCAGAGACATCACCTCTATATTGATGGATAATATATTCTCCACCCCACGTATGAGGGACACTTGGCTGGGGTTGATCGTAGTGGGCAATCCATAGTGGATAGCTGCTAAAATCATCAGGATCGCCCAATTCGTTCCAAAAACCAGGATAAGTATAGATAATCGGTTTAATAGCTTTTCCTGTTTGCTGTAAAAGTGTTTTTTCAACCTGTTCTAACCATTTCTTAGCAGCATCAATCACAACTTGTGGATTGCTAACATTATCAGTCACTTCTATATCTAAAACTGGCGGCAAGTCTCCTGGCTCCAATTTACCAACAGTTGTTAAAAATTCTTGAGCTTGTACCACAGGATCAGATTTGTGCGGATGAAAGAAATGATAAGCCCCACGAATAATTCCTACAGCTTTCATTGTTTGCCAGTGATGAGCAAAAGCTGAGTCTTTAATGCTAGCACCTTCTGTCGCTTTGACAAAAGCGAAAGTTTTACCAGAGTTTTTGACTGCTGTCCAATCGACTTTACCATCTTGATCTGCCACATCAATTCCTAGCATAAAAATTCCTTAATTTTTTTAATAATGTCATAGCAAATTTATCAACAGTTAGGAAAAATAATACGCAATCTATAAAAAATTTTAATGAGCGTATGGGAATACTAAATGAGTATATTTAATGACTCATGACTATGCTCATTCTTCCTAAATACAAACTCACCGAAGAACTATATAATGGCTCCAGGACTATAGTTTATCGAGGATATCGAGAAACTGACTTATCAAGAGTAGTCATCAAACTGCTGAAAAATCTTTATCCAAACTATCAGGAACTCTTATCATTTTGTAATCAGTACACCATTACGAAAAATCTCAATTCTCCTTGGATTGTCCAAACCTATAGCCTAGAATCTTATCAAAATGGTTATGTGCTGGTTATGGAAGATTTTGGTGGCATCTCTCTCAAGCAATGGCTACTACAGCAAAACCAAGCATCTCTAAAAGAGTTTTTAGAAATCGCCATTTCACTGTGCAATGCACTCCATTTACTCTATCAAGAGGGGATCATCCATAAAGATATTAAGCCCAGCAACATCTTAATTAATCCCGAAACCAAACAAGTTAAATTAATTGATTTTAGTATTGCAACATTACTCCCACGGGAAACCCAAACTCTCGTTAACCCGAATGTCTTAGAAGGAACCCTCGCCTACATTTCCCCAGAACAAACCGGAAGAATGAATCGGGGTATTGACTACCGCACAGATTTCTATTCCTTGGGTGTAACTTTTTATGAATTACTCACAGGCGAATTACCCTTTACATCAAATGATGTCATGGAATTGGTACATTCTCATATTGCGAAAATACCGCCTAGTCTAGAAGGCAGAACGCAGGCGGTAGGAAGCAGCAGGGAAGAAATACCAAAAGTGTTGTGTGATATTGTCATGAAATTAATGGCGAAAAATGCCGAAGACAGATATCAAAGTGCCTTGGGACTAAAATCTGATTTAGAAAATTGCTTACAGCAATTACAACAAACGGGTAAAATTGAGAGTTTTGTCATTGGGCAGAAGGATGTGTGCGATCGCTTCATCATCCCTGATAAACTCTATGGTAGAGAAGCCGAAGTTAAAACCCTACTGCAAGCATTTGCAAGAGTCACTCAAGGCGCAACAGAAATCATGTTGGTTTCTGGTTTTTCGGGAATTGGCAAAACCGCAGTCGTCAACGAAGTTCATAAACCCATTGTCAAACAACATGGTTATTTCATTAAAGGCAAATTTGATCAGTTTAATCGCAACATTCCTTTTAGTGCCTTCGTCCAAGCATTCCGTGATTTAATCGGACAATTATTAACAGAAAGTGATAGCCAAATTCAGCAATGGCAAATTAAAATTTTAGCGGCTATTGGCGACAATGGACAAGTCATTATTGATGTGATTCCCGAACTCGAACAGATTCTGGGCAAACAACCACCAGTACCAGAATTATCAGGAACAACAGCCGAAAATAGATTTTATTTAATATTTCAAAAATTCACTAAAGTTTTTACCAGTAACGAACATCCCTTAGTATTATTCCTAGATGATTTGCAATGGGCAGATGTCGCATCATTAAAATTAATGCAGCTATTAATCACCGAGAGTAAATATCTGTTATTAATTGGTGCTTATCGAGATCATGAAGTCAGTGCCTTACATCCATTAATGTTAACTTTGAGTGAAATTGAAAAAACACACACAACAATTCATCAATTACATTTATTACCACTCAGACAAGAACAAGTAAATCAATTAGTAGCTGATACCCTGAAATGTCCGGAAAATTTAGCTTGGACACTTTCACAAGTGATATCACAAAAAACCTACGGCAATCCCTTTTTTACAACACAGTTTCTCAAAGCGCTGCATCAAGATGATCTGATTCAATTTAACTTTGACTTGGGCTGTTGGGAATGTGACATCACAAAAGTAAATCAACAGGCACTGACAAATGATGTAGTCACATTCATGACCTTTCAGTTACAAAGATTGCCAGTAGCCACGCAATATGTATTACAATTAGCCGCTCATCTTGGAAATCAATTTGATTTGACAACTTTAGCAATTGTAGCGGAAACATCAGAAATTGAAGTAGCAGCGGATTTATGGAAAGCTTTACACGAAGGGTTAATTGTACCGAATAATAATATTTATAAATTTTATCAAAGAGATATTAATGATGAAGTTATTATCAACAATGATTATCATCAAATATCAGTTCAATATCGATTTTTACACGATCGCATTCAACAAGCAGCTTATTCATTATTTCCTTTAGAACAAAAACAGAAAACCCATTACCGCATCGGCAAACTACTGTTACAAAAAATTTCTCCCACTGCTAGAGAAGAGCGGATTTTTGAAATTGTCAATCAATTAAATCAAGGTATTGATTTAATTACCCAAGCAACAGAAAAAGAGGAACTTGCCCAACTCAACTTGATGGCTTGTCGCAAAGCTAAAGCCGCCACCGCTTATCAAGCCGCGCGGGAGTATGCCACGCTGGGATTATCTTTGTTAAGTCCACAAGCTTGGCAACAGCAATATGAAATCACTCTCGCCTTGCATGAATTAGCTGCGGAATTAGCTATGCTGTGCGGTGATTTTGCGGCTATGGAACTGTTCATTGATGTTGTGATTAACCAAGCACAATCTTTACTAGAACAGGTGAATGTTTACTGCTTGAGAATTGACGCAAATCATTGGCAGAATAAACAAGTTGAAGCTGTTGAAACTGGAAGAAAAATTTTACAAAATTTGGGTGTCACGCTGCCAGAAATACCAACACCACAAGATATTCAACAGTCAATGCAAGAAATTAACGAATTACTGGCGAACAAAAAATTTGCAGATTTTGTTCATTTGCCTGTGATGACAGATGCTAATGCTATTGCCATTGTGCAGTCTATTCGCAGTATATTGCCAGCAGCTTATGTTTCTGCTTCTCCTATACTGCCATTACTGACGGCTTTATCTGTTAAATTATCTCTGCAGTACGGTAATATCCCTGCTTCTGCTTACGGTTATATTTCTCATGGCGTGATTATTTGCCAGCTGCTGCAAGATGTAGATTTAGCTATCAAGTTTGGTCAATTAGCATGGGATGTGGTTGTCAAACTTGATGCTAAAGCTAGTAAACCAGAAATATTAATGGTGTTGGCAGGTTTTATTCTGCATCAAAAATCTCACCTTAAGGAAACATTACCTTTGTTGCGGGAAAGCTACACAACTGCTTTAGAAGTCGGTAACTTAATCTTTGCAGGCAATAGCGGTTACAATTTCTGCTTAAATTCCTTTTGGTGTGGTCAAACTTTAGTAAGTATGGAAGAAGAGATACGGACTTACTATGATAGTTTGTTTAAGCTTAAACAGATATTAACCGCGAATTATTGCAGTATCTTGTGGCAAAGTATTTTAAATTTACTAGGCAATGCGGAACATTTTACTATTTTGTCTGGTTCAGCCCTGCAAGAAGCAGAATGTCTGTCTCGGCTGCATTTAGCCAATGATTTTTCTGGCTTGTATATTTTCTACCTACATAAACTGCAACTATGCTGTTTGTTCGCAGAAATTGAACAAGGCAATATTTATGCTTTTGAGTGCCGAAAATATTTAATTGCTGTATCAGGTTCGACTACTTTCCCGATTTTTTATTTATATGATTCTTTGGTGGCTTTAGCCCAATTCAGCCCAGGTTCTAGCGCAGTTGCCACTGTATTAGAACGAGTGGCGCAAAACCAAACTCAGTTACAACAATGGGCATATCATGGGCCAATAAATCACCAGCATAAATTTGATTTAATCGAAGCAGAAAAACATCGAGTATTAGGCAAATTATACGAGGCTGGAGATTTTTACGATCGCGCTATTGCAGGAGCCAAAACTAACGGCTACATTCAAGAAGAAGCTTTAGCCAATGAACTTGCAGCTAAATTTTACCTCAATTGGGGCAAAGAGAAAATCGCCGCAGGTTATATGCAAGAAGCATACTACTGTTATGCTCGCTGGGGTGCAAAAGCCAAAATTACCGACTTAGAAAAACACTATCCTCAACTGTTAAATTTAATTTTGCAACAACAAAAATATGACTTAAATTTCTTAGAAACTCTGGCGACTAATCAGGTAAATTTATCGACTCGTACTTCTAGCAGCAATAGCACCAGTTATTCCGAAATTCTGGATCTTAATTCTGTTATCAAAGCGGCGCAAGCAATTTCTAGTTCTTTAGAATTAAATGAATTAATTGCTAATTTACTAAAAATTATTCTAGAAAACTCTGGTGCAAAAAAAGCTATATTGTTGCTGTCCGATAATCATACTTGGCAAGTACAAGCCATTGCTGTGATTGAGAATGAAAAATTACACACGATTCTGGAACCACAATTACTCGAAACTTACCCAGATATTCCCACAAGAATTATCCATTATGTTAAGAATATCCAAAAAACACTGGTGATTGAAAATTGCCAAACAGATATACCAGGGGTAATTGGGGAATATATGCTGCAACATCAACCCCAGAGTGTATTGTGTACACCGATAGTAAATCAAGGGCATTTAGTAGGTTTGCTTTACTTAGAAAATAAAATAACTGCTGGGGTATTTACTCAAGAACGTGTACAAGTTATTAAACTTCTGGCTTCCCAAGCGGCAATATCTCTAGAAAATGCCCAACTTTTCCAAAAAGCACAGCAAGCACTTCAAGATTCTTTACTCAAACAATTTTCAATCGATAGAGCATCTGTTGGTATCTGGTGGGTTGAAGAAGATGCCAGCATTTTTTATGTGAATAATGCAGCTTGTGAAGATTTGGGATATCCGAAAGACGAGATTATTGGAAAAAATATTTTTGATTTTGATGCTGCTTTCCCGCAAGAATTATGGCAAGAACATTGGCAATCATTATCTCAAAAAGGTTTTTGTGTATTTGAATCTTATCATCGGCACAAAGATGGCCATATTTTTCCTGTGGAAGTTACTGTTAACTATGTGGAATTTAATGGTAAAGCCTATAACTTTGCCTTTAGTAGAAATATTAGTGAACGCAAACAAGCCGAAGCGGCTATCAACCAAAAATCTCAAGAATTAGCAGCCGCCTTGCAGAATTTACAACAAGCCCAATTACAAATGGTGCAAAGTGAAAAAATGTCGGCTTTGGGTAATTTAGTTGCCGGGGTTGCCCACGAAATGAATAATCCTTTGGGCTTTATTGCTGCTAGTTTAAAACAAACTCAGCCCACAATTGCGGAGATTTTTGAACATTTACGGCTTTATCAAGCAAGTTTACCACATCCCAGTGAAGAAATTCAAGATCATGCTGAAGAAATTGATTTAGACTATCTTTTAGAAGACTTACCAAAAGTTATTAATTCGATGATTTTAGCTTGCGATCGCCTCAAAAATATTAGCACTAGTCTTCGCACTTTCTCGCGTGCTGACCAAGATTATAAAGTCAGTTTTAATATTCATGAAGGTATTGATAGCACAATCTTAATTCTGCGACATCGCCTTAAAGCTAACGAAAAACGTCCGGCTATCGAAGTCATCACAGATTATGGCAATATCCCGGCAATTGAGTGCTTTCCTGGGCAATTAAATCAGGTATTTATGAATATTATAGCTAATGCGATTGATGCTTTAGAAGAAATTAAAATTGCCAAAAATCAAGAAATAAAACAGCAAATTACAATTCAAACATCTCTGCAAAATCAATATGTTGTCATCAAAATTGCTGATAATGGCATTGGGATGAGTCCAGAAGTGCAGCAAAAAATATTTGACAATTTATTTACTACAAAAGGCGTAGGTAAGGGAACAGGTTTAGGACTTGCCATCGCTCGTCAAATTGTGGAGGAAAAACACGATGGCAAATTAACCTGTGAATCTGTTTTAGGCAAAGGCACAAAATTTATGATTCAAATACCTGTGTAAAATTTACCTATAATTTGGCTATGGAAATTATGCTATGGGTAGAGCAATTATAAATTCAGTTCCTTCACCAACAACAGAATTAACGGTGATTTTACCGCCGTGTTTTTCGGCGATAATTTGATGAGCGATCGCTAGCCCTAAACCAGTACCTTTCCCTACAGGTTTAGTTGTAAATAGATGGTCAAATATTTTACTTTTAATTTCTTCTGTCATGCCTTTACCATTATCAGCAATTGATATTATTAACCAGTGATTTTCTAAGCAAGTTTTAATCGTGATTTTACTAGGATTTAATTTTATTTCTTCCCAGTCACGTCCGCTATTCGCATCATCTAACGCATCAATGGCATTCGCTAAAATATTCATAAATACCTGATTTAATTGCCCCGGAAAACAATCTATCGGCGGCAGATCATCATAATCTGTGATGACTTCAATTGCCGGGCGTTGGTCATTGGCTTTGAGGCGATGCTTGAGAATTAAAATTGTACTATCGATACCTTGATGAATATTAAACGGCACTTTGTGGTCTTTATCAGCACGAGAAAAAGTCCGCAAGCTGGTGCTAATATTTTTTAATCTGTCGCACGCTATGACCATTGCCTCAATTACCTTGGGCAAATCTGCTAATGTATATTCCAAATCTATTTCTTCGGCATGGTCGATAATTTCTGGATGAACATCGGCAAAACTAGTTTGATATAACTGCAAGTGGTCAAAAATATCTATAAGAGTTGGTTTAACTTGTTTGAGACTAGTCGCAATAAAGCCCAAAGGATTATTCATTTCATGGGCGACTCCAGCCACTAAATTACCCAACGCCGACATTTTTTCACTTTGCACCATTTGTAATTGAGTTTGTTTCAAACTAGCTAGTGCTTGTTCTAATTGCTGAGATTTTTGGGTGACGGCGGCTTCTGCAAGTTTACGATCGCTCACATCAATAACTACACCATCCCATATAATTGCTCCATCTGCTTGCTTTTCTGGTCGTGCTTTTGATTGAATCCATTTGATGGTTCCTGAAGGGAGAATAATCCGCCATTCTTGCTCAAACGGAGTTAAATTTTGGGCAGATTCCGCGATCGCCTGGGCAATCATTGGTTCATCTTCTGGATGGTGTAAAGTATAAAGGGCTTTTCTCCCCGTCATGACTTCTTCTGGTGCTATGCCATACAGGTCATAACAACCAGAGCTAATATAAGGAATAGAGACACTACCGTCGGGGGCTAGGCAAAACTGATAAACTACGCCAGGAATATTATCTGCTAGATTGCGAAATTGCACTTGGCTAGCTTGCTGTTGTGCTAGAGATTGTTCTAACTGTCGAGCATAGTTTTGCAAATCTTGATACAAGCCAGCATTTTCTAAAGAAATCGCAGCTTGAGCGCATAATAAATTCAGAATTTCGATGCGATCGCTAGTAAATACTTCTGTAGTTAATCTATTCTCTAAATACAAAATCCCAATTAATTTCCCTTGATTGATAATAGGGCTACAAACAATACTTTTGGGTAAATGTTGCTGAATGTAGCTATCTGCCATCCAGGCAGTTTCGGTGGTAATGTTGTGAATAATAATTGGTTGTAGGGTATGTTTAACTGCATAAACCATCTTGATGGGAACATCAGTGCTGCTATCTAAAGTATGGGGCGAAAACACTGGCTGTTCTACATGATTCACGTTAGCCACCGCAGCCACAATCCAATTAGTCTTTTCTGGCAAGATCAGGGCAATTTTCTGCGCCTCAGAATGTTGCAGGAGAACTTGCATTAAATTTTTAATCAACTCCTCTAGCTCAATTGCACCTAATAATACTCTGGAGGCTTTGAGTATCAAACCAAAATCAAGACTGTCAGCAAAAGTAGTGCTATGGGAAGTCGAAGAACTTTGGCGATTGTAAGGAGCAATAGTAGTTTTGGCAATGGTGGCTTGCGGATCGAGATTTAATATCTTACGCCGTTGCAGAATGTGTTGCAAAAGATGGGCGTATACTTCTTCTAAGTTATCTGTTTTGGCTTTTGCACCCCAATGAGCGTAGCAATAGTATGCTTGCTGCATATATGCTTGGGCGACTGTTTCTTTACCCCAATCAATATAAAACTTCGCAGCTAGTTCATTCGCCAAGGCTTCTTCTTGAATGTAGCCGTTGGCTTTGGCTCCAGCAATAGCGCGATCGTATAATTCCATCGCTTCTATTTTTTGACCTAACACTCGATGCTGCTCGGCTTGAATTAGGTCATATTGATGCTGAAAATTCATGGGTGCATAAAACGCTCTTTTCTGGAGGATTTGCTGATTAGCGGCGATCGTTTGAGAATCACCTGATGTTGCTAATAAGGCTAATGATTCATAAAAATACACCAGAGGTACACTCAATGTACCAGTCCCACCCCCCAAATATTGTTTAGCCTGTTGGACAATTTCTAAAGCCTGAACATATTCGCCAAACAAGACACACAAATAAATTTTGTGTGTCAACAAAAACCACAATCCTGATTTGTCACCAATTTCCTGCAGCGTTGCTAACATCTCGGCTTCATCCATGACTTCGCCAGTTAAAACAACAGGATTATTTGCCTTACCTAGCAAATTGAGTACTGTCTGTTGGCAGGATTTGAGAAAGTTGCCTGCTGTTTGCTGCCCAATCTGCTGGATACCTTGACTATATATATATATGTTCTCAATCAGTTCATTTAAAGGTTGCCCAGTCAAAAAGGAGTTTAAGCAATAAGTAAATCCCCCAAAGCCTGCAAATACTAAGTCACCCACTTCTAAACCATGACTGTAGGCCGCTTGCAAGGGTGCTAAAGTTTCTTTGGTATGATGGGTGCTAAATGTAATGTAAAAATGCACGAGAACTAAGGTGCGTCCATAAAATTCTTTGTCGTTGTGTTGTTCGCACAGTTGAATAGCCAATTGCCCAAACTCATAGCCTGTGGAGAAGTCTTCGAGTAAGGCACAAAGCAACAAGCCATAATAAACATAGCCAATGACAGAAGTATTGGCATTTCCATACTGAAGGGATAATTCTACTTGTTTTAAAGCTACCAGTGGAAATAACTCCGGTTGACAAGCATAGGAAGCCGCCCCAACTTTTACTAAAATTCGCATAGCCGCTAAGATAGTTGGGTCACTCATCAAAGGCAAGTTGCGTAACTCAGCAGCCGATCGCCCATTTAGTTGCGTAGCGATCGCTTCAAATGCTGCGGTAATTTCTGCGGGTACAGGCTGTTTAGGTAGATGAATACCTAATTGACTCAGTACATCTAATGCCATCTCAATCGCAAAAATAAATCGCCCTTGATTAGTGTATGCCTCTAGCTTAATTTCAGTAATCTTGATGATATCCGTCAGAGTTTGAGCTTGTTGCAAAATCTCCCTGGCAGATTGTTCCATAGCATCAATATTGCCAGATAAATAAGCTGCTTCTGCTGCTAAATTATGCAGATTTAGTGTTAAATAATAGTTGTCATCCCATGCAGATACGCCTAATAATCTTAGTCCATGATGAGCATAGTCAAAAGCACTAGTATAAGCTGTCGCCACCAGGGCTTTTTGACTAGCTGTGAGGTTATACTCAGCCAACAAGAGTTTTTCGGTTGTGTCGCTAATCAAACTTTGACCTAAATTGAGTTGACTAACAATTTCAAACAACCTTTCTTCTGGTTGCTGCTCTGAATTATTTTGTAGTAAGAGCCTGCCAATTTGCAGATGCGTGGCTTGCTTTTGCTCATCCGGAATTAACGAGTAAGCAGCCTGCTGAACGCGGTCGTGGAGAAATTTATAAGTAACAAATAAAGGATTTTGCGCCGTTAAATTTTGAGTTTCTTGCCCGATATAAAACTTGTAAATTTCACTTTGGGGTAATATTAACCCTGTTTGTAATGCTTGCCACAAATAATCAGCCGTTACTTTGGGTGATTTTTGGCAAACAACTGCTAAAGTTTTTAAGTCAAAGTGATTACCTATGCAAGCCGCTAATTGTAATATTTCTTGAGTCGATGGGGGCAGCTTTTGTAATTGTGTTGCCATAAATTGCACCACATCTTCTGTGAGCGATCGCTGATTGATTTGGGCAATATCACATTGCCAGCAACCTTGAGCAAAATTGAAATAAATTAGCCCATCTTGATATAATGCTTTAAGAAATTGGGTACTAAAAAATGGATTACCTTGAGTTTTTTGATATACTAACCGTGAAAGTGGTAAAGCTAATTCTGGTGTACAACCTAAGGTATCAGCAACTAACTGATTTAAATTGAATGCACTCAGAGGTTTTAAGTTAATTTCATCTATTTTAGAATTAGCCTGATGAATTTCCTCTAATGTCAACATTAAAGGATGCCCCAGAAATAATTCATTGTCTCGATACGCACCAATTAATAGTAAGCAACTACTATTAACTTCACTCATTAATAATTTAATTAATTGTAGTGAAGCAGAATCAGCCCATTGCAAATCATCTAAAAATAAAACTAAAGGATGTTCTTGCGTGGCGAATATTTGAATAAACTTTTGAAATAATAAATTAAAGCGATGTTGAGCGGCTGTCCCCGATAATTCTTGTGCAGGTGGTTGTTGACCAATAATTTTTGCTAATTCGGGAATTACATCAATAATTATCTGAGCATTTTCGCCTAAAGCCTGCAAAATTTGGGCTTGCCAGTGTTGTAGCTGCTGGTCAGTTTCGGATAATAACTGTCCAATTAAATCACTAAAAGCCTCTACAAAAGCCGAAAAGGGGATATTACGTTGAAATTGGTCAAATTTGCCTTTAATAAAATAACTGCGCTGTCTGGCTATGGGTTTATGAACTTCGTTAATTACCGAAGTTTTGCCAATTCCCGAAAAACCAGCAACGAGCATCATTTCTGTTGCGCCAAGGCTGACTCGCTCAAATGCTGCTAATATTTGCTCAACTTCGGTTTCTCTACCGTATAATTTTTCTGGGATAATGAAGCGATCGCAAATATCCCATGCACCTATCTCAAAATTAACAATCTTTCCAGTTTCTTTAATTTGTAACAAGCAAATTTCTAAATCATGTTTTAGGCCTAAAGCACTCTGATAGCGGTCTTCGGCATTCTTCGCCATCAGTTTCAGCACAATATCAGAAATTACTTGCGGAATTCTGGGTTGATTTTCCTGATGTCTATTCCTGATTTTCTCTTGGGCATTATCTACTAACGCCTCGGGCATTTTAGCTAGGTGACAATGTACCAATTCTATAGGGTCGTCACTATTGAAAGGTAATTTTCCTGTCAACAATTCAAAAAATGTCACCCCCAAAGAATAAAAATCACTGCGATAATCAATCCCCCGATTCATTCTTCCTGTTTGTTCTGGGGATAAATAAGCCAGCGTTCCTTCTAAAATTTTAGGACTAATGACAGTTTGAGTTTCTTTCGGTAGTAGAGAAGCAATACTAAAATCTATAAGTTTAATTTCTTGGGTTTTGGGATTAATGAGAATATTCGCTGGTTTAATATCTTTATGAATGATGTGATTTTGATACAGATAGTGTAATATATCACACATTTGTATAGCAATTATCAAAAATTCTTGCACCTCTAAGTGCCGCCCCTGCAGATATTCACCTAATGACAAGCCGCCAAAATCAGGCATGATTAAGGCATAACCATGACGATATACTTCTAAACTTAAAGGACTAACAATCCCCGGAAAGTTAATATTTTTAGCAATTGTGTATTGGTTGTGAAATTGCAAAAGTTCACTAAAACTGGGATACTCTTGTTTGAGTAATTTGACGACAACAGGTTTTCCATCTATTTCTCGAATTCCCCGATAGACTATCGTTCTTGAGCCATCATAAAGTTGTTCTGTTAGTTTGTAGCCGGGGATGGTTGCTGTTATGTCCACAGGAAGATTCATGCTCTACATACCTCAGTACAAAATTTCGATTGCGAAATGAGTACATTTATTGTTCCCGTAGTTTAAGTAATGTTAACAGCAAAACTGTTTTTAAAGTTACTTGTCAGCTGTTAATCGTTCTGTCTGCACTTGCTGAGACTGAGTTAACCTCCTATCTTGCTGTGTGGAATTTGTGATTTTGCGAAAAGTTGAGCCAGTACTTTAGACGGTTTTCCGACTTCGGAAAACTATATTCCATACAAATGGATAATTTATTTTACGCCAATCTCTCTATCGCCATAATTTTTTCTTTGGTATCCGCAATTTCATCGTGAAACTAGAAGACACCACCTAACAACTGCAAAGGTGCTTATTAATATGTGAATATCAAGCTAATAGCTTTGTTTATCTCTAAATTACTTCGATTAATCATATTTAACTTGGATAAAATTTGCAGACAAGATGTCCACACCACAAGAGTTTGATGTAATTACAATATGCAAACTAAATACAGCATATTTCAACTAAGTGAAGCACACAATTTAATCCTCAAAGCTAGGTATAGACAGTATTTATCTCCTGAATTCTGCTGTATTTTCG
This sequence comes from Nostoc sp. FACHB-110, assembly GCF_014697425.1. Lineage (GTDB taxonomy): Bacteria > Cyanobacteriota > Cyanobacteriia > Cyanobacteriales > Nostocaceae > Nostoc_B. Next base: position 151,162 of record NZ_JACJRU010000013.1, read on the forward strand.
ATCTTATTAAAAATCATTAAATAAAAATCGCCCAACTTATCTTTTTTGAGCGATTAATCTCCATATATATACAACTAAAAATTATCAATTCATTCGTCAAATTTTTTACTGCAGATTGTCGATAAATGAAAGCAAAGATTTTGAAATCAAATGTAGATCAAGTGAGGCTGTTAACTCTATTTGCTGCATCTACAGAATTATCCAGACTAACAATTAATTTCAAAATTTTGTCCAGTTGCACAAGGTATTCTCAAATGAGCATAAACACCACTCAGTTGAATAGCGGCTGGTGGTAGATGCAAAACCATACAACATCTGTAAACTGTGGCTTGATATTCTCGCCATTGCATCTTGATAGCTGCGCTTTTAGGATCATTGCCTAAGTCTGCAAATTTTAGCCCAGCCCTAGCCAGCCAAATTTCAACTTCGGTAGTTTCGCCAACAGGCTCGGATAAAAAATTAGAGTTGTTCATAAAATCAGTTTTTTGGATAAATGAAGATTTATATCAATCTTAAGCGTCACAAGTTGATATCTGGTTCTAAGTTTAACATTTGAAAATTCTCTTTTAACTGCTCCCAAAGGTGTTCTATTTGCTCGTAGGAGTCATACATAGAGAGTTTCCCAGCAGTCTGAAGATTAGATATATAACCTACTCTTTGTGCAAATTCTTGCAAGTTGGTATTAAATACCAGATTCTTGGTGGTGAATTTACCTGAGTATTGGTAGCGTTGATAAATAAAATTGTGTTTGTCTATATGATTGGTATTATTCATATTTATCTATCCTATTTAATTACTCAACTACTTATTTGGGTAGGTAACAATCAAGCATCACTATGTTATGTGTTTGTGTCAAATTGTAGATGCAGTTTGTACAGTTTTTCATAGGCAAGCTAGTGAAGTTATGGCAGATAAAACTAGACTTGGTTTAATTTTGAGTTGTAATTTTAGTTGCAACAATCTAAACCAGTAATCTGAGAAATCAAAAAGCAAATTGCTGAGGATACTTGAGATATTAAACCTCTACCTAAGAGTAGATATTATTTAATTTATAGCTAAAAGATATACAAAATCCTCTGCGTTTTAGGTTCAGTATATGCAGAGGATTTCATAACCCGCAATTTTGTTTATTTGTTAAATTAATAAAAATAATTTATGTAAGATGATATCGCAACAAAGCATAGCTTTATAACTCTTGAGGATTAGCGCGCCAGCGTAAAACATAAGCTTCTAGAACACGCACACCCCAATCGAGTAAAACGCTAATAAATGCCAAAACTACCAATATCGCCCAAGCTTGATCAACGTTTAAAGTTCCCTGTGCTGCCATTAAAAGATAACCTAAACCTTGGGTTGAACCGATATACTCAGCTACTAACGCCCCCACTAAAGCCATGCCTAAACTAGTGCGAATTCCGGCAATTACCCAACTCAGAACCGAAGGTAATACAACCAAATACAACATCTGCCAGCGATTTGCACCCATAACTTGAAAAGCAGAAACTAACTCGCGCTCAATACTTTGCAGTCCTTGATAAGTTGTAAAAAATATTGGAAAAAAAGCAGCTAAAGCTGCTAATAATACTTTGGAGAGTAATCCAATGCCAAACCAAACAATAAAAAATGGTGCTAAAGCAATCCGTGGTAAAGAGTTAAATATCTGAACGTAAGGAAGAGTGATTTTAGCTCCAGATGGCGAATATGCTAAAACTATTCCCAGACTCACGCCGCCAGTCATAGCTAAAATTAGTCCAGTCATTGCCTCTTGAAATGTCACAAAAATATGTTTAAATATACTCCCGCTAGATAATAGTTGCCATATCTGCTGCATAATCAAACTTGGTTTACCAACAAGTGCTGGTTCAATAAATGGAGAAATATTAAATGCACCTGTGCCAAGTTCCCACACTAACAAAATGATCACCAATGGTGTTAGCTGAATTGCTAGCTGGATTATGCGTTGTTCCCAACTAATTTGATTAGGGAGCGAACTGATATTTTTTGATTTATTTTTACTAAAAGCAAGAGCAGATTGTCCCAAGGTTAAGCTACGATCGCGGGTAGTTTTCATATTATGCAATTAAGTTTTTAAAAGGGAAATCCCTCGGTCTGGTTGTAATACTTGCGTGGTTAACTCTGACCACATCTCACGCTGGATTTGTTGAAATTTGGGATCTGTGCGAATAGCTATAGCCGAGCGTTCTGTAGGTAAATCAATCAGAAATTCCTTGACAATTTTGCCAGGACGTGAACTCAATAAAAATACACGCTGTGATAAGGCGATCGCTTCATCTAAATCATGAGTTACCAATACAAAGGTACATCCTGTATCACGCCATAATCTGAGGAATTCATCTTGTAAAAGAGCGCGTGTTTGTGCATCCAGACTACTTAACGGCTCATCCAGCAATACGACATCTGGTTCATAAATCAACGTCCTAATCAATAACACACGCTGCTGCATTCCTCCTGATAGTTCTCGCGGAAAACTATTTTCAAACCCAGACAAGCCATATTTTTCTAACATTGCCAAGGCTTTTTTTCTTCTTTCAATGCGAGTGACACCACGAATTTCTAAAGGTGCAGTTACATTATCTATAACTGTCCGCCACGGTAACAAAGTTTGCTTTTGAAATAAATAACCAATTTTTTTGATACCACTGATATTAAAACTACCATTTACTTCTGTACCACTATTAATTAATCCCGCAATCACATTTAATAATGTACTCTTGCCGCAACCACTGGGGCCAATTAAACTCACAAATTCACCAGCATTGATAGTCAAGCTGACATTTTGTAATGCTTCAATCCGTTTATTTTTGCTCCAATAAGAAATGCAGAGATTTTGAGTAATGATTGTCGGGACTGACATATTTTGATTCTCCTAGGCTCGATGACCTGCAAATTTGTCAAATACCCCTTCCGAGTAAGGAACTATTTTCTTAATAATTCCTGTGTCAAAAAATACTCTTTGGTCTGCAAGATAGGCCTCTTGACTAATAGAAGCATCTTTAGGAACAGAAAGTTTGAGTTCAGTATTCAGACCTGTCAAAATAGCGTCTAAATTTTTGCTATCAAATCGTTTACCCACCACTTGCAAAATTTGTTCTGGTGGAGTTTGATGCATATATGTGAAAGTGCGATTGACAACTTCGACCAATCTTTTCACCACTTCCGGCTTTTGGGTAGTTACACGCTCATGACTCAGCCAAGCACGAGTCATAGCCTCGTTAGCACCAAAATATTTTTTGTGTACGTTGGGATCTAAAGCATTCAAGAGTTGAAATACTGCGCCTTCTTTAAGTAGTTTATGTAAATCTGGCGCACCTGCGATCGCTGCATCCACCTGACGAGATTTGATTAATGTATAAGTAGAAGCAGTTGTACTTTGAACGTATTCGACATCTTTATCGCTCAAACCATTTTGGCGTAAGTATTTTACAAACACTGCCCAACTCCAAGTACCAATTTCACCAGCTGATACTTTTCTTCCTTTGAGGTCAGCAACACTTTTGATTTGAGACTTTAAATCAGAACGCACAATTAAAGAAGTATCAACCAGATTGCGACGGTTGGCTACGACATTTAACGGCACTCCTTTGAGTCGAGAAAGATAGACGTGTAAAGGTGCTTGGGCCGTAAAATCAATTTCGCCTGCAATCAACGCATCGCGCATCTTTGCACTACTTTGAAAAGTAATGACTTCTGCATTTAAACCAGCCGCATTAAAATAACCTAAATCCTGGGGAATCCAAACATCAATTGAATTAATTCCACTAACTGCTCCTAGTTTCACATTGATAGTTCCTTGACTCGCCGCAGGCTGAGTAATGCTATTACAAGCTTGTGTAGCCAGAGCAGTTGTGACTCCCAGAGAAGCATATTTTAAAAAGTCTCTACGTGTGTGCATTTGCTTATCCAAGATTGATGTAAAAGAATTCCGAACTCAGGATTCATACTAAATTGCAGTCAAAGATAGTAACCTAAGGTGGGAGTAGGGAGTAGGAATACTACTCAGCAAAGCAACTTAGTATCAGAATTCAGCATATTGGTTGAAAACTTTTTCCCTGGTGGGCGAAAACAATTTAAACATTTTAAAAAACGTGGGTTTGCCAGAGTTAGGTAAGCCCACGTTTATCGGGCAAATCAAACATTTACCCAACTGTCAAAACTCGGTTATCAACAATCTGTTGAAATGTAGCATCAGGTTGAATTAGTCCCCATTTCACCATCCAGTTGTAAGTCCGATGAAAATCGGTTTCGCAGTATGGGGCTGGGTCTGCATAGCGCAGACGATTGCGACGGAAGTCTGATGGCTCTAGATGGACAATCTCTTCGGATACGTCATCTATCAGATACTTCACATAGCGGATGGGGTCTTCTTGCAAATCCTTCACTGCACGACGGATAGCTTTGTTAATGGCTTCAAAACTGGCTTGGTCTACTTCTGGACTAGCAATTTCTAGACCTACATAGTGAGCCTCAGCAATAACCTTGTAGCCTAGTTTTTCGGCAACTGTAATCCAAGGTTCCATCACAGCAACCGCATCAACTAAACCATCACGCAAAGCTACAAAGCGGTTGAATTGTTTGGGTTGACTACCGCCTTCAATGTGAACTATTTTTATCTCTTCTGCTGGAAGAAAGCCTTCTAGCGTTTGGATAGCAATATAGTGAGAACCGTGGTGAAAGTTTACACCAACAGGGACATTAGCGAGGTCTTGAGGAATGTTGTAGGGTGAATCTGGGCGAACAATAATCGCTTGGCTCGCAATAGCAGCTCGCTTGGCAATTACCTGTCCACCACGAGAACTATCGTATGTGCGGCGTACTTGTCCCCATTCACAGGCGCGGTAAAGGCTGCTTTGGCCTTGCTCAAACAAAGAGGGGCCACCAAAAGAACTGACTTGACGGTGATCATCAATTAGGGTGATGTTAGCTGGGCGATCGCCATAATTCCGTTTGACAAACTCAATCTCCAGCCCTAAGTCAGCAAAGTAACCCTGATCACGAGCTACATAGTAAGGCAGCGAAAACACTGTCCCACTAATCTCGGTGGTAATTTTCTTGAGTGCCAAATTTGCGTTACTCAAGGTATGGCTCCTTCCTGATTTGGATAAGTGAGATTTATTCTCCGGTAAATACTAGTATTTAGTCAAGATTAAATATATTTGTTTACAACGCTCAGTCCTGAGTGCTGAGTGCTGAGTGCTGAGTGCTGAGTAAGAAGAAAGAGTACTCAGTACTTTTGCACTATGGTAAAAGCCCCGCCCGATATTAAGCGGAATCCTATTACCGAGAGAAGGTTGATACCCCACCCCTTGCGATGCACTCAAGTATGAAAATCGAATAAATATGTGTTTCTCGTACTACGTATCTCGAAACACGGAGTCCTTGCTTGAAACCCCTGATTTTAATTATGTATGGGGTTCCCTACACCCCACACCCGTTGCGCCACACCCTGTTCATCATTATTCTTGATTGTTTCTTTTGCCTTGTTCGCTCAGACTACTAAATATACATAGCAAAGTAATCATTATAGATTTCTGTATTGGTCATGACGGTGAGTTCTATTTGTTTTTGTTCTGCATCTGTGGCCGGACTTGTGGCGGAACCTAAGCTTTCTTGAGGAATAAAATCACCACAGTATTCATTTGCGGGTAGTGCAGCGTTCATCTTTTGAGGATAACTCAATTTGAGATTATTCATGATGGTGATGAATTGACTGCGGCTGCGATACTCGTTCTGAGTCGCTCCGCGAACGCTAAATCTGGGATTGAGGCGTTTTTCTTCGCCAATAGTGGAGACTGTACGTCCTTTGTAGTCATGAGCCGGATATACTAAAGTCTCATCGGGCAGGGTAAATAAGCGTTGCGTTACCACATCATAAAGAGTTCCTGCGTCGCCTCCTTGAAAATCTGTGCGTCCACAACCACGAATTAATAAAGCATCACCAGTTAATAGGTGGGTATTATCGACTAAATAGGCGATGTGGCTAGCTGTATGGCCTGGTGTGGAAATTGCTTCAATAATTACCGAGCCGACTTCGAGGTTTTCACCACCCACAAGCGAGCGATCGGCTTTTGTCACCGCCGGATTTTGCGGAACAATCACCTGACAACCTGTTTTGCGTCGGAGTTGACCTGCACCTGTGATGTGATCTGCATGAAGGTGAGTTTCCAGACAGTAGCGCAATTTTAATCCGAGTTCATCCAATGCTTGCAAATCGCGCTCGACTTGCTCGAATACAGGATCGACTAAAACAGCATCTCCGGTTTGCTGATCGGCAATTAAATATGTGTAGCTACTACTTTCTGGGTCAAAAAATTGGCGAAATAAAAAGTTTGATGGGGATGAATGAGGATGGCTGACTTGGCTATGGGAAAACGGCATTGTCGGAATTGAACGCACCCGCACGGGTAATGAATCCCACAATGTCTTGGCTAATTTCTGTGCCTGTATCCGTAATTCTGGAACTGCGATTGTTTCCCACAAGTCGCCTTTGCGGGGAGTTCCCAAGGTATAAAGTAAATTGGAAACAGTATCATTAGCAGTGTATAAAGCACCATCAGTATATGTGTCTAGCCCTAAACCGATGCTATTGGGACGGACTAATTTTTGCGATCGCAAATTAGCAATTAGCGGATGAGATGAGTGGCGATAATCTGCGGCTACCCCTGTACAATTTACCACCCGATTCACCTGTAAGACGATATTCTTCTGAGTTTTGCGTCCAGATATTGTCACTTCTACGCCATCTGGTCTTGGTTGATATGTTTGAATTCGCCCAGCCCAAATGCTGAGTTGACCAGATTCCAGCATTTTTTGTACGACATCGGCCACTGTTTGAGCAATCCGATGACGATGCACGTCCCAATATGGTGTTAGATGACGCAAAAAACGCCGCTTTTCTACAGTTGGTAGTTTTTGCCAAATTTTTTGAGTCATCGGTCGTAACGAATCAATCACGGCTCGCCAATCGTAACCTTGAGCAGTGGCAATTTTGACTTCTTCACGTAACCGACGTAACCAACCGCGCGCTGTGTTGGGTGAAGTTTCGGCAGTTAACCAAGCTGGATAAGGCTGAGATGCTTGATGTTGTAGCGGAAACAACCCTCTTCGAGACACTGCATAAATTTTGCCACGATGCTGGCGATCGTGCAGAGATAAAACCATATCCACCATTGTCAGCCCTGTACCAACAAGTAACACAGAAGCATCAGGATCAAGTTCTGCTAGAGCATCGGCTGACCAAGCATTTCGCCGATAACTTTCGTGATGAGTATCTAGATGATTACTTGTTATGGGTGCAAAGGGTGAGTTTCCTAATGCCAACACCACTCTATCGGCGTTAAAACAGCGACCACTACGCAAAGAAATCATGGCACTGCTTCCTTCAGGCTCTATTGCTACCACTTCATCACTCAGTCGTTCTAGTTGCACATCATTAGGTGCTGTAGCTTCTGCCTCTGCTAAAACCGACTGAATGTATAAACCATAAACTTTACGAGGTATAAAGCTACTAGCATTAACTTCTGCCGATTCCGCAAAAAATGTAGCTAACTCGTTTTGGTTGTACTGAAGCCACCGCATTAGATGTCCGGGATCATGAGCCAATGCACTCATATTCCCTGCTGACACATTCAGCAAGTGACAGTTAGTATCTGTACTGTAGGCAATACCTTTACCTATCTGATGACTACGTTCAATCAGCTTAATAATTAGGGGTTGGCTGGCAGTTTTTAAGAGGTGCGTAGCCACCAGAGAACCACTAAAGCCTCCGCCAACAATAACTATCGTGGTTGGAGTGTGGGTAGTTAAAGAATTAGGCTGCATAGCGGTTTTATATAAATAGTTACAGCGAGTTTTTCAAGTCTGTTTACCAGGGATAAATCTATTTCCAAACCAGCTAACAAAATTCAGACTTGATGTCAGATAAATTTTCATAATACTCTGAATTCAGTCTAAAAATACATTTTATCGGTAGAAAAACCGTATTTATAAAAATATGCAGCTAATATCAATACATTCCCATATCACCCGGACTTAAAATACCGACTGCTTGAATTGCCATAAAACGCTCAATAATGCTGTGTATTGACTTTGGTAATTTAGTTCTCAGCAAAATTACTGTAAATTGATAGAATTAACGTACTTAGCTTTGATGAGGAACTGATCACAATTCATAGGCGAGGTAAATAATGGAAGTTAAAAGCGAACTGGCAAAGCAAATTTATGCAGTTTCGCATCTATCTGGCTCATTTCAACTGCGTTCTGGCAGAATATCAAGCGAATATTTTGATAAATATCAATTCGCGGCAGATCCAACTTTAATTGATGCGATCGCCAGACAGATGGTTAGCCTCATTCCCAGAGATACTGAAGTATTGGCTGGTCTGGAACTGGGAGCTATTTCGATAGTAACGCTATTATCACATTACTCTGGTTTACCCACAGCTTTTGTCCGTAAAGAGGCAAAAAAATATGGCACTGCACGTTTAGTTGAAGGTGCTAAAATTAGCGATCGCAAAGTGCTAATTGTAGAAGATGTGGTAACTTCTGGCGGTCAAATTGTTATCTCAGCCAATCAAATGCGTCAACTTGGCGCACAAATTAATTACGCTCTTTGCGTTATCGACAGAGAAGAAGGTGCTTTTGATAAACTCCTAGCTGAAGATATCACATTACTTTCTCTGCTAAAGCGTCATGATTTTTCTAATTAATATTAAGCTAAATTACCTCGATATCTTATTGAGCGCGACTTTCTTTGACCAATCCTGATGAATATATTTCACGACACTATCTTCTGTATTAGAGCCAATGACTGATGACGCAAAAAGTTTTAATTTAGCATCTGCATTCGCAACCGCAATAGCATAATCAGCTATCTTGAACATTTTAATATCGTTAATTTGATCACCAAAGACCACAATCTCGCTTTCTCCTAAGCCATAATTCTCGACCAAAGTCTGAATAGCTTGGTCTTTAGTAGCTTTGCTGTCGTGAACTGTTAACCAATACCAGCCCGGAGAGTATTGGTTAGAAAACAGGTGTATCTCTATACTAGTGCCATATTTTTCAGAAATTATATCTTGAAGTTCTAGCAGTTCTTGTACATGACCAATCACCGTCAAACAAACAACTTGATCACGAAAGGAATAAGTTAAATCTTCAATAGTACGCCATCTTTTATCTTGGTTTTTTAGGCATTGATTAATATACCAACCCATGCCATCTTTGATAATATCTTTATAATAAACACAGTCTTCCACACCATTAAAACTTGAGATAAAAGGAACGTAGCCGAACTCAATAACTAGTTTATAGATACTCTCCACTACATCAGGATGAATAGCATGAATAATTTCGTGTCTACCAGAATTTAAATCAGAAATAAAAGCACCATTAAATTCGATAATTGGAAGACGCAGATTTAAACCCTTCAGCATTCTTTGGATAGAAATAACACTACGCGCACTAGCGACGGTAAATTGTAGCCCTTGACTTAATAGTTCATGCAGGACTTGTTTGCTAAATGAAGAAAGAAGCGCATCATTTCCCAGCAAAGTACCGTCTAAATCAGAAACATAGACAGTGTTCATAAATTGTTTGGTTGCAGATATTGAAAGAAAAATTATAACTTAATCTACGATAAATCTATCAATTTATTGTATTATTTGCTCAACTAAGCAATATTAGGGATACATATTATGACTACTGTTGTTTCTTTTGACCGAGTTTCTGATATTTATGATGCCACCAGGGGATTTCCACCGGGAATTTCTGAGCAGGTGACAGACTTTATTCTCAACTTAGTTTCACCAACACCAGAAACAAAGTTTTATGAAACTGGTATTGGTACAGGTAGAATTGCTGTACCAATTGTGAAGCGGGGTTATTCATATACAGGTATAGATGTTTCAGAAAAAATGTTGGCTGAACTACACCAAAAACTAGAGGGTGTTTCCCACAAATTAACAACTGTTCAAGGTGATGCTACAGCTTTACCGTTTGAGGATAATTCTTTTGATGTAGCCTTGACGGTTCATGTATTTCATTTAATTTCGGCTTGGAAACAAGCATTAGCAGAAATCCGCCGTGTCTTGAAACCAGGTGGAATTTACCTCTACAGTCACGGACAGGCTAACGCTACTCAACCTAGTGAGGAGACGAATCCTCAGAGGTGGGAATTTACTCAACGTTGGCGAGCCATTTTAGATGGCTATGGTCATCCTTTACCTCGTTATGGTGCAACACAAGAAGAAGTGTTAGCAGAATTAGAAGCACAAGGCGCAACTTTAGAAACAGTAATTGCTGCTAGATGGCCATTCAAACAAACACTTGGCAAGTTGTTAGAAAATTATGAAAACAAGACTCAAAGTGCATCTTGGGCAATTCCTGATGATATCTTTGTTCCGGCGGTGCGAGATTTGCGCGAGTGGGCTTTACTACACTTTGGTTCTCTAGATTATGATTTGTCTGAAGAGCGTAGTTTCAAAATTGTTGTAGTGCGTAATTGGGCTTAATTAAATTAGTTTCGCTTACAAAAAATATACCTGGCTGTTTGATAAAGTCGGGTATATTATTTTGCATATTTATCATGCTTTTAGGGTTCATTTAATTACATAAATCTAGAAATTAAGATGATTCAGGGAGTTAGCCATATTACCTTTATCGTTAAAGATTTAGAGCGAATGACAAATTTCCTCACATTTATCTTTAATGCTCAAGAAATTTATTCTAGTGGTCAGCATAGTTTTTCAATCGCTAAAGAAAAGTTTTTCGTAATAAATGATTTATGGATTGCTGTTATGGAAGGTGAACCTTTACCAGAAAAATCATACAATCACGTAGCTTTCAAAATACTTGAAGAAGATTACGAATTGTATGCAGCGAAAATTCGTAGTCTTGGTGTAGAGGTCAAGGAAGGTCGCAGCCGTGTAGAAGGTGAAGGGCGTTCTTTATATTTTTACGACTACGATAATCATTTATTTGAGTTACACACAGGTACTTTAGAGCAGCGATTAGAGAAATATCGCCAAATATCATAGCAGTCTTATGTGAACGTGAACCAAACAGACAAGGGAGAGGTGTTTTCTGTTTACTCTCCGAATTTTACATTTTGGATTTTGAATTTTTTGGGGTACAAACCCCACTCCTAGTAGCTACCGTGCATACACAAGTCAAAAATTTGTAGTATGGAAACCCTATCCCGCCTTGAACTAAAGTTCCAGGCTCACAGCCAAAGTCCACAAAGCGTGGACTGGAATGAATTTCTAGTTGAGTCCTCTTCAGAGGACTTGTGCTGTGAGACTCGGAATTAATTCCGAGGCGGGATAGATGCGCTCAACCTAGATTTTTGTATACACAGCAGCCCCTAGTGGGTGGAAAAATCTAAAATACTCGCTGCGCTGTGTCCACTACGCTAACGTCAATATCAAATCCCTAAGCCCCGCACCCTGGTGATCAGGGTCAATCCAAAATTGCAAATCTAAAATCCAAAATTGGTTAACTCTCTTAAGGAAGAAGCTTGTACATCAACTGCTAACCACAATTTGTTTAAATTTAGGTTAACTAAAGGTTATGTAATTTTAGTGACTACCTTATAATATCCCTAATCTACAGTAAATTGATCGACTTACCGATTTAGAGGGGGGAGGTTAACTTTGAAGTTCAACAAACACATAACAAAACAAGTTCGCACTCGTATTGTTAAAAGTTGGCAAGCTACACGAAATTGGGGCTTAATATTCTTATTTTTATTGGGAATCAGTTTGAGTCTGGTGGTGACGGCTTGCACTTCAGTTAATGTTGCTAAAACGGATAGTAGCGTCGCTAATTCAGGAGGTGATGTCAATCTAACCTTTGTTTCTTACTCAGTCACCAAGGCTGCCTACGAACAGATTATTCCGCAATTTATTGAGAAGTGGAAACAAGAACATAACCAAAATCTCAAATTTACTGAAAGTTATGATGGCTCTGGCTCTCAAGCTTTGAATGTAATTGATGGTTTAGAGGCTGATGTGGTACACCTATCATTGGCTCTAGATGTAGAGAAACTGGTTCAGACAGGTTTTATTCAGCCGGGTTGGGAAAAAGAAGCCCCAAATAATGCAATTGTGACTCAATCTGTAGGTGCGATCGCTACTCGTGAGGGTAATCCTAAAAATATTCAAACATGGGCAGATTTGACAAAACCTGGAGTCAAGGTATTAACAGCTAATCCCAAGACTTCTGGTGGTGCGCGATGGAATTTTTTAGGTTTATGGGGCTATGTCACAAAAACCGGAAAAGATGAAAATCAGGCTCTAGATTTTACTACCAAAGTTTATCAAAATGTGCCTGTGTTACCCAAAACTGCTCGTAACGCTACAGAATTATTCTTTAAACAAGGTGAAGGAGATGCGTTACTTAACTATGAAAACGAAATGATTTTATCAAAACAAAAAGGCGAAAAGTTTTCATATATTGTGCCTGATGTCAATATCTCGATTGAAAATCCAATTGCTATTGTCGATAAAAATGTCGAGCAACACAAAAATCGAGAAGTTGCAGAAGCATTTGTGCAGTATCTTTACACTCCAGAGGTTCAACGCGAGTTTGCCAAAATCGGATTTCGCCCTGTGAATACCGCGATCGCGCAAGAAGTAAGTAGCACTTTCCCTCAGATTAAAACTCTGTTTAAAGCTGAAGATTTAGGCGGCTGGAACCAAATTCAACAGAGGTTTTTTAATGAAGGTGCTATCTTTGACAAAATTCAAGCCCTGAAATCTTCAAAATAGACAGGTGATACCAATTCGCAATTCGTAATGACGCTCGCAGGCTCGCTAACGCAATTCGTAATTTGTAATTAAAAAACTTAAATGCAGCAAAGCTTTCAGGGTTTACATCTGTATCATCTTTTTCGTGAAATGGTATGAGTGAAAATTTTCAGCAAGTTTATAACCTACATAACAATGCATAATAGAAACCCGATTTATCCTATAAATCGGGTTTCTAAATCTCTAATTTTTAATAATTCATATAGAATTGCTAGAGTCTAAATTCATAGATAAATTAAATATTGCAGCAAGAATCAGCATTTTCAAAGCAGAAATCTAACTAGATTGGCTATGATGAGGAGAAAGTTTTGAATAAAATCTGAAACTATGCAACAGCCGCGTGAACCAGAAAAAGACCAATTTATTTCTCCTCGCAGTCGCTACTATAGGACTCATATTTGATTTCTGAAAAACCAAATTGGCTAGAAGCTTGCCATACAAAGGTTCGTTTCTCAGTATACTTAGCAATATTCAAGTACGATTCCTATATGGTCAGGTTAAGCCAGAAAACTTGATTTTTAATGCGAATCTCCAAGAATTTGCTCAGAAAGTGGGCATTATCACTAGTTTAGAGACAAATGGCAAGCTCACATCACAGGAAGCTTATAAAAAAATTAAATCTCTTTGGAAACAATTGAAGCGTAGTAAAAAACAACTCTTCAATAATAATGATTCATCAACGTCATTATAAAATTCTTTTTTCAAACTTTTTTAAATCCCAGATAATTACGATAAACCGATTAAAAATATCAGGACTTAAATTGAGTCAACAAATAAGTCCTGATCTAACCCAATCAAATTAATTAATGAAGTTATTTCTGACAAAACCATCTAGAGAATTTCTGACAGCATTAATGTATGCTTGGTCATTTAAAAAATGTGATGGTAATTTGTTAGCTAAAACTGCACTACGAACAACATCTTTAGCACTAATTTGTCTAGTTTGATAAGCTTGAAGCAGACTAGCATAACCAGGAATTCCCTGATTTCTCAATTGCCCTTGATAAGCCAAACCAGCAATTTCAAAAGGCTTGATTGCATTAGTGACTTCTGAAATATCACTTAAAGCTTTGGAATTATTTACTATCACTTCTCTGCTATAAGCAGGACTGAAAGTAGTAGATATCAACAAGAAAGTTAAGCCACCAAAAATTATACTTTTCATTGTAGATTTATAAGTGTGTGATCAAGCGAAGTAAAGCAAATTTATCCCTGCTTAAAAAGCAAAAGGATATTAGTAACTTTATCTATTGCCAGACAAGTTATTTGCTTACAAAACTTAATCTCATTTTGTCTTAAAAATTTAGTCAGTGACCTCTTCCTTTAGGATGTTAATTATGGTGTTTTCCATAACAATTTTTTATATAAAATATGTATAATTAAATCTTGACAAATTAAATAAAATGTTAAGCAGTAAAGGCAATAAAAAAGGGAATTAGGAATTTTTTAACTCCTATTCCCTCAACTGAAATATCGATTTTCACTATTAGACGGAGTAATAAGCAGGAAAAGATTTAGCATCTTTTGGTTTGACGTAAACCTGTTGTTGTGGTTCTAACTCTAATTCGTTGAAGCGATCGCGTGTTAGGTGTGCTGTCACAACTTGACCATCGTCTATAGTTAATTCCACCTGAATTTCCCAACCCAGATGAATCAGACGGCTGATTTTAGCGGATGCTGTCGCTTCTTGAGGGTACTTTTCAATAATCACATCTTGGGGACGCAAAAAGACTTCTGGGTGTGGTGCATTAAACCCGGTGCTTTGGAAAATTCTGGCGGTGTTAGGTAAGACATTCACAGGGCCGATAAAACTCATCACAAATGAGGAAGCCGGATTGTCATAAATCTCGGCGGGTGAACCTACCTGTTCTACACGTCCTTTATTCATCACCACGACTTCATCCGATACTTCCATCGCCTCTTCTTGATCGTGGGTAACAAATACAGTGGTGACATTCACCTCATCATGAAGATGACGTAACCAGATTCTTAAATCTTTCCGCACTTTCGCATCAAGCGCACCAAAAGGTTCATCTAATAATAATATTTCTGGTTCTACAGCCAAGGCTCTTGCTAATGCTACCCGTTGCCTTTGACCACCAGATAACTGTGAAGGATAGCGATCGCCTAATTCTTTTAATTGCACTAACTCTAATAACTGTTCAACTCGTCCCTTGATTTTTTTATCTTGAACTTTGCGAATTTCTAAACCAAAGGCAATATTTTGTCGCACAGTCATGTGCTTAAACAAAGCATACTGCTGAAATACAAACCCAATATTTCGCTCTTGGACATTTTTATAAGTAGCATCTTTGCCAGTGAGGATGATTTTACCGCTATCGGGCATTTCTAACCCGGCAATTAGTCTTAGCAAAGTAGATTTACCAGAACCCGATGGCCCCAGTAATGCTACTAAAGACCCGCTCTTAACTGTTAAATCAACTTGATCAACCGCTTTAAAACTTCCGAAATGCTTGGATATATTCTCAACTACTATGCCCACTGCCGTTATCCCTTAATTAATTAACTACGGCTTATTGCTAGGTTTACCGTATTGTATCTTACATATACCATTGCTAACAAATTAAATACAAGTAAATTTTGTCAATATATCTTTAAGTAGAAGTAAACATATATATCAATAATTCCTAACCAGAAAAAAATGACAAAAACCCTACTATCAAGTGTGACAATAGGGTTCAAAACGGAAAATATTCACTGATAGACGAATCCGATTGGAGACAGGGACTAGGAAAGAAGGGTGATTTAGGTGTACTGATTTTTTCCCAAATCAAATATTAGCCCTATACTCAGGCTAAATATTGTTAGTAGTTTGTTAAGCCTGGTGGTGTAATGGCTTTTTCTAAATCAGCCCCTTGAAAGTTTGCACCGACAATACTTATCCCTGTCAGATTAGCCTTCTCCAAATCGGCATCAAATAAGTTAGCATTATCTAAATTTGCGCTTATAATGCAAATCTGCGCCTTGAAGATTAGCACCTTGGAGATTAGCTCTCATTGGTCACTCTTAGCAGAGAAAAATAAAAAATTAGGGTGAGTTAGGAATATAAACATTGGGGAAGTGAGTCTATAAATAATAGATTGACGTTGAGAAAATCCCAATGACAGTTGAGGAATATGAAAGACTGTAAGCCAAGGTTGAATTAAATTAAGTAGGATAAAAGGTTGTGCAATTAAACGAAGATTATTCAAAATATTCTTCCAGCCTTTTTCATAAGTCCACCAAAAGGATATCCAGATGAAGTCAAGCAAAGTTGTCTGCGCTCGTATGTTAACGGTATGGGATTTAGGGCAATTGAGCTAATTTGATTGAGAGAAATCGGAGACAAAAGCATCTCTCTGTTTTAGAGTTGTTTTTGAGAATTTTGTCGATTGCCAAATTAAATGACCACTTGACAAATTTATGTCTTTGAAAATACCGACCTTAGAACCCTTACATGGTAAGGGTTTTATTATTTTAGCCTGAAAATGCCATAGTAAAAACTTATTGCCAAAATAGCTGTCCTCTTTTGAAAAAATGACAAAATATCTGTCCTTGTTTGAAAAATAACTTAAGCCAACATTTTTACCAAAATTGACAAAATAAGTGTCCTTTAAATAGTACAATACAACTACGTTTGTATTGGACATATATGTAAATATGCTGGATGATCCTCACAAGGGCGATCAAGAGCCAGAAACTAATGAGATAGTGACTGAACTCTCAGCAGATGATAGGCATTTGCTGGATATGATTCAGAAATTGCTAGAACCATGCGATCGCATTACTTACGGGCAAAGGCAAAGGGAAGTAGCAGCTAAACTAGGTAAGTCAGTACGGACAGTACGACGGCTAGTAAAAAAGTGGGAGGAAGAGGGTTTATCTGCACTCCAAACCACAAAACGGGCTGATAAAGGTAAACACCGTATTGATGCTGAGTGGCAAAAGTTCATTATCAATACATATAAAGAAGGTAATAAAGGTAGTAGGCGAATTACTCCCCAACAAGTTGCTATCAGGGTAAAAGCAAAAGCAGCAGAATTAGGGGAACAGAAGTATCCAAGTTATAGGACTGTATATCGAGTCCTGCAACCAATAATTGAGCAGCAAGAACAAAAAGCGAGTATAAGGAATCGTGGTTGGCGTGGATCTCAAATATCACTCAAAACCCGTGATGGAGAATACATAGAAGTTGAATACAGTAACCATGTCTGGCAGTGTGACCATACTCTTGCAGACATATTGCTCGTAGATCAGCATGGTGAACTGCTGGGTCGTCCTTGGCTGACAACAGTTTTAGATACTTACTCACGCTGCATCATGGGAATAAACTTAGGTTTTGCTACATGGAATTCTCAAGTCGTAGCATTGGCACTACGTCACGCAATTTTACCGAAGCAGTACGGGCCAGAATACGAACTTCATGAAGAGTGGGGAACATATGGTCAGCCAAAATACTTTTATACAGATGGTGGCTCAGATTTTAACTCTAAACATTTGAAGCAAATTGGGGTACAACTGGATTTTTCTTGTGATTTGCGTGACCGACCCAGTGAAGGGGGCATTGTTGAACGTCCTTTTGGTACCTTTAACACCGACTTCTTTTCAAGTTTGCCAGGTTATACAGGTTCAAATGTACAGGAACGTCCAGAGCAAGCCGAGAAGGAGGCTTGTCTTACGTTAAGAGAGTTAGAACGCCTTTTAGTACGTTACATCGTAGACAAATATAACCAAAGTATTGATGCTCGTCTGGGCGATCAAACTCGTTATCAACGATGGGAAGCAGGGCTAATTACTGCTCCTAAACTAATTTCAGAGGAAGAGTTACGTATATGTTTGATGAAGCAAACGCGACGCTCAATTTACAGAGGTGGATATTTACAATTTGAAAATTTAACTTATCGAGGAGAAAACTTAGCAGGTTATGCAGGCGAAAGTGTTGTACTACGATATGACCCCAGAGACATAACAAGTATCTTGGTCTATCGCCAAAAAGACCAGAAAGAAGAGTTTCTAGCTAGAGCATATGCTCAAGATTTAGAAACTGAGCAATTGTCTTTGGATGAGGCTAAAGCTATGAGCCGTAAGCTCAGGCAAGTGGGTAAGACTATTAGTAATAGTTCATTTTTGGCAGAGGTACGCGATCGCGATACTTTTGTCAAAGAAAAGCTCACTAAACAAGAACGACGAAAACAAGAAAACACAGAATTCCAAAAAGCTAAAAAAATATTGCCAGTTAAACCTGAAAAAGAAATAGAAATTGAACTAGCATCCATCGAAAGTTTACCAGAACCGGAAATGCCGGAAGTCTTTGATTACGAACAAATGCACGAAGATTACGGGTGGTAGAAAATGACTTCACAGCAAGCCCAAGAAGTCGCTCAACAATTGGGTGATATACCCAAAAACGATGCGAAATTACAAGCAGAAATTCAACGATTAAACCGTAAAAGTTTTGTGCCACTAGAACAAGTACAAATTCTACATGATTGGCTAGAAGGGAAGCGTCAAGCTCGCCAATGCTGTCGAATTCTTGGAGAGTCACGTACAGGCAAAACTATGGCCTGCAATGCTTACAGATTAAGACATAAGCCAATACAACAGCCAGGTAAACCTCCAATAGTTCCTGTTGCTTACATCTTAGTTCCTCCAGAATGCAGTTCTAAGGACTTGTTTACGCTAATTATTGAGCATCTGAAGTATCAAATGACTAAGGGAACAGTAGCTGAAATTCGAGAGCGGACTCGGCGGGTTCTTAAAGGCTGTGGTGTAGAGACATTAATTATTGATGAGGCCGACCGCTTGAAGCCAAATACATTTAAAGATGTACGAGACATTGGTGAAGAATTAGAAATATCTGTGGTCTTAGTAGGAACAGATCGCCTGGATGCAGTGATTAAGCGTGATGAACAGGTTTACAATCGCTTTCGGGCTTGCCATCGATTTGGTAAATTCTCAGGGGAAGAATTTAAGCGAACTGTTGAAATTTGGGAAAAAAAAGTTTTACAGCTGCCAGTTGCTTCCAATCTTTCCAGTAAGACTATGCTAAAAACTTTAGGCGAAGCGACGGGAGGTTATATTGGTTTGTTGGATATGATTCTCAGAGAAGCAGCAATCCGAGCATTGAAGAAAGGATTACAAAAGGTGGATTTAGCAACTTTGAAGGAAGTAGCAGCAGAGTACAAATAATGGAAGTGCCAAAGATTCAACCTTGGCTGTTTCAAATAGAACCTTTAGATGGAGAAAGTCTGAGCCACTTTTTAGGACGGTTTCGACGGGCAAATGATTTAACGCCCACTGGGTTAGGTAAAGCAGCAGGATTCGGTGGTGCGATCGCTCGATGGGAAAAGTTTAGGTTTAACCCCCCACCGTCTCGCCAGCAATTAGAAGCTTTGGTTAAGGTGATGGGGGTTGAAGCTGATAGGTTAGCGCAAATGTTACCACCTGCTGGGGTGGGGATGAAAATGGAGCCGATTCGGTTGTGTGGTGCTTGTTATGCCGAGTCGCCATGTCACAAGATTGAATGGCAGTTTAAGGTAACGCAAGGGTGTGATCGCCACACAATAACTTTGTTGTCCGAATGTCCTAACTGCGGGGCGAGGTTTAAATTTCCAGCGTTGTGGGTGGATGGATATTGCCAGAGGTGTTTTATGAGATTTGTAGAGATGGTAAATTATCAAAAACCTATAAAAATTTGAGACATTATTTTAACTTTGTCTAAATGCGATCGCTCCCATTATTCCACGATTTCTATAGGTTATAAATTGCTCCATTCTCTGCTAACCACTGTTTACGTTCTTGATAATTTGGCACAATTCGTTCAACTCTCTCCCAAAATGCACTATTGTGATGCGGTTCAATTAGATGCACTAATTCATGAACTACCAAATACTCAATCATCGTTCGCGGTAGCATCGCCACTCGCCAGTGAAAATATAAATCTCCTGTGTGTCCGCAAGAACCCCAATGATTACCTAATTCGCGTACTTGGATAGAACGAGGTGAAGCACTAACTCGTTTAATCAGTGTGGCAATTTGTTGTTCTAGTATTGTCTGAAGATGTTGGCGATACCACTGAATAAAGTTTTCTCGACCTTGAGCTTGTGCTTGTCTCTGTAATTCAAAGCGGCTTTGGTATAGTTTTAATAATGGTTGTTTTTGAAGCTCATCGACTATTTTCAGGCGATAGCTGCGTCCTAAATAATAAAAACCTTCGCCTGAGACGTATTCCTTAACGTTAGCTGGTGCATTGAATGACTCTTTCTTTATAAGCCTACTGTAAATCCAGTAACGTTTCTTATTCACAATTTTTTCTAATGTTTCTATTGGTACTCCTGGAGGAGAAGCCAAGACTAATTGACCGTCACGTTCAACGGTAATACCTACAGTGCGGCGTTTAGAACTGTGGCGAATTTCAAAACTCAGGTCGCCAAAGGTGATAGTTGTCATGCCATTAAATTATCACGATTTCTCCTAGCTAGTTCGACTAATTTATCCGCGATTTCTTCTAATTGGTTGTAACTAACTAAATCATTATCATCCAAGTAGCCAGCTATCCACTTTCTTAAATCCTCTTGGACTATTTGGCTACCCCAATTTATCAGTTGTACTTCTTGCCGGATGTGTTCAACAATTTCTACAGTTGCTTGAGCAAGTTCGGGGAGTTGTCTTTGTGAGTATTCACTTAAAATATTGAGAAATGGCATTTGAGTTTTGGGATCTAATCCAGTCTCATCTGTAGTGCGACCAGCTTGTATTTGTTCTATATACTGCTGTAATGCCTCAACTTTTTCTTCCCAGTTCTCAGATAAAGATTCCAAAATGTCTGTGAGCTTTTCACTTAAGTTTTTGTAGTAAACTGGGTCTTCTTCGTAATTTACACTGATATAGTGACGGGCTGCAAATTCCATTTCTGCGGCTCGTGCTTTAATTGAGCGATGACGCTGGACATGGGTTTTAAAATCCAGGGACATGATATCAATTGGTGGCACTTTGGGGTCAATCCCTTGGGATTCAATATATTGGTCTATTAATGCCCTAACTTTCTCCTTTGCACTAACGATGTTAAGTTTTTCATCTCTGTAGAGGTCAGCAACAGCTTTTTTAATAAAGCCAAGTTTTTTGGCATCTCGCACAAAATTATAGGGCTGACGTGCTTCTGGTCGTGGCAATATTGTATCGAGAGTGTTGAGAAAATCTTTGAAACAATCATTAAATTCGACTCTCAGTCGTTCATCTCTGAGCAAGTCTACACAAGCGTCTACATCATCGATTGTGCAGCCTTTTTCAGTGAATAGTGCCATAACTTGCTGGTGTCTGTCGCGCAATTTTGGTAATTCTGCACGAATATCAAACAAAGCTAATTCTGTATCAACATTCTCGTAAACTGAAAGAGCAGCAGCGATATCAACACCGTAATAATCGACTACTAAGCCCTCTGTTTTTTTGTCATTATACACTCGGTTAACGCGAGCGATCGCTTGCAGCAATTCGTATTCTTTGAGTGACCTGTCTAAATATAAAACTTGTTCTAACGGTGCATCAAAACCCGTTAACAGCATATTTTTGACAATTAAAATCGCTAAACTGTCTTGCTCTAAAGGTTTTTTAAATTTCTCAATATTAATTTCTTGTTGACTTTTATCTGTCCACTTTTTCCAGCTAGGATCATCGCCCTTATCACCAGAAATCACAGTAGCAAATTCTAATTTGCGGATGATTTCCAGATGTGGGAGTGCTTGAGCAAAAAAACGATCATCATCACGCAATTCTAAAGCCTCCGCGTCAAGACTTTGCAGAATGGGGGCGCGGTGTTCTAGCTGCTGCACTATTTCCCGTTGTGCTTCCACAAATGCTTCTTGATAACGGACTGCGGCGAGACGGGTAGAGGCGACGACTTGCGCTTTAAAGCCTCCTGCTAAAATGCGCTCAATATAATGACACAACATACTTTTAGCTTTGGCTTTAATTAGTTCCCGTGCTTCGCCAACTTGGGTTTTAGTCGCGTATTTAGCTTTAATTAACGCCCGTTCTTCTGGGGTTTTATCGGCAAAGATAATTTCAAAAAGTTGGTCGAGGTCATCACCTTGGGTTACAGTGCCTCTAGCTTCTAATCCTTCGTAGACAATAGGCAAAGTGACTTTATCTTCTTGGGATTTGCGGATATTGTATTCATCGATAAATGAACCAAAGATTTGCAGCGTGGTTTTTTTGGCAGCTTTGATGATGGGTGTACCAGTAAAGCCAATACGGACACAGTTAGGTAATGCTTCTAATAAATTGGTGTGGAGAGTTTTGGCGTGAGAACGGTGTGCTTCGTCAATTAGCACTAAGATATTTTCGGAAGGATTGAGGTTTTTGGGAATTGGTTCAATTTCTGCTTCTTCCTCAGAATCTTCCCCGCCTTTAAATTTCTGAATCATTCCGAAGACTAAGCCAGCACCTGGTTGTTGCAGGTATTGTTCTAGTGTTCTAACTTTTTTCGCTTTTTGTAATGGTTCTCCAGTGAGGACGGCGGTATCTGCAAGTTGTCTTTCTAAGTCTCGGCGGTCAGTGACAACAACAATTTTAAAGCGGCGTAATTCTGCGATAGTGCGAATTTTCCGAATTAGGTAAACCATTGTCAGGCTTTTACCTGATCCTTGGGTATGCCAGATAATCCCGCCGCGTTGGTCATCTGTGCCATGTTGGGCGCGGGTTTGATTGTGTTGCAGTCGGTATAAAGCTTGATGAACTGCCCGATATTGTTGGTAACGGGGGACAATTTTGATAGTGCGTCCGCCACTGGTTTTAAATAAAGTAAAATTATGCAGAATGTCGATAAGATTAGCTGGGTTCAACATCCCGGCGATGAGGGTTTGGCGAGAATTTAATTCAGAAACGCCTAATTGTGCAGCAATTTCTGCTTGGGGTCTAGGAATGGTATCTTTCCACTCAACATAATGTTCATAATTTGCGCCGATAGTTCCGGCTGCTGCCCGTCCTCTAGAGGCTGCTATCATCAGCAAATTGTAGTGGAATAATTTTTCTGCGCCTTCTGGTTGGCTGCTACCCCGTTGATTGGAGTATTTTAATAAGTCTTGAATTGCTTCGGTTATTGGGTTATCTAGACTGGGGCTTTTGCATTCAATCACTACTAAAGGGATGCCGTTAACAAGTAGTACGATGTCTGGGACGATGAACCCCCGATTACCTGTTGCCCAAGGCGGATCTAATCTGTATTGATTGATGGCGAGAAAATCATTGCGATCGCAATGTTTAGGATTAAATTCAATAAAATGCACCGTGTGCTGTTTGCCGTCTTGTCCTAAAACTGTAGTGCCTTTGAGTAGCAAATCTGTGGCGGCTTGGTTGGCTTCCATTAATCTGTTTGCGCCCTGGCGTTCTAACTGACTGACTGCGGTTTGAACTTGGATATCATCTAGCCAAGGGTTGCCGTTGTCATCTAAGTTGATGCGTTTGATAGAGGCTTTGAGGCGTTGTGTCAGTAGAACTTGCTTAAAGTTGTCTCGTTCGGTAATTGCGGGATTGTCCCAACTGCCTTCTATGTACTGCCAACCCATCCTAGAGAGTTGTTGAATGGTGGGTTTTTCTACATGGGTATATTCTGGGCTTTCTGGCATAAGTTTTTAACTTTGGGCAGTTTGACAGCATTTAAGTTTTTTATACTGCAACTAGAGGGAATCACTTCCTAGTTGCTATATTTACTTTTATACCAATTATTTTTGATATTTACTGGGTTTATAGTATACAAGTAGTACGATAAAGCTAAGTATAGTAAGGCTGCTGCTAGAGATATACTCTAAGTAAAATTAAGAACATATTTTTAGTTAGTTTATGGGAAATTACAAACAATCAATTGTAGAAAAGTTTAAAAAGAAAGACCAAATTTGTAACATCTGCCAACTAGAGAAAGAATTATCAGAAGACCATGTGCCTCCTAAAGCTTGTCCTCCAGCTAAAAATATAGTTATTTATAAGCTTTTGTCTGAAATGACTGGAGACCGTTCATTTCGTCCTAGAATGTCTCAAAATGGAGTGACTTATAAAACGATATGCAGCGATTGCAATAACAAATTAGGTAATAGATACGATTGGGCTTTGGGGGAATTTACTCAAAAAATAGAAAGCTTTGTCGAGAGTAGTTTGACTCTACCAAATTCCTTTGAGGTTGAATGCTATCCCAATGCAATTATGCGCTCTGTCTTAGAGGATGTTTGGAAAGTATTAAACGAATCAATTAAGCCAGTCTTCTCAGCATTAACCGAATCATTGCAACTTGCACAAATGTTTCATGGGTCTGCGGTAAAATCTC
>NZ_JACJRU010000014.1 GCF_014697425.1 Nostoc sp. FACHB-110
TAAGTAGGTCGGCGTAAATAATCAATGTTGGGATAAGGCAGGGGGCAGGGGGCAGGGAGCAGGGGGAGAAAGAGTTTGAGCATTATTTACTTTTCTTCACACAGTTTGGTTTTATTGCACCGACTTACTTAGTCGAGGCTGGAAACCCCGAGCAATGAGATCAATCGCCCGTCTGCCCTGGCAGTGCTTTTGACTGCAACTTGGTATTAAGCAGCATCTTGGTATTAATTATTTCTTCGCTAAACAATTGCCCCCGGATATCATCTGTAAAAATCAGATGCTTCTGGGGGCATTCAGCGATTCATGGTTTTGCCAAATTTATAGCAGTCGAAGTCAAGATGATAACAAAAACTAATTTTGAAAGCTGTTGCTTTTTCTCTGCTATGACTTGCTACTACCCAAAATAATGATGAGCAAAAGCAGTTTAGTCTGTTGTAATTTGTCCTTTATCTTTGGTTAAAATTCTTTATCCAATGACTAGTAACTAGATGATTGTGCCATCGGGAATGACAGCATTTTTCAAGACGACTACAATGCCGCTGCGGATGTAAAAGCCTTGACTTTCACGATCAGCTTCTTGCACGTTATCTTTGTTGATAATTTTGACATCTTTACCGATGGCAGCATTTTTATCAACGATCGCTCGACGAATTATGCTGTCTCTGCCAATGCCTATGCCAATTTTATCTTCGTTGACGTTGCCATGACTCTCAACGGAAGAATGATAAAAGTCTGCACCCATCAGCAGCGATTCTTCGATGATACAGCCTGATTCAATCCGCGATCGCACGCCCAACACTGAGTGTTGAATACGGCAGTTTTTCAAAATACAGCCTTCACCAATAATTGATTCGGTGACATGGCAATCTAATAGTTTGGTGGGTGGTAGATAACGCGGACGAGTGTAAATGGGTGCTTCTTCATCGTAGAAGCTAAAAGGTGGCTGGGGTTGCTGAGTCAGGGCTAAATTGGCATGATAGAACGCTTCAATTGTCCCGATATCTTCCCAGTAGTCATCAAATAAGTAGGCTTGCAGGTTATAGTCTTTGGCTGCATCGGGAATGATTTCTTTACCAAAGTCGGTTCTTTCTAATTGTTCCCGCAACAACTTGATCAAAACTTCTCGTTTAAAAACATAAATCCCCATCGAGGCGATGTAAGGCTGTTTTTTGGCTTGTTCTTGATCTAAACCCAAAATGGTGGTGTCAACCTGCATTTTCTTGAGGGCTTCACCTTTGGGTTTTTCGCTAAAGTCAACTACTCTACCTTGATCGTTAATTTTCATCAAGCCAAAGTCAGAGGCTCGGCGATCGTCAATGGGAATGACTGAGAGAGTAATATCAGCATTGGTTTCTCTGTGACGCTGGATGAATTGACGATAATCCATCCGGTAGAGATGATCTCCTGAAAGAATCAGGTAATCATCTACATCCCATTCTTCTAACAGCCAGATATACTGACGCACAGCATCGGCTGTACCTTGGAACCAGTTGGGGTTTTCTGGAGTTTGTTGTGCAGCTAACACTTCCACAAATCCTTCACTGAATCCAGTAAAGTTGTAAGTACGGGCGATGTGACGGTTCAGAGAAGCTGAGTTGAATTGTGTCAGGACGTAGATTTTAAAAATTTCTGAATTAATGCAGTTACTAACAGGTATATCGATTAAACGATATTTGCCTGCTACAGGTACTGCTGGTTTTGCCCGAAGTTTGGTTAAAGGGTAAAGGCGGGTGCCTGCGCCACCACCGAGAATGATTGCTAAAACTTTTTTCACAAAATTTCTCCCGACTGCCTTTCAACTCTCACTCTCAGTTTAGGACTGTATGTAGCCTCTGGTAAGGGGGGATCGAATATTCTCTGGGATGATTTTTTGAAAATTCTGGTAGTAATCGATCATGCTTAAGCTACAAGCAGATACATAGAACTTATGTACTACTAGTTAATAAAATTCCAGTACTGATTAATATTTATAATTTACAGAAAAAATTTTCAGCCGGATTATGACAAAAATAAATTTATAAAAACTATATGTGCAGTGCGTAAAACACTTTTTTAAAAGTGTAATTACTATTAAGCAGAAATAATTAGGTAATTAGGTCACTTTTATTAAATATTAGGTAACGAATATATGGATGTAAAAAATTATAGAATGGGTTGGCTGCCAGACAGTCCTGATTTTAGAGATTTTTCTATAGAAAAAATTTATACAAACGATAACTCACAACACATCTGTATACCCAAATCTATTGATTTACGACAGTGGTTTGCTCCCATTAAAGAGCAAGGAGAAATCAAAGCTTGCACAGCGATCGCAGGTGTGGCATTGGTAGAATATTTTGAAAGGAAGTTAATGGAAGAAGATGCAGATTTTTCCAGTCTCTTTCTCTATAAAGTTACGCGAAATTTAATGAGGCTAACTGGTGATACCGGAGCTTCCCTACGCTCTACTATGAAAGCTATGGCACTTTTTGGTCTGATTCCAGAAGAATATTGGCCTTACAAAATCGAAGCTTTTGACGCAGAACCATCTTCTTTTTGCTATGCTTATGCTCAAAATTATCAGGCACGTAATTATTTTAGGCTTGATTTACCTCAACTGAGTAAACCAGACTTATTGATAAATATTAAAGCTTGTTTAGCATCTGAGTTACCAGCCATGTTTGGATTTTCTACTTATAGTTCTATTCTTGATCAGAAGGTGATAAAAACTGGAGAAATTCCCTATCCAAGACAAGGTGAAAAAACTCTGGGTGGTCATGCGGTTGTTGCGGTTGGTTATGACGACTGTAAACAAGCTTTGTTAATTAGAAACTGTTGGGGTAAAGATTGGGGTGATGATGGTTATGGTTGGCTACCTTATGATTATGTATTAAACGGATTAGCTATTGATTGGTGGTCGCTATTAAAGACAGAATGGTTTGAGGCTTGGCAGTTTAAACTAGATCCAAGTAGGGAATTAAATGAAGAGCGATTCGGCGCAGATCCAAAACATAAAAAATCGCAAACTATCAAAATACCTATAGTTAATACCAAGTCAAACACACCCTAAAAGTTAATTGACGAGTTGTTTTTGTTAGCACATAATTTAGTAATCCCCTGAAGAGACTGTGAACTATGTTTATGTATATTTAAATAGTCTTGTATAAAAGTACAGCTATATTTCCATAGACTTTCCCATTCAGGTTGAGAATTACTTTTCGCATCTAAATTCCAGCGCCATAGTCTGATAGTTTTATCATCACTTGCAGAAGCAATCAATTTTAAGTTATGGCTAAATTCTAATCTATTAACTATGGCGTTATGTCCTTTTAAAGGCTCGACAAATGGGTGTTCTAAATTAGTTTTATTTTCTGTAAAAAGTTTGATTGCTTTATCTACTTCCCACACTTTGACAATTTCTTCAGTTCCAGCAGATGCAAGATATTTACCATCAGAACTAAAATCCAATGCAAAAATTTTGTTATTGTCGGCTTTGATGACTCCTATACAGTTAAACTTTCCATTCTTGACATCCCACAATTTTATTAATCCTGTATGATCGCCAGAAGCAAGGATATTGTTTTTTTGGCTGAATCTCACTATTAGGACATCTACACTTTCTCCATGAGATCCCGTAGGACTATTTTGTTGTATAGTCCCATGAATATTATTTTTCCAATCTATAAATCTGACATTACTATCATTACCTGAATAATAAATTAATGATTGATTACCAGGATAAAAATCTAGACTGTTGATTACATAGGCATATTTTGTGTTATTTAGAAGCGATTTAATTGGTTGAGTTTGTTTAGTATTTACTGGCCAAATCATAATGCTGCCATCAAATCCAGAAGAGGCAATTATTTGATTATCTGGGCTAAAAGCCACATCAGATACAGCATCTTGATGTCCCCTAAATTCTTTAACAAATTTGATTTTTGTATCTTCTATCCGCCAAAGTTTTACGATTTTGTCTTGGCTTCCTGAAACAAGCAGTTTGCCATTATGACTAAATCTAATACTTCCATATACTCCTTTATGCCCGGAATTTATAGTATCTAAAATTTGTCCTTGAATATTCCAAAGTTTAATTTTGCCATCTGAACTAGCAGAAGCAATTTGACCATTAGGACTAAAGCTAATACCCCAAACTTTGTCTTGCTGTTCTAGACGATTTTGTTCATGAATTTTATAGATAATTGACTGTAATTGAATTAATTGATCAGTATGGGAACCGGGTATTTTTTTTAATAAATCTAAAGCTTTGATACTAGTCACTAAAGCGTCAATTTGATAACCTTGCTCCAAATTCTGTTGAGCTATATCAGTTAAATACTTACTAGCTATATATGCTTCTTGTTGTTTGATTCTGCCATAATTATGTTGTGCTAGTAGCCAAAATCCTAAAGTAGAAGTGACAAATATACCTGCTATTATTGCAGCTAAAGTTTTTTGCCTTTCTTGTTTAACTTTTTCTGCTTCAGCTTTAGCTCTAGCTTCTGCTTCTTGTTGCAGTTTTCGCGCTTGCTCTAGTTGTGTTTGAATGTCACTGTCACGTTTGTACAAGCTTTGATGCAAGAATTCTGCTTCTAATGGTGGTAATCTTGGCTGATTTTTATTTACCCATTCAGCAATAACGGCTAAATTTGCTCCAGTCAAAAGTGCTTCATCTGATTGATTAAATCTTTCATTCCATGCTCGGCAATCTTCTTCTAAAGAACGGCTAAGGCGAATATTCTCTTTATTTTCTTCAATCCAATTGTTTAATAATTTCCACTCAGTTAAAAGTGCCTCGTGAGCTACTTCTACTGTATTTTCATCAGTAATAATTAAGCGTTGTTGAGAGCCAGATAATAATTCTATAACTCTTTGTAATTGCTGTGAAGAATCAGCGATCGCGTTTAATCTTTCCCAATCGGCTCGCCGTCGTGTTACTTCATCTGTGTCGTTGAGTTGCACTAATTCCATAAATAGACGGCGAGCAAAAGCTTGATCTACTTCATTTAAACTTTGATAAAAAATAGTTGCTCGTTTGTCTAAAGCTCCTTTGACTCCACCAATTTCTTCATAGCCTTGGTGCGTTAAAATTGCTACTGGTGATTCAGGTTCTTCAATGCAAACTTGCCATAATTCTTTCAGTGCATACTGCAATATGGGTAATGCACCAGGACGATTAATCACATCAGCAGCAATTCGTGATCCTAAACCACGCTCAAAAACTATACCATGTAGTTGTGCTGGTTTTTCTATTGCTTCTTCTAACTCTGTAGGAGACATCGGTGTGACAATAAACGATGTGGGGGGAATACTATTGATGAGATTAGCTATCTCTAAATAGTCTGCACATCGATTTAAAAAATCACCACGAATAGTAATAATTACCCGCGTTTGTCTTTCTGTGGTGTTAACTTCTTGGACTATTAAGCGAATGAAAGATTTCCGTTCTTCTTCGTTTTGGCAGAGGGTAAATATTTCTTCAAATTGATCGATAAACAATAGTTGTGGTTTATCTTGTTGTTGGCGAATTAATGCGTCAGTTAGTTTACCTAAAGGATGTTCCCCTGGGGTAAAAGATATAATATCCCATTGACTGCTACCAGGGATGCGATCGCTGTTTAATTGCGGTAATAATCCGGCTTTGACTAAGGAAGATTTTCCACTACCAGAATAACCAATTACTGCTAAAAATCGGCTTTCGGCTAACCGCGACATCAGTATCCGAACTGCTTGCTCCCGTCCTTTAAAATAATTGGCTTGTTCGGCTTCAAAAGCGTAAAGTCCGCGATAGGGATTTTCTCTATTAAAAGAAATCTCTTCTTGTATAGGTATTTCGGTGGCGGGATAGGTTACTAAGCTAATTGCACGTCCCCAGCCCATACGAATCGGTTCTTGTACAGAACCTTTGAGTTCGTTGCTGATAAAATCAAATAAGCGATCGCTACTAATCCGCCGACTACTACCAGCATTTTCTGGTGCTAATCCTTTCACTACTGCACCTGTAAAAATGCTATATTCTTGACTTTTAATTACTCCTGCACGTTCAAAACCACGACATGCGGCAATTAAATAATAATCTCTTGGCGAAGTAAATGATGTCAGGGTACGCTCTATTAATTGTCTTTCTAAAAAATAGCCACTATGACAACAATCGAGTAACATAACTAAACTACTCAATTGAGAATCTCGAATTAACTCGTTCAGGCTATCAAGAGGAATTGCATACTTTTGCTCTACAATTTGGCTTCCATCAACTTCAATCTGACAATCTGAAGTGGCTAAATATCCCTTTTGCTGTCCCAAATTATCAGAGATGGTAAAACCATGTCCACTAAAATAAATGAACGCTTCACTTTGTTTGGCTTTTTCTAATAAAAACTTTCTCAGTTCTTGCCCTAGCAGTCCACCAGGAACTTTTGTAGAACCAATTTCGTAACCATTTTTTTCTTTATTCCAACGTTGTGGTAGCCTTTGAACTGACTGAAAATCACCATATTGCTCTAGTAGTTTTGCTACAGCTTCTGCATCATTGATAGTTTTTGATAGGGGCGATAGAGCAGGACTTAGGTATTCAGAAATCCCAATAACAAGCGCGTATCGTGCCATTAAATAAACCCTGGGTTAGTAAATGCGGGATAATTTTGACAGACACAGAAACTAGCAATGTGATTAAAAATAACACTCTTATGTTATTTTCACGCAACTGTATCGGAATATTCAGACACTTTACAAAAATTTAACTGAGGTAGGATATGTCAGAACTAGAACCAATATTTTTCCAAGCTGACGGAGATATTAAAAAAATCGACGTTAATATCACCCCAACGCTAATAACTCCAGAAATTGAAGAGGAAGACGGGATAGAATACAAAGATGTGCGAACAGATGCGATCGCCCGGATGCAGCAAGCTCGGCAAATGATCCGCAGTTATACTCAGTATGCTCTCAGTGCTTTTAGAGATTTTGATACAGCTGAGATTGAAGAGGTAACACTCAAATTTGGTATCAAAATGGGAGGTAAAGCGGGTATTCCTTATATTACTGAAGGCTCGGCTGAAAGTAATTTAGAAATCGAAGTTAAATGTAAATTTGCTGACAAACAAAAACCGAATTCTTAATATTATCTAAGCCACAACAAAACCATCAGCGTAGTAAAAACTCTGCGTTTCTCTGCGCTGACTCCGCGTGACTTTGCGTTGAAAAAAGCTTTAATTTTAAACTTTAAAACTCTGCATTTTTCTTCCCCCATTCAACAAACGCAACTGTTGAGATAGTTGCAAAGATTTCACCCAAGGTTGTTCTGACAACTGGGAAATCGCATTTGCTGATAATGTAGCGGTGAAGGTATCTTTATCCTTAGTTACACCATTAACATCGAAACTTTGTAAAACTGCGATCGCATCTTCAGAAATTTGTTCGGTATGGATAAATACAGTTAAACTTGATGTAGCCGGATCTTGAACATCATTGAGTGCCGTTGCCAAAGCTGCACCTAGCTTCTGATAATTCATAAGTATTTCCTTTGTCAAAGGGTAGGCAATCATAAAACTGCTAACAATAAGCTATCAAATTTTGCAGTTTTGATTACCTACCCTTATACAGACTTAATAGACTAAATTATCCGCCTGATTACAGATTCTCAGTGTTAATTAGTCCATAGCCCCATTTATGATCAAAGGTTCCGGCTGGTTTACCAGGAATCGAACTATTTTTGCGCAATAATTCTTTGACAGCTTGGGGATCTAAATTGCGATCGCGCTGCAATAATAACGCTACCAACCCCGTAATAAAGGGAGTCGCCATACTAGTACCAGCCATCGCCACAAACTTAGAATTAACCGTCATCGAACGGTCATAATTAGCGTTAGAAGAAAGTGCCGAAACAATCATCGCCCCTGGTGCAGCCACATCCGGCTTTTGAGCATCATTACGTAGCGGCCCTTCACTACTAAACTCAGAAATGCAGTTACATTCTAAACCCATTTCCCTCTGTTGGTTATCAATGTCTGTATACTTGGTTTTGGTAGTATAAGCAGCAACAGTAACGGCACTTTGAGCGCATCCTGGCGCACCAATTTTCAAAGTATCTTTGACGCTACTACCTGTAAAAAATACAGAAGAAGTATCATCTAGCGTCCAAACATCCAAGCGAGTATCTTGAGAAGAAGTATTGCGGACTCTCAGCTGCCAAATTCCACCCATGACTGGTGAAGGGTCATTACCCCGAATCTGCACAAAGAAATTATGGTCGCCGTTGGCGGGATCTGGGCCGGGTGTGACAATTTGCACTTTTGCATCGGGCAGTTGATGATCTACTGTGGGGTTGCCATTAGCGATAATTTTTT
Organism: Nostoc sp. FACHB-110; assembly: GCF_014697425.1. Taxonomy (GTDB): domain Bacteria; phylum Cyanobacteriota; class Cyanobacteriia; order Cyanobacteriales; family Nostocaceae; genus Nostoc_B. The sequence goes on from NZ_JACJRU010000014.1 coordinate 8,325, forward strand.
GGAAGGGAGTGACAAACCCATTAGGACTGCGGACAGAAACTTCTAATTCACTGTCTTTAGAATACCAAGCATTTAACCAGACAATGCCAACTTGGCTCAGAGGCACATTAAAACGCATTCCCCGCATCTTGCCACAAGCTACGGTTGTTTGACCATGAATATTGTCGTTGCCTTCGTTACCTGCTGCACAACACACAATTCTGCCTGGGCCAGTTTCTGCATCAATGACTTTAGAGAGGGAATCACTACCATCGTGAGCATCTGCATGACCACCGATGCTGATGTTGATGACAGCTGGTTGGCCTAACTCACCAGCTACCCTAAAAATGTAACGTACCGCATCAGCAAGGTGAGCATCCTGTAAATCAGATTTGACAATTAATAATTCTGCGTCTGGTGCGACACCACCGTATGTAGCATCTGCACCAGACGCGATACCTGCAACATGAGTACCATGACCTTCAGTATCTTGAGAAACTGTCAACAACGGCTCGGTTAATTCCGCACCATAAGCACCTTCTTTCACACCTGGCCCTGGTAAAGTTTGATCCCATAAACGTAAAATCCGCCCAGCAAAGGCAGGATGTTTTGGGTCAATCCCACTGTCAATAATCCCGATAATCACGCCTTTGCCTGTCAGTCCTGTTTTGTTTTTAAATTCTGGTAACTTGGCGGCTTGCGGAGCTACATCCATGCGTAGTTTGAGTTTGCGTGATGGTTTGATTCGCTGGATGGCTGGTGCTTCTGATAAAGCATCTAAACTGTCGATGGGGAGAAAAGCTGTCCGCACATGACCGGAATTTTGATTCACTTCTATACCGTATTGCTCTAAATTACTTAAGTCTGCGTCATCATCACAGTAGATAAAAACTAGACTTTTGGTAGGTTTAACAATACTTTTGGGAGCTATAATACCAAGCGATCGCTTGTGTGTCATTAAAGCTGGTAGCCCTTCATTTTGATAATCTTTTACTGCTAACAGTAGACCAGGAGAAAGTTTTTCGTGTCTCATTTGGTGTTAACCTCTATGCTTGCGGAACAATACAAGTAATTTTTAGCAAGTTAATTCATGCTCAATTCGTCAGCAGCTGATAATTTTGATCACCACGCTACTTGAGAAAATAATGCTTATCTATAGGCTGAATGGATAGCGAAAACTCAATTTATTTGATGGCAAATCTATCGTCAATTTTCATCCTCAATTTCCTCTATCTAATTTATTTTGCTGAATTATCTTTCTCCTCATTTGAGTTGTTGTAACTGTTATCACAACTATCTGTCAACAAATTTTATTTCATTCTTTATCTTAATTCATAGTTAATTAGCTGCGAGATTATCTAATTTTTAAGAAATTCTTTTCAAGAATTCAACTCCACCACTCAAAATTACGGAAAAGTTTAACAGGTTATTATTAATAAATATAAATTTACAGAATATATATTATCTTCGTAATCTTCAATATTTAGTGACAGTTTGTCAAAAACAAAGTAAATTTTATACCAAAAAATTCCTGATATACTTCGCGCTGAAAAACTGATTGTAAATACCGCAGAGATAGGGAGGCGAAAGTTTTCCAGATGATCTACAGATGCCCAAATCATAACTGAACAACCGCAGATAATATAAAAAATATGACACTATGATACTCAGTCTTCACAGCAAATCTTGTTGTGTTCGTCCTATCTTGATTACCAATTCCTCAATTTTCCCTCACAGGCGAGAGTCACAACTGGGTCAGTATTTGCCACAATCTCTCGTGAAGGTACAAATAATTACCTATGCAAATTCAAACACCAGACTGGGTTAAGCACGCTGTTTTTTATCAAATCTTTCCTGACCGTTTTGCCAGAAGCAAACAGCCCCACAAACGGCTATTACACGAAGCACGTTGGGAAGACTGGGAAGCTATGCCTACACTCCAAGGTTACAAAGGCGGCGATTTATGGGGCATTATTGAAGGCTTAGACTACATCCAAGGTTTAGGAATTAACGCGATTTATTTCACGCCCATTTTTCAGTCGGCTAGTAATCACCGCTATCATACTCACGATTATTATCAAGTCGATCCCTTGTTGGGGGGAAATGAAGCGTTTAAAGAATTACTCGCAGCCGCCCACCAACGTAATATTAAAGTCGTGTTGGATGGGGTGTTTAATCATTCTAGTCGGGGATTTTTCTTTTTTCACGATGTTTTAGAGAATGGCCCTTACTCACCTTGGGTAAATTGGTTTAAGGTTCATGGCTGGCCGTTGTCTCCTTATAATGGTGAATTTCCTGCTAATTATCAAGGTTGGGCTGATAATCGCGCTTTGCCAGTCTTTAATCACGATAATCCCGAGGTTAAAGAATATATCATGGAAATTGCCGAATATTGGATTAAACTCGGCATAGATGGCTGGCGGTTAGATGTGCCATTTGAAATTAAAACCCCTGGCTTTTGGCAAGAATTTCGAGAGCGCGTCAAAGCAATTAACCCCGAAGCTTATATTGTGGGCGAAGTCTGGGGAGATTCGCGTCAGTGGTTGGATGGTAAACAATTTGACGGCGTGATGAATTATTTATTTGCTGGGCCGACAATTGCTTTTACCGCAGGCGATCGCGTAGTCTTAGAACAAGTGCAAAGCCGCGACTATCAACCTTATCCACCTTTATTTGCAGCTGAGTACGCCACTAAAATTCAAGAACTATTGCAACTATATCCTTGGGAAATTCAGCTAACGCAACTCAACTTACTTGCTAGTCACGATACTGCACGTTTAATGACCATTGCCGGTGGCGATAAAGCCAGCTTGGAATTATCAACACTACTTTTACTCACCTTTCCGGGTGCGCCCAGTATTTATTATGGCGATGAAGTTGGTTTACCTGGTGCAATAGACCCTGACTCTCGTCGCGGCTTCCCCCTAGAAGCGAATTGGAATCAAGAAATTCTCCAAACTCACCGCCAATTAATTGAAATTCGCCATGCTTACCCAGCTTTGCGTACAGGAGATTATCAAGTTCTTTATGCTCAAGGAACACTCTACGTTTTTGCCCGCACATTAGGCACAGAAGAATTAATAATTGCGGTGAATACTGGTACAGCATCAGTCAAAGCCAATATCGACATTGCTAATTTGCAAACTCAACCCAGCAAGCTACTATTTGGCTACGCAGAATGGGAATGGAATCACGCAGGAGAAACAAAACAACTGTCTCTCACACTTCCTCCCCGCCAAGGTTGCATTTTGGCTTAAATAGAACGTGGATTTTACTCCCCTTGCCTCGTAGGCTACTGTGTACACACAAGTCGAAAATTTTCGTGTTCAACCACATCCCGCCTAGAACTAAAGTTCCAGGCTCATAGCCAAAGTCCACAAAGCGTGGACTGGAAGATGTTTTTAGTTGAGTCATCTTCAGATGACTTGCGCTATGAGACTCGGAATTGATTCCGAGGCGGGACAGATGCACTCAACGAAATTTATTTGTGTGTACACCATATCCTCGTAGGAGAGGGGCTGGGGGTGATGTTAAAAATTCTCTCCTCTACTCCCATGTGGTCTACACTGCAAATTAGGTGCTTAATAGCTTATATGCTTACCGAGTCCGTAACAACTGCACAAAAGTATTACTCACCGTATTATCCTTAGTATCCGCCGCGTATTGAATCAACTTCTCCCGCAATTCTTTCGCCGCATCTAACGGTAACAAGGTGGCTAACAAAAAGTACACGCCACGAAAACGAGGATCGCCCATTCTATCAACTAACAGTCCTTCCGCTTCATCGCTGTTGCCGAGGAAGTTCTGCACTAAGAAAAAGTCCATGATTTTATCGTGGCGGAAGTACCATTCTTTCTTAGGTTCGCCTTTTTCATCTTGCCATTGACGGCTGACGACCATTTTGTATTTCTCATCTTCTAAAGATTTCACAACTTGATAAAATTCATCGGCGGGTAAGGCTTGTTTATCTTGCATCCGCATTTCGTAGACGGCGGCGGAGAATTTCTTTAACGGGAATTCTTGATTCCACTCCTTCAGGTATTCTGCCGCCATTTGATTATATTGCTGTTCTTGCAGACGGAATAAATTAGGATATTGACCTTGGGATAACATCAACGCCACCACTGTTAAATCCATTGGGTTAGAAAGAATGCGCCGGGCGGCGTTTAATTCTTCTTGGGGTTGCTGGGTGGTGAGGACTTCTTGTAGGTAATTAATGCAGGCTGTTTCGTAATTAGAACCTTGAACTGTGGCATCTTTGGGCAGTCGCGGCTGGCGGGAAAGGAGAAACTCTTGAATTTGGGTTTGTTCTAGGGGTTGTAAGTAATAGGTTTTGGCGGTTGAGGGTGGTGTCCACTCTAGGGGCTGGGTAGTCATAATAATGTTGCCCCGGAAGTAGCTTTCCACAAACTGGCAGATTTTCGCCCGTGTTTCGGCGGTGACTTCGTTGAGTCCGTCGATGCAGATATCTATTGCACCACTGTAAATCAGGTTTTTCAGGAAGTTGGCATCTTGGGCTTGGCCGTGCAGCTTGTCTTGAATGGCTTCAATTACGCCTTTATGACATTTCTGGGCGGGGAGGTAAACGACAATATGCTGGGAGTTTGTCAGCAGATGGCGGAGAAACATCGACTTACCTAAGCCGGAATCACCTTGTAAGATAATTTGCCCGTTGATGCTGGGGAGGGCGGCGGTAATTGGGAAGATGTCGCCGGAACCGGGAACTTTGACTTTCGATTCTGGGAAGTATGATTGCTCTTGAAAGTTATCTAACCGAGCATCGGCGAGGAGGGAAGGTTTGAAGGGTTCAAATAACTTGCGGCGGAAAAAGGGAACCCAGGTTATGAGAAGGCCGACGTAACCCACGCCTAAGATGCGGCGTACCCAAGGGTTCCAAAAGAAGATGGCTTGGACTTGGGGAAATTTGGGGTAAGCGAAGATGAGGGCAAGCCAAAAGGCGGCGTGAGAGATGATAGTAATTCTGGCGTTGAAAAACCACTGCCAACCTTTGAGGTTAACTATGACTGATTGCAGTGAGTCGGCTTCGTTGTATCCGGCGTTTTTGAGGTTGTTGTAGTGGGTTTCTAACAGGAGAATATCTTGTGGTTGCCAAGAGACTTTTCTGGCAACTACAGCGATTTGGCTGGCTAAGTCTTGTTGTAATCTTGCTAAATCTTTGCTGGGTTGCCAAACGTCGCGGAATACTTCTAGTGTTTTGACACCTTCAGCGTGTTCCGGTTTATCAGGAGTTGTTTTCGGTCTGCCTAGCCATGTCAGCAAGGTTTTGACTTTTTCATCGCCGCCACCCAGGAAATAAGACCAAAATCGCCAAGATTCAAAGTTATCCTGGCCAGAACTAAACTTTCCTTGATTTGGTTCGTAGACAAAATTTAAAACTACGACAACCTCTTCTAGCTTCAGTTGTCTAATTTTCCCTAATACCACTGCCGCACTGCCACGAACAGAGTTGTCCACCTTTTCATCTTTGAGGAACTTGAGGATGTCAGGGACATAGTTTGCCGCCGCCTGCCCCAGATTCCCTAATGCCTCTGCCGCACTGTGACGAACAGAGTTGTCCACCTTTTCATCTTTGAGGAACTTGAGGATGTCAGGGACATAGTTTGCCGCCGCCTGCCCCAGATTCCCTAATGCCACTGCCGCACGGCCACGAACAAAGTTGTCCACCTTTTCATCTTTGAGGAACTTGAGGATGTCAGGGACATAGTTTGCCGCCGCCTGCCCCAGATTCCCTAATGCCACTGCCGCACTGCCACGAACAGAGTTGTCCACCTTTTCATCTTTGAGGATTTGGGCGATGTCAGGCACATAGTTTGCCGCCGCCTGCCCCAGATTCCCTAATGTCTCTGCCGCACTGCCACGAACAGAGTTGTCCACCTTTTCATCTTTGAGGATTTGGGCAGCTTTCTTGGCAAAATACTCTGGCTTCTGCCCAACAGATTTTAAATTTTGCAAGTCATATTTAACTAATTGGTCAAAAGCATATCTCTTAACTTGGTCATGTCCATCATCAAGGGCGGCGACTATCCCGTTAATCTGCCATGCTTCCGGCTTGGGTTTAGCTGTTTCTTTGGCACTCACCCAAGGTAGGGAGAGGCAGAGAGTTAACAGTAAGGTGAAGCAGAAAAGAAAAAACAGCGAAAGCTTCTGAGCGTGACGGGGTGTGGTGAGCATAATTTGGGGCAAGGCAGCAGATTACACGCGGCTATCGGTATAATATCAGTCTTGCAATATGTAATTCCTGATTTAGAGCCTTTAATACTCGCTCATGATGATTAAAGGTTCATTAAAGAAGCTGTGAGGTTCATTGCTAATGTTCTGAGGTTCATTCACTAACCTCAAAGGTTAATTGTTAATGCTCATTGCCACGATTTCTAACTCAGCTTCGGGATGATTTTCTGCCAGGTTTTTGAAAGCAATAGCAATGGCGCGGGGGTCAACACCTTGATTGTGGTAAAGGTCAAGGGTGTCAAAAATTGGTTGAATGAATTCGCTAAAGTCGCCGTCTGGAAATACTTCTTGGTGATTATTTGGTTTGCGGAGGGGGTCAGGGTTAGTTTTGGTGGGTAAGCGCATGAATACATTTACCTTGGCGACTGAAGTCACGGCTATACAACTTAAGCTTGATTTTCTTTAGTTGTTAATTCTCTAGCTTCGTAATAACGGCAACTTTGACAAGGGCCACAGGGGTTAACCGCACAGCGAATATAACCAGAACGGGCGTTATATTTGCAACTAATATCACCTATGAGATAGCCTACTCCTTCTAGGTAATAGCGATCGCCCTCCATCGGTCTGATATATTGCCTTGCCCTTGTCCCTGACAAATTCATACTTGCTTGTCGCAGTTGGGTACGTATCCGCAAATGGGTTTTACGAATTAACCATAGGGAAAACAGGGACGGTAAAAAACCAACGATAATCACTAAAAGTGTCTTTATATTTAACACCTTTTTTGTACCCCTTTTATACGCTGATTGATTGAGCGTCCCTGATGCTGCATTCCGGTAATTAACAGAGTGCAACAATGAGGGAATGACTTTTGTCTAGTGAAGACAGTGTGGCATCTGGTAAGCAAAAAATTACCAGTGCCACTTCAATCAGCATAACCGTTACAGCTAATCAGATGAACTACGGTTAAATTTTTATAACCTTAAGATTTGTTGAACAATGTCTGTGAGAACGGGCGACTGGTATCAATATCTGCTGTTCGCTGGTTTTTTCTGTGTCGCAATACAGTTAAGTTAAGGCAACAACTTAGACTGGTGTAGGTTGGGTGGAGGAACGGAACCCAACATTCACGCATACTTTGTTGGGTTACGCTATCGCTACACCCAACCTACTATTCTCTTAAATGAACCGTATTGTTCTGTGTCGCTGCGTTGCCATCTTTTTTCGTTTACTTTGTTGTCGTAGTTTCTGTGCCAACAATGCGGCTTCTCGTTCAGCGCGGAATAAATCTACTTTTCGCGTTGTCAAAATTAACGACTCATCCGACTTTTGCCTCACCCAAGGCACACTAATGGTCAAATACTTACAAATACTACGGCGTGGTTTCCGATTTCCTTGCAGATAATTAATTTGGCTGTCAATAGCACTAACCATCGCTTTCAACTCTAAAATCTCAGCTTCTAACTCTGCCGCCATCTGATTAATAGTTTGCGCTTGTGCTACTAAACGCTCCCAACCACTGATAATTTTTTCCTTTTGCGGTTGCAGTGGCACTATTGCAGACTGTGACCAAGGCACGGGTCTCACGATGGAACTGTTGGAGTTATGTTCGATTTCTTTCATAGTTCCTTTGCTAAAGCTACTGAGCTTGTTAGGCATTTTAGCAGCTTTTAGTACAAATGTACCACGTATTTATGTTTTCATACTTAAAAGTAGGGGCTGCCAAACTTAGGGGCTTTCCCCATACCCACACCCTACCGCCCAGGGGCTAGTCAAATAGTCCTCTCTCCCCCTGCTCGACCTACACCGCAAAATTGGTTGGTAAATCACTAGGGATTGCCTGTTGCATCAAGCTATGCCATATTGAATATACACTACTAAACCTATCGAATTACCGTATTTAGCTAGTTACACATTCAAGAGGCAGTAAAAATGACCGTTGCACAACAAAACACCGCATCTTTAACTATCGACACAGACAATTCTCTTCATATTAATCAAGTTCTTTGGCTACCTGTGCAATTGCTTCAGCGGTTATGGTGGCACACAAAAGGCTATGGAATTATTTTCAGCATTATGTTTTTGACCTTGATGAGTTTAATCTTTGTGAGTCTTCATTGGTCTTCTCGCAAGTTGGCTATGGTTCCAACACAGTCAGAAGAATTAGATTTGGAGAGTAGCAAGTGAGTAAACCAATCAAGCTACGAGTCGTTTCTTACTTGGCTCCTAATTGGTTTTGGTTTTACGAAGCAATTTTGGCTTATTTAAGTCGCGTGTTAGATGTCCAAACTCAATTTCATCAAAGTAAATCTGACCCGCTAGAAGACCCAGTATTATTAACAGACCAACTAGACCTAGCCTTTATTTGTGGATTACCTCTGGTGCGATATGCTCAAGTGGTTGTAAATCCATTACAACCTCTAGTTGCTCCTGTCATGGAAGCACCACGTTATCAAAACCGTCCGATTTACTTTACGGATGTAATTGTTAATGCTAAGAGTCAGCTTTTCAGTTTTGCAGACTTGGCTAATACAACCTTTTGTTATAACGATCCTGGCTCTAACAGTGGCTACAATCTCATCCAGCATCGATTATTAGAAGGTGGACACCCAAAAAACTTTTTTGCACAGACAATACAATCAGGCTTTCACCAGCGTTCAATTCGTTGGGTAGTTGATGGAGTTGCTGATTGTGCAGGTATTGATAGTGTAGTCTTGGCACAAGAACTACAAAACTTTCCCGACTTATCTCAACATCTACGTGTAGTGGAAGTTATCGGGCCATGTCCCATACCGCCTTTAGTAGCTGCTCAACATCTAGATAAGTCTTTGATTCAGCATATGCAAGCGGCTTTAATACAACCAGATAGAGAATTAAAAACCGCCATGAAAAAAGTTGGTGTGAAACGTTTTGCTACTGTTAATTTATCAGATTATGAGGCGATCGCAACTATCTACAAGAGTGCGAGTCAGGCTGGATATGTCTACAGTTACTAACTAAATTTCCCCTGCTTACGATTTTCCATATAGCCAAAAACTAAATAAACGAGTCACCCTTGGCATAACAACATAAGTCAACAACAGCACCATCACCACAGAAATCACCAAAGAGATGATTAAAGGAGGTAGATTTTTCAGAAAAGGGGCGAGAAAAATATTCAATACGTTACTTAATATGTAGACAACTACCCAGGTTATTAATGCTGTTTTATAACGTGGTGGAGTCTTTAATGGTTTACCAGGCAGAGAAAACCAAGCTTCTAATCCGCATAGTTCTTGAACTTTTGGCTCTGATTGAACTAAATTTTGAGCTTGGCTAATTAAAACTTCGCGCTCGCGTGATGTCATCCATACCTTTAAATTTTCATAGCTGTCAAACCTAAAAATAATTACATATTCAGAAGGCATACCTGATTGTGGTCTGATCACATTAGTGCCTAAATGACCAAGATATGTCCTGGCAACACTGGTAATTTTTTTTAACCAGGCCTCATAATCAGCTTCATATCCACGTTTGACAATTTGTGAAATCACCACAGTGACAGACTGATTTTGATGTTCTATTTGCATAAGTGATAGTAGGAAACAAATAACAGGTTATATCGTGTCCTGTGAAAGACTTATTATTAAGACCTACCGCTCTAATTGCATAAGGCGGTCAAACTTCCGCCTCTGTACAAATACTTTCCTTGTGCGTCTCCATTGGCAAGTATTTTTCAGCAAACAGCAGTTTTCGCTCATTTTTATGCTATGTAAAACGGAGTTTTAATTTAACTTGGATAATAAGTATTCAGGAGCATATTAGCACCTTTAAGTTGATTTTTTGCCAGAATAACAGTAAACCTATCTACCCTCAGTTAGGATAGATAGGTTATGTCGTTTCAGTTTAATTTTGAGCCAAATGGGGCGACAGGGTATTAATATTGCGGTTGAGCGTTAGTTACTTCAGGATTTTGATTATAAGTGCCTACTTCAGCCGGATTAGGGTTAGCACAGTTGTGATGTGTGCAAAACACAAAGCTCTAATCTGAAGAGAGTCCTTGACAGGAATTTTCAGGGAGTTCAACTCTAGGACTTATGCACAAATATATTTTGTAGAAACTAGATGTATGGTTTTTCAGACAAAAACAGCATAAGTCTGATTGGACTTTTCACTTTGCCACATAGCGTCTCGATAAACTTGCTCAAATAATACTCTTTGAGCATGGCTACCACCGATTCTATGCAGTAGGGGTACAACATTTTTTAATTCGGATTTAGCTGTTAAATAGTCTCCTTGAGCATGAGCAACCATACCCTGAGCAGCCGGAATCGCAATTTCTAACCAATTCTGACGCAAGTAAGGATTCACACTCAGCGCATGATTTTGCATACTGATTTGCATTTGTTTTACCCAGTCCAATTTTCTAGCTTTAGCTAAGGCATAAATATAGTGCAAATCTTGAAAAGGCAAAGCGTGTTCGTCAATCCGAGCAAACAAATAGTTACTTAAATCTTGCCAACGATTACCAACATCAATACCCAGCAACTCTAACCTCAACAGCAATGAAATTGCGCCTACTTGGTCTTTTGGAGACTCTTTTCTGGCTTTACCCCAAACATGTTTATCGTATAGGCTCAATACTTTTTTTGTGTTTCCTTGCTCTAGATAGTACAGAGCTATATGCCACCAATTGTGTGTATAAAGCATTGAGTTGCAGTTTTCCCAGGTATCAGCAAGGCTTTCCATCCAAACGATGCCCTCTTCTACTCTTTTTTGGGTTTCCATCACATGAGCAACTGCATGATGCGCCCAAGGATCTTGGCGATTCATTTGTGTGGCTTTTCGACCCATTGCTTCGGCTTTTTCTAGTTGATGGCATTGTTCTAAGCCAAACGCCACCATACCGTAGAGATAATGATTTTCTTGGTTGAATGGAAGCACCTGCTGGGCAATTCTGAGCAATCTTTCTTGATCGCCTAAATAAAAGTAGTGATATTGTCCTTGCTGCACAGAAATTAAGTCTTGTGGATATTGACGAGCGATTTCTTCGTGTAATGCTATCGCTTGATCGATAGCTCCTACTGCCCAAGCTGCGATCGCCTGAATATACAATCTTTCTCGTTTTGTAATCCCGACTAAATGACATTGAGCCGCTTGCAGCAAGGGTTTCACTTGTTTCCACGCCTGAGAATTTTCTTGTGTCAAGTAATAGGCAGCTGCATAGGCATAAACTAACGCACAACCTGGATCTGCCTTCACACCTTGAAGAATTACAGCTTCTATATCTTTGCCATAACTCAAGGACTGATCCATAAACTGGTTGATGGCGGCTATCGCTTCTGGTGAGTCTGTTGTAACTTCAAGTCCTTGCGCGTCTTTCAACATTGTTTGTTATTCCTGGCTTAATTATGAGCAGTGGGGGTCAAACGCTGGTCTACCCGCCAGATTTTTAAGTTTATCAAAACTCTACTAAATCGATAGAGTTACCGTATTTATGATTTCGAGTATGTCATAACTTAGGTGAAAACGGCAAGACCATACTCAAGACTGCTCAGGCCAAAAGCACTTGTCATATCATGTTCTGTTAAAGACTTATCATTAAGGCCGCAGGGGGAGCAGGGGTGCAAGGGGGCAGGGGAGAGGGTTTTGTCGTTTCTCCACAAATTTGTCGAATTACCACTGATTAGCCGGACATGATATCAGACGCTCTAAAATTAAAAGACAAAGACCACACTATTCTTCCGCGAAGGTTAGTGTGGTCAAATTTTTTTTCATATTTAGCATTGCTAAAGCAAAAAAATTAGAGTTGTTGCAATTAATAATTACTCCCATTCTTGAAATTCATTGCTGGTGTTACGCAATAAATTATTGAGTTGTGTGCGGCGAGTTTCAAAGTTAGCGGCGATGTAAATGAGGGCGATACCAACTAATAAGCCAATAATCCATTTTAAGAATGAATAACGGAGGCTGAAAATTACTAATTGATAAACGCTAGTAATTAAAAAGGTAGTTGTACCAACATAAAGGAAGGCGCGAATTCTGAAAGCTAATCCGGCAAAAATAGTGATGAGGCTGATAATTGCCGGGATAAAAGGTATATGTTGGTCGAATAAGATGGCCCAGCCACAAATTAAACTACTGCCTACAACCCTTAATATATGTCGGGCTGTTTTAGATTCAGGCAATTTTAATTGAGTATCGACTTGGGCAATATATAGTATGGATAAAGCGATCGCACCAACGTACCACAAACCATCTATCAGGCGTAAGTCATAAAACCATTTAAATAATGCCCAATCAACTAAGACAACGCTAATATAACTAACGCGAATATTATCACTAACTTTGGCGAGGATGAGATAAAATCCTGCCGCAAGTAGTAAGGTAATGGAGTAAACGTAGAGTCTCGTTTCCCACAAAATTACTAGGGGCCAAATGTATGCGGCCAGTTGCCAAGGTTTTTTCGACCAACCCCAATTTTCCCAAGGTAAACTATATAAAAAGTAGGCAATTAAACAAGCGATCGCACCATTCCACGGTACTAAAGGCCCTGCTATCAACTGTCCGACTGCGGTTTCTCGCCAGTAAACTCTCATCCCCACAAATTCTAATAAACCGAGATAAACCCACATTTCATCTATAGTGATTCTGCCAAATACTCGTGGCGACTCGGTAAATTCAGAATCAGCAGTACGTCGTCCTTGGAAGATAGCATAGAGAATCAATAATCCACCTGTACCTAATCCCACTAAGCGGTTGTTGTGAATTGGCAAGGCTATCGCCGCAAATAATAATAAACTACTCCAAGCCCAGTGCAGATGAGCGATACCTGTAATTTCGGAGCGGGAAAGGCGTAAGTATAGGCTCAACCAAGGAGCTAACCTGCTATAAACTAACATGATACTAGCACCCAAGGTGGACATCGCAATCAAGCCATCGCCGAATGCGCCGCCTTTAGCTTGGGACATTTGATAGAACAATAATTCATAGGCGGAAATTGATACACCGATGATTCCTAAGTAAAGCAGGGGTTTAAAATCGGTTTGTCTTCTGCCTACACCAATAAAGATTAAGGCTACACCCAAGGTAAATAACCCTGTCCACTCGGTAAAAGTTTGCCAACGCAGTAAAACACTAAACGCACCATAAAGTAAGGGTAAAATGTGCAAACTGCTAGGAAGCCTCTGTGGGTGATATCTTCGTTGCCACCATTCACCTAAAATTTGGGTGAATAAACCTAAAGCGATATTTGCGATCGCAACTGTGATCAAGGAACGTTCACCAAAGCCTAGCACCTCGGCAATTAATAGTTCTACACACCAAGCGATGCCATAAAATGCCGAGTTTGTCGGTTCGCGCCAAGTGCGATAAACAATTGCAGCCAAGGTAACAGCTATGGCAAGTAAATACCACAATCCTGGTGCGACGGCGGCTTGATAAACTAACATCGAGTGCAGCGTCAGCAGTAATAACTCCACACTAGATAATGCGATCGCCCATTTATCGCTAGCATCGGCATAGATAAAGGCTAAATCGTTGTCACGTCGCTGTAAGATTGTCCGTGCTAACCATAAACTAAAAGTAGCGATCGCACCTACTACAAACCACCCAGCAATAGATAGGTGGGGTAATCCTGGTATACCTTCCCACAGCAAAGCCGCCAGCAAACTCAGCCCCAAACCGATGGTGAATCCGGCTGTTGGTTGATTTCTTAAATAGCGGGTGTTGGCATACATTACCCCTGCACCCACAGCCAAACCAATTAATCTAATTCCAGGTAGGGGGAGAGTGAGAAATTGCGCCATTGCGACAGCCAACAGACTCAAGAAACTTCTTGTGGTGCGACGCTGTGCGGTGGTGCGACTAGCTAAAACTGTCAAAGTTATAGGTGTAATCAACCAAATCACTCCCCAATGTTCTGGCTGAGAAGTTCTCGCATACCAAGACAAGTCAAGATTGACAAAAAAGAGAATAAAACTCACAACAGATAGTCCTAAGCCAATGTGCCAGGCACTTTGTTGCCATATACCATTGCCCAGACTAAATAACAATTCCACAACCATCACCACTAACACAATACTTGCCCAGAGATAATCGGGTAAATTCGGCAATAGCCAATCAACTACCGAAAACAGTGCCAGTACTCCAATTGAGTGGGTTAGGTATACCAGAGATTTGACAGATGGGGAACGGCGTTTAGTAACAACTGCCAACGTGATTGTCGAAAGAACTAAATTGAGCGATCGCAATATAGGATTAATTGTGGCGATTGTCGTTAAAAAAGCCCCAAATATTAAGGCTAGTGCCTCGCCAAAGTTGGCTAACTCTCTTTTTTCTGCACGACGCAAGCGATCGCCCACCACTAGCATTAATATCAAATAGGGAAATAAAGCCACACTCAGCAATGCCCAAGGTTCATTTTGAGCTTTGGTGAGATAGGTAGCAGTGGCGATTGTCCATTGTTGCATTCCTGTAGGTACTAATCGCCAAGCCAGCCAAATTGACTGTACACCTATAACAAAAATTGCTGCTAAGTCAAATTTGAGACTATATCTTTGCAATCGCTGAACTACATACCACAAAGCCAAACCACTTACAGCTAAGGCTTGTCCCGGATAATTTATTACTGATACATTCCATCCTAAAAAGAGTAAAATACTACCCACAATTTCCCAAGGCAAGGAAGGATAGGGAGATTTTACAGATTCAGAATTATCACTTTTTACCTGCTGTACCAACCAAGTAATCAACCAACCACAAATACCAATTGCTAACCCTAACTGAGTGACATCAACCCCAGCGACAAAAATCGCCCGTGATAGTAACAATATGAGTGAATAAACAATGGCAGTCGTAAATAAACTTTGACTGAGATGGCGAGGTTGTTCGGTTCGATTATTGAGAATTGCTGGTAGCTGCTGACGATAATCAGTGATGGTAATGATAGTTGTGCCAATCATCGCTGCATACACAGCAATTAACGGTAAATTTGCTAATTTCCAACCCCAATGCAGATAACTTAAAGCCAATAAATTGATGAGTGCTAATCTGCGGTTGCGGGTGTGGGACAGAACTGTGCGATTGTTGCAGAGTAAAAGTGTAATGATTGTGAGGATAGGGGCAGCGATCGCCACTGTCAACAAATTCAACGGATTTTGCCACAGCCCGAAGCTATCCATTGCCCAAAAATTTACTGGTATCAAAAACAGCGTGACAATTAGCAATGTCTGAGTTGTTAATTGCAGGTTATTTTGCTTACCAGTCCAAAAACTGAAGCCCCAAAACGTTAAGGTATAAGCAAATAACACCCCATACTGTCCGGCGGCGGGAAATCTTTCCCACTGAGAAGCTGCTAACACCCCAGAAGACAGTACTACTAAAAACACACCCAAAAAAAGTAGCCAGCGAACGCTGAGTTCTTCGCCTAAAGATTGCAACATTTTGGTTACAAAGTTAGGTTGAGCAACTTTTTGTGGTTTTGGTGTGATAATTGGAGACTTTGTTGCCTGTTTTGTAGTTGCAACCGCTATCTCTGGTTCTGGCTGAGTTTGCGGTTGCACCACAACTGTACAAGTTAAAAATTCTTGACACAGATGCCTGACTTGGACATCAGATATTAAACCTAAGCGCAGCCATAAATCTAATCCTTCTAATAATTGAGGATGGGATGATGGCAGCGTCAGTTGAATTTTTAACGGGCGCTCCGGGGATGATGACATAAGCCGCAACTGTGTAAGTATATACTCAAAGTCTTGCTTTGAGTAACGTATATTTTGGCTCAGGTTATGCCAGTTCCGCGAGCGATCGCTACAATGTCTTAACACATATCTTGCACCAAGCGACTGAAGTCGCGGCTACACAGACAAAACCCGCACTTCGACAAGCTCAGTGACCACCTGCGCGGGTTCCAAACCCTTGATATTGCGTTAGTCCGCGTGGTGCGCCAAGCGCAGCGCAAGCGCGATAGGCGGACTTCGTTTGTATAGCCGCGAATTCTATTCGCTGGGGCTAGGTGCAAGATGTGAATTAAGGTGTTTCTAGGGTGATATTTTTTTGCTCTTGATAACGCTGTTTAAACTGTTGTTGCTGTTTTTTATGATCCACAATAGGTTCAGGATAGCCGACAGCACGACGTTCTAAAGGTGTGATTTTACCAGTTACTAAATATTCAGTATCCATAGAGCGTAATTCTGGCAACCATTGGCGGATGTATTCACCATCAGGATCGAATTTTTGGGCTTGGCTGGCTGGGTTAAAAATTCGCACAGGTTTGGGATCCATCCCACTCGAAGCACTCCATTGCCAACCGCCATTATTTGCCGATAAATCTCCGTCGATGAGTTTTTGCATAAAGTATTTTTCGCCCAACTGCGGACTGATGAGCAAGTCTTTAGTTAGGAAACTGGCAACAATCATCCGACAACGGTTGTGCATCCAGCCGCTTTCATTTAATTGGCGCATGGCTGCATCTACAATGGGGTAGCCTGTTCTGCCTTCGCACCATGCTTGAAAATGTTCGTCGTTCGTTTCCCAAGGAAAGTTTTTGAAGACTTGACGATAAGCACCCTCAGCTAACTTGGGAAAGTTATACATAGCGTGTTGATAAAATTCTCGCCATGCTAGTTCTTGTTGCCAAGTGCGGATACTAGTTGTAGCTTCTTCACTGCGGCTATTTTCTTGTGCCTCAACTGTGGCTTGCCAGACGGTGCGAATGCCTATTGTGCCAAATTTTAAAGCTGCACTTAATTGTGATGTGCCATCAGTGGCGGGGAAGTTGCGCTGTTGTTGATATTCAGTGATGGCTTTATCAGTAAATTCTGCTAATTTTTCTTGGGCAGGGGTTTCTCCTGGTTGAATTACTAAGCCACCATCCCAAATAAAGCCTAAATCTTTAGCACTGGGTAAGGTAATTGCACCTATGTTGTTGGCAATTTCTTGTTCTGTTGGTGTTAAACCTTCTGCTGCTGCCAAGTTTTCAACTGGTTTGGCTTTGGGTTTGCTACTCCAATTTTTCCAAAAGGGAGTGTAAACGGTGTAAGGCGAATTGTTACCTGTGCGAATTTCCGTAGGTGAATGCAGAATTTGATCCCAATTTTCGCTGAGAAATTCAATACCTTTTTCTTTCAGGGCATCTATTATAGTGCGATCGCGGCTTTGAGAATAGGGTTCTACATCCCAATTCCAAAACACGGCTTTAGCATTTAAAGCTGCTGCTAACTGTGGAATTGCTTGTTTGGGATCGCCATGCAGAATTAATAGTTGACTGCCGACTTGGGCATATCGCTCTTGCAATGCCTGTAAACAGCCAATCATATATGTTACTCTTACGGGAGCCACATCATCACGTTCGAGAAGATTGCGATCGAGGCAAAATACACCCACCACTTTCGGACTTTGCCTTCTTGCCGCCGCTAACCCGGTGTTGTCAGAAATACGTAAATCACGGCGATGCCAAAACAGAATTAACTCAGACATTCCATACCTTATAGTGCGCTTGTACTATGCTAAATCCTATTCATGCCAATTCTCTATAGGAACCCGAATTGATTTATGAAACAGCACGAGGGCGACTGAAGTCACGGCTACACAGACAAAACCCGCCTGCGCGGGTTCCAAACCCTTGATATTGAGTTAGTCCGCGTGGTGCGCCAAGCGCAGCGCAAGCGCGATAGGCGGACGCGCGTTTGTATAGCCGAGCCAGTGCGTTGGGCGGGCAATGCCCGACTTGAAGCATCTGGCGTGCGAATTCCATTCGCTGGGGCTAGGTGCAAGATGTGAATTAATCTTATGCAGTCTTACGCATTTGAGCATAAGCTTCGTAAACACCTTTGACGTTGTACCAATTAAGAAAAATCCTTGCTACTTCTAAAGCTAATTGGGGTTTGCCTAATTTAATTAACCAATGTAAAAAGGGAGCCATTGTGCGTTCATTGAGTAACCCATTCAACGAAAGAATGCCCCACAGTAAACGATGTAGCCATGTCATTTGAATCATCATCCGCACTTCCCAAGTGGGATGCTTTTGATAAAACAAAACCCCCATTCGACCACGTTGAATTTCTTTATCTATTAAGTTAGGAATTTGCTCTAGGTTAAATGGGGGATGCCAATGATAGCCTACTGCTGCGGGACATTTAATTAGTTTTAAGCCTAGATTTTTCAGCCTGACTCCTAATTCTAAGTCTTCCCAACCGTAGAGTTGAAAGCCTGTATCAAATAATCCAGCTTTTTCTAACCAATGTTTAGGTATAGCTACGTTACCTGTGGCAAAAAACGCAGCAGAGAAATCTGTAATTTTATAAGGTTCCTCAGTGGGATTATTGAAGTTACAAGTATTAATTACTGCACCGTAGGTAAAAAAGCGATCGCTCCCTAAAGTTTCTTTACCTTGCACTAAAGCATCAGCATGAGCTTGCAAAAAGTTTTTCAGTACCACCAAATCGCTATCGATAAAAATAATTGTCTCTCCCAGTGCCTTTTCCACGCCTAAATTCCGCGCCGCCGCCGGGCCTGCATGGTCTTGCTGAAACCAGCGCACATGAGGAAATTCTCTTTGATTTGCCAAGAGCCAATCTAATGTACCGTCAGTCGAACCATCATCTACTAAGACAATCTCATAACCACTTACTGTACTTAATGCATTCAATTCCTGCTGTTCCAAGGCTTGCAGGCACTTTTGTAAAATTGGCAGACGATTATAAGTTGGTATAACAACGCTGAAAAACACAGTCTCACCCACAACAGTATTACCCATCTCCAGCATAGGACAGTGCTGTACTGAAGACTGTTCCTTACTGAATAAGTATATAGGGAACTGATGCTAGAAGAATGTACTTCATAGGGATGAAACCACATGAATAACATGGGATACATATAGGAATCATATTTGATTTTTGAACAAAATCCGTACCCCCAAAATCACTCTTTCATACTGCCCACTCCCAAGCTATGCAGATAATTTCAATAATCAAACCGGATTCCCATATTTGATTTGGGAAAAAATGGTATTTCTTACTCCCTGCTCCTACAAAACATTTAAAAATCAAATAGGTTTCTTGTATTAATAAATTATATTTAATCATTACATAACCTTTTATTAATTATTCTTTTTTAGATTTATTACGCACTAAGCAATCTATATGAGTAAAAGTAGTGCAAGCCAAATTGGCTTGTAGTTTGCCGTGGGTTACTGGTGGTTGAAAATGACAATCAATTCAGAACATCTAAACAAAATTACGTGAATCTGTAGAGCTTTTATTTACTAAATTGCTCCTGTCATTAACAAATGAATAGCCAAGCAACTTATACAATTTCAATGGAGTAAATAGGATGAAAGGTTCTCTTCACCCCAAGAATAATGTCACACTTAACCCATCCGGCAACGAGTCAATTCGTGACGTAATTAACCGCGTCAGCATGAGCCGTCGGCGGTTTATTGTAACTGCTGCGAGTGCATCGGCTCTTACTGTGGTAGGCGAGGTTTCTATTGGGGGATTTCTTCGCAGTGTCGAGGCAGCACCAATTCCTGTTAAACCTGGCTTCGGTGGCATTGGCTTCAAGAGTATTCCCCCCAATCTTAATAACCCAGTTACCGGACTCTTGGAAAAGGATCTTGTCAGTGTTCCTAAAGGTTACAAAGCCGAAGTTTTAGTTGCTTGGGGCGACCCCATTATGCCTGGCGCACCAGACTGGCTAGTAGATGCTTCGCAAGATGCTGCAGCACAGGAAAAGCAGTACGGGATGCATAACGATGGGATGCATTACTTCTCCCTACCACCAGAACGTGTAATTGGTCGGTCAGTCAGTTCATTAGCCAGGTCGTTGAGAAATATTTTAGGTCTGCCTGTAAATCGCGGCTTACTTTGCGTTAACCACGAATATACTCAAGAAGAAATCCTTC
Organism: Nostoc sp. FACHB-110; assembly: GCF_014697425.1. Lineage (GTDB taxonomy): Bacteria > Cyanobacteriota > Cyanobacteriia > Cyanobacteriales > Nostocaceae > Nostoc_B. The sequence continues at coordinate 28,375 of NZ_JACJRU010000014.1, forward strand.
ATCCTGATGGTTTAATCAGCTTAGTCACTATCGAGAAGGTACGGAAGTCTCAAGCGGCTCATGGTGTATCGGTTGTAGAGATATTCAAAACTGGTAATAAATGGCGTGTGAATCACAATTCGCGTTACGGTCGTCGCATTACCGCCAATACTGAAGTTCGGGTTTCGGGGCCTGCGGCTGGCAGTCCACTTTTAAAATCCAAGAAGTTCTCAATTACACCGAAAGCTTCAATTGATACCGGAAATGTGAATGACGGCTACACTGCATACGGTACACTCAATAACTGTGCTAATGGTTACACCCCTTGGGGTACTTATTTAACCTGTGAAGAAAACTGGAACGGTTATTTTAATAATTCGACGGGGGATGTAGTTTCAATTCCTAGTATCGATAAGTCTGATGTTCTCAACGGACAGAAACGTTACGGAATCCCAACATCAGGGTCTAGCTATCGCTGGACGGAGGTCGATCCGCGCTTTGATGCTGGCACAAATCCCTTGGAACCTCATTTGTTTGGCTGGGTAGTTGAAATTGATCCTTACAATCCTCAGAGCAAACCAGTCAAGCGTACCGCTCTAGGTCGCTTCAAACATGAAAGCGCGCAGTATGTTGTTGATGATAATAACCGAGTTGCTTTCTATATGGGTGATGATGAACGCAACGAGTATATATATAAGTTCGTTTGCGCCCAACCTTTCAACCCCAAATATCGTGATGCTAATCGTGATTTACTTGATAATGGGGTTCTATACGTCGCCAAATTCAAGGATGACGGCACAGGTGAGTGGATTCCTTTAATTTATGGTCAACACAGTCTGACACCAGAAACCGGTTTTAAAAGCCAAGCTGAGGTGCTTGTGAATACACGACAAGCCGCAGATCGAGTTGGTGCAACTATGATGGATAGGCCAGAATGGACGGCTGTGCGTCCTCGCATCGGAGGCTTTAAAGAGATTGAAGTCTACTGTACGTTGACGAACAATAATCGTCGTGGCACAACCCCAGCATCTTCTAACAGCCTAGATGGTACAACAGGTGCAGGTAGCGCGCGTCCGCCTGTGGATGCTGCTAACCCTCGTCCTGATAACCGCTACGGTCACATCATTCGTTGGCGCGAAGTTGGTCGGACTGTTACAGCGACCAAATTCACTTGGGATATTTTTGTTGAATGTGGTGACAAACTTGACCCAGATCCAAATCATGTAGGAAATATCAACGGCGATGATTTTGGTGCGCCAGATGGCTTACAGTTTGATGACTTCGGTCGCCTTTGGATACAAACTGACCAAGCGGGTGATGGTCTGGGTGATTGGAAAAATATCGGGGGTAATACGATGATGTGTGCTGACCCCAATACTAGACAAATTCGCCGCTTTTTAACGAGTCCGACAAACTGCGAGGTGACTGGTATAACTTTCACTCCTGATGGCAAAACAATGTTTATCAACATCCAACACCCAGGAGAAGATGCACCAGCGACAAATCCCACGCAATTTAGCAATTGGCCCTATAGTCAAGGTTATGGCCCGTCTGGTCGGCCACGTTCTTCAACAGTGGTGATTACACGCGATGATGGTGGTGTGATTGGTGGACTGTAATTTATAAGTACTTGGACAAAAATATTTACAGTCATTGCGAGCGAAGCGAAGCAATCCCAGCCCTTGCGATTGCTTCATTCCGCTTCGCTCCATTCGCAATGACTTTGTGTAATTATTCTGTCTGACTACTTAGCAGGTTACAGATTATGGGTTACAGGGTATAGAGATAATCTAGAGAGACGTTGCATTGCAACGTCTCTACATTTTTTAATAATAAAAAAGACAGGTACAATTACCTGCCTGAAATAAATTATGTAAAAAATGTTTTTAACTTGCTAGTTTTGATAGTTTTTTCTTCCGTTGCAGCCATAAACCTAGCGTCCCAGCGATTGCTGTACCACCAAGGCTTAATGGTTCAGGTACTTTGGTATAACTAACTGTACCTACCTCTAAGACTGAGGATGCCCCATCAACTAATTCAAAAGTATAAAATTTATTTCCCCCTAGGCCGGGATTATCAATATCACCCCCAATAAAAAACTTGTCTTGGACTAAATAGCTTAGTCCTAAAAGGTTGCCATTATTAAAGCTGAGTACAGGAAAGGTGTCGTAATCATCATCATCTACTTCTGTATAGTTATTACCTAAGTAGTTAAATGCGACTTTTAATCCATTTTCAACTCCGATATCTTCTAGCCCTACATTAGTTAAGCTCGAATTATCGAAGGTAAAGGAACCAAAATATTGACCAGGATTGTCACCTGATAAAGCATTGGCAGTGAATTTATATGTAAGTATGGCTGCTTGTGCTGGTTTAACACTAAGAGTAGCCATCGAAATAGCAGCAACGATACCAGCCGCAAAACCTAAGTTTTTAGCTAATGTCATCAGAGAATACTCCAAAGCTAATAAGTAAATAATCACACTAATTTACTGATTAACTGTTTAAGTAATTATAAAGGGTTAATGAATATATAATGAATAACTCAGTAATCACACGTTTATCTTCAAATCTGGTCTATTTTTTCCTGAAAAAGTATTACAGACAATATGTAAACTTTCGTATATTTATGTGTGATATCACTGGTACAATATGCTAAGGAATTGACAGTAAATTTACTAAATAAAACATTGCGATCGCTGTTAACAAACCGCTAAAAATCGAAATAATTTTTTAGTTACTATCAATGGTCAGTCTAACTCTGTTGAGTAGGTGCTTATATCTATTATTTAATGATTAATTTTGCTTAAATTTGAATGACTTGGGCAGCTATACAAAAGTTAATTAATTGGCACTAAATTCTGAAAAATATCAAGCCGTAGGAGTATTTTGTTCTTGATAAAAATTATTACTGCTATTGATCAAGGTAGGAAATAGGCAGCAGTAAAGAAGATAAGGGACAGGGGAAGCAAGAGTTTGATGCTGGTTTGGGTTAATTGTACCGACTTAGTTAGTAGAGCGATCGCAGTGAATAAATTGCCTATAATGTCCCTAAATTCAGATCCAATCACAACCGAGGGGTAATCAAGAATCATGCTAGATTTGCTGATTCAAAATGGGTTAATTTTCGATGGTTTGGGATCTGCACCTATTCGGGGGGATATTGGGATTCAAGATGGGCAGATTGTGGCAATTGCGCCATCGTTGACTTTAGCAGCTAACGAAGTGGTTGATGCTTCAAGATTGTGGGTTACGCCTGGATTTATTGATATTCACACTCACTACGATTTAGAGTTGGAAATCGCACCAGGACTAAGTGAGTCGGTGCGTCATGGCGTGACTAGCGTTGTGATTGGTAACTGTAGTTTATCAATTGCGATCGCCGAACCCCAAGTGCTGGCAGATATTTTTCAAAGAGTCGAGACACTTTCTCACCGCTTGATTGCCAAATGGCTGAAAAAGTCGTTGTCTTGGCAGACACCAGCAGAGTATTTACAACATTTGCAACAGTTACCCCTGGGGCCGAATGTTGCGCCTATGTTTGGACATAGTGCCTTACGCGCTTATGTGATGGGGTTGGAACGTAGTTTAAAAGTTCAGCCCAGCAAATTTGAGTTAAAACTTATGCAGCGAATTACTGCGGATGCTTTAGACGCAGGATTTATTGGCGTTTCTATTGATATGTTTCCTTGGCATCGGATGAGTGGCGAATGGCAAGGTTATACAATTCCCTCGCAACACGCTAAGTTTAAAGAATATGCGATGTTGGCACAGTTGTGTAGAAAGTGCGATCGCGTTTTTCAAGTCACTCCTAATTTACACAAGTTGACTTCCTTTATAGATATTCTGCGGATGGGTTCAGGGATTGGCAAACCACTGCGGCTAACTGTTCTCTCAGCTTTAGATGCTGTACACAATCGCCAACTCTGGCGGATATTTTCCCCAATTTTATTCATCTGGAATCGGATATTAAATGGTAATGTGCGCTTTCAAACTTTAACGGAACCCTTCACAATTTATTCAGATGGCCCTGTTACACCTTTATTTGAAGAATTTTCCACAGGCGCACAACTTAATGGTCACAAATCACGCCAAGAACGCCAGCAACTTTGGGAATCAGCAAGTTTTCGCCGCCAGTTTCGCCAAGAATGGCTGAATAAGCGGCGTAAATCGTTCCATCGGCGACTAGATTTGATGGAAGTTGTAGAATGTCCTGAAATTAGTTGGCAAGGGTTAAACTTTGCGGAAATTGCCCGCCAACAGCAACAAGAACCAGTGGATTTTTTTATTCAAGCATTGCAGACTTATGATACAGATTTGCGTTGGGTAGCCACAGGCGCAAATGATCGCTTAAAACCGCGTTTGGCAATGATGCAGCACCCCTATATTTTCCCAGGTTTTACTGATGCTGGCGCTCATGTGCGTAATCTGGGCTACTATGATGGGGCATTGTCTTTGCTCAAACAAGCAGTGCAAACGAAGTTCTTGTCACCGGAAGCCGCAATTTCTCGCGTTACGGGTGAACCAGCCCAATGGTTTCGGCTAGATACCGGAGTGCTGAAAGTTGGCGCGAAAGCAGATATCGTTTTGCTCAATCCCAATGGTTTAAATCAGCCCATCAGCCCGCAAGTAGAAATATCAGATCCCGTGTTGGATGGTGAACCGCGAATGGTGAAGCGGGGTTCAGATGAGATTGTAGAAGCAGTTTATATTAATGGAGTGAGAGTTGTTGATCAGGGTAAAGTGAGCGATATCTTGGGACGTGAAAAGTTGGGAACGGTTTTGTCTCAGGCAAGTAAATAAACATTTACCTATGATTGATTGCCTTACAATAAACATTAAAATTAGAAGTTGCAAAGCAGGGATGAATACTACAGATAACTCCCCAATAGAAGATAAGTCGCCAGCAGATTTGGTATCTGTGACCCAGTTGCAAAACCAGGTTAATGAATTACTGAAGCAACTATCCCCAGAGCGATTACAGGTACTTGTTGATTTTGCGGCTTACTTAGCAAATGCTGAAAGCGAAGCTGCAACTAGAGAACTTTTGGCGATTCCTGGATTGTTAGAGCGAATTAAGCACTCATCAGCAACTCCTAAAACCGATTACACAAACTGGAGAACTCTTCGCTCTGATGTATGAAGTTCTTCTGCACCCCGATGCTCAAGAAGTTTATATTAATGCTGACAAAGTCCTAGCGAAGAAAATTGCCAGATGTTTGCAGCAGCTAGAACAAACTCCCCAGTTTCACCCCAACATCAAAGCCCTCAAGGGAGATTATGCGGGGTACTATCGCTACCGAATCGGTGACTACAGGGTGATTTACTCAATAGACGATGACTTGATGCAGGTATTTATTATAGCGATCGCCCATCGCAGTGATGCGTATGAGCCGTGAAGATGAGTTGCTGAGAACTGTACTAACAACTGTAACAAGTGAGCGATCGCTTGGGACGTGAAAAATTGGGAAAGGTTTTGTCTCCATTTCAGGAAGAAGTTTAATTGATGCAGCGATCACTTAAATCCTAAGACAAGCAATTAATATTTTTCTACAATTGATTGCCTTAGTAAAACTTCCGCTTAAACTATTGGTGAAGTTACAGCTTTAGGGTTATTAGTACGATACTAACAAGACTAAAGTATCTTTACTTAAAAAATTATGAAAAACTATCAAGATTTCTATATTGCTCAATCGCCTCAATCTTCACCTCCCCCTAGTGCTGTAACAAGAGAAAGGTTTGATTCTGGATGGGTTCCTCTTTTCCAAACCCTAGCCTGGATTATCTTTTGGTCTATTCTGATTCGTTTTATCTACCGTAACTTCAATTTGCAATTGGGTGAATTACTTAGTGCATTTGTAAATAGAGTTCAACAAGGTTCTCCTATTGAGGCAGGTACATTTTTTAAGCTAGGTGCGCCTTCCGCAGTTGCTAACCAACAAGTAAACAGTGCAACAGCAGAGGGGACAGAAGGAATTAGTATTTCTGAGAATCAAAGTGAAAAAGTTTTGAACTACCAGCAACACTCAACAGGTATTGCGGAAGAAGTCTATTTACTTCATATGTCTGAAGTAATTACTCCTAGAACAGAAAATAAACGAGGAAGTTATCGAGTTAGAGTATGGTTAGAAGCGTATACTGAGATTGATTTTAATGAATGTGAACAAGTTGTTTATCGTCTACATGAAAGCTGGAAGCACCAGGTTATTGCTACAGAAGCCAAGAAAGATCAGTTTGAATTGTGGTTAAATCTTTGGGGTGAATTTACAATCATTGCGTATGTTAAACGTAAAAATAAAGAGCCTTTGTGGTTAACTCGATATATTGATCTTCCAGGTCGTCCACCCGACTAAATAAATTCTAAAATCTGCAAGTTTCGGTATAATAATTTGCTGTATTTTAATTATTAATATATCTATATAAATCCGATTTTATTTGGGAAAAAACTCAGTATATGTAGTAGGTTTTAGGCTTAAGCCGTAACGCATTACACGCTTTGCAGTAGATGTGTTACGCTGCCACTAACACATCCTACTACGTGTATTTCAAAAATCAAATATGAGTTCTATATCCATAAATACCGAAGTCTTATTCTTGACCAGCATTTTTTTCAGATCCTCTTATGAATAACCTAAATTATGATGTCCAACTAAAGTCAAGAAATCGGATTAATAATCAAATTCTAGAACATCCTTTTACAGATTATTGGGATATTTTTGTTCTTAAACATCAGAATCCTGTTAATATTGGTCTACATATTTTAGGAATATTCTTTTTTTACGGCTTGCTGTTTTATACTTGGAAGTTGCAAAATTTTTGGTTACTCTTGGGATTACCATTAACTCAGTTAATTGGCTTAACCGGACATATTTTATTTGAGCGTAGCCATATAGATTTACAAGATGCGATATTTTCTTGGCGAGCTTCTTCTTGTTTAGGTAGAATGCTATTTAGAGTTATCATCTGTAAATATCAAGAAGATATTCGCTATAGAAAAGATATATTATCTAATTATCAAATAAATAAGAATGCAAATATTTAATAACTGGAATATTATTGCTAAAGGTTGGTATATAGCCTGCCCTAGTAATGAATTACCTATAAAAAAAGCCCAATCAGTAGAAATTTGTGGTCAAAAAATTACTATATTTCGTGGTGAAGATGGGCAAGTACGGGCTTTAGATGCTTACTGTCCACATTTGGGTACAGATTTAGGAATTGGCCATGTTGACGGTAATTGGTTGCGTTGTGCATTTCATCATTGGGCATTTGATGAAACTGGAATTTGTCAAAATATTCCCTGTCAAACAGACATCCCTGCTAAAGCAAAAGTACAAGCTTATGCAACAGCAGAAAAGTATGGTTTTATTTGGGTGTATCCTGATGCGGTAGCACCAGAAGGTGTGGCTGATTTTGATGAGTTAAAAGGGGAAGAAATTGTTGCACAAGCTGATAAAGCATTTGAAAGAAGTTGCCATCATCATATTTGTATGATGAATGGAATTGATGCTCAACATTTAAAAACAATTCATCATTTAGATATCAAAATGGATTTATCCCTACATCATAATGAGTTCGGTACACAAATTGACTTTACGATGCGAGGTAAATTTCCGCAAACAACTTTTAGAGAACGCTTAGGTCAAAAATTTCTCGGTTCAACTTATGAATATTCGATGCGCTATGCTGATGGCTGCATTGGCTTGTTAACAATGATGAAAAATGTGCGACTTTTTCCTCCATTACACATGATATATGCTTATACTCCAATTGGTTCTGGAAGAACGCGCATTCAACCAATTTATGTAACCCAAAAACGCGAAGGTATAATAGGTAATTTTATTAGTCAGTTTTTGCTCTTATGTACTCGCTTGGCTTACTATATGCTCAGAGATGAAGACGGCAAGATTTACGATAATATTCGCTTTAATCCAAAGTTGCTATTAAGTATTGATGAGCCTTTAGTTCATTATATGACGTATGTTAACCAGCTAGAAGCATCTCAATGGTCAAAGAATTTTAGATTAACACGTTAGATAAATGAAGAGCTTAAAATATTAATAATAAGTAGTGTAAACAACCATTCGGGAATCTGTCACATTACTCAGTAATTCTACCATTTTGCTCGTTAGAGTGTTAACTTGAGACTTCCTCCAAACGAGTATAGGCATATTCTGAATAATGAAAAGTTGGCTGGTTCCTGTTCAAAAGCTGCAACCAAGCGATCGCATCGCTATGTATACACTATTAAATAACCATTTTAAAGGTGTCACCTGGGATGTATTTCAAGCTGATTTAGAGTGCAAAAACTGGGCATTATTACTCAGAGATGAAATTACCAATACTCTCAAAGGTTTTTCAACTCTGATGTTACGCCAAACAACCTTTGCTGGAGAGCAAATTAATGTAGTCTATTCTGGCGATACAATTGTCGATCCGAGTGCTTGGTCAAGTACAACACTACCGCGTAGTTGGATTGGCGCAGTTAATTTTTTGCGTGAATATTATGCCGAAAATAAATTATATTGGCTGCTAATTTGTTCTGGTTTTCGCACCTATCGTTTTCTCCCTACCTTTTGGCAAGAATTTTATCCCCGTTACGATGCAGCCACGCCTGTTGAGATAGCGAATCTTATGGGAAGTTTGGCAAAAGAATACTATGGTGATTCTTATCAAGAAGCAACTGGTATTGTGCGCTTTCAACAACCCCAAATACTTCGAGAAGGGTTAATTGAAATCCCAACAGGACGGCAAACTAATCCCCATATCAAGTTTTTCGAGGAAAGAAATCCTGGTTATCGGCTAGGTGATGAATTAGTTTGTTTAACCGAAATTAGTTATGACAATTTGACTCGCGCTGGTCAAAGAATGTGGCAGTCAGAATCGTTGTTAAAATTTGACCAAGATTCGCTTTTAATTTAACTTTTATGCACTCTACCAGCCTACATGCAAACTTTAACAATCCGACACAATTTATAGAAGGATGGTACTGGGCTTTGCCATCTCAAGAATTAAAAGTTGGGAAGGTGAAAGCTGTCACACTATTAGGAAGAAACCTGGCAATTTATCGAGGTGTGAGTGGCCAAGTAGTCACGGTGGATGCTTATTGTCCTCACATGGGCGCACATTTGGCAGAGGGTAAGGTAGAGGGTGATGGTATTCGCTGCTTTTTTCATAACTGGAAATATGACCAGCGCGGAATTTGTATAGATGTTCCTTCCCAAGGAAAGCCTTTACCTGTGTGCATCAAGACTTGGCAGACAGCAGAAAAATACGGCATGATTTGGGTTTGGGTGGGAGAAGAAAGCCCTAGTTCATTACCCTTCGCCCCGGAACTGGAAGAGGTAGACTGCGATTATATGTTGGGGACTCGGTTTGTAAAAAACTGCCATCCCAATGTATTGCTAATTAATGCCATTGACGCTCATCATTTCAACACAGTACATAATCTGCCTTTAGAGATTGTATTTGATTGCCAAGATTTGAATGCAAATGCGATCGCATTCAGCAACACAACTAGAGGCGGCGATGATTCTGGGTTAATCCGTCTAATTCGCCCTCTTTATCGCAATGAAGTTACCTATAGTATGTGCTATTGGTATGGCAGTACGGGAACTGTCACACTAGGGCCAGACTTCCTCCACTTCTACATCATGTTTGCGTTGCGAATGACCGAAGATGGCAAAACCGAAGGACAAACTATTCTAATAACTCGCAAACGTCCTGGGTGTTGGGGATGGGGTATTAATCGTGCTTTGCTTTGGTTAACACAACAGGTTGGTAATTACTTCGCTAAAGGCGATACGCAAGTATTTCAAACAATTCAGTTTGATTTGAAGACTCCCACGAAAGCAGACCAATCTATTTTGCAATTTATCCAGCACGTTAATCGTCAGAAAGCTTTAACTTGGAAAACTTGGGAAGCAGTTGATTCCTCTATTTCACCTGCATTATTTGAACATGAAAAACATTGATTTACCATATAAAATTGCTGGAATCGACTTACCACATCTAAATCCTGATGACAGATTGCAGCGCATACTTAAAGCAGCATTACCAAATAAAAGTGATAAATCTTCACAACAATTAGATTATTGGGATGCTGAATTTTTTAATCTGCATAAAGTCAAAATTTTTCAACAAGCAAGTTTAGCAGAACAATCTGCCATACTTAGAATTAACAATCGCAGCTTATTAGAAGAATCTTATTTCATTGAAAAAGCAGGCGTTGGCTATATGGCAAAAATGGTATTGTTAGCAGAAACAGTTGAAGAGCGAATGCTTTATGGGTTGTTTACTGCGGATGAAGCTACCCATCTCAGTCAAATTATTAATTTTTTACCAGAACTTGAATCAACTAATAGTAACGACCCATTTTTGCATTTATTAGCAGAAGTAGTTGAAAGTGCAGACAAAACAGTATTGTTATTTGTGCTTCAGGTTGTATTAGAAGGATGGGGTTTAAGTCATTATCGCCGTTTGGCAAAAGGATGTAATTATCCAATTTTGTCAGAAATTTTCTCTGGTTTTTTAGATGCAGAATCGCGTCATCATGGTACAGGAACTACATTATTTAACCAAATTTTAGTTTCATCAGAGAGTCAAGTAATCATCTTGGATGTGTTGACACAGTTTTTATTTATGGTGCAAATGGGGCCGCAAAGTATTGTAGCAGCAATTGAAAGAGTAAAAGGAGATTTGACGCGATCGCAAAAAATCAACATCCTAGAAGAATTAGATACACAAACCCACAGTGGAACTAGATTACAAATATTGCGATCGCTTATGAGGGTAACATCTGCGGGTGCGATAATTCAAGCATTAGATGAACGAGGAGCTTTTGAACCACTTCCTGCTTATAAATGTGTGTTTTGATTACGCACAAAGCAGCCATAATCAAGAATTGTTTCAACCTTATTACACTGGACTTAGAAGACGGGTAGCGATCGCATTTTGTTCTTCTGCTGGTAATTTTTCAATTTCTGCAATAGCAAGCTGTAGTAATTCAGTCATGTTTGAGGTTTTTGAATAGCTTTTTACAATTGATGATATCAAGTATTTGATTGTGTTAGCTTAGCTTACCGTAGGTATCGCCTCTAGTGCTGCATAACTCATCGCTCCAGTTAGCATAATTCATTAGCTAACAAGCTACCTTCAATTGGTTCATATTTTATCTACAGCATATTTGAGGTTGATGAGGTACAGTAGCAGCAATTAGTAAACCAATTTTTTAGATGCTTTGGATCAACTAGTTTCAGTGCAATTTTAATTAAACCATCAACGACAGATGCACTCTTGGGAGAAAATTGTTTCAGAAAAGCTTTTAATTGTGACCACCAATGTTCAATTGGATTGAATTCAGGAGAATAAGGAGATAGATAAAGAACACTTGCTCCCACACTTTCAATCAAAGGCTTAATCTCGTCGACTTTATGTGCTGGTAGATTATCCATGACAACGACTGCACCAACCCATAATTGCGGAAGTAAAAGATGTTCTACAAAAACTTTATAAGCATTTCCGTCCATTGAGCCATTTAAAGTCATGACAGCTAAAACTTTTTTTAAGCTGATTCCTCCAATTACACTTATTTTTGCTCCTCGGTAATATGGTTTAAAATCATACGCTCTAGTGCCGCGCTCGCTGCGAGCATGAGTCCTAGTTAAGCCAAGTAAAACACCCATTTCATCTATAAATACAAGGTCTTCTGGGTCTACTTGCTTGACTTTATCCCAATACTCTATTCTCAGTTTTTGGACTCTTTCTGTTTTCCCTTGGCTGCACTTTCACTTTTTTTTCGCGTTAATTTTTGTTTTTGCAATGCACAACACATCACACTTGCACACACCCAAACATTGTATTTTTCCCCAAAATATTCGCAATATTCTCCTAAAGTTGCATCTGGGTAAATTTGAGTCATTGTGGCTAATTCGCTACCGAACTCATCTAGCCTACCCTTCATAGCTCCACCTTGCTTTTTGGGTTCTAGATGTCCTTGCACTCTCTGAAGCTTGATGAGCTTTTGCACATAGCTTTTTGCTACACCAAATTGCACAGCAACCTTTCTGATGGAAGTGCCACCCTTTTCGTAAGTATTTACTATTTTTTCTCGTAAATCGATTGAGTATGCTTTCATTTTCAGTTTTGATGCACCAATAATCAATGTACCTCATTTACCTCGAAAGTGCTGTATTAGGTTGTCTTTAGTGAGCAAAATAAAATTTTCAATTAACAGTATAAGTAGTTATTATGACATATTGCTTATTTAAGTAATTTAATTATAGCTTTACTACGTAAAATGTTTGATTTTCTTTTAATTTGAAATTTACACTTATAGCTATCTTTTTTCTTTCTGAAACCGCAATTTCTGTATATGGTTGTTTATCTAATTGAATTGTTTGAATAGGTATTTTATAAAATCTTTTTTCTTTAGTTTCAACAATTAACATATCTCCAATTCTTATCTTATATTTTTCAATTTCAAATGCCAATATTCTACTATTTAAAACTTGAATTACATTCTCTATTTTCTGAAATTTATATATTGCTTCTTGTTTGATAATTTGTTCAACTAATATTTCAAAAATAGCTTGACAATACTTTTCCAAAAATTGAATATATGGTTCTAGCTCAGATGTGCTTAATATCGCATCTACTTCTTCTGAACCGTGAGCAATTTGATTTCTCCTTTCAACCAAGTCATTTATTTTATTATATAAAATATCTTTGTCTATTCTAGAAATAGTATTTTGCTTTAAGCCAATTTCATTGTTCAGTTCTTCATTTTTTAATAATTCATTGTTTAAATCTAAGTTAAACTTATTGAATAGCTCTACGATTTTATTATGTTTTAAATTGCCGGATAAAAGAATAAATGCTTCTGTATTAATCTGATATTTATTAGTATTTACTATACACCCATTCAATTTCTTTAAAACTTCCTCTTTTGTAAGATGCTGATATTTAGCACTTTCCCTACTTGTAATAATATTGATCAATTTTAAGGAAAGTTCAAAATGATTATCTCTAATCTTTTCATCTAGTAGGCTATATTCAGGTACTAAGCTAGATAGAGATTGAAGATATTCTTTAATCCATATTTCTACATATTTTTCTAACAGTCCATAAATTGAAATAATAGTAGCTTTGTATTCAAATATCCTTTTATCTGTTCTAAAACCTCTGTAGTGTTCATTCAGTGTATTTAGTAATTGTTTAAGCTGCTCGTTATCAGTTTCTAAAACAGTAGAAGTAGCTACATCATTGACATATTGAATATGTTTTAAATATTCTTTAATTTGATTAACTTCTCTTTTGAAGCTTTCCAATGATTCTATATTCATAAAGTTCTGCAAAGTTTCATTTAATATAGCCTTGTAGAAAGTTATGAATATACTCAATCCGTGCTTCTACATCTTTTCTACCAATGTATCTAGCATCAAAAAGTGGCCTATTATCTTTTTCTTTAATATATAGTGATTCTCTTCTTAAAAACAAGTTCTGCTTGATAGCAGTTTTGTTCTTGATGAAGATTTTCTTGTAACTTACATTATTAGCGAATGCCTGCATCATCGAATCATAAATAATTTTTGCAGGTAATGTATATCTACGTTTTTCATTTTCTGGTAAGAAAAAAGCTGAATCTGTAAATATAGAATAAATCAAATCAATAGTTTCATTAAAAAGATTTTCGAGGTTAGTTATTGTTTCATCAGGATAATTATTTGCTTGTTTTAAATATTCATCTAAAAATTTCTCTACAGGAGATTTTAAATTATATATATGCCGGTAAGCAAAAAAGCGTAAAACTAATTCTACATCTTCCATTTTTTTATATGCTTCACTTTTAAGTAATTCTTCTTCTCTCTCACTTTCTAAAGGTAATTGCCACATTTTACGAAAATAATCATTTTGAGCTAATCTGATACACACTTGATTGAATTTTCCGTTGTATAAAGCATTCCTTATTTCTTGTGGAGTTAGTTTTTCTCCTCCACTATTTAATCTTTCAAAAACAATTTGTTTGAGATTTTCAGCTTCTTCTTTGCTTTTAGCTGTTTCCTGTAATAAAATGATGGACGATAAATATCTCCTATCTATACCTTTTCTGATTTGCTCTGGCAAATTTTGATAATTTCTTCCATTCAGTTCTTGCCAATACTGTAATCCTTCTAAATTAAATTTTCCTGTATAAAAATCATAAATAGCAGTTAATCTTTGCTGTCCATCCATTACTTCGTAAATAGAATAATCTATTTCATAAAGAAAGATAGGCGGAATTGGCACATTCATAACAAACGATTCTATTAAACGTGATTTTCTAACCTTATCCCATCTTTTTCTTCGCTGATATTCAGGGTCTAAAATATATTTATTAGTCTGAAGCATCGTCGGTATACTATCAAGTGGGTAACGAGCTTGTTCCGTTACAATTCTAATTTCTCCCTTTTTATACTTTTCATTAATTTCATCATCTGACAGAGAGACTATAGAAATATTTAGCTTATCTTGAAAAGTAAAAGTTTCACCTGAAATGAGATTACTATTTGTACTCATACCAACTCCAATTTGATAGTTACTACTATTATTTCAAGCTTTACCACTCTATAATTCTCAATTCCTCTATCGACGAGAATATCATATCCGTTCCCAATTACAGCACTTTGCGTAACAGTTAGGTACAATATTTGAGAAGATAAGTTAAAAATAAGATGAAACCATACTCGATAGATTTAAGAGAGAAAATAATTAGTGTTTACGAAGCAGGAAATACATCAATGAGGAAAGTAGCAGCAAGATTTAAGGTAAGTAAAAATACAGTGCAAGAACTGGTAAAGCGAAAACGGGAAGAAGGAACGTTACAGCCAAAACCAGCAAAGGGGGGAAAACCAAGCCAACTATCTGGTTATGAACACCAGATAGAGGAAATGGTGGCGGAATATCCAGATTATACCCTAGCCGAATATTGTGAGTATTGGGAAGAAAAGACAGGAGTCAGACTGAGTGAGAGTGCAATGTGCAGATTCCTTCAAAAACAACAACTGACGGTTAAAAAAAACACTCAGGAGCAGCCAAGGTCAGAGAGAAACGACGCAAAATAAACGCTTAGAGTACTGGGAAATGATCCGGGATGTATTTGTCGATGATTTGGTATTCCTGGATGAAATGGGAATATTGCTAGGGCTGATGAGGGGAGTGGGCAGAAGTAAAAAAGGAAGCAGGGTGTATGATGTCAAGCCATTTTATCGGGGAAGTCGGGTAACTGTCGTCGGAGCAATCAGCCACAAGTCCATCCTGGCAATGAAGACATTGGGCAAATCTATGACAGGTGATGACTTCAAACTATTTATTCAAGAAGAACTCTTGCCTCAATTATGGCCAGGCGCAGTAGTGGTGATGGATAATTTGAGGGCACACAAAATCAAAGGCATCAAGGAGATGATAGAATCCGTCGGTGCCAGAGTCGTTTACTTATCACCTTATTCCCCAGAATTTAATCCCATCGAACATTTATGGTGGCAACTCAAGGCATTTATCAGAAAGTTTTCTCCACACAGTAAATTTGCCGTTGAACAACTCTTATCTATTGGAGTACTTTTATGCTCCAGTCAGCAACTGCAAAACTATTTTTCTCACTGCTGCTACTGTACCAGTTAGTCGCGCAAAGTGCTGTATATATTTCATGGTTTACCATCATTCCGTCCTTTCAAAAGGTGTAATAAAAACAAAAAACGGTAGAGAAATTCATCTTCTACCGTTTTCTAATTTTTATTTGAGAATAAAATCCCAAACTTTAATTATGACTCAATTCCTTGAGGTAACAACTCCCGGCGCTGTTGAGCGCTAACTTGCACATTGCCGTTTTCATCAACATCAACTAAGGCGACATCGCCATCTTTGATGCGACCAGAGAGAATTTCTTCGGCAAGGCTATCTTCTAGCAAGCGCATAATTGCCCGACGTAACGGTCTTGCACCGTAGCTGGGGCTGTAACCTTCTTGGATAAGGCGGTCTTTGAAGCGTTCGGTGACTTCTAAGGTGATACCTTTTTCTGTCAGGCGACCAAACACTTCTTTGAGCATGATGTCGGCGATTTGGGTGACTTCTTCGCGGTTGAGTTGACGGAAGACGATGATTTCATCCAAACGGTTGAGGAATTCTGGACGGAAGTACTGTTTGAGTTCTTCGTTAACCAGAGTTTTAATGCGGTTATACTGCGATTCACCAGCATCTTCATTAAATTCAAAGCCGATGGTGGAAGCGCCTTTTTCAATTACCTTGGAACCGATGTTGGATGTCAAAATCAGCAAGGTGTTCTTGAAGTCAACGGTGCGACCTTTAGCATCGGTTAACCGACCGTCTTCTAAAATTTGCAGCAGCATATTGAAGACATCGGGGTGGGCTTTTTCGATTTCGTCGAACAGCACCACGGTATAAGGACGACGGCGTACAGCTTCGGTTAATTGACCGCCTTCGTTATAACCAACGTAACCTGGAGGCGAACCAATGAGTTTGCTGACGGTGTGGCGTTCCATATATTCCGACATATCCAGGCGGATCATTGCTTCTTCAGAACCGAAGAAGTAGGAAGCCAAGGATTTTGCCAACTCAGTTTTACCTACCCCAGTCGGCCCGGAGAAGATAAAGCTGGCGATGGGTCGGTTGGGGTTTTTCAAACCGACACGCGCCCGACGGATTGCCCGTGAAACTGCTTTCACTGCGTCTTCTTGTCCGATGAGGCGCTGATGCAAGGTGTCTTCCATGTGCAGCAGCTTTTCGGATTCAGACTCGGTGAGCTTGTTTACTGGTACACCTGTCCAGGAAGCGACGATGTGAGCAATGTCTTCTTCGGTAACAACGGGTTCTACACCGTCACCACTTGCACCGTTGGTTTTGCTTTGAGCGATCGCGCGAATTTCGGCTTTGATTTCCATTTCCCGATCGCGCAGTTCCCCGGCTCTATCAAAGTCTTGGGAACGCACGGCATCATCTTTTTCTTTTAAGATTTGGCGCAGTTCTTTATCTAACTCTTTGGCTGCGGGGGGCAGTTGGGAGTTGATTAACCGCACGCGCGAACCTGCTTCATCAATCAAGTCGATGGCTTTATCTGGCAAGTAGCGATCGCTGATATAACGGTCAGACAATTTCGCTGCTGCAATTAAAGCTTCATCAGAAATTTTCAACTTGTGATGTTGCTCGTAGCGATCGCGTAGTCCATGCAATATTTCTATAGTTTCATCAACTGACGGCTCACCTACCATGACTGGCTGGAAGCGGCGTTCTAAGGCTGCATCGCGCTCGATGTGTTTGCGGTATTCGTCGAGGGTGGTAGCACCGATACACTGCAATTCACCTCTTGCCAAAGCTGGTTTGAGGATATTTGCTGCGTCGATCGCACCTTCGGCTGCACCTGCACCAATCAGGGTGTGTACCTCGTCAATTACGAGAATCACGTTCCCCGCCTGACGAATTTCATCCATGATTTTCTTCAGGCGTTCTTCAAATTCACCCCGGTATTTGGTTCCTGCTACCAGCAAACCGATGTCTAGCGTGACTACGCGCTTGTCTTCCAGGATGTCGGGGACATCTTTGTTGGCAATGCGGCTCGCCAAACCTTCAGCGATCGCGGTTTTACCAACCCCTGGTTCACCAATCAGCACTGGGTTATTTTTTGTCCGGCGACCCAAGATTTGAATTACGCGTTCAATTTCTTTCGCGCGTCCTACGACTGGATCAAGTTTATTGTCCGTCGCCATCTGGGTTAGGTTCGAGCCGAATTCATCCAAGGTAGGAGTCTTAGTGCGTCCCGATTGCCCGGTCGCCGAAACCTCTGCTGTTTCTCCCAGCATTCGGATGACTTGGGTTCTTACCTTAGATAGATCCACCCCAAGGTTTTCTAGCACCCTGGCTGCTACACCTTCCCCTTCCCGGATCAGGCCCAACAGCAGATGCTCGGTGCCAATGTAGTTATGCCCTAATTGGCGCGCTTCTTCTAGGGATAGTTCCAGAACCCGCTTTGCCCGTGGTGTAAACGGAATTTCCACGGCCACAAAGCCTGAACCCCGGCCTATGATTTTTTCTACTTCAATACGGGCATCTTTGAGATTGACACCCATTGATTTCAGCACCTTGGCCGCAACTCCTGTGCCTTCCCCGATTAGACCCAAGAGGATCTGCTCGGTTCCCACAAAGTTGTGACCTAAACGGCGGGCCTCTTCTTGGGCCAGCATGATTACCTTAATGGCTTTTTCTGTGAAGCGTTCAAACATGGCATTTTTCCCATCACCTGCGTCGTGCCGGTACGCTGATTTTAGCACAGGCTAAGGTTTTGGGTGTCTGTATCAGAGATAATAGACCTACCAGAGAGACTACTCAATTTGAGCAGTTGAGTTGTGAATTATTGATGCGGTTTTCTCAGGCTACTGTGTGGAGGAGCTTTAATTTGCGAGCTTTTGAGCCTAGACTTTTAATATTTAGTTTGCTGGGATTGTAAATTTATTTTGCCAGTCACAAATACTACTTATTAGCACATCAAATCTTTTTTAGTCAAGCTTTTTACAACTTTATTTTTTATTTTAAACAAAAAATAAATTTTGATTAAATATTTTAATATGTGAAAACCTTTCACAGTTGATGTTTTCTCGGTTGTCAATGGTGATTAGTTAATGGTCAATATTCCACTATTACAAGTTATGCTTGAGCTGCCAAGAAAATTTGCTTAATTGCTGGCTAATAATGCTTTCCCAGTTGTCTATGGTTTTTTGAAACTGGGGGTACTGTAACTCGGAGAGCCAAAGAATCAAAGCATCTTCACCGTTATCTTTGTAATAACCCCGCCTGCGTCCCGCAGTTTTAAAGCCAAATTTCTGATATAAGGATATAGCGGCAACGTTAGAAGCTCTAACTTCGAGGGTGGCACGTTCTAAACCGCGATCGCACGCTGTCTTCAAAAGAGCGTACAATAACGCTTGTCCCAAACCTTGACGGTGATATTGGGGATGAATCGCCAAAATTGTAATGTGGGCTTCGTCTACAATCGACCAAAAGCAGCCCATACCCAAAAGTTTAATGTTGGTTAATGGCGAAAATAACCCAATTAACTCACTGTTAGGACTGTCCAACTCTCGTTGGTAGCCTTCCATTGTCCAAAGTCCGCCAAAACAAGCTCGATCTAGTTCTAGTATCAGGCTCAGGTCATCTGTTGTGAGCGATCGCAATTTTAAGTCTGATGAAATCACATCTATCAAAGTGCTGAGTTGAAAGTGCTGAGTGCTGAGTTAAAACTACCTAGATGTAGTGGTTGATTGGCGGCGTGCGAAAGTTTTCTCGGACTTTTTACTTTACTTAGCAACGCCAGTTGCTTCAAGTCGGCGGAGCCGCCCAACGCACTGGCTCCTCAGCACGGGCTAAACGCCCCGCTACCGCTATCAGCACTCAGCACTGTGTTGGTAAACTGAAAATCGGGATACTTCTTCGTGCCCGTAATTTGAACAAGGACAATCTATATAGTTATGGTATCGACGCACCCCACTGAGGTTCAACATACTGGCAGTCAGTATTTGCCTCAAAAGCTCAACTTAAACGAAACTATTTCGCCTAACCAGGAACTTTTACCTTTAACGGCCAAAGTTAACAGTCATGACTGCCTGGAAATTGGTGGGTGTGATGTCACAACCCTAGTTCAGCAGTTTGGCTCACCTTTATATATTTTAGATGAAGAAACTCTCCGTGCGGCTTGTCGGCAGTACCGAGATGCTTTTGGGCAATATTATCAAGGTGAGTCTCAAGTATTGTATGCCTCCAAAGCGTGGAATTGTCTAGCTGTTTGTGCGATCGCCGCCTCGGAAGGTTTAGGAATTGATGTGGTTTCTGGCGGTGAACTCTACACAGCTTTAACTGCTGGCGTTAGTCCGGAGAAAATTTACCTCCACGGCAATAATAAATCCCACGCAGAGCTAGTTTTGGCAATTGAATCGGGTGTAACGATTGTTGTGGATAACTGGCAAGAATTACACAATTTGGTGGAATTGACTCAGAATACCCAGTCAGTTCGGATCATGCTGCGGTTAACTCCGGGGATTGAATGCCACACCCACGAATACATCCGCACCGGACACTTAGATAGTAAGTTTGGCTTTGATCCCAACGACTTAGACGAAGTATTTACCTTTGTCAGCCAGCAAACTTCCTTGAACTGTATAGGCTTGCACGCCCATATTGGTTCGCAAATTTTTGAACTGCAACCCCATCAAGATTTAGCGGCTGTGATGGTGCAGTGGTTCCGGGATACGGCTAAGTATGGTTTAAATTTAACCGAACTCAATATTGGTGGTGGATTAGGTATTCGTTATACAGAATCTGATGATCCCCCAAGTATTGAAGATTGGGTAAAAGTAATTAGTGCAGGGATTCAAGAAACTTGTGCCGCCGAAAATTTACCTTTACCAAAGCTATTATGTGAACCAGGGCGATCGCTGATTGCCACATCTTGCATTACTGCCTATACTATTGGCGCAACCAAAGTAGTACCAGAAATTCGTACCTACGTATCTGTTGATGGTGGAATGTCTGATAATCCCCGTCCAATTACTTACCAGTCAGTTTATCGGGCTGTAGTGGCCAATAAAATGTCTGCTCCTGTGAGCGAAACAGTCACAGTTGCTGGTAAACATTGTGAATCAGGAGATATCCTAATTAAGAACGCTCAACTGCCAAAAACAGAACCAGGAGATATTCTCGTGGTTATGGCGACTGGTGCTTACAATTACAGTATGGCTTCTAACTACAACCGCTTACCCCGACCCGCCGCAGTTGTAGTTGCCAATGGCGAAGCAAACTTAATTTTGCAACGCGAAACTTATCAAGACTTGATTCGGCAAGATTGCCTCCCAGAAAGACTTAAGAAGTCTGAAAAAGTCTGAAGTGTGAGACGCGCAGCGGTTCAGCAGTGCGTTGGGCGGGTTCCCCGACTCCCTCACTGCTTCACCCAAAGGGCTTGCCGCAGGCTAGTTTGAAGCCTGAAAAAGTATGAAGTATGAAGTATGAAAACTGCAAGGCCGTAGACCCGCAAGGGATTGCCGCAGGCTAGGTGAAAAACTCAAGGACGAAATTTATACTTCATACTTCACACTTCACACTTCATACTTCACACTTCATACTTCACACTTCACACTTCACACTTTCATTCCAGATGTCATGAGAGATTGGTCAAAGCATTGGCTGACAAACCTAGGATGGTCACAGTCCTTGCTACTTGGGACTCTGGATATTGTATTAGTGCTGGCGCTGACGTACATGATACTAGTTATTATTAGTGAGCGCCGGACATTATGGATGGTGCGTGGATTTATTATTTTAATGCTGGCATCAGCACTCAGTGGTAGATTAGGTCTACCATTGCTAAATTTTGTATTAGAAAAATTGGTGATTGGGTGTGCTGTGGCAATGGCTGTGGCTTTGCAATCAGAATTTCGCCGATTTTTAGAACAATTAGGACGTGGCGAATTACGCCAATTATTTCAACCATCCAGTTTAACAATCCCTAAATCTGATAGTGTGATTGATGAAATTGTGGAAGCGGTTAAAGAACTTTCAAAAAACCGAATCGGGGCTTTGCTAATTTTGGAGACCACTGGCCCAATTGACGAGCGAGATTTCTCTGTGCCGGGAGTCAAGCTGAATGCTGATGTTTCAAAAGAACTGATACAAACAATTTTTCAGCCGAAAACTTTGTTACACGATGGTGCGACTTTAATTCGTGGCTCACGGATTGCGTCATCGGGTATAATTTTACCACTTTCGGGACGCACAGCCTCGCGCCAGTTGGGTACACGCCATCGGGCAGCGATGGGGATTACTGAGCGAGTTGAAAATTGTATTTGTGTCGTTGTATCAGAAGAAACAGGTTCTATTTCCTTAGCGGAACGGGGAACCCTAAATAGACCACTGACAATTAGAAAATTGAAGGAGTCGTTAGAGGCTCGATTATCTCCAACAGTAGATCGGGAAGCTGTAGCTCCTGGATTATTAAGTTGGGTGCGTCAGATTGGTAGTAAGGCACTAGTACTGACTTCACGTTTACTCGGATTACCATCGACCGCTTCACGAGATAAAAAATGACTGTACAACACACTGAACTGCAATATTTACCCCCTGATTTAAAACGAGAATTACTACCCAAACACGTTGCAGTGATTATGGATGGCAATGGTCGATGGGCAAAACGTCAGGGTTTACCGCGCATTATGGGACATAAGCGCGGTGTAGATGCTTTAAAAGATTTGCTACGTTGTTGCAAGGACTGGGGAATTCAAGCGCTGACTGCTTATGCGTTTTCCACGGAAAATTGGAAAAGACCCCAAGAAGAAGTCGATTTTTTGATGACTTTGTTTCAAGTAGTTTTACGTCAGGAACTACGAGAAATGGTCGAGGAAAATGTGCAAATTCAGTTTGTTGGTAATTTGCAGGCTTTACCAAGGTCGCTACAAGAAGAAATTACTCGTTCAATGGAAGCTACAAAAAATAACCGTAGTATTAAGTTTTCTGTAGCAACTAATTATGGCGGACGACAAGAAATTTTACAAGCGTGTCGGGCGATCGCTCAAAAAGTTGAGCAAGGTATCCTCAAGCCAGAGGAAATTGATGAAGCTGTATTTGAAAGTCATCTGTACACCGCAGGAATTGATGACCCTGATTTATTAATCCGCACTAGTGGCGAAATGCGCCTTTCTAATTTCTTGCTTTGGCAAATGGCTTACGGAGAAATCTATATTACGGAAACTCTGTGGCCAGATTTTGACAGGGCTGAATTTCACCGGGCCTTGTGTGCATATCAGCAACGTGATCGAAGATTTGGGAAAGTTTGATGAAGTATGAAGTATGAAGTATGAAGTATGAAGTGTGAAGTATGAAGTGTGTAGACGCGCAGCAGCTTGCCGCAGGCTAGTATGAAGTGTGAAATGAAATATAAATCTCATCCTTTGGTTTTTAACCTAGTCTGCGGTAAGACCCGCAGGGTCTACAATTTTCATAATTCATACTTCAGTCTTTTTTCATACTTCATACTAGCCTGCGGCAAGCTGCTGCGCGTCTACACACTTCATACTTTATTAGGGGCCAGAAAATACAGCTTGTTCGATATCTTCCCGGCTGAGGGAATATTTAAATGAGCGTTGAATGTCTTGACCATTTTCTCCGGCTTCGAGATATCTAACTACTATTTGTTCTATATCCAACCAGAGTTCAGCTTGCCAATCTGATTTATGCACACGCCAACAATGACGTTGTGTTTCATCTTGTTGACAGCCTTGGTCTTTTAACCATTGTTCGATTTGTGGCAGAGGATGATTATATAAAGGTGTATCTGCGGGAAGAAAAGCCATAGGAATTTTGGATTGGAGATAGAAAAGCGTTTATTGGAATGTTAAACATTGGAAATTTTGACTTGCGTCAGGATGATTTAATGGTGACAAATAGGAAATTTGCTTTTCGACTTTAGGTGTTGGTTGGGTTAGTCGAGTTTGAAAAGCTGCTTCACCACGAGCAAGTCCCACAACAATCGCCAGTAATAAACATCCGACAAAGGTTAGCCCCAAAATAAATAAAGCAAAAAGTTCGCCGGAAGATAGTGGCCGATCGCTGGCATCTAAATAAGCTGATTTTGAGTAATCATAAGCATAACGCGCAGGGCGATTCAAGTCGGCAGGTGCTTGAATTACGCCAAAGCGGGAATAGCCTATTTTTAAGTCATAGCTAAATCGTCGTTCGGGATTGCTCAGGGTGGCGTAAGCTTCGTTTATCTGCTGAAATTTAGTAGTAGCAAGGGCAGCAGGTAAATCTGTAGTGTCAGGATGGTAGCGTTTGCTTAATTCCCTGTAAGCACGACGGATATCAATTACCGATGCTGAGGGATGCAGTCCTAGCAGGGAGTAGTATGTGGTTTCGCTGCTTTGTGGCTTTGCCCCGTTTTGATTCACGGCTTTTAGGAGTTACTTTACAGTCGAGTTTTTCTTAATATTGTAAACCTCATACTTCTCTTAAATTCGACTCTACCATCGTAAATTGCTGCCCCAAGGTAGGATGAGTATACATAAAAACTGATTAAAGTAGGGAACACAAAATCAATTGTTCCCCCAACCCTGTTCCCTATTCCCTATTCCTTTTATTTTTATGACTATCATCTTAACTAACGACGATGGTATTGATGCACCTGGGATTAAAGCCTTAATCCAAGCTGTCCAAGGCCAAAATTTTATTATTGCTGCGCCTCGAGACCATCAATCTGGTTGTGGTCATCAAGTCACGACAACTCGCCCGATTACGCTTGACAAGCGTTCGGAGAAAGAATATGCGATCGCCGGCACTCCTGCTGATTGTGTGAGAATTGCAATATCACAAATTAGCCAAGATATCAAATTCGTCTTGTCAGGCATTAATGCTGGTGGCAATTTAGGTGTAGATGCTTACATTTCGGGAACTGTGGCGGCTGTGCGGGAAGCGGCTATGAATGGTATACCCGGAATTGCGATTTCTCACTATCGCAAAGCCAAGCAAAATTTTGACTGGGAAATCGCAGCTAAATTAACAGCCCAGGTGTTGGATGATTTACTTCAGCGTCCTTTAGAACCAGGCTATTTTTGGAATGTGAATTTACCCCATATCCAGCCAGGAGAACCAGAACCCAAGATGGTATTTTGTCAACCTTGCAATAAAGCATTACCCATTAATTATCGGGTGGACGGCAATGAATTATACTATGCTGGGGAATATGGTAAACGCGATCGCACTCCCGGTAGCGATGTAGATATTTGTTTTTCCGGTGATATTGCGGTTACTCAGTTAAGAGTTTGAAGATATCCTCACCTAGATCCCATACCCCTACACCCATCCCTGAGCGAATTTTAGATTTGAGATTTTCAATTTTGGCTTAGGGTAGGGGTGAGTTTATGGAGTTTTTCATGAATCAATGAGGATATTACTAAACTCGCCCTGAGAAATCCACGCATCCAAAATGGATGAACAAGAATTTAGTTTTTTTTCCCAACACTTTTGTCTGACCCTTCAATTAAAGATGTCAGCCTGTCTAAGGTTTGAGTAAGTTGGGTAAGTTTTTGTAAAGTATGATTTTGAGATTCGGCCAAGCTCTGCACTGCATCACATAATGCAAAAATCTGGCAGCCTTGCTGTTGTAACTGTTTTCCTTGATTTTCTACTTGTATGCTAAGATGATCTACTCTGTCGGCGAGGCGTTCAATTGTCTCTGTGGTACTAAGTACTGCTTCCCCAATCTGTTCGACAATGGATTCTAAGCGACTGACTTTAACTTCGATTCCGCCAGAAATCATTTTTTTTACCACCTCATCATCAAAATAATAGTCCCTGGTCTCTTATTTTTTGGCATTCATGCTGATATACGTAGTTGTAAACCACTACGTACATTCTGCAAGCTTTACTAGATAATGTGATTCCTAGTACTTTATTTATTTAAGGGCGTATTTCCCTGATAAAGCAAGAATTTCTCAGATACTTTTAGTTTAGATTTTTTGCCGATGTAATTAATCAGTAGCTATTTTCCAATTTTCTAGCACTTTTTATACATATTAACCAAGTTAATCGCTCTCCTCAAAGGTGGAGTTGGCAAACTTTAAGCAAGGTTTAAAAAAGTTTATATATTATATTTTGCTTAATGAAGATTAAGTATATGTACATATATAGGAATCCAGTTTGATGATTAATTACTTAGGCAGGGAACAGAAAAGAAGAAATAAAGGATACTGATATTGAGTATGCGTGAATGTTGGGTTCCGTTCCTCCACCCAACCTACACCAGTCTAAGTTGTTGCCTTAACTGAACTGTATTGAGAAATAAAGGATACTGAGATGATTATCTCAGAACAAGATCCCCGGATTTTTGAAAAAGTCGGGGATCTGAAACTTACTCATTTTTACTAATAAATTTATAGCAGTTGAAGTATTCGGTGAGGACGAAAACTATTCATCAAACATGGATACTTGTTCTCTGTTTGCTGCTATATCTAATTAAACGAGAGTTGCAAAAATACAATACTCAAAGTGCAGATAATAAAGCTGATAAAGCTGATACTTTTTGTCATACCAGAAAAATCAATTTTCTGTCCAATTTTTCTGCAACTCATCACTACTGCATACTGTGTGAAAGAAGTTCCTAAAATATAGAGTATTGAGGGTATAATTGCTGCCTCAAGGATTGATTCGATACTACCATAACCCTGAGATAAACCAGCGATCGCAGTTAAAATCAGTAGTGTTAAAAACTTTGGTCGATTTGGCATTAATAGCATTAACCCAAAAATAACACTAGCAATAGCGATCGCAATTTCTGTACTCAGAAAATTAATTTGCCACAGATGAGTTACTGTTCCTAAAATTGATGTAACGACAAACAAGATAACTATCCAATTACCACGGATAATTCCAGCTGTAAGTAACCCAATTACAGCCATACTCAAGAACTTATGCCAACTGAGTACAGGATCAGCGATTCCCCACAACAAGCCGTCCCAAGAGTTGGAGATTTCATGAATAGGTGATACACTCCATGAACTCAGCCAGCTAATCAATACTAAAGCAGCGATCGCACCAATATGACGATGCACTAACTTATCCTTAAGCATAAGAATACACCCAATGAATTTTTTGGTAACTTATACTGCCCAATTACCAAAAAAAACTAACGCGATAGTTATCTTATTTGCATGACCAAATTTGTTAAGAATGGGTGTAAGGGTTTGAGGGTGTAGGGGTGTAAGAGTTGGGGATAAATAACTACTCCCCATTCCCTGCTGTACAACTAATGCAATAATTCCTCTACTTGATGTTGACTCCACAAAGTTCGATAAAGACCTTCTTGTTGTACTAGTTCTATGTGATTACCAGTTTGGACAATTTTGCCTTTATCCATCACTAAAATTCGGTCTGCGGCGGCTGCTGCTGATAGTTGATGGGTAATAAAGATGACTGTTTTGCGGTCAGTACCACTAGAAAGATTTTTGAGAATTTTGGTGGCTGTTTGATTATCAACGCTAGATAAAGCATCATCTAAAATTAAAACTGGGGCATCAACTAACATGGCTCTAGCTAAAGCTGTGCGTTGCCTTTGTCCGCCAGAAAGTGTTATACCGCGTTCGCCAACGATAGTTTCGTATTTTTGGGGAAAATTAGTAATTTCCGAGTGAATTTGAGCTATTTTGGCTACAGATTGTACAGATTCTTGTTCTCTTGCCGGATCGCCGTAACGGATATTATTTTTGATGGTGGTGCTAAAGAGAAAACTATCTTGAGGTACATAGGCGATCGCACTCCGCAAATCTGCCAATGCTATTTTGGTAATATCTACCCCATCTAAAAATAGTTGTTCTGGGCCAATATCTAATAACCGAGGTAAAGCATTTGCCAAAGTTGATTTCCCTGAACCAATGGCTCCGACAATTGCTACTGTTTCCCCTGGGCTAATAGTAAAGTTGAGATGATCTAAGGCTGGTGTAGCCGCATCAGGATAAGTGAAGCTGAAATTCTTAGCGGTAATTTCTCCTTTCACTTCTGCCAGAGATAAATTTACAGTCTCGGCTGTATCTTGAATTTTTGGTTGGACGCTAAAAATTGATTCGAGGCGATCTATACTAACTTCACCCCGTTGATAGGTGGTAATTGTGAAGCCTAACAAAGTTGTCGGAAACACCAATCTTTCTACATAAATTAGTAATGCTAAAAAGTCGCCAACTGCTAAATTTCCACCAGCAATGCGGTTTGTTCCTATCCAAATAATAATTAAGGAACTAATATTAGCCAAACCACCAATTAGGGGAAACAACATATTGCGGCTTTTTGCCAATTGCAGGTTTGCCTTTAAAAGTTGCTGGTTTTTCTTAGCAAAAGCGCGACGCTCGTTTTCTTCTTGAGCATAAATTTTAATGAGGGCAATACCACTAATATCCTCTTGAATCAGGTCACTCATATCCGAGATTTGTTCTTGTACTGTTGCTTGTTGTTTGCGGAGGCGATTGCTAAACAAATGCACTAACAAGAACATAAAAGGATATACTGCCAACGAATAGAGGGTGAGGTCTACACTAATTGTCAGCATCACTGGCAGTGTCAATATGTAGGCAAATGCGGTATTTGCCAAACTTAAAACGGCAAAACCCAAAAGCCGCCGAATATTTTCGACATCACTAGTAGCGCGACTAATTAAATCACCAGCTGTATTAGTCGAAAAATAAGCAGGTTCTAACTTCAATAAATGTTCAAAAATTCGTTGTTTGAGGTCAAATTCCACCTGTCGCCCTACACCAAACAACCAAATCCGCGATGCCATGCGGATGAGCCACATTGCTGTACTCAACAAAATAATGATGACTACATAATGTATGAGTTGATTCCAGTTAAATTGAGTCGAGAGTTTATCAACACAGGCGCGAATTAGCCAAGGAATATAAACGCCTAAACCATTTACAGACAACAAAGCAAGAATGCCTAATGTTGTCTCTACCCAATGGGGACGTAGGTAAGCACCAAGTTTAGCAAGTCGTCGAGATTTTGCCATTCCAGCAGTTTTGCAACTTTATCACCCTAAACCTGAGAGATTTAGGTTTATATTTTATCGAGAAAGAATCCAACTAATGTTAAATGACTAGTGGATGAATCAGCAGAGTTTTGACAGTTTTTGATTTGTCATCAACCAATCCAAAATCCAAAATTTCAGTTCTTCTGCCTTTGAGCTTAAGTTTGGCAATAATGCTGAACAATTAGGTGGGGATTTGAACTCCACCTAATTGCTGTGTGAATTCTGCATTCTGGATTTTGTTTCAAGTGAAGTTCAGCATTTTATCCTACTATTTTTATCTTCAGATATATACCTGAAAAAATGGCAACTTACCCTGAGGAAATCTGCTCAAACTTCTTAGGATTTAAATAAGGCCAGCCACCAGGGCGTAGTGTTGCGGCCTTGTTAATTTTACTTTTTTAAGTTGAGGACTGACGACCACGTAAGAAAAAGTAAACCTGATTGAGGTAACTTTCCCAGACTTGAGTAGTGAGTTGTAGTGTTTCGGCACTAGGTACAAAGTCTTCTAGTCGCAAACCACGTTCCCGAATTTGCTGAGGATTTTGTAGCAAGTAAGGTGGGATATTGAGATTTAAAGATGCGATCGCTGTCCGGTCTAATTGATGATCTGACAGGATTGTATCTCCAATTAAATCATTTGTTGTGGGTGCTAATGCTACCAAAACTCCTGCATCAGTGGGCGCAGATGAACGATAGTTCACCAAGGTTTGACTTGCAAGTGTAGGATTAGCAGCTGCGGCGATTGGTGTTCTCACTAAAAAGTAAGCGATCGCTGGTGTACTAGATAACAGCAAAATTGTCAATGCCCAACCAAGTAAATATCCTCCTGGTTTATCTATAGCACCACCCTTAATTCTTTGGGCAGCGAAAATCATCATTAATGTTGATGCTCCCAAAGGTTTAAGTGGAAAAGATATTACCCTCCACAAAGATGCAACAGCTGGTTCATTGGGGTTAATGAACGACAAAGCTAAAACCACCAGAATAATTACTAAGACTACTCGACCAGCAAAAGTTCCTTGAGGATAGAACCTCTGGAACAAAGAATAAACAATAGTGCCAATCAACAGCCACAGTAGTACCCGGCTTAACAATATGAACATAGATTAACTCTCAAATTTTTTGGGGCGGTAAGTCAGTACGTCAAAGTAAACTCTGCAACGCAGGGCTACTTAATGGCTAACTGACACACCTGATAAAGGTCAGCCTAGGTTTGGAGCAAGATGTGTATTTGACCGTCAAATTGTAATCGCACTTTTACTTGAGAGCAAATATTACCTGCTTTACACCTAAAGACTACCGTCGTAGTGATTTTAGAGCAATTTTTTCCCACTGCGTTCATTATTTATAATTTTCCAGATGAGTCAAATAATTAGGGGTGTGTGGGTGTAGGGGTGTAGGGGTTCAAAATCCTTACACCCCATACCCTTTCACCCATTAACCCAATCTCCACAGATAATCTTTGTGCGTAAATCCTGTATCCAATCTCCCCTGCTTGCTTTCACCAGTAAATTTCTTAGCCGAACCGTATTGCTAGACACCCATTTTTTTGGGGCTTGGTTATAGAGCATCAGTAGTCTAAATTATTTGAGTAGTTGTCAACTTAAGGGAAAAAGCTATGTCGCCTGAAAAGCCCAGCATTTTAGTTACAGGGGGAGCAGGATACATTGGTTCTCATGCGGTACTGGCTCTCAAGCAAGCAGGTTATGACGTAGTAATACTGGATAACTTGGTTTACGGTCATCGAGAGTTGGTAGAAAAAGTTTTACAAGTAGAACTTATAGTAGGTGATACAGGCGATCGCCCTTTACTAGATGATTTATTTAAAACCCGTAAGTTTGAGGCGGTAATGCATTTTTCTGCCTACGCTTACGTAGGTGAGTCGGTGACTGACCCAGCCAAATATTACCGCAATAATGTGGTTGGGACTCTGACTTTATTGGAAGCAATGCTAGCTGCATCTATTAATAAGTTTGTCTTTTCTTCTACCTGCGCCACCTACGGAGTCCCAGACATCCTACCAATCCCGGAAAACCATCCCCAAGACCCAATTAACCCCTATGGTGCTTCTAAGCTGATGGTAGAGCGAATTCTGTCTGATTTTGATGTGGCTTATGGTTTAAAGTCGGTGCGTTTTCGCTACTTTAATGCGGCTGGTGCGAATCCTGATGGTTTATTGGGTGAAGACCACAACCCAGAAACTCACCTAATTCCTTTGATATTGTTAACAGCTTTAGGTAAACGAGAATCTATTTCTATTTTTGGTACAGATTATGATACGCCTGATGGTACTTGCATTCGAGATTATATTCACGTTAACGATTTAGCAGATGCCCATATTTTGGGATTGGAATATTTATTAAAAGGTGGTGATAGCGAAGTTTTCAATTTAGGTAATGGTAGTGGTTTCTCTGTGAGAGAAGTGATTGCGGCGGCCGAGACAGTTACAGAATTATCTATTCCCATTAAAGAATGCGATCGCCGTCCTGGCGACCCACCTGTACTAATTGGTAGTGGGGAAAAAGCTAAAACTATCCTCGGTTGGCAACCACAATACCCATCGATTCAAGATATTGTCAGCCATGCTTGGCAGTGGCATCAAAAACGGCATCAATAGTCGAATTAACTTCTCCTGATTCCTTTAACAAAGGTAAAGGCGATCGCTATTAGTGCCAAGATGGGAATAGCGATCGCCCAAATTGGTAAGCTTTTTGTATTTTCTTGAGCTACATTACTATTGGCAATTTGCACATTTTGTGTATTAGTTGTGCCAGCAGCCACGGTGACTTCAAATTTGAGAGCAAAAGGTTTGAAATTAGATCCTTTTGTCGGCTTACCATTTAGCTGTAGTTCATAAATTCCGGGTTTGGGGAAGGTAATTTCGGCTCCGGGAATATTTTGGAAGCGTTCAGCTGTAACTGGCTGTAAGGATGGTTCTATGAGTGGCGGTTCTCCAGGAGTATAAGGTTGGGCATAAACCGCTAATTGGCAGTTACATTGAGCCAGAGGAATAGTTTGTCCACCTTTGCGCGCTAAGGCAAACCAAGCTTGTGTAGGTTCTCCCGCCCGGGGGTTATCATTAGGTTCCAGATGCAGCGTTGCGCCTACATCTGCGGCTACTTGTACTTTATGCGCTAATACAGGCTGCATAGTAATTACAGTAGCTAAACAAACCAGCAATAATCCATACTTGAGCTTTTTTTGCTTTTGGTAAAAGTTCATCCTTCCCCTGCTCCTCTATTCGCGCGCCCAACACATAGTATTTAACGCCACCGCATAACCCAACGCAAGATGAAAACACCAAGGGTGGCAATTCCTAAGAAAACTGTGGTTAACTGATTCTCCCAACTTGACTGAGAACCCAGGTAATGAGAACCAATGAAAACTGCATGAAAGACGCTCAACAGCAAGGCTGGCACACTTAATAAATGTATTTGTCGCCAACGCTGACCCCAAGATTTCTGCAATGATTCCCAACTAGTTAAAGCAGCCGGGGTCATTAATACCAATGCTACAGCACCCGCAGCCATACCCCAGCGAAATTGGGCGGGAAAAAACCAAAAAGCGGCAAAATTCCATTGCAGGGAGTGTTCAATCATGTGGATGGTGTGAACCACTGATAAAACAAATGCTCCTACGCCTATCACCCGACGATAACGCATTGGCGCAGCCCACCATTGACTAATCGGACGGGCAATCAACGCTAACATCAGACAAAATAAAGCGGCGTGTCCGGTATAATCTACCATTGTGTCGCCAGTCCGCAATATGGTAATTGCGCCAATGGCGAGTGTTACCCAACCGCCGACACGAAATAATTGACTGCGCTTGTCTTTGCTGACTAAAGATGTGGAAACACCAACGCCTAGCATGGTGGGTAGGGTTCCTAAACCGAAAGCTAGCATGGTGGCTGCACCCATCCAGAGGTTGCCTGTTTCTGCCGCTTTAATTTGGGCTGCATACAAAAAGCCACAGGGCATTAAACCCCAAGTCATGCCTAAGAGGGTTGGTGTCCACCATTGGGGTTGATAGGAAAGATGCAGCATTGCCCGACTCAGGCGATCGTGTAAGCTACTTTTGAGTAGAGGGTGTAATAGGGGAATTTGGGGCAACCAATTGGGTTTGATTTGTCCTAAGCCAAACCAAATCAACATAACACCAGTAAAAATAGCCATGAAGCGGCGAAAGTCACTCCCAATACCTGCGAGTTGCCCACTTTCTACTAGTACTGAACCTAATGCCCCAATACCTGCACCAACTAGGGCATAACTGAGCATCCTGCCGAGGTTTAGTAAAAAGTGAAATTTTAATTGCTGTTGCCAATGAGCAGACTTTGTTTGTTGAGATGTCTGCTGACCAGGTAGAGAAAAAGCGACAGTTAAGGGGCCGCACATTCCGAAACAATGCCCAAAGCTGCCTAAAAATCCGAGGATGGCAATTAGCAGCAAATCTAACATATTCCTAGGCGGCAAAACGCAGGATTACGCATAAAAACTAGGAAAAACAAGAAAGAATAGTGACACAGAACTTGTCCACTAGGGAACAATATTTGAAGTTGCTGCCTCTGTCAACAGACAAGCTGTCAAACTTGGTGTTTGCGCTACCCTAGGTCTGGGAGACAGGTTGAATACACATGAAAAAACGGATTTGGCTGGGGCTGTTGGCACTGGTAGCAGTAGTAATTCTAGGTAGTAGAAGTGATGCATTTAATAGTTTTTTCTCACAACGTCCTGCCGCAGAAATTGTTGAGCCAGCACTAGTAGAAACACTTGCACCACCATCAAAACTCCAAGCACAAGAAAGTATGCTACAAGTTTCTGCTGCTAATTTGCTTGGTCACATTCAAAAGTTAAATTTTCAACGTTATACAACAGCCGAGCGATCGCTTACTCGTACATATATCACAGAAGAATTAAAAAAATTCGGCTGGCAAGCTCAATTACAACAGTTTGCTGAAGGTGTAAATATTCTTGCTGAACGCAATGGTACAGATAAATCTGCTGGCACAATTTTAGTTGCGGCGCATTACGATACTGTCTTTAACTCTCCTGGGGCGGATGATAATGCTACGGGTGTGGCTGTGGTGTTAGAAGTGGCACGGCTGCTTGGTTCTCAACGGACATCACGCACTTTACAACTAGCTTTTTTTGACAAGGAAGAAGCAGGACTATTAGGGAGTAAGGCTTTTGTTTCTCAAGCACAACGCTTAAAAAATTTGAGTGGTGTGATTGTCATGGATATGGTGGGTTATGCTTGCTATACAGCAGGTTGTCAGCAATATCCACCGGGTTTACCTGTGACTCCACCCAGTGATAAGGGAGACTTTTTGGCGGTTGTAGGCGATATAGAACATTTGCCTTTACTCAATGCTTTTCCAGATTCAAATTCAGCTAATTTACCTGCGGTTTTAAAAGTACCAATTCCCTTAAAAGGTTTGCTGACACCTGACACTCTGCGGAGTGACCATGCACCGTTTTGGTATCAGGGTGTAGGTGCAGTTTTGGTGACAGATACGGCAAACCTGCGTACTCCCCATTATCACAAATCTAGCGATCGCCCTAACACTATTGATCGCACTTTTTTCACGGGTGCAGCCCAGGTTATTGTGAATACGGCAACTGCTTTGTTAAATAAGACAGATAGTTTAGTCACTCAACCATCCTAAATATAATGGACAAAGTTTACCAATCCTAGTTGATTAGACTTCTTGCACGAATGTTATAAAACAAGAATTTTCAACCTCACGCAGAGGCGAGGCAGCGCGTTGGGCGGGTTCCCCGACTTGTTCGCTGAAAGCGTTCCCGAAGGGTAGCGACTGCTGCCACAAAGACGCAAAGAGTCATGGAAAATTAACTTTTTTAATAGGCACAATCTGATTCATGCAGGAGGTCTATTACAAATTAAACTTGACTCGAATTAAAGTAGTAAAAAAGGGTAAATCGCTCACTTTCGTGGAACCCTTTTTTTTGGTAATAGCTAATTAAATTACGATTTGCTTGGTCTTCTGGTGTAACTACAACTGATAAAACACTATACTGCTTCTGGCAACACCACTGTTTAACTTTATCAATTAGTGCTTGGCCTACTCCTTGATTTCGTGATTGAGGTAAAACGTAGAGATCCTCTAACTCGGCATACCGAGAAAATTCTAATCCAACAGATGTTGTAGTTACAGTTGCTATGCCTATTACTTCTACTCTATTACTGGCAAAGAAAATAGCACTTCCAGAATCTTGAAGCATTGCATCTAAAGCCGTTGGCAATTTCTTGACAACTGCGTCAAATCCTTCATCATAGAAAAACTGCGTCAACAAAGGTAAAAGTTTTGAGGCATCTTCTAGGCTTGCCTGTTTAATTTCAATAGCAGGATGATGAGACATTTTTTTCTCAGAGATTCATCAATTATCTTGAAATATTGCTCGAAAAATCAACTCAATCAAGAGTCACTCTGTAATTTATCTTTCATTACTTTGACTTGCGGGTAAGTAAGTAGCCAATTTTGTTTATCGTTAAGATGAAAGTACAAACCTTGAAATATTAACCGCAAGGCGATGCGCGTTCTCAAATAATACCTAATCAAATGAGTTCCTGGTTCGGCAAAAACATCATCATAGTTTTGACTGTAACCAAATGGCCGAGAACAGTAGCTACCAGCACCGGAAACTGTTAACACAAAAAATGGTGCTGCTTGATATTCATCAGGAACCATAAAAATACCATACACATGATGTTCGCCAAACCACGGCTGGACAATTACTTGCGCAGCCTGTACGGAGAACTTTTGGGTTTTTGAGGCTAAAAAAGCTTCCGAGTTACATTGAGAATCATTAACAGGCCACCAAAGGGTAACGATTAGCATTGTCAACAGCCCAATCAAAACATAGCTGATTTGACGAATCATAATTTTATGAAGTGTGAAGAGTGAAGTTCGCAATGTATTCTGAATTAGAGAATTCGTCAAATCGCAAAATATCCGTTATATTCCCGTCAGGATGCATTAGTAAATATTCTTATGAGAATGAGTCGCAGAAGTCTCAAATTATTCACCGGGTTATTTTGCACTGTTTTCTTAACAAAGATTTTAGGTTTTTCTACTGCTGCCAAAGCTGCGGAAACAGTGGTTTTACGTTATGGGTTGTTGGCGGAATCTATATCTTTGGCTGAGTTACAAAAAGCAGCAGAAGTGGGCGACTTTCGGGGTGATTTTAAGCTCTATGGACGAAGTTTACCTACACAAGAGCGTCGCTTATTATTGAGTACGCTAAAGATGCCTATTGAGTTAAATGTGGTGACGGTTAATAGGTTATTGAATACTCAAATCGGCACAACAATTCTTAATGATTTTTCTAGTGCTGTTGTGCGTAAAGATAAAGCGGGTGTCCAAGCTATTAGAGCAGGTTTAGTTTTAGGTTCGACTGCACCGCAAGGACTTTCTTTACTCAATTTTATTGCGGCTTATCCTAGTCCACGTTTGGAAATTGATTTACCCCGACTTTTTAAAATTGCTGGCAATTTAAATACCGGATTTTGGCGAACTCAACAATTTATCTTAGCGATCGCTCCCCTGCTCAATCAACAACCGCTTAAGGTTTCTTTACCTTTTGACCCCAGCGAAGCAGGTACATCGCAAGTTCAAGTTCGGCAATTTAATTGGAATGACCAAGCACGCCAACGTCAAATACCTGTCGATGTTTACTGGTCAACGGCGGCAACTGCGACAAAACCTGTGATCATTTTTTCCCACGGTTTAGGTTCTGTTCGCACTGATTTACGTTATCTGGCGCAACATTTAGCCTCTCACGGTTATGTAGTAGCCGCTTTAGAACACCCTGGTAGTAATCAAGCAAATGTTGATGCTGGCTTGCGTGGTAAAAATAGACTCCTCAAACCGCAAGAGGTTTTAGAACGTCCCAAAGATGTGAGTTTTGTGTTAGATGAATTAGCCAAACTTAACCAAAGTGCTGATAGTCCTTTATCAGGAAAATTAGCCACTGATAATGCGATGATTGTTGGTTATTCTTTTGGTGGTGGGACAGCTTTAGCACTGGCTGGTGCGGAGTTACAACTGGATAAACTGAAACAACGTTGTCAAAAGAATTTAACTCTTTTGAGTTTAGGTGAAACGGCTCAGTGCGTTGCCCAAGAGTTGCCACACAATAGTTATTTGTTAAGAGACACTCGGATTAAACAAGCGATCGCCCTTAATCCTACAACTTCTTTGATGTTTGGTGACACTGGTTTAACTAAGGTGCAAGTTCCCACCTTAATATGGGCAAGTTCCGCCGATAAAACTACGCCCGCTTTAACCGAACAAGTTGTCGGCTTTCAAAAAATCCCTGCACCTAAATGGCTGGTTGGCGTATTGGGCGGTACTCATCTGAGTATCAAAGACCCTAGCACTACTTTAGATCAAGCAGGGCAACCAAATACGCCTTTTAGTGGCGGTGAAGTTGTCGGAGACCAAGCCGCAGATGTTCGTAAATATCTCAAAGCGATAGTTTTAGCTATGGCTGCACAGTTAACGCCAGAGGCAAAAGAGTATACTGTCTTTTTAACTCCTGATTATGCCCAGGCTGCTTCCACTAAAGAATTTCCGTTTCGCCTTGTAACTGAAATTCCTCCTGATGCCTTAAAAGTGGTGCAGGATTATATAGATAAGTGATTGCTTTTGGTGATGAGAAGTCACGACGACACCAAAAAACTTGAGCGTTGTTTTGTAGTCTCAATACCTATAAATTTAACTTATGAAAACTTTTGACTTTTTTATGTCAATTTCTGTTGACTTGCCGTAACAATATTGTTACACTTATTTACATAAGTTAATAAACAAAGAAACAAATTCAATCACCGCTGCTAACACAAAGGAATTGTAAGAATTTGATTTCTTTTACAGTTAGCTAAAAACAACGGATTTCGGCGAACAACAGATTTCGGTATCGGTAACTCCCATCGACATTTGGACTTCTCCTAATCACCTCGGTTCAAGAACAACCGAGGTTTTTTTTGTTAAGGGAGAGGTTAGTATTTTTATACTAATATTTAGTACAGCTGTGCGTAAAATCGTAAGTGAAAAGTAGAATCTTCCTCGGAGGTGGCTGTGGGGCGTAAACGCTTAGTGATTGAGATGGGGATGGGTATAGATCAGCACGGACAGGAACCGACTGTAGCAGCAGCAAGGGCGGTACGAAATGCCATCGCCCACAATGCGTTACCAGGAGTGTGGGAAGTTGCTGGTTTGAGTGACCCCAATGAGATGATTGTCGAAGTTCAAGTAGCAGTACCCTATCCTGAACAAGTCAGAACAGATGAAGTTTTAGCTGTACTACCTTTTGGCCGCAAAACCATCACTGTTGAGTCTGGGGGAATGGTCGTTCAAGGACGTGCTATTCCCTCTCTTAATGATAAAAACGATGAGATGTTAATTGCGATCGCGGCTGTGACAGTTTTAATCGAAAAAGACTGAAATTTATTTAAGCCTGTTTTTCCGTAGATTTCTGCACGTCCTCAACAGCACTAGAAATTGAAGCTAAAGGTTGATTAGTCACATCTAGCTGTGGTGTTTCTAGTGACGCAGTTGATGTAGTGATAGCAGTGTCGCTGAAATAATAACCCACAATCTTGTCGTAGTTAGAAGCAACGGCTAAAAATGCTCCACCTAAAATATAAATAGGTAGTGGTAGAGAAAAATCTTTTAACCAGTCAAACAGTTCTGCCAAAGCGAACAATAACACAAAGCAAGCAAGCCACACTCTCATGTTTTCATCCCCTGTTACCACGCAACTCTACTAGTGTACTAATAGGGTATACGGATTGCATAATACCTGATGTTGAGTGAAATACATATTTATGCAGAGATGATTTATGCTGACATTGGCTTGTTTCGCCAGCGCAGCTATGGGATAATTTTGCTCAACCCTGATAAAAAACTATATTTTTATCAATTTACCGTATTTCATTCTTAGCCACTAGTTGGCAGTACAGAAAATCTCTTTTCCAGCACAAAAATGCCTGAATTTTAAGAGTCTTTTTAACTCTAAACCAGCCTAGTGGATTTGACAGACGACGATGAAAAATAATCAAGCTTTTAATAATGCTGGTAAATTGACGGCTCTTTTATGTTTAATTACTATCTTTCTCACACCTTGCGTAATTGTCAACGCTGGAGAACGCGGTGTATTAATGAAATTTGGCGAAGTACAAGCACAAATATTAGGAGAAGGACTTCATTTTATTATTCCAGTTGTGAATACAGTTGCTAAGTTAAGTGTCCGCGTACAAAAACAAGAAATATCTGCGGAAGCTTCTTCTAAAGATTTGCAAGATGTATTCACAGATGTTGCGCTCAATTGGCATATCATACCCGAAGAAGCCAACGTTATTTATCAACAAATTGGTAATCAAGAAAACATTATTGAGCGAATTATTAATCCGGCTGTAGAAGAAGTTTTAAAAGCTGTGATTGCTCAATATACTGCTGAAGAAATTATTACTAAACGGGGAGACGTAAAATTAGGAGTAGACCAAGCTTTAACTACTCGCTTGCAGAATTATCATATTGCGGTTGATGATATTTCTCTAGTCCACGTCCATTTCTCTGAGCTATTTGGCGAAGCAGTCGAAGCCAAGCAAATTGCTGAACAAGATGCAAAAAAAGCTGAATTCTTGGCTTTAAAAGCAGCTAAAGAAGCAGAAGCCAAAGTTAATTTAGCCAGAGGAGAAGCTGAAACTTATCGATTATTGCGGGACGGATTAACAAAAGAGTTATTGCAAAAGCAGGCAATAGAAAAATGGAATGGTAAATTACCATTAGTGATTGGTAAAGAAAGTCCTAAAATCTGGGATTTTAGTGAATTGATTAAATCTTACAAGTAATTTGCTGGGAAAAATACATTCGTCAGAATTCAGGAGTCAGAGATACTCCATCTCCTGAATTGTTATCTCTAGTTAACCATTAGAGAACAAATCAGGCATATCCAAAATCTTCAACTGAATTAACAATACAATTACTAAAGTATAAACGGTTGAAGAAACTAAACCCGATAAAATATCTTTTTTCAGATTGCGTTCTTGAGAATCTTTCTGCAAAATATCCTGAGAACCGAATTGCATTAAGAGAATGCCCACAACATTAGACAACCAGTAGCCTAAAATTGAACAAGGGACGAGCAATTGTGGAGACAGCAAACTGCATAAATACCCAAAAAAGTAAGCTATTGGTAAATTGAATAAAAGGTCATTCCACCAAC
Organism: Nostoc sp. FACHB-110; assembly: GCF_014697425.1. Classification (GTDB taxonomy): domain Bacteria; phylum Cyanobacteriota; class Cyanobacteriia; order Cyanobacteriales; family Nostocaceae; genus Nostoc_B. Next base: position 68,200 of record NZ_JACJRU010000014.1, read on the forward strand.
ATAGCGGCGATAAAAGATATCCCAGAACTAGCAAAAATCCGCCTCGCAGTTTTTTGAAGATGTTTTTTGGAGACGAAAATACTTGAGTATCAGCCGTTGATAAAGGCTCGGAAACTATATTTACCGCTAAACTCGATTCTTGACGAACGTTTTGGACGTTGCTCATAAAAAATACATAATCCCTCTAGTCTTAGTGTAGTTTAATCTAGAATTGGACATCAAGTCTAGTGAAATATTGCTCTAATCCAGGGTTTTATGTTTGATTTCGGTGTCAAATGCTACTCAATTAGTATTGATAGAGAAACTGCGATCGCTTCTTACCTAATAAACTCCAATTTTGCTGTTTATCAGTATTCATAACAGAAACTCTCAGAAAAATTCGCTATAATCAAAATACTTATATCAGCAATTTTTGATTGAATTATTATGACAAATTTACCTTTAACAAATATTGCCTTAATCTTAGGTATTGCTTTTCTTTTAATTGCTGTTTTAGGACAATCAAAACTATTATTTTTGGAAATTAATCCAGGTTGCTTTGGCAGATTATTAGCTTTATTTCTTGGTGTTGCTAGTTTGACATTTGCTCTTTTAGGTGGTAATTTTCCTGTTGAAAGTATTGATTTAATTAAAAATTCTTTAGCCAAAGCAATTCAACAAAATCTAGTCTCTTTGAGTGAAATGCTCAACTCATAAATTGACTTTATTTTACAAGAAAATGGGCAGAGCTAGAAACCTCATAACTCAATACAGTTCAGTTAAGGCAACAACTTAGACGGGTGTAGACTGGTGAATGTTGGGTTCCGTTCCTCCACCCAACCTACTATTCTCTTAACTGAACCGGATTGCCTCATAACTAAAGCTTGAAGTTTCTAGCTATGCCTAAAATGCGTTGATGGAGATGAGTTTAATAGGAGTTTAAGTATAGATTAGGGCGAAAACTAAACAATCATAATAGGACTTACGCAAAATATCTCTCAAACTCTCATTTCTCCGTGAACTCTGCGCCTCTGTGGTAGCCTGCGGCAAGCCGCTATCGCGTCTACGATTTTCCGTAGCTTGTGCGTAAGTCCTGCATAAATCTCACTAGTTTTTCCAACTTCTTCCCTACTCTAACCTTAAAAATAAGCTCCTATTAAGCTATAAGTTAAACTCGCTAATACTAATACAGTCACAACTATATAGGTAAATTCGCGCTGCAAGATAAAAGCGATTAAAGAAATTACCACACGTAAAACGGGAGTAGCAATCAAGATTAATAATCCTAATTGAATAATGCCACGACGACTACCTGATAAAACTGCATCTATCACCCCTCTAGGTGAACGAAACTCTGAAGGTTCACCTTGAAAAACTTGATATGTAGCAGGTTCAGAACCGTGATGAATTAAATATAATACGCCACCCAACAAGACAACAGTACTGGCTATCAATACTCCATACTTCAATAAATTACTGAGGATAGATTCTAATTGTTGCTCGCTAGATGTTTTACCAATTTTTTGATTAGTATTTATTGCACTACTACGATTTTCTTCTAGTTGTTGAAGATCAGAATCGGGTACTTCTGGAGTTAAGGTAATTGCTACTGCTTCACTTTCTGCCGATGCTGATGATTCCCAACGCAACTGAGAATTAAACTCATACATTTTACAGCCCCCCCATTAGACTGTTGTAGACCATTTTAAAAGCCATTACCACTAATACAAGACTAAAAATAATTCGCAAAATTTGGGTTTTTGCACCTATTAAAACTTTTGCTCCCAAAAAAGCACCTGGTAATACTCCCAACATTACCGGCATTGATAAACCCGGATCGATGTAACCCCTGGCTAAATAAACTCCTGCTGATGCGGCAGCAGTTACACCAATCATAAAATTACTAGTGGTAGTTGAAACTTTAAAAGGTATACGCATGGCTTGATCCATTGCAAGTACCTTAAATGCACCTGAACCAATACCAAGTAATCCCGAAAGTACCCCAGCAATCAACATCACACTAAACCCGACTGGTACAGAATGTACTTGGTAAGACATTAAGCCATCAGGAGTTGGATAAGTGCCGTTAAGTTTTAAATAATTTGCCAGAGAATCTGGGGCTTCATCTTCATTATGTTCAATTCTCGGGCGTTGTGACAGATATGCAGAATAAATCAGCACGATCGCCAATACAATTGTTAACATTTTTACAGAAACAAACACTGCGATCATTGCACCTATAATCGCCCCAATGGTAGTTGCAACTTCTAAAAACATTCCTAAGCGCAAATTGGTATAGCCTTTTTTGATGTAAGTAGACGCAGCACCCAAGGAAGTCGCAATCACAGACACCAACGACGCACCAACCGCATAGCGAATATCGACACCAAAAACGGAAGTCAACAAAGGTACAATGACAACCCCGCCACCTAACCCAGTTAATGCACCCACAAAACCTGCGCTAAATGAGCCAAGCCAAATTAGTAATGAAAATTCTAGGATATTCAAATCTCATACCTCTTGATTTTTGGTATTAATTTAGCTCTATCCTGCATTTATTCAAGATAAATTCAATAATGTTAAACTTCCACTATCTACTACGATGAAAGCTCCTAATCCCATTAGCACAAAAGGCATAAAATTATTACCATAACGAGTTAACAGGTTAGCGATCGCAGTTTGATTTGTTAATTTATTCGCAACATAACACAAACATCCGACTAGCGTAAAAAATACCCCTAAAATTACCAACAGGCTTTCCCAAGTTGCACTAGCAAATAAAGGCACATAAATACTAATGTTGTCAGTACCATTAGCAAATGTCACCGCAGCTACACTATAAGTTTGCAAATTGCATAACTTGGTTAAAAAATTTTGGTTAGTGGCTTCACATGGCGGCTCAATTGCTGCTGATTCATCCTCTTGTTCTTGATTTAATAAGCACCTAATACCGATGGCAATGGGAATTAAACCAAATAGTCCAATCCAAGGGCGCGGTAGAATTAAGCCACCAAAAAAACCAGGTAAACTCGCCATTACCAAAGCGGTGAAACCTAAATACTGCCCCGTTACAATCTGCCAACGCCGAAACTTAGGATTAATCTGCGAAAAAAACAGCGTCAATATCACTAAATCATCAATATTTGTCGCACTAAAAGCAAATGCCCCGGTACTAATTGCACTAACTAAGCTACTCATAATTATGGGAAATATCAAACTTAAGGAATCTTTCGACTGTCGCTATATCTAGCGTGGATATCTTCAATGGCTTGGCGCATACCCACTACTAACTGTGGAGAACGTCTTCGTTTGACAATAAACCAGCTACTAGTAGCAACTATGTACATCAAAAAGAGATAAGGAAAAGCATCATAAGGGGCTTCTGGAACTGGAAATAAACTGCTACCGGGAATTCCCACACTACCTAAAACCGGAATCATCATAAATCCCACACCGAGAATAGAAAAACCAATATCTCGCGGACGCAATTTTTTAATTTTGTATAGATAAACAGGGGCAGCAATAGAAATGAGAATATATACAGTTAAAAAACCATAGCTACAAATAGCCCCCAAATAGCCCATACATTCAAATAATTTGATTTGAAAAACAGACATGACAGCAGGCACTAAAAATGTAATCAGCGAACACATTGTGACTGCTACATAAGGTGTCTTATTCGATGAGTGAGCAGTACCTAAAGAGGCATGAAATAAGCCATGACGCGCCATTAAAAAAAAGACTCTAGCAGCAGGATTAATGCTGCCTAAAATGCAAGCAAAAAAGCTAAACAAAGCTCCCAAACCAACCATTTCACCCAACAAACCTACTCCTGCTTGCCGGGATAACAAACCTAGAGGTTCTTCTGTGTTGGTGATAGATACGCCAGTTTCCCTAAAACCCAACACCTCTATGTAGGTTGTAGAAATATAAAATATCCCTGCTAAAATTACACTGCCCATCACAGATTTTGGAATAGTTCGCAGGGGATTTTTGGCTTCATCACCTAATGATGTGGCACTTTCAAAACCAGAGAATGCAAACATCACCAACACTAGTCCCGTTGCCACACTACCTGGAGTTGTACCACTCAGGGTTAATTGAGAAATATCTAAAGCAAAACCTTTATGCGCCCAAATAATTACACACAAAACACTAATCAATAAAATTGATATACCTTCCATCCACAGCATTGCCACAGCAGAAAGTTGGATGTCTTTATAAGCTGCATACCAAGAAATTCCGGCTCCGATCGCAAGTAGTGTAATACTTGATGGATGAATACCTAAATGGCCAATTAAAACACCACTAAAGTTGGCAAAACCACACAGAACTGACATCCCAGTTAATAAATAAGCTAGCACCAAACTCCAGCCACAAACTACGCCTGCTGTTGGGCCTAAACCTTTACTAATGTATGAATAAAGTGAACCAGGAGATGCAGAACGACTAGCAAATTGATTGATATTAATACTGACAAATAATAGCCCGATTAAACCAATTAAAAAACTGAGCCAAGTGCCATTACCAGAAAGTGCAACAATTAAACCAATGTTAGAGGCGGGGATAGTTGTTGGTGCAATCACCGCAAAAGATTGAGCTAAAACTTCTGTAAAGGAAAGACAATTAGGCTTTAAGCCATGAAGACTATCATGGGAAGATATTTCCTGTTTCATCGTGCAAGTATTAATGTATTAAATGGCGCGTATAGCGATGATTTTATGAGGAATTGCTAGTCAATTTTTAATCAATATTCTTAAAAAGCATTGCCTCACTTTTACTTACAGATATCGACATCTATATCACTAGTAGTGTCTATCCTTAGTAGTATTTCTCAAGATGGATTTAATACTACCTTATGTATTTTTAACAATCAAGTGTTCTCAAAAATTTTATTTTAATGATTTTTTAATATTAAAAATACATAAAATACGTCGAGTTAACGGTAATTATTTATTGTAGACTTGATGTTAATTACTCTAGTAGATTAAGTTATCAAAAATACCCGATAATGCTCTAGGATTTAGTGCCATTATCACCAATTAAGTTATGGAAAGATGACAAGGCTGATAATTGGAAAATCAAAGTATAAAAAATACTTCAAATAGGCGAGTATAAAAAATCGAAATAATCATATGTATTAAGCTGTTGTGCAAATTTAAAGTCCAAAATAAGCCAGATTAACTAAGAATAAGAGAGTAATATTAGGAAATTTTTAGTATTGATACTCGTTATAATATTGACAACACTATTGAGATAGTCATAAGCTGCAATGTTGGAAAAATTAGGATGCAGATATGAAAAGATTTAAATACTTTTTGATGGCGGTTGTCTTATTGGCAAATCTTGTATTTGTTCAACCTGCTTTAGCCGATAGACCAAAAGTTAGCAAAAACCCTGATTATATCAGCCTAACCAAAGAATTAGCGCAATTTCGCTCTGCCAAAGAATCACAAACACAATTAGAAGGTTATACCCCAGAACAAATTGACCAAACAATCAATGAACTAGAATTACAAAAATACGCCTTTGAATCAGGAATTGATTGGGGTCAATGCACTAATCAGACAGGAAAGACTATCGCTATCTATGGGCCAGAACCAGGCCTAGATGATGATGAATACTCAAAAGGGGCTGCACTTTATTTCTTAGGTGATGGCGAAACCACCCAAGATAGATGGAACTGCAAAGGCATTTATTTGCCCGCAGATGTCAATGCTGTTGCTTTCAACCCAGAACGCCCAGGTCAAGAATTTATCGGTGATGTTGTCGTCAAGGTTCCCAACGGGACAAACTTACTTCTCAAGAAGAATCCTGATAATGGCGCAATTGAATTTAATCAAGTTGGGGCTAAAATACTCAAAGCCAGTGATGTCAACTGGTATATTCCTAAAGTTTCCCAAGCAATTGTTGATGCTCATGTAGCTACTGCACCTACTAAAAAAGCTTAATTCATAGGTGATATAAATATAGGACTTACGCACAAAGATTATCTGTGGAGATTGGGTGTAAGGGTGAAAGGGTATGGGGTGTAAGGATTTTGAATCAGTACACACCCCTGAACCCCTAAACCCTCGCTAAAACCCTTGATTTTTCGTTTTCATGTGTAAGTTCTAGAATAAAAAAAGCTCAAGGTGTTATCCTTGAGCTTCTTCTAAATTAAATAGCTGAAACTAATGAATGACAAAATTTAGTAGCGGTTGCGGTAGCCGCTGTTGCTACGATTACCACCGAAAGAACCACGGTTGTCTCTATTTTCTCTGGGCTTGGCTTTGTTAACTTTGAGGTCACGTCCCATCCATTCAGCACCATCAAGTGCATCAATAGCTGCTGTTTCTTCAGCGTCGGAACCCATCTCTACGAAAGCAAAACCGCGTAAACGTCCTGTTTCACGGTCAGTAGGAATTTGAATGCGTTTTACAGAACCGTATTCTGCAAAAACACTGTTTAGAGCGTCTTGTGTAACTTCGTAAGAGAGATTACCTACGTAAATTGACATAAATTTGTTGATCCGAAATCGCCAGTTTGCAGAGATTTAGATTTCGGGAAGAAGTCTGTAAATACCAAAAGGAAATGCCTATCAATACTAAAAACAAACGATATCGCCGAATTTAATTCTCACATCTAATCTTGACACAGAATGTCACGTTTGGGAAGAAATATAGAAGAATTTTCATAAAAAAATACATATACACATATCTTGCACGACTGCGATTGAAGTCGCGGCTACACAGACAAAACTCCTCTGGGTGAAGTTTCTGCGTCACTAACGTCAGTTGCCTGTGCTGATTACATTCATTCTCAACAGACAACCTTTGTGCCTGAGTTTTGAATTATTGTTATGTGGTGTTGTATTTAATTTTAACTGTTGTAGTGGGTACTCTGTCTTATAGGATCTCACTACAAACACAGGCTGCAATTTATGTATAAACAGCATCAAAGTCGTCAGTGGTATTGCTGCTTTTCTGGCGTGGCGTTTCACCGAGTGATCAATTGGCGAAAGTCGCATCTGAGAATTATCTCAGCGGCCTCGGCGTTTTTGGTGTTGGCTGCACCAACATTTATCGATTTACCAGGAAGTAAATTACTGGCTGAGAATGTGATTTCTCAAGATTTGGATGCAGCGATTTTTTATCAGCAAGGAGTGACACGCTATAACCGCACAGACTTAGAAGGTGCGGAATCAGCCTTTCGCCAAGCATTAGAACACGACCCTAATATTGGGATGGCGCGGAATTACTTAGGGAATATTTTATTAAGGCAAAATCGCTTAGATGCAGCTGTTCAAGAATTTGGCGAAGCGATTAGAATAAATCCTAATCAAAGTGAGGTTTATTACAACTTAGGATTAGCGTTACAACGCAAAGGACAAAAAGAAGCTGCGATTACTGCTTATCGCCAAGCTTTAGTTATAGATCCGAAAATGGCAGTAGCTCAGTATAACTTGGGTGTAGCGTTGCAAGAATTAGGACAAGCACAAGAAGCGATCGCAGCTTATCAACAAGCCGCACATCTCGATAGCAGTAATGCTAGTGCCTATTTTAACTTAGCGATCGCCCTTCAAGAACAAGGACAAGCCGAACAAGCGATCGCCGCTTATCGCCAAGTTATCCAGCTAGATCCAAAAAATACCGTAGCCTACAATAACATGGCAGGTTTGATGGTAGTTCAAGGTCAAACAGCCGAGGCTATCACAGCTTATCGCCAAGCGATTCGCCAAAATCCCAAAGATGCCGCAGCTTACTATAATTTGGGCGTAACTTTATATAATCAGGGCGACCTGAAAAAAGCCAATGATGCCTTAAAACGCGCGCGCAATCATTATCAACAACAAGGTAACACCGAACAAACAGCCAAAGCTGAACAACTTATGCAGCAAATTGTCCAGCAAATCGCCCAACAAAAATTACAGCAACAAATTCAAGTCGGCAAAACCCCCGCACCTGCTGAAAATCCGACAACACCAGCATCACCCGCAACTTCTCAAGAAACCCCAGCTAAACCAGCAGATGTACCAGTTTCTTTTGAAAAACCGACTAAATAAATTAACCTTTCACGGGATTTGGCAACCCTCTTTACCTATGAGGCAAGAGGCTTAAAGGACTTACGGATAAAAAAATATCCTAAATTTTCTTGTGGCGTGGGTATCTTGCCCTTTGTCAGGTACGGGTGAGGACACCCATCCCACAAGAGGAATCATTTATTTCTGGGAAATCCCTAACTTACAGGTATAGGGACACAAACCGGGAACATTACCCGATTATTTTCCACCAAAATTGTTCATAAAGGAACTGAAATCATCGGTGTTGACAAGATCCGGTGCCGTCCAGCCATCGAGGTCATACTCATTGAGACATTGGTCAGCAAATGCCTTAAATTGATCCGCCTGACCGTATTCTTGGGCGCAGATAAAGTTCATTAGCCGAATCATTTCGTGGTTGCCACCATAGTTATGCTCATAGAGTTCGTGCCGTCCAGCGAACTCAGTACCGATCGCATCCCACAGCAATTTCATCACTTTAACCCGCTCGACAGCATCCGTCCCATTAGAGCCGCGCAGATAGCGATCTAGGTATTGACGGACTTCCGGTACTTTGAAATCGTCGGCATGAGAAGGTACATAGATCAGACCACTAGCAACCACGTTCTCAATTATTTCTCTGATTTTGGTATAAGCTGAAGGCGACAGTGCCAAATAAGAAAACCCAGCTTCTTGATTGGGTATGACTGTTCCATTCGGAAGTGTAATAGGTGCGCGCGCCATCGTCTCGGTCAGCGACCAGAAAAGATTGCGCCACGCCAGAATCTCGCCTACCTGGACTTGAACGTTGTAATGCTTGAGAGAACCTGTGATTTCCAGCGCCTTCAACAGCACCCCGCAGATAAAGTCGAGTTTCACCGCCAAGCGAATGCAGCCATGAAACCTATAGTCTGCTCGCAATTCTTTTTGGGTAAATTTTTCGGTTTCGCCATAGATCAATACGTTTTCCCAAGGAATGAGCGTTTTGTCGCACACCAGAATCGCGTCGTTTTCATCCAAGCGGCTAGAGAGCGGATAATCAAAGGGGCTGCCAATTGCTTGCGCCATTGTTTGGTAGGAGGGACGACACAACAGTTTCACTCCAGGCGCATTCATCGGCAATATACAAACTAGTAATTTTTCTTTGTTCTCCTGCGTGGGAATCCGGTGATAAATTAAGGTGCAATGGGTCACTGCCGCGTTAGTAGCTACGGTCTTTGCCCCGCTAACAATTAACCCCGCATCTGTTTCCTTTTCAATTGTGATGCGGACATCGTTTCCTGTTTCTGCCAATTGCAGGTGGCGATCTACTGGTGGATCAACAACTGCGTGGTTCAGATATAAAACCCGGTCTTGTCCTTGTTGATACCAACGCCGGGCATTTTCGCTGTAAGGAGCATAGTGATCAGGATTAGCTCCGAGTGTCAATAAAAAAGAAGCCTTGTAGTCAGGAGTACGCCCCATCCAACCGTATGTCATGCGCGCCCATTCGGCGATCGCATCCCTGGCTGCTACTAAATCTTCGCTGCTCTTGGGAACCCGGAAGGCAGGGTGAGTAAAGGTTCCTGAGTTAGTGTCAGTCTTGCAAGTCAAAATGGATTTTTTTTCAGGATTGTGAAGCGCATCGTATAACCGAGCAATCATCCGCGCCGTGTTGCCAAAAGCCGGATGAGTCAGGACGCTTTTTACCCGCTTTCCATAAATCCAAATTTCTCGTTCGTCCTCCAAACTACTTAGATATTCGGCTCCGGTAAAAGGAAGAACGGAACTTTTGATTTTAGTCTCTATTGTTGTAGGCGACATAGTTTCTCTTATTATGTAATTGTTAATTACTGGATTAGTTCTTCAAAGTTGGCCAACCGTCGGCATACACCAAATTAGCTTTCCTAAATGGAGCATCTTCCAGTTCGGCATTGCTTGTTAATTTCCCACGCGCCTTAATGCTCAAATCAAAAATATTATTAAGCTCTGCTACTAGTACTCTAGACAGTAACGCTTGCAGTGTTAATCAACAAAGTGCATTCACCCTTCGCGCCAAGTGTTTTCGATCAGGTGTTCTCGGTAAAGATAGACGCAAACAAATGGTAAAACGCGAGAAATACAAATGTTAATTTGTCTTGCCTAAATAGGGCAGAGTACTAGTAACAGTAATGAAGGATGTGAGATATCACGAATATATGTGATAGGCATTTTGATCACACAAATCGCATTTTTTCAGTTTTGTAACAGAAGTTCAAGGACAGTTAAGACAGTTAAGAAAATTAAGTAAGTTTTTAATAAAATTTATCGTCAACTGCCTGTGTCAACAGGGGCAATGTGAATTAAAATGCCGTTACATAACTTCATCTGGTTTAAAGCGGATTTCGTCTGATCATTGATCGTGGACTTTCTGACTAAAAGGTATTTCCGCATTAATAGCTGCAATTTCCTGCTGTTCTAGTTGATTTACTTCTTTAATATAAGGAAGCAAAATTTGGACTAAACGGTGGTTGTAAAAACGATGCAGACTGTAATTAGGTTTAGCCGGAAAACCACGCCGTTTTTTATGCCTGCCGCCTGCCCCAGGATCAAAAATTTGGATATCATTAGCGATCGCCCATTCAATTGGTGTGTAATAGCAAGCATCAAAATGGAGACAGTCTATTTCTTGAAAGCTGCCCCAATAACGCCCGTATAATCTATCACCTTTATAAAGACAAAAAGACATCCCGACCGGATGGCGTTGATCCTGTTCGCTATAGGCGGCGAAAAACACTACCCGATGGCGATAATCAGCGTGTAGTTGCTCAAAAAATTGCTTGGTCAGATACTTACTGCCCCACCAGCCAAACTTATCACAAGTATCGGCGTAAAACTGGTACATTAACGGAAATAAAGATTGGGGAATTTCATCACCAGTTAGCGGTTGCAATTTTAAGCCTACTTTTTCTACAGCTTTGCGTTCGCGCTTAATGTTGCGTCGCTGGTTGGCGTTAAAAACTGCTAAGTAATCATCAAAAGTCTCGAACCCTAGATTGTCCCAAATATAGCTGTGATGTAACCAAGGGCTAAAACCAAGACTTTCTAAAACGCTTTGCCACTGGGGATCAACATAGAGAAAGTGACATCCAGAAATTCGATATTTGGTACAGAAAGAATCAATTTCATGCACCATCATGGCAGTGATTTCTGTTTCATCTTCTCCTGGCGCAATTAAAAACCGATAACCTTCGGCTGGGGTAAATGGAGCCATCCCCAATAGCTTGGGATAATATTGTACGCCGATGCGATCGGCTAATTCTGCCCACTGGTGATCGAAGACAAATTCGCCATAACTGTGTCCTTTTAAATATAAAGGAGCCGCGGCAATTAAGTTTCTGTCTCGCCACAGTGTTAAGTGATTGGGCAACCAGCCTGTCTTATCTGTGGCACTATGAGAAGTTTCGAGATTGTTTAACCACTGCCACTCTAAAAACGGCGTTTTCAGAGGTATTGCTAAAGCATCCCACGCAGCTTGAGGCACTTCGGCGATTTTGTTAATCCAAGCAACAGAATAGCGAGGCTGAAGTTGTTCCACCATCTTTGAAGTATGAAGTGTGAAGTGTGAAGTATGAAGTGTGAAGTATGAAGTGTGAAGGAAAATACTTTATTTCAGGCTATTAGCTTTAGATCCAACTGCGATCGCTGACTAATGGTAAAAAAATCGAAAATATATTTCATTATTTTTGTCAATACGTAAGTTTGAGGAACAATCAATTTCATACTAGCCTGCGGCAAGCCGCTGCGCGTCTACATACTTCACACTTCATACTTTCCTTAGTTTAATGTCGTTGCACCTGATAGTGCAGAAAGACTTCTTGTTCGACGGTAGAAACTTCAAGCAGCTTGAGCCGAGGTGCTAAATCGGATAAAAATCCTGACCCTTCTACTGGTGTGGGTGCTGTAGCACCGCCTAAAATTAAAGGACAGACAGTTAGACAAAATTCATCTATTAAATCTAAGCTGATCATAGAAGCTACTAATTGACCACCGCCTAAGACGGCTAGGCGTGTTATATCTATAGATGCCAAGTGTCGCAAAGCAGCAACAGTATCAGTTTGTCCTGTTGGTGTTTCAAAAACGAGAATTTTATCAAATTCTGAGCGTCCTTGCCAAACACTTGCTCCTGCTGTTGTTGTCAACAACCAGCGTTTGATTGGTTGGGTGAAAAATTTGATTTCCGGATTAAGTTTGCCAGAATGTGTAACTACTATATGAACCGGCTGGGTGGGCTTACCGTCCTGGATTCGATGTTGCAGCAGTGTTGGATGTGATACGGTAAGTGTTGTACCGTAAGCGCGGAGAGTGCCAGCAGCTAATAAAACGGCATCAGAGGCAGCGATTTGTTTTTCTAGGTGTGCTTTATCTGCCCTTGAGCCAAATCGAGCAGGCGATCGCCTAAAATCTGCAATCTTGCCATCTGCGCTCATTGCCAAAACTACTGTGGTATAAGGACGATGTTGCGCCATTGGGTTGGTTTGATACTTTTATATGTTCCTTGCTAGTGTGTTGATTGTAAAAAATCTCGCCTGTGCAGGCTACTATTTACCCATTTCGTCACTGTATCTTTATGCCACCTCGGTCGCCGTCCTGTCTACCTCATCCAAGTTTTGGTATACCCGATTCCTTTTTTTGTCCTAATTGTTTGATACTGTTAGGGGTTGTTAACAAATTTCTCATAACATAACAAAATTTCTCATTTGGCTAAACTGATTGCATATTAGTTGCTGTTGTGGTTTGCAGATGTGAAGTGAGACACTAGATGGTCAAGCCCCGTCAATCGTCTTTTAGACGTATTTTAGTCACAAGGATTTTGCTGCTATTTGTCCCAGTGTTGTTGCTGGGAGAAGTTGTAGCTTTAAATAAGGCCCGCTCCAGTTTGCTGAAAACTGCACGTCAAAACCTCACAGAAAGCGCGGTATTAAAAGGAGAGAAAATTGCCAATTCGCTCGCTACTCTCAAAACTAGTGTGTTGGTTGCTAGTCAAACGGCTGTGTTGCGATCGGGTTCTCCTGAGGAAATGCAAGAATTTCTCAATCAACTAGCGCGCAAACTTCCAAACTACGTTGAGTGTTTACAATTAACTAATTTACAAGATGGCAACATCACAGCGAGTAGTTGTGGTGATCAAGCAATTGCCGAACCAAACTTAGTTTTTGCTGGTGAAGACGGGATTAACATCAAAACCATACTTCCTTCCAAAGCAGGCACAACAGGACAAAAAGCTACAGAAAATCAATTACAATTTGTTATATCTGCGCCTGTTTATAATCAAAATGGGCAATTAATCTATGCCTTAAGCATTCAGTCGTCATTATACAAGCAAACTTCCATTCAGCCAGGTTCGCTCACAGGTTCTACTTTAGTGGTGGCAGAAGACGGAACAATCTTGGCACACCCCTTAGCTGACAGGGTGGGAACTAATATTCAAGAAGATGTAGAACCAAATGCACTACAACAGATTATTAAAAAAGCGATCGCTGGGCAAGCTAATTCCATCAACTTATCTTTTCAACCAGGGCAAGAATTAGTTGCAGGTTACAGTGTAATTGCCAATCCCATTTCCGAAGAACCACAAAAATGGATTGTTTTAGCTATCACCAGTGTAGATAATGCGCTGTTTGGTTTAGAAGAAATCAAACTAATTTTGATTGTATTGACAGTTGGTTTAATTTGTGCAAGCCTAGTCGCCTCACTATACTTGGCTCCTTATTTAGCAACCCCGGTAGAAGAATTGCGCGATTATGTACTGAATATCCATAGTCATCATGCCGCCCAAACAGTACCACAGAACTTTAAAATTCGGGAATTTAACCAACTGGCACAAGCTATAGACCAGATGTTTGAACGCCTCAAAGCTTGGTCAGAAGAACTAGAACTCGCTTGGAAAGAAGCAAAAAGCGCCAACCAAATTAAAAGCCAGTTTTTGGCTACCACTTCTCACGAATTGCGTAACCCCTTGAATATCATCATCAACTGTGTGCGGTTAGTCAGAGATGATATGTGCGATAACCGCGAGGAAGAATTAGAATTTCTCAAACGTGCTGATGATACAGCCATTCACTTGCTAAATATTATTAACGACTTACTCGATATTTCTAAAATTGAAGCAGGTAAACTCTCAGTAGTCACAGTGCCAATGGATTTGCGACAAGCACTATTAGAAGTAATTAATTTACAATCGCTCAATGTGCAGCAAAAAGGTTTACAGTTAAAAGCAATGTTGGGTACTGAGCCAATTCCGGTGAAGGCCGATGCTGCTAAATTGCGACAAGTATTAATTAATATTATTGGCAACGCCACTAAGTTTACTGATGAAGGTAGCATCACAATCGCCACTACCCTGCATACAGAAAATGGCAAATCGCAAGCAACTGTTTCTATTACAGATACAGGTTTGGGTATTGAACCTGCTCAACAAAACAAGCTATTTCGTCCCTTTGTCAGAGTAGATGCAGGTACTACACGTAAGTTTGATGGCACTGGTTTAGGTCTAGCTATATCTCGCAATTTAATTGAACTGATGGGTGGTTCTATTACCCTAGAAAGTCCTGGGTTGTATCAAGGAACTACAGTCAAAATTACTTTGCCAATTCTCGAAAGTTCAGATAACAGCAACTCCAACGACAAAGATCATCCAGATGTGACAATAGTTACTGCTAATCCAGAAAAAAACACAGAGGTAGATTCCACTACTCACGATGGGGAGAATTTTCCTGGGTCGAGTGAAGATGAATATCAACTTCCCTTAGTGAAAAATATCTCGAAAAGTTAAAGCTAGGTTCCAGAATTGTAAAATCACTGTGTATTTTCTGATATTGCTGAATCAGAGAATAAATTTTGATGTATTGAAATTGTTAACTCCTGATTCTTTGTTTGTGATATAAATCATCCCGCAATTAGGTAACGCTAGTTTTTTCTAGCAACCTCTACAGATCCCCTTGTGCATCAGGCGAGGGATAGCAAACTGTGGTAGCTAATCACTAATTAACTTTAGCGAGTGTCACATATTATGTTACTTTTATTTCAAATAGAGCTGTTCTAAATGAGATCCACATAAATCTGTTCCCTCTTTTAACGAATAATTTTGTCAATTAAAGTGGATGGCTAGATCAATAGAGAAGTCTAATTCAGGTTTGTTACCACACTGTTTATTATCTCTCTAGATAATATTAATTGGGATGAAGTATTGAATAAAATTCAGGAAAAGCTTGGGCTTAATCAACTGATAACTTATACTCATTGCTTTTTTGTTATCTTAATTAAGGCCAATCTGCAAATAGTAGAAATCAAAAGCAACTAATTCAATTTTCAGCATGACATATATTAAAAGTGCCTTTCAAGAATTTATTGCTCACCTTGAGGGATTTGCTCAATTACCATCGCCCGTGTTAATTAATGTTGCCGAAAAACTAGAGGCTTGGCGTTATCGTATTGGTCAAAAAATTATCGGCAAAGAAGGCATACCCAATAAAATTATCTTTCTCTATGAAGGGCAAGTACGTTTATTAGGATACGAGCCGCAAACGCAATCAGTCACAACTTTAAATTTGTTGCGCCCAGGTGCAATTATTGGGGAAATTAGCTGTTTGCGTCAAGTAGCTTGTGAAATTGCGATCGCCTCTACAGAAGTGATATGTTTAGCGTTGAATATTGAAGAATATTTACACCTAATCGCTAATTACCCCGAATTTGCTAGAATTCGCCGCAATCACAGCAATATATGTGAAGTTTTTGATATTTTAGGTGTACAAGTAGCTAAACAAGCTAATGCTGTAGACAATTTTAAAGAAGTATCCGAAAACGCTTTGGCCAAAGCGAGCGTATATTATCTTTCCCCTGGCAAAACTCCAACTAGGCAACTAGATAGCGGCCGTATTTGGTTTGTGAGTGGTGGCACAATTAAAGATTTTGCACCGGGTTCGCGT
Organism: Nostoc sp. FACHB-110; assembly: GCF_014697425.1. Taxonomy (GTDB): domain Bacteria; phylum Cyanobacteriota; class Cyanobacteriia; order Cyanobacteriales; family Nostocaceae; genus Nostoc_B. Next base: position 84,145 of record NZ_JACJRU010000014.1, read on the forward strand.
TTAGAATTGAGTCATCAATCAATCGAAGTTTTGGGTGGAATTCCTGCACGTTTAATTGGTTTTGTCCCAGAAGATTTATCATTTTTAGATGGCTACATTCAAACACAAACAATTACAGCAGATAGTCAGATTCAACCATCTACTACAGATGAGTTAGATATTCCTTACGCACCGGAAGAAGCAACTCCCGAAGCCTATCCACAGCCAAATCAACCAACAAAATTAAAATACCCTTTGGTGCGTGGTAAGGGAGAATTAAACGCTACTTTTGCTTGTTTTCAAATGCTATCGCAGCATTTACAAGTTCCCTTACGTCGAGAAGTGGTACGTCGCCTATTAACTGAGCAAATCAAACGTCAAGGTAGTATATCTTTTCCTGCTTGTGCTTATGTTGCCGAGTTAATTGGTTTAAAAGCACAGTTAATCGATTTACCAGCTGCTACTTTAGCCCGTGTTCCCACCCCAGCACTAATTCGCTATCGTGACAGTTATGCTGTGTTATATGCAGCAGATACACATCAAGTTGTCCTAGGTGTACCGTCACAAGGTTTGGTGCGCTGTAAGCCAGGAGAACTACTGGCAAAATTAGAAATTGATGAAAACAATTATCCGCCACAAATACGATTATTACTGCTGAGTGCCACAAAAGAAACCCCCAAAGCCAGGTTTGGGATTAGTTGGTTTTGGCCTTATTTATCACGCTATCGTCGCGTATTGATTGAGGTATTTGTTGCTTCATTTTTTGTCCAATTAGCGGCACTCGCTAATCCTTTAGTGATTCAGTTAATTATTGACAAAGTAATCGTCCAAAATAGTATTAGCACCTTAAATGTTTTAGGAGTATTACTGTTAGTTGTTGGCTTGTTTGAAGCTGTAATTGGGACTTTGCGGACTTATTTATTTGTGGATACGACTAACCGCATTGATATGGGCTTAGGTTCGCAAATTATCGACCACTTACTGCGGCTACCACTGCGTTATTTTGAAAAGCGACCTGTAGGGGAATTATCCACCAGAATTAATGAGTTAGAAAACATCCGTCAATTTCTCACAGGTACGGCTCTAACGGTAGGTTTAGATGCTGTATTTTCAGTGCTTTATATTATTGTCATGCTTTTTTACAGTTGGCAATTAACTTTAGTAGGTTTAGGGACGATTCCCGTATTTATTTTGATTACCTTAATTGCTTCGCCAACAGTGAGTAAACAATTACGCACCAAAGCTGAACGCAATGCCGAAACTCAATCTTATTTAGTGGAGGTGATGTCAGGAATTCAAACTGTGAAAGCGCAAAATATCGAATTGCGATCGCGTTTTTCCTGGCAAGAGCGTTATGCTCGTTATGTTGGCGCAGGATTTAAAACTGTTGTCACTTCTACTTTGGCCAATTCTACTAGTAACTTTCTCAATAAACTTAGTAGTTTATTAGTTTTATGGGTGGGTTCTTATTTAGTTTTGCAAGGTGAACTGACATTAGGTGAATTAATTGCTTTTCGGATTATTTCTGGTTACGTCACCAGCCCAATTTTACGGTTAGCGCAACTGTGGCAAAGCTTCCAAGAAACAGCATTATCTTTAGAACGCTTGAGTGATATTGTTGATACACCAGAAGAAGGCGAAGTAGATAAGGATAATATTCCTTTACCAGCAATTAATGGCGCAGTCAAATTTGAAAATGTTTCCTTCCGCTTTGCTGCCAGTGGCCCTCTACAACTGACTAATATTAGTATTGAATTTAGTGCTGGTCAATTTGTCGGCATTGTCGGACAAAGTGGTTCAGGAAAAAGCACCATGATGAAATTATTGCTGAGACTTTATGATTTAGAGTCGGGCAGAATTTTAATTGATGGTTATGACATTGCCAAAGTCGAACTTTATTCTTTAAGAAGACAAATAGGTGTAGTACCGCAAGACACATTATTGTTTGACGGGACAGTACAAGAAAATATTGCTTTAACTAACCCCGAAGCCACCACCGAAGAAATTATTGAAGCCGCGCGAATTGCTTGCGCCCATGAGTTTATTATGGGTTTACCCAATGGTTACAATACCCGTGTCGGTGAACGAGGCGCAGCACTTTCTGGGGGACAAAGACAAAGAATTGCGATCGCCCGTTCTGTACTCCAACGACCAAAACTGCTAGTCTTAGATGAAGCTACCAGTGCTTTAGATTACCCCACAGAACGCCAAGTATGTTTAAACTTAGCCAAAACTTTCCAAGGTAGCACAGTATTTTTCATTACCCACCGTCTCAACACTGTCAGTCATGCAGACACTATTGTTGTTATGGATGCTAGCAGAATCATCGAACAAGGTAGCCATCAACAATTAATGGCGGCGAAGGGTCATTACTATTACTTGTATCAACAGCAAGAAGTGAATGTGTGATTGCTCAATCTCATATCCTTATGCCTTCTCACAATCAATCACGGGTAAACTACCATGACGCAAATTAATAATAATCGTTTAAATGGCAATAATGGCAACAGTAAATATTCAGAGAATATCACAGATGCACCTGTTGTAAAATCAGCAACTAAAATTTCTCAACAGCCTTTAATTCAACCAGAAAATCATAACTTTGAACAATCTGTTGTTTTACGCCAATCTCCATTTTGGTCACGCACAATTATGTTGACCTTAATTGCATTAGCTTGTTTTGGAGTGGTGTGGGCTTGTATTGCCAAAATCGAGCAAGTTGTACCCGCGACAGGTCAATTAAAACCCCAAGGAACAGTCAAAGATGTACAAGCTCCTGTCAATGGAGTAGTGAAAGATATATATGTCAAAGATGGACAAACTGTCAAAAAAGGACAAATATTACTAACTTTTGATCCGCTCACAACTGTAGCTGAATTAAATTCATTAACCAAAATCCGCAATAGTTTGGTTAGAGAAAATCAAATTTATCGTCGTTTGATGGGTTCAAGCTATGCGGTACTTTCAGAAGTAGAGTTTTTGCGGAGTAATTTACCTACAGATGCGGCGTTTTTGTTAAAAAGTCGAGCAGCATTAGTAAATGAAAATGAATTATTACGCAAAGAATTGAGGAATTCGACTACTGCTCAAGGCTTAGGCATAGATGAGCAACAACGCTTACAGGTGTCGAAATTAGAATTAGCCAGTCGTGCAAATGCGGCTCAGTTAGAAGTTGAAAAAATTAAAAAGCAACTCTCGCAAACGCAAGTAAAAATTATTGATACTAAATCTAGTTTAGGCATTCAGCAGCAGATTTTGGATAGACTAAAAACACTATCAGAAGTTGGGGGAATTTCGCAGTTACAGTATCTCAATCAGCAACAGGAAGTACAAACTCTCAAAGCAGAAATAGCCCAATTACAAGAAGAAGAACAACGCTTATTGTTTGATATCGAAAAAGGAAGACAACAATTGAAAAATACTGTTGCTGTTTCTGGTAAAGATGTTTTAGAAAAAATATCAGACAATAAGCAAAGGATTGCTGATATTGATAGTCAATTTATGAAGAATGTACTAGAAAATGAACAAAAAATCTCAGATATTAGTAGTAAAATTTCTCAAGCGCAACAAAATTTAAGATATCAAGAACTCCGCGCGCCTGTTAGCGGTACAGTTTTTGATTTACAAGCCAAAAATCAGGGTTTTGTGGCTAATACCACCCAAAAATTACTGCAAATTGTCCCTAACGAAAAATATATCGCTGAAGTCTTTATTACTAATAAAGATATAGGGTTTGTCAGAGAAGGTATGAAAGCAGATGTGAGAATTGATTCTTTTCCTTTTAGTGAATTTGGTGACATTAAAGGAGAATTAATCTCGGTTGGTTCTGATGCTTTACCACCAGATGAAACTCATAAATTTTATCGCTTCCCAGCCAGAATAGCTTTAGACAAACAATCACTAGAACTGAATGGTAAACAACTATCATTACAGTCCGGGATGTCAATCACCGCTAATATTAAGGTACGCGAAGAAAGAACAGTGATGAGTTTGTTTACTGAGTTGTTTACTAAGCAAATTGAAAGCTTGAAAGAAGTACGCTAAGTTTCTCGCGTTGAGTTTTGTTGCAGTGATCGCATTTACACCAAGCTGTGGCTTTACGGTACAGTAAAAGCGATCGCATATTTATTTTTACCTACTTGTATGGTTTTTCCTCAACGCATCGAACCAGCACCCGGACAAGAATCAGTATGGGATTATCCCCGTCCCCCCCGTCTAGAACTTGTTAACAAACATATACAGATAATTTTTAATGGTGTAACCATTGCAGACACCCACAACGCTAAACGTGTATTAGAAACTAGCCATCCGCCTTCTTACTATCTCCCCCCGGAAGATATCAAAATGGAATACTTGATATACGTACCACAATCTAGTTTTTGCGAGTGGAAAGGACGCGCAGGCTATTACACCATTCGTGTCGGCGATAAAGAAGCCCAAAACGCCGCTTGGTATTACCCCAGCCCAACATCAGCATTTGCATCTATTCAAGATCATGTGGCTTTTTATGCTCATTTAATGGATGCTTGTTATGTAGATGCTGAAAAAGTCCAACCACAACCAGGAAACTTCTACGGTGGTTGGGTTACTAGTGATATTGTTGGGCCATTTAAAGGCGGGCCTGGTACTTGGGGATGGTGAATTTTTGCGTGCTGAGTTGAAATAATTAAAACTACTTAAAACAACAACACCCAAACCTCTACTCACTTAGTGATTTCCTCAACTATATCCTTCATCTTAGGCTTTAACCGATATACATTCAACTATCAGTTATAACGCCTCAGTTTACCCAAAGGAGGAAATATTAGTGTTCGAGTTGGGTGTTGTAGTTTATGCGAGACAGATTGAAATTGAACAGCGTTTTTACCTCATAACTAACTTGAACATTGGCTGTTAATCTGCCAGGGAAGCTTTTCAACTTCAATTATTAATTTATCACAGCTAAATCAAGAGTATTAGCTTTGATACCAAAGTTTACTGTTAAGCTTTTAACACTTACATAATATGTGGATAAATATTAAGCAAACTGTCTAGATGTTAACGGCTGAAAACTTTTCGGGGTTGCGAAAGAAAGTTTCTACAAGGGTGAATTCGCTTGCAGGTAATTCTAAAGTTTTGTTATCCACTTTTACTTTAGGCGATCGCCAATCTAAAATTAGATAATTAATTACTAACTTGTGGTTGAAATATCAAATAAGTCCCACCTAAGCCTTCTACAATTGTGCGAGTATTAGCCTCCAACATTTTTTGATAAGTATCACCATCACTTTTCGGTTCCCCAAGTCCATCAGTATACAATCCTCTTTCGGATACTTTTACTTCTGCGGCTTGTGCTACCGATTGAATTAACTGGGAATTATTAGTCGTTTCCGTAAAAATTGTCGGAATTTCAGTTTTGCGAAGATTTTTAACTAAATTATTTAACTGGGTATTTGTCAGATTGTTTTCGCGGTTAACTCCAGCTACCACACCTAGCAAGGGAATGCTGTAAGCTTTGGCATAATAAGCTAGTGCATTATGAGAGGTGATTAATTTACGTTTTTCATTAGGAATAGTCGCAATTCTTGTTTTTATCCAGCTATCTAACTGAGTTAATTCGTTGTTAATTTGTTTTGTATTGTTTTTATAAATATCAGCATTATTAGGAACTAGCTGATTTAAATTTTTACTAATTATATCTACCATTGTGATACCATTTTTAGCATTATGCCAAACATGGGGATCTATAACTTTTTGCCTATTTTCAATAAATCTTTGTGGCTTAGGAACTGCCACCTGCGCGACAGCTATTTTAGGTGCATTATTGTTAGTTGATTTAATAATTTTAATCAAATTTGGTTCAAAATTATAGCCGTTATAAAAAATTAGATTAGCTTGCTCGATCGCTTGGCGGTCTGATGGTGTTGGTTCATAACTATAAGGATTTGTCCCTGGCGGTATCAAACAGCTAAGGTTAACGGTATTTTCCGCAACTTGTTTGATTAAATCACACAACACACTAGTTGTAGCGACAACATTAGGCAGAGTCTCATCAACTTTTGAAGTTTGCGTAAAAGTGTTACTAGCAGCTTGATTTGCACAACCAACAAATCCAAACACCAAAGCTACAAAAACAGCACGTAATGAAATATTCAATAGTAATTTATTTAACATAATTAAGTTTTAATAGCTTTACTGAAGCTAAAGAATATTCTTTGTTATTTAATAACAGTTAAATGTTAAATATTCAGGAATAACATCTCAAATCCGCCCAAACCCTTGTTTTGTCGTTTTCATGCGTAATTCCTATCATGAAAAAACTACGACAACATCTAAAGCTGTTGCCGCATTCTCCAAAATTGGTAGAAGCTATGACAATAATGATCTTTTGTTTACCTTGGCGTTTACCTCAGCGAGCCTTTGAGTTAATAAAAGGATAAAACAGGCGGGAAATGATTTCAAACTTCAGACTTTAATTTGACCACAGGAGTAATTCACCTTGTTCACCACCTGCGGCGAGAATCTTGCCTTGGGGATGCCAAGCTAAGGTAGAAAACCCGGCTCTCACGCCTGTGAGAATTTGGCAGACTTGCTGGGCTTCTTGCCACAAACACAACAAACCATCAGCACCAGCGGAAGCTAAAAGGAAACTTTGGGGTGCAAATGCGATCGCATTTATAACATCCATGTGATTAGTTAAAACTCGTGCTTCCCACCCTAATGAATCATCCTCTAACTTTTCCCAAACTACAATACCCTCCACACTAGAAGAGGCCAGTATCGGCGCACCTAGTTGGGTAGTAGCTTCTGACCAAGCTAATTGGCGAATCTTGCCAGGGAAGCCGCGCATCACCCAAGGGTCAGGGTTTCCCCATTCCAAGACAGTCACACTCCTATCCATATTGCCAGAAGCGAGGAATTGGCCATCAGGCGACCAAGCCATCGCTACACTAACAGTCGGCATACTGAGAAAGTATGGTTCTTCATCCCAGTTTTGATTGTGCCAAATCTTCACACCTTGATAACCGCTAATGGCTAAATACTGTCCATCCCTGCGCCAATCTATTCCCAAAACTGAGGAGTTATCAAAATTCAGCGTGACAACTACCTCGCGCCGTTCTGCGTCCCAAACTTGCACATAACGCCCCAAACTAAAAGCAAGTTGGTTGCTAGTAGGACTCCACGCTAATTTATCCACCCAAGCAGGACTATTTTCTAAAGTGGCAATGAGTTCGTTTTCTTGCCAAATTTTGACTCTACCATCCTGTCCACCAACGGCTAAAAATTTACCATCACTCGAAAATGCCACGCAATCTACTGATTGACTATTACCAGTTTGCAAGCTAATTAAATCGCCATCATTCCATAAAACAACGTCTCCGGCCGCAGATGTAGCAGCTAAAATTTTCCCTTGTGGCGACCAAGTTATGGCTGTGACATACTCTGAAAGCGTCTCGGAATAATATTGTTCAAAATCTTGGAATTTGCTAGTTGTCAAGTTCATAATCTGAAGTGTGAAGTATGAAGTATGAAGTGTGAAGTATGAAGTGTGAAGTGTGAAGTATGAAGTGTGAAGTATGAAATTTACTTCTTTTGCCTTCTGACTTGAAAGTGCTGAGTGCTGTTAGCGGTAGCGGGGCGTTTAGCCCGTGCTGAGTGCTGAGTAAAAATACCAGTCTCACTTTCATACTTGGTGATGAAACTTGTTTCATCAAGACTGCCTTCTGCCTTTTGCCTGTTGCCTTCTGCCTCCTGCCTTCTGCCTCTTGCCTTCTGCCTCCTGCCTTCAGTTACACTAAACAAGCTTGAAAATCTTGCTTTAACTTCGCTTCGTCTAAATTGCGACCAATAAAAACTAGTTCATTTTTCCGAGTTTCGGTTGGTTTCCAAGGTCTATCTGGTCTACCATCAAATATCATGTGTACCCCTTGAAAGACAAAGCGATTATCTTGTCCGGCAATATTTAAAATGCCTTTCATTCTAAAAATATCGGGGCCTTGGGTACGCAATAATTCACTCATCCAATTATGTAATTTGTCTCCATCTAGCGCACCTTCAGCTACTAAAGCCACAGAATAAACAGTTTCGTCATGTTCGTGGGCATCTTCGCCTAAAAAGTTGGGATCGATTTCTAAGGCGCGGTTGAGGTCAAAAGCTTGGACACCTAATAAGGCATCCATTGATAACTCTGAGTTGCGGGTGCGATAAATTTTAGCAATGGCATTCATTCCCCGAATCCGCTTTTCTAATTCTTCTAGTTCTACTGCTGTGACTAAATCTGTTTTATTAAGTAAAATAACATCGGCAAAGGCAATTTGTTCTTGGGCTTCATCTGCATCCCAGTGTTGCCAAATATGCTTGGCATCAACTACTGTCACCACTGCATCTAAAGCTAGTTGACTTTGCATATCTTCATCAACAAAGAATGTTTGAATTACAGGGGCAGGATCAGCTAAACCCGTAGTTTCAATTACTAAATGGTCAAACTTATCACGTCGCTTCATCAAATTACCGATGATGCGAATTAAATCACCGCGTACTGTACAACAAATACAGCCGTTATTCATTTCAAATATTTCTTCATCGGCATCAATCACTAATTGGTTATCAATGCCCACTTCCCCAAATTCGTTAACAATTACAGCAACTTTTTTACCGTGTTCGTAGGTGAGGATGTGGTTGAGGAGAGTTGTTTTACCAGCACCTAGATAGCCAGTCAAAACTGTCACAGGAACTGCGGAATCTGTCATTACATCGGCCACCATAGGATTCAAACCTCTTGTCTTACCTGGACGGATAATCATTATCACCCATGATAAGCGGTTTTATTTTTTTGTGTAGATTTGCGGATAATTCAGCCTGGGAAAATTCTACAACTATCTTGAGTCATAACTGAAAGATAAGTCTACACTATAATTCATAATCAGAACCAGAACCATATTTCCAAGCATCAATCAGACGATGCCAATAATATTGTTGTGAACTGGGTTGATTCTTCATCCAACTTTCTAACCCCGGACTCAAATTAAATAATGCACTATAAATACCTAAATTGCTATAATGCACCATCCAGTCTAATAAATTACCTAACCCAACTTGCGGAATTATTTTAGCAATTAATCCTGGATGAGATAATCCTGTTTTAATTAGTGTTTGCGTCAATGCTGAAAACTGCACTACATCTTGCAAAAATGGTTTGAGGACTGGTTCACCTAACTGTTGCATTTGTAGAAATACTGCCGAAAGCAACTGATTAATTTGTGCTGGGCTAATATTTTGATTTACGCCAACACTCATTGCTTTTTGAAATAACCAAGTCACACTCAAACTCGGTTGATATGGTTGCAATAATGCCAAAGATTTTGCCGATAATTGATTAGTTTGCAGTGCTTCTTCCACACCCAAAGTTAAACGCTTCAGGTGACGCACCATTGCGCCAAAGCCACCAAAACTTAGAGGTGATTGATTTCCGCTACTATCGCCCATTGGTAAAATGCGATTCCAAGGTGTTTTTAGAGGACTTTCGCGGTAACTGGGAAAGAAACCAAATAATGCCCGTTGAAATTTTAATTGATGCAATTCTCTGCTTTGATATTTTGGCAAAAGCCGCAGATATTCCTCAAATAAATCTTCTAAACTTAAACGTTGTGGATGAGCATCTAAGTAGGTAAATAAATATGTGGTTCTACCATCTCTAGCAGGAAAAGCTTCCCAAAAGTATTGGCATTGATTTTGTAATGGTGTAAAGGAGAATAATAAATCACCAGAGCTATTTTCTGTAAAACCTTGAGCGCAACTGCCCACAACTAAACATAAAGCATCAGGTTTTTTACCTTGACGAGCTTGTTTAATAATGGGCGAAAAATGCCCCATTGCATCAATTAATAACTTAGCTTTGAATTGGTTATTTACTATAACTCCATCAGGATGAATTACGGCTTCACAGAAGGGCGTATTTTCTAATAAATGCCCACCAGCCGCAAGAAATTTGATTTTTAAAGTTTCTAACAGATAAACAGGGTCAACCCCAATATTGAGAACATTTTCTACCCAAACTTCTGTACCATTGTGAAAACCAACTCGTGCTGGGTTATATTGAGTGGCGATCGCTCTTTCTAATTCTTGTTCTGTTAGCAAGTTTAAATGCAAAAATACTGCTAATTCTTGGCGCGAAATATTCCATTCTTGCTCTCTACCTCGCAAAATACCGCGTTCCAGCAATGCTACGCGCCATCCCCGCACAGCTAAGGCACAACCAATTAAAATTCCTAAAGTACCGCCACAGATAATTACATCCCAGTCTACATCGCCTAAATTTTCTTTACTTTCCTTGACTACTGTTGGTATTGGTGCATTATTCTCTCTAATCGATTTGAGAATTTCATCAGTGTGCCGCAAACCGCGCAAAACATCACCCGGTAGTTGAGCCAGAATTTCTTGTGTTAGGGAAGTAGGCATACAATAAGAGGCTAGAGACTAGTACAACAAGGCAAAAGTAAAAAGAAAGAATACTGATACCACAAGCTTTTTAGCAATTTCCGATGGTCTGTTTATTTGCGCCAACCTGTACTAGATTTTTGATGATGGAAGGCTTGATTAGTAGTCTGTCAAGCCTTACATCATCTTTTTCAAATCTAGTTTCCTGATTATGATGATATGTTGGCGGCATTATTACTACTTTGAATATTTATGCTATTCATATTTGCTACTCTAGTATCTTCTTGTGGATAAAATTTTGATTGCTGAATTATAGTTCTGAGTACTTTTGCTAAACTCTGAATTTGTGAATCTTTTTCTATAATTGATAATTGTTGACTTGGCTGTAAAGTCTTGAGGTGGTTATAATCAGTAAAATATTCTGCGCTCAGTTGAGATTTATTGATATTATTAGCAGTTTTCACTTTCAATAAAAAAGTATTTTTTCCCCGCTTCTCTAAGGCTACAATTTCTAATTCTGCTTCTGGATGGTTTGCCGCCAAATTGATCAACGCAATGGCAATAGCACTAGGATTAATTTTTTGATTGTGGTATAGGTCTAGAGTATTAAAAATTGGTTGGATAAAATCAGCAAATTCTCCTTGTGCAAACGTTTCTTGAATATTGTCAGGTTTGCGGAAAGGCTCAGGCTCATCTAGTGTGGGTAAGCGCGTAAACACATACTCACACTTCACTTTTTGTAAGTTAGTTTCTCTGCTAATTTGCCAATCTTCAATATAAGCTCCTGTAAGGGTTGCACCTGTTAAATCAGCCCCACCTAATTGAGTTTGCTTTAATTTTGCTCCTGATAAATAAGCCGTTTGTAAATTAGCTTCTCGCAGATCAGTACCAATTAAACTAGCATTGGCTAAGTTGGCTTTTTGTACATTGATCCCGCGTAAGTTTTGACCATCAAAATTTTTTTCCTGTCCCTGTCCTGTAACTACTAATTTACGGACTTGTTTGTTTTGCAGATATGTTGACCCAGGCAAAATATGGTCAAGCATTTTGGCATTATGCCAAATAGTATTAGTCAGAATTGCATTTCTAAAATCTGTACTTTTGAGCATCGCGGCGGTAAAGTCTGCATCGGTTAAATCTGCACTGCGAAAACTTGTACCTCCCATTGCGGCAAAAACAATAGCAAGATGGCGAATTAAGGAATATTTTTGAGATCCCTTCATCGCTTTACGCGCCATATCAAGACTAAATAAGGTTCCGGCTGTGGCAAATAACCCAGCAAAAACTCCGGCAAACAAGAATGAATTGGCTCCTGCTATTGCAAAAGTGCCAACAAAGGCAACGGCAAATTCGACAGCAATACCAAAGCCGCCAGCAATAGCAAAAGCGACGGCTCCCGCGACGGCAAAACCGATGGCGACAGATGAGGCAAAGGCTCCAACAAGAGTTAAGGCTCCGGCTATAACTCCAGCGATGCTTATGGCTTTCATCAAGGTTTTGGCTTCTATGCCGTAGCGATTGATAATTGCAGCAAAGCTAATGATGGCAATTAAAGCAGTCCAACCAGAAATTTGATTGTGCAAACTAGAGCCGTTAAATATCTGTGACACCAAATAACCATTAAATGCCCAAAAAAATCCGGCGAGTCCTGCGACTAAACAGGAGACAAAGACTAAAAAAAACGCCCAACTGCGTTGCAGTCCGGCTTGAGCATGGCTAAAATTTGCGCCTTTGAGGTTGGCGTTGGTAAAATTTGCTCCGCGAATGTCAGCATAGCTGAAGTTTGCCCCTGCAAGGTCTTGTCCTTGAAAGTTACGTCCTTGAAGATTTTTTTCTGAGAAGTCTAAATTCATGTTTAATTTTACTGAAATTAGAGCTTATTTTATTACGCGCTTAAATATGCTAATACTTAATTTATTATATTGCTAAATCAAAAGCTAATTTTACAGAATACGACGTTAATATGTCTAAACATTACGGTTTATTTAATTATCGAACCACAGAGGACGCAGAGGACACGGAGTTAAAGAGGATTTAGGCGTAAGCTTCTATACTTTAATTGACTGTTGCTGTGCCTAATTGCAGAGCATAAAGGTTAGCGTAGACACCTTGCCGTGCAATTAGTTCTTGATGAGTACCTTGTTCGACAATTTGCCCTTGCTGAATTACCAAAACTTGGGAAGCTTGGGTAACGGTACTAAGGCGGTGGGCAATGACAAAGCTGGTACGACCTCGTAATAAACGGGCGATCGCAATTTGTACTAGTTCTTCTGTACGCGTATCTATACTGCTAGTTGCTTCATCAAGAATCAGAATGCGCGGATCAATCAATACTGCACGGGCGATACTAATTAATTGTCGTTGTCCTTGGCTCAGAGGCGCGCCCCGTTCGCCTAGTTGAGTTGTGTAACCTTGGGGCAGTGAGGTGATGAAGTCATGCACATTTGCTAGTTGGGCTGCGGCTTCAATCTCTGCTTGAGTAGCTTGAGGACGACCAAAGGCAATATTTTCGGCTACAGTACCGCTAAACAAAATATTGTCTTGCAAGACAATGCCAATCTGACGGCGCAAACTTGCTTGCGTTACGCTTCTTACATCAATGCCATCAATTTTGACTGCTCCACCAGTCACATCATAAAACCGCAAAATCATGTTGATGATTGTCGTTTTACCGGAACCAGTTCCCCCTACTAATGCAATCATCTGCCCAGGGTATGCATGTAAATTCACACCCTTAAGAACAAGTTGCCCTGGGTTATAGCCAAATTTGACATTCTCGAATGTGACCTCGCCTTGTATGGCTCGCATTTCTACAGCATCGGGCGCGTCGTTGAGTTGGGATGGTTCATCCAATAGCAAGAAAATTCGCTCTAACCCGGCAAAGGCTGACTGCGCTTGGGTGTAAAACTGGCTGAGAATTTGAATCGGGCGGAAGAACTGCTGGACGTAAAGCAAAAAGGATGTGACTACACCTACTGTTGCGGCTCCGGTGACAGCCAGATAGCCACCATAAGCCAAAACCCCGGCGGTGGCTAAGGTGTTGAGAAAATCAATTGAAGGCAAAAATGCTGAGGTAATCGCTACAGCTTGAACGTTCGCATCACGATTTGCGGCGTTGAGGATGTCGAATTCGGCAATGTTGAGATTGACGCGGTTAAATGCTTGGGCTTCGCGCACACTGCCAATATCTTCTTCTAACTTGGCAGACAGTTCACCGATGGTTTGGCGAGTGACACGGAATCTGGCTCTAGCCCAGCGAGCAAACAAGCTTGTAGTCAAAATCATTAACGGTACAACTAGGTTACTCAATAAGCCAAGTTGCAAGTTGATGGAGAGCATAGCGATAACAATGCCCACCAAACTAAAAATGTTACCTAGCATTTGGGCGATAGTTTGTCCAAATGCCTGATTTACAGTGTTGACATCATTCAATAGGCGGCTCATTAAATCGCCTGCTTCACTGCGGTCAAAAAAACTGAGTGGTAGACTTTGAAGTTTGTTGAAAATATCTTGCCGCAGTTGCGCCAACAATCGCTGCATTATCCAGCCGACGCGGACAATTTGCCCACGAATTGCCCAAATTCCGATTGCGTAGATTAAACCTAATAACGCTAATAGCAGCAACAAACCCTGCCAATCTCCCTTGGCAATTAAATTGTCAATTGACCAGCCCAGTAAGAACGGCCCGATCGCCTGGGTAGATGCACCAATGATAACTAATGTCAAGGCTATGGGAATTTCTTTGCGGTAGGGTCGAAAGTATTGTAAAAATCGCTGTATGGTAGATTTTTTGTGTGTTTTTTGCGATTCGGATGCCATCATCGCGCCTGTAGCTGTCATTTGTTCTCCTTGCGTTTAACTTGAGATTCCAAAATCGCACCATAGAGTGGGCTGGTTTGCATTAATTCTTCATGGGTTCCTTGAGCAACTAGTCTGCCTTTATCAATTAGAAAAATGCGATCGGCATTTTTGACGGTACTGATGCGTTGAGCTACAACAAAAGTGACACAAGCTTTTTGACGGATTAAATCATCTAGTTCAGCTTGGATTTGGGAAGCGGTTTTTGCATCTACCGCAGAGGTACTGTCATCCAAAATCAGAATACTGTAATCGGTTAATAAGGTACGAGCGATCGCTATACGTTGCTTTTGTCCCCCAGATAAGCCAACGCCCCGTTCCCCAACTATCGTTTCGTAGCCATCCGGCAAGCTACTGATAAAATCATGCATTTGGGCAGTTTTCGCTACTTCGATTACTGCTTCTAAACTGGCATTTGGTTTAGCGTAGGCAATATTTTCGCGGATAGTGCCTGAGAACAAGGTAGTTTCTTGAAATACGATCCCGATATGCGATCGGAGACTTTTGAAGGTAAAATCCCGCACATCTCGCCCATCAATCCGCACTGCGCCTTCGGTCACATCATAAAAGCGGGGGATCAAGTTCATAATGGTACTTTTGCCAGAACCCGTCATCCCTAAAACTGCTATGAGTTCTCTGGGTTTAGTTTCAAACGAAACATTCTTGAGAGCTTCGGTGGTTGCCCCAGGATAGCGAAAAGAAACGTTTTCAAAGGTAATTCTACCGCCGCAGGTATCAAAATCAACGGCATCTGGGCGATCGCGGATTTCGATGGCTGCATCGACTATTTCATAAACCCGTCCCGCCGAAGCCGTGGCTTGAGCGATCGCCGGGGCAGCAAAGCCAATTAATAAAATAGGTTGTAAAATTAACGCCAAATAAGAATTAAAAGCTACCAGTTCCCCTATTGAGAATCTGTTATCAATCACTAGCGCACCGCCATAACCAAAAACCGCCAGAGTCACCACATTACTCAGCAAAAATATGAAGGGAAATGTGTTGCGGATGGCGCGAATCGTCGTCATATTAGCCGTGACTAGGGCATTGTTGAGAGTCGTGTAACGCGACTTTTCGGCCGACTCGCGCACAAAAGCTTTAACTACCCTGATCCCAAAGAGATTTTCTTGCAATACGGAGTTAAGATTGCTGAGTTGTTCTTGTATCTGTCCGAATAGTCGGCTATTACGAGTAACAAATAATGCCATCAATAAGGCGGTGATTGGGACTACTGTTAAGGTAATTATGGCTAGTCGCCAATTCATCACCAGCAAAATTATTGCCACACTTACCAAAGAAACGAGCGCACCAATCACCTGAATTAAACTAGTACCGATAAAGGTGCGGATTTGTTCGATGTCGCTGGTAACACGAGTCAGCAGTTGGGATGTTTGTGACTGGTCGTGATAGCTAAAACTGAGATTTTGGATTTTGCTAAAAATTTTGTTTCGCAAGTCATAGGCGACACCTTGCGAAGCCGCTTCTGCCAAGTAGCTTTGACCAAAGTTAAACACACCGCGCGCGATCGCGGCAACTACCATCCAGGCTGCACTATAAAGAATTATGCGTAAATCTTGTTTAGTAATGCCTTGATCGATTCCCCAACGGAAGAGTTGGGGTGTCAGCGCATTAGCAGCTGTTAATAATAAAAGGCTGAATAATGCTCCTAATGAAGTCCATCGATAATTACGCAAGCTTTCTAAGACACGCTTAATTGCTTGCATCGAAGAATTTTTTTGGGCTTCTGGTTGTTGAACCAATGGTATTTACCCCTGTATCTTGTAAAAAATTATCTTTGGGCTTGTGTCTGGCTATTTATTCTGGAATTGTTCAGATTTCTTCCCCAAAGAAGCACTGCCAAAAAAGCTGGCCAAACTAAAAAACATCCAACCTAAACAGATATGTTTGCGTTCTTGCCACTTTTGCTCTTGGCTGATAACTATCGGTTTGGTTGTCGCCTCAATGATCTCTAATCCCCAGCAGCCCAATGCACCTATGCCAAATAAGTTGACACTCAAGATAGAGAAAATCATGATAGCTTTAAACAGGCGATCGGCGGCAGACTGCCGTCTCATTAACCGTTTGACAGCACGGCGATTCTGCATGAAACTAACTAGCTTCTCTTTTTCTTGCAGATTGCTTGCTGCTTGCGGTTTTGGCTCGTAGACGAGTTGTGTGTTATTAACCATTTGTTTGCACCTTTCTAGCAGTAACCAAGAATAGGCTGGAAGGTCTTTTTTGTATGGATTTTATGAGGAATTTATGTTCTAGCGTATCTGGCTATAGCTATATGTGTAAATTAAGTTTTATACCAGTGGTTAAATTTTTAACTCTTGGTACTGTTGAGACTGTTTAAGTTATTTGAAGAAGGCTGCAAAAGCCAGGAGACAGAATCAAGACGCTTGAAGACTCGCGCTTCGCGTTCCCATGAAATTCCCAATTCTGGCGACTGACGTATGTATTCTGTTTGATAATATATCTGGTGCGATCTGGCAATTTCTTTATCCCCTACACCCAGTCTCAAAATATTTATGAATACTTTTTAAGAATTTAACCAGAAAACTAAACACTTTATTAAGCTGTTAATAACAACACACCATCAGGGAACGACTGAGATTTTGTCGTCGTTCCCATTCTCTAATGTTAAGAAAACTCATCCTCATCATAACTATCGTTAGAGCGATAAGCTTCTGCCTTGAGGCGGCGATTTTCTTGTCTTAAAGTTTCCCGTTCTCGCAATGTTAGTTGTTTTTCGGCACTGGGTAAACGTTCGACGTTTCGCTTGCTAGATTTGGTACGTGTAAAAGTTTTCCAAGCGGTTTTCATCCCCACAAAAATGCTGCGAGTTCCTACTTGCAGATTTTGTGCTTGCTTTTTTGCACCATCAATGCCTTGGTCAACTTGTTTAACGACTTGCCCAGCACTTTTGACACCTTCACTTACATCGTTGGTTAAGTCAGTGATTTCAATGCCTGTCGTACGGATGGAATTTAAAGTTGGTGGTAGTTCGCGTGAGAGAGTGTCAAAAAACTTTTCGGCACTGCGGGCGGCGCGTGCTACCTCTTGCAAAGCGGGTATAGCCGCCACTAACACAGCCGTCAAACTGGCGGCAACTAAAAGTAGGGATAGTCCCAACCAAAACAGGGGATCAATCACGGTTATGCTGTTTATGAACGTTCCAAAGGCTGAGGAAGCGGATCTGAGTCTTCTGGATCTGCTTCTCGTTTTAAGACTTGACTTTCGCGCTGAGTTGCATCTATACCAGCTGCGATCGCTTCTTTGAGTCTATCTAACGTTTCATCCCAGTTTTTAAGTGCATTGTTAGACAGACGGTCTGCCTGAATTTGTACACTCGTTGATAAATCTTCTGCTAATTCTGGGATAGCATCAGCAGATTTCTTCAGAAGTTTACGCGTTTCGCGCCCTGTACGAGGAGCAATCAGCAGCCCAGTTAAAGCCCCAATAGTAGCTCCCAGCATCAAACCGCCGAAAAAGACTCCAGAACGGTTATTAGACATTTTGACTGTTTCTCTCCTTACACCTATTTTAGGTGGGTTTTCTCTCTTGAATAACTAGAATAATGGTTCTTCAGTTAATTTATTGTGACAATTTCTTATCGTGGAATGTTGCCACTACTTTTGGTAGCTTTGGTTGCTGTCTTTCTCAAAAAGGCAGAATTACGTCTAGGGAAATAGCGGTTTGCTAACAATAGGAGACTAACAATTTGCTGCACTTGTTGGATTTTTAATTGTAGAGATTGATTACCCTGACGGAGGTTATTGATATTTCTTTGACTAATTTCCAGATTTATCGGTGCTTGAGATAAAAAAGCATAGCTACATTGTTCATAAAAATTCAACCTGTCTGTGATCAATGCTATTCGCTGCTTAATCTGCCAAATTTGCCAAGCAATGAATAACAACATGAGGGAAATGAGAGTGTTAATAATGACTACTAGCGTTACCATTGTTACTTTTAATAGCAGTGGAGGTTAGGCCTTAAAAGGCTGTGAGAGGAACTAAGCAAGCGATCGCTCATAATAAAATTAATCTTCTTGGCAAAATACCTATGGAAACTCTTATCCTCAACATACCACCTGCCGTAGGTTTGACAGACGAGCAGTTTTATCAACTGTGTATAGCCAATGATGAGTGGCGCATCGAACTTACCGCCGAAGGAGAACTGATAATTATGCCCCCAACTGGCGGCGAAAGCGGCATCCAAAATTCGGAACTCACAACCGAAGTAAACTTATGGAATCGTCAAACCAAGCTAGGCAAAGTATTTGACTCTTCTACAGAATTTCGCTTACCAAATGGTGCTTATCGTTCGCCAGATGTTTCTTGGATAAAACAAGAACGCTGGGATGCACTCACCACTGACCAACGGCGACGCTTCCCACCACTGTGTCCCGATTTTGTAATTGAGTTGCGCTCTCAAACTGATTCGCTTAAAACACTGCGGGCCAAAATGCAGGAGTATAAAGATAATGGTGCGCGTTTAGGTTGGTTGATTGACCCTATCACACCCTTAGTCGAAATTTACCGCCCTGGTGTTGCGGTGGAAACGCTGAACTTTTCGGTTGACCAACCACCCCAACTTTCGGGCGAAGATGTTTTACCAGGGTTTGTTTTAGATTTAAGCCTCATTTTGAATTTGTAAATTGAGCTTTTTATTTTGTATCGCCGCTACTATCGACCAACCTTGATGTAGTGATATCCTTTCTATCAATCTAAATCAGGAGAGCCGCAAGATGTCCGTTAGCAATTCACCGCCCCAACTCAAACGCGAGTTAGGGGTTTTTGGTGCAACCCTGATGGGACTCGGTTCAATTGTGGGAACGGGTGTATTTGTGAGTATTGGTATCGCTGCGGGAATAGCTGGCCCGGCGGTAATTCTGGCAGTGGTCATAGGGGCAATTGTGGCGACTTGTAATGGTTTAAACAGCGCCCAGTTAGCAGCTAATCATGCTGTGAGTGGTGGTACTTATGAATATGGTTATAAATATCTAACTCCGGCTTTTGGTTTCACTGCTGGTTGGATGTTTTTAGTAGCGAAAACTGCTTCGGCTGCTACTGCTGCTTTAGGTTTTGCTGGGTATTTTCTGAATATTTTAGGTTGGAGTAGCAATTGGGTTATACCTGTGGCAGTATTAGCTGTGGTAGTAATGACCGTGATTGTGTTAAGTGGAATTCGACGGTCTAATTTAGCTAATACTGTAATTGTTTCAGTAACTTTATTATCTTTAGGTTTATTTATTTTGATTTGTTTACCCCGTGCTGCAACTACGGGTATAGCAAATCTCACGCCATTTTTTACTAGTTCTCCAGGGGCAGTACTTCATACTAGCGCGCTGATGTTTGTGGCTTACACTGGTTACGGCCGTATTGCCACAATGGGAGAAGAAGCGCGATCGCCTAGAGATACAATTCCTAAAGCGATGATTATTTGTTTGTTGCTGACAATGCTGTTATATATAGTTGTCGCAACTGTTGGTATTGGGGCTGTAGGCGTAGATTTTTTAACTGATGCTACAGGACAAGCAAAAGCCGCACCACTAGAAGTAGTAGCGCGGAGTTTAGCAGGTTCAAGTGCCGCTTTGGTTTTAGCTATCGGCGCGATGACTGCTATGTTAGGTGTACTATTAAACTTAGTGTTAGGCTTATCTCGCGTGTTACTCGCAATGGGTCGTCGTGGAGATGCGCCGCGATTTTTAGCCAGATTAAACCGTGAACAAAATTCGCCATACTGGGCTGTAGTTGTGGTGGGAATTGCGATCGCAATTTTAGTATTGTTAGGTAACGTCAAAACTACTTGGTCGTTTAGTGCTTTTAGCGTTTTAATTTATTACGCAATTACTAACTTAGCTTCCCTCAAACTCAGTTCATCCGAAAGGCTATATCCCTTATGGGTAGGCTGGTTTGGTCTGTTATCTTGTTTATTTCTGGCTTTTTGGGTAGAGTCTGCTATCTGGCAATTTGGCTTAGGGTTAATTGCGGTTGGTTTAATTTGGCATAAAACCCGACGGATAGTAGGTAATAAAGATAGCTAATATAGGACTCATATTTGATTTTTGAACGTCCAAACTTACTCTTTCCTACTACTATTCCCTACTCCCTACTCCCTGACTACGCAAATAATTTCCATCATCAAACTACTTATTGCTCGGACAGAAATTTATAAATCTCACGCTTTGCCTGAACAAGTAAATCGCGTATTCGATTTGCTTGTTCTAAATTGCCACTACGAGCCACCTGTGCAACAACATCATTTAACTCGGTTAAAGCGCGCCGCAAATCAATCAATTCCGAAGGCTTGTTGTCTGCCAACCTGTCGTGAGCGTTGTGGGAATCAGCCTGCGGGTGGCGTTCGCCCAGTAATTGTCTACCACTATCTGTAATTGTGTAGACACGCTTACCTTCGACTTGCTCACTAGTTAAATAACCGCCTTCTTCCAACATTTGAAGTGTTGGATAAACAGAACCAGGACTAAGGCGGCGAAAGCCTCCATGACGGGTTTCTAGCTCTTTAATCAATTCGTAACCATGCTGAGGACGCTCTGATAAAAGCCCAAGCAGCATAAATTTAATGTCGCCACGACGGTGACGAGGCGGTTCGTCTCCCCAGCCACCACCTGATGAACCTAATTTTCCATGTCCATGTCGTCCACGTCCACTCATGGAATGATGGGCAAATCCTTCTTCTGCATGGGCTGGTATCGGAAAATGTGGATGAAATTGTCTAAACATATGTAATTCCTTGTGTTTGTTGAAATATCACGATATATCGTTATCGCTGTATTCAATATATTGCGATATATCGGATTTGTCAACAAAAAATTTTCAATACTTGTGAAACTGCCTATATACAAGCGTTTGTGGGGTTTGGCAGTTATATCGTTAGGATTTACGGATGAAAATGAAAATCAAGTGTGATGAGTGGTATGCCAGTCTTCAGTTGTCGGTGCTTAACGTAACCACGCTTCCTGCAATCACTTTCCAGTTGTTTTCAAATAGCTTCCAAACCCTGAGATAGCGGAATTTGCCATCAATTTCTTGCCCTAAATAGTTTCCTTTGATCTCTACCGTGACAGCAACAACAACGTCGTCTGCGATCATGTTTAGCATTAGATCGCTTGATTCAACTGTATGCAGGTTGATGTTTCCCGAACGGTAATTTTTTATATCCATCGCTTTAGTTGCCGTTTCGCCACTAGGCCCGTTAAACAGAAGCTCATCGTGCAGCAGTTGATCTAAAAGTTCCACGTTATTGGTTTTCATCGCTTTTAGGAGTTTTTTCTCGTTAGCGATGACCTGGGCTTTGTGGGTGGCATCCATGCTGTTTGTTGTTGAATTTGACCCTAGATAAGTTCATACTACAGGCTGTGAAGCCAGTGAGCAAGGGTGGCTAAATAGCAAGACACAGTGAGATTTGAATAAGGCAGTATGCTTTTGGCAGTGAGATGTGTTTTAGAACTAAATTGAAGCCGAGAAGTGCAATATCGAAGCCACTTAAATATCAAAATATTATAACTAAAGTACCTAAAACTACTAATAAATTGCCTAATACAACTTTCCAATTTACAGGTTCGCCAAGAAATATGACAGAAAATAACAAAACTAATACCAAACTAAATTTATCTATAGGTGCAACTAATGATGCTTTTCCTGTTTGTAAGGCTCTAAAATAAAAAATCCAAGACAAACCAGTTGCTATGCCAGATAATATTAAAAACAACATAGTCTTGGGAGAAATTTCTAAAACTTTAGCAGCGTTACCTTGAAAAAAGACAATTCCCCAAGCAACTACCAAAATTACAACTGTGCGGATAGCTGTTGCTAAATTAGAATTTACATTTTCTACACCGATTTTGCCAAATATGGTGGTTAAAGCGGCAAAACCAGCCGACAGTAAGCCATATATCCACCATATATTTGTGTTGCTGTTCATCGTTATATCCTAGCAATCAAGGTTGCGATCGCAAGCTCATTCAATGAGTTTACTACCAACCCTGTTCTGATTTTTGAAAAACATATCCAGCAACATCCACAATTTCTTCGGGAGTTAACTTATTTTTGAAAGATGGCATAGCATTTTTGCCATTCTGCACCTGATGAATAATTGCTTGAATGGAGTCGGTATTATAATCTGCAAGATATTTGGACAGAGCTTCTTTGTGTAAAGTTTTCTCAGGGATTAAGATATTACCGCCACCGATATGGCATGAAGAACAGTTGTCACTGAAGATTTTAGCACCGTTGGATGCCTCAGCCGCTAGTGCGACATCAGTAAATTTTAAATTAAAGAGAGCGATCGCCAGAAATAAGATTAATAAAAGTATTCTCAAATCATTCTCCTCGCAAACAGGCTCCAGCGATTAAACAAAATTCTCCACTAAACATTTTATATAGGAATCTGGTTTGATTGCTGAAAATACTTGTGGAGTGAGGAAACAAGCAGCAGTAAATCAGGTATTGTAGGATATACCAATTTTTTCAAAAATCAAATATTGTAATTCAGACAAGGCAAAAGATGGGAGCAAAAACACTGTTGCTACAAGTCGGCAAAACCAACAACAGTGTTGTCTGCTCAAAGAACTAGCTCAACTTTTCGCTGGCTCTGTTGTAAATTTGCATAAAATTAGCGGTGACGAGTCTATCTCTGACATTGCTTATGCACTGTTGAGCATTCTGGGCGGAAATAAAACTCGTCACCGCTATTAGTTAATTTTTTGTATGCGCCAGGTTATGGCATTTGTTAGTTTGTGAATCTGACTGAAGAGCCTAGAAAACTAACTAGTTTCTACAGTGCTATTTTTAGCCTTCAACAATGATGTGGCCAACCATACCAGCACCACGGTGAGGTTCACAATAGAAGGTGTAATCACCAGCAGGTGCATCAGCGGGGATAGTGGTGGTTTCTTTTTGACCAGGACTCATAAGCAAGCTTTTGTGAGACAAAGATTTCGCTAAATCTCCACTTTTGGCAGGGTTGAGAGCCGCATCAAACACAACGTTATGGGGAGGAACTTTGTTGTTGACCCATTCAATTGTATCGCCGGGCTTCACTGTTAACTTCTTGGGTTCAAATGCCAGCATTCCTTTATCGCTACCCAACTTGATGATATGGGTTTCAGCAGACGCTGAAGGTGTAAAAATAGCAAAGCTGCTTACAACTAAAATAATTGTCAATACAGCTAGGCTCAAGCGTCGCAGACTGGCCGCAATCAATTTCATGGCTTTCTCCTAACAGATAGTTTTGATTTCCCTATTTCATTTTAAATAAAATCAACGCCAAAGTATGACAATATGTCGTAGATCCAATTTTTTTTAATAATCTGGCATTCAACCAATATGCAAAAACTTACCCATCAGCAATAATTACTAGACTGCCTAGCACTAAAAATTTTTGGCTGATGGCAGGATGGAATAGTAACGTTTTTTACATTCCCTTGATTTTCAAGTCCAAAGCAAACTCAACAATCAATCCCAACTACTAAAAAATTATTAAAAACTGGGAATTAGGTACTGTGAAGTATTAAGAGCGAAGTCTTAAGGTTGAAGGATGTCACAATTGAAATTTCATACTTCATGCTTCTGACTTCAGACTTTTTTCTTCCCAGTACCCAATTCCCCATAACTCAGTAATCAGCCTGAATTTTAGTAATAGATTTTGCCGCCGCCCCATTTGCTGCCTACAACTTTGGGTTGTAGGAGAATGTGACCAGCTATAGAGACTAAATCATCTTCAGTGAGATTACGCATTGCTGTGAAAATATCTGCACTCTTGAGGCTGGGGTGTAATTCAGAGATTTCCTCTTCCCCATCATAAGTAGTGGGATTTTTTATGTAATCTACCAAACCTTCAATGTTATTCCGGTTTGGTGTAGCCAGTGCTAATGCTTCTGGTTCCAGACCTACGTTTTGGTTGGTTTTGGTAACGCCACCAACATGACATTGCGCGCAAGCGTACTGAAATAAACGTTTGCCTTCTTTAACTTGTTTGAGGCTCAGTGTGATATTTTCACCCTTGTCATTTAATGGCACTGTTCTGGTAGCTTTGTCTAGTTCCACAGCTGTAGCGCTAGCAACCATCAACTGAAATGTCAGTATCACAGTAACCACAACAACGCCAATTAATCTTCTAAACATTGTTTCCCCTTAAAAATTTTGACGCTCAACACAGCTAAATCATGCGATGCTCAATCTCTGTGCCGCTAACGGTGGTTATATGTTATTAAAGATTCGCTCAAGCCTGAAATCGCCCATAAGGTGACTCTGGTATCATTAACCGAGTTGCTAGTGCCTTGATGGTAAATTTCAGGCGACCTTTGCGCCATAATTGCTTTTGCATTGTCTAACGCCCAATTAGCCTTTTGGCATTTATAGGCAATTTCCCATTGGTTACACAAAGAAAACACTTTCTCTACAGTCATACTGTAGTCTGTTGCTATCTCTGCGCTCGGTAGATATGCAAAATCCATAATGTTTTGTTAACTGACAAATAGAGATTGAGTCGCTGTAATACCAATATCACGTTAGGTGTGCAATTTGTTGCCCAAAATTTGGAGTAGGGGGTGGGAAGAAGTGTGAAGTATGAAGTATGAAGTGTGAAGTATGAAGTATGAAGTGTGAAGTATGAAGTATGAAATTTTTCTTGAGCATTTTTGTCGGCTTGCTATTTTGAACGAGTGGGGGAGTTACAAATGACTAATGACTATTGACAAATGACTACCCTTTACCGCCTGTAAAGGTGGCACTTTGGATAAAATAGCGATTGAAGAAAGCATATATACCTAAAGCAGGCAGGGTAAATACCATCGATGCTGCCATGATGTAGTTCCAATAGCTGATGTATAGACCTTTAAATGTGTTTAAGCCTAAAGGTAAGGTGAACATTTCGGGGTCAAATAAGATAACTACAGGCAATAAGAAATTATTCCAGCTACCCATAAAGACAAAAACAGCCTGGGCGGCTAGTGCGGGTTTGGCTAAAGGTATAACAATATATCTAAAAATGCCCCAGGTATTTAAGCCATCTAATTGCGCGGCTTCTTCTAGTTCTTTGGGAAAATTCACAAAAAACTGCCGCATCATAAAGATAAAAGTGGCATTTACCATCCCAGGCACAATCATACCTTGATAAGAATTTAGCCAACCGATCGCCTTTAAAATCAAAAATGTCGGAATCAAGGTAATTTGCGCTGGTACTGCCAACACTGCCAAAATCAAAAAGAACCAGAAGTTTTTGCCCACAAAGCGCAGTCTTGCCAAGGCATATCCCGCCATTGAGTTAAATATCAGGTTTAATATGGTCACGCTGACGGCGATAAATACACTGTTGAACAGCCAACGCCAAAATAGTGGTTCTTGTACAAATATTTGCTTGTAATTATCTAAGGTAAAATTTTTGGGGATAAAGTCACTGCCACCGTTAACGATTTCTGATAGTGGTTTAAATGATGCTGACAATGCCCAAACAAAGGGAACTACGGTAATAACTGCATACAGCGTCAACACCACGTATAACAATACTTTCAACCAAGGAGTGCGAGAAATTGTATTCAAATTTTTTCGCCTCCAAATAAACGCCGTTGGATTATAGTTATGGTGATGATGACTAATGCTAGTAAAAATGCGATCGCAGCAGCATAACCCATCTGTAAATTGCGAAATACAGCTTGGTAAATCAGCAACACCAAAGTCAAAGTCGCATTATTCGGCCCGCCAGTCCCAGCAGAAAAAATATAAGACTGGTCAAATAATTGAAAAGTCCCAATGATGCCAATAGCGACAACAAAAAAAGTTACAGGCTTTAACAACGGAATTGTAATGTGAATAAACTGCTGCCAAGCATTGGCCCCATCTAGTTCTGCCGCCTCATACAATTTTTGTGGAATATCCTGCAACGCTGCTAGATAAATCACCATATAAAACGGCGCAGTTGACCAGATATTCATCATCATGATGCCTTTAAGTGCTACCGCCGGATCACCCAACCAGTTATAAGTAGGTAAGCCTAAAAAAGCCAAAACATCATTCAGTAACCCATCCGTGTTATAAATCCACATAAAAATCAGCGTCAGCACCGCCGAAGATGTCACCGTGGGTAAAAAGTAGAGGATACGCCACAAGTTTTTGCCGCGAATTCCCGAATTCAAAGTTACCGCCATAACTAACGCCAAAATAGTTTGCGAAGGTACGACAATAGCAACGTATTCTGCCGTATTTTTCAAAGCTATCCACACCCGTTCATCTTCTACTAAACGGCCAAAATTGCGAAAACCGATAAACTCATACTCAATTCCCCCAAGCAGTTGTACTTTGTGGAATGACAGAAAGACTGCATCAAGAATTGGTAAGACGACAAAAGTACCCAAAACCAAAATAGTCGGCGCAAGAAACAGATATCCAGCCAGATTTTCTGTCAAATTCCACCTAGGACTGTTTTGCCGCCTGCTGATTTGCAACACAACTTAACCTCCGCCTAATACCTGCCTAGTTGAAGCGATAGGTGGTGCATGATTATTTATGGTATCGCTTACTTGTGTAAGTTAACTCTAGATTTAATTTAGGGAAATATAAGTTTGGTTTCTTTGAGGATACAAAATGTCGTATACCGCCTACTTAAGTTCTATTAAAAATGAACTCCAAAGAACTGGTAAAGCCAGAAAAAGTCTGCGGGTTAAAACTATTATGGAACAGTTTGGTTATCAACGCAGAAGTCAAGCGTTTATTGATGAGTTTAATGCAAATCTTGATAACTTAGGTTTGTGTGCTGACCCTACTTTTGATTTATATATTCCCTTAGACACCAAAATCGACATTTCACTTAAAGGTGTAGAACTAGCTGAGGAATTAGTGAATTCTGAATCAGTAAATCAAAAACTAAAACAAGTAATTCAAGTTAAACATGATTTCTTTTATTATCTATTTGACTTTGGCTCCGATCAAGAATATGAACGCTTTCAAGCTTGTTTAGATTCAAATCAACCGATGGGAATTTTTCTCATCCCCCAAGATGTCGATTTTTTTTCTGATATTGTTGTCAAAATTTTTAATTACGAACTGATTAGAAAGTTTCAATATCAAGGATTAACTGAAGTGGCCAGTTCTTCTGTGCGCCAATTTTCCACTAAAATTATTGATTCGGATGATGATTGTGAAAATGAAAAAGAAAACTCAATTAAGGGTGCTAACATATTTCACTTTTATCGTTCAACTATGACAAGTGTGATTTTAGGTGACACTGGTTTAGAATTATTAGATTCAGAAAAATTTGACGAGCAATTTGAATCTATATCTTTATCTTTAAATAAATATAATTCGACGCAATCGTTCATTTTATTTCATTGTCCATCCTTATTAGAAATTCAAGCCCAACAAAAAGAAGATAGCTTAGGACATTTAGTCGATACAGTTGCTAGTAAAATTCCTTTTACTTTTACCCTCAGATGTAAATATTCTCAGGAAGCTGCTATTACACAAAAAGAAGAGATATTGGCTCACTTCCGTTTGTTATTAGAACTACCTTATTATCAAACTGATGAAGATGATGTTTCTCTGCTCAATTATTTTTTAGAACTGCAAAAAGCGCAAATTCAAGCCGAATCGCAATTATTACTGAAGATGAATCCTAAACATCTTTATCATTTGAAGTGGCAACAAGAAAGCATTGAATATATCTATCTGAAATATTTTGCTATCAAAACCTTAGAAAGTCTGGGATATGAATTATCGCACATTGGCTGTGAAGTTGAATTAACTTCTCAAGATGAAGATAATAGCGATGAGGAAGAATCTGAATATGAAGAATATCAAACTGAAAAAGTAGAAGTATATATTAAAAATAAAATTGTTGTGGAAATCGAAACTCTCAAATATCAAGAGTTTTCTGACAGCAATCTGTTTTTTGATATGATTAAGAGAATTTTGCGAAAATCTCAAGTATGGCCCAATACCTTAGAAAGTATTTGGTTAGTTGTACCGGGATTTGAAATTGCTCGCAACTACTATCAACTCAAAAAAACTAAAGAGATTTTAGAGCATAAACTTTCAGAATATTATGGTGCAAACTTTAAAACTATAGTGATGACACCAGATTATGAAAAACATCAATTAGTACCTGTTGCCTTTGACACCATTGATTATCCGACTTTTGAATATAGAGTTAAAAGACAAGTTACAAAACAAATCACCCCAGTTAGCAAGCAAGTCAAACTGGACTTTAGCCAAGTTAAAGGTCTTAACGAAGAAAAAGAAAAATTAAATAAACTGCTGAAATTACAATCTAAAGGGCATAAAGGCGCGATTGGGGGGATTTTGTTTTATGGATTACCTGGTTGTGGTAAAACATTACTAGCCAATGCGTTTGCTCATGAATCTGGTCGATATTTCTTTAAATTTTCCCCGGCTGATATTGTCAGTGTCTGGATAGGTCAAAGCCAGAAAAATATTCGTGATATTTTTGTCCAAGCTAAGAAAAAAGCTCCTTCGGTATTATTTATTGATGAATTAGATAGTATTGGTTTCAACCGGAATGATGATAATTCCCATACTGACCAAAGAGCCACTATTAATCAATTATTGATTGAACTGAACAATATTAAAAATAGTGATGTGATTGTGATTGCTGCGACTAATTATTTGAGTGGCATTGATAATGCTTTAAAACGTTCGGGCAGATTAGACTGGAAAGTACCAATTTTTCCGCCTAATCAAGCAGAAAGAGCCGAAATATTTCAGCATTATTTATCACAAATTAATTTGGAACAGTCGGTTAATTTTGAAATGTTAGCTGAGAAAAGTATTAGATTTACTTCATCGGATATTGAGTTAGTTTGTCGAGAAGTCAATAATGCTATTTTGTTGGAAGAGATAAGTTCATATTTGACAACTTCCGATGTGATTACTTATATTCATAATCTTCAAGATGGTGGTTTGAGTTTGACTCAAGAACAGGTAAAAGAATTTTTGGATGAGTGTAAGAGATTGAGTGTCAAAAATCCAAAGCTGGAAACCTTGAGAGTAGAGTGGGAAATTGAGTAGGGCGATCGCCTGAATTTGGTATTATGTAATTCTCAAACTCTTGACAGTAGTGCGTTATCGATAGCGTAACGCACGCTGACACTATCTTGATAATTGATAATATTAAAATTTTTTGATAAAAATCATTTAAACTTAACCATTTTTTCAGTAAATATACTGAAACGTCCAGCAAATGTACTGTCTTAAAGTATTCACTTGAAGGTTAACTCCTAACACATCAAATAATTTCAATATTATTTTCATGAAGGATTTTTTCTAATTTCATCATCTTTATTACCGCAAGATGTGAGAGTGAAATATCTGTTTTTTGTTGTGTTAGGAGAATATTTACACAATTAATTCAGGTGGATTTGCATATGTCATCGGGAAAATATAAGATTTTAGCTTTAGATGGTGGTGGAATTAGAGGAGTTGTAACTGCAAAAATTCTGCAAGAAGTTGAATCACAGCTTGGTAAACCTTTAAACCAATACTTTGATTTAATAGCCGGAACATCTACTGGGTCAATTTTGGCTGCTGGTTTAGTGATGGGTAAATCAATTGAAGAGATGATTGGTATTTATCAAAACAAAGGAGAAACAATCTTTAAGCAAAATATCCCCCAACAAATCACCAGCTGGCTCTTTGGCCCGAAATATTCTAATGATGGACTCATTCGAGTTTTAAAAGATCAGTTCAAAGAAACTACGCTTCGAGAACTGCATGAAAAAACACCAAAACCAGAGCTATTAATATTAGCTTATGACATGCTACATCGCAATACCACCTTTTTTCAAAGTGGTTGCTATGAGAAAAAACGTTGGTTCAACGATATGAAACTCTGGGAAATTTGTGCTAGTTCTGCATCAGCACCTACATTTTTTCATCCTTATGAATTTAGATGGAAAGACCCAGAATTAGACAATTTTGAGTGGTCATTTCCTCACGTTGATGGAGGTGTGAGTGCAAATTGTCCAGCAATGGCGGCACTATGTCATGTTTTGTCTGTGAAAAAAGAGGAAATTAAAAATAAAGAATTTCACCTTGAAGATATCTCTATCCTTTCGATTGGCACTGGCAGAACTACTGAACCTTTTGAATACGCAGGAATTCTCAATTGGGGTAAACTGACCTGGGCAGAACATATTACTGATGTATTTATGGGAGGACAAATTCAAATTGCGACTGCTGCGTGTGAGGCAATTATTCAGGCGTTTAATCCCAACGGTTACTTAAGGTTGCAATTTGATTTAAATGAAAGATTTGAAAATAAAAAATTGCTTGATCACGATGACCAAGTAAATAAATATACAAAAAAACGAATTAATGAAGCAATGGATAATGCCAGTAAAGAAAATATTGATGATTTACTGGAGGCTGCATCAAAATATGCCGCAGCCAGAAAGACTGAAATTCAGACCTTCATTAAAGCTCAAGATTTAGTGACTATTTAGTTAGTCTGAAGCAAGAACATCTCAAAGCTAGAAATAGTTATTTGAGGTAAAATTTAGAAAGTGCGATCGCTATCTTACTCAACACCAGAATAAACAAGCGATCGCCTATTATTTTAACAGAGTTATTCCATCACTTTAATTTGCTGATTCGCTGCATTTTGCGCCCTGATCATTGCCTGATTTAATGTTTGTTGTCCTAAAAAAGCACTGACAAACTGATTATCAAAATTATTTACAATTGCTGCGGGATATTTACCAACTTGCCACGGTGTTGCATAACTAACTCCTGCAAGCAATGGTTTTCGCAGAATATCTTTGTCATAACCTAATTTTTGCGCTACCGATTTTCTGGTTGGTAGCGCAAATCCTGTGGCTGTCCATTTTTGCATTCCGGCTTTACCAGTCAGGTAAGAAATCAACTCCCAAGCTTCAGCTTTATGCTGAGATTGCTTGTTCATTACATAGGCTACAGTAAATACCATTGTGCCTTTTTGATTGTTAATTGTAGGTAATTCGGCTGTGGCAAATTGCAGTTGGGGAAAGGTTTCTTGCAGATAAGGAATTGCCCAGTTACCTTCAATCACCATTGCGACTTTACCCTGTCCAAACATTTCGCTACCTGAGTTTGTCCCAACATCCGATTTTTGGGCAGAGGATTTATCTTTTTGATACTGGTCGATGACTAATTGTAAACCTGGCAAACTACTTTCGCTGGCAAAAGTAGCGTAACCGTTCTCATCAATAATTCTTCCGCCAAAGGCTTGAATTTTATATGCTTGACGGGGCAATTCTAGTATTTCGCCAAAGCCATATTTGTTGAGCTTGCTTGTTAGTTTTTGGGAGTAAAAACGCAACTCTGACCAAGTACTTGGGGGCGTATTTAAACCTGCCGCTACAAAAGATTGTGTGTTATAAAAAAGAGCTAATGTAGAATAATCTTTAGGAAGCCCATAAATATGGTTTTGGTACTTAAAACTATCTAATAGGGTAACTTCAAAGTCCTCTATGTTAAATTCTGGCTGAATGTAATTATCTAAAGGTTCCAAAACATTTTGACTCATCAAAAACGGTGCTTCCAGCGCATCCAGATAAAATACATCAGGAGCAGCATCTCCAACCAAACGAGTTTTGATTACGTCCATATATTGGTCAGAGATGACTTCATATTTAACTTTGATGTTGGGATGTTGGGCTTCAAAGTCTTGGAGAACTTTTGTTAATAGTTGTTGTTCAACTTGAGAACCTGCCCAACCACTAAGTTTAATGGTGGCTGCGTTAGCTTTTTGTAAAGGTAAACTGTGACAGCCAATAATAGCGATCGCAATTGCGATCACTATACCCCAAAATTTCCCCAAATTGATTATTTTCACAGATAGATGACAATAGCTTTCACTTCTCTTATAGCGTCTGTAGCTAAGGACAGATGTTTAATAAATCTGAATTTTTGTTGAGAATAACCAAGATAAAATAACACAAAATTATTACTAAAGCTGATGAGGAAGTTTCTCTTCCTCAATATGTCACCAAAATTGCGCCGAGGTGCGTTACTTCAAATATAACTATGGATTCTGTTCAGGTTGAAACAGCTACTTCTCTGACTCTAGAAACTCTGGAATTACCCCAGATTGTTGCACCGCCGACTCCGCTTGTTCCTACGCCCAAAACCGCTTTTCGACTTCCCAAGGGTGCTATTCGGACTAGTTTACGCGCCTCTACAATTGATGCTGTTTTAGCAACAGTTTTTGCCATAACTACAAGTGGTATTTTACTTAGCAATTTCCTCGTGGAATTAGATGCGAGTCCGGTAGTGTTTGGGTTGTTATCTTCTATCCCCATGCTAGTGAATCTGATTCAGCCTTTGGGGGCTTATTTATCAGAACGTACTACTAGCCGTTTTCGCTATGCTTTAGGAATATATGGCACAGCTAGATTATTGTGGTTAATTTTAGCGATCGCTATTGCTATTTTTAGTTGGGGTGGTATCAATTCTCAACATTTAGTGGTGATGACACTGTTGATTGTTTTAGCCACTCATCTTTTAGGCGGTTTAGGTTGTGCATCTTGGATGAGTTGGTTAGCGATGATTGTACCCCGAAGACTACGCGGTAGGTATTTCGGGATTCGCAACAGTGCAATTAGCTTAACTAATTTAATTTGTATGCCTTTGGCTGGTTTAGTTGTATCTCATTGGTATGGGGGAAATATTCAAGGCTATGGAATAGTGCTGTTAATTGGGGTTGTGTTTGGCATCATCAGCATTGGCTGTCAATATTTCAAAATAGATATCAATCCTCAATTACAAAATTCTTTAGCTTCTACATCTATCAACAACACAACAGATGAATTAGTTGCCTTACCTAATATTAATATTTGGAAAAACTACAATTTTTTAATATTGCTGATTTATATCAGTTTATGGATGTTTGCTGTTCACATAAGCGCGCCCTTTTTTAACCTTTATATGCTGGACACTCTAGGGATAGATGTTAGTTGGGTGACGCTTTATGGCAGTCTGCAAGCTGGCGCAAACTTATTAATGATGATTTGGTGGGGTAAATTAGCAGACAGAGTAGGCAATCTTCCTATTCTGCTATTTGTCGGAATTTTGGTGGGACTAACACCAATTTTGTGGTTAGGAATTAATGCCAGTCAACTGGATATTTGGCTATGGTTGCCACTATTGCATATTTTGGCTGGCGTAACCTGGGCAGCAATAGACTTGTGTAATAACAATTTGCAATTAGCGATCGCACCTATCAAAAATCAGTCAATTTATTTTGCGATCGCGGCGGCTGTCGCTGGCGGTAGCGGTGCTTTAGGCACAACTATCGGCAGTTTTATCGCCCAATATGCCGTTTGGGGAGGTTTACTCGGCTTATTTGCCCTCTCTGGCTTATTGCGCCTCGCCGCCCTTGTACCGCTATTTTTTATCCAAGAACCGGGAAAGTAGGAAGGCAAAAGGTAAAAGGTAAAAGGCAAAAGGTAAAAGTAATCTCAACTTTTACCTTTTTACTTTTCCCTTTTTACTTTTAATCAACTGCTGTGGAACTCAATGTCGTCATTGACTCCCACAGCATCATAGGGGGGGCGGTTGTCACCGGTTGATGTAATGCAATTAGGCTAGATAAGGTGTTCTTTAACTGAGTCCGAGACACAATCTCATCTACAAACCCATGCTTGAGCAAATCTTCCGCCGTCTGAAAATCATCTGGTAGTTTTTCGCGCAAGGTTTGTTCAATGACGCGCCGACCAGCAAAACCGATGGTTGATTTGGGTTCTGCCAAAATAATGTCACCTAACATGGCAAAACTAGCTGTTACGCCGCCTGTGGTCGGGTTGGTTAATACGGGAATGTATAATAATCGCGCATCACGATGGCGGTCTAAAGCTGCGGAGATTTTCGCCATCTGCATCAGCGAAAGCATACCTTCTTGCATTCTCGCACCGCCAGAGGTGCAGATAATAATTACAGGGTAACGCCGCCCTGTGGCTTGTTCAATTAAGCGGGTGAGTTTTTCGCCGACAACGGAACCCATACTACCACCCATAAACCGGAAGTCCATTACTCCCAAAGCTACGGGCATTCCGTTGATTTGACCCAAACCAGTTTTGACTGCATCGATGAGACCGAGTTTGGTTTCCATTTCCCGGAGGCGATCGCTATAAGGTTTGCGATCGCGAAATTGTAACGGGTCAGTTGGGCGCAAATGCTCGTCTATTGGTTGCCAAGTATTGTTATCTATCAATTGGCGGATGCGTTCATCGCTGTCTACCCGATTATGATGTCCACATTCGACGCAGACCATTTGATTAGCTCTCAAATCTTTTGTATAGGTTAAAACACCGCACTTAGAACATTTGTGCCATAGTCCGTCAGCAATTTCTCGTTCTTGACGTTCTTGGTTGGTAGAGCCTGATTTTCGTCGATTTGCAAACCAATCAAACAGAGACTTTAAACCGCGTGATTCTTCGTTGTTTGCCATTTTTATCTTATTCAAGTGGGTATGGGTCGAAAACAGTCTTCGTCATTTTTAGTTTGTCTTTGCTAATGACAAGCTGCAAATGACCACGTAGCCAAAATTACGCTTATAAGCAATTCAGACCTTAAACCAGTTATCAGTTATCAGTTATCAGTTATCAAGCGTATGGTGGGGGATTTAAACCTACCACCAACCCATAGCACCAATTTGGTGTAGTGTTTCACCAGGGAGCCAACTGATAACTGTTTACTGTTCACTGTTAATTTGCATCTTTGGTTGCCAGCTTAACGAAAATGCTTATACCAATACAAGTCTCTTGCGGATATGATTTTGTAAATGTATTAGACAAGTCAAGTCCGTTGGAATACCAACTCCCGCGAAAAGATACTGTTACCCAACCCTAGCGGCAATTTATTGCCCCCATTTTAAATAAATCATTTTGCTAGTTTCTGAGTGTTAGCATCTATGGCATTAGTCTTACCAACGGGTCTGGTTCGTTAAGAGGGTAATACAAGTCACAGGTTGATATTATCAAAAGGTGAAGCGGCAGTGGGGTAATGACTGTTACAGTCATTAGGAATGGTGAGTGCTTATGTTAAGCAAGAATTTAAACCGTATCGCATTCGCTACAATTGGGCGATCGCGCAAATTTATTGGATGTTACAATCAGCAAATATTAAACACAATTAGCACAACGGTTTTAACAATCCAGTCTGTAAATTGATTTTGGGAATGCGATCGCACGGGGAATAATAGATGAAATATTTATTAGCTAACAGCGCAAATGACCCAATATCAAAACTCCAAGCCAAAGCCTCTCAAAAACTCTAATTCCCCCTCCTCGCTTGCGGGGAGGGGGTTAGGGGGTGGGGTTCCAGGCCAAGTTTGGCAAACCACACCTCAACTTTGGGAAAAACTTAAAATCTTGGCGCGACAAATGCGGTGTGAACCAACTCCAGCAGAAAAGCGACTTTGGGAGAAATTGAGACACAAACAACTGTTGGGGTTCAAGTTTCGCCGCCAGCAAACAATTGACCGTTTTATCGTCGATTTTTACTGTAGTGAAGCGCAGTTAGTGGTAGAAGTGGATGGCGAAATTCACGATTACACCCAAGTAGAAGATGCGATACGTCAAGAGTTTTTGGAGAGTTTAGGGTTACAGGTTGTGCGATTTAGAAATGAGGATGTGATGGAGAGGATAGAGGGGGTGTTAGAGGATATTGCGGCTTGTTTGCAGAGATGAACCCCACCCCCAACCCCCTCCCCGCAGGCGAGGAGGGGGCTACGAATGATTTAGGAATGCTATATGTAAATTTAAATTTCTGTAGTTGAAGAATTTTGATTTTTTCCTATCATTTGTTGGGTTCCACTTCATTTCACCCAACCTACAAGAGATTGCTACTGTGGTAACTTGATTTTGGGAATGCGATCGCACTGGGAATAATAGATGAAATATTTATTAGCCAACAGCGCACATGACCCAAAATCAAAATCCCAAGCCAAAGCCTCTCAAAAACTCTAATTCCCCCTCCTCGCTTGCGGGGAGGGGGTTAGGGGGTGGGGTTCCAGGCCAAGTTTGGCAAACCACACCTCAACTTTGGGAAAAACTTAAAATCTTGGCGCGACAAATGCGGTGTGAACCAACTCCAGCAGAAAAGCGACTTTGGGAGAAATTGAGACACAAACAACTATTGGGGTTCAAGTTTCGCCGCCAGCAAACAATTGACCGTTTTATCGTCGATTTTTACTGTAGTGAAGCGCAGTTAGTGGTAGAAGTGGATGGCAAAATTCACGATTACACCCAAGTAGAAGATGCGATACGTCAAAAGTTTTTGGAGAGTTTAGGGTTACAGGTTGTGCGATTTAGAAATGAGGATGTGATGGAGAGGATAGAGGGGGTGTTAGAGGATATTGCTGCTTGTTTGCAGAGATGAACCCCACCCCCAACCCCCTCCCCGCAGGCGAGGAGGGGGCTACGAATGATTTAGGAATGCTATAATTTAAATTTCTGTAGTTGAAGAATTTTGATTTTTTCCTATCATTTGTTGGGTTCCACTTCATTTCACCCAACCTACAAGAGATTGCTACTGTGGTAACTTGATTTTGGGAATGCGATCGCACTGGGAATAATAGCTGAAATATTCATTAGCCAACAGCGCACATGACCCAAAATCAAAATCCCAAGCCAAAGCCTCTCACCAACTTCAATTCCCCCTCCTCGCTTGCGGGGAGGGGGTTAGGGGGTGGGGTTCCATTCGTTTCACCCAACCTACAGGAGATTGCTACTCTAAAAATTGGCACGTACCACTTGATTAAATCGTAGGTTTTCTGTATTATGGATAAATGACTCATCAAGATACAAAAAATATAAAAAAATTTGTTCGCGCTTCGCGCGGGAAGGGTAAAGAAAAAAGTGCAGAGTGCTAAAGGGTAAGAGTGTAAAGTGCTAAGAAGCCCTGCCCCGCACAACCACAACCCGAAAACCCGCGTCGTAGTTCCTGCTGTCACGCACATACCAGTAGCGAATCGCCGAACGGCAATTCCTAGGATTGTAGAGCCACGAACCACCGCGCAGCAGCCAAAGTTGATTATCATTATCAATCAGCCATGCACTGCCATCAGTAGGCGCATTATTATAATTTTCGTGCCACTCATCCTGACACCATTCCAATACATTACCACACATATCAAATAAACCAAAGGGGTTTGCCGGAAATTTCCCTACATCGGTTGTGTGTTCTCGATATTCACCCTTGGGAGCAGAACCGTAGGTATGATTTCCGTCGTAATTGGCTAAATCTGTCGTAATCGTTTCACCAAAATAAAACGGCGTAGTCGTTCCTGCACGACAAGCATATTCCCATTCTGCCTCACTGGGTAAGCGATATATCTTACCAGTCTTTTTCGACAGTCGAGCGCAAAACTCAACTGCATCATCCCAAGAAACGTTTTCTACAGGGCGGTTAGTACCTTTAAAATTGGATGGGTCAGGATCTAAATCAATATTTACCTTATCAAAAGCAGCAACAGCTTTCCATTGCCCTTGTGTGACAGGAAATTTACCCATGAAAAAGGGTTGAATGGTGACGTTATGCTGTGGACTTTCAAAGTCATATCGTCCTTCCTCACTTCCTGGCGAACCCATGAGAAATGTACCGCCAGGAATTGACACCATCTCTAGAACTACGCCATTACCCAAGTCTTCTGCAAAAAACTCAGCGCGTCCCTGACTGCGGTTGATGATTTGTCCTTTAGCATCCACCTTCACTATTTCAAACTCAAATTGATTGGCGTGGTTTGTTTGGGGTTCAGGTGGTTCTTCCACAAATGCAGCCGGTTTTGCTTGTCCAATAATGCGTTTTTCTATCGGTGCAACATCTTCATCTCGTAAACCTAAATGTTGCTGATAGTCTCTTAAATCATTGAGTGTTCTTTCACTTAGGGTTGGTTCAATTTCAACTGTTTCAATCAGAGTTGCTTCATACTCTTCTAATTTGCGCTGATACTCCAGATATGGTTGTTTAACTTCCGCTTCAATTGCATCAGCAATATCAGCATCAAGCTGCAACTGAAGACGTAATGAGTTTAACAGCCGACGAGCCGGAATAGAAAACTTACCGCGATAGATGCGGCCTTCTACTTCCTTGCGATACTTCAATTTAGGGTCATCTTTAGGCGACTTAGCCAGAAAAATTCGATAACCCTCCTTAACAGGATAAAACTCAGGTGTCATCGCGGGAGCAGCTTCTTGCACTTTGCTTTTCGTATATTTGTGCAATTCATCCACTGCAATGAAACCATCGCCGTCTAAATCTGCTGTACCTTTTTCTATGCCTTTTACCAGATAGTGAGTGTAAATTGACAAGTCTAAACCATCAGACTCAAAAGCATATTGTGTAGAAGAGGAAGCTGTGAGAATTGCTCTACCCTCACCGCCTAATTTCTGCTCTAGGTCAATATTCCCACTATCTTTTGCTGTTAAACCTTTGGCAAAAGCACCACTAAAGCAGCAGTCTAAAATTACTACCTGTCGCTTAGATTTGCTCTGGTTCATCCAGCTATGTACACTTGTCCCAGCTACAGCTGTGGTAGGGACTAATTTATTTTGACTTTTTCTGGTGATGGAAGTTGAGAAGTAAAAATCACCGCTTTCAACTGTTACTCCATGTCCAGAAAAGTAAAACAACAGCAAGTCATCCTTGTCACGATGGGCGTACAAGTTATAAATAGCATCTTCCATCTCTTGCCGTTGGGGATTTTTCAGCACTGTGACATTCTCTGGTGCAAAATCACCCATCTCTGGGTTTACCAAAACTCGCTGCATCGCCTCAACATCATTCACAGCGTTGGGTAGCGGTGCTAGTCCTGGTTCATATTTGCTAATTCCGATTAACAGTGCTACCTTAGCCATTATTGCTGTCTTGTCTATTTTTGGCTTTGTTCAATAAAATTTCGGTTTTTTCAAGGATGAAGCTCAAATCTTCTTTGCTACTAGCTTTCGCCTTGAATTTTTCCCCGTAAGCTTCTACTTCGATTGCAAAAGTTTTGTTAGACAAACGCCCCAAAAAATCAAACACAGGCTTAATTAAAGCTGGGTTCACCAGTGCTTTGAATGTCCCCAAAGAAAAACCACCCAACGCCTTAGCACCTTCTGGTACTTCTGTAACCGCAACTAAATCGGCATCCTCTACCCCATCCACATCTCGCACCTGGGGGAGTAAATTCTGTACTTGGGCTTGTAAATCTGCATCATCTAAACCCAGTTCAGTCAGGGAAACCGTCACCTGAACATTAGATTTTGTTACCATATAAACCGCTTAAATATAATGTAGAGTCTGTTTAAACGATTGTATCGGTTAATCTGGGTGTTTGAGTAAATATCCGGGGAGAATGGGCTAAGTTATGTTTTTCAAGTATTAGATCCCCCCAACCCCCCTTAAAAAGCAGGGCTGTTTCATTCCCTAAAAGTCCATAATTTACAAGCGTATCAATCAAAAAAGTCAGGTAGTTCAACAACTTAATTTCCTGATGAACCAGGCGATCACACTTAAATTTTCTGCTTGAAACAGTAATTTTTCGATTGCCGACTCACTAAAATTTTTGGCTGATACTCTTGACAAAATCCTCATCTGAGCGAATGAAACAGCCCTGCCTTAAAAAGGGGGATTTAGGGGGATCTAATTGTGGGTATCTAGCCAGCTTATTGAGATAAATTGAATAGTTGCAAGTAAGCTGATAAAATTGGTTGCCCGGTAAATAAAGTGATGATTGCACCTATCGCTAAAAAAGGGCCGAAGGGGATTTTTACTCCTCTTTTTTGGCGCGATCGCACAATTACTAATCCACCTATTAATACTCCCACAGCACAGGCAATTAAACTAGCCAAAAGTAAATAACGCCAACCCAGCCAAGCACCCATCATGGCGGCGAGTTTGGCATCTCCCGCACCCATCGCCGTTTTACCTAAAACTATTGAACCACCAAGAGCGATCGCTTCAAATAGCCATAAACCAACAACTGCCCCAGCTATCCCCATCATCAGGTGTTTAACTATACTGATGCTGCTGGCTTCTAAGGTAAAACCACTGATAATTTGAAATGCTAAACCCAGCACTAAACCTGATTGCGTTAGCGCATTGGGAAGAGTCATCGTATCTAAATCAATCAGTGCTAAAGCCAACAACCAACTACAAAAAGCGCAATATCCTAATGTGGCGATGGAAACTTGAAAGACTAAAAAAATAATGACGAAAAGTAGACCCGTTATCGCTTCTACTACCGGATAACGAACAGCTATTTTATTTTTGCAATAACGGCATTTTCCGCGTAACCACAACCATCCCAGGACGGGTACATTGTCATAAGCTTTTAGCTGGTTTAAGCAATGGGGGCAACGGGAAGGTGGCCAAAGAATCGATAACCCCGCAGGGATTCGATAAACGACAACGTTGATAAAGCTACCTATAGATGCACCCAAGGCGAAAACAACAGTAATCGCCACAACGGCTATTAAAAAGTCCATATAGTCATTTGTCAATTGTCCTGTGTCATTTGTGCTTCATCTTTTGTCCTTTGTCGAGAGACAGGTTTTTACTTAGAACTCAGCACTCAGCACTTTATTGACTAATACATATACGACTCAATTTGATTTAAAGGTACAAAACACTCTTGAGGTAAAAGAACGGGGTTGTGAGTAAAAATGACCTTACCCCGATGGGTAACACGGTTAATTGCTACCCCGGAAGGTTGCCCAGCGATTTCAGGATGTACTTCACAATAAGTGTAGTAAATCTTGCCAGCCGCTCTGATGATAGCGGGATCAATCAGAGGTGGCTGGACTCTAGACGCGTTGAAATTAGCTGTTTCTTGTCGTAAAGCGTACACTATTTACTGCTAACTACTTACTAGATTTTGTCTATAGTGTACCCGAAACTTTCCTGATTGATTGCCAATTTGGCGAGTTTCTCCTCAAAGAATTATTTCTCTAGTGCTTTAATCAGGGAATTCCCCATTGCTTGACAACCCAAGAGATTCATTCCTGCTGACATGATATCGCCTGTGCGATCGCCTTGCTCTAAAACTTGCAACACAGCTTTTTCAATGGTATCTGCTGCTTGTGGCTGATTTAACCCGTAGCGTAACATCATTGCCGCACTCAAAACCTGCGCCAAAGGATTCGCTTTATCAAGTCCGGCAATATCCGGTGCAGAACCGTGGACTGGTTCATAAACACCAGGGCCAGATGCACCTAAACTGGCAGAGGGTAGCATCCCAATACTGCCAGTTAACATTGCCGCCGCATCCGAGAGGATATCGCCAAACAAGTTACCTGTGACAATCGTATCGAATTGCTTAGGCGCACGAACTAATTGCATCGCGGCATTATCAACGTACAGGTGAGACAGTTCCACATCGGGATATTCGGCAGCCAGTTTTGTGATGCGATCGCGCCATAACTGCGATACTTCTAATACGTTAGCTTTATCTACAGAGCAGAGTTTACCGCTTCTTTTTCTGGCTGTTTCAAAGGCGACTCTGCCGATGCGGTCAATTTCTGACTCACTATACACCATCGTATTTACACCGCGTTTCTCACCAGTCTCAGTTTCAAAAATTCCTTTGGGCTTCCCAAAGTAAATTCCACCAGTGAGTTCCCGCACCACCATAATATCTACGCCTTCGACGACTTCGCGTTTCAAAGTCGAAGCGTCAATTAACTGCGGCAAAATTTGGGCGGGGCGTAAATTGGCAAATAAACCTAAACCCGCGCGGAGTCCTAACAAACCTGCTTCCGGGCGTTGGTGAGATGGTAAAGTATCCCACTTATAACCCCCAAT
This sequence comes from Nostoc sp. FACHB-110, assembly GCF_014697425.1. Lineage (GTDB taxonomy): Bacteria > Cyanobacteriota > Cyanobacteriia > Cyanobacteriales > Nostocaceae > Nostoc_B. The sequence continues at coordinate 126,192 of NZ_JACJRU010000014.1, forward strand.
AGCGGCGAGTAATACAGCATCACTATTGCGACAAGCGTCTAAGGTAGCAGCTGGTAGAGGTTCGCCTGTCGCATCAATAGCTGCACCACCAATTAAAGCTTCTGAGAACGCAAACTCAATATCAAATTTTTTCCCTACGACTTTCAGCACATCTACCGCCACTGCCATAATTTCAGGGCCAATGCCATCGCCGGGAAGTAAGGTAATGCGGTAGTTTTGAGTCATAGCTAGTTTCTATTAGGTAAATGCTTGCAGATTAAATATCATACCTAGCAAGATGTACCTATGGAAGCTTTTATTTTACGGTGGGTAAGCTGTTAAGCATAAAGTATATGAGACGGCTACTGTCTGTTCCGCTTAATGTAGCTTATACTGCGTGCTTGTATGAAACTATTTACTTGTTGAGACAGCCTTTAGATTGAATACTGCAAAATTATGAACCTGAAACGCCGTCAATTTTTATTCTTAGGTAGCTTAGGCGCAATTGGTACAGGATTTCTTGGCTGGACTTTAGCGCGTCACAATAACTATATCGATGATTGGGCGGCGATCGCTGCCAAACCCACAAAAAAAGACTTACTATTGCGGTTTGTTTCCGTAGCCGATACAGGTACAGGTGCAAAAGGACAGTACGCGGTAGCTGAAGCGATGAATTTTTATCATCAGCAAAATCCGTACAATTTAGTAATTTTAGCTGGCGATAACATTTATAATAACGGCGAAATTGAAAAAATTGGCGCAGTTTTTGAGCGTCCTTATCAAGCGTTACTTAAAAAAGGTGTCAAGTTTCAAGCTTGTTTAGGAAATCACGATATTCGTACCGATAATGGTGAACCGCAAATTAAATATCCCGGCTTTAATATGCAGGGAAAACGTTACTATACATTTCGTCGCCATCAAGTACAATTTTTTGCTTTAGATACTAATAGTAATGCTGATTGGAAAAAACAATTACCTTGGTTAGAACAAGAATTAAGCCGTAGTAATACACCTTGGAAAGTTGTATTTGGTCATCATCCAATTTATGCTTCGGGTGTTTATGGGAAGAATCCAGAGTTTATTAAAACTTTTACACCTCTGTTTCAAAAATATGGTGTTCAACTTTATATTAATGGTCACGAGCATCACTATGAACGGACTACATCTATTAATGGCACAACTTATTTAATTACTGGTGGTGGTGCAGGTACTCGTCCTGTCGGACATTCTGAATGGACAGAGTATTCTGCTTCTAGTTTAAGTTTTGCCGCTTATGAAGTCTATCCCGATAGAATAGAAGTGAGGGCTATTGGTACAGATAAGCGCGTTTTTGATCAGGGTATTATTCCGATTAAAAGTGCTTAGTTAGTTACATAAAATGGTCAGAGGGGGTGAGGAGAGTTTTGAATACTCAGCACTACTTTTGCCTGTTGACCCCATTGTTGAACTAACTCAACTGATGGACACAAATCTCGACGTTGTAGGGTTGCAACTTGCAAACGCATAATTTGTTTGTGCAACCTGTGAGTCGGCGTTTGCGCTAACTGTGCCACAGAACCAATCCCCGCATGGAGTAATAAACCGCAATATTGCGTGCCAACACTAGGAATTCGGGATAAATCAGCTAAAGCTACCCATTTATTCACATATTGCAGGTGTAATTGTAATTTACTCGCTAAAGCTAGCCTAGCTTCTGGGGTTTTTCCTTGATTAAATAGTCGTTGTGTAGTTTCAATTCCCCAACTTTGAAGTTGTAATTGTTCTTCATGACTCAATCCTGGTAATTGGGCGATGGGCCAATCACAGGATAGGCGCGCACTTCTGTTTTTAATAGGTATGGGTTTAGCAGGCATTTTTAGAAATCAAAATAGGCTTGATTAATATATTTTGGCTTGCGAATTAGTGAGTAGGGAGAGAATAAGCTGTTCCATATTTAATTTGCATCAAATGGGCAGCCCACACCACAAGAACTATATTTTTGCATTAAGTCACTACACATACGGAAGTTTTTTCACCAATCAAAACTGATGTTTAAGTAGAACAGTGCAAATAAACCGAAGTATGTAACGAAAAGTAAAGTTACCTAAAACCCTCTTTCCTTCTGCCTTTTGACTTGAAAGTGCTGAGTGCTGTTAGCGGTAGCGGGGCGTTTAGCCCGTGCTGAGTGCTGAGTAAAAATACCAGTCCCACTGTCATACTTGGTGATGAAACTTGTTTCATTGGGACTGCCCTCTGCAAAGCTGCCTTTTCATCACGACAATTTTTAACATCGACCTACTTATACGATGATTTAATATTAGTCAATTAGTAGTGGGTCTTTTTCCCCCACGCTCTTATTCTGAATTCTGATTTCTTCTTCAAGTTTCTCCCCCAACCACTACATCTTTGATACGGAGACTGGGGCCGCCGCAACCTACAGGTAAACCATTTTGTCCACCTTTACCGCAACCGCCTGACTCATCCCAATAAAAGTCATCACCGATGGCTTCAATATCAGCTAAAGTTTGAAAAACGTTGCCCGAAAGTGTGACATCTTTCACCGGTTCGGCGATTTTGCCATTTCTAATCATCCATGCTTCACCCGCACTAAAGGTGAACATTTCCCCATTAGTCATACCACCCAGCCAGTTACGGGCGTAGACTCCTTCTTGAATATCCGTAAATAAATCTGCCACAGGTGTCTTACCTGGTTCAATCCAAGTATTTGTCATCCGCACAATCGGACTGAAGTGATAATTGAGACAACGGGCATTACCAGTGGGTGCTTCGTCTAATTTGCCTGCGGTTTCTCGTGAATGCAAGCGTCCTACCAAAATGCCATCTTGAATTAATTGCGTAGTTGTAGCAGGTGTGCCTTCATCATCATAAAAATAACTCCCGCGATGTCCTTGGGGGGCAGCGCCATCAAAAATTTGCAGTTCTTCTGGCCCAAACCGCCTGCCGAGGGTCATAACTTCCAGCAAGTCGGGATTTTCGTAAGCCATATCAGCCTCGGAAAGATGCCCAAAAGCTTCATGAACAAATAAACCTGTAAGAATGGGGTCTATAACTACGGTGTAGGTATTGCCTTTAACTGATGGTAAAGATAAAGCTGCAACCGCCCTTTGAGCAGCATTTTTTACTTGCTCATCTAAATTCATTAAATCTTCGTAAGCTTTGCGAGAACCTGTAGTTTCCCTTCCGGTTTGCACAGTTTCGCCATTTCTCGCTGTAGCGGCGAAGCGCATTTCCATATCTACCCAAGATTGTTCGATGAAAGTCCCTTCGGAGGTAGCGATGATAATTTTTTGCGCGCTGTCACCGTAGCGGACTGAAGTAGTCGTAATGCGGGGGTCAACACTTTTTAATAATTCCGTGTAGCGATCGCACAACTGTTTTTTCTGCGATAAGCTAATTTGACGCGGATCTGTACCTGTTAGTGGTAGTTGACAAATTGCTTGCACCGGGTCGATGGGAGCTAGTAAAGTTTCTTCATCACCAACCATCCGCGCAGCTGCGATCGCTTCTTCAATTCGTTCTTTAATAGTAGAAAGCTGGTTAAAACTACTTAGTCCCCAGCCGCCTTTATAACAAGCCCGGATATGTCCACCTATAGAAATACCTTCACTCAGGGTTTCTACCTTGTCGCCACGCAACAAGATATCAGTCCCTTCTGCTTCCTCTAGGCGAATCATCAAATAATCTACACGGGATGAGTAGCGGGCGATGAGATCAGAAACTAAATTTTGTGCGTCAGCAAGTGTAGTTGGCATTCTTGGTATTCACCACGACGAACTGCCTATATTGTGCAATTATTCGGGCGATATCGGCTACTAGTTTTGTTCTTTCCACCAAAGAGCGATCGCTACCCTAAAATTGAACTAAACGCAGCAATCAATATCATGAAAACACAACGTACTGTAAATCGGGGAAGAATTTTTCCGGAAATTCAGTGGACGGAAGCACAAAAAGCACAATGGCGAACAGAACAAGAAGCTTTTTATCAGCGTTGCAAACCCATTTTTGAGTGTGTTCAACCAGAGTTAATTAAAACGCACTATGGTTGGTATATGGCTGTAGAACCTGAAAGTAAAGATTATTTTGTTGCTCAAGATGAATTAACAGCTATCAAGTTGTCACGTCAAAAACATCCTAATGCACCTGTATTCATATTTCGGATTAATGAAACAGGAGTAGCCGGAACAATATGATTCAAGGCTGGTTTGGCAGCTATGATGAGCTATTTTTTGAAATTGAGTTGATTGCTGAAGATGGTTCAGATTTGCCCGTTGAGGTAATTTTAGATACAGGTTTTTCTGACTGGTTAGTGATTGACAAGCAGGATGTAGAAGCTTTTGATTGGGAGTATCTAGGTGAGAGAAATATGCTTCTAGCTCAAGGAGAAGGAATATTTGATATTTATGCAGGCAAAGTGCGAATTGAAGGTCAAGAGTTTGATATTCCCGTATATGCAGGTGAAAGTGTCTCGGAAATTTTATTCGGTCGTCAGTGGTTGAAAACTCGGCGGTTAGTTGTAGATATGTCGTCGGGAATTTTAACACTGGGATAAACTGAAGTCAAATTTGTCTAACTGTGCGATCGCATTTATGATCGCTCTCAACACATCAATGCAATTTACAGATTTTTGGTATATTGTCGCCCTCAGCAACCAACTTAGAACTAACACAGTATTAGCGCGAACTGTTTTAGGAGAGTGGTTAGCGATATTTCGTGGCGCGGATGGAAAACCTGTGGCTTTACAGGATAAGTGCTTGCACCGTAGTAGTCGTTTGTCAGTAGGTAAGGTTTGTAACGGTGCTTTGCAATGTCCTTATCATGGTTGGGTATACGATGACAGTGGTCAGGTGATTGCTGTTCCGGCTGAAGGAGAGGATTTCAAAGCTTCTTTGCAGCGTCAAGCGAAGTGTTACGCTACCAAAGAACAAGATGGTTATGTATATGTGCGTTTAACTGATAGCCCAAGCGAAAACTTTGAACCGTTTTCTCTGCCGCATTACGGCGAAGCAGGCTGGGAGACAGTGCGGGTAATTAACCGTTTTGCCAATAACGTGACTAATTGTGCAGAAAACTTTATTGATATTCCGCATACGGCTTTTGTGCATCCTGGGGTATTTCGTCACTCCCGCCAGCAAAAGTTAGAGATGACTGTAAAACGTTGTGATGGTGCGGTGGTGGTGGAGTATCGCAACGAAACTAGTAATTTGGGATGGTACAGCCGTTTTTTAAATCACCAGGGTGCGGAAATTAAACATAGCGATCGCTTTTATCTGCCCAATATTACCTCTGTAGAATATCAAATGGGGCATCATCGCCATTTATTCATTACCAGTCAATCTATTCCCGAAACCGACAATTCTACTTTGGTTTATACAGATGTTACTTATAACTATGGCATCTGGAACAAGCTAGCACGCCCGTTTGTGTGGTGGACTGCCCAACATATTATCCGCCAAGATGTGGCAATTTTGAAGATTCAAGGTGAAGCGATCGCCAAATACGGCACACACTTTTCTAACACCCCGGCTGACACAATTCATGTCTTTGTCGAGTCAATTAGAACAGCAATATCCCGTGGCGAAGACCCGAGATTATTGCCAAATCAATCAGTTAAAGTCACATTTTGGGTTTAATAATTTTGGATATACAGATTTTTTTACAGTTAATAATTTTTGTTGCTTTCAGTGGATTAGTTAGCTGGACAATTAGCGATAAATTTTGTCGGAATCAATTCAAAGTTAAAAGCATTGAAGATTGGCTATTAGATGGAGTTGGTCTAACAATTCAAGGAATGTTAATTCCTTTATTGCAGGGGACTGTTATTTATTGGTTTTACCAGCATTTATTACCCAATCAACAAGGCATTTTACAATTATCACCTATTGTAACCTTTGCCATCAGTTTTATTTTAATAGATTACTTATATTATTGGAATCATCGTTTATTGCATAGCAGATTATTTTGGCAATTACATAAAGTTCATCATACAGTAACTCAAATGGATGTATTAGGAACCTCTCGTAATACCATTTGGACAAGTTTGTTAATTGTTTATTTATGGATACATACTTTATTTTTATATTTATTGAATGACCCAACAGGCTATCTATTAGGAGTTAGTCTAACTTCTGCTTTAGATTTATGGCGACATAGCCGCTTGATAATTTCTACAAATAGTTGGCTTGATAAACTTGTAGTTTCTTGGTTAATCTTACCGCAGGATCATGCTTGGCATCATTGCAGCGAAACTTTTAATTGCAACTATGGGGCGAATTTTAAAATTTGGGACAAGTTACATGGAACTCATTATAAAAGTGAAGAGTTGCCATCTGTGATAGGAATTTCAACTGAGTTAAGTTTGAGACAAAAACTGTTATTTCCTTTTTAAACGCAGAGTGACGTGGTGAACCAGTGCTGCGGGAGGGTTTCCCTCCGCAGGCGACTGGTGAAACCAAAGGGAGGTTTACGCAAAGTAGCGCAGAGGTTTTAAATGAGTGTTTTAAGTACTATACTTTTATTTTTTCCGACATTGATATTAATATTAAGTGTGGTTGCAATAGTCTATTTTGTTTATTCACATAGTATCTTCTGCGTTGTAGCTATATTATTTTCTATTTATGGGTTGCCAGTGTTAGTTTATCGCTTACATAATTGGGCTTATCCTGTGCAGGAAGGTATTAGTTATCTAAAAGGTAAAGAGTATAGTGCTTGGTGGGGTAGTCATCAAATCCAGGTAATTTATATTGCCATACCAACTTTAGAAGCAGTGCTGCGGTTTATTCCAGGAGTATTTTCTTTTTGGTTGCGATTGTGGGGTGCAAAAGTAGGGCAAAATGTTTACTGGACACCAGGATTAGAAATTGCCGATCGCGGTTTAATAGAAATAGGCGATCGCGTAGTTATCGGCCATCGTGTGGGGATATATTCTCATATCATCAAACCCCGCAAGCAAGACTTAATGTTATATGTCAAAAAAGTTAAGATTGGCAATGATGCCTTTATTGGTGCGGCTTCGCATCTTGGCCCTGGTGTAGTTATTGCTGATGGTACATTTATTGCTGCTGCTACGAATCTTTATCCTAATCAGCAATTGTAAGAATTCCCGTTTCACGCAAGTCTTTGTAGTCAAAGTCTGGAGCAAATTGAATCTGTCCCGCGAGGTCAAGAAGATTTTTCTTTTGGCGCGATCGCACAAGTTCTTGCAGCGCAAAGTTTACCAGTTCGTCTTGGCTGGTGAGGTTGGTAAGTTGGAAAGCTTCGTTGAGCAAAGTTTCATCGAGGTTAAGGGTGATTTGCATAGAACTGCGGGTTGAAGAAGTGCAACTATACAACATTTTAACCTGAGAGATTTCCCGCTTACTTCAGGGCATGTTGAGTCCTTTTTACTGCCCTCTTCCTGGTTTGCAATCTGCAAAACCCAACGCCTCTGTATCAAGAAAACTAGCGAGAGCCATTTCAATTACCGCTTCGATTGGATACTCAATGTCACTAGCGCGAGCAATCAGAGCTTCTTGAATTCGTTCAGGCAAAAGCCCTAAGATGACTTTGGCATCATCAGCAGAAAGTTGCTCTTGAAATTTAGCTTGCATAAGTTCACCTTTCGGGTGGAATTTGGACGTTGTAAGGAGGTTCGGTAGCTCTCAAAATAATTGCTTCTAACTCCAATAGTAGCCCAGGGTTTGTCCAGTGGGAAATGGGCTGCACCGCAATACGAACATCTTCATCGCTATATTTATCGAGCCACGCCCACAAAAAAGCCTTATGCCCACCACTGAAACGCCCCCGTAGGCTCTTGGTTTTACCAATGTAAAGCAAACCATCCGTTTTGTGTCTAATTGCATAAATACCAGGACGAGCAGGAATAGTGGCAAATTCTCGACTCAAAGGCTGGCATTGCTCAAAGGGCATGAACGCAATTGCTTCTAGAATTATTTGAGCTTGGATCTGCAATTCAGAGTCATTTGTCGGCATGAAAGTAAGAAAGCTGATTGCACAAAAATTATACAGTAACGAAATTAACGAAAAGGCTATAATGCGTCCGATTATTCAACTTTTTGGGCAAATTCTTGCACCAACAGCCCGCCGATTTTATCAAGCATTAGATAACCCTGAATTAACGCAGCTATCTGTGCAGAAACAGATATGCGATCGCCTCATTTCCAGCGACTATGGGAAAGCATTAAAAATTAATTATCTAGCAGATTGGCAGCGTATCCCGATTGTTGATTACGATGCACTTTCACCTTGGATTTTAGGACAGCAAAAACGTCAGCAAATACCTCTTACACCTGAACCTATTTTGTTTTATGAAAAAACCTCTGGTAGTAGTGGGGCTGTCAAATGGATTCCTTACACTCAATCTTTACGTAGCTCATTTAATCAGATGTTTTGTGTATGGGCGCATGATTTAATTACAAATGGCCCATTATTTTCGACAGGTAAGATTTACGCTTGCATTTCCCCACAATTAAATAGTAGCGATTCCCTATCTTTACAAGATGATTTAGATTATTTAGATGGTTGGTTGCGGTGGTGTTTGCGTCCTTGGTTGGTAATGCCTAATGGACTTAATCGCCTGCGGGATGCCCAAATATTTAAGCATCAATTAGCCTTAGCATTATTACAAGCTGAAAAATTAGAAATTATTTCTATCTGGAGTCCAAGTTTTTTACAAGTACATTTAAATTATATTCAAGAAAACAAGAAGTTATTGCAAGCAGAATTACAAGTCAAAATATCGCGTTATCGTCTGCAGCTTCTTGGCGAAGATAATATTGATTGGACGCAAATTTGGCCCCATCTCAAGCTAATTTCTTGTTGGGATAGTGCCAATGCAGCAGATCAAGCGAAGGGATTGCGATCGCAATTTCCCAATACATTAATTCAAGGTAAAGGATTACTAGCAACCGAAGCCCCAATGACGATTCCGTTAATTGCTGCGGGTGGGTATGTTCCAGTTTTGGATGAAGTGTTTTTTGAGTTTGAAGATGATACTGGTTCTCTACATAAATTACACGAACTCAGCATTGGGCAGGAATATACTATCATTTTGTCACAAAAAGGCGGTTTATATCGCTATCGAATAGGCGATCGCATTTGCGTCACACATTATTATCGTCAGACTCCCTGTTTAGAATTTCTCGGACGACAGCAATCTATTAGCGATTTGGTGGGTGAAAAGTTACACGAAACCTTTGTAAATCATGCTTTGAATAGCATCAACTTGCAAGGAAATAATTTTCAGAGTTTAGTTCCTGTTGCTCATCCCCCTTATTATGTGCTTTTACTTGACTTTGCAACCGAAACTCCAGAAATCATTGCAGCAAAACTTGATCAAGCTTTATCAGAGTCCCATCATTATTATCGAGCGCGATCGCTAGGTCAACTTTCACCGCCACAAGTTTTGATTTCTCCCCAAATTCCTGATTTGTTAGTTGGCTATCGCGTCCGTAACGGTGGTATTTGGGGAGGAATTAAGCACCCAATTTTGGCAACATCACCAATTAATACTGAATTGTTACAGAAATTACAATCAGTCAGTTAAAGGTGAAAAATTCTCTGACTTGAAAGTGCTGAGTAAAAATACTAGTCCCACTTTCATACTTGACGATGAAACAAGTTTAATCAATACTGGTTTCTTTGCTTGTCTATTCGTATCACTTTAAAAAATGATACGGTATGACTCCTGTAGGTAAAAAAAACAAATATACTTCCTATTCCCTACCCTACTCATTTATTGAAAAATCAAATAAAATTGTTATCTCCTGTTTTCCAATTACAATTAAAATAGTCAAAAATTTGACATTAATTCAGTAATTATTCTGTTAAATACCCAACATCAGTCGCATCTAGGAGAAGGTCGTGAAACTATTACAAGACAATCAAAAAGAACAGTTGCAGGAAATTAGTAAGCATTTACGGCAAGTCAGAGAAGCCAGGTCAATCCGCATTGAAGAAGTAGCATTAAAAACCAACATTCGCCTAGCTTTTTTGAAGGCTATAGATGAACAAAATTTTGATGATTTGCCTGAACCAGTCTACGTTCAAGGTTTTATCCGTCGTTATGCAGAAGTTATCGGTTTAGATGGTGCAGCTTTAGCAAAAAATTTTGCCACTGAAGTTACCACCCCACAATTTGATAGTAACAGAAGTCAAAATTTTGATAAAAAACTAAACATTCGGATACCTTTATTTATACCTTATGTTGTCTTATTATTAGTGGCAGCAACTGGGCTAATTTATGTACTGAATCCTCAATTTTCAGCCGAATCTTTAGTCAAAAAACTCAATTTAGGAACTTCTCAAAAACAAACTACCGCAGTCACATCCATACCAACATCATCAACTCCACCAGAAACATCTGTATCTGGCCAAATCACTCCACAACCAATAATTGCATCCCCTAATCAGACGATTAATCAAGATGTCGCTATCAGTTTAGAACTCCAAGGCAAATCCTGGTTGCAAGTCAAAGCCGATGGCAAAACAGAATTTGTTGGTTATTTAACCAAAGGAGATCGCCGCACTTGGAAAGCCAAAAAGCAGCTAACTGTTCGTTCTGGGAACGCTGGTTTTGTACTAGTTTCTGTCAACAATCAACCAGCAAAACCCCTAGGAGGTTTGGGTAATGTCAAAGAAGTGACATTTACCCCAGCAGTCAATGGTCAGTAGTCATTAGTTCGGTGGTCTTGCTTTTATACCATTTCACGAAAATCCTGATACAAATCTATCTTTCTCCCTGCCCCCTGCCCCCTGCCCCCTGCTCCCTGCCCCCTGCCCCCTGCTCCCTGCTCCCTGCCCCCTGCCCCCCTGCGACCCATTTGTATCAAACTTAAAGTGAATTGGTATTACTCTGCACCCATTACTAAAGTTGCGGTTGACGTAAGTGCCAAGAAGTTGTTTGTTCATAAGCGTAAGCTACTTGGAACAATTGGTCTTCTCGCAACACCTTACCAATTAGTTGCAACCCGATTGGCAGACCTTTGTCATCAAAACCGCAAGGTAAGCTAATACCCGGTAAACCGGCCAGATTTACAGGAATTGTCATCAGGTCATTTAAATACATACTCAGGGGATCGGTGGTTTTTTCCCCGGCTTTAAATGCTGTAGTAGGTGCAGTAGGAGTAACTAATACATCAACTTTTTTAAACGCATCCTCAAAGTCTTGCTTAATTAAGGTGCGGACTTTTTGTGCTTTGAGATAATAAGCATCATAATACCCAGCAGAAAGGGCATAAGTACCAATCATAATTCGGCGTTTGACTTCGGCTCCAAAACCTGTTGCACGGGTACGAGTGTACATAGACAACAAATTCTCTGCATCTGGTGTACGCAAGCCATATTTAACACCATCGTAACGAGCTAGGTTGGCTGAAGCTTCAGAAGGTGCAATGATGTAGTAGCTGGGTAAGCCATAGCGGAAACGAGGACAGGAAATAGTATGAATTTCTGCTCCCAAGCTTTGTAAATGCTCAATAGCTTTGGTCACAGATTGCTCAACCACAGAGTCTAAACCTTCGCCAAAAGTTTCTGTAATTATGCCGATGCGGATTTTGCCTCTGGCTTTGAGGTCTGGTCTAAAACTTGCAGTATAGTCAGGAATTTCTACTTTCAGGCTGGTGGAATCTTTGGCATCATAACCTGCGATCGCTTTTAATAAAATTGCCGCATCTTCAACTGTGCGCCCAAAAGGCCCAATTTGATCTAGCGACGAAGCATAAGCCACCAAACCATAACGAGACACTAACCCGTAGGTGGGTTTCATTCCCACAACACCGCAAAAAGATGCGGGTTGACGAATCGAACCACCAGTATCAGAACCAAGAGAAACCACACATTCTCCCCCTGCTACAGCTGCTGCTGAACCTCCAGAAGAACCGCCAGGAACCCGGGACAAATCCCAAGGATTAGCTGTAACTTGATAAGCAGAACTTTCTGTAGAACTACCCATTGCAAACTCATCGAGATTGGTTTTACCAACCATCACCGCCCCAGCATCAAATAATTTTTGGGTCACGGTTGATTCATAGGGCGGCACGAAATTCTCTAAAATCCGCGAGCCACAGGTCGTCGGAATTCCCTTGGTACACATATTGTCCTTAATGCCAATAGGAATTCCTGCCAATATTCCAATTTCTTCGCCAGCAGCGATTTTGGCATCTACAGCACGAGCCTGTTCTAACGCCTGTTGCGCCGTTACGTGCAAGAAACTGTGCAATTTCGGCTCTAAGGCTTGAATCTTATCTAAAGCTTCTTGGGTAATTTCAACGGCAGAACGTTCTTTTTTAATTAGCTGTTCGTGCAACTTGCGTATGGATGCCATGACTGCTCCCTTTGTAACTCAAGTCCTAGATTTTAGTACATATTGCAGGGGATTAGCAGAAAGTGTAAAGGGTTGAAGTCGGAAAAATACAGTGTGGTTTCAAATCTTGGTTGTTAGATCATCCGCAAAGCGAGACTTAGTTTATGCAGCCACAGAATTTTAGTCTGACTCATCATCCCTACTTCCTAATTTTTACTTTATTATTTAAAAACAGCAAATATATATTTGATAACAGTATGTTTGCAAATCATCAAATTTGAACTGTTAACTTAGTTATGAATATCAGTTATTGTCATGTAAGAGGATAGTAGTATAAGTTAATAACCAATTTACCAAACAAAATACATGTGTCAGTTGTCAGAATTCAGCATGAATTGGAGTACGAAGCCGCAGGTGAATAAATGGGTTTAAGACCACACTAAATCTTTGATGTAGTGGTCTTTAATTCGTAGGGGTTATTTTTTCCCATTCTCTGGTTCTGACTTCTGACTTCTTCTTTATAGTATGCTGATTACTTAAAATACAATTTTGCTTATTGGTTTCATATAATTCGCTTTTATCTTGTCTGTTCTGGGGGTTAGAGAAATGGTAAAAATAATAACTCGGCAATCTGTAGGAAAAGAAAATGTTTATGACATTGGTGTAGAAAAAGACCATAATTTTGTTATCCAAAATAATTTAATTGCCTCCAATTGCTTTAATAAATCTCACTCTACAGCTTATGGCTACGTTACTTATCAAACTGCCTATTTAAAAGCTAATTATCCATTGGAATATATGGCAGCACTGTTAACAGCCAACAGTGGTGATACAGACAAGGTGCAGAAGTATATTTCCACCTGTTTGAGTATGAATATTCAAATTGAACCCCCAGATATTAATCGTTCGGGTGTAGATTTTACCCCAGTGGGAGATAAGATTTTATTTGGATTTTCCGCAGTGCGTAATGTTGGGCAAAACGCGATCGCTTGTATTTTAGAAGCGCGAGAAGCCAGCGGCGAGTTTAAATCACTGTCAGATTTTTGCGATCGCGTAGATTTGCGTGCTGTTAACCGCCGCACTTTAGAATCTTTAATCTACTGTGGAGCTTTTGACAAACTTGAAGCAAATCGGCATCAATTAATTAAAGACTTAGAATTAGTTTACGATTGGGCGCAATCTCGCGCTAAAGATAGAGCCAGTGGTCAAGGTAACTTATTTGATTTATTAGGCGGATTTACTACTACTACCACTGCCAAATCACCAAACAATGTTTTTGATTCTGCACCAAAAGCACAACCAGTCCCAGATTTTCCACCACAAAAAAAATTACAGATGGAAAAAGAATTGTTGGGATTTTATGTCTCAGATCATCCTTTAAAATCAATTAAATCTTCGTCTTCTGTTTTAGCACCGATAAATCTATCCCAACTCAGCGAACAAAAAGAAGACTCGTTACTTTGTGCGGTTGTGATGTTAAATAACGTCAAAAAAGTCATAACCAAAAAAGGCGACCCAATGGCAATCTTGCAAATAGAAGATTTATCAGGACAATCAGAAGCAGTTGTCTTTCCTAAAACTTATGAACGGATTAGCCTTTTACTAGAAGTTGATGCCAGATTAATTATTTGGGGTAAAGTTGATCGCCGCGATGAACAAGTGCAATTAATTGTCGAAGATGTAGAAGCTGTAGAATCAGTACAAATGGTGATGGTAGAGTTGACACCCCAACAAGCAACCACCATTGAAGAACGCGATCGGTTACGTAACATTTTAAAAGAACTTTCCGGTGAGAAAGAAAAAGCAAAAGTACCTGTAATTGGCATTATCCAAGCTGGTAACTCTCGTCAACTTGTGAGATTTGGACGACAATTTTGGGTACAAGATTCACGTTCAACTGTCATAGCACTACAAAATGCTAGATTTCTGGCTCAGATTAAATACTTAACAGGTAGTTAATCTAAATTGCGGAGAAACTAAGTAACCTTTATTACTTTAGTTTTTGACATATCAGTTAGTTGATATCTTCAAAAGTGCTTCGTCAACAGTAGTTTGCCGTAGTCATACCATAGTTGGTTCGTTTTTTTTAGTGACTTATGCGGATGGAGATTCTCTGTAGACAATAGTATCTTTTTATGCCATAGGGGATTGGCGTGAACTAGGGGAAGGAGTAAAAACTTGATGATTGCAAATGATCTACATAAATTTGTCACGTATTGTAAGAAAATTCAACCTCAAAGTCAGGAAGATATTAAACAGTTTTTTGAAGGTGTGATTGTTTTTCCTTACGATAAGGAACTTCTTTTGCAAGCTTACTTGTTTTTAAACATTAAGGCTTTATTCCCTAACTGCGGCGAATTACTTTTATTTGAAAAGTCCCCAATTGCAGATTACACAGATTTAGGCAAGTGTGATTTTGTTTATCTCACATTACAAGGTAATTTATTTTTAATTGAAACTAAATTCATCGATACGGAAGCTACAGGAGCTACCGAAAGAAAAAGAAGAAACAAGCACAGAAACAAAGTATTTGAGCAAGTTATGACTTTAAAAAACCGCTTTAGTGAATATTGGGATATTCGGCTAGAACAGTTAGAATGTGGTGTTTTTACCACAGATTCAGAAATTGACTGGCGAGGTAATGGCGTAAATGTTGTGACTAAATCAGTCTCAATTGAGCAGCTAGAAAAATGGCGTAGAACTTATAGAAGAATTAACTAAATATTTTTCTAGTTATTTATATTTATCTAAAACAGAATTTTTATTTAAGTGTAAATTTATGCCAGTATCATATTTTATGGAGACGCGAAACTTCGCGTCTCTCATTTTATGCATTGCCAAACCACTAGTACACTGTCCTAATACCGTTTCACTTTAAGTTTGATACAAATGGGGGGCAGGGGGCAGGGGGCAGGGGGCAGGAGGCAGGGAGAAAGAATTAAAAACCAATGTATTTGTATCAGAATTTTCGTGAAATGGTATAAGAGGATGTTTTAAAAGTTTTGGGCGAATATAATTCGCTACTACACAAACAAAGTCCGCACTTCGACAAGCTCAGTGACCACCTGCGCGGACTCATGAAAAATCAA
>NZ_JACJRU010000015.1 GCF_014697425.1 Nostoc sp. FACHB-110
AAGGTCACCTGTAGAACACAGGTTCTTAGGCGGTAGGTGGAAGTGCAGTAATGTATGTAGCCGAGCCGTGCTAACAGACCGAGGGCTTGACCTCATACACAGTTAACAGTCAACAGTTAACAGTTAACTGTCAACTGTCAATACATTGGCAATCATCGCGTTTCTTGCAGTCTTCAGGGTTTTGGATCATTTATCTGATATCTGATAACTGATAACTGACCACTGTCTTTCCTGGTGCCTATGGCGCGGTGGAACCACACTGATACCTTCCCGAACTCAGAGGTGAAACGCTGCTGCGGCTACGATAGTTGGAGGGTCGCCTCCTGCCACAATTGCTCGACGCCAGGTTTATTCTTTTTCAAAAGCCTCTTCTTGGTTATTAGAAGAGGCTTTTGTTATTAGGTATGTTTTGTATTACATAACCTCAGTTCTGGTTCAGATTTTGTGGTGGAAACACCAGTTCTGAAAAATCGAACCGCAGAGGAACAGAGATAGCAGAGTTAACGGAGTTTGAGAGGTATTTTAGCCAACCATAGAATCATGCTTTGGTTTTATCCTGAACTTAGGTTATGTAGATGTTTTTCAAAGAATTGCATAAGTTCACGCCACGCATCTTCGGCTGCGGGGTGGTTGTAGTCTGGGCGTTCGTTACAAAAAAAGCCATGCCCTGCATTAGGATAAACTTTTAAGGTATATTCTTTGTTTAGTTCTTGAAAACGAGTTTCGATTTGTCGGATGCGATCGCCTGGAATAAACGGATCTTGACCACCAAAAAATAAATATACTGGTACAGTCATATCCTTGACAGCTTCTATCCACTCATCTAATACCATGCCGTAAAAGGAAGCTGCTGCTGCAATGTAGTTTGATAATTTGCCAGCAGTGAAAAAAGTTAAACCACCACCCAAACAAAACCCAGTCACACCAATTTTATCTGGATAGACATTTGGCAAAGACTTCAAATACATCAATGCGGCTTTGATGTCATTTTCCATTGGCTGGCCGAAATCTAACCGCCACATCATAGCCATTGCTGCTTCTACCTCGTCATAGTCAAATTTGTTATTAGGCAATTCTCGGTAGTATAAATCTGGGATCAGAACTGTATACCCTTCATAGGCAATTCTGACGGCTACATCTCGAAGGTGTGGGGTGATTCCAAACGCCTCCATCAGCAAAAGAATGGCTGGCTGGCTTTGAGGTTGAGTTGGTGTTACTAAAATAGAGGGCATTTCTCCCGATGGTGTAGGAATCAGCACCTCAATTTGTGCAATTCTCATCTTTTCCTTTGCATTCAAATCTACTGATAGCTTAAAAAACAAGTAATAAAGAATTCTAGGAAAAAGTTGCGATATTTTAGTAGATTCTTGCGTTTAACCTTGCAGAATTTGTTTGGGAGTTACCCCAAAACGGCGTTTGCAGCACTTTGTCAGGTGACTTTGGTCAGAAAAACCCGTTTGGACTGCGATCTCTGCAATATTCAGTTCGCTATTTTTTAGCAGATATTTGGCCTTTTCAAGACGACATTGCAGAATATATTGGTGTGGCGTAATTCCCATACATTGCTTAAAAAGTCGGAGAAAATAATAGGGGCTAAGTTGAGCGATCGCACTTAATTCCCCAAGTTGCAAATTATGATGAAGATGTTCATGGATATATTGTTTTACTTGCTGTAAGGTAGCTGGAGATAAACCATGCGAGTAAGTAGAAAATTTTGGCTTACTTACACAGTAGTTTCTTAATAAATGAATTGCTAAGGTTGTTTGCAGACTATCAATGAGCAAATTTCCGCCGAGTTTACTCAATTCTAATTCTGCTTTTAATGCTGAGAAGATTCCTTGAATAAGTGTATCTGAAATATTCATACACTGAGGCAGCAGTTCGATGCGAGCGCCTGCTATCAAATCTTCGCCAAGTTGTTGGAGTAGTGCAGGCTCAATTGCCAAAACCATAAATTCAACTGAAGTGTTCCAGTTACAACGGTGGGAAATCTCTGCTGGAATGATAGCGATCGCACCCTGTTGGCGGGTTTCATGGTATAATTTACCATCTAACCACCTCTGGCCTGTAGAGTCTCTAGGAAAATTTGCAGAAATAGGTGCATAAGCAATTACATGCATTGTATGTTGATGTTCAGCAATTTCAAATTTGGGTTGCTGAAAAACTTCAAGATGCAAATTTTTCCAACCGACGCTCGATAGCACAGAAGGCTCAGGTAGCAGTGAATCTGCGGCATTGGATTGACGGTAATCTAGTTTGACTGCCTTATTCAAAATTTTTGCTGCCCTTACTCTCTACCCAGTAAAGTTGCCACGAGTCTACTCTCTAAATAGCTATACGATCAGTTTAACTAATCATACGTGGCAATTACAGCAGAATTTAGGGGGGAGATTAATTTCTCTAACTAGCGCGCGAGAACTCAATTGTTTACTTCACTTACGTGAAACTAGTTGTCAGATTAATTGCTATACAACTTGAAAGTGATGCAGGTTATCTAGTTAAGTGCTGTATTAGTAAATAAATATCAATTTCTATCAATTTAAATTTACCCTATTATCATGAATAATTTATTTTTTCCCAACAGCAGTAGTTTTTATAAAAACATCATAAACTGATTAATATCTGCCCATAAATTATGTTGGTACTCACACAATTATTGGCATTTATGTAGTACGCATTGCTAAATTTACTTGTTAAACTTTAAGTTAGATACAGATTATGATCAGTCACTTAAATTAGAATTAATGAATCAACAGGTAAAATCAATTCGAGTTGCTTGGTGTAGTTTACTAGATTTGCCTCGTTCTAAAATTACTCACCTCAATTTCGAGTGGATTAAAATTGATATCACCGACCTATCAGAGATAAACGTTGATGTCGTTGTCCTCGATATCAAGACTTGTGAGAACTCAGAAAAAGCCAAGCATATATACAATAATATTCATTTACCTACAGTATTTATAGTAGATACAATTGAGCAAGAATCAGCGGTTCTTTGTTGGTTAGAGGCAGGCGATGAAACTTGTCAATATGATGCAATTGAGCAGCAAATAGTTTTGCGTTTGCAGCGTAGCATTTGGCATAATCAGCAAAAACATTTGTTTAACCTTGATAAACTTACAGGAATTGCTAATTTTCGCAAGTTTAATGATTATGTAATCCAGCTTTTAACCTCTAATGAAGAAGTAGAGCCTATATCTTTGATTTACTTAGATATTGATCGATTTAAGTTTATTAATGATAGTCATGGTCATACTGTAGGAGATTACATACTCCAAGAAATTGGACAAATTCTACAAAAGTATTCACTGGGAGCAGGTATTGTGGCTCGCACTGGTGGTGATAAATTTGCTATTTGCTTACGTGGTAGTATTGAACAAGGTAAAGCATTTGCAGAATTTTTGCGTAATCAAATCCAAACCCATCAATTTCAGCTAGATGCAATATCTTGTATTCATGTAACCGCTTCATTTGGCGTAGTTGCAATGCCAGGACATTCTTCTGTTGAGCAATTATGGCAAGAAATCAATCAATGTGTCTATGCTGCCAAGCAAAAAGGACGTAACCAAGTTGTCACCAGTGAAGAATTTGATGCTATTGCCAACGCTTCCGGACAGGACAAGCTCATCACTGATTTTGAGCATCGAATTCGAGTGACGGCGGAGAGGATGATAAATGAGATGGTACTTAAGGCCAGCCGTCTAGCTAACAAGTACCGCACAGAAGCAGAACACGATGGACTAACAGAAGTTTTTAACCGTCGATATCTTGACAGATTACTATCACGAGAAATCGAAAAGTGTTACAAGCATAAGCAAAAGCTGACAATTCTACTTCTGGATTTGGATCATTTTGGAGAAGTGAATCGAACCTACGGTTTTCCTACTGGCGATCAAGCTTTAAGAACTGCTGCACAGATATTTCAAACTAACGTTAGAGCAGGAGATTGGGTTGCACGCTACGGAGGAGAGGAATTTTGTATTGTCATGTCCAATACTGACTTACAGACAGGATGTCAAATAGCTGAAAGAATTCGCCAAGCTCTAAGTCAGCAAATTGTCACTGCTTATAATGGTCAACAGTTTCGACTAACTACGAGTATTGGGGTTGTCGAACTGATAGATGAAAAAAACCTTGTATCTTTATTACAGCGGGTCAGCGATCAAGTAAGAAAAGCCAAGACAAACGGACGCAATCAAATCTGCTTTTAATAACTCTGTCATATTTCTAGGGAAAATAAAATTTTCAACCTGATATAGGAATCTCGATTATAAATTCTGTACCTTCGCTTAATACAGAATGACAACTTAATTTACCGCCGTGGTTTTCTTCCACAATTTGCCGCGCGATCGCCAGCCTTAATTCAGTTCCTTTACCTACAGTCACACTTTTTGTGCTACATTCATTGTCTGAAAATCACAAGTCATTTCTTCCTAAAATAGGTCTTTGACTTGCTGCGTTGTTGTTGCTGAATGATAAAAAGCGGCTAAAAAAGACCTCTATAATAGACAAATTTCTAACATTAAAGGGGTCAAAAGTCGCTGGTATAAATTTGAATGTTGTTGTTTGTCTAACCTGATTTCTTTACCCATTATTTTCTGCGTATAATTACTGCTGCGTTTTTAAAGACGAGGGTTTTGGGCGAGGTCTAAATGCTCGTCCAAAACCAGTCTCTGTTACCTTTTAAGCAGATTGTAGATTTTAAATTGAAAATTACTAGCCACGTCTAGTTTTATTTCACTATCTGTCACCATTAATTTTCAATTTAGTCTGACTATTTGTGATCTGCATTCAGAATTTCGTCAATAGTCAAAGAACGAATTAGCTCTCGAATTACATCTGTTCCCGGCCGCCCTGTATTTGAACAATATTTTTCTAATTTTTCGGCTTCGCCCGATGTGAGATTAATTGTTAATCTTTTAACAGCCCATTTCTT
Organism: Nostoc sp. FACHB-110; assembly: GCF_014697425.1. GTDB lineage: Bacteria > Cyanobacteriota > Cyanobacteriia > Cyanobacteriales > Nostocaceae > Nostoc_B. The sequence goes on from NZ_JACJRU010000015.1 coordinate 4,937, forward strand.
ATTCATAAATGTACTATTATTTTTGAAACTACTCTTTTACTATCAATCAATTAAGTTGCTATTACAATGATAAAAATAAGGAGATTAGCTTTAAGAAGCAGTAAAGAAGCATTTAGCAACCTTGAAAGTAAGATGAAGTACGTAAGTTAGTTGCTAACACTAATAATTTTCAGAAGCTGTGCTGAAGAATTAGGTTATACCAATTTTTTATAGTTATAGATAGACGCCCTCTTGTGTTACTTCCCATAGAGAAAAATCTGAAATCCTTGCTGCATAATGTTTTTATCATAAAGCTTTGTTTCCGGAGAGTGACAGAAGAAGGATAAGAGGCAATAATGCTTTCTCTTGCCTGTTGCCTGTTATCTAAACCAACAACCTGATCTGTGAACCTTCCTGGCTCTTATTCACCTCAATTCGGGCTTGGAAGGCTTCTTTGAGGTGGGGCATATGGGTAACGGTGAGAATACAGGCAAAGTCAGAAGCGATCGCATTGATAGCAGCAATCAGGCGATCGCATCCTTCGGCATCCTGTGTACCAAAGCCTTCATCGACAATGAGCATTTGCAAAGCCGCCCCCGCCCTTTGTGCTAATAATTTCGCCATCGCCAAGCGGATGGCAAAGTTAATTCTAAAGGCTTCGCCGCCAGAATAAGTTTCGTAGGCGCGGGTTCCTTGAGCATCGGCAATTAATATATCTAAGGTATCTATCAGCTTGGCATTTTTTTTACTCGATTTACCGCTGCGTCCAGCTTTTTGCGTAACAAATTGTACGTGCAGCTGGTTGGCACTCAGTCGCGCTAAAAGTTGATTTGTCTCTGCTTCTAGCTGTGGCAACACGTTTTCAATCATCAAAGCTTGGATACCATTTTTACCAAAAGCTTGGGCTAATTCGTGGTAAACACGGTACTCGCGTTTACAAGCTTGCAACTGTTGTTGTTGTTCTTCGTACTGAACTTGCAAAGTTTCTAGCTGGAGAGCCAGTTGTTCTAAGCGCCCTAACTTGGCGATTTGCTCGTCGAGTTGTCGTCTGCGGATAGCTAACTGCTGTTCTAAAGCTTGGATTTGCTCGATGGGGTTGGCTGACTGTGCTAGTTGCTGGACAATCTCATCAATTTGACTGGCGAGTTGTTGGCGTTCGTTTAACCGTGCAATTTTAGAGGCTTCTAACTCTTGCAATCGTGCTTGTAGCTGCGGATATTGTTGTTGGGCTGACAACAACTGTTGATAGCGTAACTGCCATGCTTGGGCTTGGCGGATAGCTTGACGTAAATTATTGTGTTGCTCAGAACTGTAAGCAATTTCGGCAATTTGACGCTCTAGAGCGGCGATTTGCCTAGCACACTCAGAATCAGTTTGCTCTTGCTTGATTTTGGTGTGTAGTTGAGTAATGGCTGTTTCTAATTCTGGTTTGCGCGCTGCTAGTTGGCTTTGGCGTTTGAGCGCATCTTTAATTTGCTGGAGTTTAATTTCTGCCCAGCGCCATCTTTCAACTTCACTCCGCGCTAAGGCATGGTCTTGCTCATTGTAATTTAATTGTTGCAGATATGCTTGTACTTGCTGTAGTTCTTGCTGTTTATCTTGGGCGTAATCACCAGTTTGGAGCGATCGCTCTAAATGTTCTCTTTCTTGTGCTAGTTGTTGTAACTGTTCTTCGGCATCACTGGTTGATTCTAGTTGAGCCGCTAATTGTCCGCGCTGTTCCCGCAAAGAGTCATAGGGAGCTAAGTTTTGCGATACTTCTCGATATTTCTGCCGCAGTACTTGAATTTCTCGATCTGTACAAGCCAATTGTTCGCGGAATACCCACAATTGTTCCTCAGTGTCTTTGTATTCTGCTTTGGTTTTATCAGCAACCCGATTCCAGTGGTGTTCATCCAAAGGACGCTCACACAACGGACAAATCGCGTCTGGGTTGCGAAGCATTTGCAGTTTTTGATCTAATTCGCCTAATAACCTTTCATATTCCCTTTGCTGGGCTTGTAGTCGTTCAATAAAGTGTCGTCTTTCCTGTCCTTTTTCTTGAATTCGTTGTAGGTAAACTTTATCTTTTTCCATTTGCTCAATCTGCATCGCCACCGCCATCACAGCTTGTTGGATTTGGGGTTGGCGTTGAGAAGAGCGTTGCAGTTGGTTTTGGGTAGCTTGTATTTGTTCTAATCTGGCTACTAAACTAGCTTGAATTCTATCTAGGTGACTTTGCAAACTTTGTCGCTGTTGCAATAATGGCGAGACTTGCATTTGCAACTCATCTAACTGGGTAACGCGACGGCGTGCGGCGTTGAGTTGTCCTAAAGCGGCTTCAACTTCTCCTGATTTACTCAAGGTGTGTTGAATTTCTTGTTCTTGCTGTGCTAAAGCTTCGAGTTGCGCTTGGGTTTGTTGTAATTGCCTTTCAATTTCTTGAATTTGCTTAGATAGCTGTTGTTGCTTTTGTTGACGGAGTGCAGTGGCACGGGTATGTTCTTCAAATTTGGCAGCAAAAGCTTCTTCTTGTGCTTGTAGGCTTTGATAATGGGCGTAACCGTTTTTGATTTCCGCTTCTTGATTTAAGAGGGCTGCTAATTCTGCAAGTTGGGTTTTGACTGCTGATTGCTCTTGGTGGAGGCGATCGCAATCTTGCGTTAAATTCTGATATTGTTGCCTAACAAAGCCTAATTGCTGTTCCCAATTTTGCCGTTGGTGCTGGACAACCTGCAAACTTTGCAATTGAATATTGTCAAAAGCTTGCACTTGTTGGAGTTGATTGAGTTCAAGTTCTAATTCTGCTCTTTGAGTGGCTGTGGTTTCGCGTTGTTGTAGTTGGCTTTTAATTGATTCCAAAGAACGCTCTAATTCTTCCGCTCTGGCTTTAAATTGACGCGCAGATTCTTTGGCGCGTTCTTCCAAATCATCATACTGCGTCAGCTTTAATAATTCTGCTAAGATTTCCTTGCGTTCTGTGGGGCGTTTGAGCATGAATTCATCAGCCCGGCCTTGACGCAAATAAGCAGAATTAATAAAAGTATCGTAATCTAGCTTGATATGTTCTAAAATCAAATCCTGCGTTGCCCTAACTCCTTTACCAGTGAGGGGGCGAAACCCAGAAGGTGTTTCGATTTGAAATTCTAGAACGCTAGTTGAGCCACGAACTCTGGTGCGAATGACGCGATACTTTTGCTGGTTAACTTGAAAAGTGAAATCAACGCGAACTTCTTTTGCACCCGAATGGATGACATCATCTTCGGTTGAAGCTCGACTTTCACCCCAAATTGCCCATGTAATAGCTTCGAGCAGAGATGATTTTCCTGCACCATTGGAACCACAAATACAAGCCGTATGCAAACCACGAAAATCTAAAGTGGCATCACGGTAACTTAGGAAGTTTTTGAGGATAAGTTGTACTGGGATCATTGAGGCTATAGCGCCACATCTACGATTTGATTAAATAGCAGTACAGATGCACTCTTGTTAGTTTAACTAGGTGTTTATCAGGATTCTAGTCTTAATGTCGGTAATTTTACGAAAATTAACAATATTATGAGCGAGTTTTTCCTTCTTGGCAAATTATTTTGCGCCTCTGCAAAGAAAAAAGAAACTTTCAGTAGGTTGAATTTGTATGATTTTTAACGCGGAGGCTCGCGGAGGTCAACGCAAAGTGACGCGAAGTATTTGTTTAAGTTTTTACTATGAATTTATCAGGCATATATTTAGAGTTTAGATTTAAATCAAAATGCTGATTGGAACAACACTCACAAATTTGCGTCAAGCTGTATATAAATATTAGTTGATTGAGGCATTTTAGCAATAACAATACTCCTCATAATTCAAGATGTATTACGTGGGGAATATGCCGAAAGAGAGTTCCCAAACGAGTCAGAAACAATCTCAGTAATGCCTCGTCATTACACACGATACAAAAATCAACGTAATCTTGTTATGACACACCTTTATCGCATCAAAACTGGAACTGCTGCATTCATGGCAATGGCACTAACTACAGGTGCGATCGCTCCCATGATTGCGTTAGCTCCGGCACAAGCACAATATAATATAGGGCAGTCACGCTCAACTACTATTCCGGCTAATGTGACGTTACCAGTCACTTACGAAAAAGAAAAAGTTGTGGTTAAGCCTGGGGAAAGTATGTCTCTCAAGCTGCGAATAGCTAATGACATTATTGATAGAAGTAGAAATGTCTTAATTCCGGCTCAGACTGAAGTTATCGGTAGACTAGAACCTGTAGATTTATACGGTAGAGATAGCAACAGCAATAATCAAAATACAAAAGGTGTAAGGTTTGTCGCATCAGAATTAGTTTTTCCTTCTGGACGTAGGCTGCCAATTAATGCACGTTCTAAAACAATCACCGAAACTGAAAGAATTAGCAAAGGTGCTAACACTGGTCAAATTTTAACAGACGCAGCGATCGGTGCAGGTGCAGCTACGGTAATTTCACTGTTAACTGGCAACAAGAGGGTAGAAGTCTTAGAACCTGTGGCTGGTGGTGCTGTAGGTGCAGCAGCAAGTGTATTATTGCGAAAAAATCAAGCTGATGTTTTTGTTCTCAGACCAGAACAAGATTTGGATATCACACTAACCAGCAATTTGGTCATATCGCGCAATAGCACTTATTAACTGAAATTTCCGTCGTGAATTTAATCAAATTGCATGAGCGATCGCCTTTAATAATATAGAGTGCGATCGCTTCACTTTATAGATACAAAACTTTACATTCCCACAAATATTTCATCTAGATATTGCCTGATCTAATAGTGGGATATAGCCATGTTAAGTGCTAAGTCTTTGCTGGTTTTGCAAGCAAAGACTTAGCAGCTTCACTGACTCTTTAAAAGAAAGTTAGTGCATCTACTGTGTATTTTTCTATTGAAAAAATTAAAAATTAAATTATCAAGTGCTGACTACTTTTTAACTTGGTTGATTGATAACACCAGCTTGTGACAGTTGGTTATCAACCGCACATCATGGCAAATTTTTACTATTTTTAAGGACTTCACTAGGATGCTAAAAAAATTATCTCTGACTTTAATAGGAACAACAGTGATTGCAGCCAGCGCAAATCCGGCTAGTGCTGTAACAATGAAAGTAAATCCTGGAATGTTTTCCAGTTATTCAGATACAAAAGTAGTAACTTTTGATGATGGCACAGCCAACGATCCTAATGGTTTTGTAACTTATTCCAATATTACTACTAACATTGTTCAAGGTAGTGTAGGCGGTCAATATGCTTCACCTTATCAAGACGATACAAAATTTTTAACAATTTCTCCAACTGGTAGTAATGTGGCTGGCGATAGTGGTTTTGTCAACATTGATTTTAAAGAAGCTATTGATTACTTCGGTTTTTATGCAGGCTCACTAGACAGTTACAATTTTATTGACATTTACAGTGGTGGTAAGCTGTTAAAGACTTTTAGTGGCTCTGATGTGCCAACTGCCATAGCTGATGGTAGCTGGACTAGTACTCAAGCGAATATGTTTATTAACTTAGTAGGTGATGCAGGGGAAAAATTTGATCGCGTTGTGATGCGCTCAAATGGTATTGCTTTTGAAACAGACAACCACACCTATAGAGTGGCTAAAAGCGTTCCTGAATCTGATGCAATGTTAGGTGTATTAGCAATAGGAGCTTTTGGTACAACTTCACTGCTCAAGCGTCAAAAAAAGCAACTAGATGCCAAAGTCTAAATTAGTTTCTTGAATATTAAAACTGCTATGTGTGAATCGCATAGCAGTTTTTTTATTTTGATATAGGAAATACGAGGGAACATAAAAGCATTAAATAAGTCTACATTTATTTTTCTAAAATTAAATATTATCCCTATATGACTAAAGTCATATTATTGGGAAAAACCAAAATAATTAGAAACATTTTAATACCATAGTTGTCTAACTATTTAACAGAAGAACAAATAAATGTAGAGGCATAAATTAATGTTTACATTAAATAGTTGGCAATCAAAAACTGCTGCACTTATGGCTTTGAGTATTACTGTTGGCACTGTAGCCCCTTTAGTTACAGCTACACCATCTTTTGCTCAAACTACTTTTACGGATGTTTCATCTAACTATTGGGCGGCACAATTTATTCAAGAATTATCACAACGGGGTGTAATTGCTGGGTTTCCTGATGGCAGTTTCCGTCCAGAAGAAGCAGTAACACGCGCTCAATTTGCGGCAATGGTGAATAAAGCTTTTTCAAAAGCACAACAACGTCAAGCAATCAATTTTGTTGACGTACCCAGCAATTACTGGGCATCGGGAGCCATTCAGCAAGCATATACGATTGGTTTTCTTTCAGGGTATCCCGGAAACCGCTTTGAGCCGAACCAAGCCATTCCGCGCCAGCAGGTTTTAGTTGCTCTCGCCAATGGTCTGGAATATAATCCTAGCGGTAATGTTGAAGGCACTCTGCAATATTTCAACGATGCTGCTAGTGTTGCTAGTTATGCCCGTAGTCCGATTGCGGCGGCGACAGAACAGCAAATTGTCGTGAACTATCCAAATGTGAAGTTCCTCAATCCAACTGCAACTGCTACAAGAGCGCAGGTAGCGGCTTTTATCTATCAAGCCTTAGTTAGTTCTAATCAAGCTTCAGCAATTAACTCACCTTACATTGTTGCTGCTCAACCTTCCACACCCACACCTGTATCAGTAACAATTCCCCAAGGTGCGGTGATTCCTGTGAAGTATGACCAAGCGAAGAAAATTCTGGTTACTAAGGATGAAACTGCACCTTTAACTCTAACTGTTGACCAAAACGTAGTTACGCAAAATGGAACTGTGGTGATTCCGGCTGGTAGCCAAGTGGTGGGACAACTTAAACCTGTTAAAGGTGGTTCGCAATTCGTAGCGCAAAAACTGGTATTAACTACAGGTCAAGAGTACGAAATTGCTGCGACTTCTGATGTGATTACCAAGACAGAAACAGTCAAAAAAGGCACGAGTACCACAGCAATTATTAGAAATACTGTATTAGGTGCTGGGGCTGCGGCTGCGGTATCTGCGGTGACAGGCGATCGCGCGATCGCTACGGAAGAAGTTCTGGGTGGTGCTGCTATTGGTGGTTTAATTGGCTTGTTCTTCGGTCGTAATAGTGTTGACTTAATCGCTATTGATCCCAACACTGATTTACAAATGACTGTCAACCAAAATTTGTTGGTGTCACTTAGATAAAAGCTGAAAAATCAAGGGTTTGGCAAAGGGTGTAGGGGTTGGGGGTGTTTATATCCAAACCCTTACTTTCATTCTTTTTATCTGAGTTTCAAAGTAGGTGTTCGGAACTACGTACAATAGCAATAGTGCGATCGCCAGTTCAAGAAAGTAATTAATTTAGATGGCTTTAATCATTGCAGGAGAACGTAGTGGGGTGGGTAAGACAACAGTCACGCTCACCCTTTTAGCATCTTTATGTCGTCGTGGTAGTCAAGTGCAATCTTTTAAGGTTGGCCCGGACTACATTGACCCGATGTTTCATCAGTATGTCACAGGCCTGGCTTGTCGCAACTTAGACCCGGTGCTAACTTCGGAAGCTTACGTGCAGCAATGTTTTGCTCATCACAGCCAAGCCAGTGAATATGCTTTGGTAGAAGGGGTGATGGGGTTGTTTGATGGTGTTTCGTCATTTGTGGAGGGTAAACCACAAATGACAGACTTTGCTAGTACGGCTCATATTGCTCGGTTGTTGGATTTGCCTGTAGTGTTAGTCATTGATTGCAGTCGTTTATCTGGTTCTGTAGCTGCGATCGCTCACGGTTATTGTTCCTTTGACCCCAAAATAAAAATAGCTGGTTTAGTCCTCAATCGCGTCGGCAGCGATCGCCACCTCTGTTTACTCAAAGATGCGCTAAAATCTCTACCATTACCAATTCTTGGTGTTCTGCGTCGTCAAGATAATATTGCCATTCCTGACCGCCATCTCGGTTTAGTTCCCACAGCAGAACTCACAGAATTAGATGCAGTCATAGAACGCTTGGCTGATTTAGGTGATACTTGCTTCAACTGGCAAAGTTTATTACCTTTACTCCAAACTCAGCACCCAGGACTCAGCACTCAGCACCCAGCACTCAGCACTCCAAACTCAGCACGGGCTAAACGCCCCGCTACCGCTAACAGCACTCAGCACGGGCTAAACGCCCCGCTACCGCTAACAGCACTTTATAAAGTCAAAATTGCCGTAGCACGCGATCGCGCTTTTAATTTTTATTACCAAGACAATCTCGATTTATTGCAACAATTAGGCGCAGAGTTAGTTTTCTGGAGTCCTCTAGAAGATACTTTCCCGCAAGGTATCCAGGGAATGTACTTTGGTGGTGGTTTCCCAGAAGTTTTTGCACAACAATTAACAGCAAATATCAATGCTCGTGAATCAGTTAAAACAGCAATTTTGCAAGGTATACCAACAATTGCTGAGTGTGGCGGCTTGATGTATTTGTGTGAACAAATCAGCGATTTTGCAGGTAATTATTATCCAATGGTAGGAATTATCCCAACTGCTGCTGGTATGGGTGGACGTTTAACTTTAGGTTATCGTCGGGCAGTAGCTTTACGAGATAGTTTGTTAGTAGATACAGGTACAACTGTTTACGGACATGAGTTTCATCGTTCCAGTTTAAAAGCCAATTTTGAACAACCTTTATTTGCAACTTACCGCTATGATTGCGATGAAAATATGGGGGATGAAGGATGGAATTTTCCAACCAATCTTCATGCTTCTTATGTCCATTTACATTGGGGTGCTAGTGCAGAAATTCCTCGGCGATTTCTTCAGCAATGTCAAACCAAAGTGCTGATTACCAATTAAAAAATATTTCCGACTGCACACTTCATTTTTTTTGTACTAGCAACTGGACAATAAAAGTTGAACCTTCATCGGGTTTGCTTCTGACTAAGATGGAACCACCACAACGCCAAAGTAGCCGCTTAACGATGGTTAAACCCAACCCCGCACCCCCTAGTTCTTCGGCGGTTCCAGAACGCACCCGATAAAAGCAATCAAAGATTTTCGATATTTCACTTTCGGCAATACCTATACCTGTGTCGCGGAATTCTAATTGGATGTAATCGCCAAAAAGTCGCGCTCTGACCCAAACTTGGCCGCCTTTGGGTGTAAATTTAATACTGTTTTGCAATAAATTAATGACTATTTGTCTGAGTCCACCCGCTACGCACCAAACAGTTGGTAAATCTGGGGGTACGGTATAGGCTAGCATAATGCCTTTTTCTTGGGCGACAGGCTGATAAGTACTAACTATTCCGGGGACAATTTCTGACAAACGGACTAATTCTAAGCTAGTTTGTTCTAATTGATGTTCTAGGTTAATTAAATCTAATAAACCAGTGATGAGTATACTTTGGCGATCGCATTGGGTATTCAACATCTGCAAATAACGTTGTCGCTGTGGGGGTTTGATGGTAGGAGAATTCAATAGCGACAGCGCAGTTTTCATATGTGTCAGAGGTGTACGCAATTCCTGACACACACTACTTAAATACCCGTCTTTGAGTTGTTCTTTATTTTGTAACTTTTGATTTTGTTCTTTTAACTTGGTGATGCGTTTATTGACAACTTGACGATTAATTTCATTTTGGCGTTGGAGTTGTTTTGCCAATAGTCTACTAACTATTGCGGGTTCTGTTGTATTTGGGTAAGTTAACTCAGCTGTGAAATTTGGCTGTGATTCTGGTGCGGTAGCCTGTTGAATTCCCTCTAAAATTTGCTGAATTAGTCTTTTTTCCATTGTGGTTAAAGCCACTAAAGCAGGCATCTTATGTGTCTTTCCTTTTGGGGAATTGCGATTTTGGCTTCTTTTGCGGGTACGGCGAACTACGATTAAATTACAAAATTGCGGCGAGATTACTATAAAAAAGTATTCTCGCCGTAGTTGATGATTTGGGAGAAGTTTGAGTCCATTTTCTTGACTAGAGTGAAGATTGCGGTATGTATTGATTACTCCAGATGTACCCATCGCAGATTGATAGCGTTCTAATTCTGCGTGCCAAATTTTTCCTGGTGGTAGCTTAACCCAAAAAGTTGCGGCAATTTCCTGCTCTATGAGTATATCTATTTGCGCCCTCAGTAATGCTAATAAAGTAGCAGGATTACTAGGAAACGCTTGAGGCGGTGCTTCCAATCCTAAGGCCAGCTGATAGATGGATAGCTGCTTACGCAGAGAATCATTCATGAGTCAAGCACAACAAGAAAAATGAAGGAAAAGGCAGGGACAAATAATTATGTCATTGATTTTGAATTTTATGCATAAGTCTTTTACAAAAAGACTACGTAGAATACATAACTACAATTGACATCCTCTCACAGCTAACCCTTGGGGTGTAGCGGGAGATTCCAAAGATCACTCTTTGGGCTTTCTCTTTCCACGACTCGGCTTATTTGGAGGGATTTCTCCATCCAAACAGAGGTCGATATCTCCAGAGACTTGAGATCCTGTGTGTCCCACAGTACGTAGTCCTAATTCAAGTATGTTCCGTGCAGCGTTCCAATCCCTGTCTTGGGTATGTCCACAGTGAGGGCAAACATGAGTTCTGGTACTCAGCGACTTTTTCACCACTTCACCACAGATAGAGCAATTCTGACTGGTGTGATGGGGTGCAACTGCAACAGTCGCCACCCCAAAAACCTTACCAAAATACTCAACCCATTGCCTAAACTGCGTCCACGCTGCGTCACTAATCGACTTAGCCAAGTGCCTATTCTTGACTATGTTCCGCACCTTCAAATCCTCATAGGCTACCAAGTCGTTAGACTGGACTACGCACCTCGCCAATTTTACGGCGAAGTCTTTACGCTGCCTACTTACTTTGAGGTGCTTTCTACTCAAGCGATTTCTCGCTTTCACTCGGTTTTTAGAACCCTTTTTAGTTTTAGACAATCTGCGTTGCAGACGTTTCAAAGACTTCTCGCTTTTACGCAAGTGTTTAGGATTTTCAATTTGATTCCCCTCGCTATCGGTATAGAAGTGATTAAGTCCCACATCCAAGCCAATAGTTTTAAGAGTTGGTTCTCGCTTTTCGATTCGCTCTTGGTCGATGCAAAATTGGCAATAATAACCATCAGCACGACGCACAATCCGCACTCGCTTGAACTGTTTCAAAGAGTAGAAATGCAGGTCACGAGTTCCCCAAAGTTTGAAAGTTCCTGCTTTGAATCCATCGCTAAAAGTGATGTATCGACGGTCATCAGAGAGCTTCCACCCACTGGTTTTGTACTCAACAGAACCGTGAGTTTGTTCTTTTTTAAAACGTGGATACCCCTTCTTCCCTGGTTTAGATTTCTTGCAGTTATCCAAAAATCTAGCAATTGCAGACCACGCTCTTTCGGCACTAGCTTGTCTAGCCATCGAGTTGAGCTTGGCAGCCCAAGGAAAATTCTCATCGGCAGCAAGTACAGCGCAATAAGCACTCAACTCATACCTGCCGATGTTTCGGTTATCCATCCAGTACCGGAGGCAAGCGTTACGGACAAAACGAGCAGTCCGAATAGCTTCATCCAGCTTTCGATACTGCGCGTCAATCCCCTCAAGTTTTGCCTCAAATACCAGCATTATTACGTCAGTAATCTTGACGTAATGATATCACGAATATTGCTAAAAGTACGGGCGGGTTTACCAATATTCTCGCTTTTGTACGATGATCCAAATAAACCCGCCCCTACTCCCCTTGCCTTGTCAAACCTGCGGTTTGAGTTATTTAAGGGGTGTTTTGTTTTTAGCCCTGTCTACGACATGCTGCGCGAACGATTCATGAGGCAGCGCGTTGCTCTGGTTCCCAGAGTTGTAGCGACTGCCGTCTCGCAGCCAACCGTTCCGGTGTGGCGGGAGCATTCTCTCGGAGTTTAGGTAAGGGAATAGAGGATAGGGAGTAGGGAATAGGGTAGTACAAAGAATGATTGCCATATCATCCTCTAGTTCTTACTTATTCCCTACTTTTCTATCTAATTTTTAATCCCTAATCTGGCTTGTAAAGCTTCACGCGCGTGTTCTCGGTCATCAAAGTGAATTTTTTCGGTTCCCAGAATTTGGTAGTCTTCGTGACCTTTACCTGCTAACAATACTCCGTCACCAGGTTGAGCTTGCAAAATTGCTGTTTGAATAGCTGTTGCCCGATCGCAGATCACTGTAGGCTGGACTGTATCGGGTATACCTACCAAAATATCTTGCAAAATCTTTTCTGGGTCTTCGGTGCGGGGATTATCAGAAGTTACTACTGCTAAATCTGCTAAGTCGGCGGCGATTTTACCCATTTTCGGGCGTTTGGTGCGATCGCGATCGCCACCACAGCCAAACACACAAATCATTTTGCCAGGAATAAATGGGCGTGCAGCTTTGAGCAAGTTTTCTAAACTATCAGGGGTATGGGCATAATCCACAATCACGCTGATATCTTGTTGTGGCGTAATTTGCACCCGTTCCATCCGTCCGGGAACACCAGGAAATTCAGCAATCGCAGCTGCGATTAATTCTAAGTCTAGTCCGAGGTGTAAAACTGCACCGACAGCAGCTAAGACGTTTTCTAAATTGTACTGTCCGACCAGGGGCGAACGAAAAGCAATTTCACCCTTGGGTGTATGCAGAACTCCACTCACGCCATTTGGTTGATAGTTTAAATCACTCAGCCATAAATCAGCATTGTGATTGCTGACGCTGTAACTCCAAACTTTTTCGGGAGACAAGGCGGCAATTAAACGCTTACCGTAAGCATCATCGGCGTTAATTACTGCCCTTCCTTTGAGATAATTTGGACTAAACAACAACGCTTTGGCGGCGAAATAATCCTCCATATCGCTGTGGTAGTCCAAATGGTCTTGGGTGAGGTTGGTAAATACCCCCACCTCAAAGGGACACCCCAAAACCCGACCTTGGGCTAACGCGTGGGAACTCACTTCCATTACGCCAAACTCACAACCTGCATTCACGGCGGCGGCTAACTGTTGTTGCAATTCCACTGCAAATGGTGTGGTGTGGACAGCAGTCTGCACAAAACCGGGCCAACGGGTGTAGAGAGTACCCATCAACGCGGTAGATAAATGGGCTTTGTTGAGGAAAAATTCTACTAGGTGAGTTGTGGTGGTTTTGCCATTTGTACCAGTCACACCTACTAATTTGAGTTTTTGTCCGGGATAGTCGTAAAAAGCCGCTGCTATTTGGGCGCAAGCTTGATTCATGTCACTGGCACTAATAACTACAGCCTCCGGTGTGGGAGGATTTTTTGCGGCAGCTTGGGCAGAAACAATTGCCGCTACTGCGCCGGATGCGATGGCACTTGGCCAAAATTCCCCACCATCCACCCTTGTTCCTGGCATTCCAATAAACAAATCCCCATCGCTACAAGCATGAGAGTTAGTTTTTAAACCTTTAACTTCTGCCTCGGCCAAGCTGGGATGGTTGGGTATTTGGGCCACGCTGTCTACTGCTGCTAGTAATTCCCGCAATTTCATGTTGTGAACCTCGCCACACGATTTTCTTGCGCTTATTCTGCATTATTTTTTTCGGTATTGGATAAATACTTACACAACATTTGCTGAATTTGCAGGACATTTGACCGGGGAGATGGACGAGGTAAAGGCTGTTCAACTATCTGGGAACCTTGCAAGCTGGCTAAAAACAGCACTGGCACTTCATATTGATACGCCCCAAACCAATCTTCACGAGTTGTAATGTCACGGATTTCTAACTGTAGAGATGTAAAATCTGGTGACTTTAAGATTTGCTCTAGTTTTTCTTGTAAGCCCTCGCACAAATGACAACCGGGTTTGCTGTATAAAATCAATCGCATTTGCTCTTTACCGTTACATACACTGCCAAGATGCGATCGCTCGCATCCTTAAAAGCCATGATAGGCTGAAATTTCATATCTAGGAATGCGATTAAATTAGAATAGTAAGAACTACTGACAATCACAAAAGGAGTAAATTTAAAATGCAGATTAGAGGTATTAAGCGCGGTCAAATTATTGAATTATTAGAGCAAATTAATAGTATTCCTGATGGAGCAGAAGTCATTGTAAATGTAGAATTGCCTAGCACTAAGTCTATTGGAAAAAAACAGCAATTAACAGATGAACAGAGGTTAATCAAACTCAACCAATTATTTGGAGTTTGGCAAAACCAACCAGATTTAGGAGAAATTTTTGACGAAATTGATCAACAGCGTCACAGTTATCACGGTAGACTAATAAATGACCTCGAGTAAGTAAGAATATCTGATGTATCTTTTAGATACTAATATTTGTATTGCTCTGCTTAAAAGAAATCCTCAAGTAATAGCTATATTTAATCGATTTTTTAGCCAGTGTTATCTATCTACAATTATAGTCTCAGAACTTTATAAAGGTATTTACTGTTCTAAACAAATTGAAGAAAACTTAGAAGCTTTAGCACAATTGACTGAATTATTACCTGTTGAGCCATTTGATTTAGCTGCTGCTGTAGAATTTGGGATAATTCAAGGTGAATTGAGAAGAATTGGCAAGCCAACAGGAGAAATAGATGTACTAATTGCTGCTGTTGTTCGTTCTCGGGGTGATATTCTTGTGACTAATAACATCAAAGATTTTGAAAATATCGAGAATTTGCAATTAGTTAACTGGTTGGCTGATTAAATATATTTATGATGCTTGATTGGGTGAAGCTTACTATCACCCAAGCTCATCTTTGAAAAAACGCAATGTTAAAGCCCCGCAATCACCTGCTGCACTCGCTCTAAACTGGTATTATCTTGTTGTTGAGCATAAATTTTTATTGCTTGTTCAAAAGCTTGTTTAGCTTCTACTTTCTTTTTCAAAGCTAATAGAGAATTCCCTTTATTTTCATAAGCTGCGGCATAATTAGGGTCACGTTGAATGACACGATCGCAATCTTTAATTGCATCCTCATATTTTTTGCGATTAAATCTAGCTAAACTACGCTGATAATAAGCTTCGATATAATTTTCATCTATTTCAATAGCGCGGTCAAAATCTTTGGTTGCATCTTTATGTTCGTCAATCGCTGCGCGAGCAAGTCCGCGATTCAAATATGCCCAAGCCCAACTATGAGAATTATCAATTGCTTTATCATAATCTTGAATTGCTCCTTGATAATCTTTTAATGCAAAGCGCGCTAAACCTCGATTATGATAAGCATCGGCAAATTTAGTATTAATTCTAATTGCTTGCGAAGCTTCCGTAATTACTGCGGCATAATCTTTTTGGATGCGCTGCACTGTCGCGCGTCCATTATACGCTTCGGCATTATTGGGGTCGATGCGAATTGCTTGGTCAAAGTCAGTTAATGCGCTTTGATAATCATTCTGCTCAATGCGAGTTAGACCCCGGCTGCTGTAAGCTCTGGCATAATTTGGGTCAATTTCAATAGCTTTATTATAATCAGCGATCGCGGCTTGATAATTTTTTAATTGACTAGCCGCCAAACCTCGACTAGTATAAATTTGAGCGTCTTTAGGGTTTAATTCAATAGCTTTGTTGTAATAGGCGATCGCACTTTGATATCTCTTGCTACTACTTAGAGTATCTCCCCATCGGCTATAATCTAAAGCATCTGCGCGAATATTATTAGGTAAACTATCAACATCAAGATTCGCACCTCTTAAATCTGCATTTTGCAAATTCGCGCCATTTAATTTACTTCCAATTAAATCTGCTCCTTGCAAATTAGCATTGTAGAGATTGGCATTTTGCAAGTCAGTACCGTTAAGTTTGGCATTACTTAAGTCAGTATTTTGTAAGTCAGCATAACTAAGATTGGCATTTTTCAGTTCTACACCCCTCAAGATATAACCATTTAAATTAACGCGACTCAGGTTAACACCATTTAGTGAGGCATTACGGAAGTTAAAATTTCGCAAATCTGCATTGCTTAAATCTACACCGTTGAAATTTACCCCTTGAAGATTGACATTATCAAAACGTACACCCCGCAGATTGACAAAATCCAAATCAACACCGCTTAAGTTTGCACCACTTAAATCCGCATTGCTTAAATCCGCACTAGTTAAATTAGCATTTCGCAAATCAGCACCACTCAAGTTTGTTCCACTCAAATCAGCATCACGCAGATTTGCACTTTGTAAGTCAGCACGAAACAAATTTGCTCGAAATAGTCGAGCTTTACTCAAATTAGTATTGCGTAAATTAGCACCGCTTAAATCAACACCACTCAAATCAGCATCACTCAAATTAGACTCATAAAGGTCTGCACGAATTAAATTTTTCCGACTTAAGTTAGCTCCCCTTAAATCACATTTAGGACATTGATTGGTATCTATTAGTTGCTTAATATGCTCTGGTTTTTCTGCATAAACCGGAATTGTGATTAACAACGGAGTCAATAAACTAATCGCCACAAAAAACTTTTTCGCAATTATTGGCCTATTGTTGACAGTAATTTTCCCTTGCATCCGTAACTAATCCTTCAACCTTTTGTCATAGAGATAAATTACTCTACAAGCTTAAATCTAGAATTACAGATAAATTTTCAGCAATTTTTGTGCCTTAGTCCCTTGTTTACACTGAGATTTGGCAATTTTACGACACAATCTTTTTCCGTAGATGCCTGCTGATTTATCTTCAGCAAAATTTTTTATATTACAAAATGTAAAAACCCTGCTCAAAACTGAGCAGGGTTTTGTAAAGTTTCTTTGTTAAATTCTCAGCTTGCCAGTCTAAAACATATTCATAATCGTAATGATACTTGCACTAGTTAACATAATCAAACCGCCCATGACTATGGATACGCCTAGGTTGTTGGGTTTAGAAGTGTTCATTTTTTAAATTCCTAAAAAGTGATTATGCTTTGTTTAAGAATAACAGTCTCAGTATAAATATCTATGGAAGCAATGCAAAACTTAAAATAGCGTAAACCTTCTTAGTAAAAGCTGTTGTGTATACTTACAAATTCTGGTCAAGCTAATTTTTTGACTGCGGAAATTATCATTGACAACTATCTTTGGTTATAGAGACAACTTTTTTCAAGGATGACTATTGCTTTTGATCCCCGACTTCTATCAAAAATAGGGGATTTTGTTACTCTAGGAATGCTGATGAGACGGTAAGATGAATAGCCTGAGTGTAAAATTCCTGAGATGAGTTAACTTTTTTAGAATTAAGTAGCCGTCATGAACTATGTACTCCAAAAAATATCAAAGAGTGACTAGTATTTTTACTCAGCCTTTTTCAACTTATATAAAATTCCTCAAGCAATTCATAACGACTAACTTTTATGATTAAAATCCTCCACCTTTCTGACATCCACATGGGAAGCGGCTTCTCCCACGGGAAAATTAATCCGGCGACAGGGTTGAATACGCGTTTAGAGGATTTTGTAAATACTTTATCGTTGTGTATCGATCGCGCCCTGAATGATCCTGTAGATTTAGTCATATTTGGTGGTGATGCGTTTCCTGATGCGACACCACCGCCTTATGTCCAAGAAGCTTTTGCAGGCCAGTTTCGCCGTCTGGTGGATGCAAATATCCCGACAGTATTGTTGGTAGGAAATCATGACCAACATTCCCAAGGTTTGGGAGGCGCAAGCTTAAATATTTATCGAACTTTGGGTGTACCAGGTTTTGTGGTTGGTGATACGTTAAAAACCCACCATATTCCAACTCGTAACGGTAAAGTTCAAGTAATTACTCTTCCTTGGTTGACTCGTTCTACATTAATGACGCGCCAAGAAACAGAGGGTTTGTCGATATCAGAAGTCAACCAATTGCTAACACAAAGATTGGAAGTTGTGATTGAAGGAGAAATTCGCCGCCTTGACCCAGATGCGCCAACTATATTATTAGCTCACTTGATGGCGGATAATGCTAGTTTGGGCGCAGAACGTTTACTGGCGGTGGGTAAGGGTTTTACTTTACCGTTATCTTTACTGACACGACCTTGTTTTGATTATGTGGCGTTGGGACACGTTCACAAACACCAAAATTTAAATAAATCTAATAACCCGCCAGTAATTTATCCCGGAAGTATTGAACGGGTAGATTTTAGCGAGGAAAAAGAAGATAAAGGCTATGTCACGGTGGAACTAGAACGGGGAAATACAACCTGGGAATTTTGTCCTTTACCAGTTCGCAGTTTCCGCACAATTGAAGTGGATATCTCCAAAGCTGAAGATCCCCAGGCGGCGATTATCAAAGCGATCGCTAAATATGATATTCAAGATGCAGTAGTGCGATTAATTTACAAACTGCGTTCCGAACAGTTAGATGTAATTGATAATTCTGCTTTACATACCGCTTTAAAATCAGCCCACACTTACACTATTCAACCAGAATTACTCAGTCAGTTAGCTCGTCCTCGCGTACCAGAATTAAGTGCGAGTAGCAGCATTGACCCAATGGAAGCATTGAAAACCTATTTAAATAATCGTGAAGACCTCAAAGATATCGCCGCAACTATGCTAGAAGCTGCGGAAAAATTGCTATCTGATGATGTCGAAGTTTGGTTAGAATCCCCAATAAGTTAGACTGGTTCAAAAAGTTATGCACAAATATAACGTTGGTGACACTGTTTCAATCAGTGGTACTAATCCTGAGATAGTACCAAAGCTGAAAATTATAAACTTATTGCCTGAACTTAAATATGAGTGCCGAGTCTTTGGCAAGCTTCCGGCTGGTCTAAAAATCTCAGTATCAGTAACTTTAGCCGAGCATCAGTTAGCCGGCTAGAATGAATCCCCAATGGTTATTTAGGTGGTTGGGGTTGTTGTGGGGTGGCTGGCATTCTGGCTAAAGCAACAGTTAGGGCAGAGGAAAGGGCCGCTATAGTTTGCGCCCAACCGGAACCAATTACCCCAGCACCGCCTAAAGTAGTAGACACGACGGCGACAGATCCAAAAATTGCAGTTAGCCGATCCAAATTTTTTTGAGTCATATTATTTATGTTCGGTTGCATTACGAATAGTCAATTGTGCTTTAATCTCGATAATGTCTCTGTCTAGCAGGTCAAAGCGTCGTTCCATTTCATCGAATCCTAAAGCAATGCCAGTAGAAATATCTTTTTGATTATTTCTAAGGTGTTCAAAATCTCGCTGTGCAGCGTATTCTTTTTTAGCGTTGTCTGCTGCTTGCTGAGTTGATAAGTGTTTATCAAGATTGATTTTATTAATCCACCAAACAACCCAGCCGGAGGAAGCACAAACGGAAGCTAATAAGAAACTAGCAACGTTTGCATCAAATTTCATTAGCTAAAAGCTTCTAATTTGAAATTCCACTGAGCGAACATATCATTGGGTGTCAGTGGTAAATATCGAGATGCCCTAATAATTGCTGGCGTTCTTAGTAAATATCCTTGAGAAGCCAAAACTTGAGGAATTTGAAATTCATAAATGGTTGGTAAATCACGCACCTTAATGTAATAAGGCGGTGAAACATCGCTATTAGGGTAATAGAACCTCAAATAAGCAGCACTTCTAAACTTCCACTTATTCCAATCATCCAAATTTTGGATTGTGGTAGTGATGCGAAAAGTTTGAGAAAGTGCCTCATTGGGGAAGAACTGCCAGCTATTACTAACAGTTAATTCCCCTAGCGATTCCCAATTAGCCACGGCTAACAACGCGACGAGCAAAGCCAACGCTTTGTATTGTGCCAGTGCCGCCACCAGTAATAGCGTAAGCATCGCCTTTGAGCGCGTCCAAAATAGTAGCTAGCTTGGCATTAGTGCAAAGCAGTTTCAGGCGGCTGGGTTTTCCGGCTGAAGTCTTGGTGATAGCCGTAACGCGTCTGAGAATGCCTTTTTTCAAGAGTTCCGCTACTTGATACTCTGGTAAATCCTGTTCATTATCGGCGGCTACAGTAATACCTGTTTCTGTAGCGATTTGTCCGGCATACAAACCAGCCGGAGCGCGAAAAGCGTATTTACTTGTAACATTTCCGGCTGTTGCTAACGCAACATATTTACTTAACTTTGCCATTTCATCCTCTAGAAACTTGTTTTCTACGTTGGTTTAAAGATTTGATTACGCCAGACTTACCATCAGTAATAGAAAAGCTTTTACCGACTGCGTTTTCAAGAACTGCGGGAAAAACTAACCTATTGCAAAGTAGGTTTAAGCTTTCCCTTTTACCTTCTATCAAGACAATTGCATTGACTCGAATTAATGCACCTTCTAGGAGTAAGTTTTTGACTAAAACCTCTGGCTTATCTAGTTCATTTTCTGCTGCTGGATAAATACCTGTAACGGCACTTCCTATACTTTGATAAAGTCCGGCTGTTGAACGAAAATAGAACTTATCAAAAGCAGCATCAGTAATAAAATACTTTTGCAGTTTGGGCATAAATTACCCAAGTTGAATATGTGTGGGGTAGTAAGCAGTTTTGATTTTGAAATTGCGGAATGTTGCGCCAATCAAAGCCGCACGAGCTTGCATAGATTTATCAACAGCAACTATCAATTCTGAGGTTTTGCGCTTGCCATTAGCAGCAATATAAGAGACTTTGATTTTCCGCACTAAACCTTCTGCTACTGCGCGGCCAACCGTTGTACTAGGAACTCCTGCGGGCGGATCACCTACAAGTTTTACCACTCCTAAAGAACTGCCAACATTGTTGTAAACGTCTGGAAGAACCAATAAAACCCGGTTGTCTCCTGTGCCTATTATATGTGGTACATTCTCAACCCCTGAAATTCTTGTAGCCATAAATCCAATTTAGATGTGTTGTAACAACTGATTAATCAATTGCTAACACGGCTCTAATATGGTTCCGTGACTTGGAAACCTAATAGGTTTCCTTATGTCCTGGAAGTGTTAAACAAGTCTCAGTAATTTACGCTAGGAGTGCTGTATTTCTACGAGTAGTATCTATCAGAAAAATTGGGGGTGCAGTGCTTCCGAATGATACATAAGCGTAACGAAATCTTAGGTTAGCAATTGGTCTATAGGCACGTTTTTTATAATGTGTACCCAATATCGTGTCAGTACCAATTGATGCTTGAGTCGTGCTGTCTTTTTCTGGTGTGCCAACATTGATTTTATTGAGGTCGAAAGGTTGGTCTATTGCATTACATAATTTTTCGTAAAGTGTAATTGCTTCAGATTTAGAATTTACTAGCCAATAATTACCTTTAGGGAATCCATGAATTGGGTCGGTATAGCTAACTGAAATTTTGCCACAAGTGTAAGTAATACCTTTTTGACCTTCCATAAATAAGTTCTTAATTTCATGAGCTATATCTAATAAATTAGCTCTAGTAATTGCTGGTAAAGATTCACCAGCTTTGGAGGCATAGCGCATTAATCTACATGACTTTTCATGGTCGATTCTCTTACCATCTACAGGTACAGCTTGAGCATCTTGTGAAAAATACAAAAATAATTGTGGGTGGTCTGAAACTGGGATAGTAGCATCAAAGTTACTACCATAAAAAATTGATAAATTCTTTCTGCTATAGCCAATAACATCAAAAAATAATGATGTTCTTAAGTTCCAAGTAGCAATATTATCGTCATCTTTGAGGCGACAAGCTAACTTCAGACTTGGGCGAGGGCCGGATAAATCACCATTACCCTGAACATCACTAAAAAACTTATCTACTCGCTTATTATATTCAAGCATATAAGTTTGCTGTAAATGTTCCCATGAATCAAAATTTGCAGGTAATTCTGTCATGGTTAATCATCCGCATCAAATAAATCTGAGATGTCAAAACCAACAGTAAAACTTGCTGCTTTAGCTGCTTCTCGCTCGGTTTTAACTTTGGCAGCTTCACCAGGGTCTATGCCGTCTTTGGTGTCTGGTTCTTGCTTGATGGCTTTGATTAAATCTGTTGTTGAATTATTAAACTCACTAACTGAACTGGCAACATCTACGGGGATTTGAGCGACCATTGCAACAGTGTTAGCACCTTCTTGAAGTTGCTGTAATTTTGTTATCCACTTGTTATCAAAGCTGGGTTGTGGGTTCATCCAGCTATATGCTTTTTCACCTACTACGCCCCAAATTCTTAAAGCATTGCCGATTCTTCCTGTATACCCACCAATAACTTCTAAGGCATTAGTAATTACAGCATTTACATTCATTAGGTTGTTAAGAACATTGGTAGTTGCTTGATAAATGCGGTTGGCTTTTTCCCAAGAGGCTTTGAGAGTTACATAGTTATCAGCACCAACAATAGATTTAATAAAGTTCTCAATCGAGCTAGAAATGATTGCTCCAATATCAAATGGTTGCCCGTTGTCGTCCTTTAAGCCAATTAGCTGTAATACATTGTTTAAAGCACCTAGTAGCGTCTGCCCAACATCATTACTCAGCATGACAGCATTATGAATGGTGGCTGCAAATGTGAGTAAATTTATTGCTCTATCAAGTTGTAACCACTGAGTAAAGCGCGTGAGTTTACCGCTTAGTCCGCCAGGAAGCTGATCACCCAGCTTATTGTTAATTACGCCTAACAGTGCTAATTCAGGAATCTGCGCTCCAGCGTTGAGTTTGTCTAATAGGCTTCCCGTATTTTGGTTGTTGTGGTTGTTTACATTGTTTATTGCATCATCCAAGGACTTACCAGCACACCCACCGTTAAGACTTCTGCAAATTGCGGTTCCGGTTGCTCTTTCTATATCTGAGGGTTTGGGAATGTTTGGATTAATTAACCCGGCGGCTCGTGCCGGAATGAGTGGAAGCATCGTCAGGATTGAATCTAATTTGGGCAATGCATCCTTATTCACTTTCTCCTGTTCTCCAATTCGAGTATTTAATTTATCTAAATCAGTTTTGAGTTGAGTATTCTGCTTTTCAATTTCACCTAACTTGCTTGTTGTAGTCGTATAGTTGCTACTAACAGTTACGCTTACTTTCTCATTCTGCTTTTGAATTTCTTGTTGCCACTGTTGGGCTTTGTATTCAAAAGATTGTTCGTAAGTTTTACGGAGAGTTGCGTTAACCCCTTCTATTTCTTGTTTGGTGATTCCGTTACTTTTAATTTGGGTTAAGTCTTGCCTGATGGCTTTCTGCTCAAGTTCTACGGGTTGAGTCTTGCCATTAATTAATTTGATAGTAAATTGTTTTAAGTCTTCAATTTTAGTGTCTATAGTTTTAGGAATATTAGTAACAGTAGTTTGAACCGTCCTAACGCCTGACTGCAATTCAGTAATAATTTTAGATTGGATACTTATTTGATTATTAACTTTTTGAACTTCTCCGTTAGCTTGCTGTAGGGATTTTTGTAAATTAGTAATAGTAGTGCTTACTGATTTCTGAAAATTCTCGTTTATTCCTGATAATGTTTTGCTAATTTGATATTTTATGGTAGCTATATCAGAGGCTTGCTGGGCTATCTTCTCTTCTACAATCTTTCTACCTTGTCTGACCTCATACAGAGCGTCATTTCCCTTTTTAGCTGCTTGTTCCGCTTGTGTTTTTACATTAAAAAAGTTTTTAGAAATATTATCTAAATCTTTATTGTTGCGTTGTAATATTTTGTTCTGAGCATCGATTTTTTTATTCAATGCTCTGATATCTAAAACATTGCGCTGATATCTATCAAAAGCTTTTTGGAATTCTGAATTATTTTTAAGCTCGTTATCAATTCCAATATTCTGTATCTGAATGTCAGTAATAGTTTTAGCTGCAATAACCAGTGTTAACCCAGCTAACACAGCTAAACTTGCTAATCCTCCACCTGCCTTTGCTGCTTTAACTTCTTTATTTCGACCAGGAATTTTAGATAGTAATTTATCCCATAATTTACCGCTTTCTTTAACACTACTTTTTAGGGCTTTAGCTTGCTTTGCCGCTTCTCTTGCACCTTTGCGACTCATAAACTGAGAAGTAACACGCCTAGCCTTTTTAGCTTCTAACAAAAGCTTTCCTGGTTGCCCGTTAACATACTTTGAAAGCTTGTATGCTCTCAAAGATGAAGGTGATATCTGTTGAGATATTGTCATGCTTATTAGTCATTAATAAAAAAATTCAGAATATTAGACAAGACATTTTGAGATTCACCAGCATTTTTATTATGCTCATCAACTGAATCCAAAATATTTTTTATATCGTCAATCAACTCTTTGGTTATTCCACCTAAATCAAGAATGTCATTTTCGGCTTTTGATAATCTCTTGAGTATGCTGATTAGATTAGTATTGTCGCCTGTTCCTAATTTGGCTTGATTAATTTTGTCTTCTAAAACTTTGACTCTACGATTAATGCTACCCAGTTGATTATTAACCTTTTGAAATTCACTTTTAACCCTAACAACTTCAGTGTTTAAAGCTACTAATTGCTCTTTTAATCCTTCACAGCA
The DNA here is from genome assembly GCF_014697425.1 of Nostoc sp. FACHB-110. Classification (GTDB taxonomy): domain Bacteria; phylum Cyanobacteriota; class Cyanobacteriia; order Cyanobacteriales; family Nostocaceae; genus Nostoc_B. The sequence goes on from NZ_JACJRU010000015.1 coordinate 29,193, forward strand.
ATCACTCTTACTCATGCCTTCACCTGCTTTAATGTTGCAGTAGCTTGGGCAATTTTTGATTTAACATGATTGCATGGAACGCAACAGTAACCAGGGTAATGATTGCATTCACACTTTATCTCATCACTAGCACAGTCATTTTCGCATCTAATTTTATAAACAGGACATGGCTTATTATTCCGTTGCTCACTAAATAACAACGTATTACCGTTTTTTATTTCAATTTTGCATCCAGTGATATTTGCAAGAGAAATACTAACCGGGAAATCATAAACAAATTGACTAGTAATTTGATTGCTGGCGTTCACCAGTTCTATCAAATAGTCACCTGCTTTTGGTTGTCTCTCATAGGTGGTATTAGCAAACAAATTATAAGAATGAGATTGAAATGTGAATATTGTTTCTCCAGCCTGATTTTTGACATTCCAATACGGATTGTCACTATTAGTAATTGGCGTAAGCGTAACATCTACTGGCGTTTGTTTAGTTTCAAAGTTTTTTTCTTGTTCACCCTGCCATTGCCATATAACAATAGCTTTTGATTTATTTTCACAAGCCATAATTTTTATATTGTTGGTGCGGTTGTTTTATATGGATGTCCTACGGGTAATTTACTTTTTAATCTCCACTTATTGGCTAGGTAGCCTTCTATCTTCTGTCTAATTGTTTCTGACACCGGAGAATAAAGGAAAATTATCTCTGCAATACTTCCATTGAGTAATGCGTTGTTATAGTTAATCGCCCCAATCGTGACTTCATTACAAACACCATTGTCAGTGTTTGTGCTAGTCGCAAAATTATAATTACCACCGTTTACACGTTTTTCTATTTTTCTTCCAGGTGTAAGACTGAAGGCAAATTCAAAAATAGACCATTCGCCAGCCGTTGAGCCAATACTTAATGACGGGTTATTCCCTTGTATCTCGAAACTATCTGCTATTGGATTGCTGATATAGAGATAGTTTCGCAGTGAGCCTGCGGTGTTTGGTGTGCCATCAAATAAACCCCATCTGTTGCTATCTGCGTATTTAGCAACAAAATACATAGTTATATTTGTGCCGTAATTGTAGTAACCGCTTTTGATGTAATCGTCTATTCCATCAAAGGTAAGTGCTTTTTTGGTGATGGTATCCGAATAATTTGTTAGCTTTGGTTTTTTACTTTGATTAGACTGGGTAAAGTTATTTCCATTCCCGCTTATATCGTTCCACTGGGAGACATAATCATTACCGTCTTTTGATAGACTGCTTAAATTATTTGCGTCTAACCATAACTGAATACCTGTGTTTGATGGCAACCATAGATTAGTTGTTTCTTCAGTTTCAATATTGTTATTTCCTCCACTATTATTTGTTGAGTTTAAATTTAAGTTGCTTGCTTTGATTTTTCCTGTAATATTGTTTGCTACATCATAAACAATCAAGTAATCATCTGGGTTTATTGCTGTTATCTCTGGTAATTCGTTAATCTTCATTTGGGCTGAATACCTCTATTACAATCGTGTGCCTTACGAATAATAAATTTGCTCGATTAATTAGGTTATCTCTCCACCTAAACAGATTTAGAGAATAGTAATTCTGATTATTGAATTCAATTGGATTATCAATTTCATTTGTGATTGCATTACCGTTTTCATCTTCAATAAAGCCCTGAAAGTTGCTTAAGGCTTTTATCAAAATCGCAGTTAATAGCGATTCGGCTGTGTTGCTATTGCTGGGAGTTAATAAAGGTAAATCAGACTTTCTAATAGTGAGAGTCTGATTATCTTGTGAAGCATTAACCCCAAATAATTGTTGTAGGGTTAAATTCTCCATATTTAGTAGTCGTCCGGGTCGATGCCAGTTGATGAGTACAGCTTGTCTAGCTCAACTGTGATAGTGTCCCGAATATAGGTAGTAGTGGTTGTTCCAGATGTTCTTGTGGTGAAGCTGGGCGTATTTTCAGCATCAACCATGATTGACTGATCAATGTTGCTGTCTCGGTTATCAGAGGTAAGGTAAACAGCAGCAAGTTTGATAATCGCTGCTAACAATTTTTCACCACTAATACTTGCACCAGTGGTCAACCCTACTGCTACTAAGTCAGCTTTTGAAATTGTCAATGTATTTGCGTCTTGGATTGCATTAGCACCAAAAATTTGTTGTAAGGTTGGTTCCGCCATATTTCGGATTTTTTGAAGTGATTAAATCCGTTGTAAGCGTTTATTAATTAGGCGTAAATCTTCCAGTTTTATGTAAATCCGGTGCAATTTCTGAGGACGTGAAATGCTTGCACTGACTAAGATTAACCGATATTCGACTGTTAGCCAAATACAAAAATGTTCCGTTTTCACCAGTGACAAAGGTAAAAGCGGAACAAGATTTATAGAAGGATATTAGGTTGAAAAATAATCGTAACGGACAATCAGCCGTTTTGAGCGATGCTGATTATTCAAAAATTCGGAAAAATATTAAATCTGCCAAATATAAATTACTTCTCGATTTGGCATGGTACACGGGGGAACGCTGGGGGGCTTTGGTCAAATTAACAATTGCCGATGTTTATAACGCGGATGGTACACCACGAGATTATATAAACTTTCGGGCAATAACCCGCAAAGCCACACCAGACGGTAAGCGAAAAACTCGCCAAGTCCCTATACATACTGTCTTGTCAGAGTCTTTGGCATCTTACAAACCTGATAATAATTCGCTTTGGTTATTCCCCAGCCGCGAAGGTGATGAGCCAATCAGTATTCGTTGGGCTGACAAAATTCTCAGAACAGCTGTAGAACGGGCTGGGTTAGTAGCCAAAGGCATATCGACTCACTCCACCCGCCGGAGCTTTATTACTAAGCTGCACCGTAACGGAACCGACCTTTACACAATCAAACAAATTACTGGCCACCAGGATTTTAAATCGCTGGAACGCTATGTAGAAATTTCAGCCGACAGAATCAAAGGAGCCATCAACGCTTTATGAGTAACGCCAAAACATTATTAAGAATCAGAATTTTTTACTACAAGCTACAAGCTGGCGAGTATGCCCACCCTTATGATTTAGCCAAAGCTCTTGAGAAATTAGCTGATCAGGCTTGGGATGATGTTGAGGAAATCTACCCTAATTCCATGCTTCCGTGACTACAATTGCTTTGACCTCATTGTTGTGCGATCGCAATTCCTGATGCTGCGCGATCGCAATTTTTATGTCTTCTCTGGCAAGTCTTGTTGCATCAACTCAGCCTGTGTAAGTTGAGTAATAACTTTCTCAAGTCCTTCATAAAGTATGATTGCCCGTTCTCTTGATGTAGTATGAACGGTCAACTCTACCGTTTTTTCGTCTTTACTCAACTTCAGAACAAAGTAATTTTCAGCCATTGTCACCCCTCAACATCTGCTTAATTTCCTGCGGTGTTAGTCCATCTGCGATCGCGTTCTCAACAGAGTATTTCTTGTCTCTGGCCTTTGGAGAATGCACACTACCAAGGTAAATGCGCTGTTTCTTCCGTCCTTCCATCCAGCAGTACCGATAATACCAATACTTATTTTCAGCCCGTTCCACCCAATAGCGTTCTACCCAGTGCGTATCGTGTTGGGGCGCAGATTTTTTAGTATCACTAGTTACTTGCGCCCCAACACGCGATTTTACTGGTGTCTGTGTTGTAGCGTGTGAAACTTGCGCCCCAACACGTAATTCCCATTCATCCCATGCTTTGTAATAAGCCTCATGATTTGGATAATCATCTGGGTCTGGTGGTTCATGATCATCGGCGTAGAAAATTGTTAGCTGGCCGTCTTCATCCTTGAAAGGCACTTCCCCAAAATCTGCCGGGTTCCATCTGTCGTCTTCGTGTTGGGGCGCAGATTCTTTGACAATTTCATCCCAATACGGGTCTTGAACCGATTTAATTTTCGGTGTTGGGGTAATCGTAAACAGTTCTAATTGTTCAGTCATAATTAATTTGCTTTAGTAGATGCCTGCCATAATTGGCAGGTTTTTTTATACCTGTAAGGCAGTATTCCCAAATAGTTGTTCGCGTCGTTCCCAAACTTGTTTGAAATATTCAGCTTGCCTACTTATTCCCTCAGTTATTCGGGTACTGTTATTAGTTACAAAATTAATTGCTTTATCAAAAGTTCTAGGCGCACTCATACCATCAGCCTCATAAATTTGTTTGAATCTGTTGATAAATGCTGTTTGGCATTGTTGGTTTAATTCGAGCAATGAATTTAATCGCTGTTCATCAATCCTCCAGTTGTAACGACTTAAAAATAATTCTTTGTAGTAATCATCCTGGGTGAATGACTCACCTCTAATTCGTTTGGCACAACGTTCTAAAACTTCACCTACTTTTTGGGCTACCTTTTCACCTTTCCTACCAGCACGTTTACGAACTCTGTCTAAGAGTTCGTAAATCGGGCGTTCTTCTTTCTTCTCAGAAACTTCTATGAGAAGTTCCTGAGAAGTTTCTGAAGTGTTCCTGAGACTTTCTGGAATGCTTGATTTTTCTATAGTTTCAGAGATAATCGACGGCATTTTTTGACCGTCATTCGGATTTTTTAGACTGTTATTCGGTAACGGTTGAACGTTATTTAGGCTATTACTGACCGTCGTTTGGTCAGAAATATCCGGCATTTTTTGACCGTCTTTTTGGTCATCTTCAGATAACCAAAATTCTTTTATCCGCCTAGCACCATGCAAGTTGATGACTAACCATGCTGCTGTTTTTCTGCTGTCATCTATACAGGTTTCTCGTTTGAATTGAAATAAACCAGCTTTGTATAAAACTTGTCTTGCTAACCTAAATGCCTTGTCACCTAATGAGGTTGTTAGCTTTATCCATCTACTACCATACTGGTCAGAAGCCCAACACTCATTCCAGAGAATTTGAATGTTTTTAGCTTGATTAACTATCCACTGCAAATCTTCAACTGGGATAATGCAGTGTGGTTTATTGTATTTAGTCGATGCTTTGTTTTTTCTGTGAGAGTCAATCGAAATAACTCTTTCTTTAGTGTGAGAATTGTTGATTTCTAAGCTATTTGCTGACATAATACTAATAATTGGAATAGTAATTTAGCCACCCAGCCAAATAATTACAGGTGGCTATTTACGTTTTTTGAGGTGTAGAAATTGCTTGGTATAAGTTGCGATCGCACAAAACAGCACCAACAGGTGCGATCGCATGAAAAAACCGCCTTTACCCCTAGGGCAGACGGTTTTAAGTATGTTCGGTTTTATCAGTAGATACTAAATCGTATATTTCTTGCTTCAGTTCTAGAACTGCTTTTTTAAAAACTTCCTTTTGTTCTCTACTCTGTGTTAGGCGAGTTTGTAAATGCCGTTCATGGTCATCAACATATTGGAGATGAGCGTTCTCGATAAATTCGAGACGCTCTAAGATTTTCCCAGGAGCATTTTCTCCTGGTTGTTTACTGGTTTGCCCAGGGAAATCTTGCCCTGGGCAATGTGGCGCAGCAAGTCCGATCTGGTCATGCCCATCGATTGAGCTATGACCTCCATACTTGACCAGTCCTCTGGACTCATCCTTACGTTGACTGTCTTCGCGTCGTCTGCTAGTTTTTTGGGTCTTGCCATTCTTGTAAGTCACTTAACGATAGCCCCATTTTATCTTTGCAAAACTTTTTTTGTATATACAAAACCATTGACAGGTTTTGTCTTTGCATTATACTAGCATTAGTTTAGCAAAGACAAAACCTTGCACAACGCATTTGCTCCCCAACACCTAGACCTCGTGTTGCATCTACCGGAGCGCATAACCCACGCCTAGACCTTGCGTGGAAACAACCTGACTCAAAAACTTACGCCAAAACTTACACCAAAACTTACAATTCCAAAACCAGACAGAGCTAGCGGCCTGTAGCATTGAGCGATTCAAAGACCCGCTATGGAATTTTGGCATTAAAAATGCTGGCGGGAGTAGTGCCAGCATTTACGTTGTATTGAACTTATGAGGATTGTACATGAATCAGCCCATTAGTTATTGGACAAGTTACACACCAGGCGATAATTCTTACCTGGAAAAGTTGCAAGAGCAGTACGGGTCTAGGTTTGAGCGCATGAATAAGCACGAGAAACTGTACTTAATTTGTGCTGTTGCATCTCATCTGTGTTGCACTGCATCGGCATACGGTGGCGTTAACAATGAGATTTTCACAGTTGCAACTAACGCTTGTTGCCAGCTACCAGTTAGTGACCAAGAAGGATTGCTAGAAGCCTTGATACACCATATTCGCTGGAGTCCGGCTTATGTCCCAACTGTACACAACTCCTGAAGCTGCCGAAATCACGGGCATCAAAGAAAGCACTATTCGCAGTTGGTTACGCCGACACCCTGAAGTGTTTCAAATTGATGTTCATGTTGTGGTGGATGAACACGGCCAAAAATTGTGGACAGAAGCCGGGATTGAAATGTTGCGATCGCGCCGAACTGCACCAAAAAATGCAACGGGCAATGATGCAGAATCCGATGCAGATGATGATGCAGTTGATTTTCTCGAATCGCTGTTAGAGACAGATGCACAAGCACTTGCGCTGGAATATTGGCGACAATTACCCGGTCGAGTGTTGCGGCGAATCAAGCTGATGAGGGAACAGCCGACACCAGAGGAGCGCGTTATCGTTGCAAATTCGGTACGCGCTGCACTCAACGCCGGAACAAATCATCTACTGCTACCCGTTTATCAGCCGATGTTGTTGGGGCGCAATGACGATGAAACAGAGTAAGCAACAGCCGGCGGGTAAAGTTGTACCGTTCACGGGTGAATTTTACCCAGAAGTAGACACCACACCACCCGCAACAGGCAGCGCAGCACCTTACATGATGTTTGTTGCAGCTGCATTAATTGGCGGTTTGAGCCTCGGAGCGATCGCAACTTACCAAAGTGTTGATCAGGTGAAGTTACGCGAAATGCAGGCCCAAAGCCAGCAACTAGAAAAAGTCAAAGACCAAGTTTGTAGATAGGAGTAAACAACATGGGAGTCTTGGCACGAATTACCAAAGTTGGAAAATCGAACAATACCAACCAATCATCACTATCAACCGGGGGCCATGCCATAGATAAAAATCGGGTGCTATCCCCAACAGATCCAACAGTCATCAACCCATTGAACGCGGGAAGCTGGGAAACAGTGAGAACAGCACCCGTCAATCATACACCACGCTACTTCAACAAAGCTGAGGCTGATGCACTCAAACAAGTTGCAACCGAAAAAACTCAGGGGGCGAGACAGACAAAACGAGCTTATAAATCACTCAAGAAAATTGAGGCAGCTGACGCAGCAGTTCACAAACAGCACCGCAACTATATAAGAGGTGTAGCTGATTCGGAATTGACCAAAAAACGGGCTGACGCTGCAACGGCTCGACATCTTCACGCCTTGCGTCCTGAATATGCGCGGTTGGGTAACGGACTTGACCGGGCTGAGAACAATGCCCAAAAACGCATTGATGAACTGATAGCCAAAGTTAAGGCAGTCAAGTAATGGCCAAAGCGATACACCTGGGGGCTTGGTTCCTAACAGGTTGTATCGCTTCTAGCTTTGTGGCTTGGCTAGGGGCGATACACCCGGCTTTGTTCCGTGTGATGTGGGTTGTCTACATTGTTAGTACATCAGCACTAGCACTTGGCTTGCTAACTGACGATGCAGCCCGGCAATTCCTCAAACTTTCCGAACCCGATTACTACGCCTTGCTAATTGCGATCGCGTTTTCTATTCTGCTTGGTGGGGTGATGACATGGCTGATAGGTGGTTAAAGGTGAACTGCTTGCTGGCTGGGACATTTGCTTTTTGGCTATCGGCACTTTCTCCACTCCCCAAAATTGCCAAAGGTATCTGCTACAGTTTCGCCCTTGTTGCATCAGTGCAACTTGTTCAAGAGTCTAGACGGTTAATGGTTCAGGATGTCCGGCGTATTGCGCTGGGCGTTATGAATCAAGAACTTGAGGATGTAGAAATTGCACTGCACACCAGCCAACAAGAACAAGCACTCTATGAAATTTATGGGACTTACCCGCCTGAAGTCAAAGACGAGTTAGTTAAAAGCCTAGACCACTTATACAGAGAGGAAAGCGCAGAACGTGAAGATGAAACTTCAGCTTCAACTTCACAGAAAAAATCATTGTATTTAGCTGTGAAGTCACTGCTTGAAGCCAGGGGTGAAACTTACGTCATAGAAAATGTGTTGCGACTTGGCGGCGGGCAATGGGCAAAGGGCAAGCAACGACTAGCTGAAATTCTAGAGGAGGGTGAAGCTAACGGATGGTAAAAAGCGATCGCTTGGTGTGGTGCGATCGCCCAATGACGAATCAATAACAAAGTAAAAAATATCACATAATTTTATGGGAGCGATTGACCGAGGGAAGGAAATTATAAAAGATGCAATTCGAGTGACTGAACGCGGTTTAGTCGCTCGAATTCCCGTGGCTGATCAGGCGAATTTAGCTGTATTCGAGAAAGCCTCAAGAGCCGCAGATGTTCAGCGAATGCTTACCCAAAAAGGTGTTCGGGTTGAATTTTATATCCCCGATCCAGTTGAGCAATGCAAAAAACAGATGATGGACATTATTAGAACTGCATCGGCTGAAGTTCAAGAGATTGTATTTCCTTATCTGGCTGAAGATTATGCAGATGCAGAAATAGCTTTAGCAAGTCCAGAAATTCAGCAAGCATTACGCAATCGTCGCATTACTGCATCTCTGAGGCTGGAATCTCAACCGCAAATAGTTATTGCCAGCATCGACCAAGTGATCAGCAGTGAATTTAATAGATATTTTCGTGAACGGGAGTAGATTTATGACCGATAATTCATCATTCAATGAAGAAGAATTTAACTGGTATAAAGCTGCTATAAGTCAGCTTAGTAACCTCAACAACATTCCTATCAACATTTCTGAACAAGCTGCTTTTTTTATCATTGCTCAACTTCAATTAGCCTTTAGACATCCAAATAATAATGGTGAAAGTAGAGACGTAGTAAGAGAATCAATTCAGCCAATAGTTGATTACTTTACTGGTGATGTTAGAGAAATTATAGAAAGAGGTTTTCACCCAGAATTTGATGTAGACATCGCACCTGATCCAGCTTGGGATTATTACGAAATCTGGCAAGCATTACATAACATCAAAAACAAAATTGAGTCAGGAATAAAACTGATAGCTGCTGAGGAAATGGCCAATGATTCTACAGATAAAAAACTCAAAGGAATTCTTGAGCCAGCCTTGGAACAACTAGAAGCAGTAATTGAGAACGATTTAACTACATATTTTGTTGAGGAGGGTGATTACTAGCCTGATGAGCCGGGCTGACTCACCCGGCGAAACGTGGCCCGCCGCCACGTCGCGGTATGAGTCCAAATCAACCGCACAGCACACCCAGCAGTAACTTAGGGCTTTTAGTCTGAAACAAGCTTATGGCTTTTTAGTCTTCGTAAGCTCGGTTACTGTCCTTGTGTCGTCTTCCCTCCCTGTGTCGCCAGCAGTTGCAGCTGCTGGCATTGCCTTGAGAGTGAAACAAGCTTTCTGGCTTACGGGTGATTCATAGGCATTGACCACGGGACAACAAACACCACCCAGGAGAAAACAAAATGATTAGAGTTTTAGGACTTGATGTTAGCAAGTCCTCAGTTTCGGCTTGCCTGTTGACGGTTAAGCCTGATGTGCCACGTCAATTTTATTATGATTGTCCGTTCTTTAAGTTCAGTGCCAACAGCGCGGGAATCAAACAGCTTTTGGAACTAAACCCGGACATTGCGATTATGGAGCCAACAGGGACTAACTATAGTAAGCTTTGGGGTACTCACCTTGCACGCGCAGGTGTTGAGGTGCGCTTAGTAGGTCACAGGGAGTTAAAAAACTACCGAGCGCATCATCTAGCCTTACCCGACAAAGACGACGATGCAGACGCGTTAGCCTTAGCTTGCTATTACTTTGACTATTGCAACGACCTTAAGCGATTTGTACAAATTCGTGATCATGAAATTGTCAGGATTCGAGAATTGGTGCTGAGACTTGCACACCTTAACCGCGTCCAAAGTCCCATCATTAATAGATTGCGTCAAGATTTGGCGTGGCAGTTCCCCGAAACTGCACACATTAAGTCAAGGCGGCGGCTTGATGGGGATGAAGTGCCTTTACTTTGGGGTTGGCTTGCACAAGAACGCAAAGCCAAACGCTATGAAAATCTTTATCAAACTACTGCTGGGCTTGGGATTACAAGCACAGTTCGCTTTCATGCCAAACGATTGTGTGACTTGCAACGCGAAGAAATCATCATTGAGAGAGAATTGGCTCAACTACTGACTGATGAAAGGTTTCAGCCTTATGTTGAAGTTTTCCACAGGTTCGGGTTTGGCGATCGCCTAAAAGCAGTTCTTATCTCTCAGATTTACCCGCTTTCAGGGTTCCTCGGTGAAGATGGTAAACCCGAAGTTCGCATCCGCCAGGGGCGAAACTCCAAAAAACCCACCAAACGACACTTATCACTGAGGCGATTTCAGAAGGCTTTAGGTGTGGCTCCCAGCCTAGAGGCATCCGGCGATAAGCGCAAAACCAAAGTTGTTGGCGGGTCTGACCTGTGCCGGCTGTCTCTGTGGCAGTGGGTTTACACCCGACTCGAACCCAAGCGATCGCGCCTCAAAAATGACATTGGTGAATTTTTGGGTGAGAAACTGCTTGCAGAGAAAGAAGCAGGCCGCCCGGTCAGGTTGGTAAGAATGAAAATTGCCGCGATTGGTGCGCGGCTGTTGTTCCGTGAATTAGTTAAAGTGTTGAGTCATGAGTAACCAGTTACCACCCCAACTTAGACCACTGCCCACAGACGTTACTTTTACTAAATATCGTGAGCCTGGTGACAGTGGTTGCTTGTGTTCTCGTTGCTTGCTACCTATTGGCAAGAAAGCACACCCTATTGTGTTTATCGCCTCAAGTGGTCAATTTGTCTTGAGATATCACCCAGTCTGTCTAGGCTTTATGCCTTGCGATGATGATGACTGGGAAGAAGACTATCAAGATTTACCTTACTAGAGTGAAGGTGCTATGTCAGATTAACGGGGAACAGGAAATAAGCACACTGTGGAAAATCCTTTTCTTCTCTGGGACTCATATTTGATTTAAGAAAAAATCAGTACACCCAGATAAATCTTCTTTCCTATTCCCCTAACCCTACTCCCTAACTACACAACTAGACCCAGAAATCAAACCAGATTCCTATATACCTTTAGACATAAGTACATTTATCACCAGCTGCGATTTCTTAAAACTTTCAGAGATTTTTTGCGGAATCTAGTTTTCAACCTGATACTAACCCTGGTTCCTGTTCAGCGATAGATCAAATATTACAGTTTGTTGCGATTTCTGTTTGATGCTGGTTATCTCATAGTCGTTACGACTACGATAAATAAACAAACTCATAACGACTATGAATAAGTCCGCTATCTTCACCTCTAAGTAAATTACTGGAGAATCATTTACTATGGCAGATCCCAAAACATTGACAACCGCTGATGGTATTCCTGTTGCAGATAACCAAAACTCTCTAACAGCAGGTGAGCGTGGCCCTATCCTGATGCAAGATTTCCACTTGATGGAAAAGCTGGCTCACTTCAACCGCGAAAGAATTCCTGAACGTGTTGTCCATGCAAAAGGCGCAGCAGCATTTGGTACGTTCACTGTTACACATGATATTACTCAGTATAGTAAAGCCAAAGTTTTTGCAGAAATCGGTAAGCAAACCCCTGTGCTGCTAAGATTTTCGACAGTAGGTGGCGAAAAAGGTTCAGCCGATGCAGAACGCGATCCGCGAGGTTTTGCAGTTAAGTTTTATACAGAAGAAGGTAATTGGGATTTAGCAGGTAATAATACCCCAGTCTTCTTTATCCGCGATCCTTTGAAATTTCCTGATTTTATTCATACACAAAAGCGCAATCCGCAAACTAATTACAAAGATGCTAATGCAATGTGGGATTTTTGGTCGCTTAGTCCAGAATCTCTGCATCAAGTGACAATATTATTTAGCGATCGCGGTACTCCCAAATCCTACCGCCACATGAACGGTTATGGTAGCCATACATTCAGCTTAATCAACGCCCAAGGACAACGGGTTTGGTGTAAGTTCCATTTCAAAACCATTCAAGGAATTGCAAACTTCACCGCCGAAGAAGCAACTCGTGTCAAGGGAGCAGACCCAGACCATGCAACCCGTGACTTATTTGACTCTATTGAGCGCGGCGACTATCCTAAATGGCGAGTCTGCATTCAGGTGATGACAGAAGAACAAGCCGCACACCATCAGGATAACCCCTTTGACTTAACCAAAGTGTGGAAGCATTCAGAATATCCTTTAATTGATGTGGGTACTCTCGAACTCAACCGCAATCCCCAAAACTACTTTGCGGAAGTTGAGCAGTCTGCTTTTTCTCCTTCTAACGTCGTTCCGGGGATTAGCTTCTCACCTGATAAGGTATTGCAAGCGCGGATTATGTCATATCCCGATGCTCACCGCTATCGCATCGGTGCAAACTATCAACAACTACCCGTGAATCAACCGAAGTGTCCCGTGATGCACTATCAACGTGATGGTGCGATGGCATTAGGTAACAACGGCGGCAATTCCCCCAACTATGAACCGAATAGTTACGAGGATGCAGCAAAGCAAAATTGCACTTATGCCGAGCCAGCTTTGGATTTAGGCAACGTCAAAGTCGATCGCTACGACCATCGTGCAGGTAACGATGATTACACCCAAGCCGGAGAACTTTATCGGCTGATGACACCAGACCAACAAGAACGCCTAATTCAAAATATTGTTGGTAGCTTGAGTCAAGCAAGACAGGATCTGCAAATGCGCCAACTCTGCCATTTCTTCCGTGCAGACATCAATTATGGTCGGCGTGTGGCTGAAGGCTTGGGAATTGCGATAGACCCATCAATGTTGTCGAAATCGGCTCAAGCAGTTGGGGTGTAGCCTGATCTGATTGAAATTTTTGCAGGGTAGAGGACATCTCTACCCGCTATTTGTGCCAGTTACGTAAAGGATATCAGATTACCAAACGAACAATGTTCTCCACAATATCAATCGTCCGACTCAAAATTCCTAAGAAACCTACAGTATCATTGATTGCTTGAATTTCTTGATTTATTGTTTTAATACCATCTTCAAATCCTTGCTCATTTTGCTCCAGTTTGTTGACAAGAACAGCACCAATATTATTCTTGACTTTATTCACAAAAATCGTCCATTTTTGACGATGCTTTATAAATTCTTTTTTTTGCTCTGGATTAGTAAATTCATCTTCAATACCACTTTGATATAATTTCTCCTCTAGGCTACTAATTTTTTTAAGAAAATCTAATTGTTTCTTGATATCGATATTAGAAACTGTCTCTGACATAATTCAGTCCGCCTTTATTTTATTAGTTATTTTTGATTTCTTCAGCTACTTTGAGTAAAGAGTTTATATTAGATAAAAGTTCGTTAGCTCGGGAAATAGTAAACTTATCTTCTAGGAGTAACTGAAAAGCCTCTTTGAAATCTTTGGCTGATTCACTAGCATTATTCAAAGCCTCTATCGAAAGTGTCATTGTCAAAATATCTTGCCGATTTTTTATCCATTCGTCAGGGTTACTAATTGGCTCGCCAGCCGTATAAGGTTTCAACAGCAAACGATATTCTTGATTCATTTGAATAGTTTTTAAATTAGTTTGTAGTTGAATAGTAAGAAGTTCAAGCACAAATTCTTGAATAGCAAGCTCCTTATATATCGTTTCTTTTCTCATATTTAATTCTTTTCTTAACGTACCTTTGATTTTGTTACTTAATATCATCTGAGGAATTTCCGATAAAGCAGAGCCAACTGTCTCAGAAACAAGAGGAATAGCTTGAATACTTATGCTGACATCATTTAATTGAGTGAAAATATCCTCTGTAACTTGTTGCGCTTGTGCTGGAGCATCCGATGTTGCTAAATCTTCTAAAGCAATAAAATAACGTTTGAGTAAATCAGTATGTTGACGCATTCGTCCAATTAACATCAGCCATTGCTGATCTTGTTTAGTAGTTTCATTGTAATTTTGCCGATTCTCCTGTTCAGTTTCTTTTGCCGTATCTTCTAAACGATTACGCAGCAACTTTTCAGAATTTGCATCAACAGCATATTTTCCTGATGCGACCAATAAAGTATCTAATGCAGATGCATATTCTTGTCCAGCATTGGCAAACTTTTTATATTCTTTTAGGGAAGCACCGCAGGCAACTAATGAAGCTCCAATAAAAGATATAATTGAGGCTCTGACAATAAATTTAGATTTGATGTTAATCTCCTTTATCAACAATTTTTGACTTCTAAAAACTTCATAACTATAGGTTTCTTTCATACATGGCTGAAAATTGCTATATCGAGCAAGAAATACTAATCAGATTGATAGCAATTCTCTTGCTTTCCTCAATATTGATTAGCTGATGTCTTGTTTTGACAAATATCAATACCTAGGTGTAGCTTGTGCTTTACCTATGGTTTTCTATTGATTTAATAAAATCGGGTTTATGTTTGCAACGAAGATTGCTTAAACTTTGAAGCGATGTTTTAGTTAATCGCTACTTACACGAACGTTTAGTTTTAATGGTTGATCAAAACCCAACTAATCACCTTAGAGTGTTTATACTCGTTGAGTTTAAACAAATTGCACCCGTACTTAAAAATTGCAGAACAGCTTTTAAATGAATATAGCAGTCTCAGTAAAATTACGATAGTATTTCAGCTTAAATAAATTATTACTTTTTATTAACCAGGTATTTGCAGTCTATTCTGGGGAGAGATGTTGTGTCAGTGATTGGTGTTGGTAACTGCCTATTACGGCGTTGCTGATTAGAGGGATGTTTTTTGTTTCGCGCCTTTGCGCCTTTGCGCGAAACATCGATAGTTAACCTTGCTAAAAATGCTGGGAGCATCCCGCATTTATGCAACGCCCCTATTACTAGTGACAATACCTGGGAGCACGTACATTGATAGCTTGGGCAAATTCTTTGGGAAGAACAGTGGAGCCTCATTCATCTAGCTCTGATACTCATTCACAAGCTAAAATACTCCTTCGCGCGTTTTTTGCTGTCGGTGTGAAGGTATGACCAATTTTTTCCGAGCTAATGTTGATGCAATGGCTAGCTACATTCCAGGTGAGCAGCCAAAACGTGGTACTCAAGTTATTAAACTCAACAGTAATGAGAATGCTTACCCTCCCTCACCAGCAGCTTTAGCCGCACTACAAAACATTGATGGTGAGTGGTTGCGACGTTACCCTGAACCCTTTGGGGGAGAGTTCCGCCAAGCAGCCAGCCAAGTGTTAGGCGTGCCAAGTGATTGGATGATTGTTGGTAATGGTAGTGACGAAATTTTAAATGTGGTCATGCGCGCCTGTACTGAACCAGGACGCAAGGTAGTTTATCCTACACCCACCTATGTTTTGTACCGTACACTTACAGAAATGCAGGCAGCTGATATTGTCGAAATTCCTTACAGTGAAGACTATAAATTACCTGTCGCTGAATTAATTGCTGCTAATGGTGCTGTCACATTCATTGCATCACCTAACAGTCCTTCTGGTCATGTTGTACCCCTTGAAGACTTAGAAAAACTCGCCCGTCAGTTATCTGGGGTTTTAGTTATTGATGAAGCCTATGTAGATTTCGCCGAAGGGGATGCCTTAACTTTGGTCAAAGAATATGAAAATGTGATGATTATCCGCACCTTATCAAAAGGTTACTCCTTAGCAGGTTTGCGCTTGGGTTTTGGTGTAGCTAGTCCCAAGCTGTTACAAGGATTATTTAAGGTCAAGGATAGTTATAACATTGATGCGATCGCCTGTGCAGTGGCCACAGCAGCCATCAAAGACCAAGCTTATAAAAATGCCTGCATAGCCAAAATTACAGCCTCACGCACTCAACTAGCCCATAATTTAAAACAATTAAATTTCCAAGTTTGGGACTCACACACCAACTTTTTACTAGTCCAACCACCCCAAAAAAACGCCGAATTTATCTACCAACAACTCAAAGAACAACAAATCCTCATTCGCTACTTCCCCCACCCTGGACTTTTAGATAAACTCCGCATCACAGTTGGTACAGATGAGCAAAATCAAGTTTTAGTGGATGCGATAAAAGCTTTAATGTGACAATTTCTTAATTTGAAAATCACAATAAAACGGCATTATACCTGAGTTTCTAGCTCCTTTTCTTCTTGTATAGGTATAAATAATTCATGACTATTACTGAGCAAACAGTCATACAAATCAACTTTTGTCAGATTTACTTGTGACAAATCAACATCACTCAAGTCAGCCTTGAACAAAATAGTTTTGCTCAAACTGGCATAACTCAAATCAGCCTGACTCAAATTTGCGCCAGTTAAGTTAGCACTATTCAGATTTGCACCGACTAAATTAGCACCACTGAGGTTAGCGTAGCTTAAGTCTGCACCGCTCAAATCAGCACCACTGAGGTCAGCGTTTTGCAGTTGGGCTAAACGGAGGTCAGCTTTTTGTAGAGAAGCTTTGTGTAAATCTACCTCGCTGAGGTTGGCTCGAATTAAATTAGCCGCTTTTAAGTTAGCCCAAATTAAATTTGCGCCACTAAAGTTAGTTCGCCACAGGTAAGACGCAGCTAAATTAGCCTCAATTAAGTTAGCTCCTCGCAACATAGAATGAGATAAGGTCACATTCACTAAACTGGCACGGCTCAGATTAATGCCAGCTAAACACACTTCGCTTAGGTTCACCGAGTGCAGGCATACAGAAGTAAAGTTTCTCTCTCCTGCCTGATAGCGTCTGAGAAGTTCATCAGCATCCATACAGCCTGCCTTCCAAATAATCGTTTACAGCAAAAACATTCTTAGCAACTACGCACCTTGTTGGACTTTTACATTGAAGACGAGGAAAAAGGTCTGGTCTGCCGTCAGCAATGTAAAACTCTGGAGATGTTTTATATCTCTATATGTAAAGAAATATAACAAAATCGTTACAAACTCACAATCATTTCTCAGCAATTGACTGATAGTTCCTCGTTATATGAGAGATAGGAATAGTCGAATTTTCGTTGAGTCAAGAGGAAGAGGTGCTGAGGCTGCGGACTTGAGGCTAGAGTAGTTTGCTTAATGTCTTGTTTGGTTTCAGGCTCACAATGGCAAAAATTTTGCCTATGGATCAATACCGTTCAGTTAAGAGAATAGTAGGTTGGGTGTAGCGATAGCGTAACCCAACAAAGTATGCGTGAATGTTGGGTTCCGTTCCTCCACCCAACCTACACCAGTCTAAGTTGTTGCCTTAACTGAACTGTATTGGCCTATGGATGGTCATTTTTCAGTCATCTTTGTGGCTAACACTAGAAATAATTCTTGCAAAGCTAAAACTTTGTAGATTAATTAATCTATTCTGGGAGGCAAAATGGCTACAGATAAAAGCCATCACGCCATTGGCATATTTCGCAACCGTGAAATGGTATTACAGGCGCTCGAAGAGTTAAAAAATAGTGGCTTTCCGATAAATCAGATTTCTGTAGTGACTCGAAAGCCTGAAAATAATGAAACAAAGGATAGTAATAATACCAAAGAAATGAAAGTGGCTCAAGCAGAAGGCGCAGCAATGGGGGCGTTAGCCAGTGCTAGAACCGCAGGCTTACTAACTTTGGTGGCAGGTTTTGGTATTTTGCTAATTCCTGGTTTTGGCCCGGCGTTGGCGGTGGAGTCGGCTTTTGCGACGCTGTTAGGAAGTGGTGCTAGTGCTGCGGCTGGTGGTTTAATTGGCGCACTGCGGGGTTGGTTTTTACCTGAAGAAGCGGCTGAACTTTATCACGACGAAGTATTTCAAGGAAATTACTTAGTGGCTATCGAAGGCACAGAAAATGATATTTTGCTGGCTGAAGCAATTCTCAAACGTCGGGGTATTCAAGAGTGGCGTATTGTTGACCCAGCTTTTCAAGATAGAGATAGCTGAGAGGTTACAGGTGATAGTTTTTTGGTCTCGGACTTTGGATATGTAGTTGCTTTTTTAACGCAAGCAGCGAATCGCTATTAACATTCCTCTAGCTTTATTGAGGGTCTCTTCGTATTCTTTTTCTGGTTCAGAATCAGCTACCAAGCCTGCACCAGCTTGCACACTGACAATGTTATCTCGCATTACCATTGTCCGAATAGCGATCGCACTATTTAATTGTCCTTCAAAATCGTAATGCCCATACACCCCAGAATAAACACCGCGTCGGCTTGGTTCCAATTCGTTGATAATTTCCATCGCGCGGATTTTGGGTGCGCCGCTCACTGTCCCGGCGGGGAAGCAAGCTTTGAGTAAATCCCAAGCAGTTTTATTTGGTGCTAATTTACCTACCACATTACTCACAATGTGCATCACATGAGAGTAGCGTTCCACTACCATCAGTTCATCTACTTTGACGCTACCGCTTTGGCAAACTCGCCCTAAATCATTCCGTCCTAAGTCCACTAGCATGACGTGTTCGGCAATTTCTTTGGGGTCTTTGAGTAAATCTTCAGCGTAGGCTTTATCTTCTTGAGTAGTCTTACCCCGTGGACGCGTCCCCGCAATGGGACGGACTGTGGCGATAATTCCCTCATCTGGGTCACGTTCGGCTTTGACCATCACTTCGGGGCTAGAACCAATAATTTGCCAGTCTTGGAAGTGGAAATAAGCCATGTAAGGCGAAGGATTAATCTGACGCAGGGAACGGTACAGAGAAAAAGGATCGCCTGTGTATTCGGTAGAAAGTCTTTGCGAAATGACAACTTGAAAGATATCGCCAGCTTTAATGTAGTCTTTTGCTTTTTGGACGCTGGCGCAAAATTCGGCGCGGGTGAAGTTGCTAGTGTATTCTACCTCTGCTTGTCCAGTCCTTTGACCTGGGGGAGTCCATTCTAGGATAGTTTTTTGCGGTGATAGCGGTAGAGATAACTTGCTGACTAGATTGGTCACACTCGCGCAAGCTTTTTGATAAGCTGCTTGTAAATCTACATTCGGGTCGCGTAAATCAGCATAAGCGATCGCCCAAATTTTGCGCTTTACCTGGTCAAAAATTAATAAATGGTCGATTTGCATCCACAACCCATCAGGGATATTGCGCTCATCCTGGGGATGGACAGGGACACGCGGTTCAATCCAGCGAATCAATTCATACCCCCAAAACCCAAACAAGCCACCAATTCCCGGTGGTAATTGCGGTAATTTGACTGGCTGATAAGGCTCTAAACATTGGGCTAAAGCACTAAAAGGATCGCCTTCATACACCACCTGCGAACCATCACGGTGGGTTTGGGTTGTTTTGTCGTCCCTAGCTTCTAACACCCACAACGGATCGCATCCTACAAAACTGTAGCGTCCGATTTTTTCACCGCCTTCCACCGATTCCAGCAAAAAGCTATAAGGCTGACCTGCACAAACTTTGTACCATGCAGAGACAGGTGTATCTAAATCTGCTACCCATTCTTGATACACCGGGACAAAATTACCTTGCGAAGCTAGCGCAGAGAAATCAGAGAAATCGGGAAAAATCATAGATTACTACAGAGATTTAATTGAAGAGATTAGGGACTGAGGAAGCAGAAGCATAAAATCTCAAGTATTAAGTTTTATTCTTCATACTTCACACTTCCTACTTCCTACTTCCTCGATCCCTTTTAGTCCCTAAGCATCGTAGGTAGCTGTACCACTAAACTTGAGTTGTGATGGGTTGGGGTTTTGGCCAATCCTACGGGCAACGTGACGCACTTTTTCACGGCCTGGGTTAACTTTTTCTGGGAATACACCATCAGCTGGATGAATGAAGGTGGTTTCGCCGCTAGCTAAAATCCGGTAGATTTTGTAGTCTGTGATTTTGAACTTGCGAAGTTGACCGCCTAAAGCGATGCCGTATTCTTTCCGCGCTAAATAAAGCAAGTTTTGACCTTGGTGCATGGTAGCAGCGCCACCTGTAGGTAGTTCAAATACTTGCGCCTTGGGGCTAGTCCAAGTAATAGCGTACTTTTCTTCCTCTTTTGCTTTGTTGAGCAAGCCGCCAGTGCTGCCGGCGAACAGTGGAGTTTGTCCAGAAAGTGTTTCTGCCATAGAGCATTCTCTCAAGGTTTTTAGGGCATCGTAACACCGCCATTACGATCATATTGCGATCGCGTCATAGTCTGTAACAGTTTTTAGTCGAAAGTCAAAACTCCATAATCTATAGACTAAAGATTTGTCAACTTAACTCTTCACTAAAAATCTTGAGTCACAAAACGATTAACACATCTCAAAAACTGAAATACTCTACAAAACGGGATTACTTCACCCATAAGTTAACGCTGAGTAACTTCGCTAAGTGCCTCCTGAAGCACTTCATCACTTACACCGTGACGCTTTAAACTGTCAATCAAAGCTGATATTGTATCGCCCTCTAAGCGTTCTAAATCCGTCCGCAGTCCTTGACCAATATAAGCACGTACCAGAGATTGATACCCAGAAAAACCAAGCAATGGTGCAATACGCTTTAAATCTTCAATCACATCTTCGGGAATGCGAATTGTAATTGCAGTCATAGGACGGTTTTTGTCCAGTCGTTTTTTTAAGGCTTCAATCTTCATAATAGTCTCGCTCCTTACGTGTCGCTTTCCGAGCCGAAATTATCCGAATGATGTCATTTTCACGCTCAATGTAAACAACGTACAAGAGATTCCATCGCCTATCTAAACCAATCACAGCATCTCGCGGCTCATCATTACGACTCGCATCAACAACTACCAGCAACGGATCGAAGAAAGCTTCTGTAGCTTGTTGAAAAGTGACACCATCGTGGTTGATCGGGTTTATCCTAGCTTTTTCGTCATTCCAAACAAAGGTAAGGCCATTGAGTACGAAATACACATCCATACTTTGGTAGTATAGGTAAAACGTATTTACATTGTCAATACACTTTTATCTAAGAGGTATATTGACAAGCATCTCAATTGTCCGAAAAAGTATAATAGACAGAACTCTTCCGCATATTACAAAGTTTAAGATATTGACCTTTGACAATTGACTATTTACTCCTAACCTTTGAGCGCTTTTCTTCTTGGCTACCTTGAACAATGGGAATAGTGAAATGAAATTGGCTGCCTTTGTCTTTACCTTTAGACTCTGCCCAAATTTCTCCACCCCAACCATTGACAATTTGCCGACAAATTGCTAGACCCAAACCCGTACCACCTGCGGTACGTCGTAGTGCGCCTTCTTCTTGATAAAAGCGGTCAAATACCACTTCCAAACGATTTGGTTCAATACCGCGTCCAGTGTCAGCCACAGTCACCTCAACCATCTGAGTACCGTTGTAAGTGGCTTTGATAGAAATTTGACCACTAGAGGGCGTAAATTTACAAGCATTGTCTATGAGCTTGGCTAATACTTCCACTAGCCAATCACCGTCGGCTTTGATTAAGGGCAGATTCTCCGCAATTTGGGTTTTAATTTTCGGTGGCTCGTTCATTGTGGGGCGGGCGCGAGTCCGGCTGAGTGCTAAATCTACACACTCTTGTAAGGTGAGTGATTCAGGATGCCATTCTACGCGTCCACTTTCGAGGTTAGACAGGGTGAGAAAGTCCTGCACTAGTTTTCGCATCCGTTCGGAATCTGCCAGGGCTGTGTTTAACATTACCTGCTGCAATTCCAAAGGCATATCCGGCTCGCTGACGAGGCTTTCTAGGCAAACTTGAATGGTCGATAAGGGGGTACGCAGTTCATGTCCTGTGATGGCTATCAAGTTACTACGGGTACGGTCGAGGGCTTCTAGCTGTTTGTTGAGTTCTTCGAGGTTGGCGTAGGCTTCTGCTTGAATTAAGGCGGCTCCAATTTGCGTGGCGATCGCTTTGACTAAATCAAATTCCCCTGCTTGCCATTGATGAGGTGGTAAGCTGCAATAATGTAACTCAATAATGCCTAGTAATCGTCCTTGAGATAACACTGGTTCTATCAACCAAGAACGAATACTAAATTTTTTGGCAATTATAGTCAGAGCCGCAGAATTATTAATCCGAAAGTCATTGGCTGTATCAGCCACACACACACCTTCACCTTGTTGAACAACCTCTTGAAACAAAGCATTGTTATCTAACTCCCAAGTTTGCCCATATACAGACAAAATTCCGGGAGTGAGAAATTCATGTTCAATTGTGGCTGAGGCTTGCGTTGCTTGAGCGCGGTAAATTAAACAGCGATTGACTTCTAAATGTTGACCGAGTTCTTGGGCAGCGATTTGTAATACTTGATGGGGATCAAGCGATCGCCGAATTGCTGTACTAATAGAGTTGACTAAACGTTCTTTTCGTGCTTTGCCAATAATTGAGCGATAGGCTTTATGCAGTTTATACTGACTAGCTTGCAAATAAGTCACCAACCGCTGCACAAAGGGGTCTGTATCGATATCACAAGCAAATTCTGCTTGGCCAATTTGCGAATAAACTCTTTGCTCCCCAATGCCAAACCTTTTGCGGGCTTCTTTAACTTTGTTTGCTAGGTCTGGTCGATAAATTAAAATCCTGTCTAAAAGTAATTGTGCGGCTTTGAGGCTAACTCCTCGCTCGGATGTCCAAATCCCCTCAAATCTCCGCGCTGTGTCCATATCTAGACCAGAACTAAATTCTGGTATTTGCTGATTTTTGGTAATCGAGCCAAGGCTTTCTCGGCACACCAAGCAAGTAGCATAGTTATCTGCAACTACTACCAAGTGCCACTCTTGAGTTAAAGCATCATCTGGTTCAAATGCTACCTTTTCATAGTATTCCGAGCTATTAGCAAAGTCCGTTTCTGGTGCAGATAAAACGTATATTTGATTACTACGCTGCGCTAAACGTTGATAACGATGAGCCTCTTGGCGATAAAATCGTTCTCGCTGAAAGCTCGCAATTACCAAGGGCTTATCTAAAGTCGCAGCCAAAACCTGATCTTCCATTGCATGGGAGAGAGCAGTTAACGAAGCTTTGAAATATAGCTGGGGCCGGAGGTAAGGAATGGACTGTAGCAGATCACTCAGCACGGAAGTCGAAATGCTCATGAATATTGTTTAAGGAGCCACTTTCACAAAAAAAATCCAAGTCACAGCTGCATTGTACAAACTACAATGGACTCTTAAACCCAGCAGACAGTTGTATTATGTAAAGAATCCTAAACAGCACTCTTCAAAAAGGCAGCAGAAAGGGATTTGCGTTGACTCAATGCTGTTGTATCTGGAGTTTAGACTTAGTAGCTTTGAGATGGCAAATTACTTCTGCCATAATGCCCGAGGAAAGTCACTGTAACTTTCTTTACAAATGTTCTAGCGGAGAGTCAAAAATAGACATAAAACGGCAATCCAAGCGATTTGCATCTAAGGACAGCATAGACGTGCCATAGCCATGCGCCGCAGATGCAGTCAACTTGACCGTTTATCTATGGTGAACATTGGGATCTCTTAAATCATAAGCTACTACGTTCAGGGTGACTGAAACTTATTAACTATTTTAAAACCCTTCATTCTACGTAAGTCCTAATCTAGTCCAAAAAACTGTAGTTTTAATCAGAATTTAACCAAATTTGCCATAACATCTACCTTAAGAAATATTTTAGAATGTTTAAAAAGCTAATAAGATATCATTATGGTGTTAGTTGCTGGGCTAGAGTCAACTAAAAGAAAGCATAGTTGAGATAATTCTCAACTAATCAAATAATCCAACACTGGTAATAATCTAGGGCTTGTTTGCCAACTCTAAAATTAGGTTTTGTTGTGCTTAATTAAACAAAGCCTAGCTAACTTTGGGTTTTTGAGAAAAGGCTTCAAGCTCTATAGCATCGAATATTGCTGTGATGTCTTTCCCTCCTAAATCGGAGTCTAATTTAGAGTTCAAGCCTAGTGGTGATGTTCCTCAACTGGCCTAAATAACAGTGAATTTTCAAATGATTCCGCAAAATTAAAGGAAAAAACACATGGCTATCTATGGTACAGATGAGTCTGATTTTTTGGCTGGAACTATTGGGAGCGATCGCATTTTTGGACGGGCTGGTGATGATACGATCATCGCTCTAGCTGGTGATGACCAAATTTTTGGTGGAAATGGAGATGACCTGATTATTGCCGGAGATGGAGTAGATAACATTGATGGTGGGAATGGTAATGACGAAATCAATGGTGATGCTGGCAATGACGTAATTAGTGGGGGTAATGGTATTGACTTAATCAATGGGGGTGATGGTGATGACATCATTTATGGAGGTAATGGCGGAGACCGCATCTTTGGGGGTGCGGGAGAGGATTTGATCAATGGTGATGCTGGCAATGACAACATTAATGGGGGAGATGGTGCAGACATCATTGCTGGCGGTACTGGACGCGATCGCATTTTTGGTGGTTCTGGAAACGACCATATATCTGGTGGGAGCGGTAACGATCAACTCAGTGGTGATGGTGGGAATGATCTTGTCCAGGGCGGAGACGGCAATGACATAGTATTTGGTGGAACTGGTTTTGGCAATGATACACTCACTGGGGGAAATGGTGCAGATACATTAATTGGTGGGGCTGGCAACGATAAACTCTCAGGTGGTAATGGCATTGATAGGTTAATTGGAGTTGAACCATTCGCCTCTGGATTTGTATCTTTCAACGAAATTGATACCTTAACTGGTGGGGCGAATGCAGATACCTTTGTACTAGGTACAGGGACGGATCTTTACTATGACAATGGTGGTAATAGTGACTATGCCCTGATTACTGACTTCAACATCAATGAGGATATTATCGAACTATCATCATTTACCAAGACAGCTAGTGTTAGTGTAGCTGAAATCGCTGATGCGGGACAGTCTCTTGCTGTCGCACAAGTCATTCCTAACGGTTTAGGGACTTTAGACTCTATCACAGGAACACTTTCTGGCGGCAACGATGTTGACCTGTTCCAAATTACAATTAGTGGTGGTGGAACATTTTCTGCTTCAACAGTCGGTGCTGGCACTAATTTTGATACGCAGTTATTCTTGTTTGATAAAAATGGCATTGGGGTAATTGCCAACGACGACCAAGCTGATAGTTTTCAATCTAGGCTAGAGTCCACCACTCTCGCCCCTGGAACTTACTTTCTAGCTATTTCTGGCTACGACAATGATCCTGTGAGTGCAGGAGGGCTGATTTTCCCTTCAGGCTTTGGCCCTGGAATTGTGGGGCCAACTGGGGTTGGTAGTGGTTCACCACTCAGCAGTTTTACAGGTACTGGGTTTTCAAGTGGAAACTACACTATTGCCCTGACTGGGGTTCAGGCTAATCCCCTAAGTTTGGGTGTAATCTCTATTAATAATGTGCTGGGAACAGGAATATCTTTTAACAACGACTTAATTGCAGTTGTTCAAGGAGTTGCGATTTCAGATTTTAGCAGTGGTTTTGCTTTTGTCTAAAATCTAGTCCAGCTATCAGCCAGAGAATTGCTTCTCTGGCTGAGAATTGCCCATTTACACCTTAAACTTTTCGGTGATGCGCTTCATTGCTTCTTCGACATTTTCACGGCTATTGAATGCAGAAATGCGGAAATAGCCTTCACCCGCAGCCCCAAAGCCAGAACCAGGTGTACCAACGACATTGCAAGTATGCAGTAATTTATCAAAGAAATCCCAGCTAGAAAGGCCGTTGGGAGTTTTTAGCCACACGTAAGGTGCATTCACGCCACCATAAACGGCGATACCTGCTGTGGTGAGTTGTTCGCGGATAATTTTGGCGTTTTCTAAATAGAAACTTATCAAGGCTTTGATTTGTGCTTGTCCTTCTGGGGAGTAAACTGCTTCTGCACCGCGTTGTACGATGTAAGATACGCCGTTGAATTTAGTAGACTGGCGACGGTTCCACAATTTCCACAATTCTACCTCAGAACCATCGCTAGCTTTGGCTTTGAGGGTTGTGGGTACAACTGTTAAAGCGCAACGAGTTCCGGTAAAGCCGGCATTTTTGGAGAAGGAACGAAATTCAATGGCACAATCTCTCGCCCCTTCAATTTCATAAATAGAATGAGGTAAAGTCGGATCTGTTATATATGCTTCGTAGGCAGCATCAAAGAAAATAATTGAGTTATTAGCTTTGGCGTAGTCTACCCAGGCTTTGAGGTGTTCTTTAGTTGCGGTTGCACCTGTGGGGTTGTTGGGGAAACACAGGTAGATTAAATCAACTTTTTGTGTGGGAATTTCTGCGGTGAAGTTGTTTTCTGCGGTAATTGGCAGATAAACTAAACCTTCAAATTCGCCTTTATCATTGGCTGGGCCTGTGTGACCTGCCATCACATTAGTATCTACGTATACGGGATACACAGGGTCGGTAACAGCGATGATGTTGTTGTTACCAAAGATGTCGAGAATGTTGCCTGTGTCACATTTAGACCCATCGGAAATAAAGATTTCGGAAGCGTCTACATCGGCTCCCCTGGCTTGAAAGTCTTGCGCGGCTATTTTCTCCCTTAACCAAGCATAACCTTGTTCTGGGCCGTAGCCTTTAAAACTGGCGCGATCGCCCATGTCTTCTACAGCTTTAATCATTGCTGTGCGACACGCTTGGGGTAATGGTTCGGTGACATCGCCAATTCCCAAGCGAATGACTTTAGCATCAGGGTTAGCTTCTGCAAAAGCATTGACTCGTCGGGCAATTTCGGGAAACAGATAACCAGCTTTTAGCTTCAGGTAGTTTTCGTTAATTGTCGCCATAAGTAGATAGTAAAACAGCCACTAAAACAGCTTACAGCTAATTGCTATTGGCGATCGTAGGGTTATCCGGGCAAACTACTAAGCTGTTAATCGTTTAATTTTCACATTGAGACTGCAGGGGAGCAGGGGGCAGGGAGCAAGGGAGAGGGTTTGCAGCTTTTACTACCATGAATATGGTGCAATTTAAATGACGACTAGCTTAAAAGTATTCTGCCCTGACTTACTCTTTTAGAGAATGAGAGCAAAACTTTTATTTTATCTGAGAGCAATAGACTTGCATTTTGGCATCACCTTTGAAGAACAAGCAATTGTTACTAGCACTATTCGTGGCGGAATTATTGTTATTGATGAGTCCCAAAAGTTTGAAGCTTAAACCTAAAGAAACAGCAATCAATACAGTTGATATAATTGCCAGTAAACTTCTTTTGCTAGTTTGATTCGGTGAATTTTTTAGCTTTGACTGCGCGCACACTGTTTTAGGCGACCAAAAATGTTCATCAAAATCATAATAACTCATCAACTTTCCTCCTACAAAGCAAAATGCAATGTGGCGATAATTAAGCAATTAACTTGGTCTGGTTAGTGAATATGCAAAATTTATTAAATAGGGAAAGTCAATCAATAAACTATTTACTCACCTTTGACTGTGAGAAAATAGATAATGATTGGGCTTTCCCTGAATGCCAATTATTTAACTCGTTACCAGAAACAAGCTAATTTCTTGCTTATTGAGCCACCAATAGTTAGTATTAAATCCCAAGCAACCATTTAATACTTCTGACAAAAGTCACAAATCAATCTATGACTTTTGTCATAACTCAAATTGTCATTCTCTAAAATTTAGGTGTACAAGACCTAAAAATTTATATGATTCTTTATCTCAAATTTCGCCGGATTATTTAGTCAGCTTGACGCAATTTCATTTCACTTTGAGCAATATACTAATAATTAATTTGGTGCGAATTTACGGGTTAATGTTAACCTTTATTATCCTGAGTTAGGAAATATTGATACAATTTGCAACAAACTTCATTTTCGGAAATATTTCTGAGTATTGCAGCAAAACTAGCAATAATTAAATATAGTATCGATGGAAATACATAGAATATAAAAGTGGGAAACAGTCAGATAATTATTCTCCAACGTCAGAGAAAATTAACAGTGCAGACATCTTGTAAAATTATCAAGTACAGGTTAGCGTAAATAAACAGACCATCTGAACTTGCTAAAAGGCTTGTGGTATCACTATTTTTTCTTTTTACTTTTGCCTTGTTGTACTAGTTACAAAATAATAACTGTGATAGTTTGTGAAGCAAAATATTACTCAGACTCCGATTTCGATTATTATTCCGACACTGAATGAAGCCGGGAATATTTCAGGAGCGATCGCTAGTACTCAAACTAGTGCAAACATAGAAATAATTGTGGTCGATGGTGGCTCTAGTGATGACACAATCGCAATTGCTCAGTCTATGGGTGTCAAAGTTATTTCATCATCTCCTGGGCGTGCTGTGCAAATGAACGCAGGCGCAGCTGTGGCTAGTGGTGAAATTCTGTTATTTCTTCATGCAGATACACGCCTAAGTGTTGGCTTTGACGGGCAGATTCGCCAAGTACTATCACAAACAACAACGGTAGCGGGAGCTTTTGATTTACAGATTGATGCGTCCAATTTCAGCTTAAGATTAGTAGAATGGGGTGTAAAGTGGCGATCGCGTTTTTTCCAAATGCCCTACGGAGATCAAGCAATTTTTGTCACTAAAAAAATATTTCAACAAATCGGTGGTTTCCCAGAACTACCAATTATGGAAGACTTTGAACTAATGCAGCGTTTAAAGTCTACAGGGCGCATTGTCATTATTAACACACCAGTTATCACATCCCCTAGGAGATGGCTACAAAAAGGCGTTTTGCAAACTACGCTGCTAAATCAAATAGTTGTGATTGCTTATTTACTAGGAGTTTCCCCGCAAAGAATTCGTAGCTGGTATCGTCGGGAAAAATTTAAGAGAATTTAAGCTGTTTCTCATCTAAAGATAATATGTAAGGATTCAGCACACAGAAGTTAGAAGTCAGAATTTAAGAGTTATTTAGAATGATGTCTATATGTTCTCGAGAAGAAAGTGATTAAATTTTCTCACATTCTGGCTCCTGGATTCTGACGGATGTATACTTACGATACTATTTTATAGTAATTTGATTTAATTTTTGAAATTCTCTATACAGATGACGATTATGGAGTAGGAAAAAGCATTTTTGAATTTAGTGTATGTTTTTTCCAAATCAAATATAAGTCCTATAGTAGTCTTAAATTATCTCTTTTTTATTTTTTTACTTGGCTTTTTGGCGGTTTGTTTTATTTAATGTAGGATTGACATAGCATTAACTGGTAATGATTGTAGTAACTTTATCGTCAATATAATGTTTACAAAATATAAACCACGCAAAAACAAACTGAAATTTTTTATATTGGCTTTTCTAATTGCGGTCTTACTAATTACTGCAAAATATTTTAATATTCAAGAATTTTTATATAGTTTGATTAATCAAGTTAACAAACTTGGCTTTTGGGGGCCTGTTGTTTATATTTTCATTTATAATTTAGCAACATTACTGTTTATTCCCGGCTCACTTTTAACTTTAAAGGGTGGTTGTTTATTTGGTGTATTTTGGGGTTCGGTTTATGTATTAATTGCAGCAATGATTGGAGCGACTTTAGCTTTTTTAATTGGTCGTTATTTCTCCCGCGATTGGGTATCTAGCCAAATTGAGAAACATCCAAAATTAAAAGCTATTGATTTAGCAGTGGCGAAAGAAGGATGGAAGATTGTACTATTAACTCGCTTGTGTCCGATTTTTCCCTTTAACTTATTAAATTATGTTTTTGGAGTAACTCAAGTTTCTTTAAAAGACTATGTGTTAGGTTCTTTGGGGATTATCCCAGGTACAGTAATGTATGTGTATATTGGTTCCTTGGTTGGCAACGTAGCAATGTCTAGTATGTCTAATATGCCAATAAATTCCGAGGCTGAATTATATCAAAAAATTACACAATTAATTGGATTAATCGCTACTATTTTAGTTACTATTTATATTACTAAATTAGCGCAAAAAGCTTTAAACAAAAGTATAATAATTACCGCAACAGAGGATGAAAATAAAAAGAGGTTGTAGTTAGAAAAATATGTAGGTGAATCACTGCTGATTAAAAAGGAAGAACACCGATGAATACTGGTAGGAAATATAATCAAATCATTAAATTGGTAATTTTAAGTATTGCATTTTTGGCGATCGCCACCTTATTTCCATCAGAATTCGCCTTAGCACAAACACCATCACCTGCAAATTTCTTCAATCCTCAAACACTTTTCCGCAATGCTTTAGAAGGGATTGATAACTTAGGCACTTGGGGTGCTATAGCTTTTATTGGACTTTATATTATTGCCACTATCGCATTTTTACCAGGCGCAATTTTGACACTTGGGGCTGGTGTTGTCTTTGGTGTAGTTTGGGGTGCTATTTATGTATTTATTGGTGCAACTCTTGGTGCTACTGCTGCATTTTTAGTGGGACGTTACCTCGCTAGAAATTGGGTAGCCAAAAAAATCGCAGATAATAAAAATTTTGCCGCCATTGATCAAGCAGTAGGTAAAGAAGGCTTAAAAATTGTTTTATTAACTCGATTGTCACCGATATTTCCCTTTAATTTATTAAACTATGCCTTTGGTGTGACAGGTGTTTCTTTAAAAGATTATTTTATTGGTTCTGTCGGGATGATTCCTGGCACAATTATGTATGTGTATATTGGTTCTTTAGCGGGGAATTTAGCACTCATTGGTACTGAAAGGCAACCAACTAACTCCACACTACAATGGGCTATTCGCATCATCGGATTTATTGCCACACTGACTGTGACTATATATGTCACCCGCATTGCCCGGAAAGCTTTAGCAGAAGAAGTAATTAATAACTGAAGTAGGCAACAGGAAAAAATTTATTTTACACTTCATACTAGCCTGCGGCAAGCAGCTAAAAGCATCTACACATTTCATACTTCATACTTCACACTTCATACTTTATTATGTCTAATTCAGAATTAGAAAGAGTTATAGTTCGCCCAGTGGATGAGTATAATCAAAAATTAGTTTCTTATGTGCATCCACCAAATTGGGTCAATCCCCAACCTGCTGATTGTTATGATTTAGTAGTAATTGGAGCCGGAACAGCAGGATTAGTAGTAGCAGCTGGGGCGGCTGGTTTAGATTTAGGTTTAAAAGTTGCATTAATTGAAAAGCATCTCATGGGTGGAGATTGCTTGAATGTAGGTTGCGTACCTTCTAAATGTATGATTCGCTCATCGCGGGTAGTTGGCGAAATTTGGCAGGCGAAAAATTTTGGCATCAATGTTTCTCAACAAGTCGAAGTGGATTTTACCGCAGTCATGGCGCGAATGCGGCGAATTAGGGCAAATATTAGCCCCCATGATTCGGCGGAACGCTTTAAAAATTTAGGTATTGATGTTTTCTTAGGTAATGCTAGATTTGCCAGCAACAACACTGTAGAAGTTGACGGCAAAATTTTGCGGTTCAAAAAAGCGGTAATAGCTACAGGTGCAAGGGCTGTCCGTCCACCCATTCCGGGAATTGAAACAGTTGGTTTTTTGACCAACGAAACCGTTTTTTCCTTGATTCAAAGACCAGATAAATTAGCAGTAATTGGTGGCGGGCCAATTGGTTGCGAATTAGCCCAAACATTTCGGCGTTTGGGTTCGGAAGTTACTCTATTGCATAGCGGTTCTCATTTGTTAAATAAAGAAGATGCTGATGCCGCAGAAATTGTCCAAAATGTTTTAATTCAAGAAGGTATTCGTGTAGTATTAAATTGCCAATTAGAAGAGGTAGTTGCAGTTACCGAAGGAAAAAGGTTGTACTTTTGTGCTAATGGTAATAGAGATTCGGTGACAGTAGATGAGATATTAGCTGGTGCGGGACGATCGCCCAATGTAGAAGGTTTAAACTTAGAAGCAGTAGGGGTAGAGTATGACACGCGTCAAGGTGTGAAGGTAAATGACTATCTTCAGACAAGCAACCCCAAAATTTATGCTGCTGGAGATATCTGTATGAACTGGAAATTCACCCATGCGGCAGATGCGGCAGCACGTATCGTGATTAAAAATGCATTTTTCTCTCCCTTTGGGTTGAGTCGTTCTCAACTTAGTAGTTTAGTGATGCCTTGGGTGACATATACAGACCCAGAAATTGCCCATGTAGGAATTTACGAATATGAAGCACGAAAACAAGGTATGGATGTAGTGACAATTAAAATTCCTTTAAGTAATGTAGACCGAGCGATCGCCGATGGCCAAGAAGCAGGATTCTTGAAAATTATCCACAAAAAAGGATCTGATCAAATTCTTGGTGCTACCATTGTGGCGGCTCATGCAGGTGAGATGATTTCGGAAATCACCACCGCAATTGTCAATAAAATTGGCTTGAGTAAATTAAGCAGTGTGATTCATCCCTATCCTACCCAAGCTGAAGCCATTAAAAAAGCCGCAGATGCTTATCGTCGCACTTTGCTAACAGCAAATACTAAACGGCTTTTAGGATTTTTAACCAAACTCTCTTAAATTGGAAATTTTGACTTGTTTCATTAAAATTGCACCATTTTCATCAGCAGAAAATTTGCCTATCCTTTGGTGTGGTTTCTTTTCCCCTACAAGGCATAAATACAGCGTTGTTCAGTTTGGTGCAGTACATCTTTCAAGGGGGAGAGACTAGAAAATGTACCAGGACTTACGTATGAAAACGAAAAATCAAGGGTTTGGAGAAGGGGGCAAGGGTTTAGGGGTGTAGGGGTGTATGTATCCAAAATCCTTACACCCGACACCCGACACCCATTAACCCAGCCTCCACAGAAAATCTGGCATTGCTGATTAGTGGGATGTTTTTTGTTTCGCGCAAAGGCGCGAAGAATCAATATTTTATTTTTGTTAAACATCTCAATTCATCCCGCATTTATGCAACGCCGAAAATCTTTGTGCATAAGTCCTATGTACCTCATCCATGCCTGTCAAAAATGTGGTGGAAGCCCCATTGATTTTCCCCTACACCCCACACCCTATTGTGGAAACGTCTTCTGTTCCCCTCGACGGTCTTGATGATCAGTCTTTAACCGGACACGATATTATGCCTATCTTAAAAATTCTCCAACCTGGCGATGAAATACTGCTAGAAAATTTTTTGTTGCAGCACATCAACACATCTATGTTTTTGCGTTCAAATTGGCGAGAGGCGGGCTTAGTTGACCAAGGTGCAAGGTTTCAGGGAACTTATGTAGCAGCGATCGCTAATACCAGTATAGTTGCAGTCGCGGCTCATTATTGGAATGGGATGCTGGTAGTTCAAGCACCGATGTATCTTAACGAAGTGGTGCAAAGTGTAGTCGCACAATCAAATCGAGCAATTCAGGGAATTGCTGGCCCGGCGGCACAAGTTGAGATAACGAAGGAAGTATTGAGATTGGTGAATCGACCAACTCAACTCAATGAAAGTGAGATATTATTTTCTCTGCAACTATCAAATTTAAAATTGCCCACTGCTTTAGCATCAGGAGAAGTTGAGTGTCGTTTACCCTATCCAGAAGAGTTTGAGTTACTCAGCCAGTGGTGTGTAGCTTACAACATCGAAACTTTAGGACAATCAGACACACCTGATTTATGGTCAACTTGTCGTCAAGAAATTAAAGCTAGGCAAGCTAGTGCGAGACATTGGGTATTGATAGTGGAAGATACCCCCATAGCTTACACCGCCTTTAATGCTTGTTTACCTGATATTGTCCAGATTGGTGGCGTATGGACACCGCCAGTACTCAGGGGTAGAGGTTACGCCAAGTGTGTAGTGGCTGGGTCGTTATTAGCAGCGCGATCGCATGGTGTCGAACGTGCTATTTTATTTACCAATCAAGCCAACCAAGCCGCCCAAACAGCATATCGAGGTATCGGTTTTCATCCGACTGGAGAAGAATTTGGGTTAGTGATATTTGAAAATCATTAAAAATTGCGCTCGCCGCTTTAGTACCTCAGACATATTTCTGAGATGGATTCATTTTTGGAAAATAAATTGGGTATGATTCTTTCCTATTTACTTCCCTAAACCAATAATGCCATCTACAGATAAAGGTTTTTTTAGTTGGTTATTGCTGCAATTCCAAATCACACCAGGTAAACCCGCAATTGTCACCGGATTGCGTAGCCTTTTGATTTTGGGTGTGCCGATTGGCTTCGGCATCATTAGTGGTAATGCTTCTGCTAGTGCCATCGCTACTATGGCCGCTTGGTTTGTGGGTATGGTTAATGTTGATGGAACTTATCGCCAGCAATTCATGGCGATGATTGCCACGACAATTACAGTCACAACAGTATTTCTCATTGCCAGTCTAGTCAGCACTCATCTCTGGTTAGGAATTCCCGCAACATTTATTGTCATCTTTATTGCAGGTTTAGCAGGTTTATACGGTAATGTCGCCTCATCTATTAGCCTAGTGACATCAATTATGTTTGTCATTGCCTCCGCTAAATTTGCGACCTTTACCGATTTAGCAACACTGATGCAACACTGTTTGCTGTGTCTGGCTGGGGGAACATGGACAACTTTATTATCATTAGGAATTTGGTCTTTTAATCCTCAAGTACCAGCCATTCAAACAGTCGCTAATTGTTATCGTTCGTTGAGTAAATTAGTAGATTTAGCCAACGAACTTGCTTTAAATCCTCAAGATATTCAAAACTGGGCAGAAAGATTTTCGCCAGCGCAAGATACGGTCATTCAAAATTTAACATCTGCCCGTAGTGTTTGGACAGCAATGTGGACTGTCAAAAAAGGAGCAAACCAGCAAGGCAATAACTTATTAATGTTGATTGAGGAT
The DNA here is from genome assembly GCF_014697425.1 of Nostoc sp. FACHB-110. Classification (GTDB taxonomy): domain Bacteria; phylum Cyanobacteriota; class Cyanobacteriia; order Cyanobacteriales; family Nostocaceae; genus Nostoc_B. The sequence continues at coordinate 63,831 of NZ_JACJRU010000015.1, forward strand.
GTCAATCAAATTGTTAATTCTATTACTGCTATTACAGAATTATTAGCGATCGCCGCGACAAATCAGTTATTTTCTCAGTTACAAACCGAGATTTGGCAAGTAATTAAACAGTTAGCAATTGCTTTACAAATGTTGGCAAAAAGCATTGCTCAACGCAAAAACCTGCTGCATTTAGGCGACTTAGATCGCAGCGTCGAAGCCTTGCAACATCAGTGGTTAGTTTTACGCTCTCAGGTATTAGTAGAAACAATCAACCCCCAGACAGATGACTATAACGATTTAATTCATCTGCGCAAAATTATGACTAGTCTGGTAGATTTAGCCCAGCAAATTCACACTGACGCAGAAATTATTACAGATTTAAAACAAGGCAAACAAAGTTATATTACTCCAGCAAATATTTCGCTTGCACCAGAGTCAAAACCTTTAGCCATCATTGATACATTACGAAATAATTTCACATTTGATTCCATCGTTTTTCGCCACGCTTTACGCCTCGCCATCATTACCACACTCGCAGAATTAATTGCCTCAGTCTGGCAACTTCCGCGAGGTTACTGGATTACTTTAACAGCCTTAGTTGCCCTGAAACCTAACTTCGGTGGAACCTCGCAAACCACAGTGCAGCGAGTCATCGGTACTATTTTGGGTGGGCTGATAGGGATTGGGTTAATTTTCCTCATCAAGAATTCTACAGCGATCGCTTGTTGTCTGTTGCTGTTAGTATTTATGGCTATGTCTGTGCGACCTTTAAGCTACAGCCTATTTACCATCTTGCTCACTCCCGCCATCATCTTACTACTCAACTTGATTAGCGCAGGCGGCTGGCAAGTAGGAGTATTAAGAATTGTCGATGGTTTAGTTGGCGGTGCTTTAGCCTTAATTGGTAGCTATGTACTTTTCCCCCGTTGGGAACGACAGCAACTCCCCGCCCAATTAGAAAAAACAATTCGCGCTAATCTTGTTTACTTTCAACAAGTAATCGCTCACTACCTGCATCCCGAACAACATGGGTTTGCTACTCTCAACACTCTCCGCCATCAAGCAGCCTTAGAAAACGCCAACGCTACCGCAGCCGCTCAAAGATTGTTTAGCGAACCCCGCCACGTTCAAGGCGAAATTGAACCTGTAATGACCTTGATACTCTACATTCGCAGCTTTTTCACTTCAGTCACCACCCTAGCCGAACATTTGCCAGAATTCAGTGGCGAATACCAATTTACCGAACTCCAGCCACTAACAGACGCAATGATTCAAATTTTAGAAAACTTGGCAGATTCTTTAGCACAGCGACAGCCACCCCAACCTTTACCTGCATTAGATAGCTATCTTGAAGCCATTCACAACCAAATTCAACAGTTACACAATGCTCGTTTATCAGAAATTACCACCAGTTCCCAGATATTAACTCCCATATTGCAAGCTGTTCGAGAACAAACGCCTTTATCTATCGAATTAGAAAGAATTATTAATGAAATTAAAGTCATCCACTGTGTAATGGGCCGAATTATTAAATAATACTGAAACAGAGAGATAGCAAACTGATTTCTGAATACATAACATTAGCTTATGTAGCAGAATTCATGGTGAATTTCTTTGCCTGCCATTGAGGGAGTTTTACACCATAAAGTCGAATGGTTTTTCAGGTAGGATAAGTTGCTTGATCTAATAAAGTAGTAAATGAACTACTCATATCGTGTCCGGCTAATCAGTTGTGATTCGACAAATTTGTGCAGAAACGCAAAAACCCTCTCCTCTGCCTCCTTGCGTCCTGAATTATAAGTCTTTAACAGGACACGATATCACTCCTACTTTTTATTGTCCCCTCTGAATTTTGGGATAGTCCTAATGCGAATTTTATTTCTCCACTCTAATTTCCCTGCTCAGTTTCGCCATTTAGTAATAACTCTTGCTAAAGATACAAAGCACCAAATTGTTTTTGGGACTATGCGAAAAGACGGCAACATTCCCAATGTTGGCAAAGTGATTTATCAGCCTACACGCGAAGCTCATCCGCAAACCCATCAATATGTACGTAATTTAGAAAATGCAGTTCTACAAGGACAAGCAGCTTATCGGATGGCACAAGAGTTGCGATCGCAAGGATTTGTCCCTGATGTGATCTATGGACATTCAGGTTGGGGTTCAACACTGTTCATGAAAGATATTTTTCCCAAAGCAGAACTGCTGTGCTACTTCGAGTGGTTTTACCATGCTCATGGCTCCGATGCAGACTTTGATCCGAGTGAGCCTTTAGATGCCGATACGGAAGCTCGGATTAGAGTAAAAAATGCCGCAATTCTTCTCGACTTGTACAGTTGCGATCGGGGGCTTTCTCCAACTCAATGGCAACGTCAACAGTTTCCCCGGGAATTTCATAGCAAATTAAAAGTGTTGCATGATGGTGTAGATACAAATTTCTTCCGTCCTAACTTAGGTATCAAGTTAGTGCTGCCTGAATGTGGTCTAGACTTATCTGGAGTCGATGAAATTGTCACTTATGCGACACGAGGTATGGAGCCTTATCGAGGGTTTCCCCAATTTATGGAAGCAGCTGCTTTGATTCAGCAACGCCGTCCAAATTGCCATATTGTCGTTGTTGGTGATGATCGTGTGGCATACGGCAAACAATTACCAAATGGCAAAACTTATAAACAATTAATGCTGGAAAAACTGCCACTAGATTTATCGCGGTTACATTTCACTGGTTCTTTGCCATACAATCAATATCTCCAAGTATTGCAAGCATCTTCGGCCCACATTTACCTCACTCGTCCGTTTGTCTTGTCTTGGTCAATGTTAGAATCGCTGGCCACAGGATGCTTAGTCATTGCTTCTAATACGGCTCCAGTCACAGAAGTAATCGAAGATGGCAAGAATGGCTTACTTGTAGATTTTTTCTCTCCAGAGCAAATCGCTGAACGTGTAGATGAGGTATTGAATCATTGCGATCGTATGGCAGAGATTCGCCAAAAAGCAAGAGAAATAATTGTGCAACGTTATGAATTATCACAATTACTACCTCAACATCTTGCTTGGATACTCAAAGAGAAAACTAATCATATAACTCAACTAAATGGATGAGTCGTGAATTTGCTAATTAATCAATAATATAGGACTCATATTTTATTCATGAAAAAAATTAGTACACCCAGATAAATCTTCTTTCTATTCCCCTAACCCTACTCCCTATTCCCTAACTACACAACTAGATTCAAAAATCAAACCGGATGCCCATATAGGCAGTATTTATGTAAATAAATTTCCTAAAATATCACTCGTTATCTACCATAATCTTGTGGGATACTATAAGCATTGTTAGCATACACTTTGCTAAGTCATAATTGTGAAGCAAGTCTCTTGCTATTAATTTTGATCAAACAAAAATCAAGTGAAAATCAATGCTTGCTATACATCAAACCAGAATAAGTGAAGTTTTCCTGATTAAACAAAAAATTTTTCACGATGAGCGTGGCTTTTTTTACGAATCTTACAATCAACAAAAATTTGTCCAAGAGACAGGCATCAATGTCAACTTTATCCAAGATAATCATTCGTATTCTAAGCAAAATGTTCTCAGAGGATTACATTACCAAATTAACAAACCACAAGGAAAACTTATCAGAGTTATTCAAGGTAAAATATTTGATGTAGCCGTAGACATCAGGAAAAGTTCTTCTACCTTTGGCCAATGGGTAAGTTATGAACTCAGTTGTGAAAACAAGTTACAACTTTGGATACCACCAGGGTTTGCACATGGTTTTCTTGCGCTTTCCGAGGTTGCTGAAGTTGTCTATAAAACAACTGAATATTACTATCCGCAAGGAGAACGTACTATTCTTTGGAATGACCCTGATCTAGCTATAGAATGGCCGCTTTCATCCTCACCCATATTGTCAGCAAAAGACCAAACTGGTCAACTATTTAGAATGGCTGAAGTATTTTTATGAAAAAAATATTGCTGATTGGTAGCCAAGGTCAAGTAGGACAAGAACTACAACGAATATTGATACCATTAGGTAATATCGTTACTATTTCTCGTCCTACTGTAGACTTATTAAAACCTGACAGCCTTCCAGATATTATTCAACACCATCAACCTCAAGTAATTATTAATGCTGCTGCTTACACTGCTGTTGAAAAAGCCGAAACGGAACCAGACTTAGCATTGACTATTAATAGTACATCACCTGGAAGGATTGCTAAAGTAGCTGAAAAAATAGGAGCTTACTTTATTCATTTTTCTACTGATTATGTTTTTGATGGCAAAAAAGCTAGTCCTTATAAAGAAACAGATCCGACCAATCCTTTAAATGTCTATGGTAAAACTAAGCTTGCTGGGGAACAGTTAATTCAACAGAATTGTCAACAACATTTAATTTTACGTACAGCCTGGATTTATAGCAGCTTGAGTAAAAGCAATTTTGTCAAAACCATGTTGCAACTTGGTCAAGAAAAAGCAGAAATTTTCGTAGTTGCAGATCAAATTGGTAGCCCTACATGGGCAAGAGATATTGCTGATGTCATAGCCAAAATAATTTATCAAATCGCGCCAAATATTACCGGAACATATCACTATACTAATAGTGGTGTTGCTAGTTGGTATGATTTTGCGATCGCTATCTTTGAAGAAGCTCAACAGTTAGGTTTTCCTCTGACAATTAAACAGGTAGTTCCCATCAATACCTCACAATATCCAACACTAGCTACTCGCCCTCTTTATTCAGTCCTGTCTTGCAACAAAATATCGACTGTTTTAGAGTCTCATATTCCTCATTGGCGAATCAGACTGCGGCAAATGTTAGCAGAGCTATATTTATATACTTAGGACTTCCGCACAGAGTTTGTCTGTGGAGGCTGGGTCTAAGGGTCTAGAGGAGGAGAGAGCATCGAACCACCCGTATGTGGTACAAACCCCATATGCATCAAAGCGATGGTATTGGTAGGGGTTCCAAGCACCCTCCAAATACCATCTTCCCTACACCCTGTTCTTGACCAAACCCAGAGATGGTGACATTCGGGGTTTGGTCAATTTAACTGTGTCTGTCTTTAGGCTACAGTGACTCCTAGTGTATAAGAACCAGGATTAAAATAGCCACCAGTGAAAGTTCCGCCATTTTGCGGGAAGTAATCATAATCACTTACGGAAATGGAGTAAGTACCTGCCGCTAGTGAAGCCGTGATTGAGCTAAAAATCCCGCTACTCACTAAATTCCCAGCACTATTAAATAGGCCGAGAACTGGATAGCTACCACTATAGTTCGGCGTGTTGATAGTCACAGTTCCTGCGCTGGCTAAAGAAAATGTGAAAAAGTCAAAATCAGGTTTGTTCCCTGGAAGTGTTGCCAGTTGAGCAGAGGTGTTAACTTTGGAACCTGATGTTAAAGTACCTAGCTTCTCAGCAGTAGCTAGTGTGTTGTTTGTCCCTTGTCCAGCATCTTCTTTCTCGTAGAATAAGAAGTCGTCACTATCAAGCCTCAGAGAAGAAGCTTGCACAACACCAATGAGTTCATCTAGCTCTCCCCCTGAGTTGTCCAGAAATACCCTTATATTGTCTCCTACAGTCTGCAAGCGATAGTCTCCTAGAGTTCCTTTGAGCTGGATTGTATCCTCGCTAGAGTTGAAGCCATTGATGATAGCGTAGTCTGTATCACCACTAGTTAAACTATTGTTATCGTCATAGAAGACATTAATAGCGTCTCCAAGTACGAACTTATCTTCTCCAGGCCCTCCTGTTAGGGTATCAATCTCCCCTAAACCAGGAGAATTAGAAGCAGTTGTATCAATGCCTATAAGGACATCGTTTCCTGGCCCTCCAAGGAGGTTGTCATTGCCGAGTCCGCCAATGAGGGTGTCATTACCTTCCCCTCCTTCAACTTGGTCATTGCCAGCCCCACCAATCAGGCTGTCATTCCCATCCTCGCCCAAGACGAGATCATCACCTTCTTGACCATCAAGAAAGTCATAACCATCCCCACCAAGCAGGGTATCATTACCGCCTCTGCCAAAGAGGGTGTCACTACCAACTCCCCCAATCAGGGAGTCATTAAAACTAGAACCAAAGACTTGCTCAATATTGAACAAGACATCATCCCCGGCTCCGCCACTGGCAGTTCCAGTGCTAAGGTCAACGGTGACTGCGGCAGTGGCATTTGAATAGTCAGCAGTATCAATGCCAGTCCCACCAAAGATTTGGTCATCTCCACTTCCACCTTCGAGTAGGTCATTGCCAGCCCCAGCCAGCAGGGTGTCATTGCCAGCCCCACCAAGCAGGGTGTCATTGCCCTCTCTACTAATGAGAGTATCACTCCCATCCCCACCATCGAGTTGGTCATTGCCAGGCCCACCAAGCAGGGTGTCATTGCCACTTTCTCCAACTAAGGAGTCATCGCCATTCCCGCCATTAATCAAGTCGTTGTTAGTCCCGCCAACGAGGGTGTCATTGCCGTTATCACCAAAGAGGCGATCATTGCCAGCCCCTCCATTGATAGAGTCATTACCGTCCCCACCACTGAGGAAGAAGTCATTGCCAGATCCGCCCAAGATAGTGTCATTGAACCGAGAACCAACGATTCTTTCAATTTCCAACAGGACATCATTTCTGCCCTGGCTAGTAGCTGTTCCAGTGGCAAGATTAATCGTGACTGCGGTAGTGGCACTGAAATAATCAACAGTATCAATGCCATCTCCACCCAAGAGTTGGTTATTGCCAAGCCCACCACGCAAGGTGTCATCGCCAGCGCCACCACCGACAGTATCGTTGCCATCTCCACCATCAAGCAGGTCATCGCCAGTTCCACCATCAAGCAGGTCATTGCCACCTCTACCAAGGAGAGTGTCATTACCACGCCCGCCTGTTAGGGAGTCGTTGAAAGCAGAACCCAAGACTTGTTCGATATTAAACAGGACATCATTGCCAGCCCCTCCAGTAGCGGTTCCAGTCGCTAGGTTAACGGTGACACCAGCAGTGGCATTTGAATAGTTAGCAGTATCAATGCCAGTTCCACCAAAGAGTAGGTCATCCCCCTCTCCTCCTTCTAGTAGGTCATCGCCAGATCCGCCAAGGAGGGTGTCATCGCCAAGCTGACCAATCAAGCTGTCATTACCATCCTCACCATCGAGTTGGTCATCGCCAGCCCCGCCATTGAGGGTGTCAAACCCTTCCCCGCCAAAGAGTTGGTCGTCACCGTCCTCTCCTGCAAGTCGGTCATTCCCGTACCCACCTTCGAGAAGGTCATTATCGGCTCCACCAAGGAGGGTATCATCACCATACCCACCAAGGAGGGTGTCGTCACCGGCTCTGCCAAGGAGTTGGTCGTCGTTGTACCCACCATCAAGTGAGTCATTGCCAGCTCCACCAAGAAGGGTATCATCGCCGAACCCACCAACAAGGGTGTCCTCACCGTCTTCACCATTGAGAAGGTCATTGCCGTCCTCACCCTCTAGTGAGTCATCGCCAGTCCCACCCAAGATGTCATCATTGCCGCCCCGACCAAAGAGGTTATCATCACCTCCCTGACCAAGGATAGCGTCATTCTCAAACGTGCCAATTATAGTGTTATTCTGGTCGGTTCCAATTAGGTCTGCCATATCAATCCCCTCGGTGATAACTTACTTTGGTTCACAGATATTCGCTGGACAAGGTGTCTTCTATAAGTAGCCATGCCAGTAGGTAGAAACCCTCCCTAGATAGGTGGTTCAAATAAATGCCGAGCCTATTTAGACAGAAACTGCCTAAAAAACCGAATAAGTTGTAGGCTTATCTCTCTAAGTAAATAGACATTGTTAAATAAACACACCTATCTAAGGAGATTAACAATTACATACTGTAAGAAAACTAGCGTTAACAGTAATTAACCTATTTCTTAAGTAAACATTAAGACTTGCATTAGACCCAATAAAATGTTTTAGCTGTTAGCTAACTGACAAATTTAGATGTTTGATGACATCTCGATTAAACCAATTTATAGGAACAAAATTCTAAATTTGTACTGGAAAAATTTATTTTATTATTCCCAAATTGGTAAAGGTTAAATTTTTATTGAACTAAAGCAAGTGATAACATCTACCGATTTTAGTCTCTTATTTGCTTCATAAATGTGTCAAACATTTTTTACAAAAGTTTATACACGTATATATTAATACAAAAGATTTATAACTGATAAGAGCCAGAATGGTTGATTTTATGAGTTTTTGTGAATTAACTATTGTTAATCAAAATGTTTTACATAATTAAGTTATATCTAATTAATCAGGTTTACTGATTAACTTAAAAATACAGTAATTTTCATTGATGAAAGTTTAATAAACACTACATTTAACTATGAAAATGTCTATCTATCAAATTGCTGATTTATTTAAATATTCTGAATTCTGACTCCTAACTCTTGAATGCTGTTTGATAAAATTGATGACTCTTTTGTTGCTGGGATTTTGAGGGCATCAATGACAGTAAAGTGTAAACTAGCCGTTGGGCGTGGGCAAGAATTGAGAGCATTTTTCTTGCTGTTGATTATGCTTTTCTCGCCGTTTTTTCGCATATTTCTGCCTTTATGTGCAAATCCAACTCCTCTTTCAACTTAGCGATCGCCTACTCCTGAGTAATTTACGTAATATTACTTTAGTTAGATATTTGCTGACTGCTGAAATCACTTTTTTACACTCTTGTTTGCTTATTTATGGTTTATCCTCAGAGCTACAAGATATAAGTGTAATTAGGCTTTCCACCTAACTTTGAGAACTCAATTGTCTACTTACTTAACTCTTGATTTGCTGTGATGTCAGATGGAGAAAAGAAAAATGCCGCATATTTTACTTGTCGATGATGAAGCAGCCTTGTGTGATAGTCTTAGCTACACACTCCAAAAAGAAGGCTACACTGTCACAACAGCTGCTGATGGGCATAGTGCTATTAAACAGTTCCACAAACAAGTTCCCGATGTCATTTTGCTGGATATCATGCTGCCAGAAGTCAGTGGTATGGAAGTTTGCTGGCGAATTCGGGCGTTTTCTGATGTGCCGATTGTCATGCTAACAGCCAAGGATCAAGATATCGATAAAATTTGGGGTTTAGAAGCAGGGGCAGATGATTACGTTACCAAACCGTTTAACACCCGCGAACTCCTAGCAAGAATTAAAGCTGTCCTGCGCCGTCGTTCTGGGGAATAGCCTTTATGAGATGCTGGACACCGCCCATCAAATTCAATACGATTCATGCCAAACTGCTAGCCACGTATATTTTATTGACTACCTTGGGTACGTCACTCATGGCGAGTTATATTCTGTGGTCGTTTCATGCCTACTTTATGCGAACACGACAAGCAGATTTGGAAAATTGGACAACTGCTTTGGGTGAGAGTGTCGCAGATGCCCTAGAAGAAAAAGATATTCCCCGGGTAAAGTTACTGGTGCAGAGATATGGCGCACCACAAACTGTGACGCTGCGGGTTTTTGATGCTCAAGGCAATTTGATCGCCACTTCCGATCCCAAATTAGATAGGCGGGTGACAAATTGGTATGTAGTTCCAGGAATGCAGCAAGCTTTTCAAAATACAGCCGCCCAAGGAGTTGCTAAAGGAGTTTTAAGCAATGAAGATCGTCTGTATATTGCCAGACCAATTGAACGTAAACATCAATTACTAGGTGTGCTACGAATGTCCATGACGCTAGAACAATTTCAGCGTCAGTTTATGAGGGTGATTTGGAGTGTTTTAGGAACTTTAGCCCTCACCATTTTGTTGTGTGCGCTGATTAGCAGTAGATTTGCCCGCAGTCTCTCCAAACCAATCGAGATTATGCGTAATTTTGCGATTCGCTTGGGTAGTGGCAATTTTGGCGATCGCTTAATTATTCACCAAAACAATGAATTGGATCAATTAGCTGTAGAATTGAATCGGATGAGTGAACGCCTAGCTTCCCTAGACCATGAACGGCGGGTATTTTTAGCAAATGTCTCTCACGAATTACGCACACCAATTAGTAACGTCCAAGTGACAGTTGATGCCCTCAAAGGTGGTGCTTACGAAGAAGCGCAATTACGCGATCGCTTTTTTCAAACTATCGAAAACGAAACCAAACGCTTATCACGATTAATTCATGACTTGCTGGATTTAGGACGCTTAGAAGCAGGAGTCACAGAGTTAGAAGTACAAACAATTCCCCTGCGGGGACTAATTAACCGTGCTGTCAACGCCGTAGAACCACGAATGCAAGCAGCTGGTGTAACTTTACAAGTCAATATCGCTGAATTACAAATTACAGGCGATCCCGAAAGGCTGTTACAGGCAATTCTCAATTTGTTAGATAATGCCATTAAACACTCACGCCCCAATTCTCAAGTGTTTATTTCTGGTCATAGCGCAGGGAAAACAGCAGTTATCAAAATTCAAGACCAAGGTCAAGGTATTAGTGAGAGTGATTTACCCCGGATTTTTGAGCAATTTTATACCACAGACCCATCACGCAAAGGTAGCGGTAATGGCTTAGGATTAGCGATCGCCAAACGAATTATCGAAGCCCATCGAGGCAGCATTACTGCTACCAGTATTCCACATCAAGGCGCAACTTTCACAATTAGCTTACCCCTACAAGGTTAAACTAATCGTCAAGAATAGGGTGTAGGGTGTAGGGAAGTAGGGAAGATAGTATTGGAAGAGGTTTCCAAGCTCTCTCTTCTCCCACACCCCGTCCCAACGCCTATGAATACTTACACGAAAAACCTCTTAAATTCTCCATTATGTCCCTTCTAGTTTACGGTATCCCCAACTGCGGCACATGCAAAAAAGCTCTAAATTGGCTGCAAGTTAGTCATATTGACTATCAGTTCATCAATACCAAAGAGCATCAACCGACTCGTGAACAGATTCAAGACTGGGTAAACTCCCTAGGCTGTGCTGCTTTACGAAACACTTCTGGTCAATCCTATCGTGCTTTAGGTGAACAAAAAAAGACCTGGACTGATAAGCAGTGGATTGACGCATTTACACAGGATGCAATGCTGCTAAAACGTCCACTTTTTGTCAAAGATGGAATAGCTGTGTCCGTTGGTTTTAGAGATGAAACAGTAGTAAAAGCAAAATTAGGGTTTTAGACTTTTATACCTATACCAAGTTGCAGTCAAAGATAGTAACCTAGTGGCGTGTCTAGACTAAACACGCTTGACACCTTTGCATTGCTTCTATCCAATTGAAACCATATAAACCTATCCAGAAATTACTGTGACGTTTCTCACTTTACTTTTCGTTACATACTTCGGTTTATTTGCACCGTTCTACTGAAATTAACTAATTTTCAGACTTATGAAAGATAAAAAAATTCTGATTGTCATCACCAGCCATAACACTTTGAATAATGGTAAAGAAACTGGCTACTGGCTAGGAGAGGTAACACATTTCTACCATATTCTGGCGGATGCAGGTTTTGAAATTGACTTTACCAGCCCTCAAGGAAATCAACCACCGCTAGATCAAAGAAGTTATGATTTACGAGATAAAGATAATCGTTTATTTTGGGAAGATGAAAGCCTGCAAGCTAAACTGAACCACACAATTCCTATTGCAGCGGTTAACCCAGAAGATTACATTGCCATTTACTATGCAGGTGGACATGGGGCAATGTGGGATTTTCCGAATAATCAAAAGCTAGCACAGGTAGCAGCCCAAATCTATGAACAAGGTGGTTATATCTCAGCCGTATGTCATGGTTCTGCTGGACTGCTCTCGATTAAGCTGGCTGATGGGCGTTCTTTGCTAGACGGGAAAACGGTTACAGGGTTCGCCAACCTAGAGGAAAAATTGATTCGTTTGACTAAAGCTGTTCCCTATCTTTTAGAGGATGAGTTGAAAAACCAAGGAGCTATCTATAAAAGGGGGGTACTACCTTTTATACCCCATATTGAAGTGAGCGATCGCCTAATTACTGGGCAAAATCCTCAATCTGCCAAAGCAGTTGCTAAAGCATTAGTCGAATCGCTATCTCAAAGATGATTCAGTGGCTTTTAGCTATATATCTTTAAGCAGAACTCAGGTTATTTATGCAGAATTTAGGAGATTTTCCAACTCAGTCATTAACCAATTTTGCAACATATTATCGATAATTTTTTGATAGTTGGTCGCATTTAATTCCGCCGCGATAAATTCTTCTACTAAAAAAAGATGATAGCCTTGTGCAGATTTGTAAGGGCCTACAACTTGCTTAGGTGAAGTTGTAAAGACAATGGTAGCGATATCTGGCTGCAGATTACATCGATAAACCATCCCTTCATATCCACATCTCCGCCTACGCTGAATATCAATATCGTGTAGGTGAGCTGCTGCATAAAAACTGATTTCACCTTCTTCTATTTGATAATAAAGTTCTTGCGCTAGGTTTTGAGTATTAATTATTGTTTGATACAAAATAACTTGTTCAAACTCTGAGCGGTTTTGATTGAAAAAATGCTCGACTGTATCAGCAAATAAGGCTTGTGCTAGTTTATTGGATAATAGGCGATCGCAAATTCCTCTTTCCCAATCATAAGGTGTAATTAATTGATCAGCTAACCATTCTAAAGTATCGGCGGCTCTTTCTAAACGTTTTTCTCGGCGCTGATTTTCTGCTTCCGCCTCAATTTCTTCAGCAGTAATTGTAATTCCTCTTATCTCGGCAGCTTGCCAGATGATTTTATTAAATAAAATTTTTTGATATACTTCCTTCAGCCTAATTTCTTTTTTCAGAAATTGCACAATCTCTTCCGGTTCAATTAAAATTTTTGTCAAGTCACTCATTAGTATTAATACTTGTTAAATTTAGCAGGTTAAATGTTACAGAATTTCCCAACTAATATTAATCCACAAAATAATTGTGTCAGATAAATTACTAGCACCCAACCACACACAAAAATTTAAACCCTAAAAAAGACAGCAGAAAATACCCTATTCCCTACTCCCTAATTTACGAATACAAAAAACTGGAAGCTATGTGATTTTTGCTTCCAGCCGAGGATAAATTTATTGTTTTATTACAGCAGCTATCATCCTGTATGGTAATCAAAACAAAAGCGTAGTAGCTATATGTTTTATTTGCCACAACAACGGTAAACTGTTACTTTTCTCTTTCTGCTACAAAAACTGTAGGGAAGACTCTATAGTATTTCCCCCACCACAGGAAAAATAAATAGAGAGCTTTTAAAGTTAGAATTAGGGCCTTCTAACTTCTTTGCTTAGGCTTCCTCAGAAACAGAACCACCAATAGTAACAGTTAGAGCGTCTGTCTTGGTTGCGGAGTTAAGTACTCCTGATGATTCTGATTGCTTCAGCAAAAACAATCAGTTAAATATATTCATAGTCAGATATTCAATGATTTTATCATTGTTAATGAATGTATTCCTTAATCACCTCTATTTAAGTATCTATGTATAATTTAAAGGATTTTTATGATTAAGATTTGCCATTTTGGCACATTTTGAACCTAAATCTGATAATTTCTTTGCATCTTTATATACCAAATCTTTGTAGGGCAGGCATTTTAAGACACACACACAATCAACTCATGCCCAACTTGCAAATACTAAGTTTTTTAACAATTCAAATAGTAAGTTGAGCAATATTGAGGAATGTAAAAATAATCTCAACGTAAGGATTCAGGAGTCAGAATCCAGGAGCCAGAATGTTAGAAAATTTAATCTCTTTCTTCAGGGTAACAATAGACCAATCATTTTAAATTACTCTTAAATTCTGACTTCTGTGTGCTGAATCCTTACCCATAACCTACCATGCGATCGCACTCTAGTATGGTAGGTTATATGCTCTGTTTAACTGGCTTCATAAAAATCTAAGGACAAATCCTGAATGTGTTGAGTATTAGACGGAGATTTCAAAGATTCATACTCTTGAATTTCTTGTGACAACCACTGTTCCATATTGCCGCCACGAATTTCGGTTTTTTGTTTACCAACTACCTCAAGATAAGCTAAGTCTTTAATCTTACCCAAACAACTAGCTGTTACAGGTGTTTCGTGTCTTTTCTCACCTGATGTTGAAGTAATTTTTATTGGTTCGCACTCTTGTTGTGGTGTTCTATTGGTGGAGGAATTTTCTTTCAGCAATCTGTTATAGGTGCGGTAGGGAATGTAATGTAATGGGTTGTAACCAGCTACACGTAGCATTAACACACACGCCCAAGAATACTTACCAGCAAGAATCGCTTCAACAATTTGGTCAAATTGTTGAGGATTGATACCTTTATTAAAGTTGCTGAGGCTAGTCATGTTGTGATTCATAGTCTTATTTGTGTGGATAATTTAGAGTTGGAAGTAGTAAATATTTAAGATGCTACGGTTTTGCATGGTGAGTCATTAATACTCTCATCCCTATGCACACACAGAAATACTTGGTTTTATCGATAGCCGTTGCAGGTTATGACAACTACTCGTTATATTTAGCTATTTTTTTAGTTGTAGTTATATACCTGTAAATCTGCTGAAGATATATTGGGACACCACTGAAGTAGACAGCAATCCTTAATTCGCAATCTAAAATTACAAAGCCAAAATTGTCTGAGGCTGTAACTGCATTTAATTTTGATGTTGATATCCATGAGCTTGACCTTGGTGTAGAAAGTTTACTGTGTTTAATTGAGTGTGCTGCTTTGCCGTAATTTGGTAAATTTCCCTTAGTTATCTAAAAACAACTTCACTAGTTATTTTTATTTTTTTACTTCGGCTTGGCAGTGTAATCAGTCACTTTTCAACCTTTCATCGTGTCATTTAACAGACTATAAACAATCTTGGTTTGGCTCGTGGTAGATACAGTTTTATCCTCTGTTACTGCTCTAAATAATTAATTTAGTTTATTTCCCTGATAATTAAATCGTATAATATTTTGCACTTTTTTAAGGGCAATTTAGTGCCAAACTTTAGTATTTGCACTGAGTAATTAAAATCAATTCATCAGAAATGATTAATAACTACTTTAGTATTTATACTACGTTTTTTCGTAAATGTCATCTTCTGAGTTAATAACTTTATCAGTTGAAATTACTGAATTTTAATTGATACCTAAATGTTGATTATGCAACTTTGGGTATTGTCACGGATTTGTTTATTGGTGGGGGGTTTGACCCCTCATGTTTTGTTTATTTAAGGTTGTTATTTTCCTCAAATTCATATAGAAATTTACCATTAACTTGTCTAATAAACAATCACTAAATATCGTAATTTCAATAGCATAAAAAAGTGCAAAGTAATTTTATTTACTTTACACTTGTAAAAATTTTCTTAAAAAAATGTAAATTATAGCCGGAAAAGGATAAGGAAGGGTAACGGGTGTAAGGGTATAGGGGTGTAGGATGTTTTGTTGCGTGGCACAATGCAGCATCAATTATCTTTGTGTAGCTAAATTCCTGGCTCTTTAAGAAGTTAGGGATTTGAGTAAATTTATGCAGAAAAATTAGGCGCGACTAGGCGAGAATAAAAACCCTGTTTATTCATGAGTTCTAGGTGATTACCTTGCTCAAGTAATATACCTTGGTCAAAAACGAGGATTTGGTCGGCGTGACGCACGCTAGAAAGACGATGGGAAATGATAAAGGTGGTACAATACTGGCTCAAACGCGCTAATTTTTGGTACAAGTAACGCTCAGATTCCATATCTAAGGCACTTGTCGCTTCATCTAATATTAAGATTTTGGGGTTGCTAATTAAAGCCCGCGCGATCGCAATTTTTTGTCTTTGTCCCCCAGATAGTCGTATACCTCGTTCTCCGATAGCTGTATCGTAGCCTAAAGGTAAGTCGCGGATAAAACCGTGGGCTTCGGCTAATTTGGCTGCGGCGATCGCTTGTTCGCGGTTAAAATCTGCATTATTAAAGGTAATATTCTCTAAAACACTTCCCGAAAACAAAAAACTATCTTGGCTGACAAAACCAATTTGGCTACGTAACGACTCTACAGACACCGCCGCAATATCTATACCATCAATTAATATTCGTCCACTGTCGGGACGATATAAACCAGCCAATAAATTAACTAAAGTGCTTTTACCAGAACCACTTTGACCAATAATCGCAATAGTTTGCTTGGGCTTTACCCAAAACGAGACATTGTGCAGAGTGTGACGTTTATCATCTGGGTGATAACGAAAACCAACATTCTCAAATCGCACTTCCCCACGAATTGTGGGCATGATTTGTAATGGTTGGGAAGTGTTTTCTTCTGGCTGGGAGTCCCACACATCGTTAACTCGTTCTGCTGCCGTCAAGACTTCTTGCAATTCATCTCCCAAGCCCACCAACGCCAACACGGGATTTGTGACATTACTAATTAGCAAATTAAAAGCGACAAACTCACCCAATGACATCTCGCCACTAATAACTAGCTGTAAGCCACACCACAAAACAACTGTAGTCGCCAAGTGACTCAGCAAATTTCGTAGCATTTGCAAGACATTGGCTAACTTCTGTCGCCGTAAGCGCGCTTTGAGCATTTTCAAAAAACGCTCTTGCCAGTATCTCTGCACTGGGCGTTCGGCGGCGGCGGTTTTGACGGTGCTAATCCCAGCTATCATTTCTATAATGGTAGAATTTTGTCTTGCTGAGGCTTGTAACAGTTCCCGTGATGCTTGTTTGAGGTAGGAACTAGCGACTATAGTTAAAATCACAACGGGGACAATTCCACCTAGTACCAACAATGTCAACCGCAGATTAAAATATGCCATCACTCCCAGGTAAACAAATATCATCAAAGCATCTACGGTGCTGGTGATGGCGTGACGGGTAATAAATTGTTGAATTTTGCGGTTTTCTTGAATGCGGCTGAGTATGTCTTCGACTCGGCGGGAGGCAAAAAATTGCAACGGTAACTGCAATGTATGTTGGATAAAACCGCCAATTAAATTAATATCGATGCGGTTGGCGAAATAGTCGAGTAAATATTGACGCTGCGCTGTGAGAATAATGCGCCACACACCCAAACAAAAAAAGCCGAGTGCAAAAGCATTCAAACTAGCCAAGTGTTGGAGAGGTATTACTTGGTCGAGAACAATTTGAGTCAGCAAAGGAATTGCTAACCCAAAAACTTGGATGACTAAGGAAACAAGAATAATGTATTGGAGTAGTTGGCGGTAAGGTTGTAATATCTGCCAATAACGATTTAAAGATAGCTTCTCGCTTTTAACCGCGTGAAATTGCTCAGTTGGGTTTAATAACAGGGCGTAACCTGTCCAACTCGCTGCAAAATCTAGGCGCGATAGCCATTTTGTCCCAACTGCGGGGTCAGCAATTAAAATGCGATCGCCTTTAATTCGCCAAACCACAATATAATGAGTTCCTTGCCAATGGGCAATCCAAGGTGGATTTTGCTCTAATTTAATTAAAGTTGCCCGAACTTGTTGCACTTGATAACCCAAGGTTTGGGCTGCTGTTGCTAAACCAGATAACGATGCGCCTGTAGTGTCTATTCCGGCTAAGTTCCGCAATGTATTGAGGCTGAAGCGTTTACCCCAATACTGGCTAATCATTGCTAAACAAGCCGCACCGCAATCTGATGAACTTTGTTGGAGAATGAAAGGATATTTCCGCCGAGGCTTGGGTGTTGAGTGTGGCTGGTTGATAAAATCAATGTCTGACTCTGGGGGAATTTCTGGCGGCGAGTATTCCAACTTGGGAAGCGGAATTTGTGTTAAAGGACTCGATAGATTGTTCTTAGAAGTTTTACTGGTAAAGATTTGCGGTGCAATTGCTTTGGCTGATGCCCATTCTGCTTGCGGAAGATGGTAAACTAGCAAATCTGTTTGGGCAACTGCATCTGGGGATGTTTCATGAGGATATCCCCAGCTATCTCCAATTGATAGTGAGGTAGTTCCAGACGCTAGCCAAAATCGCCCTTGTGTTGCTGGTGTGGCTGTGGCTAAAGATGAACCAGCCGAGATTTTTTGAGGAATTATATAAGGTAAGAATTGCTGTAGAGTTTTGCTATTGAGCGATCGCAATTGAGTATAACTTTTAAAAAATATCAGTGCTTGGCGCTCAAATGCTAATTTTTGTAAGTGTGCTTCTAGATGAGGTAGGCGTTGCAACCACACTTGTAAATCAGAAGTTGTAATTTGTGCAACAAAACCCGGACTTGCACCAAGCGCGCGGTATGCTAGAGGGCGATCGTCAAATAAATTATCTGCACCAAATACCTGCTCTGCTAATAACAACTTAGTAGAAACTTCTCGCCCTAAAGCTGCATCAAAACTTAGCAACCGCACTCTACCTTGACATACTAAGTAAAAAATATTGCTCTTACTTTCAGTAACACTATTGTCAGTGTTGGTAGTTAAATCATCACCTAGTTTAAACTCGCGGATTGTCCAATACTGACTAAATTCAGATGTTAAACTTGTATCCCCTACAACTGTTTTCAACAGTTTCATCAGACTTGCTTCTAGAGTCAATAACTGTTGCTGACTGTCATATTTCAGTTCTCCCTGAACTTTAAATGAAGAAGAGGGGTTCATGCTTTATTTTCTGTTCTCGGTGTTACTTTTTGATTGTTTAAGCGTAATTAATGTAATTAGAAAAGCTGGTATTATTCCACCATCCTCAATCAAATGTCATTAGTTTTTTCATAATAATTCGGCACTTATACTAATTTAAGGTGAAGTTGCACATATCCTGATCCCCCTAAATCCAAGCCACTTGCTACAACAGAGGGAACCTCCGCAACGCAGTGGCTTACCTTTTTTAAGGGGGCTAGGGGGGATCAGACGAAATGTTTAATACTTCTCAGACATTCTCTCAGCGTTGCTATAACACACCCTACAATTTAAGATTTCTTTGATAAATAATCTCTTTTTTACAGAGATTTGTTGACTAGCAAATTATTATGTTTGTCTTGAACATAAGTTAGTTAGTGCTGTGAATGAGAGAACTCAAGTTAGAACAACTGAGGACAAATTAGTTAAGTTTTATTTAACCTTACCTACATTTTCTGTTAATTTCTGAAACACCCGGAAAATACAGCCACATCTTAAAACGGTGCATTTTAGCAGTAAACACTGCGCTATTCGAGATTTGGATACTAAAACAACTACGGTGGCGATTGTGTAGTTTTAGCTACAGATTTTTGCCTGATTAATGACATCACTACTCAAGTCAGAGTTACTCAAAATATACCTATTTAGCTTTTACCTGTTCTCTATTCCCCATCACCTGCTATACCTTTTTGCACCCTATCAAAAAATCAGGCTTGATTTTTAGGAAATTTCTGTGATAGTCTGCATTTAATAATACGGTTTATCTACTGATTTACCGTAGTTTAAATCCAGTGTGTTATCGCTCTCCAATACTTAATTCATTATGGTCGCTACAGTTAAACCTCAGTATATAAACGTTTTTCGTCGCTGGACGGCACTTGTTGTCCCAGGATTATTAACAGTTGTCACTTCTTTAACATTAGTTAGTTGCACCCCTCAAAACCAAAAATCAGAAGCCCCATCAGGAACGGCTAGCAATGTCGCTGAAACTAAGCCTTCAGGAATCAAGACTAAAGTTTTGCGGATGGGATATCAACAAGCGGGTGATTTAATTAGAGTAACGAAAGTTTTAGAAAAGCGTCTAGAACCCTTGGGTGTGAAGGTAGAATGGGCGCAATTTGCCCAAGGGCCACAATTAATGGAAGCCATGAATGTTGGCAAAATAGATTTAGGTTCGGTTGGGGAAACACCTCCTATTTTTGCTCAAGCGGCTGGGGCGCAAATTGTTTATGTAGTAGGTTCCCAACGTACGGCAAATAGTGGTAAAGGTAGTGCGATCGCAGTACCACCTGATTCTCCCATTAAAACTTTAAAAGATATCAAAGGACAAAAAGTAGTCTTTCAAAAAGCTTCTGCATCTCACTACTTTATCCTCAGAGCTTTAGAAGATGTGGGATTAAAATATAGCGATATTAAAGTTTTAAGTATTCCTAACGTTGAAGCGAGTAGCGCATTTTTAGAGGGTAAAATTCCTGTTTGGGTAACAGGTGATCCCCATCTTGCTAGAGCGGAAAAATTAGGTAAAGCAAGAATTTTGAGAACTTCGGAAGGGCTTGATTCTCCTGGTGGATATTATATTGGCGGCAGACAATTTGCCATTGACAATCCTGAATTGCTGCGAATAGTGATTGAAGAAATTGATAAAATTCAACGCTGGGCGGAGGCACATCCCAAAGAAACAGTTAAGTTAATCGCACCATATCAAAAACTACCACCTGATGTGATGGACTTAGTAATTAGTCGCCGTTCCTATGGGTTGCGCGCTATCTCACCAGATTTAATTCAAGAACAACAGCGAGTGGCAGATTACTTTTATAAAAATGGCCTGCTTCCCAAACCTGTGAATATTCGAGAATCATTGCTCACACCTGAACAGTATGCTGCAATTACGCCAGCGACAATCAGTCAGAAATAAGCGATTAGTAGTAGAGACGGGATATATCGCGTCTCTACTAAATTTATGCAATCGTCATGAATGCGAAATGGTATTACGCCTGAAAACGAAAATCAACGCTTGCGGAAAGTTATAAGTCCTGGTAGTGAATTTTATTCGCTTTCTAGCAATTGTAGAATTAATTGCAAAGGAATATCTACCATATCGGGACGATGGTTAAGTTCGTAACTCAGTGCATCGATCGCTTTTTCTAATAAGAAACTAGAAATTAGCACTTGGAGTTCATTGGCGGTTTTGGGTAAGAAATCGTCTATGCTGGCAATTTCGATGTAAGAATTCAAGAAAGCGGTACTTACCCAGGTGTACCAAAATTGCCCCCATTCTTCTTGCAACACTTGATTTTCTGGCAAAATCATGCCGCTTTCGATTTCTTGGCGCAGTGCTTTATTAACCGCGTAGTGGAATGATAGCAGCATTGCGGCGACATCTCGCAGAGGCGATCGCTTTCTGCGGCGTTCGCTCAAACTGCGAGCTACTCTGCCTTCAAAGTGGGTAATAATAAAGTCTTTACCTGTATACAACACTTGCGCTAGATGGTAGTCTCCGTGATAACGAGTGCGTAAAGCAGTGATTTTTTGCTTCACTATTAACTGAAAGCGATCTAAAATTTCCTGTTGGCGGTTGAGGACTTCGATTGCTAATTGCTGGGTATTAGGTGGTAAGGATGCTAGTCTTTCTGGCAATACTCTCAAGACTTGCCCTGTTAAATTACGCGCATTTTGATAGATAGAACGTTGATAAAACGTCGAAAAAGCTTCTGGGGCGAAGTCAGGGTTATCTATACTTGTCGCCAATGCTAAGTGGAGTTCGGCTGTCGATTTACCCAAAAGTTCCACACTAGAAAGATAAGCACCGATGGTGTGTCTTGCTAATTCGGGAATTTCTTGACGCTGCAAATCTATTAAAGAACCGGCGGGGATAGGTACTTCGGTAATAGCGGCGTGCTGTGTTTTAACTAAATCAAAGTAGTGTCGCAAGCTATCGAGAGTGTAGTCCCAACCGCTACGAATATCTAAGATAAACTCTTGCAATATCCCGATAGTCATGGGTTGGCTATGATTGTAAAGAGCTTGATTTGATTGATGATATTCAATTGCCCCAGCTAAAGGAATAAAGTTTTGCAAGGATTTTTTTTCACTGAGGAACCGCCGAATTTCTAAGTCGGGGTGCATTCCGGCTTCAACTTTGCGGAAGAGTTTGAAATACAAGCGATCGCCATAAAATATACTGGTGCTAGGTTTGCCATCTACCTGCTGCACGGTAGGATTCCGGTAAATTGCATCATTATCGATGGGGAAGAAATCAGTCGTCGAGGCAACTAATTTGCCTGTGATGCCTTGGTAAGAGTTATGATTAGCGATCGCATCTAATAAAGCGACAACAAAAGTTTTATCTGTTAAAGCATCAAATAACACCCCACTGGTATCAGGTGTTTGTTGAATTTGCAGCCTTGCAACTACCGCTTGCGGTGTTTCCGCCAAGATGTGCATTGCTTGTTCACCTGCTGCATAAGCTAAAAATAGCAGGTAAGTTTCTGGACTTTCTTCCAGGTAATCTACTTGTAACCAAACAATTTGAGCCGATTTATCATCGTAGGGTAAAGAAACAGCCTCAATAATTTGTACTGATTGGACAGTTTGGGTTTTGCTGGCAAACCAGTTACAGGTATATAAATAATCTCGCAGTATAGTTTCGAGGGTATTTTTCACTTCCCGTTGAGAAGTTACCTCTTCCCAAGCACTATCAACAACCAGAGTCGGTAATTGGGCTTGCAGTTTCGGCGGTTGAGTCAAACTAGCCTTGCGTTGTAGGGTGAACCAATAAAAACCGTAGGGACTCAAACTCAAGAAATAGCTAGACTCGGTAATTGTGGGAAACTCAGTATGTCCAAAAATTTCTACTGGCGTTGACCCGTTGAAAACAGATAAATCTAAGGCTACAGTCTGTACATAGTGAGATAAATTCGCTACTACCAATACTGTTTCATCATCTGTTGAGCGAGTGAACGCCAAAACTTTGCGATTATTAGAGTGCAAGATTTCCAGCTTACCTTGTCCCAATGCGGGGAAGCGTTTGCGAGTCGCCAGTAGACGTTTCATCCAATACCACAGAGAATTATGGTTAGCTCTTTGGGCTTCCACATTGACGGCTTCGTAGTGGTATTCTGAGTCAACAATTACGGGTAGATAAAGACGCTGGGGGTTGGCGCGACTAAAACCAGCGTTGCGGTCTGCACTCCACTGCATGGGAGTACGTACACCATTGCGATCGCCTACATATACATTATCACCCATCCCGATTTCATCACCGTAATAAATTACGGGTGTCCCTGGCATAGATAGCAGCAAACTGTTGAGTAACTCAATTTGGCGACGGTCATTTCCTAAAAGCGGTGCTAACCTGCGGCGGATACCTAAATTTAACCGCATCATTGGGTCTTGGGCATACACCCGATACATAAAATCGCGGTCTTCATCCGTCACCATTTCCAAAGTCAGTTCGTCATGGTTGCGGAGGAACAACGCCCACTGACAATTGTCGGGAATGGCTGGTGTTTGCTGGAGAATATCAACAATGGGGAAA
The DNA here is from genome assembly GCF_014697425.1 of Nostoc sp. FACHB-110. GTDB lineage: Bacteria > Cyanobacteriota > Cyanobacteriia > Cyanobacteriales > Nostocaceae > Nostoc_B. The sequence continues at coordinate 86,861 of NZ_JACJRU010000015.1, forward strand.
TTATCTTCCATTCGCAATGCCATAAATAAGCGCGGCATCAGGGGAAAATGGAAGTTCATGTGACATTCATCGCCATCGCCATAATATTGCGCTGCATCTTCCGGCCATTGATTTGCTTCCGCTAACAGCATCCGGTTAGTAAATTTCGCATCAACTTGCGCCCTTAATTCTTTTAAGAAAGCATGGGTTTCTGGAAGGTTTTCGCAGTTCGTTCCCTCGCGTTCATATAGATAGGGAACCGCATCCATGCGTAAGCCATCGACACCCATTTCCAACCAAAAATCTAGTACCTCAAATACCGCTTTCCTGACTAAAGGATTATCGTAATTTAAATCTGGTTGATGAGAGTAAAAACGATGCCAATAATAAGATTTTGCAACAGCATCCCAAGCCCAATTTGAAGTCTCAAAATCTTGAAAGATAATCCGTGCTTCTTGATATTTTTCTGGCGTATCATTCCACACATAAAAGTCTCTTTCGGGGCTACTTTTAGGTGCGCGTCTTGCCCTTTGAAACCAAGGGTGTTGGTCGGATGTATGGTTAATAATTAATTCAATAATTACCCGAATTCCCCGTTGATGGGCGGCATCTAAAAACTGTTTAAAATCATCTAATGTGCCGTAAATTGGGTTAACACTGGTGTAATCGGCAATATCATAACCATCATCTTTGAGAGGTGATGGGAAAAAGGGTAGTAACCAAATTGCAGTGATGCCTAAATCTTGCAGATAGTCTAATTTTTCGGTTAACCCGCGAAAGTCACCAATCCCATCATTATTACTGTCAGCAAATGCCCTAACAGGTAATTCATAAATAATTGTATTTTTAAACCATAAGGGGTCATTGGAAAGAAGGTAGTTAGTCATTTTTAATCTTAATTTTTTTTAAACGAACCGCCAAGGACGCAAAGGACACAAAGGAAGAAGAGTTTGATAGGATTCCTTAAAGGATGTTTTAAAAGTCCCTAGTGATGTATCAAGTACTTTTAGATCCCCCTAAATCCCCCTTAAAAAGGGGGACTTAGACTCTAGTTCCCCCTTTTTTAAGGGGGGATAGGGGGGATCAATAGGTGTCTAAAGTCACAGCCAACCACTTTTAAAACAACCTCTTAAACTCTCCGCGCCTCTGCGCCTCTGCGTGAGACAAATCATGTATTAGTTAACAACGCCACAGGGAAATATTGCAACGCATCACCAACTAATAATTGCGTATCTCCTTTAACTATTTGCCCACTAATTCCATCTGTCCAAGTTGAGGATTCAGCAGGTAGTTTAATAGAAGTGTCATTCCAAACTTGTGTTCCTAACGGATATTGCCCAGGTTGAATTAAACTAGTCAAAAACCGAGGCACAATCGTAATAACTGACTGGTTGTTATGAACTCTTGCAAAAGCAACAATATGGTCTTTAAATTGTCCTTCCACTTCTAAAGGTAGATATTTACCTTCTTGGAAAACATCGACATATTTGTTTCTTACTTTTAACGCTTGCACAACCAGAAATAACTTAACTCTGCCATCTTCTTTACTTGCTAGAATTTCTTCAATTAACTGCAAAATCTCAGATTGAGATTTTTCTTTAATATGTTTGAGATAATCGCGTCGCAGTTCAAAATCAACCGGACGGCGGTTATCAGGGTCAACCATACTAAAGTCCCACATTTCTGTTCCCTGATAAAAGTCGGGGAAACCTGGGGAAGTAATTTTGATTAGAGTTTGAGATAGAGAGTTGAATATACCATAGTAAGCAATTTGCTTTTGAAAAGGTATAAACTCCTGGATAAATTGATTAGAATCTGATGGTTCTAAAACTCTGCTGGCGAAGTCTATAAAAGCATTTTCATAAATGCTATTTTGTCGTAACCATGCTGTATGTACTTTCGCTTCTCGAATGGCTTTTAACAGGAAATCTTGGAAGCGACTATAAAAATCCTCATACTCATGTTCAAAAAATGGCAATGCCCCAATTAGCATCTGATAAAATAAATATTCGTCGTTAGCATCTGGCATGACAGACTTTTTATCAGTGCGGCTTTTCAGATGACGATTAATTTCACTAAATCTCTTAACTTGGCTTTCCCACTCCTCAGGAATCTCTGATAAAACATTCAATCTCGCTCTAATATCTTCACCCCGTTTAGTATCATGGGTGGAGGTTGTATTCATGGCATACTGCCAACGCGCTTGACGTTCTTGATTAAATTGGTCAAACTCAGCCAAAGTAATACCAAATTGGTCAGGTTTTCCCCCAACTTCATTTACAGAAACAAAGCGATTATAAACATATAATGCTGTATCTTCCGCGCCTTTTGCCATCAGTGGCCCTGTATATTGTTGCAGACGCATGACAAAGTATAACCACTGTTCTTTTTCTGTTTCAGTTAAAGAATCATCGTATTCTAGTAATAGTAACTTTTCGATAAAGTTTAACTCATTATTTAGGAAAGGAAGATGGGCTTTGGCTTGTTCAATTACTTCCTGAGTATAGGTACGGTCATTGTCTGATATCCCATCTTGGTCTATGTAGGTTCTATATATTGGGAAGCGAGTTAATATTTCAGCAAGTGCGCGTTTCAAACCATTGATAGTAAAGTCATTACCATAGCGATACCTACTCGAAATTCTCCTTAATAGATACGCTAAGTTATCGACATCTCCGGCTAAATTTCTTTCTAATATGAGATGTTTTTTATCTTTTTCTGTTTCCTCGTAAGGAGTTTTCCAACCTGTGATATTGTAATAAGCTTGGGTAAAAGCTTCTTCATTTTCAGTTTTACAGAAAATTCCATTGACGTAATTTAAAAAGTCATACCCAGTTGTACCCTGAACTGGCCAATTTCCGGGTAAATCTTCTCTTGGCTGTAAGATTTTCTCGACACAAATATATGTATCATCTACTTGTTCTTTCAGCCTTTGGAGATACTGGGTAGGATTATATAAACCATCGATATGGTCAATTCGTAAGCCTGTAACGTGTCCGGCTTTGACTAAGCTACAAACTAACTCATGAGTATTTTTAAATACCTTTAATTCTTCAATCTTGACAGAAATTAATTCATTAACTGTAAAAAATCTTCTGTAGTTAATTTCTTCAGCACCAACTTTCCAATATGACAGGCGATAGAACTGTTGAGAAAGCAAATTATCTAATGAGTTAAAACTCTCTGGTTTTCCTGGTTCACCATTAAATAATTTCAGGTTATCATCAATAAATGTTTTAACTTCTGTATTATCTGAATACAGTTCCCATAATAGACCTTTAACAAAATCTATTTGGTCTTGTCTTTGGTTTGGGTGTGCATCTTGGGGAAAATTCTTCACTATGTAAAGCACTCCCAGCAACCTGACAAATACAGGGTGCTTTCTCCCTAAAGTTCTTGCTAACTCGCCTAAGTTGCGGCTTAAGAAAATTGTATAAGATTCTAAGTTGACTGGTAATTTTAAACTATAATAATTGATACTCAAGCCGCTTTGATCGTATTGCAGTTGAATCTCTCCTTTTTCTAGACAATCACCATAAAATTGTCCGAGGAGTGGTGCTAATATCGGTTCTTGGCTACTAGCAAAAGGCGAATTCCAAGAAATATCAAAATAGTTAGTATAGTTAGAATTACCCCCATTTTCTAAAATATCCATAAGATATTTATTTTGGCTATCATAAGCCATGTGGTTAGGTACAATATCTTGTAACCAACCAATGTTAAATTGTTTTAAATCTTCAACTAAAGCAATAAAATCTTCTTGAGTACCTAACTCGACATTTAATTGATTTGGGTCAACAATATCATAACCGTGGCTACTACCTGCCCTCGCTTGAAATATTGGTGAAGCGTAAAGTTCAGATATGCCTAATTCTGCTAGATAACTAGTAATTTCTTTAGCAGAGTTAAACGGAAATTGAGCATTAAATTGAATTCGATAAGTAGATACAGGTATACGCATATTGTTTAAGGGAGTAGGGAATAGGTGTTAGACATGGTTTAGCTGTTTAACTTTTTAGATCCCCCTAAATCCCCCTTAAAAAGGGGGACTTTGATTTTATTTCCCCCTTTTTTAAGGGGGCTAGGGGGGATCTAATTTTTACGCTTCATACAAAGCAAAACTTTGACTACGCATGGTTAATTGCTGATGTGAATTAATTTCTTCTGGTAAAATTGAGCCAGTTCCTAGCCATTTTTCCTCAGAAGAATCGAAAATTTTTCGCCAAGAATTATTGCCAAACTCGTTATCAAAAGTAATACCACTGGTATTAAAATTAAGCAGACAAAGTAGTCGCTTACCTGCGATATCTCTTGTCCACCAAACCAGCTTTTTATCTTCGTTACTTCCCGATTGAATATTGTTGCGATCGCCTGTTGTCCAACCAGGAATTTGCTGACGTAATTGAATTAGGTGGCGATAAAAATCTAATATCAATTTATGCTTACCAGTTTGGCGTTTTTCCCAATTCAATTTACACTGCAAAAATGTTTCTTTCCCTTCTGGATCTGGTGGTTCGCCTTGGGCGTGAAAAGCTTTAAATTCTCTCTTTCTCCCGTCTCTGACTGCTTTAATTAAATCCGGGTCTGAATGACTCACAAAATAAATAAATGGTGCATCTTCTGCATATTCTTCACCCATAAATAGCATTGGGATATAAGGAGAAAGTAAAACTGCCCCTGCTGCCAATTTCACCGCTTCAAAAGATACCAATTGTGATAATCTTTCACCCAGCATCCTATTACCAATCTGGTCATGATTTTGAATATTAACTACAAATTGATAGGAAGGGCGATCGCTTGCTGAGTTACCATGAAAGCGTTGGCGATGTTTTGAATATTTCCAGTCATAAACAAAGTTGTCTTTATAGGCTTTGGCAAGATGTTCATACTTGTCAAAATCTTCGTAATAACCAATCAAATCGCCTGTTAACGCAGTATATAGTGAATGGTGAAAATCATCGCTCCACTGGGCATTAAGTCCATATCCACCAAATTCCTGTGGGCGAATCAATTTGGGGTCATTTAAATCACTTTCCGCGATTAAATATATCTGCCTTCCTTGCGCTTGGGAAAGTTCGGCAACATTTTCTGCCAGTTCTGCTAAAAAATGTTTTGCACCTAAATCGTAAATCGCCTGAACCGCGTCTAAACGCAGGGCATCAATATGATATTCTCGTAACCAATAAAGTGCGTTTTGAATGAAGAAATTACGCACATCATAGCTATGGGCATCATCATAATTAATCGCACTACCCCAAGGAGTGCGGTATGTTTCTGTAAAATATGGGCCATAGCAACTTATATAATTTCCTTCTGGGCCAAAGTGGTTATAAACCACATCCAAAATCACCGCTATGCCATGTTGGTGACAGGCATCAACTAATTGCTTTAACTTCTGCGGCCCGCCATAGGAATTTTGCACAGCAAACTGATAAGCCCCATCATATCCCCAATTGCGATCGCCTGGAAATTGACCAATGGGCATCAGTTCAATAGCATTTATACCCACTTCCCGCAAATCTTTCAGCCGGGGAATAATTGCCTCAAATGTCCCTTCTGGCGTAAACGTCCCAACGTGTAACTCATACATAATCATTTGTTCTAAAGGAACGCCAGACCAATTACTGTCATTCCATGTAAAACTATGGTCAATTACCTGTGAGGGGCCGTGTACATCTTGGGGTTGAAAATTCGAGGCAGGATCGGGTCTTGTTTCCGCACCATCTAATTGATAAAAGTACAGAGTTCCTGGTTCTATATTGTTAGCTGTAACTTGCCAGTAACCCCCATGCTTCTCCATCGGAATAACTTGATATTTGGGCGAAACAATTTCAACTGCAACTGTTTTTTTCTCTGGGGCCCAAACTGTGAATTCACAACAACCATCGCCTAAATAATGCGCACCAATCTTCATAATTATTCAAAATAGTTTGATTATTCAAGACAACGTAATACAACAAGCGATCGCTCTGTTACTGACACAGTTTGATATCCTGAAATTGACTTCTCGTCTTTGATAAAACGAGGTCTGTCAGTATCAATCACTAATGTCCATGTCTTATCTTGAAGACTATGGGGCAAAGCAAACTCTATCGGTTCGTAGTGGGCATTAAAAAATAGCAGAAAACTTTCGTCAATAATGCGTTCACCATGCGGCCCAGGGCTAGCAATTCCTTGTCCATTCAAGAATATTTCCATCACCTTCGCATAACTAACTAGCCATTGCTTGTCAGTCATCTCACTACCATCAGCATTAAACCAAGCAATATCGCTAATACCATGACCATGAATAGGACGACCTTGAAACCACTTGCGCCGCCGGAATACTGGATGCTTATGGCGGAAATAAATTAATTCCCGTGTAAAATCTAATAAATCTCTATTGGTTTTGAGAAATTCCCAATTGCGCCAAGAAATTTCTGAGTCTTGGCAATAAGCATTATTGTTACCCTGCTGAGTACAACCAATTTCATCACCCGCCAACAACATAGGTACACCTTGAGATAGCAGCAGAGTGACTAAAAAGTTGCGCCGTTGCCGTTCTCGCAGACGCAAAACTTCGGGGTTGTCAGTTTCCCCTTCTGCACCACAATTCCAAGACCTATTATGGCTCTCACCGTCTCGGTTATCTTCACCATTCGCCTCGTTGTGCTTTTCGTTATAGCTAACTAAATCATTCAGCGTAAAGCCATCATGGGCGGTGACAAAGTTAATACTGGCATTTGGACTGCGGCCATTTGTTTGATATAAGTCCGGGCTACCAGTAAAACAGTAAGCAAACTGCCCCAAACTATTATCAACACCTCGCCAAAAATCTCTGACTGTATCCCGATATCTGCCATTCCACTCTGTCCAAAGTACAGGGAAATTGCCTACTTGATAACCACCTTCGCCCAAGTCCCAAGGTTCAGCAATTAGTTTCACATCTGCTAAAACTGGGTCTTGATGGATAATGTCAAAAAACGCCGCCAAGCTATCTACTTCATACAATTCCCGCGCTAACGCCGAAGCCAAATCAAACCGGAAGCCATCGACGTGCATTTCTAGCACCCAGTAGCGCAGACTATCCATAATTAACTTCAAGACTTGGGCGTGGCGCACATTCAAAGAGTTACCACAACCCGTAAAGTCCATATAATAACGAGGGTCATCTTTGACTAAGCGGTAATAAACGCTATTATCAATACCTCGGAGGGATAGCGTTGGGCCTAAATGGTTGCCTTCGCCCGTGTGGTTATAGACAACATCTAAAATCACCTCAATGCCTGCAAAATGCAAAGCTTTCACCATCTCTTTGAACTCGGTGACTTGTTGCCCTAAGCAACCACTTGCACTATATCCGCAGTAAGGAGCAAAATAATTAATTGAGTCGTAGCCCCAATAATTGTTTAGTCCTTTATCTACTAAATGTCCAGGACGCGATAAAAAATGATGCACAGGCATCAATTCAACGGCTGTAATTCCTAGCTGCTGCAAGTATTGAATTGCCGCAGGATGGGCTAACCCGGCATAAGTTCCGCGCAATTCTTCAGGAATATCAGGATGCAGCTTGGTAAAACCTTTGACATGAGTTTCATAAATTACCGTTTGATGCCAAGGTGTCCGCAGTAATTTGTCATCGCCCCAATCAAAAGATTGATCGACAACTACAGACTTAGGCATGATGTGAGCATTATCTAACTCTGAAAAAGCTAAGTCTTTTTCTGGTGCGTTCCAAGAGTAGCCAAAGACAGACTCATCATTAGCAAACTCACCATCAATTGCCTTACCATAAGGGTCAATTAATAGTTTATTAGGGTTAAAGCGATGACCCATTTCGGGCGCCCAAGGGCCATGCACTCGATATCCGTACCTGTGTCCTGGGCCAATTCCTGGCAAATAACCATGCCAAACAAAATTATTCTTTTCGGTTAATGGAATGCGAACTTCTTCGTTATTATCATTAAACAAACAAAGTTCTACCCCGGTGGCATTCTCTGAATATAAAGCGAAATTTGTCCCTTTACCATCCCAAGTTGCACCTAAGGGATATACACTCCCTGGCCATAATGCTAAATACATAGGTGAAATTCCCAGAATTGATATTGGGTGGAAAACATAAATAAAATTTATGAGTTTTAATTAATTGCCTTAGCAATTCTTTATAAGAAATTAAAAAACTTTAAAATGAATTTATAGTGAAAACAGTTATCTTGCTTCCATCAGAAGAAGGATAAGATTTTAAACCACAAGGTAGATGAAAAAATTTTAAATTTAAGTATTGTTTTGAATTAAAGGATAAATCTCAATAAATTAGCGATCGCCACTCATCAAACAAATATTTATCAGATAAATATAATAATTATCTTATTGGGCTTCAGCTTCCCGACTTCTTCAATAAGGCGGGGAAATTATTATTCACAAATAATTTATAGAAAAATATCATTTGTTTAATTAAGGTTATTCGTGATGTTGCCAAATCTGTAGAGACGTTGCCTTGCCAAGTCTCTACAAATATTATCGGGAGGCTAATTAATTTATATGAACTGTATTGATTGATGGAAATAAATAGGCAAGAACAAATTTTTGATTTCTGTTAGAGAATTTCCCGAATAATCCATTGTTTTTTAATCCTTCCTCCCTGCCCCCTTGCGGCTGCAATAAAGTAGTAAAAACACAAATAAGAGCAGACCAGCCAGATATTTTACTATATCTGGCACAATCGGATTAGGAGAAAAAAAGCCTTCAATCGTACCTGCAATAATTAACATTGGTACAATACCAAATACCAATTGTGCAGCTTGGGAACCGTAAAATTTTAAGGCATCACTGCGCCGATATTTACCAGGAAATAAAATTGCTCTGGCGATTAATAAACCTGCACCACCCGCAAAAAATATCGCTGGCAGTTCTAAAGCTCCGTGGGGAAAAACAAATGCCCAAAAAGGATAAGCTAAATTATTTTGACCTACTAAAGTACCTACAGCACCAATCAATAAACCATTAAAAATCATTAAATAAATTGTGAAAATTCCCGCCGTGATGCCACCAGCAACCGCACCAAAAGACACAGAAAGATTATTAATCATAATGCTGCTGGATGCTAAAGGCTCAATCCCCACAATCGAACCCATCCATAATTTATGTTCATCTCGGACTTGAGAAATTAACCTCTGTGGGACTATCAACGACATAAATGTAGGATCTTGCCACGCATACCACCAAGCAATTACCGCTCCCAAAAAAAACAAACCCGTAGCCGCAGCAATATAAGGAAAAGTTTGCTGCACTACCGATGGTAAACCCCAGCGATAGAATTCCAACGCGGCGCGCCATTCTTGCCGACGCGAACCTTGATAAATCTGCGTATAAGCCCGCGTTGTTAATATTTGTAAACTCTGGGTTAAAGTCTGACTAACTTGTTGCGTTTGAGTGCGAGCTAAATCGGCCGCTACTGAACGGTACAAACTTGCTAATTCTCTAATTTCATTGGCACGTAAAGATTTTAGCCCTTGTTTTTCAATTTTTTTTAATAAAATATCTAAACGCTGCCAATTTACTTCGCGTCGCGCAATCCAACGTTGAAGATTCATAAATTTTGCAAATATTATAGTAATTTTATCGCCATAAAATCAAAGCTAGGTATAAAGACTATTATTATTCTGAATTCTGAATTATGACGGCTGAATTCGGCTGTAAATTACAAATTACAAATTAAGAATTACGAATTGCCATAACCTAATTTAAGATAGCCACAAATTCACAACTCTACTTTTAAGGAAATTTACATCATGTCAGAAAACTTTGGTTCGCCTGGGGCTATGCAACCCCTGAGTCCCGGAAATGTTGTTAGTGCGGCGGTGCGTCTATATCGCTCTCATCTAAAAACTTACTTCAAACAGGCTACGATTGCTCACCTGTGGGCGTTGGTTCCTGTTTATGGCTGGGCTAAATGTGCGGCTACGGCTGCACTGATATCTCGCTTGGCGTTTGGCGAATTGGTTTACCAACCCGAAAGTGTTGCAGAGGCGAGTAGACATATTAATGCTCGCTTGTGGTCATTTTTGCGAGTATCTTTTCAGGTGGGGCTATCTCTGTTCGGCGTTTACATCTTATTAGCGATCGCAGGTGGCATAATCTCATTCATAATCGGCCTAGTATTTGGTGCGCTTCTAGGAAGTGGAGGGATAATCGTCGGCTCTGGACTGGCAATAGCTGTCATGGCTATAACTATGCTGGTAGGACTGACATGGTTTTATGCTCGTTGGGTAGTTGCCGAAGTACCTTTAGCCGTTGAAGAAAATATTAATGGCGCTCAAAGTGTCGATAGAAGTTGGGAATTAACGAATGCTTCTGTCTTGCGAATTCAAGGTGTAGTTTTAGTAGCTTTTTTAGTCACATTCCCAATTGTGGGAATTTTAAACTATCTACCTAGCATTTATATTGTCAAGTTAGAACCAGGTTCTACTCTTTACTGGATAGTTTATTCTTTATCCATCATCACCAGCTTAATTGGCGGCATTTTAGTTATGCCATTCTGGCAAGCACTCAAAGCTGTTTTATACTTTGACTTGCGTAGTCGGCGTGAGGGTCTGGGTTTGCAGCTACGTGAACCTCCTCAAGATTTACGCTAAACTCAAACCCAAAATAAAATTTAAGATGAACTTTTTTAACCGCATTCGGCTGCAAACGCCAGAAAGTGTAGAAATAGAGTTTACATTAGCAGGTATTGGTAATCGCGCCTTAGCTTTACTAATAGATTACTGTTTATTAGGTCTAACTTTATTTTTATTTGTTCTGGTTTGGGCTATTTTTTCCTTTCAATTTTTTGACTTGGTTAATAACTGGACAAAAAACGCCGATAGTTTGGGACTTTGGTTATTAGCATTTTTTTTCCTGCTCATGTTTTTTATTTATGCAGGTTATTTTGTATTTTTTGAGACTTTATGGCAAGGACAAACCCCAGGAAAACGCTTTGCTAAAATTCGCGTTATTCGAGATGATGGTAGACCTGTAGGATTAGCACAGGCAACATTGCGTAGTTTACTCAGACCATTAGACGAATTCTTATATATTGGCGCGTTTTTTATTATGTTTAGCCGTCAAGAAAAGCGTCTGGGTGATTGGGCCGCAGGTACTATTGTTATTGAGTCACAAATAGTTAATTCATCGTCAACATTCACAATTTCCGAACAAGCTGATACGCTGTATGCACAATTGTTAGAAATTGCCGATTTATCACAACTATTACCTGATGATTTTGCGGTAATTCGAGAATATTTGCAGCGACGTAATGCCATGACACAAAGGTCAAGAATAGCTTTAGCTGCTAAGTTAACGCAACAAGTTGTCGGTATTATTAAATTAGATAAATTGCCCCAAGCGAATCCTGATGTATTTTTAGAAGCGGTTTATTTAGCTTATCAACATAAAGAATATTAAAAAAAATGGAGACAAAGAAAGTTAACCTTTGTCTCCTGATCAATTCCTAGACTCAAATTTAAAAATCTAAACTTGGCCAGTCTGGTTCACGATAATAGCGTGTCATATCATCAAATTTTCGTAATTCAACACGGTTAGCCAGAAATTCGGGCGAATCTCCTAACCACTGCTGATTTAATTCCCAAAGCAAATTACTGAGTTTATTGCGGTCTAAATCAGGTGAAATATCACCAAAATAGCCTAAAGTAATATGGGCTGTTAGATGATAGTGCTGTTCAATACCTAGAGCGATTAGCTGAGGATTTTGATAAATTTTGCGCCGTAATTGAATAATCTGTTCGTAAGACTTTTCATTTTTAGGCACTAAACAAACACCCACCGCTCGTGGCATAATCACTAATCCCAGAATTTGCCAATAAATTGGGTGAGTTCCGGGTGTGATGGATTGTTGATATTGCTGAAATATTTCTGCACAACAAGCGCGTAATTCTTGTTCAAAATTGGGATTCTTTTCGCAAGCATCAGTGTAAGCATGATCCCAAATCAAGTCTGCCAAAGTTAAATGGAAGCTAGCAGCTGGTACAGGTACAATCAAATCATGGTCGATAGGTAGCTGTATAAGTTGCTGTTGATAGGTGGCTAACTTGTCATAAAAAGCAGAATTTTGTGGTGCTTCGTCGGCGGTGGGGGTGATGAGTGTATAGCCAGGAAAGGGTGTGGCTTGTCTAGTTTCATTTTGGAGTTGGAATTTAGAAGACTCCTGAATGTGCTGTACTTGCGTTTTGTATGCTTCTGGTAGCGTCATTCTTGCTACCCGGTTTAGGTAAGTTTGATAGTTGTCGTCCAATCTTCAATAGCCTCGCGCTCTCACTTGATAGATTTTAGGGAAAATTGCTCTGTTTTGATTGAATGATTTAAAAAGTTTTGAATGGGAGTGGGTAATAATCACTTTTGATTAATGGCAATCAAAAATTTCAACTTGCTCCCATGTTAGTTTCAAAGTCAGTATTTCTTTCTTCTTCTAGGCTAATTCCATCAGCTTCGGTAAAGTCAGGATCATCGCTATTTTCCTCCTTGGAAGCTTCGTTAAATTCGTCACGATTGTGATTGCTACCCCAACCGTAGCGATAACTACCATAGTCAGGGTAATAGGCGTAGTCTTCTGTGTAAGTTTGGTTACAGTGAGGACAGTTGATGGTATCCGTGCGTCCACAACGACGTTTAAACAAAAAGCCTACCATACGATCGCATTCCCACACTGATGTTATCTGAATGACGATTTCTGTGCTACCGATTTGAATGCGATCGCCATTTTGGAGAATCCCCCGCGCCGATTGTACGCCGTTAATTTTGATGCCATTGCTGGTATCTTGGTCAATAATAATTAACTCTTGATTTTCTGTAGTAATTAAAGCGTGATAATCTGCAATTAAATCGTCTTCAATGACAATTCTCGAAACTCTATTTTCCGCAATTTGTCCTGGCATAATTGCAAATTGGCTTCCTATGGTCACTGGAGTTTCTAATAATGGTTCGCGGCGATCGCCTGTATTTGGATCTATCCAAGTTAACTGTATTTGCAAGTTTATTGCCCTCCTGTGGAATTAACAGCATAAGCTAAAGCCGCCTGCTGTTCGCGGGTGAGAACGTCAAAACCAAAGCAAGCAAAAGCAATTGGTGATATGTTGGCTTTTGTCGAGAAAATAGTTTTTTCTGATGGATTGACTAAAGCAGTTTTACCTCCTTTAACTTTAATTTTGTAAATTAACTGCTGATTCGCCTGGAATATTTCTAAGCCATTTTCTCGTGGCTTAATCTGATAAATTTCTTTATCAGTGCCATCTTCTAATTTATAATCACCATCTGGCTGTTTTTTGAGAATATATAACTCTTGATTTTGTCCAGAATTTTCTAATTTCCAATACCCTTGTTTAATGACTACATAACCTAAAGTTTTTTCTGCTGGATTTTTAAACTTGATTTTTCCAGATTTTTCTGACTTAATCTTGACTATTTCTTGTTCTTTTGCATCAACTAATTTAGCTCCATCGGCTTGCTGTTTCAGGGAGAATAAATCTGCGCCAGTCTCACTTTTAAATTTGATTTTATCAGTTTGGTTATTGACCTTAGCTGCTGTAACGGCGATTGGACTATTACTTACTTGTGGTTCTATCGGAGTTTTATTTTCATTACTACAACCCAAAATAGTAGCTATTAATAAAATTGAGATGGAAAATTTTAAAATTATTTTCATAAGTTTTATCGAGCTAATTTTTTGGCTAAATTCAGTATCTGATAAACACTTAAAAACATAGTCGTGATGGTTTGATATATTTCTGCTTGATTATCAGCCACATTTGGGGCAATTCTGACAGCAAACTGTATAGATTTATCAGCAATTTTTAAACTTCTTAGGTGAGCTAAATTAGGTAATTTAATTGCTCCTCTAGCTTCATTTTCTAAAGTTTTAACGGCTGCATAGCGGCGTTGAGGATAAGCAATGTTTAAGTTTATATCTAATCCTCCAGATTTGATTTTAGATTTATATTTGCTTTTGCCACTACTACCACGTTTCCAACCATATTGCTTTTTCGAGATAGCAGTTGCTGATAAGTCAAAGCGAGTTTTATCTAAAAATTTACCTTGAATTTTTAGCCATTCCTGTTGATGATGGTCAATTTTCCAACCAGATTTGACAGGATGAGGTATAGTATTAGTTTTATAATCTGCTTTTTCAGTTGGTTGAAAAGACAACTGCAAGTTAATCTCGGCATTTGAATCTATATCTCTAGATAGCATTTGCAAGATTTTTTGCGTTGATTGATAGCGATAATTTAAAATATTGATTCTGCCAAACTTAAATCTATTGACTAAAGCATAAATAAACCCAATAATTAACCCAATAACGACAACAAAAAATAATATAAACAGTAGGCTCTGCGAGTTATTATTAGTGATTAAACTAGAGGCAATAATCATTAAGATAATTGTAATAATTATTCCTATAAAGTAATAAAGTGCCTGCTTGCCGAATTCCTGTTGTTTTTGCTCTGCTAGGCGGTCAATTTCTTTTATCTGCTGTAAATCGCTGAGGATTTGAGCAACAGGAGCTTGCACTGTATAGGTTAAATTTTGACGGAATTGTTTTAAATCAACAGGCATATTATTGTAACCTCATCAGTTGTCATGAGATTGATGAGCTTTAGCTTGATTTTTTATTTTATTCAATTTATTGAGTTTTTTTAGAAATCAGAAAAAATGCAATAAATTTTATTGAAGAATTCAGAAGCCAGGAGTCGGAATCAAGACGCTCGCAGACTCACACTTCGCTGTGCTATCAATAGGAGACGCTATGCAAACGAGAAGCGTGGGGGTGCAAAAATGCCGTTTATTCATCTGTGGCTTTGCACAAAATTCCCAGGCTGAATTCTGTTTTGACAAAATTAGTCTGTAAATATTGATGAATAAACCAAAAATAGCTTATATATCTTTTGATACTGTTCCTGCGCCAAAAGGTGCAGCAATTCATATTATTGCTTTTTCGAGAATATTAGCAGATGCCTTTGATGGCATTAATTTAGTCACAGTTTCGTCAACAACTGAATGTATAGATGGTCAAGAAATTTATCCACAAGTTATCCAAACAACTTTGCCTGCTGTAGGGGATAATTTAATTCAGCGAGTTTTGTACTTTCGCCATCAGTTAAAGCGATGGTTACAAGGCAAGGAATTTGCGGCAATTCATATACGTTCTATTTACGAAGGCTATGGCATCGCACTACAAAAAAGCCGATATTGCCAGCAGCTAATTTTTGAAGTTAATGGTTTACCTTCTATAGAATTAAAATATCGTTATCCCGCAGTAGCTGATGACAAAGAACTGTTATATAAATTGCGATCGCAAGAACAAATTTGTTTAACAGCCGCAGATTTAATCCTTACGCCTAGCAAGGTTACAGCGCAATATTTACAAAGTCGTGGTATCCCAGAAAATAAAATTAAGCTAATTCCTAATGGCGTAGATTTAGAAGTTTTTACTTATAAAAGTATAGGGGATGTTACCAGCAAAAAGCAAGAATTACAAATGTTATATTTTGGGACACTCTCATCTTGGCAAGGAGTCAATTTAGCCATTGAAGCTTTAGGTCTAATCAATAAAGATATTCGTGCTGATTTAACAGTAATTGGACAAGCAAGACCAGAGCAAATCAAGATTTTAAAACAACTGGCTCACAAATTACAAGTTGCAGATAAACTTCAGATATTAGCACCCATGACTCAATCAGAATTGGTGCAATATATTCATACATCTGATGTGATTTTGGCTCCTTTAACAGCAAATGACCGCAACTTAATTCAAGGTTGTTGTCCCCTAAAAGTTTTAGAAGGAATGGCAACAGGAATACCCATCATCGCTAGTGATTTACCAGTAGTCAGAGAACTAGGAGAAAATCAAGTACATTTTTTATTAGTTAAACCCGGTTCAGCCAAAGCAATAAAAGATGCAGTTTTACAGTTATATAACGAGCCAACACTAGCAAATCAACTTGCCCAAAATGCCCGAAAAAAAATTGCCGAAAATTATACTTGGCACAATGCCGGACAAGCTTTAATTGCAGCTTATACAGAATTAGGCTGTGAAGTATGAAGTATGAAGTATGAAGTATGAAGTATGAAGTATGAAGTATGAAGTGTGAAGTATGAAGTATGAAGTATGAAGTGTGAAGTATGAAGTATGAAGTGTGAAGTATGAAGTATGAAGTGTGAAGTATGAAGTGTGAAGTATGAAATTTACTTCTTTTGCCTTTTGCCTTCTGCCTTATCATGATTATAATCACGACGACTTATTTATTCGGTCAATTAAAGTTTGCAACCGTTTTTTTTCTTGAGTGATAGAATATTCTGCAAGGATGCGATCGCGTGCAGCTTGAGTGATGTTAATTTTGTCTTTTACTGGAATTGTCAGATATTCCAACACTGCTGCCCCGAGTTTATGCAATTGCGATCGCGGT
This sequence comes from Nostoc sp. FACHB-110, assembly GCF_014697425.1. Lineage (GTDB taxonomy): Bacteria > Cyanobacteriota > Cyanobacteriia > Cyanobacteriales > Nostocaceae > Nostoc_B. The sequence continues at coordinate 103,273 of NZ_JACJRU010000015.1, forward strand.
AAAATAAAACCATTTTCACCATGTGTAATAACTTCAGGAATTCCACCCGCATCACTAGCAATGCAGCAACAACCACAAGCCATTGCTTCTAACAGCGCATTTGGCATTCCTTCCCACAATGAAGGCTGGAGATAAACATCACACAATTGCAAATGTGCCGCCACCGTTTGCGGATGATTTAAATGCCCAGTAATAATTATTCTTTGAGCATTTTCTGGGTACTCACTAGCATATAATTGCAGCACAGATTCCTGCGAAGCCCGCACCTCCCCAATAATTAATAAGCAAGCCGGATGCTGAGAACGTACGGTAGTGAACGCATTCAACAAAAATTGCTGCCCTTTCTTTTCTCGCAATTCACCACAAAAACCGATGACTAACTCATCTTCGGCAATACCTAAAGATTCTTTGTTAACTGTGGTTGTCTGCTGTGGTGCAAAAACTTCTAAATCAACTGCATTTTTTAACACCAACACATCATTTCTCTCACTCAAAAGTTTAATTTTCCGCGACATATCAGCACTCACCGCCGTAATCACTGTGGCGTGTTGTAGCGTCCATTGCAAACGGGCAAAATCTCCTGGGGGAAACATTTCTTTATCAATATCATTACCACGAGCGCTGACAGTGCTAACTAACCCTTGAAGTTTGGCAAACCAAGTAGCTAAAAACCCGCTAGGAAATAAATAATGTCCCCATACAGCATCATAGGGACGAGAAATATGCAGCCATTCCAGCACATTGAGAGTGTGAGGCATCGTCATCTCCCAATGACGATATAAACCAATTCGATAAACACGACACTGAACATTTATAAATTCTGGTGGTAAAACTTCCCCTGGTTGCAGATAACGACTCCATGTCACCACATCAACCTCTACACCTAATTGAGCGAGTGTAGTTACCAACCTTGTTGCACTTCTAGCTAAACCCCCTAAATCAGGGGCAAATCTTTCTGTAATGAATAGCAACCTTGTCATAAATTTAGGGTGTAGGGGTGATGAAACTCTGATTCATCAAATATGAGTCCTGTGAGTCCTATACATATTCAAATTACAGTTGCTACGATTAACTACTCTGGATTAATAATTGCTTAATTCTTTCTACTAAGTGTTTCAGTTTAACAGGTTTAGCGAGGTAATCGTTAACACCAGCTGCCAAACAGCGTTCTAGGTCTCCTGGCATAGCTAGAGCAGTCAAGGCAATAATTGGAATAGAATTAGTTTGGCAATCAGCACGAATTCGCCTAGTTGCTTCTAAACCGTCCATTTCTGGCATTTGAATATCCATCACAATTAAATCAGGCTGGTGTTGCTTGGCCATTTGTACAGCTTGTAAACCGTTGCTGGCCAATACAATCTGAAAATTCCGTGCCTCTAAGTAATTAAACAGAGTTGTGATGTTAGCTTCATTGTCTTCTGCTAACAAAATTTTGCCAGATAATTGGCTCTCAGTTTTACTTAACTCGTCTACGGCTGAAGCTAGCGGAACTTTCGGTTCCTGAACTGAGTTTTCTGGTGGCGATGGGGGATACCACGGTAACAGTATAGTAAAACAACTGCCTTGCCCGACTTCACTGTTGACGGAAATGCTACCGCCATGTAAATCAACAATTCTTTGAACAATGGGTAGTCCTAGTCCCGTACCTGCATAGCGGCGAGATAAAGAACTATCTAACTGAATAAAGGGCTGAAATATTTGACTTAATTGCTCTTGAGGAATACCAATACCATTATCGGTAACTTGCAGCTCAACAGCTTGCTGAGAATAATTTATTTGCGCTGTGAGTTTGACTTGCCCGCCATCGGGTGTAAATTTAACTGCATTACTCAGTAAATTAACTAAGACTTGAACTAATCGACGTTCATCAGCCGGAATTTCTAAGATAGTGTCATCGATTTCGCAGGTTAACTGAATGTGTTTATTTTGAGCTTGTTGTCGGACAAAACTGAGGCTAGATTTACACACAGAATGCAGGGAAACTGCCTTAATTTCTACCTTGACTTCGCCTGACTCAATTTTAGATAGGTCTAAAATATCACTAATCAGTGCCAGAAGGTGTTGGCCGCTCTTTTCAATAATTTGTAAATATCGGCGTTGTCGTTCATTTAAAATGCCAAAGATATCTTCTAATAAGACTTCACATAACCCCAAGATTGAGTTGAGGGGAGTACGTAATTCATGACTCATGGTAGCGAGAAACTCATCTTTGAGGCGGGCGGCTCTGGCTAATTCGGCATTGGCTAAACTGATTCTTTCGGTACTATGACGCAACTGTGCTTCTGCTTCTTTGAGGGTGGTGATATCTCGTCCTACCGATTGAAATTCTGTAAATTCTCCTTGTTGGTTAAACAGCATTCGATTAATCCACTGAGTCCAGCGAATCTCGCCGTTAACTAAGACACGGTTTTCAATCGTGACAGTGGGATTTTCCGCATTCATCGATTTGATCAGCCGACCTACCATTTCCCGATCTTCTACAAAAATTACAGGTTCGTAACTTTTGCCAATAATTTCTTTTGGCTGCAAATTAAAGTAACGACAATAAGCTCGATTGGCAAATATAACTGTTGTATCTGGTAAATATCGAATAATCAGGTCGGTTTGCTCTTCGACGATCGCCCGATAGCGAGCTTCACTTTGGTGTTTTAATTGATTGTAGGCATGGGCTTGCTGGAGTGCCACACCTAAGTGAACAGCTAGTCTTTGCAAAAATTCAATTTCTGTATTCTGCCATGCGCGCACAGCAGTACAGTGATGGGCGATTAACACGCCCCACAAGTGATTGTCTTGCAAAATCGGGACAACTAAGTTTGCCCGCACCTGCAAGCTTGCCAGGAGTTCGACATGACAAGGGGCAATGCTACCATCGTAAATATCCGGCTTGACGGTAATGAGTCCTTGACGGAATGGTTCAATGTAACTTTCGCTGAAGCAAGGATCATGGTAAGAAGTAGAAAGCAGGGGAAGCCATTGGGAACCGACGGATTCTGTCACCACAGTACCTAAACCATCGGCCTGCAAGTTAACAATCAAGACACGATCAGTTTGAAGAAATTGGCGTACTTCGTTGACAGCCGTTTGCAAAATTTCTTCTAGATGCCGACTTTGATGAATTTGCAGGGTAATTTGGGCGACTAAGCGTTCTTGCTCGATGCGCTGTTGCAGTTGAGTGTGTAACTGTACCCGTTCAATGGCTCCATTTACTGCTAGGTGCAATCCATTGGGGGTGATTTGTCCCTTAATTAAATAATCCTGCGCCCCAGCTTTCATTGATTGTACAGCGATCGCTTCATTACCTTGGCCGGTAACTACAATCACAGGTAAAAAAGGCTGTTGTACCAAGGTTTGCAATTTGAGCAAAAATTCCAAGCCATCCCAATCGGGCAATCGATAATCCAAGATGACAATATCAGGTTTATGCTGTTGCCATAGGTTTAGCCCCTGCGCCCCCAGGGATGCTTCGAGAATAGTGTAGGAATAATCTGGATCTTTTTGTAAATAACGGCGATATATTTCCCGATCTTCAGGGGAGTCATCCACAATTAACAGGGTGCGTGGGGCTAGAACCATAACTAATCTTCTAGATAGTTGGGTAATGTTGTCACTTCAAACCAGTACTCTACGAGCATTTGAATATCTCGTTTGAGTTGGTTAAAGTTGATCGGCTTGACAATATAGCTGTTTACGCCGTATTGATAACACTCTTCAATATCTTTTGGGTTGTTGGATGTGGTAAACACAACCACGGGAATGGTTTTTAGTTTTTGATCCTGTTTAATCCGGCGTAAGACTTCTCGTCCATCGGTTCCCGGTAAATTCAGGTCAAGTACAATCAAGCCAGGACGTATTTTTTGACAATTTTGATAATTACCCGTGCGATTTAAAAATGCCCAAGCCTGCTCGCCATTGACACAGCGCTGAATTGGGATGGCTAAATGAGATCGCAACAAAAACCTTTGTAATGCCTCAAAATCTTCGTTACTATCTTCTACAACTAAAATTGGTGGTGTTGGCTGCTGAACAGGGTAAGCCGAATAATGATTCATACCTCTGTCTCCGCTGCTAGGGTAAAGTAAAATATCGTACCTTCATTAATGGTAGATTCTAAGCAAATTCGCCCCCCATGCCTTTCGACAATTTTGCGGGTAATTGTTAAGCCTGCCCCAGTTCCACCACCAAACTCATCTCTGCCATGCAGACGACGAAAGATTTGAAAAATCTTTTCTTGATGTTCAAGGAGAATGCCAATACCATTGTCGCGTACATAAAAAGTATAGGGTATAGGATGAGCTTGCTTGTCCTCATTTACTGGTTGCTGTTGTTGATTCCCAGCCATAAAGCCAATTTCAATCCATTTTTGAGCTTTATTGTTGTACTTAATGGCATTACTAATCAAGTTGGTAAACAATTCCGTCACTTGGGCGCGATCGCAATCTATACTTGGCAAAGTCCGCGGCACACGAAATTCAATTTCACTGTGTGGTCGAGAAATCGTCAAGGTGTTAATTACTTGTTGAACCAACTCATCCAAATTCACCCTTTGACGGATGAGTTCGGCGCGTCCCAAGCGCGAGAAATGCAGCAGGGAATTAATCAAGTCTTCCATGCGCTGCGTCAATCGCACTAAGGTTTGTAACTTTGCTGTGCCATCCTCATTTAAGATATCGGCGTAGTCTTCCATCAAAAAGTTGGCGTAGTTGTGAATGCCGCGTAGCGGTTCCTTTAAGTCGTGGGAAGCAATATAAGCAAAAGAATCGAGTTCTTCGTTGCTGCGTTGCAGTTCATAATTCATCGAGGCTAATTCGTCGGCTTGGCGCAACACAATCCCAACAATTAAGCTTCTGAGTTCGGCGACTGCGGCAATTTCACAAGCTTTCCAAGCTAAAGCACAGCCGCGTACTGTTTCTTGCCACAAATCAAAGGATTTACGCGGTGAAAGTTTCTGGCTGCCATCTGCGGAAACTTCGACAGGTTTATTGGGGTTGCCGCCCCAATTGACTGTTTGGATGATTTCTGGGCGAAACCAGACAATATAGTTGTGATGCACGCGGGAAATTTCCAGGGCTAAAACTCCACTAGCGATCGCTTTGAATGATTCGGCTGTGGCATAATTTTTACTGAGGCAGTTGGTGGCAAAGATACTGTCTTGGAGATAGGGTTTAATCCAACTCAATAAATCACGCATTTCTGGCTCTGATGGCGTTTCACCTACGCAAATATATTGATTCCCTGTACAAATAACAGCACCCGTAGCAGACACCAGCTTCAGTAGTTGAGTTTTCAGTTGTACCATCCCATCAACAAAAGACTGCGCCTGCGACAAAGCCTCGACAAATTGAGTTTGTAACAATTTCAACTGGCGTTTGTCATCACTGTCTTCGCTGGCTGCTTTATTTGCTAATTCCACCGACATCACCTGTCCAATAAACTCACAAACAGTCCTGGTATGGTAAGGAATATATTTCGGGGAAGAATGATGACAGGCAATCAATCCCCAGAGTTTTTTCTCCTGCAACAGCGAAATAGACATAGAAGCCCCCACACCCATATTTTGCAAATACTCTAGGTGCAGGGGAGAGACACTCCGCAAAACAGCCAAACTCAAATCTAGGGGTTGATGAGTGACGGGATTATCGACGGGAATCAAAGCCACAGGTTGATATTGGGCATTGGGAATCAACCTTAACCAATTCAGGGTATAAAGATGACGAGCTTGTTTGGGAATATCAGAGGGTGGATAACGTAAATTCAAATAAGGTGTTGCTTGGTTGGTATCTTCCGCAATCACACTACCTGCATCGTCTGGATCAAATTGATACACCATAACGCGATCAAACCCCGTGATGCGGCGAATTTCTTGCACAGCTACCTGACACATTTTCAGCAATGTCGGAGCTTTTTGCAGTTTCGTGATTGGTTCTTTGACTTGATGATAAAAATCAAAAAAGTCAGGTTTGTGCGAGGTAAGTTGTGGTTCTAGTTCTAGCAGTACTACTTGCTGCCAACGATGGACAATCCCATCAAAATCAATCAGGCCATCCAAGCAGCGAATTGACAAATGCATCGGATTGGTAAAATCAAAGTCTGTCGTTAAGCATTGTTGAATGCGTTGGATTTGGGGTTCATTGAGTAAATCCCATAGGGTTTTGCCTAGTAAATCTGTTGGTGAAGATGCGATCGCTTCTGGAATATTACTGCTGACTTGAATAATTTCCAGATTTGGTTCTTGCAGTACTAATAAAATACCATGCGGTTGGATCATCCCCGGAATATGGATTGGTTCGAGATCGCAATTAGTCAAATCAATATCAGTTACGTCAATCATGGCTTTCTCTACTGCCCTAGATTGACTGATAAAACTGAAAAATTCAGGATTTGGGGTAAACTACAGCAATAGGGAAATTTCTGAAGATGGCTATTTTTCCCTGTTTTATCCCAAACCTTGACACCATGACCAAGCCCCGTGGGGGTGGGTGTAGGGGAAAATAGATGACACCCTATTTCACCACCTAATCTGTATGCCTCAAGCTGACTTTTGCTCAGGGGTAGGGAACGTAGCGCACTAGCCACCTGTTTTGCCAAGAAGTATGTTGTTTTGAAAATGAATTTATGTTGTTTCAGTCTTAAGGAAGATGACTGCATATCGGTTTTTTTCTAGATATTAAATGTTGATGGTAAAGTACACCCCAATTACACAAGCAAACTGCTCGTACTTCTATCCCATAATTGACCATAAATCTTCCATCAGATAATTTACGGCCAGATGTTTTCAGGCAGCAGTTTTTCTAGTAGAAACGCTTTTTTCTCGCCAATAGTAGAAGTAAGCGCATCACCACAACTGGATATCTACCTTTTAGTAATCCCTAATTATTATTTGGATTACTATTTGCTTCACAGGATTTAACTAAGGGAAATTACCCACATATTTGCTATAAATTGATTTGAAAACCTTCACAAAACTAGCAAATATATTTTGCTTGGGAAAAATTAAAGTTAAGTTTTAATATATATTAATGCTTTTAGGACTACTGAGCAGTCCGAAAAAGTACGCATTTATGACTATAACAAAATAACAATTAGTGATATTACTAGGGTAGATCAATCATATTTCTCAACTTTTGTCCTAAATTTGGCATAAATTTAGTCAAAGTGGGCGATAGATATGTATATGAACAGCATCATTCAACACTGGGTATTCACTTATGACTAAAACCACCCATAAGCTAAATGATTTGGGAATCGAATTACCAATTCCTCAAACTGCTCGTACTATTGCTCAAAAGTTTGCCAACCAACAACCTACTTTTGCCAAAGCAGAACAAGTCCGCTTAAATACTTTAGCTGTATTGGTTGTCAACGACTACTTGCAAATGATGGGAATTCCCACTAATCTCAAAGCCAGTGACAGTTGGAATCCTATATTACAGATGTGTGGCAACATTGCTGATTTAGAAATTCCTTTGCTAGGGCGCTTAGAGTGTCGTAATGTGCAATCACACGCACAAGAATGTTTAATTCCCCCGGAAACTTGGGAAGAACGTATAGGTTATGTTGTAGTCCAAATTGATGAATCACTGCAACAAGCAAATATCTTAGGTTTTATTCAAAATGTAGACACGGAATTATTACCTTTAAATCAACTGCAACCTCTAGAAGAATTAATTGAGCGCATTAGCCAATTGAAGACATCTCCAATTCAACCATTGGTAAACTTAAGCCAATGGTTTATTAATCAATTTGAAGTCGGTTGGCAAACAGTAGAATCATTACGCGAATTATTAGCAATCAATCCCGCTTATGGGTTTCGAGGTAGGATAACGGCAGAAGAAATATCACCCCATCAACCACAAACTCCTACTAGACGAGCTAAACTCATCGATTTGGGTATTCAAATCGCCAATTATCCGGTGATGCTAATTGTCGAAATTAGCCCAGAGTCAAATACTAAAACTAGTATTCGTTTACAATTACATCCTACTGGTAATCAACTGTATCTACCAGAAGGATTAAAATTGACGGTTTTGGATGAATCAAAAGTGGTATTTTTAGAAGCACAAGCCAGAAGTGCAGACAATTATATTCAGCTGCAGTTTCGCGGTGATATTCAAGAACGGTTTAGCGTGCAAATATCTTTAGGCGACATGACTTTTACAGAAAGTTTTATGATTTAAAATCCTCATCAAAGTAGAGATTGATGTTCAGCCAGATAAGCTAGATTTTCCTCAACACTTGAAGCTAGAAGCACAAAACTTGGTAAAGAGATAATTGTTCGTCAGCATTTTATGTTTCCTGCAACCTACCTACTGCACTCAAATTTCATGGTTAGTGTTTTGATTGCGTCACTCCCATGATTGTTCGATATCGTGATGTTTTGCTGGATAGTTTTTAACTTTTAACTGATATACCGCGACAGTCATGACTAAGTTAGTGGTTTTGAAATTCGGGGATGGTAGTTTTAATCAAGGGTTTGCTGTAACTCTTCAGATTGGAGAAGAAAACGATCGCCCGGAATCCGAAATTACAGGGAGACTGTCTCCATGTCCAGAAATGCCGCTTTACTATAGCAGGTGGCAAGCAAGTTATTTAAATCTCGGTAAAAGTTATCGCTTAGATGCTGATAAAATTCAAGTCACAAATGTCTCCATCAACCAAAGTTGTCAAGACTTAGCTCATGCTTTGCGCGCTCGTTTTAACACTTGGTTAAGAGTAGAAGAATTTCGCCCGTTAAGAGAAAAATGGTTAGAAAAGTTATTACCAACAGATGAAATTCGCGTAATTTTGCAAACAGACAATAGCCAATTGCAGAGATTACCTTGGCATTTGTGGGAATTACTAGAACGCTATCCCAAAGCCGAAATTGCGATCGCCTTACCAACTTATGATCGCATTTTGCAACCGCGTACGCAAAATCCAAAAGTCAAAATCTTAGCCATTGTCGGCAATAGTCAAGGGATTGATACCCAAGCAGATCAAGCGATTTTGCAACAGTGTCAAAACGCGGAAATCACCTTTTTAGTCGAACCGCAACGTCAAAAATTAAATGATTATCTTTGGGGAAAAAACTGGGATATTTTATTTTTTGCTGGACATAGTTCCAGTCAAGGAGATGAGGCGACAGGAAAGATTTATCTCAATCAAACTGATAGCTTGAGTGTGAATGAGTTGAGATACGCTCTCAAGCAAGCCATTGAACAGGGTTTGCATTTAGCAATTTTTAACTCCTGTGATGGTTTGGGACTGGCGCGAGAATTAGCAGATTTACAAATTCCCCAAATGATTGTGATGCGCGAACCTGTTCCCGATATGGTGGCGCAAGAGTTTTTAAAGTACTTTTTAACCAGTTTTTCCCAAGGAGAACCAATCTACCAAGCCCTCAGACAAGCCAGAGAACGTTTACAAGGCTTAGAGGATAAATTTCCCTGCGCCACCTGGCTACCAGTCATTTTTCAAAATCCGGCACAAGTGCCATTAACTTGGCAAGAACTCATAGTTACCGCCACCGTAGAAATTCCCTGTTCACCACCACTGCGTCGCTGGCAATGGCGATTATGTTTATCATCTAACTTTGCCGTAATTGCTGTAATTTTTGGGCTGCGGTTTTTTGGAGCCTTTCAAGGTGTAGAATTTTTAGCATTCGACCAAATGATGCGATCGCGTCCTGATGAAGGCATTGATCCGCGGCTATTAATTGTCACAATAGATGATGCGGATTTACTGGCACAACGGCGCAACGGCGAAAAATTAAAGGGAACTTCTCTATCTGACAAATCACTCAATACCCTGTTAACAAAATTAGTCCAATATCAACCGCGAGCGATCGGTTTAGACATTTATCGTGATTTTCCTGCCGAACAGCCAAATTTAATTCCTCAACTGCAAAAAACAGATAACTTAATTGGCGTATGTAAAGGCAGCGATGCCACTGCCAACACCAAAGGCATTGAACCACCACCAGAAATTCCTAAACAACGGCTCGGATTTAGTGACTTTATTCATGATGCTGATGGCGTTGTGCGTCGCCATCTGATGTTTTTCACCCCAGAACCAGCATCGTTATGTCAAGCTGAATATGCTTTTAGCACGCAATTAGCCTTTCGCTATCTGATATCATCAGGAATCCAGCCAAAATTTACGCCCCAACGGCAATTACAGTTAGGGAAAGTTGTGTTTCCGCGTTTATCTGCTCACAGTGGTGGCTATCAAGGTATTGATGCCAACGGCGGACAAACCTTACTCAACTACCGCGCCGCCAAAATGATTGCCGAAAAAGTGACACTGACCCAAATTTTATCTGGTTCAGTTAATCCCACTGCCATCAAAAACCGGATTGTCTTGATTGGTGTGACATCTAAGGGGGATTTTCCTGATTACTGGGATACACCCTATGGCAATACCTTAGACACACAAATGCCAGGAGTGATAGTACAAGCACAAATGATTAGCCAAATGCTCAGTGCTGTGTTGGATGGACGACCTTTACTCACAGTCTGGCCGCTAGCGATGGAAATTATCTGGATTTGGGGTTGGTCGATTGTCGGCGGAATTCTCGCTTGGCGGTGGCGATTACTGCCAATATTGTTATTAGCAATAGGTATTAGTGCTGGTGTGTTGTATGTTCTGTGTCTAGTTCTGTTGATTGAAGGTATCTGGGTTCCTTTTGTCCCTTCAGCTTTAGCTTTATTGGGGACAGCGACTTTAGTTTCCATTCAACATAAAACTTTTTGCAAAAGTTCCGAAATAAATCATTAACTACTTAATAGACGCAGATCACATTCCCTATTTCAGTCCTAGAGATTGGAGGCCACAACTGATGAAACTTTATTTAGGATTAGCTTTTGGCTACGCAGCCTTTTTAGCTAGCCAAATGGCAGTAGCAGCACCAATACCAGCTAAGGTGACATTAGCCCAAAAAGTTAGTTTTACTCCGCCACCACCACCTAAAGATCCCCCTCCTGGTGGACGAGTCCTAGGAGGAGCCAAACGCGGTCAATGTCCCCAAGTCAAAACTGACTTAACTGCCTTAGTACCTTTTACCCAAGAACCACCGAATATTACCAATGTCTGGAGTTTGACCACAGCAGCCCACCCAACATTTTGGTTTTATGTGCCCTATGCTCAAGATTTTGCTAATCCAGTTGAGTTTGTCTTGCAAGATAGCAAATTAAAACAGATTTATCAAAAAGCGATCGCACTTCCCACGCAACCTGGTATCATCAGCATTTCCTTACCTCCTGATACCCCCTCATTAGCTGTAAATGAGCAGTACCGTTGGTTTTTCACTGTTTATTGCGACAAAGCCAGACAATCCCCTCCGGTTTTTGTTGAAGGCGTAGTCAAACGAGTTAATCTCGACTCACAAATCACCCAAAAACTCAAAAAAGCCACACCATTACAAAAGTTTGCTATCTATGCCAAATACGGTATTTGGCACGAAGCCCTCACAACACTGGCACAACAAATACAAAAAAATCCTCAAGACCCTGCCCTAGAAAAACAATGGCAAGACTTATTAGCCAGTATCCGCCTAGATAATGTTGCCAAAGAACCAATTTTGTCAGCAAAACCTGAATAATTCAGGGCTGATATACCAAGATTGTTTGTGAAGACTGGGTGTAAGGGTGTGTTAATGGGTTTTGAATACCGACACCCACACACCCCTAGGCCCCTTCACCCCGATATTACTACTTTAGTCCTATGATATTGTTTTAATCCGCTAATTTTACGTATACAAAGATTACGAAAAAAGACAATTTACTTAAAAATTGAACTGTTGGTTTTTGCTATTTGTTATTCTCAACTTTTGAGCATCTTCATTTATAGATGTCAGACTATAACAGTCATCAAAAGTTACAACATCCTCATCCTGCTACCAATATTTCAGTGATTAAACACAATTACAATATGAGCGAAATTATAGTCAAAGAAAATGCACCTAACTTATTTCCCAATGGAGATTATGTTTCGCCAGGATTTGCTACTGTTAAGCCAGATTCCTGTTTTCCTAACATGGTATTAGGCAACAAATATGATTCTTCATGGCTTTATCTGCGGCGAGATATTCCGCATAACTGGTATGTAGATCAAAGACGGCATGGGGTAGGATTTGTTAGCCGAGATGAGGCGCATATTCTGTACAACACAGCTTTAAAATTTACCGGGAAAAAAGCTTTAGAAATAGGTTGTTGGATGGGTTGGTCTGCTTGTCATTTAGCTTTAGGAGGAGTAGAGCTAGATGTGATTGATCCGATGTTATCAGAACAATTATTTCATGAAAGTGTGAGCGATTCTCTCAAGCGGGCGGGTGTGCAGGAATCTGTAAATCTCATCCCAGGATATAGCCCAGCAAAAGTAGCAGAAATAGGTAATAAATTTAACCGAAAATGGTCATTAATATTTATAGATGGACATCATGAAGCACCCGCACCGCTCAATGATGTCATAATTTGCGAACAACTAGCAGAGGACGATGCTTTAATTTTATTCCATGATTTGAGTTCCCCTGATGTTGGTCAAGGCTTAGACTATTTAAGAGCTAAAGGTTGGCACACAATGGTTTATCAAACTATGCAAATTATGGGAGTTGCCTGGCGAGGCAATGTTGAACCCGTGACGCATCAGCCAGATAATACAATTGATTGGCGTTTACCGCCACACTTGCAATCTTATACAGTTAGTGGTGCAAATCAAACTGGAAAACCTAGCCAATTTACAAGTTTTTTGCAAGCAATTCAGCCATATACTTTATTGAGTGAAGCACAATTATTTGCGCTCTACAGTCAAGGGCAACAAGTGTATGACTATCTTTTTTGGCTACCAAAAATTCTCTGGCAGGCAATCTCTAGAAATAAATTTTAAACTTTTAAATAACAGTTATTATTCACTATCTTTAATTTGCGTTGGTAGTTGATTAACTAACTCACTCAAAACATCAATTTTACTCCTTGAGGTTTGCCTACAGTAATCCTCAAGGATTTGTAATTCTTTATTAGCCAGGGGAAGCTGCTGATATACACTAGGGCGAGTTTTGGCTTCTCTTTGCTCAATTTTAATGGCTTGATAATTTAAAAGTGCAGAAGTCATTTCGGAATTAAGCATCATTTTTTGAAAATCAGTACGTTCAAAAACTATAGCTTTTGCGGGTGTGCTATCTGCGGCTTTGACTGTTGCTGTTCGTTTACCTTGTTGTAATAAACCTACTTCACCAAAATAACTATTAGGCCCCAATTTTCTTAATAGTTTTGGTTCTGAGCCTGGATCTTCTTGAATTACGTCTACTTCTCCCTCCATCAAAATATAGAATTTATCAGCTAAATCACCTTGACGGAAGACAATTTCACCTGGTTGAAATTTCAAGATGTTGATTTTGGGAATCACATCTGTTAATTGTTTATCTGTTAAAGTTGGTAGGGCAACAGATAATCGACCTTGATAGTCTAAATCTAGTTGACCATCTTCCATCCGCACAATGCGATTGGTAATATTAAAAATTCGGCTGTCATGAGTAACAATTAAAACAGCGCTGCCTTGTTCTTTTGCTAGGGCTGTCATTAATTCAACGACTTCTTGTCCGGTGTGCCGATCTAAAGCAGAGGTTGGCTCATCGGCTAAAATCAACGGTGGACGGTGAACGAGGGCGCGCGCGATGGCTACTCTTTGTTTTTGCCCACCAGAAAGATCCCTTGGATAAGCATTTAAGTGCTTTCCCATACCTACTGCTTGCAATATTTCCGTACTTTTGCGTTTTGCCTCTGCTGGTGTGAAATTTTTTTGTAGTTCTAAAGACAACATTACATTCTGAAGCACAGTCATAAAATCCAGCAAGTTAAAATGCTGAAAAATATAACCTATACGTTGTCTTAGCTTCATCCGCTCAACTTCACTAGCCCCTTTTAATTCATGCTCTAACACTTTTAGGCTACCTTCTTGCACAGAACGCAGACAGCCAATTAAAGTTAAAAGTGTCGTTTTGCCTGAACCAGAAGCTCCCGTTAAAATTACAACTTCTTGGGGATTAATCTCTAAATTGACTCCAAATAAAATTTGTTTTTTTCTGCCTGCTTCTTGATAATAATGATTCAGTTCTTGAATTTTAATAACCGGATTCATAAATTGTATAATTATTAAACTATTTAAAAATCTCTACTGGATCTGCATCTTTAACCTTAAATAAAGAAAGTCCTGCCGATATCAGGCAAATGAGACTAACTAACGACAGAACAAATAAAGCTACACCTAAAGACATCTCAATAAATATCTTGGTCACATTAAGTAGGTAATCATAAGCAAGGTAAGATAAAATTAAGCCAGGGATATATCCAGTAATTACTAAAATAATTGCTTCTTGAATAACTACAGAAACTAAAGATTGTTGGCTAAAACCTAGAGCTTTTAAAGTGGCATAATTACCAAGGTTGTGTGTCACCTTTACATAAAGAATTTGATATAAAATAAAAATACTAATAACCACAGCCATAATTAAAATAAACCGAAAGATAAAACCCATTGGTGAATTATTTTCGTGAAATACTTTTTCTCGTTGGATTAATTCGGTTTTGGAGAATACTTTAATAGTTGTGGGTAAATAACTTCTTAATTGTTTAACAGTTTGTTCTATATTCTCGTCAGACTTAAACTCTGGCTTTAATTTAATCAAGCCAACATCTATTTTAGTCTCATCCCGGCCAAATAATTCACTAAAAGTTGTTGAACTGGTAATAAAACTAGCATCATAAGCATTATTCACACCTAATTTAAATAGTCCCACAACTCTAAGCTCTCTTAACGAGCTAGAATTGCCTACTTGGATTTCTGCTAAAGACTCTCCTTTTGCCTTAACATCGGCAATAATGGGATAAAATTCATTCCTCGCATTTTGGTCAAATAAAGCAAATTTTTGCTTGTTGAGTTTTTGGAGATTTGCTTCTATTCCTGGCAAACTTAGTGTTGGCACATTTAAAGAAATGCCCATCACATTAACTCTAATCCGATAAACGGAATTGTTTTTGTCATACCATTGAGTTGAAGTGATATAAAGCGGTGCAACAGATTCTACTTGCTTAAGTGCTAATGCTTGATATAAAGGTCTAGAAGAAAAAGTTACTGGTTGTAATGCCGTTGATGAAAGAGAGCTAATTACAACAATATCTGCATTAAAATTTAAAGGTAATTGTAATGCACCTTCTAAAAACGCATTTCTTAGCCCTACCTGCATAAATAGCAAAAATGTAATACAAATAATGCCAATCACACCTGCAATAGTTTGATTGCGTTGATATCTTAATTGCAACAAAGCAATGGGAATTTTTTGCAATTCTCTTAAATAACGTTGAATCATGAGTGAGCAATTGTTTAAGGTTGTATATTGATGGCTACATCAACTTTGAGATTAGTCATACCTGCAACAATATGACTACTTTCTTGATTTAGGAGAATTTTCACTTCTACTACACGAGCGTCTATATTTGTGGTGGAATCTGTATCTAAAACATTGCGATTACCAATTTCTAAACCTATTTGGGCGACTTTTCCTAGTAGTGGTTTTGTGAGACTGGGACTGGTAATTGTTGCTGTTTCTCCTATATGTACTTGGCGGATATCTGTTTCATAAACTTCCGCAACCACTACCATTTTTGTTGTATTTCCTAAACTTAAAATGCCTTGGGTTCCTACCATTTCGCCGGGAAAAGCTTGGACTTTTAAGACTTGTCCAGCTTGTGGCGATCGCACTATACTTAAATCCAACTCTGCCATAGCTTGTATGACTTTGGCTTTGGCTTCTTTGACTTGTGCTTGGTACAAATACACATCTACGGGACGCACTTCTGCCAAACTATTCAACGCCGCTCGCGCTTGATTGACATATCTTTGTGCAGTTTCCATCTGTAGGCGTTTGCTATCGTACTGCGAAGCTGAAACTGCTCCTTCTTTGTACAAGATGTGATAGCGTGATTCTTCAGCTTGCGTATTTTTTAATTCTGCTTCTAATCGCCCTATTTCTGCCTTTTGAGCTTGTAAATCTCCTTGTTTTGCCCCCGCTTGCACCTGCATTAAACGAGCTTGCGCTACCTGGACTTCTTGTTCTGCCATTCTCACCGCCGCTAAACGACGCGTATAATTATCCAAAACTGCTAGCACTTGTCCTGACTTTACCCAGTCTCCTTGCTTTACTAGTAGTTGTTGAATTCGCGCCGATTCTGTTGTCGAAGCCGGAAACACTCGCCGCACCTCCCCTTCTGGTTCCACACGTCCTAAAGCCGTGACAGCTTGTACTACTGGAGGTGCAACCACTGACTGAGGTGTAATAGTTTCGTTGCTTTTGGTTATTGATGGGATTTTGACTTTGCTAACAGCGATCGCGCAAGTAAACAATGTAGCAAAAAATACAAATATTTTAGTGTTTTTACTTTTATAACCTGAGATAAAAAAATTCGTCATACTTACTCCAACTTAAGTGCTAAAACCTTTAATAAACAATAGATATTTAGTTTAATTTCAGTTCTATTACGCAAAAAATACCAGCGTAAATCAACTGGTATTTTTCTCTTTTTAAATATTTGAGGTAATGATTATTACTAGGATTTATATTTACACTTTGCCAGCAAACTCAACAGCAATCTGAATTCATCCCGC
The DNA here is from genome assembly GCF_014697425.1 of Nostoc sp. FACHB-110. GTDB lineage: Bacteria > Cyanobacteriota > Cyanobacteriia > Cyanobacteriales > Nostocaceae > Nostoc_B. The sequence continues at coordinate 119,905 of NZ_JACJRU010000015.1, forward strand.
ATTTATGCAACGCCTAATTTATTTCTGGGAAATCCCTCATAATAGTTTTAACTCTGTTCCCTTAATCGCGGATACTGAGGGCGACAGGGACTTCCCCAACATACTTGGCCAATTGGCATACTAGTAAACACACTACTACGCGCGCCAATTACAGCATTCGCGCCAATTTCTACGCCTGGCCCAACAAAACAATCAGTAGCTACCCAAGCACCATTACCAATGGTAATTTTCGCTATTTTTAACCCAAAAGCTGGGTCATGAATATCATGACTACCAGTACATAAGTAACTTTTTTGCGAGATGACGCAATGTTCACCGATACAAATCTCATCTAAACTGTATAAAACTACGTCATCACCAATCCAACTGTAGTCACCAATAGTAACTTTCCAAGGGAAAGTAAAACGAGCAGTTGGTCGAATGACTACACCTTTACCAATGCGCGCACCGAACAGTCGCAACAAGAAACAACGCAGATTACTCGAAGGGTGTAGCGTTAAGGGAAAAGCGATCGCCTGTACAAGCCACCACAGCAAAATATACCAGCTAGGGCGACCCCGGTCAAACCAGGATTGGTCATACTTGCGTAAGTCTACAAAAGAATTGTTATTAGTCATGGCTCATTTATCATTTGTCAATAACAAGGGTGTGTGGCTGAGTGTGAAAACGTTGTTGCAAGGGGCTTTGATCCCACTGTTTGTTGGGGCTTTTTCTTTCCTACACCTGCCCCAACGGGGCTTGGTCAACTGTTAATCAAAGAATAGGGACTGGGTTGCAATTCACAAAACCCAATCCCTAACATTCAATATCTAAATAAAGCACCCATGATAAATAGCTTTCAAGCTTCCTACCTAGGTTTCTTCATTTCATACTTCATACTTCATACTTCATACTTCATACTTCAAACTTTTCTCTTGGGGTAAAGATGGTGGTGCAGATTTAGCGGTGCTAGCTGTATTTAATTTACCACCACAGTTGCGTAATTCATACAGTTTCACGCCAATTTGATATTCGTATTGACTTAATAAACGTCCATAAATATACCCGGCTTTGCCATCTAAGAAACCGCGTTGAATAATATAGAACAAAATAAAGCGCAAGAATGGTTTAAATGGTAAATGCACCCAAACTTTTTTCAAAAAGCGTTTGCGTTGAACTGCATCACCAAATAAGTTTGCGCCAATTGTGCCTTTTTCATCTTGACCAGCCAGCAGATTGTAATAAACACGGGCTTCCCAATTAGAATAGCGATTGTGTCTTTCCAACCAGTGGAACAAATCACGGAAATCTTCATGGAGCATATCATTTTTGAGATAGCCCACTTGACCTTGTAAAATAACGTGTTCGTGAACTTCGTTATCGCCTGTGTTGGGGATATCTTCAGTATTTAGGTTTTCGTAACGCCCCATTTTGTGTTTAAATAACCGCAAATTCCAATCGGGATATTTACCACCGTGGCGAATCCATTTACCTAAGAAAAATACCCGACGATTGAGATAATAACCGTTAAATTCATTGCTTTCGATCGCTTGAGCAATTTCATCCCATAATTCTGGTGTAATTCGCTCATCACAATCGACAATCAATACCCATTCATTGCGAAAAGGTAGGTTATCTAAAGACCAATTTTTCTTTTTCGGCCAGCGTCCATTAAAGTGAAACTGAACTACATTAGCACCATAATTTTTGCCAATTTCGATACTTTTATCGCTACTTTGTGAATCGACAATAAATATTTCATCTGCTCTTTGCAGGCTAGCAAGACAAGCTGGTAAATTGGCTTCTTCGTTTTTGGCAGGAATAAGTACAGAAACGGGAATTTTTGACATATATGTTGTTATTGGTTACTTTTTATTGGATGTAGATAATAAACCCTGAATCGCCGCATTTAAATAAGCTATCTGGCAATATGTATAAACGAGTTTGTCGAAGCGTTCTGCTGGGTCGGAAAAATACTGTAATGTTTTATATAAACCCCGAATCAAGCGCTCGCCACCGCGTTGTAACTGGCCAATACCTGTTTTACCTGCAAGTTGTTCTCGATAGCATTCACTAATACCTTGCCACCAACCACGATTTAAAAACCAAGTGCGATTGAGCCTTTCGGGTGCAACGTTATGAGCCACTAACGCCTCAGGCAGATAGGCGACTTGCCAACCACGCCCAAGGGCAAATTCTGTCATTTGCAGTTCTTCGTTAGATAACAGGTTTTTTCCGACTCGTCCGAGATGGGGATCAAAACCACCGATTTCTGCCAAAAAGCTCCGACGAATGGAATAATTCAAGCCTCTGGGGGTTAACCCTGGCTGCTGGATATAAACTATGCTGTTTCCCAAATCGTAAGCTCCCAAATTGCCTGATAACCCAGAAGATAGCCATTTGGGTGGTTGGATATTGGGCGGCCATAAAAGGGTGACTTTGCCACCGGCGATCGCTAGTTTTGGGTTATTCTGATATGCAGAATACAATACTTGCAACCAGCGATCGCTGGCGACAGCATCATCATCTAAATATGCGAGAATTTCGGCACTAGCAGCTTTAGCACCAGTGTTACGCGCCACCGATAACCCGGTGGTGGGTTCAAAGATATACTTTAAACGGGGATTGCAGGCTCTTTGTTCTACAACTTCGCGGGTGCTATCGCTTGAGTTGTTATCTACCACTATCACCTCAAAGTCAGCCGCAAAATCCTGCGCCAACAGGCTATCAATCGCAGCACCTAAATAGGTATCACGATTGTGAGTGCAGATAATAGCAGAGATTTGGATGTCTGGCATAGGATTAAAATTAAGTTGTCACCCTTGGATTTTAGATTACAATCTTCTATCCAACGGTCGCCTGCTCAGTGCTAATCTATAACAAAAAATCCAGACCCACCAACCGCGTTTCTTCGGAAATAGTCTTTAAATCTTTATGCTTGTTGAATATGGCTGTGTAAAACTACCAAAGTTTCAGCTAACTGACTCAGGCGTGTTTCTAAATCTTGTTTGCGTCCCAACAATTGACGTAATTTTTGATGTCTGGCTATAGCCATACTAACCGTAGCCACTTGATCGGGTGGACATGGGCGCGACCAAACTTTTCCCGATTCATCCAAGCCACAAAGGCGATACCCTGTCCGGGAAAATTGATAAGCGTCCTGAGAGCCAGTTGTGCAAATTTCTTCTACGTAGTTCATCAGCTGGTCTACCTCTGCATGGCGCAGTGTCGCTGTTCCCGCTTGTTCTGGGTCTTTAGGATTAGATTCTAACCATCCATTCACTAGCGGCCCTTCCAAATAAAGGTCTTGAATTTGTTGCAGAATAGTTTGGAGTTCGTACTGCCAACCAGCTACATGAACTTGAATTTCTTGCAGCAAATTCATGGCTAAAGCTGGATTAGCACCGTGGCGATGGTTGCTAAAGCTAGGAGTTTTAAATTTGGGTAAGCTAGGTGTTTTCCCGCCGTTTTCTTGGGCGGGGAATGTTTCTACAGATTGATGCGTAGAAAATAAATTTTGTTCAAGAGTGACATCTTTTTGAGTTTCTACCTCAATTTTGTCTGGAGTTTTTACTTGCGTGTTCTCCACATCTTCCGAGACAACTTTATCGGTGGTAGCTTCTTTGCCAGAAACACTAATTCTAAAAGATACGGGACGCTTCGGCGATTCACCTGTTTCGACAGTTACATTCTCACGATTGACTAAATCGTGTAGAGTCGCCTCAATTCGTTTTAGACCTGTTTTCATAAAGATACCCTGTAAATGTGCTGCCCCCTGTGATGTTTCATTGTTCACAGTGGTGTGTTGGGAGTTTTAGCTTTTGCTAATTTTGGCACAAATTAATGCTGGTGCTAATTTATCTGGGAAAATATCTTGGCAACAAACTCAAAACTTTAGTTTAAGAACATGAAACTGATAGGGTTATCCGAGGATGTCTGAGAAGTATTAAATTTTTTGCTGATAGAGACGTGATATATCGCGTCTGGACATGATCCGTATTCATATATATAAATCACAGTTGTCATCAGCAATAGACCTTAATCTCTCGCTGATGACAACTCTTGATTGTGGTTAAATGTCAAAAACTGTTATGGAGTCACAATAAATTCAGTAGGACTGGTCACAAATTTGAGCGCACCATCATTGCCAACATAAGTTAGTCTCACTCTACCAGTGGTAGCTCCCACTGGCACAACTATTCTAATTTGGTTAGGCTCAACACTTTGAATTACCGCCCCAACACCATTAAACCCATTAAATGTGACATTATTGATAGTTCCAGCAGCCGGAAAGTTCAGACCTTGGATAGCCACAATTGTTCCTACTCGTCCACTAGAAGGAGAAAAGCCTGTAATCGTTGGCACTGGTGCGGGAATTACAGTAAAATTTCCAGAACTGGTGGCAATTCCGGCAGATGTTTTGACAGTAAATGGCCCGGTAGTTGCTCCTGGTGGCACAATTGCAGTAATTAAAGTTGGCGAAGAAGATAAAATTTCTGCGCCGATACCGTTAAATGATACCTCTGCATTACTGAGATTTGTCCCAGTAATAAACACCTGTGTACCGACAATTCCACTAGCAGGTGTAGAACTGGAAATGGTGGGTTGATTATTCTGTACCGGTGGAACTGTAGAGACAGCAACATCAATGAAGCCACCATTAATCACAGGGAAAATTACTCCAGGGAGCAGTGAGGGATTTAAAGGTGGAATGACAGTAGCTGCACCTGTATTCAGATTGACACAATATAAAGTTGTGCCGGAAACTGCGACGGCTGTATTCACTCCCTGAGCATTGGTAGAAATATCCATCCCCGCGTTAGGAGCAAAATTCACGCCTAGAGAACCGATAGTGGCATTAATTCCATTAGCAGTGGGATTTTGGACAGTCAATACATCTTTGTCGTAGTCAATATTGAAGAGTGTGGTTTGCCTAGCTCCATTGACGTTGTTGTTATACGCTCCAGCCGTAATATTGGGGTCTACACCTTCATTGCGATCGCCATCAGCATACACTAAGGACAATTGCGGATTTGTCACACTTAATTCTCCACTAGCCCCGTTGGCAACTGCTAAGTTTTGGTCATTACTACCTATCAAACGTAGTGCATCGAGAACAGGGTTAAAGTCCATCAGCGATTGAAATCCACCATCGAAGCTAGTTGGTAAAGTGCTGACTAACTTACTATTACCAGTGTTGAAATCAATCACATAAATTTGGTCTGTATCCGTCAGTCCATAAAGTAGATTATTGGCTGGACGAAAATCAATACCTTGCAATGTCCCATTAATTCCCGTCACTGGAATTCGATTACTGAAACTGCCAAGAGTCGGATTATAGGTGAATAGATTATTGTTACTATCCAAAGCCAAAATTTGCTGGTTAGTCGGTAAAGCCGAGCAAGGTGCTGGAAATGTAGTCACCTGAGCAAAAGCTGAATTTACATTGGTGAGTAGACTTACACAGCAAAACAGCACAACTGCTAATAAAAGCGATAATTTTTGAGCAGTTGTTTTTAAGATTGTTTTCATCAAAATCTCCAGTTATTTGTGTAGTTTGAGAAAGCAAAATTCATCATCCGGAATTCATCATTAATTGCAATATTTGATCACTAATTTTAGACAAATAATCTTTAATTTAGTGTTACTATACATAGGTTATTAATCGGCAGCTTTCTACAGAATTTAATTCTGTATATACAGCCTGACTGTATAGTAAATTCTGGATTTTTAAAGAAAGACAATAGTAGTTTTCTTTCTTGAGCTTTGCTCTTCTCTAATAAGGATTACGACCACTTTGAAGATTTGGATCTCTCTTGTACAAAAAAACTTGGACAAGATTTTTATGTGTTAATGAAGTTCCTGCTATACACCCTTTCAAGGGTAGGGGTTTAAGAAAATGACAGTTTAGCTAGTAAAATACATTACTGTTATCAGAAGGCAAAATCCGTGTCAGACAAGGCGAAGAATTGAGGGTGTGGGTGAGAATGCTTTGTGAGTAAAAATTTATTAATTTTTCTTTGGTTGTAACTAATATGAATAAATGTATTTTTGATAATTCTAAGCAGAATCAAGGTATTAGGAAACATCTGTGAGTGTCATTTTAATTACAGGGCCTGCTAGGTCAGGAAAAAGTGAATGGGCCGAACATCTAGCCATGCAGTCAGGTAAAAAAGTTGTTTATGTAGCCACAGCTAGAGAAAACCCTGAGGATAGAGAATGGCAAAAGCGCATTCAAGCACATCAACAACGTCGTCCGCAAAATTGGGAAACCTTAGCAGTACCAGTAGAGTTATCTACTACTTTGGCTGATGCCAAGCCGAATACTTGCTTATTAATTGATTCTTTAGGAACATGGGTAACTAATCTTTTAGAGCAAGATGAAGTTAGCTGGCAAAATACAATTGCAGAGTTGATTGATACGGTACAACTAGTTGCTGCTGATATGGTGTTTGTGGCGGAAGAAGTAGGTTGGGGCGTAGTTCCAGCTTATCCGATTGGCAGACAATTCCGCGATCGCTTGGGTTCAGTAGTCCGGCAATTAAGTGCAGTCTGTGAAGCGGTTTATTTGGTGACTGGTGGTTATGCTTTGAATTTGAGTGTGCTGGGTACACCTCTACCTCAAGTCATAAATGATGAAATGTAAACTATTTTTTACGAAAAATTAAGACAACTTGCTTATTATTTTGTATGTCTTCTGAAGGGCAAATTTTTAATAGAAAATTAATAAGATCAGCAGAGTAAGCCTCCTCATACCGAATGTACAATCAGAGTATGGCAAACCAAGAAGATGTAAAAAAATATCTTGCCTACTGGTTTCAGTTAGGTAAGAGAGTAGTAGTCGGTAATGGGGTAGCGCACTTGTTACCTCAACCAGTTTACAGAGGTGATCGTTATAGCCAAGAATTTGAAGACTGTTGGCAAAGAATTATCTCGTCAGAGTCCGGTGACTGTTATCTCGAAGGGACTAGCGAAACTATTGCCCAATTACTTACGCCTGCATGGGAACTGATGCCTTGCAGTCGTTGTAATATGCCAGTACCCATGAAAAATGTGGGAATGCCCGCAGAAGTCTGTCCATGTAGTAATTTACCAGGCTGGCCTAATACCGATTTACCTGCACCACGTTCGGCTGTGAATAGCCAAGAACGATTAATAGGAATTCGGGATCGGCTTTTAGAAAATCTGGCGGCAAAAACTAAATAAAATTTGTTGACTCTTGAATTTTCAGGCATTGCTGATTAGTGGGATGTTTTTTGTTTCGCGCAAAGGCGCAAAGGCGCGAAGAATCAATATTTTATTTTTGTTAAACATCTCAATTCATCCCGCATTTATGCAACGCCAATTTTCAAAGGTGGAGCGCCGTAGTTTATCTCAAAAACTGCGGTATTTTAATATTGAGTAAATTTTGCTGATTTAATGTCCAATGACAAAGAATCAAGGACAAGTGACAAAATAAAATAAAGAGCCAAAACCAGCAATAGGAAAACAAAAAACGCTGTGCAGATAACATTTTTAGGGACAAGTTCGGGTGTACCTACGCGATCGCGTAATGTTTCCAGTGTCGCCCTCAGATTACCACAACGGGCGGAACTGTGGTTATTTGATTGTGGTGAAGGTACTCAACATCAAATTTTGCGAAGTGACCTAAAAATCAGCCAACTTTCCCGAATTTTTATTACTCATCTGCACGGCGACCACATTTTTGGTTTAATGGGGCTTTTAGCTAGTTGTGGTTTAGCTGGCAATGTAGACAAAATAGATATCTACGGGCCGCCAGGATTAAATGAGTATATTCAATCTGCATCTCGCTACTCGCACACACATTTTTCCTATCCCATCAAAGTTCATGCCATCCGTCCAGGCGTAATCTATGAAGATGATGAGTTCACCGTCACCTGTGGCCAATTGCATCATCGAATTACGGCTTTTGGTTATCGAGTGGCGGAAAAAGACCGCGCCGGACGGTTTGATATTGATAAAGCTAAAGCACTGCAAATTCCCCCAGGCCGGATTTACGGTCAACTCAAACGCGGGGAAACAGTGACATTAACTGATGGGCGCGTGATTAAAGGCACTGAACTTTGCGGCCCTACAGAAATTGGCCGCAAAATCGCTTATTGTACAGACACTATTTATACTGAAGGCGCAGTGGAATTAGCCCAAGATACCGATGTGTTAATTCATGAAGCCACCTTTGCCCATCAAGATGCAGATATGGCTTTTCAGCGATTACACTCTACAACCACAATGGCAGCCCAAACAGCCTTAGCTGCTGGGGCGCATCGGTTAATTATGACTCATTTTAGCCCTCGTTACGCTCCCGGCAACCCCATAGATTTGAAAGACTTACTGCAAGAAGCGAGGGCCATTTTTCCCCGCACAGATATGGCTTACGATTTTATGACCTATGAAGTACCACGACGCAGAGAAGCCAAGTTAACAGAATTAGAAGTCAAGTCTTAACTTACGGGTAAGTATACATCCGTCAGAATCTAGAAGCTAGAATGTTGGAAAATTTAATCACATCCTTCTCGATCACAATCGACTAATTATCTGGAATTACTTTTAAATTCTGGCTTCTGACTTCTGTGTGCTGAATCCTGACACTTAGGGTATAGCAGATGGCAGCCTAATAAGATAGCAATTGCTCAAAAGAAAAGATACAATCAAAAGTCTTTAACTTTGTTAACTATTACCTAATTTCCGGTTTGTTAATTAGTTAAAATAGTCACAAAAACTTTAAGCAAATTCAATCGGTAGATAATTTTTTGCTAAATCCATTGTGGGATTTCAAAAGAGGGGTGAGATACTTCCCCCCATCTTGCCATTTTATAGATTAATCTAAAAAGTTTCCCGAGGACTTTGCGAATTGTCCTAACCTTGTTACTCTGTGATTTATCCAGACAATTGTTAAAAAAATAGAAAACTTTAGTAAACATAGTGACTCAAGTGATTTCTCCCCCTTGTATTTTTTAGATAAATCTAGTTGCTGAGAATGTTATAAAACTTTGGAGAGTTTAGTAAATGAAAATACTGGTATTAAGTTGGGAATTTCCACCAAGAATAGTAGGCGGTATTGCCCGACACGTAGGGGAGTTGTATCCAGAACTAGTGAAACTGGGACATGAAATCCACTTGATTACTGTGGAGTTTGGCCAAGCACCGATGTATGAGGTAGTTGAAGGTATCAATGTACATCGCGTACCAGTGGCCGCAGGCAATGATTTTTTCCACTGGGTGGTGAATATGAACCAAAGTATGGGACATCACGGTGGTAAATTAATCGCTGAGGAAGGCCCGTTTGATTTAATTCATGCCCATGATTGGTTAGTCGGCGATGCGGCGATATCACTCAAGCATAATTTTAAAATACCCCTAATTGCGACGATTCACGCTACAGAACACGGACGCTACAACGGGATTCATAACGATATTCAACGCTACATTCACGGCAAAGAAAACTTACTCGCCTTTGATGCTTGGCGCATTATTGTCTGTACCGACTATATGCGTCGGGAAGTAGAACGCGCCCTCAGCAGTCCTTGGGATAAAATCGATGTGATTTATAACGGTATCCGTCCCGAAAAGAAACAGCATCATCAAGATTTTCATGCTCAAGACTTTCGTCGTCAATTTGCCGAAGATGGGGAAAAAATTGTTTACTATGTCGGCCGGATGACTTATGAAAAAGGTGTACCAGTATTATTAAATGCCGCACCGAAAGTGCTATCCCAAATGGGTGGTTACGTTAAGTTTGTGATTATTGGTGGTGGTAATACCGATCATCTTAAGCGGCAAGCTGCAGAATTAGGGATTTGGGATAAATGCTATTTCACTGGTTTTTTATCTGATGAATACTTAGATAAATTTCAAACAATCGCTGATTGTGCGGTATTTCCTAGTTTTTACGAACCCTTTGGTATTGTGGCATTAGAAAGCTTTGCTTCACGCGTTCCGGTAGTTGTTTCTGATAGTGGTGGTTTCCCGGAAGTTGTTCAGCATACCAAAACTGGGATTGTCACTTGGGTAAATAACCCTGATTCTTTGGCGTGGGGAATTTTGGAGGTTTTGAAAAATCCTGGATATCGGCAATGGTTGGTGGATAATGCTTATGAGGATTTACAACGCCGCTTTTGTTGGAAAAAAATAGCCCAGCAAACTCACTCAGTTTATCAGCGTGTGGTGCAGGAGCGATCGCAAGTTAATTGGTAATTCAATACAATGTAAAACTGCGGATACCGCCCAGCAGTGCCGAGAATCAATTATTACGCTGGGTTAATTTGCGTTAAAAAACATTACAAGCCCTGTACGCTGGGAATTTCCAGCCTGCTGATGCGAGAGTAAACAGTAAATGCAGTTTGCTCTAAAAAGTTAGTATGACGAAGGCATTCCCAGATATAGCAAAGTTCTGGAAGAATTTGGGAACTGTGTTGTTTAAGATGGGAGCCAGTTTAATAACCCGTCTTACAGCATACCTGAAACGCCACTTCCTTGACAACACTGTTGATGTTGTTCTACCGTCGTCGCTACCCCACTTGGCTGGCCCTGTGTTGAATTTGGGAGGGGGCGGGCCGGATGTCGAAAAAGCAATTCAATGGATGATTGATCAAGTTAGGGGCGGTAGTAACAGTCCGAAAGTTGATGTTGTAGTAATTCGCACCTATGGTAGTGATGACTACAATCACCTGATTGATGGCATGAGAGGTGTGAACTCTGTCAGGACTTTAATTATTAGCAACCGCAATGATGCCAACAGAGATGATGTTGTCGCCAAGGTGCGAAAAGCTGGGGTAATTTTCTTTGCAGGCGGCGACCAATGCCAATATATCCGCAGTTGGAAAAATACCAAACTCGAAAACGCTGTGCGCGAAGTCTATGCTAGAGGTGGCGGCATTGGTGGCACAAGTGCAGGTGCAATGATTCATAGTGAATATGTTTATGATTCTTGCGCTTGCGAAGACAGCATTGAAACTAGAGAAATTCTAGAAGACCCTTATCGCAATATCACCTTTACATACGACTTTTTTCAATGGAGTCCTTTGCGCGGCACTATCATTGATACCCACTTTGATAGCCGTAAACGGATGGGTCGAATTATGGCGTTTATTGCCCGGCAAATTCAAGATGGCAAAGCTAACCGTGTTTTGGGAATAGCTATTAGTGAGGAAACATCGGTAGTGCTTGATAAATATGGTTTTGCGAAGGTGATGGGTAGGAATGCCGCTTATTTTGTCTTAGGAGATCACCCACCAGAAGTTTGCCAACCTCGTACGCCGCTAACTTATCACGACTATAAAATTTGGCGCGTTCCTAGCGGTGAGACTTTCGATTTGAGAAACCCACCTAGTCGAGGTTATTACTTTAGAAGTGTGAAGCGGGGGAGGTTTAATTCAGATCCTTACTAAGAGTTTTTTAACGCGGAGGCAGGAGAAGGTAAACGTAAAGTTGAGGCAGCAAAATTGCTACCCCATAAGAGTTCGACGAACTTGTGACAGAATATTAAGTCGGACATCGCTGAACCTATCTCCTGTCTGTTGCGATCACTGACTCCTCAAAATAGTAATAACTTAGAACAGAAGTATTTTGTAGCAAGAGGTAGCCGCGAAAATGCCGTGGTTTGTGAAAATTGAGGAAGGAAAAGTAGAAAAACCTATTTTTGACCAATATGTACCTGCCCACAACGCTTATGTAAAAGACTTAATTACCAAAGGACACAAAGCCCGTACAGGCTATTGGGCGCAAATGGGCGGCGGGATGCTACTGTTTGAGGCAGCTTCGATAGATGAAGCACAAGCAATTGTGGCTCTTGACCCCTTGGTAAAAAATGGCTGTGTCAGCTACAAGCTTTATGAATGGAAAATTGTAGTCGAGTAGGACACAAATACTGACTTTTAGTGTTATGATTTGTTTAGACCTGGATCTACGCGACTTCAACGCCTAAACCTTGTCAGAACCGGAAGGTAGCAGCAATACAGGATGCTTGTGGTAGGCGTAGTCTCCGGGTCGCCCTATTTTTAGGAGCGATCAGCAGCAATGCCTGGTTTTGGAGATATTGTACAAAAAGCTTTTTACCTCGGTGTTGGATTAGCTTCTTACGCAAGTGAGAAAGCGGGAGGGAAATTAGCAGAATTGCGATCGCAAGTCCAAAAACTGGCAGACGAAATGGTAGCACGGGGCGAGATGAACACGGAAGAAGCCCGGCGCTTTGTGGATGATATGATGAAGCAAGCGCAACAGCAAGCACCTGCACCAGATGAAAACTCAGAAAAAACAACTCCTTCGGAACCTCGCCGCATCGAAATTTTAGAGGAAGACGAAGAGCCAACTATAAAAGAGACCTCAACGGAAAATGTGGATAACTTGCGCGACCAAGTGCTAAAACTGCAAGAAGAGTTAAAAAGATTGCAACGCGATCAGTAAAAGCTACTCTTTATCTTCAGCATTAGTAGTGAATAGCATTTTGGTGTAGCTACCACCCAAAAATTTTGCCTCTACGCTGCCTAAAATATACCGAGCGTACATTAATTTGGGTGAATTTAAGTATTGTATCCTAATTTTACAGCCAGGAAGAGCGTCAAATTTATGGAAGAATGGCAGAAAGATTTAATGGGAATCATGGAGACAGTGGCCGAGGAAGTAGATCGATTCTTTCAAGGAATGAGTGAAATGGTAGATGCCTTTTTTGACCTTACAGAAGAATTGACTGAGCAAGCCCAAAACAACCTGGCTGCTGAAGTAGAACAGTATTTGCAAGAGATATCTGCGCCTTTGTTAGAAATATACTGGGATCTCGAAGATGTCGTCATAGATGCAGATCCGGGTTTTCCTTATACAGTAGAAGCCACACCAGAACAAAACCCTGCTTGCATCGGCTGTACAAATTATCACGGTCAAGTTTATGGCGGTAATTTATTAGTTTGTGCTATGCACCCCCACGGTTGGGATGATGGGAATTGTCCCGACTGGGAACAAGAGTAAGGTGCAGAGGAAGACCTTTTACTCAGCAAGAGCGCGCTTTTAGCCAATAACAATTGACAAAGGACAAACGACCCTTGACTATTGACTATTGACCCTTGACCGATGACAGATAACAAATGATTAATGAAAATTTAGCTGAAACTGCAACTCAGCCTCAGCAAGAAGTTAAGTATGGCGAACGCCAGATTGCGGAAGGACAATTAATTACCTTTCCGAATCCGCGTGTTGGTAGGCGATATAATATTGAAATTAGTTTGCCAGAATTTACTTGTAAGTGTCCGTTTTCTGGCTATCCTGACTTTGCGACAATCTATGTCAGCTATGTACCGGATGAGCGCGTTGTGGAATTAAAAGCACTGAAGCTCTATATTAACAGTTACCGCGATCGCTATATATCCCACGAAGAATCAGCAAATCAAATACTAGATGATTTGGTGGCAGCTTGTGACCCCTTAGAAATTACAGTCAAGGCTGATTTTGCTCCCCGTGGTAATGTGCATACAGTGATTGAAGTCAAACATCAGAAATAATTGGCGATCGCATCATAGGTAAGTCATGTTAGGGTGGGCAATGCTCACCCTAAAAATTTTCTTTTAAGAAAATCAAGACAAGGGGGAAAATAACATAGGACTTATTGACTAACTAATAATTGATCGATGACTAAAAATTGGTTTCGCATTGGGTTAGTAAGTATATTTATCCTCTCGCTGGCTCTGAGATTTTGGGGCTTAGATAGGTTTAACACCTTAGTGTTTGATGAAGTTTACTACGCTAAGTTTGGTAATAACTATCTTGTTCATGTTTCCTTTTTTGATGGTCATCCACCAATGGGAAAACTGATGATTGCCCTGGGAATTTGGCTGGGTAGTCATATCCCATTTTGGCATGATAGCGTGAATGGGCTGACAGGTTCACTGCGATCGCCTTGGGATTATCGGTGGATGAATGCCTTTTGCGGTTCATTTATCCCTTTATTAATAGCTGGAATTGCTTATCAATTAAGTTCGCGCCGTAGCTTTGCTTTAATTGCCGGCTTGTTTACGGCTCTTGATGGCATATTTATCGTTGAATCTCGTTACGCGCTGATCAATATATATATAGTTATCTTTGGTTTGTTGGGGCAGTTGTTGTTGCTGCTGGCATTAAATCATCAAAAACAAAAACGTCAATTATTTTTATTTATAGCTGGGGTAGCTTTTGGTTGTTCAGTAGCTACCAAATGGAATGGTTTATTTTTCTTAGCGGGAATTTATTTTTTGTGGATATTTGCTTGGATATGGCAAATTTTAGCCAAAAAAATCAATCCATCAAATGGCGACGAAGAATTAAATCAACCAGCATCCTCACCATTACAAAAGCTCACACAACTTTATGGTTGGCAGATGTTATTGTTTCTGGGAATTATCCCAACGATTATTTATCGGCTCATTTGGATTCCTCATTTAAAACTAGATACAAAATACGGATTTATAGAAGTTCACAAACAAATTTTAGCTTTTCATGAACGGTTAGGAGGTAATAATGCTCAAGTGCATCCTTACTGTGCTGCTTGGTATAAATGGCCGCTGTTGACGCGACCAATGGCATACTACTATCAAACAGCCCAAAGTGCTAGCGCTCCCTTACCTGTTTTCGGGCCAAATTTACCTGCTAATGCCGGAAAAATTGTTTATGATGTCCATGCAATGGGCAATCCTTTTTTGTGGTGGTTTGGAATTGCGGCGATTGTATTTTTGCTAGGGATGTTAATTGCCTCAATGGTAAAGTTTTGGCAACAGCAAAAACGTTTGATTTTACCAAAACATTTAACAGTTGATACATGGATAGCTTTGTACTTAGTGGTCAATTATGCTACTAACTTAGCACCTTGGATCAAAGTGACGCGTTGCGCTTTTATTTACCACTATATGACAGCTGTGGTATTTGCATTTTTAGCGATCGCTTGGTTTGTGGATCAGTGTCTACGGAGCTATTATCCTCCGTTGCCAGTGATTGGCGTTGCTATCTCTTTGATGATTTTAGCGGCTTTTGTGTTTTGGTTGCCCATTTATTTAGGTTTACCGATTACATCCGAAGGATATAGACTGCGGATGTGGTTTAACTCTTGGATTTGAGCCAATTTAGCATTAAAATAACTTCTACATATCACCTGTAACCTCTGGGCAATTAACCCTTAATACTGCTACATATATACAGTGTGATTAATCACATATTTTTTACATTTCTTATCGGTATTTAAAGAGCCTGGCTGTTAGACTGAAAACGCAACCGAGGTATCAACATTTAGGCATCAATAAAAACTACAATTGATGAAAAAATAAAGAAAGATTTTATATTTCAGCTTTCTGATTTTTTCTCACAGTAGTTAAGGTAGTCAGAATATAGACAAAAGCTTTAACTCTATCTCTATCCTTAGCGATAACTAGCAAAATAATTCCTAGAAGCAAAATTATACAAGCTTACATCTAGGAAGTGTCATAAAGTGCTCAATTCAATAGGTAAAACCTATTTAGAAATTGCTTTTGATGCTCCCTAGCAATCAGGAGAATCCTAATGGAACTAAACTTACAACTTCCTAGTATTAATGTTACGAGCTTAAAAGAAGCTCCGATTCACACTTGTGGGCAGATACAGCCGCACGGAGTTTTGTTGGTATTGGCTGAACCAGAATTACAAATATTACAAGTTAGTCATAATACTTGGAATGTTTTCGGGATTGAACCCGAAATTATGTTGCAAAAAAGACTAGAAGATTTACTCGACTCATTTCAAATTGACAGAATTAAAGCTGGGTTAATCGCCGATAATCTGGAATTTATTAACCCTACAAAACTTTGGTTTAGAAAAAAAGGTGATGAATATGTAGTTTTCGATGCGGTCTTCCATCGAAATTCACAAGGGTTGTTGATTTTAGAATTAGAACCAGCACTTTCTCAAGAAAATATCCCGTTTTTAAGTTTTTATCATCTAGCAAAAGCTTCTATTAACCAGTTGGAAAAAACTTCAACGCTCAGGGATTTTTGCCAGATAATTGTTCAAGAAGTGCAGAAAGTAACCGGATTTGACCGGGTAATGTTATATAAATTTGACCATGATGGACATGGTTCAGTTGTAGCTGAAGAAAAGCTAGAAACGCTCGAACCTTATTTAGGGTTACATTATCCTGAGTCTGATATTCCTAAACCAGCGAGAAAATTATTTGCCTCGAATTCTATTAGAATTATCCCCGATGCCAAGGCAGAACCAGTACAGTTGATTGCGGGTAATAATTTAGCTAATCAAAATTCTGTAGATTTAACAAATTCGATTTTGCGAAGTCCGGCGGCTTGCCATATTGAATATTTACACAATATGGGTGTGGGGGCTTCTTTGACGATATCCTTAATTAAAGACCAAAAACTTTGGGGCTTGATTGCTTGTCATCATCAAACACCGAAATTAGTCTCTTATGAATTGCGAAAAGCCTGCGAATTTTTAGGAAGAGTAATATTTGCAGAAATCTCCGCCAGAGAAGAAACAGAAGATTACGATTATCGGATGAGTTTGACACATATTCAATCTTTGTTAATTGAATATATGTCTCAAGAGGAAAACTTTATCGATGGTTTAGTTAAACACCAGCCGAATCTTTTAGATTTAACTAGTGCTAAAGGCGCGGCTGTTTGTTTTGGCGATCGCTGTACACTTATAGGTGAAACTCCCGCCGAAGAAGACTTGAGTTTTTTGGTACAGTGGTTAAAGAATAACGTCGATGAAGAAGTATTTTATACAAATTCTTTGCCACAGGTTTATCCTGATGCCGAGAAATTTAAAAACGTTGCGAGTGGTTTATTAGCAATTCCCATTTCTAAACGTAATTATGTGTTGTGGTTCCGTCCTGAAGTTATTCAAACAGTGAATTGGGGCGGTGATCCCCATAAAGCATTTGAAGTAAATCAAACAGATGGCGATGTGCGCCTGTGTCCCCGCAAATCTTTTGAATTGTGGAAAGAAACAGTTAAGCTCACATCTTTACCTTGGCAATATGTCGAAATTAAAGCCGCCCTAGAATTGCGAAAAGCAATTGTGAATATTGTCTTGCGCCAAGCCGATGAACTCGCTCAATTAGCCCAAGATTTAGAACGTTCTAACGCCGAATTGAAAAAATTTGCCTACGTCGCTTCTCATGACTTGCAAGAACCACTAAATCAAGTAGCAAATTACGTGCAGTTATTAGAGATGCGCTATAACGAAGAACTGGACGAAGACGCGAAAGAATTTATTAGCTTCGCCGTTCAGGGAGTGAGTTTAATGCAGACTTTGATTGATGACGTATTAGCATACTCCAAAGTCGATACCCAAGCGATCGCATTTCAACTAACAGAAGTCGAAACCGCCTTAGAACGCGCTCTTGGCAACTTACGGCAGCGTATTGCCGAAACAGGCACTATAATTACCCATGATCCCTTACCAACAGTCATGGCTGGGAGTACCCAGCTAATGCAGCTATTTCAAAATTTGATTGCTAACGCCATCAAATTCCGTAGCGACCAACCACCACGAATTCATGTAGGTGCAGAAAGATTAGAAGATGAATGGTTGTTTTGGGTACGCGATAATGGTATCGGTATAGAACCCAAATTTAGCGATCGCATTTTTGTCATCTTCCAACGCCTACACACCAGAGATGAGTATCCTGGTACGGGTATGGGTTTAGCCATTTGTAAAAAAATTGCCGAATGTCATCGAGGTCGCATCTGGGTAGAATCACAACTTGGTGAGGGAGCTACCTTCTACTTTACAATTCCTGTTGGAGGGCGCGAGCGTGAGCGTAGAAACGGAAGACAAGCCCAAAACCATCTTTTTGGTCGAGGATAATAAAGCCGATATCCGCTTAATTCAAGAAGCATTGAAAAATAGCGCAGTCCCCCACGAAGTCGTGATAGTCAGAGACGGCGTGGATGCAATGGCCTTTTTACGCCAAGAAGGTGAATACGCCGATGCTCCTCGCCCCGACCTGATTTTGCTAGATTTGAACTTACCCAGGAAAGATGGTCGAGAAGTCTTAGCAGAAATTAAAAGCGACCCACTCCTGAAACGTATCCCGGTAGTCGTGCTGACAACCTCAAAAAACGAGGATGATATCTTTCACAGCTACGACTTGCATGTCAACTGCTACATTACAAAATCTCGGAACCTCAGCCAACTCTTTCAAATAGTCAAAGGTATCGAAGATTTTTGGCTATCTACCGTCACCTTACCGTCAGAGTAACCAGATGGGTGTAAGGGTGTAAGGGTGTAAGGGTGCTGAATAAGATATTTTTCCTCAGCACTCAGCACTCAGCACTCAGCACTCAAAACTTCCCAGGGCTTGAAATAAAAAACTATGGCTGGAAGCTTAGTAAAAATCTTGTTAATTGAAGACAATCTGGCAGAAGCTAGGTTAATGCAAGAGTTTTTGCAGCAAGCCGATGCTAAAGAATTTGTGCTAGTTCATGTCAAGCGATTACAAGAAGCACTCAATCAACTCAGAACTGACAACTACGATATTATTTTGCTAGACCTGACCTTACCGGACAGTCAAGGATTGTCTTCTTTGCCAGTCTTGATTAATTGCGCGCCTAGTGTGCCCATTGTGGTACTCACAAATACTAACGACGAAGAATTGGCAGTTGCAGCTGTCAGAGAAGGAGCGCAAGATTATTTAGTCAAGCGTCACGTTAACGTCAATGGTTTAGTGCGTTCTATCTGCTACGCGATCGAGCGTAAACAGGTTTTAGAAACATTACGACAAGTTAATCAAACATTGCAAGTGCGCGTTGAAGAACGCACAGCAGAACTAGTCAAAGCCAACGAAATTAACCAATTCCGCTCGGAATTAGTTTCGATGCTTTCTCACGATATCCGCCAACCTTTAAATACAATTCTTTTAGCGGCTGGATTGCTCCAAAATAATGAAGATAAATTAACTCAAGAAAAAAAACGTAATCATTTACAAATAATTCGTACCGCCATCAAAAGTATGGCGCAAATGTTGGATGAAGTCTCCCTCATTGGTAAGGCTGATTCTAGTAAATTTCAGTGTGACCTAGAGCCATTAGATTTAGAAATATTATGTCGTCAACTAGTAGAACAAGTGCAACTAAATCTGAAAGATAAAAATCTGAGCTTAACTTTTACTAGTTATGGAGAAGTCGGTGAAGCTGTCTGGGATGAAACCTTACTACGCCATATTTTAAGTAATTTACTGAGCAATGCCATTAAATATTCCCGCGCTAATGGCAAAATTGAGTTTGAATTAATTGGTCAAGCAAACTCAGTTATATTTAGATTTCAAGATTGGGGAATTGGTATTCCTCCACAAGACATGAGTCGGCTATTTCAACCTTTTCAACGTGCCGAAAATGTCGGCAGAATTCCTGGAACTGGTTTAGGTTTAGCAATTGTGAAAAAGTGCGTAGATGCTCATGGAGGGGAAATTAGAGTCAATAGCGAAGTAGAAATTGGGACTACATTTATTGTCACTTTACCTTTAATTAAACTGTAATTATAGTAATTTACTATCAGGGAATACTCAGATTTAGTATTGAGCAGGCGATCGCACTTTGATAAAAATCAAATAATTGCCTGACTTAGTTGTTACTAAATCTGAGCTAACACAAGCCTACCATTGATAGCCTATTCAATTGCCAGACATTGTGTCTACCATCTTCAGAAGTAGGCAAAAATTTTATCCTCATGTGCCAGGCAATACAAACTTTTATTAATCTGACTAATAAATATTAAAAAAGGTGAACGGCAAAGGAGCATTATTCAGCCGTTCCCCTAAAAATGTGCTATTACTTGCAGTTTAAAAAATAACTCAATATTGATCTACTTGCAAAAGAAGTATCACAAAGTGTAATTCTCATGTATTGAGTAATACAACATAACTTAACAATGGCTTCTTTGGTACATCCTTACCATCCGTACATTCTATTGCATAAATCAATACAGTTCAGTTAAGGCAACAACTTAGACTGGTGCAGGTTGGGTGGAGGAACGGAACTCAACATTCACGCATACTTTGTTGGGTTACGCTATCGCTACACCCAACCTACTATTCTCTTAACTGAACCGTATTGTTGCATAAATGCCAACATCGAGTAAATAACTGGCTTTACCAGAAATCCTCTGGCGTTCTGGCAATACGTTCGGATCAGAAATTTACTGGTGAAGGCAGGCCGGGGAGCAGGGGAGAAGTTACTATTGCGGCTGTTTTGGCTCATCAACCAACTACTTACACAAATTCTGCCATCAAAAATTATTTAAGTATATGAGTTGTTAGTGATTAAGAGGTCTTTTCCGGGAACACTCTTATTGAGCGAACAAAATTTAAAAAGATTTTTTAATTTAGGCAATGAAAAATTACAATTTGTTGCTGATGACCCATAACATTTATAGGAGATGTATATGAATCAATACTCTCCTCTCACCGTCTTACTAATTGATGATAGTGCAGTAGATCGTTATATTTACCGACAGTATTTGCAGCACGATAAATTAAATAATTATGAAATTTTAGAATTTCAATCAACCAAACAAGCAATTTCCTGGTGTGAGCAACACACCCCAGATGCGATTTTGCTGGATTATTTAATGCCCGATGACGATGGACTAGAATTTCTCAGGCAACTCAGGGAAAACCTCAATAACAACAAGTCGGCGGTCATCATGCTGACAGGAGCCGGAGATGAAATGATTGCGGTGAGTGCTATGAAAAACGGCGCTCAGGATTATTTAGTCAAAAATCATTTCAATCCAAAAACTTTACACAGTGCAATTCGTCATGCCGTAGAGCGCATCAAGTTAACACAACAGTTAGAAAAAAGCCAAGAGCAACAACAACTAATAGCACAAATCGCATTAAGAATTCGTCAATCTCTCAAACTAGAAGAAATACTGCACCAGACAGCGCAACAAGTACGCCAATTTCTCCAAGCCGATAGAGTATTAGTC
>NZ_JACJRU010000016.1 GCF_014697425.1 Nostoc sp. FACHB-110
ATCCAAGAAATCTTTGACCAACTCACATTTGAGCAGGTAATTTCTGTGTCTTCTTATAACTTTATCCTGGAAGCTCTATTCTATGCAGCTTCATATTAAATTGGTATGACTCTAATAATTTTCAGTCTTGCCCTTCTTTATTTCCACAATATTAGACCTGAATCCTTCCGAATTATTAACTGATAAACAAACCAAAACTTTGTGTATCCTAAAAGTTTAAAATATCTATTGATTCTACTATTTGTAAATCTAAAATTCTTTGTCTGGTATCTTTCAGTGGTGCTAATTTGCCTTCTTTAAGATAAATATTAGCAGCCTTTTGAAAATCATCAATTGCGCCTTGCATATCTCCAGTTTCAGCTAGAATATTAGCACGATTGTAATAAGCATCAGCATAGTTAGGATTAATTTCTAAAGCTTGGGTGTAATCGGCAAATGCTGGCTCTAATTTCCCCAAATCATAAAAAGCATTGCCCCGGTTATAATACGCATCGACATAATGAGGATTAATTTCGATCGCTTGGTTGTAATCTTCGATAGCACCTTCATGATCGCCAACATCAGCGCGTGCATTCCCACGATTTTTGTAAGCCACAGCATCACGAGGATTTATTTTAATAGCTTGAGTAAATCCTGATTGATATCCTAAAAGATAACGTGCCATCCCTCGGTTTTTAGCTGTGGTAGCATAATGCGGATTAATTTTAATTGCTTGAGTGTAATCTTCAATTGCACCTTGATTATCACCTAGATGAGAACGAGCATCAGCACGATTTTTGTAAGCCACAGCAAAGTTAGAGTTTAATCTAATCGCCTGAGTGTAATCTTCAATCGCTAGTTCATAATTTGCTAATTGATAACGTGCTATGCCCCGATGGAGATATAATTTGGCATCATGAATATTAATTTGAATTGCTTGCGAATAATCGGCGATCGCCTGTTCAAAATCTCCTATTTGATAATAACTTAAACCTCGTTTATAATAAATACATGCATCATTTGACTGCAATTTCAAAACTTGATTATAACTAGCAATTGCGGCTTGATAATCTCCTTTTTGCCAATATTCATGACCTTGATTAGCATAATTTATATCTGACTGATACTTAGACACATTATTATTGACTTCTCCAGGTGTTTTGATAACCTGCACATGATTTACTAATATCGGCTGAGATTTTTCCTGTTGCTCAACACTATAATTTATCGCAGATTGATACTGTTCTAAATAACCACGCAAACCCCCACCATACAAAAGCTGATCTATCCCAAATGCAATTCTGCCAGTTTTGAGTTTAATCATCTGTGTAGGCAGAAACCCTGCTAAATATAGATGGTATTCAGATTGCGCTTCATGCACTTCTTCTTGAATAAAAATGCAAACTATGACTGCATTTTTTTCAACTTCTTCAGAACTGACAGACCATCTGACTCGATCAATACTGCCGTGACGCGATTTTACCTCAATGCCAATTGTCGGGTCAGCAGTTAAAGTAAAATCAATTTTCCCATCACCACCAAAGCGTTTTTCATAATCAACTTCCGTAATACAATCAGCCAGGCGTTCTTTTACCACTTCTTCGCCTAATTTGCCTTTGAGATAGCTGATAAACACATCTCGTACTGGCGAAACACGCTTGTATTTTTCTGCCATTTGCCAGCAGAAGTCACGGAGAATTTTTAACCTCTCACCAGAAATGATTGTTAATTCACTATGTTGACCTTCTGTTTCGCAGTGCAGCAAACAACCAGATGCCAATCTTTTAATAAAATCAGACTGTAGCGATCGCAGCAGCGTAATCCAGTCCATTTCTATCTCTGCGAACCTTTTGGATGAGATTATTTTATTAAAATAACCCAACCGCGTAAACATTGAAATTTATTAGGTTGATCATCAGCAAATGCTTATATAAGAATTGGGTTTAATTTGTGAATAGATTCCTCACAGATATTGATACTTAGTAGATTTGACCAGTTGTGCAAACCAAAATCGCTGGATATTATGGTTGAGCAACTCCCAAAATTGACCTGGAACATAAAGCAAAAATATAGTTAACAGAAAAAGTAGATATTTATACTAATACCTCAAGAATATCCGGTAAAAGTATAGTGTTATTGTATACAGAAATTACTTATCAATCAACTTACATAAAATTCTATGGCAGGATTGCACCCTTCTCCTCTAGCTGGTAAGAAAAATACGCGTACAGTTGGGCGAAATTTCCAGCCTGTATTTTTAATCATGTTTACCCTCTTAATGCTGGGTGGCATCGCTGCGCGTTTAGCATATTTACAAATTGTTGAGGGATCAAGTCATCGCCAACGAGCCGAATCAAACCGAATTCGAGTTATTGCTAAACAACCAGAACGAGGAAATATTTTTGACCGCAACGGTAAACTTTTAGCTAGTACACGTTATCCTCGCTCTGTTTATCTTTGGCCAATGGCACACACCAAACCTTCTTGGCCCATAATAGGGCCACGTCTAGCAGCAATTTTAGATGTTCCCCAAGCAGAAATCGAAAAAAAACTAGACGAAGCTGGTGTCAATTCCTCTTCTCTGATTAGAATTGCCCGTGATTTAAACGAAGCCCAAATTACAGCCATTAAAGAATACGCCAACGAACTCCCCGAAGTCGAAATTCATACAGAAGCGGTGCGTTATTATCCTCATGGGCGAGAACTCGCTCATGTACTAGGATATACACGCGAATTAACCGCCGAACAGTTAAAAGAAAAAAAATCAGCAGGCTATCGTTTAGGTGATGTCATCGGCCAAATGGGCGTTGAAAAAGCCTACGAGAAAGTATTGCGGGGTGAATGGGGAGGTCAGCAAGTAGAAGTAGATGGTGCGGGAAGACCTCTGCGAGTTTTAGGCGAAAAACAAGCCAAAGCAGGCAATGACTTGCATCTCACCTTAGATTTAAATATGCAAAAGGCGGCGGAAAAAGCTTTAAATGGTAAAAATGGGGCTATTGTTGCCCTCAACCCCAAAAACGGTGCTGTTTTAGCTTTAGTATCCCATCCCACCTTTGACCCAAATATCTTTTCTAAACAAAAACTGTCTCAAAAAGATTGGGAATCTGTACAAGGTGCAGATCATCCCCTAGTTAATCGCGCCCTTAGTGCTTTTCCCCCCGCTAGTACCTTCAAAATTGTGACGACAACTGCGGGGTTAGAATCAGGAAAATTTTCTCCTAATACAGTTTTGCAGACATACGGTTCCTTAAATATAGGTGGCACAAGATTTGGCGAATGGAATCATGCTGGTTTCGGGCCTTTAGGCTTTGTGGGCGCAATGCAGTGGAGTAGTGATACATTCTTTTATCAAATTGGTAAGGGTGTTGGTGGCCCAACATTAATTGAATGGACGCGCAAGTATGGATTTGGTCAAAAAACTGGCTTTGAGTTTGCCTCAGAAGAAGCAAAAGGTTTAGTCCCTGATGAAAACTGGAAGCAAAAAGCTTGGAAGATACCTTGGACTGTAGGCGACACAATTAATATGTCTATTGGCCAAGGTGCTTTACAAACAACACCTTTACAAGTGGCTATTATGTTTGCCGTACCAGCTAACGGTGGCTATCGAGTGCAACCGCATTTGCTAAAAGACAATGAAAATGCTCAAACCTGGCGCGAAACTTTAAATCTCAAGCCATCAACAACTAAAATTCTGCGTGACGGACTGCGAAAAGTTGTGGCTGAGGGTACAGGTAAAGTTTTGAACAAACCGACAATTCCGCCTGTGGCTGGCAAGAGTGGTACTGCTGAAGCATGGAATCGAGGTGTGAAACAAAATCATGCTTGGTTTGGTGCTTATGCACCTGCGGATAACCCAGAAGTTTTAATTGTTGCCTTCGCTGAACATTCTGGTGGTGGGGGTGGTAGTGTAGCTGCACCCATGATTTTGCAAATTATGGAAGACTATTTTCAGCAGAAATATCCAGGCAAGTATCAAAAGCCACAAGTGCCACAGTCAGACAATAACCGCAGGAATTAAAAAATTAATTTGGGTGAAAGGGTTTTGAACACTATACCCCAAGACAGCCTACCGATAACCTTTTAGGACTTATGTAGGACTTACGCAAAAAAACTCTCAAACTCTTATTTCTCCGTGAACTCTGTGTCTCTGTGGTTCGATTTTCCGTAGGCTGTGCGTAAGTCCTGATCCTAAACATTCATATAACCGCCATCAACAACTAAATCAGCTGCTGTCATATAAGATGAACCGTCACTGGCTAGAAAAACAACAGCAGCAGCAATTTCTTCTGGTTTACCAAAACGTCCTAAAGGTGCGGTTTGCTTGATATATTCACCAAAACTGTCTAAGGCTTCTGGTGATAGTCCCATT
Organism: Nostoc sp. FACHB-110; assembly: GCF_014697425.1. Taxonomy (GTDB): domain Bacteria; phylum Cyanobacteriota; class Cyanobacteriia; order Cyanobacteriales; family Nostocaceae; genus Nostoc_B. The sequence goes on from NZ_JACJRU010000016.1 coordinate 4,349, forward strand.
TTGCCTTGGAAATTTGTAGGTATTAAACCCGGACTAATGGCATTTACCCTGATATGGCGACTACCTAACTCGGCTGCTAAAGTTCTGGCAAAGGAGCGCACAGCCGCTTTGGTGGCAAAATATATGCTGCCCATTGCTGCACCTTTTTCATTCACTGAGGAAGCATTCAAGATGACACTAGCACCTTGATTTAACAATGGGGATAATTTCTGTACAGTGAAGAAGACACCTTTAACATTGATATCAAACTGATTGTCATACAAAGTTTCGTCGATCGCTTCTATCGGCGCGAAAAATCCAATACCAGCATTGGCAAACAAAATATCAAGACCGCCAAATTCTGATTTTACTGTTTCTGCTAGATTATTCAAGTCCTGGAGCGATCGCACATCCGCCTGCACGGGAATTACTTTTGCACCCAGTTCTTGAGTCGCAGTTTGCAAACGTTCTTGATTCTGTCCAGTAATAATTAACCGCGCACCTTCGGCGACAAAATGTTTAGCAGTCTCAAAACCAATACCTGTAGTACCTCCTGTAATTACAGCCGTTTTGTTATGCAAGCGTCCCATCACAATGTCTCCTGGCGAACGGTGTTTTTTATCGGTGCTAATTAAAAGGGAACAGGGAATACATCAGGGCTTATACCCTTTTCAAACTTTGCTTCCTGTTCCCTATTACCTGTCAATTTTTTGAGTTTTGCAATTGTTTTTCAGTTACCCAAGCAGCATGAAAACCATAGGGTACGCGTTGTGGAATTAGCACCCGCGCCACAGGTTCATCTGTAATATTTTGAGCATTCACCACTAATAATTCTGAAGTGTTTGCTGTTTCATCGTGAACAAAAGTCATCAGCCAGCCATCATCTTCTGCAGTTGCGCTGGGACTGGGGACAAATACAGATTCACCGCCATAACGCCCTTTTCCAAATTCATGGATTTGAGATTTATTACTGCTAAAGTCGTATTTAATTATACCTTCAAATAAAGGCACGGAAGTATCAGCACTTTTATTAACGTAGCCATAACGAGTTTGTCGCCCCAAAAAGTTCTCATTAACACGAGGAAATTCCCCAGCCATATCATCTAATTTTGACTCAGAAACAGATCCGGTAGTTAGATTAAATCGCCATTGATGTAGTCGGGGAATATTTGCATCGGGATCATTGAGATCACTAACACTCAATAAAGAAGTTGAACTCATACGACAGGCAATCAGCACCACTTCATCACCTTGTTCGTAGGCGTTCAAGGTATGAAACACATAGCAAGATGGACTTTCAAACCAGCGAATCTTGCTGTTATCGCCGTGACGTGGGAGAATGCCAAAACGACTAGGGTGATCGCGCTCAAACATCAGTATTGGTAGTCCCTGCTGCATCCGTTCTGGGCGGCAAGTCAGGGGTAAATCCATAAAAATTGTGTAATTTTCAGTGATGGCAAAATCATGCATCATCACTGCTGTGGGAATTTCAATGGGTACTGTCCATAACAACTCGCCTGCGGCGGAAACTATGCCGTATTGCAAATATGGTGGTGCAAACGAGTAGCCAAAGAAGATCATTTCGCCCGTAATTGGGTCTACTTTTGGATGGGCAGTAAAAGCAGAAGTTAGCTTGCCATTATAAGTGTATTCACCAATAGTCTTTAAATCTGGAGTTTGAATTGCATAAGGCGCACCACCTTCCCAGGTTGCTAACAATTGCCCATCATGCCAAACCAAAGCAGTATTAGCAGTGTTTCTTGATATGTCAAGATGATTTTGTTGTGGTGGTTCTAACAAGCCATTCAAAATCGCCTTGCCGGCTTCATGTTCGGCTTGCCATTTTTGCGTCTGCACATAACGGTTACAATAAGTAGCTTTACCGTTATTAATTCTCACCCCATGTAACATTCCATCCCCATCAAACAAGTGATAATGACCGATAGGCGACCATTGAGGGTTAGGGCCATTTCTCACAAACATCCCTGAGATTTCTGGCGGCAGTTCGCCAATTACTTGCAAGTTTTCTGTAGTAATTTCTTGACGAACGGGCGCAAAATTGCCATCAAGGTATGGGTTAACAGATGTGTTTACCATTGTGTTTTGAATGAAACGAGGTGAATTTGCAGGATTACCTATTTAATGATGACAATATCAAAGATTAATTGTGAGGAAAATCTTATATAGCGTCTCCTAGTCTGCTGAAGTACAAATCTCTGCGTACCTCTGCGCTTAACTCTGCGACCCTCTGCGTTTCAAAATATTACCTGTACCTCACTTAACTGGGAATCGCTATATCGTGTTCTGTTAAAGACTGATCATGAATGCCGCAAGGGGGCAGGGGAGCTTGAGTTCAGAAATAGTATTCCTACTCCCCACTCCCACCCTAAACTATCAATCGCGCCACAAAGCAATGCCACCTAACAAACCCGTGACATTGGGTATCAGTTTCACATTCAAAGGTAATTGTAAATTCACCTTAATAGCTTCACCACCACCGATATAGAGATAATCATAATTAAACAAATGCTGCAAAGAAGCGATCGCTTTTTCTAAGCGTCTGTTCCATTTTTTTGCGCCATACTTTTCTAAAGCTGCCCGTCCTAGTTGTTCTTCATAAGTTTGTTCTTTGCGAAATTGATGGTGTCCCATTTCCATATTCGGCACTAGTTTACCATCGACAAATAAAGCCGAACCAAACCCAGTTCCCAAGGTAATTACCAACTCAACGCCTTTCCCGGCGATCGCGCCTAAGCCTTGCATATCTGCATCATTAATTACCCGTACTGGCTTGTTTAGACTTTGTGACAATGCCGTTGCCAAGTCAAAGCCAATCCAACTAGGGTGTAAGTTTACTGCTGTTTCTGTAACTCCACAGCGCACCACACCAGGAAATCCCACAGAAACACGATGAAACTCACCTTGGGCAGCTGCCAAAACTGCGATCGCATTAATTACTACATCTGGTTTCGCTGGGGATGGTGTATCTACCCGCGCCCTTTCTGTCAGGGGAGTGCCGGTAATATCCAAAACCATCGCTTTAACACCACTACCACCTATATCTACCGATAAAGTGCGAATTGAGCCATTTTCATCAACCATTGAATTTTCCTTATTACTACTCTCTGGTTATTATGCGTCCCTGCTTCTGGTAATATCCTGATGTGTAGATAGTCTTCACAAGACTCAAAATTAAGATGCACAGCTTTATTCCCCCAGAACGCTTTTTTCCTTATCTAACTTGGACTGAGATTCAAGATATGCCTCATAAGGAAAATGTCGTCATCATTCAACCCGTAGGTGCAATTGAACAACACGGCCCTCATTTGCCCTTGATTGTCGATGCAGCCATTGGTGTTGGTGTTCTGGGAAAAGCCCTCAGCAAGCTAGATGCCAGCATTCCTGCTTATGCCTTGCCCACTCTCTATTATGGTAAATCCAACGAACATTGGCATTTTCCAGGTACTATCACCCTTAGTTCTGAAACATTGACAGCCACGATTATGGAAGTGGGTGAAAGTATTTATCGGGCTGGGTTTAGAAAACTTGTCTTGATGAACTCCCACGGCGGACAACCCCAGATTATGCAAATGGTAGCCAGGGATTTACACGTTAAGTATGATGATTTTTTAGTATTTCCTTTATTTACTTGGCGCGCGCCAAACATTACCAAAGAATTGCTGACACCCAAAGAAGCCAAACTGGGAATGCACGCCGGAGATGCAGAAACTAGCATTATGTTGGCAATCTTACCCGAACAAGTGAAACTGGAAAAAGCCGTTGCCGAATATCCCCCCGAACAACCAGAAAGCACATTAATTAGTTGGGAAGGTCAATTACCCGTATCTTGGACTACGTGCGATATCAGTAAAAGTGGCGTGATTGGGGACGCTACAACCGCAACCAAAGAAAAAGGCGATCGCATCCTCGAATCTGTCTCCGACGGATGGGTGCAAGTAATCAAAGATATTTACGCTTTTAGACTACCAAATTCTATATCGCTGAGGACTTGACAAGTACACCACACAGTGAACTGATATGTTTGTAGATTTTCATACTAAGTTGCTACAAATAGCAAGACAACACATCACATCAAAAGTGTGATCAGAATCATCTAAAAGTAAAATCTTTAACCTTAATATTTACAGGGAAATTATGCAGCATAAATGCGTTTGATAAGCATTTCTTACTACACCCATTGCAAGACTTAGATACAGTCCTATAGTTTTTATGGAGTGATACAGGTTTATGACATCTACCATAACTTATACTTACGATGCTGCGGGCAACCTCATAGCTGAAAACGCGGACTCTAATAATGATGGAGTTGTAAATGCAGTTGTTACTTACACCTATAAACAAACATCCTCTAGCCTTGACTACAACGCTGACGGCAAAGCTGACTCTATCGCAATTTATACATATGATGCCAACGGCAATATGACATCACAAAGCCTTGATAACAACGGCGATGGCAAGGCTGACCATATCACAAAATATAAATATGATGCCAACGGCAACATAACATCACAAAGCCTTGACTCAAATGGCGATGGCAAGGCTGATTATATTGAAATCTCTAGCTATGATGCCAACGGCAAGCAGACAGCCTATATTGAGGATAACAACGGCGATGGCAAGGCTGACTATATCACAAAATATACATATGATGAGAGCGGCCGAGAGCTATCCTTTAGCCGTGACTCAAATGGCGATGGCAAGGCTGACTATATCACAAAATATACATATGATAAGGGCGGTAACAAAACATCTTATATTGTTGACTCAGATGGCGATGGCAAAGCTAATGAGATCACAACTTATACGTATGATGTCAACAGCAACATAACATCACAAAGCCGTGATTCAAATAGCGACGGTAAGGCTGACTATATCTCAACCTATACATATAATGAGAACGGCAACAGAACATCTTATATTATTGACTCAGATGCTGATGGCAAGCCTAATTATATCGAAGAAAACTATATATATAATGAGAGCGGCAACTTACTATCTTATAGCTATGACAACAACGCCGACGGCATAGATGGTATTAACACTTATACATATGATGAGAGAGGTAACATTACATCTTTTAGCTTTGATTACGATGCTGATGGCAAGGCTGATTATATACAAACCTCTACATATGATGAGGACGGCAAAGTAACATACTATAGCTATGACCAAAATGGTGATGGCAAGGCGGATTATATCGAAACCTCTACATATGATGAGAGCGGCCATCTACTATCCTCTATTTTTGACAGAAACGGTGATGGCAAGGCGGATTATATCGAAACCTCTACATATAATGAGCGCGGCAACCTACTATCATATAGCATTGACGAAAACGGTGATGGCAAGGCTGATTATATCGAAACCTCTACATATAATGAGGGCGGCAAATTGCTATCCCATAGCATTGACGGAGTCCTCGGACGCTATGGCATTGTAGAATCAGCCGATGGCAAAATTAATGAGATCACAACCTACATATATGATGCCAACGACAACTTAATATCTTATAAATATGACTATAACGCCGATGGAAAAGTTGATTATGTTAAAACCTATACATATGGACGCGCATACGCTAGGTATGATAGTAATAATGATGGGGTAATTGATAAAACAGCCACCTACACCTATGACTTTAGTGGTCAGCTAGTTTCACAACAAATCGACAATAATCTCGACGGCACCACAGATGAAATCACCAGCTACAAATACGATGCCAACGGCAAACTCAGCACACAGCTAGTTGACAAAAATAATGATGGCACAATTGATGAATCAACTGCTTATAGCTACGATGCTAACGGCAGAATAGCAGCAGAAATATTAGATAACAATAATGATGGGCTAGCTGACAAAATTACTAGTTACAACTATGACAAAAACGGAAAACTAATTGCCGCAGATATAGACAATAATAGTAATGGAATCATAGATGCAGTTGTCAGTTATTCTTATAACGAGCAAGGGCAACTAATTAGCAACACTAATGAAGATAAAAAAGTAGCAGGTAAATGCTTATGGGGTGGCAAAGGCAACGATACACTCATAGGCAATGCTGGCAATGACAAGATTGTTGGCAATAAAGGCAATGACCAATTGTTTGGGAAAGCAGGCAATGACAAACTCATTGGTGGTAAAGGGAATGACTTACTAGTTGGTGGTGCGGGTGGCGATATTCTCACAGGTGGTTGTGGCGCAGATCAGTTTGTTTACCAAAGTCTAAGTGATTCGTTGTTGTCGAAGCGTGACGTGATTACTGACTTGAGAATTGGGGTAGATCAGATTGATGGTATAAATGCCGTATCGGCAGCCAACTTGGTGCAATTAGGAACTGTGGCGAGTTTGAATTTATCAGATATCCAAGCGGTGTTAACAGCAGATGCTTTTGTGGCTAAAGGTGCAGCAACTTTTACCCTTGGTAGTGGTAAGCAAACGAAGACTTTTGTCGCACTCAATAATGATGTGAGTGGTTTTTCTGCACTGACTGATGCTGTGATTGAGATTACTGGTTACAAAGGCAATTTGGCTCATCTTGCTGTTGTTTAAGATTGATGTGTGTCATGTATTTGGATGTTTCGCTAAAATGCCACTTTTTAGGGGTATTTACATAGGCTTTGTGGTAGATATGTTGACGATAGTTTAACTCATCTACTCTACCGCGAAGCTTTTGGCATGTTACGGCTTCCGCCTAATACAACACCATAGAATACAAGTCCCCAGAGCCGCCCAAAGCAGTGGCTCCCTTACATATACTGAGATTTTTTCAGAAATTACATCAGATTCCCATATTAGTAAAAGTGATGTGATTGGTGATGTGACAACTGCAACCAAAGAAAAAGGCGATCGCATCGTATCTTTGAATCTGTATCTGACTGATGGGTGCAAGTAATCACAGATATTTACGCTTTTAGACTACCAAATTCTGTTGCGCTGGGTACTTGACAAGCTTTTCATATAGTGTATTTGATAAGTTTGCAGATTTTTACACTAAGTTACTACAAATAGCAAGACAACACATCACACCAAACTTGTGATCAAAATCATCTAAAAGTAAAATCTCTAACTTTATTATTTGCCGCAATACTAGCCACCATAAAGGCATTTGATCAACCTTTGTTTCTACTACAAGAATTAGTATGAGTAAGTTAAAAATTCCTCCCAATATTATAGGCACAAATCAGGCTGACCTAGTTCAGGGGTCTGATATGAAGATCGGCATTGAAGTTTTAACTAATGGAATCATCGATTCTTTTTTGGGAAACGATACGATAATTGGTGAAGGGTTTGGTATTTTTTCAGAAGGAATTGGAATCTCCAATAGTGGCAGTATAAATAGTGGTTTGGGAAATGATACTATCAAAGGCACTGCCTTCACCAGTGCTTTTTCCAGAGATTATCCTCCAGGAGTTGGCATCTTTAACAGTACCACAGGTATCATCCGTGCTGGAGCAGGAGATGATTCAATCACAGGTACAGGTGAAGGTAATAGAGCTATAGGTATTTCAAATCAAGGCAATATAAATGGAGATTCAGGTAACGACGAGATTGCAGGTGTCGGCACAGGATTAGGTGCTGGGGGAGATGCGATTGGCATATTAAATAGCGGGAGTATTAGTGGCGGTACCGGAAATGATTCAGTCATAGGAACTGGCACTGGCAATCTGGACATCTATGGTAGTGGAGGAGATGGAATTGGCATCTCTAACGCAGGTATGATATGTGGCAATGCTGGAAAAGATAATATTATCGGTACTGGAACAGGCGGTCAAGGGGAAACTTACATCTTGCCTGGCTCTGGGGGTAAAGGAATTGGTATTGTTAATACATCAAGTATCAGTTCTGGAATAGGCGATGATTTAATTATTGGTGTTGGCAAAGGAGGAATTGGAGATGGCCAAGGTGGTGATGGTATAGGTATTTCTAACAATTCCTATATCAATGCTGGTAGTGGAAGTGATTTGATTAGGGGTATTGGTCTTGGTGGTTTGGGCAATTCTGCCTCAGATGGACGTGGAGTTGGTATATCCAATACAGGTCGCATCAACGCAAGTTGCGGTAATGATCAGATTTTCGGTTTTGGTACTACTGTGGGAATTGAGGGCAATGGTGTACATCTGATTGGTATTGAGGGTGGATCTGGCAATGATTATTTCAAAGCAAGGAAAATCAACGGTTTAGACGCTAGCGGTAATCCTATTGACAGTACTAATCAGGATGGAGCTATTACCAATATCTTCATCAGTGGGGGTAACGGCAAAGACACCTTTGACTTAGGGTTTGGAACTGCCAAGTTAGATGGTGGTAGAGGCGATGATATCTTAGTCCTGCCAGTTATTGGTAGTGGCACTTACTCTATCGGACTACCTGATGTCAATGGTTGGTTTCAAATTACAAATACTTTGAGTACAAATGTCTTCACTGTTAGTAGCATTGAGCATATAGTTTCTGGTGGAGTTACTCTTCTTTAAAGAAGCAGTAGCTTGTTGCCATTTTTACTTTTAGTGTTAAGTTCACATTTAAGTAGAGACGTTGCAATGCAACGTCTCTACAAAGGTTATCGGTAGGCTAATTATCTGATCTCAACTGTGTTACATTTAAGCCTTGCCTCAGAGATTCAGTTTGGATTGTTATATTAGAGCTAACGGGCGATTTATTTAGATAGTCAATACAGAGATAGTAACTATGGCAACATTTGAACCTCATAACAATCGCTATAGCCAAGAAGATGTACAGCGCATTCTTCAGTTGGCAATTGCCCGTCAAGCTGATGACCAAGACAAGGAATTTTCCTATGAGTTACTGTCAGAAATTGCTGGGGAGTTAGATATTTCGCCTGATTGTTTACAACTAGCAGAACGCGACTGGCGATCGCAACAAAGTGAAATTCAACAGCGCAAGGCTTTTGATGCGTACCGTCTCTCAAAATTTAAAAAAAGGTTGGGCAATTTTGCCATTGTCAATACTGTTTTAATATCAATTAACTTTTTGGCTACCAGTGGTCATATTTTGGTGTTACCTTGGTCGCTGTACATTCTACTCTTTTGGGGATTGAAAGTTGGGTTAGATTTTTGGAACAACTTTCATACTAAAGGTGAAGAGTATGAAATGGCTTTTCAAAAATGGTATCGCAAAAATCAGTTGAAGCAAACCGCTAATACAGTTTTGCAAACTGCCAATACGCTTGTAAATAGATGGTTTAAAGCATTGCAGATTTAGGCATTAAACTGCTAAAAATCTTTGAATTACATCTTGACTCAGTTCGTGAGTAGAACCAGAGGCAACAATAGCACCTTTTTGCATAGCGTAATAGTAATCAGCTTGACGCACAAAGTGTAAATGTTGCTCTACTAATAATACAGAAATGCCTGTGGTTTCCACGATGCGGCGAACGGCAGCTTCAATTTCGAGGATGATGGAAGGTTGAATCCCTTCGGTGGGTTCGTCTAATACGAGTAGTTGCGGTTGTCCCATTAAAGCACGAGCGATCGCTAATTGTTGTTGTTGTCCACCACTTAAATCTCCACCCATCCGCGACAGCATAGTTTTCAATACAGGAAACAAGCTAAAAATCTCTTCGGGAATTTCGGCTTTTTTTGGCTGTTTACGTCTGGCTTCTAACCCCAATAACAGATTTTCTTTGACAGTTAACCGGGGAATAATTTCTCGTCCTTGAGGAACATAACCTATACCCATTTTTGCCCTTTGGTCTGGGGATTTGGCATTAATTAATTCATCTGTAAAGTTAATTGTGCCACTGCGGGGTTTGAGTAATCCCATAATTGTTTTCAGCATGGTTGTTTTACCCACACCGTTCCGCCCAATTAAACAAACCATTTGTCCAGAGGGTACGGTCAAATCTACATTACGGAGAATATGGCTTTCACCGTAGTAAACGTTTAGGTTAGAGATTTTTAGCATAAATTACAGTATATTTGCTGAAATTTAGAGAAATATGAGTTTTAAAATTGATTTACGAGTCAAAAATCAATTTTACAAATCAGTAATTTTTGACAATTTGGCTAACTGGAATTTATAGTTCATACTTCATGATGTACAGATACTAGGCAAAGCAAATATCCAAACGATGAAAACCCAAAAATTGTTGACATTTGAGGAGTATCTTGCTTATGACGATGGTACAGACACACGCTATGAGTTGGTGGATGGGGAACTAGTTGCAATGCCACCAGAAAGTCAAGAAAATAGCAATCTTGCAAGATTTTTATTTGTGGAATTACTCAAATATTTTGCTTTTCATTTAGTTGCTCATAAGGATACAGAAATTGAGGTTGCAGGACGACGGGCTAGATGTCGTTTACCTGACTTAATGGTTCACACAGAAGAGTCTTATGCTGCTCTTGTTGGTGCTACTCGTGCTACCCTCACTCGTGATATGCCTCCCCCTGGGTTAGTAATTGAAATTGTTTCTCCGGGAACAGCAAACCGTGTTCGTGATTATCGCTACAAGCGGACAGAATATGCTGCTAGAGAAATATTAGAGTATTGGATTGTTGACCCAGAAATGCAACAAATTACAATATGTCAGTGGGTAGAGGGACAGTATGAGGATCAGGTATTTACAGGTGCAACTTGTCTAAAATCATTAGTAGTTCCAGATTGGACATTAACAGTAGAGCAGGTGTTTAACAGCGTAAATCGGGCAGAATTACCAGGTAAATAGAATGGAATACTTGTTTCATTCTTGCTGTTGTCCGAGATATACTTCGATAACGCGGGGGTCATTTTGCACTTCCTCAAAGTTGCCTTCACATAATACTGAACCTTCATGTAACACTGTGACTTTTCTTGCTATTTGTCTGACAAATTCCATGTCATGTTCAATCACTAAAATGGAATGACTTTGAGCTAAAGTTAACAGTAATTCGCCAATGTTATAGGTTTCTTCATCTGTTAAACCTGCCACTGGTTCATCAACAAGTAATAAGTCAGGAGATTGTGCCACTAACATTCCAATTTCTAATCGTTGCTTTTCGCCGTGGGCTAACAAAGATGCGGGGATATCTGCTTTAGATGTTAAACCAATAGTTTCTAATAACCCTACAATATTTTTCTTTTCAGTCGTGTGAGAACGCCCAAATAATGTTGAAAAAACATTTTTATTTTGGTTGCTGGTAATTTCTAAATTTTCTCGTGGCGTGAGGTTAAGATATACTCTAGGGGTTTGAAACTTACGTCCAATTCCTAACCGGGCAATTTGATGCTCTTTTAAAGAACGCAGATTTTTACCTTTGAATAAAACTCGTCCGATAGTTGGTTGAACTTTGCCTGTAATTACATCAAGAAACGTGGTTTTACCTGCACCATTGGGGCCAATGACTACGCGTAATTCACCTACATCCATACTAAAATTTAGCTTGTTGATGGCTTTAAAACCATCAAAACTAACAGTGACGTTTTCAGTTTCCAAGATTTTGGCGTTCATGTTGCACTTCTGCGTCTTCTTCTAAGCTGGGATATGTAGCAATTTTTTGCCGACGGCGTAAAAGGGAAATGTTTTGATTTTGCATCCATCCGACAATGCCATCAGGCAAGACGGTGACGACAATTAATAGTAATGCGCCTTGGAAAAATAGCCAAATATCAGCAAATTTTTCACTTAAAAGCACACGGGCGTAATTAACTAATAATGTGCCAACAACTGCCCCAATTAATGTAGCCCTTCCCCCGACGGCTACCCAAATTACCATTTCAATCGAAAAAGCAATATCCATTGCTCTGGGGGATACAGAACCACTTTGTAAGGTGTAAAATGCTCCTGCTATGCCTGCGATCGCACCAGAAATGGCAAACACTAATGTTTTATAATCTGTAGGATCATAGCCAGAGAATCTCACCCGACTTTCATCATCTCGAATGGCAATTAATAATCTGCCGAAACGTCCACTTGTTAGCCAACGGCAAAGTGCGTAGGTAATAGCCAGAAATACAACAGTTAGGATATAAAAAACAAATTGTGTTTTGGCATCACTCACCGTCGCTCCAAACAAAGTTGTAAAATCTATTAGCCCATTTGTACCGTTAAAAAATTGTTGTTGTCCGTTAAAAAAGTTGAAAAATACAATAATTGCCGCTTGGGTCAAAATCGAAAAGTAAACGCCTTTAATGCGGTTGCGAAATACTAGATATCCTAATAATCCTGCCAGCAAACTTGGAATAATTACTACAGCCGCTACAGCGATAGGAAAAGAATAAAAAGGTAGCCAAAACCAAGGAAGTTCTGTTACACCATACAAACTCATAAAATCAGGTAATTCCCCAGTTGGGACTTGCAACTTTAGGTACATAGCAATAGCGTAACCACCTAAACCAAAGAAAATTCCATGTCCCAAACTTAGTAGCCCAGTGTAACCCCAAATTAAATCAATACCCAAAGCCACAATAGCCAGAGATAAAAATCGCCCTAACAAATTCAGACGAAATTCCGAAAGCAGCACTGGCATAATTAAGATGAGGATGAGTGCGATCGCTACTACTACCCCAATCTCAATTAAAATTAACCTTCCCCCCTGCTTCATATACACCCTCCGCGCCTCTGCGGTTTAAACATCAACAGTCCGGCCTTTTTGCGGAAAAATACCCGCAGGTTTCCACTGCAAAAACGTAATAATTAACGCAAACACCATCACTTTAGCCATGCTGGTTGTCGCAAAAAAACTAAATAAATCTGCTAAAGGTTTCACAGGTGTGAATAACAAACTCAAAGTTCCAGAACCAATTAAAAAGTTAGCTGTCCCAATTCCCAAAGCTGCAACGATAGTTCCAACTAAATTACCGACACCACCAACAACAACCACCATAAAGGTGTCGATAATATAATTTTGTCCCGTATTTGGCCCCACTGAACCGAGTAAACTAATCGCACACCCAGCCACGCCAGCTAAACCAGAACCTAAAGCAAACGTGATAGCATCAACTTTTTGAGTTGGGATACCTAAACAAGCACTCATACTCCGGTTTTGTGTCACCGCCCTAATTCTTAATCCCCAATTAGAACGTTGTAAGAATAGATAAATTCCTAATACACAGATGATGGTTAAAGTAATAATAAATAATCTGGCAAAAGGTAATTGCACACCACCCAGAGATATTCCCGCTTGTAACCAACTAGGTGCTGTGACATCCACATTTTGTGCCCCAAACCAAGGTTGAGTTACTGCTAGTTGATAAGTTTGGCTGAATACATTACTGACTGCTAGTGTTACTCCTCCAGAAAGTAACAATATCACAGCTACACCCCATTTACGCACGCGCTCTACATTTGTTTGGGAATTTAAAACTTTCGTACCGCCAAAAAATAAGAGAGAGAATAAGACTATTCCAATTACCAACACCCAATTAACACTGCGAACAAACTGCTGAAAAATTAAACTAACTCCCCAAGTGGCTAATAAAGTTTCTAGAGGTCTTCCATAAAGATAACGAATCACAACTTTTTCCAGAATTAACCCCACGCCAGCAGTAAAAACAAAAGCGATGATTAAAGCCAAAAAAATATAAATTTCAAACCAGAAACCACCCAATTGTTTGCAGCCGTTCTGCACAACAAATGTGGCATAAGCACCAAACATCATTAATTCACCATGTGCCATATTAATTACACCCATCAAGCCAAATATTATGGCGAGTCCCAAGGCAGCAATCAATAATACAGCACCGATGCTAATTCCATTAAATACAGCATCTAAAAAACCTGTTAACACTTTTTTCCCCGAATTATTAGTGATAGGTCAATAGTTAAAAGCTAGTAGGTTGAGTGGAGGAACAGAACCCAACATTCACGCATACTTTGTTGGGTTTCGCTATCGCTACACCCAACCTACGATTCTTAACTATTGACCATTGAATCTTGACTAATTAAGCCTGTTTATACTTACCTCCTTTAGCTGGGTCTGACCAATCACAAGCAAATCCTTTTGTTTCTTTGACAAATTGATTCCAAGGCACTGGTGCAACTGGTTCAGGTGTAGCAAAGACAATATTAAACAAACCATCATCTCTAACTTGACCAATTCGCACTATTTTAGAGATGTGATGATTGGCATTTACTGTGACTTTTCCTTCAGGGGCATCTATGGTTTGTCCATAAGCCGCCGCACGCACTTTAGGTATATCAGGAGTCCCGGCTTTTTCTACTGCTTGTTTCCACAAATAAACAGCGATATATGCGGCTTCCATTGGGTCATTTGTTACCCGACTATCGCCATATTCTTTTTTAAAAGCTGCAACAAATTTCTTATTAGCAGGTGTATCTACTGTTTGGAAATAATTCCAAGCGGCATAGTGTCCTTTGAGATATTCCACCCCAATGGCTTTGACTTCTTCTTCAGCAATACTGACTGACATGGAAGGATATTTATCTGGTGTTAAACCTGCACCTTTTAATTGTTTGAAGAAAGCAACATTGCTATCACCATTGAGTGTGTTGTAAATTACGCCACCATTAGGTAATTTTTGCTTAATTTTTGTGATAATTGGCGTAACTTCTGTGTTACCTAGTGGTAAATAATCTTCACCTACTGTTGTTCCGCCTAATGCTTCTAATTGCGCTTTAATAATTGTGTTAGCAGTGCGGGGGAACACATAATCTGAACCTACTAAAAAGAATTGTTTACCTTTATTTTTTAACAGCCAATCAACAGAAGGTTCAATTTGTTGGTTTGGTGCTGCACCTGTGTAAAAAATGTTTTTAGAACATTCTTGACCTTCATACTGCACGGGATACCACAGCATATGGTCTTTACTTTCAAAGACTGGCTTCACATTTTTGCGACTTGCAGAAGTCCAACAACCAAACACTACCGCTACTTTATCTTGATCGATGAGTTTGGTTGCTTTTTCTCTAAAAGTATCCCAATTAGAAGCACCATCTTCCACAACTGCTTCTATTTGTTTGCCTAAAACACCGCCTGCGGCGTTAATTTCTTTGATTGCTAATTTTTCAGCATCAACAACGCTTTTTTCACTAATGGCCATTGTGCCACTGAGGGAATGTAACAGACCTATTTTGATAGTGTTACCACCACTTGAAGCCACAGGAGAGTTACTCTCAGATGCACTGGGACTAGTTGTTGCACTTGGGGAGTTATTAGCGCAAGCCTTCAGCAAAATGCTGCTGGCCATAGTTGCAGAACTGAAAATTAAAAATCTACGGCGGTTAAATTGTCTACTCATAATTTTTATTAGTTACACCCTCAATCATCTAGCTAATAGCAGGCTTTTAAGTTTAACCTTTAAATGGTGATAGTAGTTTGATATTTAACCATTAAAAAGTTACTTTTTATACAGAAAATTTATTTTATTCAACAAAAAATCAACTTCTTTCGGTTAAAAGTTGTAAAATTTCATAGTTCAAATTATTACCATTGAGTATTTCAGTAGCGATCGCTTACTCTATAAATTTTTATGAATTAACCAGTCTCAGCCTTCTCAAATCTTGTGAGTAGAGTTTTTGCGGTGTAGGAGAAATGCCAAGATAGATTCAGATGTTTCAGGAGTTCTTATGTCCTTAACTATCCAAGACCTGGAGAAAATGCAGGCAGATTATCCTGACTATCGTATGGAATTGGTTGACGGAAATATAATGGTCATGAGTCCATCAGGTTATGAGTCGGAAGAAGTTGGTACTGAATTTGCCCGAATTTTAGGTAATTGGGTGAGGCCACGCAAGTTAGGACGTGTAGTTGGTTCCAGTGCAGGTTTTAAATTACCTAACACAAATTTACGCGCTCCCGATGTATCGTTTATTCGGGCAGAAAGGCTGAAACGTTCTACTGAAGATTATGCCGAATTGGTTCCCGACTTAGTAGTTGAGGTAAAATCGAAGACTGATTCTGTAGATAAACTGCGCGAGAAGATTCAAGAGTTTATCGAACTGGGGACGCAAGTCGGAATTTTAATTAACCCTAAAACTAGAACTATAGAAGTTTACGGTGATGGGCAAAAAATAATATTAGGTGATGGTGACGTGCTAACACTTCCAGATTTATTCCCTGGTTGGCAAGTAGCGGTTGCTGATATTTGGTCTCCAGTGTTTGAATAATTGTCTGTTTATCAGTGCTATTTTATGACTAGCTACTGGGTCACTAAACTCTCTACAATAAAACCCTTGTTAGCTAAAAAATATTTTTGTAATTATGACAAATCAAGCTCCGATTCCAGTCATTATTAACGGTGCTGCTGGCAAAATGGGACGTGAAGTAGTCAAAGCCGTAGCCCAAGCACCAGACTTAACCCTCATGGGTGCAATTGACCGTAACCCAGAACATCAAGGTAAAGATATTGGAGAACTCGCAGGGTTAAGCGAACCTTTGGAAGTACCGGTAACTGACCAATTAGAACCTATGTTGGGGTACGTGGCTGGGGAAAGACAGCTACCACCGGGGGTAATTGTAGACTTTACCCATCCTGATTCAGTTTATGACAACGTGCGCAGTGCGATCGCCTATGGCATTCGTCCCGTTGTTGGTACTACCGGGTTAAGTCCAGCACAAATTCAAGATTTAGCCGCCTTTGCCGAAAAAGCCAGCACAGGTTGTTTAATTATCCCCAACTTCTCAATTGGGATGGTGTTGTTACAACAAGCTGCTGTCACCGCATCACAATATTTTGACCATGTAGAAATTATCGAACTGCACCACAACCAAAAAGCCGATGCACCTAGCGGTACGGCAATTCAAACCGCTCAGTTATTAGCAGATTTGGGTAAAACTTTTAACCCGGCACAGGTAGAAGAAACCGAGAAAATACCAGGAGCCAGAGGCAGTTTAGCCGACGAAGGTATTAGAATTCATAGTGTCCGGTTGCCAGGATTAATCGCCCATCAAGAAGTAATTTTTGGCGCGGCTGGTCAAATTTATACATTACGCCATGATACAAGCGATCGCGCCTGCTATATGCCCGGCGTCCTACTGGCAATTCGCAAGGTCTCACAGTTAAAGTCGTTAGTGTATGGTTTAGAAAAGATACTCTAAACATTAGCACTCAACACCCAGCACCCATGCTTGTTCCACTGACGCGCCAGAAATTTGAACAAATTATCCCCCTCATTGCTACTGGTCAGCAGTACAAGTATTACTGGGGGAAATTCTCTAATTTTTTGCAGCGACTATTAGTTTCTGTAGTTTCTGTAGTTGTAATATTACTCACCAAAGCCCTATTTGGATTAGAGTTTGGCCCCATTCTCTTTTTTCTGGGGGTTATAGGTGCGCTTTTTTGGCTGTGGTTCCCCGTGTTTCAAGCAAGTATAAGGAATGCAAAATGCCGCCGTTATAAATACAGCGGCTTTTTCCGTGGGCGAATTTTAGATTGGTGGATTACAGACCAGTTGATGGGAAAACAAGAAACTGTCAACAGCAAAGGGGAATTAGTAATTGTTGAGAACCGAGAGAAACGAATAAATCTCGAAGTTGGCGATGACACTGGATTTAGCGTCGAGTTAGATGCACCACTACGTCCTTTTCATAAAGCGATCGCTCGTGGTCAAATAGCAGAAATGATAGTCATGTCAAATCGCCCAGATTTAAGCACCATTGAAGATTTCAGCGATGTTTACATTCCCAGCCGCGACCTCTGGGTGAACGATTATCCCTATCTCCGCCGAGATTTTTTTGGTGAAGTCAGCCGCCGCCTCCGCGAAGACCAACAAGACCGACCACGCCGCCGTCGCCGGAAAACAGAATGAAGTCGGAAATTTCATACTTCATACTACCCTTCTCCCCAAGGGAGACGCTACGCGAACGGGAAGCCGCGCAAAGCGCGTCTACATACTTCATACTTCATACTTCATACTTCATTTAACTTCCCCGATTCGCATTCTGGCCGTAAGCTTGCCAAGCTAAATCTACTAAACCATCAACAATGGCAGCTGCTACAACTGCATTTCCCTTGCGGCTGTCAATTGTGATGTGAGGCACTAAAGAATCTTGCAAGCGATTTTTAGCAGTATCTAAGTCTACAAATCCTACAGGTGTAGCAATAATTAACGCTGGTAAAATTTCCTCTGCTTCAATTAAATCAATTAGTGCTGTTAGTGCTGTTTGCGCTTGACCAACCACAAAAATTCCCTCTGGGTAACGCTTGGCTAAAGTTTCAATTCCCCAAGCTGCCAAAGTTTTTTCCTTTTGCGGACGTGTCACAGTTTCCATACTGCAATACACCGGGTTAGCAAAGGTATTTTGAATGTCGTAGGCTATACCTACCTGCACCATCGGCACATCTACCACAATCGTGGTACGTGCTGCTAACGCCGCAGCCCCAGCTTGCAAAGCGTGTTCCGAAAAGCGAATTAAAGACTTATATTCAAAGTCAGCTGTGGCATAAACCACCCGCCGGACAATTTCATACTCTGCGGGTGAAAAGACATGATCGCCAATTTCACTATCGATGATTGCTAAACTTTGAGCATCCGTTACGTGCCATTCCATCACTGTTAAACGCTGATATACCAGCTTTCAGCTTATCAGCTTCAGAGAGTGCTGATACCAAGTTGTAGTCAAAGATAGTAACCTAGGGTGGGAGTTGGGAGTCGGGAGTAGTGAGTAGGAATACTACTTCAGCAAAGCAACAGGCTGAAGCGCAAGGTTGTTCTTGAGGCTGGGTGTCAGAGTTTTAAAAACATACACCCCTACACCCTTACACCCCTCAACCCTTGACTACAACCATCAGCACTTATAACTCTGCCCTAGAAGAAGGACGACTGAATACAGGAGATAGATAAGCGACTAAAGCCCCAATGAAAAATCCAGAAATATTCCGAACTAAAGGCAGCCAATCGCTAGTGCGGGTAACTACAGGCCCAATCCCGAAGGCAATAAATAAAATTCCCCACAGTGGAGAAAAAATTAATGCCCATTGCCAAGCAAAAATTTGTTTGTCGTTACGGGGTTGAGCTGCAAAGCCACAAATAATTCCACCAATCACTGAGGTAATCAGGGTGAGAATCCACTGTTCCCTGGGTAGTCCAGGTACAACAGTACAACCACCTTTAAGTAAGCAGCCTTTAACTGAGTTAAGAGCTTGTAAAATTGCTTGGTCTTCGCCTTGTTCGCGCACAAAGTACAAGTTACCAAAGCGAGTTTGTAATTCTATCCAAAAGGTGCGGGGTAAAAGTTCATAAACTGCGTCGCCGACACTAAAGCTGAGAATATTACCGCCACGAGAATCAGCAACTAGCAAAATGCTTTTATCATCTAAACCCCAATAATTAATCACTGCCCGGCCGGGAGTGCGATCGTATTGGGTTAATACGCGCAATTTCCAGCCAGTGTCAGTTTCAAATTGCTTTAAATCTGAAACCAGCTTTTCTTCTTGAATGTCGGTGAGAGATTTGGCTAAATCTACTACTGGGGTTTGAAAGTTAGGTAGTAAATCAGGGTTGTCATAAGCCAGTGCTGAAGAGGGATGCCCTATCCAAATTGACCCAGCTAAGAAAAATACCGCGAAAGATACCAGAATTCGTCGCCAAAAACTAGACTGCATGGATGTTTTTATACAAATATCAACAGTAGAAGTGAACAAGTTGTTTTAAAAACTAAGAGAGAAAAGTGATACTTCTTTACACTTGTTTACTTTACTCTAATCTTAGGGTCTAAGGAAAGTACTGGCGGTGAGGTTCGAGATGAAGTGTATTGATTGCATCTGTTGGGGCGGGTGTGGTTTTAGGAAAAATTAAGTAATGAGTGTCTTGCTTGGTGGAGCGGCTTTGATGATCAGTCTTTAACTGGAAACGATATCAGGAGCGATCGCTCTTTAAAATTACAATTTTTGAATATCAGTGAAAGTAATCAGGTTAACATTACACATAATTTTGCACATTGAACAAAAAAGAGGACGGTTAAGATACCTATCCTCTTTTTGATTGAGCATTACCCGGTATATTTATCCGACTGGAGGAAATGAAGCCAGGGAAAAGATAAGTACAGCATTTTCCCTGAGGAGTTTTTTACATCAAGTCAGTTATTTGCGAGGAGAATTTTAAATTACACACCTGCGCCAGTTGCAGTTCCACCTAGTTTTTGTTGAATTTTGGCTTTAGCTGCTTTAAATTCTGTCGCTAGTTGCTCGCTTTGGTCAGTGTTCAAGTTGTTGCGGATAGCAGCAAACAAGGTGCTTTCTTCTTGACGAACATGGTCGCCAACGATTTCCATCAGGTTTTTGATTCTATCTTTGAATTGAGATGAAGACGGGTCAATGGCCTTGATTTCATCTAACAGGCGCTTCATTTGGGCTTGTTCATCATAGAGTTCTTGGGTATCGCCTTCACCGTAGAAGGAACGAACTTTGGGGTAAACGACTTCCTCTTCCGCTTCAGCATGAGCGGTGAGGTCTTTGTAGATTTGACCGAAGTATTCTTGAATCTTTTGAGCATTGTTGCTTTGTAGCAATTCTGTAAACAAGATGTTTACTTTGTTATGATCCAAGCGAATCACGTCTTGGATGTTCATATCTTGTTTATCAGAGTTTTGGGTAACAGCACTACCAACTGCACCACTTAATGCTGCTACTGCATCTTGAACTCTAGCCCACAGACCTTGGTCAGCATCTTGTCCGGTTAGTTCGCGTACACCGAGAATTTCTAAAATACCTTTGAGTTGCTCTTGGTGAGCGCGGTTTTCAAAGTTTACGGGGTTGATAGGGCCAATTGCTACTAGCACATCAGCACCTACTTTTTGGGCTGCCTTGTGTACCAACAAACCACTAAGAACTTGTTGATGTTTTAATAATTCGTGCTGAGATACTTTTTCGTAAAAACTCAGTTCCGAACCTTGGATTAATTTGCGAGCTTGGTCTACTAAGTCTTTAACTGTTTGTTTTGGCTCTTGCTGAATGCCATACTGCACAATTACAGTTTCAATGATACCTAAATTTTTGCGATCGTCTTCGAGAAAATCTTGGAAACGCTTCGAGATTTCGCTGTCAGTAGTTTCTTTCAAAAACTGCTGTTCATTCTCAATAAGCAACTGTTGAAGCAATTTGATTCCTGCCAATTTAGCAGCAATAGCATTACGCTTTGTATCATCTAGTGTTGATACCATTTTGAAGTTCTCCTCGAAAAAGTAATCGTATTTATTACTAAGAACAGCTTGTCACAGGGCTTAATGATTTTTCCTCTTACTTTTGAGCGATCAGTTGCTTTTCTATGGGTAGAAAAGCAATTTTTTACATATAATTTTTTCTAATTACACTTTTGGATATATAAGCTAGAAAATTTCCCTCCATCGCTAGATAGATAACTTTTTAAAATTAATTTCCTAGATTGACCAAAGATAGCCAAAAATTTTGGTTTTCCGATTTGTGAGGCTCCCCTGGCGGTGGGGATTGAATTCTCAAAATCAGCCAAAATCAAACATACTAAATCGAAAATTGGCACTGTCAAACAGGAGTTAAAAATCAATGCCAGAAAGTCCTGGACTAGGAGAGCAGGCTCTCAATAAAGCCGCAGAAATAGGAGTAACTAGCCAATTAGATGAAGTAGAAAATTTAGATATTGATATTCAAACTGACCCGCTCAAACTTGTTCAGGGACAAGTAGATTCAGTCAAAATTGCAGGCGAAGGTTTAGTCATACAGCAAGACCTCCGCATGGACAAAATTGAAATGCAGATGGGTAATGTGGCGATTAATCCTTTAAGTGTAGCTTTTGGCAAAATTGAGTTGACTAAACCTACACAAGCCAGTGCGAAAGTAGTTCTGACAGAAAGTGATATCAACCTCGCTTTTAATTCAGATTATGTGCGATCGCAACTTCAACATCAGTCAGTACATATTAATGGCAAAACCACAAACATAGAACCTCAAGATATTGAATTTCGCTTATTAGAGAATCAGAAAATCGGGCTAAATGCAGGTATTAAATTAAAGGAAACAGGTGAAACTCAACAAATTGCTTTTACAGCAATTCCGAAGGTAAATGCTAACGGACAATCTGTTTCTTTAGAGAATGTCGAATATGGCGAAGGTGAAGAAATATCGCCTGAGTTGACAAAAGCTTTAGTTGACCAAACCAGTGAAATTTTAAATCTCAGCAACTTCGATTTAGAAGGTATGAGCCTGCGAGTTAAACAACTAGAAGTAGCACCGGGAAAACTCACGCTGCAAGCAGAAGCGTATGTCGAACAAATTCCCTCTGCATAAACAGTAAATACTAAATCATGGACACTATGGAAACTACAGAAACCACATCATCAGCTTCTACTCCTTTTCCAAATATTCCCCCAATTATTGAAAGTGACGATAGAGAGTATCGTGATACAGGTGTACCTAGTACAGTAGCGATCGCCGGACACCCCTTACATCCTCTCAGCGTCATATTTCCCATAGCTTTTTTAGCCGCAGCCTTGGGTAGCGATTTTGGTTATTGGTTAACTCGTGATTTCTTCTGGGCGCGGGCTTCTATCTGGTTAATTGGACTTGGGCTGGGGGGTGGCTTAATTGCAGCCGCTATTGGGATGAGCGACTTTTTGAGAATTGAGCGAGTCCGTAAGCGTAATGCTGGCTGGGTGCATCTCATTCTCAATGTTTCTATCCTAGTTTTAACCTTGGTAAACTTTCTCCTCCGTATAGGCGACGCTGATGCACGCATCTTACCTTGGGGATTATTAATATCTCTGGTAGTTGGTACACTAACTAGTGCTTCTGGCTGGTTTGGTGCAGAACTTTCCTATCGCCACAAAATTGGTGTAGTTGGGGCTGGCAGCAAAAGATATCCATAATTTTCTTGGATACTAGAGACACCAAGGCTAAAATCTTGTTTAGTCTCCAGCTTTGAGAAAATGCGCCACAACCGGAATTTCAAAATATTAATAGTCATGTCTTTGCTCATCGTCACTGCGATGGGCTTTTTGTTTAAATATTACCCTGGCCCAGGTCGGGCTTGGTTTAACGACTCCGGCGCGGCAATATTTTACGAAATATTTTGGTGTTTGTTTGGCTTTTGGTTTTTCAATAGTCGCCAAGTCTTAGTACAAATTCCTATTTGGGTTTTTGTCATTACTTGTATAGTAGAATTTCTCCAACTTTGGCATCCGCCATTACTAGAAGCGATACGTGCCACATTAATCGGTAAATTACTATTAGGTACTACTTTTTCTTGGTGGGATTTTCTTTATTATGTAATAGGTAGTATTTTAGGTTGGTTGTGGCTACAAAAACTATGGGAAATAGGCAATGCAAAAAAGAGTCAAAGTTAAACCTAATTCCAAACAACAAAAAATTACTGAAGAAGTTGATGGGAGTTTGATTGTCAATCTCAAATCGCCACCAGTAGATGGTAAAGCGAATGAAGAATTAATTAGACTATTGGCTGATAAATATGATGTACCAAAATCTTGTATAACAATTAAATCAGGTTTAACTTCTCGACAAAAATTGGTTGAAATTGAGGATATCTAATATTTATTCTTGGCTCTGTTGAATCTCCATCAAGAATCTCATTTCTATAAACCTTCAACTAAATGAACCTACCTAATGTTTTTGTGTATTTTAAGTTACATAACATATACTAGAGGTGTGGCTTTAAGTAATGGTATTATTGAAAACAATTATACTTGGTAACATCAAAAACCTTTGTAATTAAATACTTTATCAATTATGGTTATAGGTAAAATTGATTGGTTTGGTGGAATCAATAATAAAAATCAGAAAGTTAATAACTACGGATTTATAATTCCTATTGAAAATAATAATTCTGAAGAAGGTATTTATGTGCATCGAGATGATGTACCGCAAGATTTGCAAGAACTAATTGAAGGAAGTAAAGGAAAAGGAGTTTATGTTCAATTTGATATTGATACAGAACGTCAGCGAGCCATTAACGTTGAGTTAAAAACTTGTATTGGTATTGTTGATACTGTTAAAAAAGGACGCGGATATATTAAATGTGAAGGATATTCTGATATAAATTTTATATCTAATGAAGTTATAAATTTAGGAGATATTGTTTATTTTGGAATTCGCCACAATTACAAATATAAGGATTTAAATACTATTAATCTACAAAAAGTAGATAACAAAACCACTGATATTAATATTATAAATCAATGTATTGATAGTAATAACTACAATGTTTTTAAGATTTTTTTAGGTCAATATATTCATAATCTTTCAAATGAAGAGTCGGTTAAATTAATAATAAATAAAATAAATCTCATAAATAAATACCAAAAAAAAGAATTATTGGGTATATATTTGAAAGAAGTACCCAATATGATTGTTTCTTCTTCTGCATTTAGGAATCTTCTTAGCTTATATGATTTAGAATCATATAGCAGCTATATCAATAAATATCTTGATATAGTAGATTCTTCGTTAAAGCAAGAACTATTAAATGAAGTTTTAATAAAATTAGAAGAATCTAATAGTTCAGAACGTAAAATTTATTGGAGCCAAATTAAATATCTCCAAGAAAAATTAAAATATAAAGATTTTCTATGGAATCTTGCTCCGATTGAATATCAAAAACAGTATATAAAAAATCAATATAAAGTTTTTTTTGATCTAGTCTCTCAGTTCAACGATTCTGACTATCCTTATAGTGAAGCTATCACTTCAACTTGGCATAAGTTATATAATTTAGATAAAACAGATAAGAAATTAATACGAGAATGGAATCCTACTTGTGATTCATTTAAGGAAGCTCAAATGATTTCTGCTCGCGGTGCAGAGAAGTTAGTCATCCAATATTTTAAATCCTTAAATTTTGCAACAGAAGATATTTCTATTCATCAAATTACACAAGAAAGCCAATATTGGCGAAAAGCAGATATTCGATTAAATTCAAAATACTTAATTGATGTCAAGAATACTCGCAATTCCGTTAACTCTGAACTATATTCTGAATTTTGTGTTCCTGCTTTTAAAATAGAGCGCGGTTTTGATGTGATAATAGTTGGTGTTTTATCTCCTTATCTTCAAATACAATACATGATAGGAGACCAAACACCTCGTTTTTCTGTTGAGTCTCCTAAAGTTTTGGGCGAATTTAATAAAAGAAAATTAGAAAATTTAGAAAATGTTTTTAGCGATAACTTTTTTAGTATTGATGTGTCTAGAGATTTTGATCCTAAAAGATATTTACCACCTTGGGTATTTGATTATAATCAACGTTTCTATATTCAACAGCATGAAATAGCAAAAAAGTTTCGAGCATTGCAAAAAGAGCATATTCCGGACTGGGAATATATATCATTGGTAGACGATGAAAATCCTCTGCCTTTGTTCATAACTGCTAGACGCAAGTTACCACAGAAATGGCTTGCTGATTTTCCTAAATGGCAAGCTAGTTTTATAAATTTATTAACGGAAATACCTGTAGATTACCTTTCGCTACCATATCTATTTCTTGCATTGCTAAAACATTTTTTATCTATGCTAGCTTACAAAAGTAATGATTTTACTCCTGAAGTTTATAAAAAAATATTGTATCCTTTAAAAATTTATGACCCTTTGCATATAATAGACAGTCTTATTGATACTTTAGACATCCTGTGGAAACATCGAAACAAAGCAAGATTGTCTGAGTTTAAAATTTTTAAGTTTAATGGTAGAGGATTACTACAAGCCAAACGGTCAGAATCAGAAAGATTGTTAACGACTATTTTAGCTTATTGCGGTGGATGGGTAGAGGGGAAAGGAAAATGTGGATTTTCTCCTCTTGTTATTGGTCTACATAAAAATTGTTCAAGATGTGGTCGCCTGATTTGCCCTAAAGATGACTGTTACTATTGCAGTGATAAATGCTTTTCTGAACTTGAGAAAAAACGCAATCAAAAATTATATCTAGAAGATGATGATTTAGAAGATGATGATTTAGATGATTTAGAAGATAATGATTTAGAAGATGATGATTTAGATGATTTAGAAGATGATGATTTAGAAGATGATGATTTAGATGATTTAGAAGATGATGATTTAGAAGATGATGATTTAGAAGATGATGATTTAGAAGATGATGATTTAGATGATTTAGAAGATAATGATTTAGATGATTTAGAAGATGATGATTTAGACTAATATTTGGGAAAAATTTTAACAAGACGCGAATTATAGGGTTATCGCCATCAAAACACCTATACTAATGATGTACGAATCAACTTTGTCAATAAATATATAGCAATCCTATTTGATTCTTAAAGTACTGCTTGAGGCAAGGAGTAGGGAGTAAATTTGTTTGTAATTTATTTAGGATTGCTATATCCCCAACTTTTTTAAGAAGTCAGGGATTTGAAGTTATCAATTTTTACAAATCAAATAAAATTACTATATCTGGTCATCAGATATGTTAGTTAGTGCATTAACGCCT
This sequence comes from Nostoc sp. FACHB-110, assembly GCF_014697425.1. GTDB lineage: Bacteria > Cyanobacteriota > Cyanobacteriia > Cyanobacteriales > Nostocaceae > Nostoc_B. Next base: position 30,669 of record NZ_JACJRU010000016.1, read on the forward strand.
TATAAAGGCATATCATATAAAACGTTCATGCTTTTTACTGATTACTGTTTACTGCTAGATTTATTATTCTGCATCTTGGGGAATCGGCTCTTGGCTAATATTTATATACCCTGGTTGAGCTTTGATGCGTTCTATCCATTTTTGGATAGCCGGAAACTTGGATAAATCAAAACCACCTTCATCGGCTACATGGGTATAAGCGAACAAAGCAATATCAGCAATAGTATAGCGATCGCCTACAAAATATAATCTAGATTGTAGATGCTCTTCCATTACTTTTAGGGCAGCATAACCTGGTTCCCGCTTTTGCGCTAAAGCAGTATGATATTCTTCTGCCTTGCCTAAAATAGACATCCAAAATCTGGATGTAGCAATATAAGGTTCATGGCTATATTGTTCAAAAAATAACCATTGAAAAACCTGCGCTTTTAACAAGCGATCGTAAGGCAAGAATTCTGTGTATTCACTGAGATAGATTAATATAGCATTTGATTCGCTTAAGTATTTACCTGGCTCAACTTCTAAAACAGGTATCTTCCCATTAGGATTTTTACTTAAGAATTCTGCTGTCCTACTTTCTCCCTTTAAGATATTCACCTCGATTCTTTCATAGGGAATACCCATTTGTGATAATAAAAGACGTATCTTATAACCGTTGCCAGAGGGTAAAAAATCGTACAAACGTAGCGTTTCCATGCCAAAAATGTGATGAAGAGTGGTAAAAGAAATGAGGCTCTAAAATACAATATCTTACTAAAATATTCCCTCAAAACAGGATAATTATTCACCTTTGAGCCATCTTCATACAAACTAGATTTATCTGAAAAAATAAAAAACAAAACATTAATTACTTCTAGTATTTATGCAGTTGAAATGTTTAATTTAATTCCCAGGGGTAGATAAAAAATATGTGTGGAAGATACACTTTAAATCAGTCAGCAGCTGCCATAGCTCAAGCTTTCCATCTCCAAGAGATTCCTGATGTAGCTGCACAATATAACATTGCACCTACACAAATAGTGCCAACAGTGCTACAAAACCCCACCAGTCAGCAATATGAATTTCAGCCTTTACACTGGGGCTTGATTCCTAGTTGGGCCAAAGATGCAAAAATGGGAGTAAAGCTAATTAACGCCAGAGCCGAAACAGTTGCAGAAAAACCTGCTTTTCGAGCATCATTCAAACGCCGACGCTGTTTAGTCATAGCTGATGGCTTTTATGAGTGGCAAAAGCAACAAACTAAAAAGCAACCCTTTTATTTTCGGCTTCAAGATGGTCAACCCTTTGGCTTTGCTGGGTTGTGGGATATCTGGCACTCACCGCAAGGAGAAGAAATCGCCTCCTGTACAATTTTGACAACAACAGCTAACGAATTGCTAGAACCAATCCATGAGCGTATGCCAGTAATTCTAGCTCCTGAAGATTACGATTTGTGGCTAGATACTCAAGTGCAAACCCCAGAAAAACTTCAGCCACTATTAGATCCTTACCCTGCTGAAGCAATGACAGCCTACCCCGTGAGTAATTTGGTCAACAAGCCCCAACATAACAGTCCAGAATGTATTGTCCCCCTAAATCAGTTAAATTAACTATTGAGTGCTGCGTTGGAAGTGCTAAGTCAGCACCCAACTAAAAAACGCTGTATTTCCCGCGAGCGTCTTTCGAGCTAGTAGCTGTACAACCCTAGAGGCAGTTATGCCAAGAACACAAAAAAACGATAACTTTATTGACAAATCTTTTACAGTGATGGCGGATATCATTCTGAAGATTCTGCCAACTAACAAAAAAGCTAAAGAAGCATTTGTTTATTACCGAGATGGAATGTCGGCACAAGCAGAAGGGGAATATGCCGAAGCATTGGAATATTATGAAGAAGCCCTAACCCTAGAAGAAGACCCCAACGATCGCAGTTATATTTTCTACAATATGGGGCTAATTTACGCCAGTAATGGTGATCATCAGAAAGCTTTAGAACTTTATCACAAAGCAATTGAAATCAACCCACGCATCCCCCAAGCTTTGAATAATATCGCCGTGATTTATCATTACCAAGGCGAAAAAGCCAAAGAAGCTGGGGATCATGACGGTGGTGAAGCCTTGTTTGACCAAGCCGCAGACTACTGGATTAGAGCAATTCGTATGGCTCCGAATAACTACATTGAAGCTCAAAACTGGCTCAAAACCACAGGGCGGATGCAAATTGACGTATTCTTTTAGTCAATAGTGAGCCAGTACGTAGGGAAGTTAGCAACGTAGGAACTTCAACCAAGGGGTCAAAAGTCAATAGTTAATTGCTAATAATATAACAACGAGCAAAAACAAGAGACTTTTGACCTTTGACTTTTGACTTTTGATTTATAACTAAACCATGATTGACCGCGACCAAGTTCATAAAGTAGCCCTTCTTGCTCGGTTGGAATTGACACCAGAAGAAGAAGAGCAATTTACCACCCAGCTAGGCAACATTTTAGATTATGTGGAACAGCTGAGTGAATTAGATGTTAGTGATGTGCCACCAACTACACGAGCAATTGATGTAAGCAATGTGACACGTGAGGATGAGTTACAACCTTATCCTGAGCGAGATGCTATTCTCAGCAGTGCGCCGGAACAAGAAGGGGAATTTTTCAAAGTCCCCAAAATCCTGAATAGCGAAGAGTAGAAAAGTATGAAGTATGAAGTATGAAGTGTGAAAAATAAGTTTCAGACTTCAGCCTTCATACTTAATAACTTTAAGGATTATATTTGCGGCATTCGGGCGCATTGGGATTTTCCCGACAGTATTCTTCAAAGGAACCTTTAGCGGAAACCATACCTTCAGCTTTTTGATGGGCGGCTTCTGCTTGTAATTCTTCCACTTCATCCCAAGCAGCAGCACAGGCTTTAGAATAAGCTCCATGCTGAGTACAAATAGCACGGGCGGCTTCAACGGCTTTTTGAATTTTTTCCTCTAACCTCGGTGCGGTTGGGGCTTCGACAAAATTACTTTTGGTCAAAATATCAGTAATTGAGATAATGCCTAACAGCTTACCTTGAATGACTGGCGCTCTGCGGATACCTGTGTTGGCGAATAACCGCGCTACATATTCCACACTCAATTCAGGATTGACAACAATACAGGGTTTACTCATAATTTCATAAACCCGCACTTGCTTGGGATCTTTACCGTAAGCTATTACCTTATAGACAATATCTGTTTCGCTAACCATACCATAGGCATCATTCTCATAGCGACGATCCACAACCAAGGCACGCAAGTTTTTTTCCTTCAGCAGCCGAACTGCTTGGGCCACAGTTGCTGAACCGCGAATGGTAATCACATCCTTGGTCATGATATCTTCAGCTTTCATCATTGCTGTAGTCTCCTGGTGAATAGCAGGGCTGAAGGGGCGGAAACAGAAGCGGTAGAAGTTCCCTACGCCCCATTTCCTATTCCCTATTTCCTAATTCGCTACAACAATAAGTTAGAGCAGGTTTCAATTTGTGATGTTATCGAAAGTGACCGAAGCTAAAATATCAGCATAATCATGTTGAAATATCAAGTGCGCAGCACTAAGTATGAAATTTTCTATTTTATACTTCATGTTTCACCGTAATCAGGCTAGGATGATCGCAATACTATCTAAACTGCGGCTAAAACACTTGGTAATAGTCAAGCTAAAGCACTACATAACTTGTGCTTGCTGTAAGTTTGCTCTCAGGGAAACTATCTACTAGTAAATTTTGTGACTTAGCTATGTCAAATCATCGTTATCCACCTGCCTACTTACGTTACCTCAAAGCCAGGTTATTGAATTTTAGCAAGCCTGCTTTTTGGGGAACGGCTATTTTTTTATCAGTGCTAGGGTTGGTAATTCGAGAATACTGGACTAACCCAGATGCGTTTACCTACAAACACAACAGCACAGCCACAGTTAACAATACTAGTGATTCTTTGTCAGAAGAAGAAAAAGCGATCGCAGCAGATATTGATAACTTACCAGTACTTTATAATGATGTGGAAAAAGCCACTGGGCCCATTACCATTCTTCCGCCTAAAGACAACTCCAAAGCAAATCAAGGTAAAAATCTATTACAAACTTTAATTAATCAACAAAAATCTGCAAAAAATTCAGCACTGACTCCTAGTGTACCAAGCAGTAATAACTCATCTTTAACAGATGATAACAATCCCTTCATCACCCAAACCGAAAATCTTCTACGCTTCGGCACACTCAATAATAACACTCAGCTTTCTGCTAACTCATCACAGCCCCAAGGAATCACAACCAACTCGGAAACTGTAGGTGTTGGAGTTAATCAAACTCCCAAAACTCCTTACACTTCAATTAGTGCTTCAACATCAATACTGCAACAACCAGCCAATCAATCACTGTCTACTTTAAACGGCGGTGCTGTGAATTCTAATAATACTTTAGGGCAAAATTCCTATAACGGAATTCCGCAAAATTTATCTAATAATAGTACGACTTCAGTTTTGGGTAATTCTGTTGGGCAAACTTCTTATAACGGAGTTCAACAAAATTTATCTACTAATAACCAGAATTTTGTACCTAATACAAATCCAAATTTAAATAATATTACAGGCTATATTCAGCCAACTGTACCTAATACTTCACTGAGTTCTTACAACGGTGTAAATTCTGTTCAGTCATTACCTAACCAAGTACCGTCAACAACTATTACACAACCTGTTACTTCATCTGTACCAACTAATACTCAAACCTACTCAGCCCCACCTTCCTATCCAGTAATTAGTCCAAATCAACTTACGCCTCCAACTCCAGCCAGTTATACAAACTCAAACTATGGGTATTTCAGAAATCAAATACCACAGTCTAGTTTTTCCGTTCCCGCACAGTCTACCACTGGTGTTCAAGGAAGTGGCTATTCATCTCCTAACACTGGTGGAGTGCAAAATAAACCCTATGGTTATTAGTCTTTTAAGACAGGACTTACGCACAGCCTACGGAAAATCGAACCACAGAGACGCAGAGTTCACGGAGAAATAAGAGTTTGAGAGTTTTTTTGCGTAAGTCCTATAAGAATAGTTTCAGAGTGCAAGTGTGTATGGGTGAATGGGTTTTTAACAAATAGAAAAACGATGTTGAGTAATTAATTTTGTTTACTTACTTAGGGATTTTATCTTATTGCACACAATTTAGGGTGTTGAGATACCCGACTTTTTTTAGGTCGGGTATTTTGTCTCTCACAAATGATTTTAGATTCTATATAATTTAAAATCTGAAATTTAACATCCAAAATTATTATGAGACCTTATCACCATATCCCCATTGTTGAATGCGGTGAATCTTTAGTAGCAATTCCTTTGGAATTATTTGCGGTGGAATCGCCCCATCCTTATGAAAAATTGGGTGCTACTTATGGCGAATATTCTCCTTATTTTCTTCGTCAGACTGTCGTGGAAAATTTAATCCAAGCTCAAAATTACTTGGAGTCTGTGCATCCTAATTGGCTGATTCAAATTTTTGATGGATATCGCCCGGTGAATGTGCAGCAGTTTATGGTGGATTATAGCTTTGCCACAGCTGTAAAAGAGCGAGGACTGACTGAAGCGGAATTATCAGCAATTCAACGTCAAGAAATTTGGGAGGCGGTTTACCAAATTTGGGCAGTTCCGAGTCTGGATGAAAAAACTCCGCCGCCTCACAGTACAGGGGCAGCAGTGGATGTGACGTTAGTTGATGATGCAGGTTTAGTCGTAGATATGGGTTCGCCTATTGATGAGTTGTCAGAGCGATCGCATCCTAATTACTATATCAATCATCCCCATCCACAAGCACAACATTATCATACCAATCGTCAGCTATTAAATGATGTCATGTTAAAAGCTGGCTTTCAACGCAATCCTAAAGAGTGGTGGCATTTTTGTTTTGGAGACCAAATGTGGGCGTGGCTGAATAATCAAGCAAATCCAGCTAATAACTTTACAGCCCGTTATGGTCGAATTCTCTAACAAAGTGCTGAGTCAGCTTTCTTTGATGATTTAAATAGCCTGATTTTTGATACTATGATGATATCATAATGATATAAAATTGGGCTGAGAAAACCTATGGAACAAAAAATTAAGGAATTTCCTGCGTTCAAGGTCAACGGCTTCATCATGTTGGCTGTAGTAGTGGCATTGATACTAATTGGCGGGTGGTATCTAGTGTCTAGTGTGCAAGGGTTAGAAGCTGTACTTGCAAGAGGCTTGAAAGTTACTGATTTTATCGGTGGTGAAGATAGCGTTGCCGAGCTTGTTGCTTGGTTAGCTGCAACGCTCTTGGTTGTTATTATCCCGTCGCTGTCGGGCTTCTTTAGTGTTGAGCCTAATCAAGCGGTGGTGTTGGTACTGTTTGGAAAATACGTGGGCAGCGTGCGCTCTTCTGGCTTCTGGTGGACAAATCCCTTTGTGAGCAAGCAAAAGATTTCGTTACGGGTTCGCAACTTCAACAGTAAAATCATTAAAGTTAATGATGCAGAAGGTAGCCCAATTGAAATTGCGGCGGTTGTTGTTTGGCAGGTTTTTGATTCCGCTAAGTCAAAGTTTGCCGTCGATGATTACTCTGAATTTGTCGCTATTCAAAGTGAAACTGCTATTCGGTCTTTAGCTATTCGCTATCCCTACGACAGTTCAGATGAAACAAATACTCCTTCGCTCCGGGGAATTCCTGATGAAATCGCTCACGCCCTGCAAAAAGAACTCCAAGCTCGTTTGGAAGTAACGGGTGTAGAAGTAATTGAAGCACGGCTGTCGCATCTTGCCTATGCACCAGAAATCGCTCAAGTTATGCTGCGACGACAGCAAGCAAAAGCTCTAATTGATGCGCGACGGCAGATTGTTGAAGGTGCAGTCGGGATGGTGAATGAAGCGTTGAATCGTCTGGCGACTGAACAAATGGTCAATTTGGATGACGAGCGCAAAGCTTCTATGATTAATAACCTGTTGGTTGTCCTCACCTCTGAGCAAACTGCCCAACCCGTTATCAATGCTGGAACGCTTTATAACTAAAAAATGGGACAAAAAAAACGATTTTTGTTACGTCTGGATGAGAAACTTTACGAGACAGTCGAGAAATGGTCAGCAGATGAACTCAGAAGTGTAAATGCACAGATTGAGTATTTGTTAACCGAGGCTGTGAAGAAGGCAGGACGCTGGAAACAAGATAAGGGGCAATCAGAGCAAGAGTAAGAAAAATTTGTATTTTATAAATGAGTCTTACTCATACTCTTATTTTGGCAAAGGTATTAAGCTGATAAATATACTTGTATTCAATGGAAACAACTCCATTCCCAACTCCCTATTATTAAGCATCTTCGGGATTAAGTTGTTTTAGTTCATCTGTAGTTAACGTGCCGATTGGACTCCAAACCAAATAGGGAATCAGCAATACAGTTGCTAGTAGTGAAATTGGAATAACACATACAGCCAAAACAAGGGCTGAAACTAACCCAACTAATCCCAGAGTTTCGCCAACTTTCAAACTGCGGAATCTCAGCATCAGTGGGATGTAGGCAATGGTGATAATTTCTACGAACAGGTATAAACCCATCAGCAACCAAGTAATCAAACTTCCGGGGTTATTTTGCCAGACAATATTAGCCGAAATCGCGCCGCAAATAAAAATTGCCGTCCAAATAAAGGGGATCAGAGGTTCAAAAACTAGCCATTGTGGGCGGCTTAAATGAGCGAACCATTTCACATCACGCGGTGTGATAAAAAAACTACCAAAGGCAATTAACAAAGCGATCGCGCCAATGATTACACCAGATGAAATCATGTTTTTACCCTTTTGGTGATGTCACATCTTATAGCCATTGCAGATTTGAGGACATCAACAGATGAGAAAACATAGATAAAACACAGCTTTTAGCTCTATCACCTGTTACCCTATTACCTGCTTTACCTGCCATTTTGACAATATCAGGTAGGGGTGAAATCAATCGCAGGTTTGATACTTAAACATCTTGAGGATTAAGACTCATCATCTGCCAAGTTGTATAAGTACCAATAGGACTCCAAAGTAAAAAAGGTACAAGTAACAATGCCGCCCAACCAGAAACAGGTAATACAGCCAGCGTTAATATCAGTCCAATAATAAAACCTGCACCACCAATTATTGTGCCTGCCTGAAGGCTCTGCAGGCGAAACATCACAGGCGTATAGGCAATAATCGCAATTTCTAAAATTAAGTATAAACTCATCAATAGCCATGTGGATGTTGTACTTGGGTTACGTTCCCAGACAATATAAGCCGACCAGCCACCACAAATAAAAATCACAGTCCAGATAATCGGAATTGCCGCTTCAAAGGTTAGCCATCTCGGCCTTTGTAAGCGTTTGAACCATTGGCGATCGCTAGGTTGAATTAAATTAGCACCCAAAGCTACTAATATGGCTACACCCCCAATTACCATCCAAGATTTAATCATCCTTTTATTCCTTGTAATTCTGCCTATCCCGGAAATATCACCATTTATAGTCTGATTTTCTCAATTTAGTTCAGAATTACTCATCACCCCTGAGTCTGATAACTTCATTTCAGTCAGAGATATTTATGATTTATATAACGCGATGTGCGACTTAATTCTGATATTTGTCAATCTGATTCTGCAATAGTCAATATAGCCATACCGTTTGATTTTTCTACTTATATTAATTCACGAAATTACTGAACCAAATAACTTTTTCTGTTCACCCATTCGTCTAATTTTTCGGCGTTGCATAAATGCGGGATGAAATCATAAAATTCCAACTTTAAAAATCTTGCTCTTTGCGCCTTTGCGCGGCAGTCGCTACCCTGCGGGAACGCTTTCAGCGAACAAGTCGGCAGAGCCGCCCAACGCGCTGCCTTGCCTCTGCGCGTTAGCGTTAGCGGGGCGTAGCCCGACAAAAATTATCCCTGTAATCAGCAACACCAATTTTTCCATATCAAGGGTATAACTTGCTCATTTTTGCTAGATAAAGCACCTTTAAATATTCATCATACATATCAAAGATATTTCAATCTTTTTTAAAGTTTTACACCTTGAAGTATGCTATTAACACAACAGTTAATTTGATTAGTAAAACACGATTAAAGATATTTAAATTCATTTAAAAACAAGAATCACTAGATTGAATCACATTTTTTACTGTATTGCATCTTCCATAAGTTAGAAATAAAACACTACTAATTTATAAAATTTATCTTCGTAGAAAATTGATAAAACAATAGCTTAACTTCAAAGTAATTACTGATTTAGGTTTTAGCAGTAGTTGATAGCATTTTACTAACAAAGAATTTAATTACCGCCATCTTATGTCAGTAACAGTATTAATTAATACTTATCTATAAGACTCTATTTGATTTATGAAAAAAATCATTACATCCAGATCAATCTTCTTTCCTATTCTCCATTCCCCTAACCCTACTCCCTACCTACACCACTAGATTCAGATATCAAACCGGATTCTTGTATAAGTTGATGATGTTCTGAAGACAACATTAAATCCCAATACAGTTCAGGTAAGCATTTTTTCTTTTGCTGCTCTTCGTTTCCTGTTTCTTTGCCTTAATAGAGAAGCTTTCTTAACTGAACCATATTGCCTGAAAACTTAGTTTTATTTTTACAACGACTAATACATTTACGTATGGAACCTCGCAAAACGGCATTGATTTTAATTGGCTATCAAAATGATTACTTCTCACCCAATGGAATTCTCTATGGAGTAGTGGAGGAATCAGCCAAAGTCACCAATGTCATATCCAACACTGTGCATCTGCTTCAATGCCTTACCTCTTCACCTGCATTAATAATTACAACCCCAATATTTTTTACATCTAACTACGAAGAATTAATTGAACCAATTGGTATTTTGAAAACTATCAAAGAAGTCAATGCTTTTCAGATGGGAACCCCAGGTTCAGAAACAATTGAACAACTACATCCTTTTAAAGACCGAATTTTAGAAGTACCTGGTAAACGAGGATTTAATGCGTTTATCAATACTAACCTTAATGAAATTCTCAAACAGCAAAACATAACAAATGTGGTCATAGCTGGTGCTGTGACATCTATATGTATTGACTCTACAGGTAGGTCAGCTCACGAAAAAGGCTATCATGTGACAATTTTGTCTGATTGCACTTCTGCTCGTACCATATTTGAACAAGAATTTTATTGTGCTAGTATTTTTCCTTTGTATGCAGATGTGATGACTCATAAAGAACTCCTCAACCGTTTAGAGTTAACAGTGCCTACGTGAAATATTCATTCTGAAATTACTTTTAATCATAGATTCCTTTAACGTTATGTCAGTTATTGAGTCGTAGCGTTAAAGTTCTGCGTCTTGTGTTGAATGAAATATGTCTCGAAAATAAGCACATTTATCTTAGCCCGCATTCTATCGGATTAATTTTTCAATCAGGGTCTCTTGAAGAAGGTGTTTTCTAGTATGAGAGCGAGACAAGATTCAGTCAAACCTGTCAAATCCTCCACAACCAGATTTTTATATGAAACCCGATTTTTTGGCTGACAACGAGCTACATACCCAGATTCAATACCGTTTAATCGAAAAAATATCAGAATCAGAAAGACGATATAGAGAACTAGTCGAAAATCTGCGTGAAATTGTTTTTAAATGTGATCGTGCTGGTAATTTTACATTGTTGAATAAAGCTTGGACTCTCACTTTAGGATATGATGCCTTAGAATGCTTAAATCGTCCGATTGACGATTACTTGCACGCGGAAGATAGAGAAATTTGGCTCAATTTTTTAGAACAAATACATCATAAAAGTGACCTAACTTGTAAGGAATTAAGGTTTCATCATCAAAACACCGAAATTATCTGGTTAGAATTGTCGGCTCGCTGTGAGGCTCAAGGCGAAATTTCTGGTTCTTTAACCAATATCACCGATCGCAAACGAGCGCAAGCTGCATTACGAGAGGCCAACGAAGCATTACAAATCCGAATTCAGCAATTAAGATTTGAAAATATTGAACGGAAACAAACAGAAGCCACACTCTTAGAATCAAGAGAACAGTTAAAGCAGCAAAAACAGCAACTAGAAGCAACCTTAAAAGAACTCAGAAAAACCCAAACTAAACTAATTCAAGCTGAAAAAATGTCCAGTTTGGGTCAACTAGTTGCGGGAATTGCCCATGAAATCAATAACCCAATTAACTTTATTTATGGTAACATCATCCACGCCAATGAATATATTAAAGAGTTGTTAGATTTAGTTTGTATTTACCAGCAACATTATACTGAACCAGCAGAGGAAGTTAAAAAAAAGATAAAAAAAATAGATTTGAATTTCCTTCTATCTGACCTACCTAAAATTATGAATTCTATGCAAATAGGGGCAGATAGAATTTGTGAAATTGTCATGTCTCTTCGCAACTTTTCGCGCTTAGATGAAGCAGAAATTAAAGCTGTTGATATTCATGAAGGTATTGATAGCACTTTAATGATTTTACAAAGTAGACTCAAAGGTTCCAAAACTTGCCCGCCGATTGAATTGATTAGACAATATGGCACATTACCTTTAGTGGAGTGCTATGCTGGTCAATTAAATCAGGTATTTATGAATTTGCTGAGTAATGCTATTGATGCAGTTTTGTACCCTTGTAAAAATACTGATGGAGGAAATCAAAATCATGTATTAGAGCCAGAAAATTCCCACATTCCTAGTATCCAGATTGTGACTGATATTTATAACAATAATTATGTCACAATCCGGATTATTGATAATGGGATTGGGATGTCAGAAGAAACGAGAAAACAAATTTTTGACCCATTTTTTACGACAAAGCCAGTGGGTCAAGGTACAGGCTTAGGTCTTTCTATTAGTTATCAAATAGTTGTGGAGAAACACGGGGGAATATTAGAGTGTTCCTCAGAGCTAGGTAAAGGTACGGAGTTTTTAATTCAGTTGCCGATTTCGCTGGCAAATATACTTGGATGATTATATTGGGTTAGACAAAAATTTAGTTCCAGAGTAAGTACCTATTTTTGATGGCTGATTAAAGAGTCAATTTTGAGCAACAAACTTCAAAAGGGCAATTTCTATTACAAGAGGCAATAAAGTAATGACCCAATATCATCTCGGTATTAATTTAGGACATGAACGCTCAGTTGCGATCGCTCAAGATGGTGAAATTGTCGTAGCAATTGAACAAGAACGACTCGACCGCCACAAATATAGTCCCGGCTATATGCTTCATGCGCCTGGTGTCGCTGCCCAAATGCAGCTTCCCGCAGAAGCAATTCGTTACTGCTTAGATACCTGCAACATTACCTTAAGTGATTTGGCAACCATCACTGCCAATATGCCTGGCCATGATTGTGCGCCAGATATTCTCCGCCGCGTCATGCCTGCGGAAATTACCGATAAAGTCACACGAATTCCTAGCCATCATTTGGCTCATGCTTACTCTGCTTATTGGCCTTCGGGATTTGATGAAGCATTGATTTTGGTTGTAGATGCTTCTGGTAGTACCACTCCGGCTCATGACACCGAATCCTACACCCTCTATGAAGGCCGGGGACAGACCATCACCACCCTACATAATGAGATGGTAGCGGCTCACTTAGCGCAGCTTTCTACCCTCGGTTTTGTTTACGAGTACATCACCCGCAAAGCTGGGTTTGTCACCAAAGTAGGCGAGAAGATTCAACACGCTGAAGCGGGTAAACTCATGGGTTTAGCTCCCTATGGAAAAGAGCAACCAAATTGGCATCGTTGGATTCACACAAAACAAGATTCTTACAGCCTGAAAATTTCGGCTTACGATATCTTTTTAGAAGTCGCCGCGTTAGAAAAAAGCTATGACACTGGCGAAGGTAAGCCTTATCTGCGTCCTTATTTAGTTGACCTAGCTTATAAAGTGCAAAAAGAGCTAGAGCAAGCATTACTCCATATTGTGGGCTTGGCTATCAAACGCACCGGACTGCGTAAGCTGTGTATTGCTGGAGGGGTAGGCTTAAATTCGGTTGCTAACTACGAACTGTTAAAACAACTGCAACTAGAAGATATTTTCATTTTTCCCGCAGCCGGTGACAGTGGCATTGCCGCAGGTTGCGCTTTATGGGCATACAATACCCTCGGTGATGGACAAAAGCGAGTCCGCTTAACTCAAGCAACTCTTGGTCGTCAATACGATAACGAGCAAGTTTCTCAAGCTATTCGTCACTTTCAAGACTCTATTCAAGTTGAGGAATTAACCCCCGATGAAATGATTGCGCGCAGTGCTAAAGCACTCGCACAAGGCAGCATTGTCGCTCGGTTTGAAGGCGGCTCGGAGTACGGGCCGCGCGCCTTAGGACATCGCTCTATCATGGCTGATCCTACTTTTAAACGGATGAAGGATATTTTAAATATGCGGGTCAAGTTCCGCGAAGCCTTTCGTCCGTTTGCACCAGTCATTCCTTTAGAGGCAGTATCACAGGTATTTGAACAGCAAGTAGCTGCGCCTTTTATGTTGCTAGTACCACCCCTGAAGCCAGAGTTTCAAGAGCAACTGCCAGCTATTACCCATGTGGATGGTACAGGACGGGTGCAAACTGTTACCGAGAGTGAAAATACATACTTTTATCGACTTTGTTACAAATTAGTCGAAGAAAGACAAGGGCCGCCTGTGTTACTCAATACCAGCTTTAATGTAGCAGGACAGCCGATTATTGAAACACCTTTAGAAGCGATCGCTACTTTTTTGGGTACAGATATAGATTATCTAGCGATCGGTAACTTTTGGATTGGCAAAAAGTATGTACCAATGCGGAGTTACGAAGAACATCTAGCCAATGTCGGCGAAGTTACCCTACCGCAAGGCCTTCCCCCCAATGCACCCGATGTTACCGAGTTAATGGCCAAGCTTGACCGAGCATTATTCTTTGGTGAGACTGTGGGTTGTCCTTGGTCTTGGGAAGAATTGCAGGTGCTTTCGGCTCAAGGGGCGCAATATAAAGAAACTAGTACACTCTTCCCCACAACCCCCTTTTATAATTCGCTGCAAACTAAACTGTCTGGGGATGTGATTTTACTCCTCAACCCCTTGGGTACATCCACTTTGGTAGACCTTAAGCAACAAGTACCACCTTCTAACTATACATTTGAAGAAATTAAGCTATTACTTGCTGTTCTCAATGCGCCAGAGAGTTGGCTAGAACAAATGCGCGTAGATTTGCGCTTGACTAACTGGGAATTTACCAAACGTATTGAATGGGCGCAAGCACAACTTTGCATCTACAGACTAGAATCTGCATATCCCTACATTCAACCATTACCCCAAGATTCAACCTTACCAACCGTCTGCGCTCAAACCTTTGCGCCTTTTGCAGATGAAAACTTTTCGGCTAGACATATCTTGCGTCACTTGTATGGATGTCTCCAACAAGCTGGCTACAACGAAGTTAATATTTGCCAACTCTTAGGCATTACTTCCCAACAACAAATCGAGCCGACATATCTACACTACTACGATCGCTACCTCTTACCCCAATCTCCTTTAGGCGATTTAATTCGGCTGTTTTTATTACGGGGTGCATTACCTCAAGCTAAACTCCTGGCAATCTTTGGCGAGAAAATATTTACAACCCTGTGTAGCTTAGGAATGTTAATTCAACGGGGGGAAAATTGGGCATCTAGAGTCGATATCTTTGCTGTTGCTGGACTCTACATCACTACAGATCATCGCTACATGATTTTGACAGAAGATCACATTGATGAAGATGCGGTGATGTATGTAGGTATGGATAGTATGGGGTTGGTTTGTACTGCGCCTCAATCTCCAGCGAATCGAGTGTTGGATCTTTGTAGTGGTAGCGGTATTCAAAGTTTAATCGCCAGCCGTTATGCCAAAGTTGTAGTTGGTGTGGATATTAATCCTAGAGCAATTCGATTTGCACGGTTTAACGCTCAACTTAATGGTATTTCTAATGTTCAGTTCTCTCTAGGCAATCTCTACGATGCTGTGACTGGCGAATTCGATACAATTTTGGCGAATCCCCCGTTTGTGGCGAGTCCTAGCCAAGAATGCCGTTTTCGTGATGGTGGAGTGGACGGCGAAGCAATTTTAGAGCGGATTATTTCTGAGAGTGCGAACAAGTTGACACCCCAGGGTAAGTTGTTTATTGTTACAGACTTAGTAAATATTCAAGAGTATGAATCTAAGCTAGAACGTTGGTGGCGGGGTGGCGCAGCCCATAAATTAGTATTAAGTACTGCCGATCGCAATGATATTTTGTTCTCAGTACCTCACTGTCACACAGCTTTTAACCAAAGTTGGGAACAGTACAACACAGAATTAGACCAATGGCTGCAAAACTTCCACACCAGAGGTTTAAAAGCAGTTAATTTTGGTTACATCCTCATTTATCAAGAGCCTCATACTCAAGGTTCTTACTACAGCCGCACCATCCACAACCCAACAAAGCCAATTTATCAGCAGGTACAAGAATATTTCCGCCAACGGCAATTATTAGCAACCCAAAAAATTGACGATTATTTTTTGGTAATCTCTGGTGATTTGCAATTCCGACTAGAAACTAACCACCGTACAGGAGAACGTCAAATTGAGTTATTTTCTCCCAATAACCCCTATTTCACGACTTATCCGATTAGCGAACAAATGTATCGATTGCTGCAAGATATCATTCAATGTCAGCCTAAATGGGCGTTTTATGCCACAGCTATTAATCATGGTTGGCTTTGTGAGTTAATTTACAAGGGGATTCTTTATTTAACACTAGAAACTCCCAATTTAAACCGCAATCGGCGATTGAGTGATCCACCACCAGCCGAAGGTTTTAAAATTGAGGAATTAGAAACTAAAACAACTCCTACTTGTATTTCTTCCTATCTGCGTTAGGGAGTAGGGAATTGTTCATGATGCCGTAAAAATATTTTTACGGGAATTTATGGGTATGTTGATTGGCTTGATGTTGATCAATTAATTGATTTGCTACTTTTGATAGATATAAACCTGGCATGATTTAATTTTTGTCATACCTGCGTTACTTTTGCATCAATTATTAGTATACCTAGTTCATCTTAGTTAATTAGCAACTAGTTCACCCGATTGGGTGAATGCGATCGCTCCACTAGGAATTAACCTGAAATAAGACTATGTTTTGCGTCTGTTAACTCTTTTCCACAGAAGCAAAATTGTCGTAATAGTTACAATCTCCTGGAAAATTATGCCAGTTGCTTGTATATCAAAGGATGAAAGAGTGGATGAAGCCGTAAAATTATTATATAAGCCAGATTTTCCACCAGAGGCGATCGCTCTATTGGAAAAAATCGCTGCTAACTTACCAGGGATGATTTTTCAATTTCGACAACAACTGGATGGTTCGCAGCTTGTATTATATGTAAGTTCTGGAAGTATTGCTTTATGTGAATTAGAGCCAGAAATTATACAAGCAGACTGGCAAATTTTGTACCAAATAATCCACCCCCAAGATAAAATCAGCTTCACGAAATCTTTGGGTGTGGCTTTTGCTACGCTTCAGCCTTGGCATTGGGAAGGTCGCATCATTACCAAGAGTGGCAAAATAAAGTGGATTCAAGGGGCTTGTCAATTAGCAGCCCAAGATAATGGCGAGATTCTTTGTGATGGTTTGGTGACAGATATTACCGAGAGAAAACAAACAGAAGAAAAGTTGCGTGCAAGTGAAGCGAGGTATCAAGCAATTTTGGATGCTATTCCTGATTTAATGTTTCGCATGAGCCGTGATGGTGAATATCTTGATTTAAAAGGCGAAAGTGCAAATCTCACTCTGGCTAAAGAAGAAATAGTCGGTAAAAACATGAGAGATTTGTTACCCAGTGATATAGCCTTGATTGGGCAAGAAACTATCACCAGAACTTTAGATGCGGGAAGTTTACAAACTTGCGAATATCAACTACCCACGCCTGGGGGAATGCGAGATTATGAGGCGCGGTTAGTCAAGAGCGGCCCAGATGAAGTATTAGCAATTGTCAGAGATATTACAGAACGTAAACAAGCAGAAAACTCACTCCGCAATTTGGCGCAAAAATTTGCTAAAGCTTTTAGTTGCAGCCCTGACCCAATTACTATCAGTACACTCCATGAAGGACGCTTCATAGAAGTTAACGATAGTTTTATTAGACTTTCCGGCTATGAACCAGCAGAAGTTATTGGACATACTGCACTTGATTTAAACATCTGGTTTAATGAAAGCGAGCGCCCACAGCTATTACATCAGTTACAAACTCAAGGCGCAATTCGTAATTTAGAATTTGCTTTTCGCCGCAAATCTGGTGAGGTATTAACAACGCTGCTGTCTGCGGATGTGATTGATTTAGATGGTGTGCCTTGCATTTTGGCAATTAATCATGATATCACTGCCCGCAAGCAAGCAGAAGCGCAAATGCGACTAGCAGCACAACGAGATCGCTTGTTGACGGAAACTTTGGTACGCATTCGCTCTTCGCTGAATTTAGAAGAAATTCTGCAAACTACTGTGACGGAAGTACGGCAATTTTTGCAAGCTGATCGGGTTTTTATTGGGTTGACTGAATGTGAGTTTAAAGCTAAAACCGTTGCGGAATCAGTCAATCCTCAATATCCATCGATTTTAGGTTGGACAACCGAGGATAAAAGTTATCTGCAAGAATTTAAGACTATCTTATCTACTCATCGCATTCGCGTAGTGGAAGATATCAATCAAATAACAGTATCGCAAAAATTACAAGCCCATTATCAAAAATTCCAAACAAAGGCGACATTGGCTGTACCCATTATGCTGGGGGATGAATTGTTTGGGGCGTTAATTGCTAACCAATGTTCTGGCCCCCGTCATTGGCAACCAATCGAAATAGATTTACTTTTGCAATTATCAGAACAATTAGCGATCGCTATTCAGCAAGTACAACTCTACCAAGAACTCGCCCAACTCAACACTAATTTAGAACAGCAGGTAGAAGAACGCACCGCCCAATTGCAACAAAAAATGCAGGAACTGGGAAAACTCCAACAAGTCAAAGACGTGGTTTTACATACAGTTGCCCATGATGTAAAAACTTCGGTGATGGGGAACTTGATGGTACTCAAGAATTTACTCAAAAATCAAGGTGTAGAGGTAACAAAAGCCGGAGAAAAAGCAAATTCAGCCCCATGCCTAATCCCAGTTTCTAGTTCTATTATCGATCGCATGATTCAAGGCAATGATCGCCAACTGGGCATGATTAACTGCTTGCTAGAAATTCATTCTTTCATGGAGCAAGGAGTGACTCTCCATCGGCAACAGATGAAATTCAGTACACTGTTAGAATCAATTCTTGTGGAATTACAACCACTGCTAGAGCAAAATCAGGCAACCTTAAAAAATTTAGTGAGTGCAGATTTGCCATCACTACTGGGAGATTCTACTCAGTTACAGCGAGTTTTGCTGAATTTATTTATTTATAGTTTGCAAAACAATCCACCAGGACTCAGCTTTTGTGTGAGGGCTACTGTGAAAGCTGGGATGGTTCATATTCAAATTGAACATAACGGTGTCGGTATAAGTCAATTAGAGTGCGATCGCTTTTTCGATCTGTATGTGCGCGATCCGCAAGCACCTTGTTCCACCATTTTAGGATTAAAAATGTACCTCTGTCGGCAAATTATTCAAGCCCACGGCGGTGAAATTAATGTGATTAGCCAACACCAACGCGGGTTAAAATTTTCGTTGACATTGCCTGTAGCACAATAATTACAGCACCTTGCATCTATGATAAGGTAGACTAAACTAGCCTATTTCCTGATCACAAGTCACCATAATAATGAGGGTGTGGTTGCCGTTGGAAAATCGCACAACACCTGCGATAGTATGGTCAAAGTTGGTAAAACACTGATGGCTAGCTTATTGCAACAATTAGCAAGATGGTGTAAACAAGTTTTTTCTACACCAACAATAGATGTAAATACTGCTGAATACCAATCTTGGCGTACACATTTTCTCTGGCAGAGGTTACGCCTATGGTTGTGGCTAGCACTTATTTGCTTATTGAGTTTTACTGTCCGAAATATTTATGACTTATTTTTTCCTTTACAAGAATTGGCACAGCTACCCAAAGTAATTAGGATTCAGGGCGTAGCTATTAATATTATTATGCTGCTGAGTTTACTTGTCTGCTTTGGCTTACACAAAACCCAATTTGGTCATCGCCATCCAGGCAGGTTATTTTTAGGGATATCTTGGTCAATTAGCTTTACATCACAGCTATTTGCCACTATTAATGGTTTTGCCTTACCTGACAACTTGGGTTGGTCACTTTTATTCCTCAGCCAAGCAATATTTATGCCAGTGCGTTGGCTGTTGCACTTGCTATCTCAACTAGGTATTCTCATTTATTTTTTTGCTGTGAACACAGCATTAGGGCTAAAGCCAATTTTGCCAGGGCATCTAGAAATATACA
The DNA here is from genome assembly GCF_014697425.1 of Nostoc sp. FACHB-110. GTDB lineage: Bacteria > Cyanobacteriota > Cyanobacteriia > Cyanobacteriales > Nostocaceae > Nostoc_B. The sequence continues at coordinate 50,087 of NZ_JACJRU010000016.1, forward strand.
ATGTGACGTTTATTTTGTATATATTTTGGTTCTGTACTATCTGCGATGTTGGGGTTTACTTATACGATCGCCTGCAATATTCTGAGTTTAATGCCCGTCAAGCATTAGAAGCCGCTAACAAAAAACTAGCGCTAGCAGAAGCCAAATATCGCAGCATTTTTGAAAACGCAATTGAAGGTATTTTTCAAAGTAGCCCTGATGGACGCTACATTACGGCTAACCCAGCACTAGCGAAAATTTACGGTTATTCATCTCCAGAAGAGGTGACAGCGAATTTTACCGACATTGAAAATCAATTGTATGTTGATTCTAGTCGCCGAGCGGAATTTGTGCGGTTAATTGAAAAGTATGGCATTGTTGCAGAATTTGAATCGCAAATTTATCGCCAAGATAAAAGCGTGGTTTGGATTTCCGAAAAAGCCTACGCTGTGCGGGATGCAGCCGGAAAGCTGCTGTATTATGAAGGGTTAATTGAAGATATTACCCAACGCAAGCAAGCAGAAGAAGCGGTGCGAGTATTTTTCCATGCAGTTTCTCACGACTTACGCAACCCAGTCTTAGGAAGCTTGATGGTGCTGAGGAATTTGCTCAATGCAAATGATACGTCTTCCCAAATTCCCATATCACGAGCAATTTTAGAGCGGATGGAGCAAAGTTGCGATCGCCAGCTAAGTTTGCTTAACTCGTTAATGGAAGCCCATACCAATGAAGTGCAAGGCGTAGTTTTGCAACTACAACCCTTGCAATTATATACCGTTGTTGCCAATGCGATCGCAGATTTAGAGCCAATGCTCACCAAAAATCAAACTACCCTATCTAATTTAGTGACCGCAGATTTACCATCAATCAATGCCGACCCTACCCAACTGTGGCGAGTGTTTTCTAACTTAATTGGCAATGCCATTAAACATAATCCGCCAGGGTTACACATTACAATTAATGCTCAAATTCAGAGCGATAAAATCTATTGTACTGTGAGCGATAATGGTGTGGGCATCAGCAAACAGCAAAGCGATCGCCTGTTTGATTTATATTTTCGGGGGAATAATCGTAATTCTGTTGGTTTGGGATTGGGGTTATATTTATGTAAGCAAATTATTCATGCTCATGGTGGGGAAATCGGCTTAGAAAATGGTTTAGAAGCTGGAGCAACTTTCTGGTTTACATTACCCCTTAATCATCCTGCCTAAGAGGATGTTTTAAAAGTTTTGGGCGAATATAATTCGCTACTACACAAACAAAGTCCGCACTTCGACAAGCTCAGTGACCACCTGCGCGGACTAATGAACAATCAATGGTTTTGAACCCACGCAGGTGGGTTTTGTCTGTGTAGCCAAGCCATTGCGTTGGGCGGGTTCCCCGACTCCCTCAGTGGCGCGCGATGTCTAATCGCCAAGAAAAGTAATAAATTAGACTTTTGAAACAACCTCTAAGTTTTGTTTTCCTAAAAAATTTGATTTATCTAGTTTTTAATCGCTACTTGACAACTTTTAATAATTATATTTTAAGTTTTGCTTCCAAAGCTTGACACTGGTTTTGGCTAACAGTGGATAATATTGCTATAGCCAATACTGATAAATCTGTTCAAAATCCTACTTCATATTAAATATAAGTTCATTAACACATATCTTGCACCTAGCGAATTCCATTCGCCAAGGCTAGGTGCAAGATGTGAATTAATATTGGTCGATTTACCTAAATTAAATTTGCCCTTAATCTGCAATAAAAATTATAGATTAAATAATTTCACAAACTAACTTTATGGAAAAATTAGATGATTTAGTCACTAAATATTTCAACACTGATTTAGGCATAATTTTTAATCAAGTTGGTATTGATACCAAGAAAATTCCAGAAATTAATCATCAAATTTTAAAAGAAACTACTCTGGCTCAATGGTTATTAGAATCTGGCAGAGGTAACAGCGAACTTGCTATTCAAGCGAATAATTTTGCTGGATTAAAATGGCGCGACCCTGATATGAGAGGTTTTGCCGAACCATTGAAAATCAAAGTACAATCTGAGGTAAAAGATGTAGAATTTTGCCAGTTTAAAGATATTGATGCTTTTTTGATTGGTTATTGGAAGTTTTTAACACGTTCACCTTATAAAGGGTTAGAAGAACACACGAATACTCCCGAAAATTTTGTTGGTTTTATTAAGACAAAAGGTTACTCAGCAGACCCTAATTATGTCGCTAAAGTTATCAACTTACTGCCAGAAGCGCAGAAATTACTAGCTAGTGCAACAGGTGTTGTCATTCCTAGTGTACCTGAGCAATTACAACTGATTCGTGCGCCCAAAGAAGTTGTAATTGGGCAAGTTTTTAGCGTAGAAGGAAAGGCAAGGTTAGCAGATAAAGGTAAAGTGCTATCAGTGACAGTTGATGATAAATTAACTGTTGAAAGTGTGACAATTGGTCAAGATGGTAAATGGCAATTTGAATATGCTTTTACCAAAACAGGCGATCGCAAAATTTTGCTCACTGTTGCTAATCAAAGTCTAGAACTCCGCTTGCAAGTATTTCCTATTACGCAACAAAATGATTCATTATCCAACGACCCAGGCGCAAAGATAATTAAACTGTCGGGGAGTGTGGGCGTTGGCGGAGTTAACAAAGCTGATGATATTAAAGCTATTAAAGCACGCTTGTATGAGCTAGGTTACACCTGGGTAGGCGATCCTCACACCCCACTGCGAGACAGAGGATTAGATGAGGCAATTCGCCTATTTCAATCTATTATTGCAGGACGCAGCACAGTTAAAGGCGACGGTAGAGTTGATGTCAACGGTATAACTCATCAATGGTTACAAGCCGCTAACGCGCCGAAATGGGTAATTATGCCTGACAGTGACTTACAAAACGGTTTTGTGAATGCCGAATTAGCACAAACCAACGATCAGCACGATTTTGGCACACACTGGCTAGCTAATGCTATTAAAGATATTGCTCAAGATTATCACCAAAACTATCGGCGTACTCGTCCCAATACTGCACCATTCGCTATCAATGATGTGAGTCTACCGCATGGAGGCGATACTCCCGACCATCAAGGACATGAAACAGGTATGATGTGTGATGTTTTCTTGCCCAAAAAAGATGGTAGCTTTGGCGGTATTTTTTGGACAAGTCCACAATATGACCAAGAAGCAGCACGCGCTATTTTACAATCTATTCGCCGACAAAAACTAGTCAGAGTAGTGTTCTTCAACGATCGCCAATTAATTGCAGAAGGTCTTTGTCAAGCGGCTAGTGGTCACGATCATCATATTCACTTTGAAATTAATCCACCATTCAAAGCTTAATTATGCTATGCAATTTAAATAACGATTAACTAATCAAAAACTTGCGTAGAAATTAAATACTGTAAAATTACTAGATAATCACAAAAATCGTGATATATTATCTAAGCAGGATTACATAAAAAAACCTGCTCATGCAGGTTAAATGTTAAAGATAAACTAAATAAAATTAGTCTATTTATCATCATGCTAAAGCTCAGGTAGATGAAACTTTTGCCTACCAGTTTTCTTTTGTGGATTAAACTCCGTATTTAATTATTAGCTTGGGAGAAAATCAGGAGCTTTTTACAATTTCTGCCCAGTATAAATAGAACGAACTTCACCATTACGTCGCACGATCGCTTCACCGTTATTGACTTCTACTAAAGTCCAGCCGCTATTACCAATACTTTCTCCGATATTGATGCGGCGAGTCACACCATCAACTTGAAATAAAGCCGCAGACTTATTTCCTAATTCCAAAACACCCTCTAAAGTATGGGTGGGAGTAGGTGTAGTATTAGTTGCCACATATACTTGTGGAGTGCTGGTTGGGGCTGCATCCAAGCTAGCCATTTGAGTTGGTGCAGGACGCAGCGCACTCACAGGTAATGCCGGAATCGGGCTAGCAGATTGCCGCACAGTGATGGGTGCGGTTCGCACAGCTACAGGTTTGAGGTCAGTACGCACAGCAGCCGCTAACATATTCACACTCACGGGTTTGCCTGGTTGCTTAATAGTATTTAAAGCAGTTTTCACAGCACTCGGTTGAGTTGTCTGTTGAGCATTGGCTACTGGTGGTAACGGAAGGGGCGTACCTGGTAGACGCGGTAGCCCGTAGCGCATAGGCGATGGGGCTTGATAAACAGGAATATAGATGCGTTCAACAACGTTGTTAGCAGAACGGCCAGGAACTGGGGCTGTATTGTTAGCTGTGAGGGGAGAGGGAAGATTACCTACAGGTAAGCCGCTAGCATAGGCCACAGATGAACTATTAGGATTAATTCTATTGTTAATACCAAGGCGCAAAGATGTTTGATTATTGTTAGCGGCTTGCTGGTCGATGATTGCCAAAGAACCCAACATATAATCAGCTAAATCTGCCTCAACATTTACAGGTGTAGGTTGCGCCTGAGACATAGGATTTTGCTGAGTCAATTTTGCTGTCAGCAAACTTAGCCCACCAGATTGTAACCAGTAAATTGTGCCAGCGATCGCCACACCAATCACTGTCCCTAAAATCACCAGTTTTCTCAACGTCAATCTGATTTTTCTAGGTCTTCTGAGTCCAGCCGCCGCCGATGGAGTATCTACTACAACTGTACTCGCATATTGATTTCTGACTTGTGGCACGCCTTGTACAGTGCGGTTGAATGTATTAGGCAAGACAATTTGCGGTATATTCAGTGTCTGTAAATGCTCGTAGTCGGAATAGTACCAATTGCTTGCAGATGCTTCTCGAGAATGCTGTGCCGCGCGGTTGTTATATCTGACAGTATGGGAAGACAGCGTGCCACTGCCATCCAAAATATCGTCAATATCGGCAAACAGATCATCCATCAAACCATCAGCATAGATTTCTATTGACCAAGGCTCGTTGCTAATAAATTCTTCTGATGGTTCCGGAATGATGAGTTGGGTGCTGAATTCTTGTAACATAGGCATGATTTGAGGTTTGGGTTGCCAGGATGGGGCAAGCCGCCCCTACTGGAAATCAGGATTTTGCAAAAATATCAAACTACCCGCCTAAACTTGACGAGTTGATTTTTATGTGGTATCAATTTCAACTGAAGTCCGGAGAAGGGTAGTGATGTCAGTCATGAATTTATGTCATCGATCATACCCATCTCCTACTTTCTACTATACTCACCTTTGTTAAAACTTTAACTTACGTTAATGCTGGTAACTCTGGCTGGCTCTTGGTTTTACGCAATTCCAAATATATTAACAGTGCGTTAATATCAGCAGGATTTACGCCACCAATACGAGCGGCTTGACCGATAGTTAGTGGTTTTACCTTACTTAATTTTTCCCGTGCTTCCTTAGAAAGAGTATCAATTTTGGCGTAGTCTAAATCCGCAGGTAATGGACGGTGTGCTTGACGGGCGACTTGTTCAATTTGGTTTTGTTGTCTGGCGAGATAGCCAGAATATTTAATGTCGATTTCTGCACCTTCTCTCTCAGCTTGGGTGAGAGTGGGGTTGCTTAAGCCGTATTTGTTGAGGTCAACATAATGAAATCCTGGCCGCCGCAGTAAGTCAGCTAGGGTGATAGAACCTTTAATGGCTTGTTGGGTGTTAGTGGCGATCGCTTTGCCAATTTCATCGTTTTCTTTAACGCGAGTAGCGTAGAGGCGTTCTTTTTCTGCTGTGATTTGGGCTTGTTTGCGGGTGAATAATTCCCAACGGCGATCGTCAATTAAACCAATTTCTCGCCCTAAAGGTGTGAGACGTTGGTCAGCATTATCAGAACGCAACAGTAAGCGATACTCAGACCGACTAGTAAGCATCCGGTAAGGTTCGCGCAAGTCTTTCGTACACAAATCATCCATCAGTGTACCGATATAACTTTGCTCACGGGGAAACACAATCATTTCCTGATCGTTGACAAATCTCGCTGCGTTAATTCCAGCGACAATTCCCTGCGCTGCTGCCTCCTCGTAACCTGTTGTCCCGTTAATCTGTCCCGCACAAAATAGCCCTGCAATTTTTTTAGTCATCATTGTGGGATAACACTGTGTAGCAGGTAAATAATCATACTCCACAGCATAAGCCGGACGCAGCATTACGCAGTTTTCCAAACCAGGGAGACTCCGCAGCATTTGTAATTGCAGATTTTCGGGCAACCCAGTTGAGAAACCTTGAATATATAGTTCAGGAATATCGCGCCCTTCTGGTTCAATAAAGATTTGGTGGCTTTCCTTATCGACAAAGCGCACAATCTTATCTTCAATACTAGGGCAGTAACGAGGGCCTTTCGCTTCTACCCAACCACCATAAACAGGCGAGAGGTGTAAATTTTCTCTAATTAAACGATGGGTTTCGGCGGTGGTACGGGTCATGTGACAAGGCATTTGTTCCCGTTCTACCCACACTTCTGGGTCAAAGCTAAACCAACGCACCTCCGCATCTCCCGGCTGGAGTTCCATCTTACTGTAGTCAACCGATCGCTTGTCTACCCGTGCAGGTGTCCCAGTTTTTAATCTTCCAGTTTCAAAACCCAGACGATTGAGAGTTTCGGTCAAGCCTTCAGCCGCAAATTCTCCGGCGCGCCCCGCCGCCATTGACTTATTCCCGACCCAAATCTTCCCGCCTAAAAAAGTGCCAGTGGTCAAAATTACAGCTTTGCAGGCAAACGCCACACCAAAATAAGTCTCTACACCCAAAACTTCATCATTAGCACCCAAAATCAGATCCGTGACCATACTTTCGCGGATGCTCAAGTTTTCTTGATTTTCGACAATTCCTTTCATCAGCGCAGCATATTCGCGCTTGTCTGTTTGGGCGCGTAATGCCCACACCGCAGGCCCCCGTGAAGAATTGAGGATACGTTTTTGTAAGTATGTGCGGTCTGCCATTTTGCCAATTTCCCCACCTAAAGCATCTACCTCATGGGTCAATTGGGATTTAGCCGGGCCACCCACTGCTGGGTTACAAGGTTGCCAAGCAATTTTATCTAAATTCAGGGTCAATAGCAAAGTCCGACAACCAAGACGGGCAGCGGCCAAAGCGGCTTCGCAACCGGAGTGACCTGCACCGACGACAATGATATCAAAAGCGTCTTGGAATTCAACACGATTGTGCATGGTCATACTTAATATAACGTCAAACAATTTGGGATTTTAGATTTGCAATTTTTAGATTAACTGCGCCCACAATGGGACGCAATTGGGGATTTTGAGATTTATTCCATCCATACAGGACGCGGTTTATAGCGAAAAACCCATCCAAAATCTAAAATTCGCATGGTCAATGATATTTTAGCCGATCCAGTGCTTTCAAGGATGCGCCTTGTTAATAAAAAAGCTATCAAAAGAACTAGGCATCTGGTAGTAGTATATTTCTTTGTCGGAAACTTATAATTATTAACTAAGTCTGATTAATTAGACTTGGTTAGTTGTTGTTTGGATGTCTCAATTACAACTATTTTTACAGTCAAAATACAGCCAAAATTATTGCATATATTAAATCTAATTAAGTAATAAATGAAACGTTTAAGTAAAAAAATCAAACTTATCAGATTTAGCTTGATTGCTATTTTTATCTGTTTGGCATTAGTAGCTAGCAATAGTATCCATCGCCAAATAGTTACTCATGCTCAACCAATTAATCAATGCTTAACTTCAGACTGTAATGCTCAAGCAGCAACATTACCTACCCCTTTACCCAGCCAACCTTTAACTGAACAAGAACGTTTTGTATCTGCTGTTACACCAAAATTAAAAGTATTTCCACAATTGGGTACTTATGAATATACTTTGCTCCGTTCTTATGGTGCAGCATTTGTCAATCCATCTAATGATGTGAAATTGCCACCAAATGTGCTGTTTAATAGTGAAGAAGAAACCCAAGAATTTCAAAAACAACTAACATTAGAGAAAGTGACACAAACAAATGATTGCTATTTACAAAAAGCCGCAGCAGAGGCATTAAATAAAGCCAGAACACAGCAGCATATTCCCTTAAAATCAGGATATGGCCAGAGTGATTGTACGCGCAATTTTGCTACTAATTTAAGATTTTGGCATAAGTACGCGAATAATAAAACTTTAGAAAATGTCAAACAAGGTAAAGAAACCGCCATTCTCGGTTTAGTTGCACCACCAGGCGCATCACAACATCTGTGGGGTTTAGCAATTGATTTAGGTGTATCAAATCCTCAGCAAAGACAGGTACTTAATCAAAATGGTTGGTTTCAAACTGTAGTTAAAGATGTACCTCACTGGACTTATTTAGGTATACCAGCCGAAGATTTACCCAAGTTTGGGTTTAAAAGTCAGGTTGTGCAAGGAATTAGTTATTGGTTGACACCTTTGTAAAAGTTAGATTTTATACAAATAAGGGAATACTAAAATTAGTATTGCATTTTTGAGTGTGCATTTATGCCAAATGAAGCAAGTAATCCAGGACTACCATTCCTACAAAATTTATTAAAAGCGGCATATCAAAACCAAGACGTAAACTTACTTTTACAGCAGAACTTACATCAATTGAATGATGATTTCGCTTGTTTACTAAGAAAATGGGCAATTGAGCAGTTTAAAAATCAACCTAATACAGCTATTAATCTAGCAAAACTTATTTTTAAATTTAGCAATATCATTCAACAATTTGAACAAGGTGACAAAAATATTAACTTACAAATTGCAATTTTAGGCTACGAGACATCTTTAAAGGTTTGTACTTACGAAACTTGTCCATCTGATTGGGCTAAGATACAGCAAGCATTATCTGAAACTTATCAACAACGTCAGCAAATTTTATCGAATGTCATTATTGACCTCAAATCAGAGGTTGAAAAACATCAAACTAATATAAACTCTATATCTAAAAATTTTTCTCAAGAATTGGAAAAAACACAGCAACAGGTTGAGCAGTTAACGACACAATTAACAGAATTAAAACCAGAATCAGTTAACTTGGAACAAAACGAAGATATAAAAAATTTAATAGCTGATTATAAAGACCTAAAACAGAGCCAAAGCATTATACACCAAATCCTTATTAATAAGGATTATGCTTCATTGACCAAACAAAATTTCAATACAGCAGTTTTTTACGATATTGAAAATTTAACAATGGGCAGAAGCAATTGTAATCTTAATTTTTCCCTTAAACTAATTCACGATAATATAAAAAAAATAGATATAGTTAAGAGAGTATCACTCCAATGTGCATATGCAGATTGGAGTGATACCAGGTTAAGAGTTCTTAGGAATGAAATTCAAAAACTGGGAATTGAAGCAATCCAGATTTTTGATTTTGGTCATAGAAGAAATGCAGCAGACATTCAGTTAGCAATTGATGCTATAGAACTAGTTAATCTTCGTCCTAATCTAGAGGTATTTGTAATTGTATCAGGTGATGGTGCTTTTGCTTCTCTTGCAAAAAAGTTACATGAACATAACAAAACAGTAATTGTCTGTGCATATGAAGGGCATTCCAACCGTTTCCTCATGTCGGTTTGTGATCATTTTATTCCTTTGGTTCCTGTGCAAGAATCCATAACTGATACTAATTCAAATAATGTTTGCGAAAGATCCCCCACCCACCTGACAGCACCCTTACGCCACTGAGGGAGTCTGGCTATTGAACGCAGTAGCTACCCTTGCTAAGAGAAGTAGTACTATGAAAGTTCTTAATCATTCTAATACTATTTTTAGAGATAATCAGAGCCACTAAATAGTAAAGATGTTCAATAGAGCAGATAAGTCTAATTACATATAATACATTGAATTACTAAATACAGTATAGAACTATTCTTTCCTCTTCTTTCCTCTGAAGTTGATTATTACTACAATAAAATTGTCACCCCGACTTCTGGAGTTCTGGCAGTGGGCTTATTTGATGATTTGAGTCGGTTTTTAGAAAACCGTTTAGAGGAATTCTTGCGGAATAATCCACAATTGGAGTTAGAGGCGTTGTTAGAGCAACTGCGCCAGCAAGAAGAAGACACTTTAAAGTTGATAGCAGATTTGCAAGTACAAGAAAAGCGATCGCAAGATGATATTCTCGCCACTGCCCAAGAAATTCAGCGTTGGCATATCCGCGTCCAGAAAGCCAAAGACGCAAGTAGAGAAGATTTAGCCGCAGCCGCCCAACAGCGCGAAGCCGCCCTCCTGCGTGAAGGGAACCAGAAATGGGGACATATGCAAGGCTTAAAAGAGCGCATTAACCAGTCACAAGAACTACTGCGAAAAATTCAAGTGCGCCGACAGGAAGTTCAAGCCAAAGCCGCAGAAGCCCAAACAGCACGCGCTCAAGCTCAAGCCCAACAACAACGTTTAGAAACCAATGGCTGGTGGAATTCTTCTCAGAATTCTTCTAGTAGTTTTGATGATTTAGAAGAAAAATTCCGCCGTTGGGAAACCGAAGACGAATTAGAACAGATGAAGCGTAATCTGGGAAAATCGTAGCTATAAGAATCTGAGCTTTGGGAATTAGGGCTGATTTTAATAACTTATGCCAAACTTCTGTAGTGCATAAACTTATTATTTTCGGCAGGCTATGGCATTGATATGAAACAGATTCAATGGCTGGTGGTTTGGAGTATTGGTATTTTGATATTATCACCAGCTAATTTACAAGCCGCTCAATCACTTTTAAGCGGGAAAATTTCTGCGGAATTAACAAAATCAGTAACTTCTGTTAACAATTTAGAAAATATTGAAATTGATAAACAAAAACCTGTTTTAATTGCTGCACCGGAAAACTTTAATCCTGGGCTGCAAGTACCGCCACCGTTACCAAAGCCAACACCAAAACCTAGTCCCCCAGCAAATCCTCAAGAACGAATTCAGCCATTTGCTGTTTTAGAAAATATCCAAACTGACTTTAGGAATGATACGGATAATTTCGGTCAGCATAATTTATTTATTGAACCAACATTTCAATGGCGATCGCCTAATGGCAATAAATATTTTATCAAAACAGGTTTTGATTTTTTTGAACAACGCGGTTTTGAATCAGTTACTAATATTCCTTGGCAAATTGGTTGGCAAGGAAAAATAGGGGATGTAACTTTGCAAACCGCAGCAGGAGTTGATGTTTTTGACCGTTTACCAACAGCAATTAATTTTAATGCTAAAGTTTCAGCCCCCATTGTGCAGCCACAAGTTTCGTCTTCAGGTAAATTAATTTCGGCTGTAATACTATCTGTTAACTTAGACCAAGCACCTTATAAATTTAATGCCCAAACTTTAGAAAATCAAATTACAGCTTGGCGTTTTGGACCTGATTTATATTGGCAAATTGACCGATATACTAGCTTATTCTCTTCGTTACGCTTGGGTAATTACAACGATGGCAATTCAGAAATTCAATCTTTTAGCAGACTAGAACGCAAGTTTGGTCAATTTTCACTTGCAGCTAACTTATTTAATTGGAGTTACGATCGCAATTTAGAAAGCACTAATGGCTATTTTTCTCCACCAGATTTTTTAGTTTACAACGCTGAAGTCGCTTGGCAAGGAGATATTGTTAATTTTTTACGTTGTCGGCTATCGGCAAATTTAGGACAGCAGCGACTTAAGGGGGAATGGGATAATGCCACTACTTATCAAACTCGCTGTACAGCGAAGATTTCTCCGGAAATTGAGGCTGACCTTGGCTATAACTTTAGTAATGTACGCAATCAAGATACAGGGGGAAGTGCTTACGGTGGTGACTCTTTAACTGGGCAGTTACGGGTCAAGTTTTAAGAGGGAACTGGGCAAAGAAAATTATATGAAAATTAATTGTCAGGAATTATTTATTACTATCTGTTAGTTAATTTTGAAAGTTGGGAAAAATGAAATTGTTGAAACTTGATTAAAACAGTAATTCCCAATTCAAAATTATATAAGGCTTTTTATAGCATGAGTTCTGATTTTCAACCGCCACCAAAAGGTTTATCTGTACTGGCTTCTGTGGGAGGAGTGGTAACTGCAATAATAGCGATCGCAACGTTAAATTTTTGGTCTGGTCGTATTTCTCAATCTGCAACTTCAACATCTGAGCCTATCTCTCCTGACAAAGAAGTAGAAACGCCAGCGCAAAAGATTGCCAAACTTGATGCTAAGTCTGTAGTTTTGCCCGGAACAGCAATTAATTCTGATGAACTAGTTAGCCAAACCCCATACATTGCGCCTGGAGTCGGCAAACTAGACTCAGCAAACATGGCAGCTGCACGTTTAGCTTGGTCATATTTTCAACGCAACTGGAACGAAAAAACAGGCTTGGTTAATTCTGTAGATGGCTTTGCGTCTGTAACAATGTGGGATCAAGCAGCAGCTTGCGCCGCTTTGGTGAGTGCAAAAGAATTGAATATCATCCCAGCCGCCGAGTTTGAAGCCAAAATGAGCAAAATGTTGCAGACTCTAGCATCATTACCTTTATATAAAGGTGAACTGCCGAATAAAGTCTACAACGCCAAAACTCTGATCCCTGTGAATTACGGACAGTTAGATAAACCAGAAGAAATTGGTTGGTCAGCCATTGATTTAGGAAGGATGGCCATTTGGCTGAAGATTGTTGAAGCTAAGTATCCTAAAATGCGATCGCCTGTGCAAGCTGTCTGGAAGCATTGGCGAGTTAAACGTCTGACTCAAAATGGGCAAATGTACGGTACTGCTGTTGTGCAAGGGCAAGAGCAGTATAACCAAGAAGGTCGCTTAGGCTATGAAAATTATGCTGCCTATGGTTTAAAACTCTGGGGTTTAGATGTCAAACAAGCCTTAGACTATAAATCTAATACTGCCTTTGTGAATCTTTACGACCAGGGAATTCCTTACGACCACCGCGATGCTAGCAACTCTGGTGCAAATAACTACGTCCTCAGCGAACCTTACATACTCGATGGCATTGAAACAGGGTTTCAAGCATTACCAAAAGCTTACGCAGATAGAATTTTAGCTGCTCAACAAGCGCGTTATCAAGCTACAAAAGAATTAACTGCCCTAACCGAAGACAACTTAGATTGCCCGCCTTATTTTGTTTATAATACGTTGTTTGTGAATGGCAAACCTTGGGCAACAATTACCGATACTCAAGAACAGCATAATAACCTACGCTTTCTCAGTGCTAAAGCGGCGATCGGCTGGCACGTACTTTATAACACTGATTACACGCGTTCTCTCGCTGATACAGTTTTCGGCAAATTAAAGTCCGATAAAGGTTGGTATAACGGCTTTTATGAATCTCTGCGTCAGCCAAATAAAACCCTGACAGCTAATAATAATGGTGTGATTTTAGAAAGTTTGCTCTATAAACAAGTTGGTAAGCCGTTAATTGTTTGGGCAGGCGTTAACAATTAGATGTCATAGGTACAGTATCTTTTAACCATTCATTTTACAGAAAATTTCTCTAGCGTTCACTCCTTATTAACAGATGCGTTAGGTTGCTTATCTGTAGCGGAATTTGGTGAGAAAGAATCAGGAATAGAATTTAATGGCTCTTGTGTCAATGTTTTAGTTCTTAAAACTTCAAAATCATCAACAATGTTGTCAATAGTATAATCAGTTTTGTATTCAAGAAAAGATTTTATTTTTTGTGCTTCAGCCACACTAGCTCGATAAAACCATACTCTCTTTTCTAACGGGAAAATACCGAATGCAGTTTGAACTGCGGCTGATGCGGCTCCTAATCCAGCAGCTAAATGAGCTTTACCATAAATGCCTGCTAGGGTGACACCCAGACTTAAACCTATAGAAGTCAGACTAAATAAAATCCCTAATAATCTATTGAAATTTACTTGATATTGATATTCCTTAATAAAAGGATCTATCTTATTTTTCATAAATTTTTCTGATGGTGTTTCTGTTATTTCTGGTTGATTGGTTTCTGATGTTTTCATTGTTTAAGTATTATTAATAATTAGTTGGAAAACAATAGAATTAAAATATACAAATCAATAGTCGTGTATATACCCAATTCGTTATAAATTTACATATAGCGTTTCCTAGTCTGCTGAAGTACAAATCTCTGCGTACCTCTGCGCTTAACTCTGCGACCCTCTGCGTTTCAAAATATTACCTGTACCTCACTTAACTGGGAATCGCTATATATAAGATTTACAGACTAAATCTGTATTTAGGTGAGATGCAAATTGATTTTATGTCTAGAGCCAAGATAAAGAAGCAGTAGAGAAATTTCCGTAGAATTCACCCTGATGTTTAAAATTTTTCCGTGTATCATTCACTTGCGATACTCGAATCATCCGTGTGCGCTTTTATGCTCCTAATTCCTTCTTAATCTATGCCGTACAAGCACCATCAGCAAAAGTTGTGGAGATGGATTGCATTGTTCCTTGTCGGGACATTGTTACAATTTTTGTTTTATATCCAAATACCTGCCTTATCTGAAAATGCGAGTAGCTGTAGTAATATTACGGCTCCTCTGACGGCTGAAGAACAAACCTATGCGCGTGGGGCTTGGCAATATTTTGTCAAAAATTATCAGCCAGCAACGGGATTTACTAATTCTACAGGTGGTTATCCTTCTGGGACGCTTTGGGATATGGGGAATTACCTGATGGCGTTGAATGCAGCACGTTGGTTAAATCTGACTGACCAAGCAGATTTTGACTCGCGGTTGAATAAATTTTTAACGAGTCTAGGCAATCTCAAGTTATTTGAGGATGCTTTACCAAATAAAGTTTACAACGCAGCTACCGGAAAGATGGTTGATTATGGTAATAATCCTAACGATCGCGGTATTGGCTGGTCTGCTTTGGATGTAGGACGGATATTAGCGGCGTTTGATGTGATTCGCACTTGTCACCCACAATATAATGATTGGCTCAAGGGGATTGTCGCAAAATGGCAGGTAGCGCGATCGCTTAAAGATGACCAACTTTATGGTGCTACTGTTTTACCAGATGGCAAAACACTACTAGTACAAGAAGGAAGACTCGGTTACGAAGAATATGGAGTTAGAGGTTATCAACTGTGGGGTTTTTCTGCACCAAAAGCTCTGGCCTTAGAACCATATAAAATGGTTGAAGTGAACGGAGTGCAGATTCCTGTTGATACCCGCGATTTTCAAAGCACTAACGCTAATAATTACGTTGTTAGCGAATCTTATATCCTAGATGGCATTGAATTTGG
Organism: Nostoc sp. FACHB-110; assembly: GCF_014697425.1. Lineage (GTDB taxonomy): Bacteria > Cyanobacteriota > Cyanobacteriia > Cyanobacteriales > Nostocaceae > Nostoc_B. Next base: position 65,172 of record NZ_JACJRU010000016.1, read on the forward strand.
TTTGCAAGGTCAGTTAGCAGATTTTGCGGCTAGAGTTTTAGATGTCCAGAAGCGACGTTACGACTCGACAGGCCAATTAACTGCGGTGACAGAAGATAACATTGACCAAGCACCTTATTTTCTGTACAACACTGTCTACGCTAACGGGCAGAATTGGGCTACTATCACCGATGCGAATCAACCTTACCCGCAGTTTCGCAGTTTGAGTACAAAAGCAGCTTTTGGCTGGCGTTATCTTTTCCCAGATAATGCTTATGCTCAAAAACTGTTTGATGCAGTCAAGGATCTTCGCAGCCCTGATGATAGTGGTTATTATGCTGGTATTTATGAGGAGACGAAACAGCCAAACAAAGCTTTAACGGGTAACACTAACGGGCTAATATTGGAGATTTTATATTATAAAGCTAGAGGAAACCACCCTTTAATTGCGTCTGCGGCTAATAATATATCCACTAAACCGCCTAGTAATCATACTGCACCGACGACCCCGACACCGCCAGCAAATTCTCCAACTCCAACTCCCACTCCTGCTAAAGTTGAGCCAATCAAGACTACACCAACTCCAGCAACCAACACTAATAAAGTTGAAGAAATCACAGTTGCGCCTATTGCACCAGTTGATAGCCCAGAGTCATCATCAAATTTGAAATTAACTCGAGCCTTAACAGTAGTAGAAAGGCGTTATGCAGAAGCCGCATGGAGGTATTTTCAAGCCAATTATCATTCCCAGAGTGGATTAATTGACGATCGCAGCGACTTTAAAGGTGCAACTATTTGGGGATTAGGAGATTATCTGGCCGCACTACACGCCGCGCGATCGCTGAATATTATTTCGGCAAAGGAATTTGACCAACGTACCCGCCATTTGTTAGGAGCTTTAGGCAAACTGCCGTTATTTGCAGGCGAATTACCCAACCGAGGTTATGATACGCGATCGCTCCAACCAATTGATTATGGTGGTAATCCAGTTTTAGAAGGTAATGGTTGGTCAGCCCTCGATTTAGGCAGAATCTTAGCAGCTCTATATAATTTAAAAAGTTATCATCCTGAATATACTCAAGCCGTCGATCAATTAGTCTTAGATTGGTCATACTTACGAGTAGTGCGGGATGGTATTCTTTCTAGTGCGACAGTGACCAAAGATCAACAAGGGCGATATCTCACCCGTGTTAACCCGGAAACGCGCTTGGGTTATGAAGAATATGCCGCGCGAGCTTTTCAGTTATGGGGATTTGACGTAGAGGCTTCGGCGATTGGCGGTGAATATGAAACCACTGTGGTAGAGGGCGTGAAAATACCTACCCAACGCCATCGCACAGATACAAACTCCAAAGTGAATCAATATACAGTGAGCAATCCATTCCTACTTTATGGTTTGGAATTTGGCTTAGATCCGAAAATGCGATCGTTTTTTGAAGCAATTTTTCAAGCACAAACAGCACGTTATCAGCGTACCGGAACTTTAACCGCCTCAGCGACAACCTTAATAGACCGTAAACCTTATACAGTTCATAGTGCTATTACTGCCCAGGGTAAAGCGTGGGAAGCTGTAGGTGACGATGGGCAGATTATCCCCCAAGGAAGGATGGTAAGTACAGCTGTTGCTTTTGCTTATCATGCGTTACTACCAGATAACGAATACACGCAAAAGTTATTTCAAGGAACAACAGACTTATATAATCCACTCACAGGTTTTTATGAAGGCTTTTATGAAACTACAGGCAAAACAGCCGTAGGTTTTACCAGCAGCACGAACAGCATGATTTTACAATCTTTGCTCTACAAGCTGATGAATCATCAACCTTTGATTTCTGCATCTACCGCCATGAAATCACCTTGGTGGGAGGCTGTCAGACAAGGCGATTCTGGTAGAGGTTTGCCGAGAATTGCTCAACCAAAAATCAAATTAATTTCTGATAGTTATGGTAGCTACTGGACAGCAAGTGGCAAAAATAACTAGTACAACCAGGCAAAAGAAACAAGAAAGAATCGTGACCTCACTAGCAGTTATTTATCATTGCTGATTCTTTGATAGTTCCACTTACATAACGTAAATAGACTGTTAGTGATGAATTGAAGTAGGGAATACTTAATTATGAGCCTGAAGCATTGCGATCGCAATGACAAGGTGAAACAGGAGACATCTACTTAATTTCTACTCTATCAATAGTATTGAAATAAGTAACAGGAACAGGAAAGGATACAACTTTTTCCTTATGTTTTCGACTTAACTTTATTTTTGGTACTAAAATGACCTCTGTATCTGTTATTGATAGTTCAGCAAACTTTTCAGGAAATAGTCGCTCATCGCTCAAAAAAAGAACACTTCTATTTCGTTATTTAGCAGAAATAAATTTAATTTTTGGTTTCTGGTATTTACAATGGCGCATTACTCATTCCATCAACTTTGATGCACTGTGGTTATCAATTCCATTGCTTCTAGCAGAAATTTATAGTTACATCGGTGGACTGATGTTTGTCATTGGCTTGTGGCGACCTTTAGCTCGACAAATTAAGTCGCTTGACCAGTTAACGCCACCGTTACTCAAAGCTGACTGGCCCACAGTAGATATATTTATCACCTGCTACAATGAGCCACCAGAAATTGTGGAACAAACCGCTAAAGCAGCTTTAGCGATAAATTATCCACCTACAAAGTTGCGCGTTTACGTACTAGATGATGGTAATTCATCTGCGATGCGAAACATGACAGAAACTTTATGTATTGCAGATTTACAATCACCATTACTACAGCAAGAAGCAAATCGTACTGATGCTGAACTTTCTGTTTTAATAGAACGCCTACAAAAGTTAGAAGCATTTCAAAATAATACTCAAGCTACCGAACAATGGTTACAAGAATCTCAATCAGTAGAACATCAAGATAAAACTACTGCCGAAATATTGTTGCCAAATTTACAACAATTGATTCTTTGGTTACATCCGCAATATCAAAACCTCACAGAAATACTTAATAGTGAAAAAGCCACGTTAGCAACAGCAATTCAGCAAAAAGAACTGGAATTAGCTGAATTAGCAAGATTGCGTTACATTGCGCGTCCTAAACCTGTTGGAGTCCCTCATCACGCTAAAGCCGGAAATCTCAATTATGCAATTTTCTCTGGTGAAACCTCTGGAGAATTCATTCTGACTTTAGATGCTGACCATATTCCGAAACCGCAATTTTTACAGCGAGTTTTACCGTATTTCTACACCTACAATATTTTTAGTGGTAAATATGAGCAAAATCGCATTGCTTTTGTACAAACACCACAAGATTTTTATAATATTCCGCCAGGCGATCCTTTTGGGCATCGAGCTAGTTTGTTTTATGGGCCATTGCAACAAGGCAAAGATGGGATGAATGCCGCTTTTTATACAGGCACTAATGCTATTTTGCGGCGAGATGCACTAATTAATGTTGGGCTGCAATATTTTGCTGATGAGTTTAGCAAAGATGAAAAACGTCTAGATGAATTTCAATTAGTAGGTGGTGTATCTAGTAATAGTATTACAGAAGATATGAATACAGCTATGCGTTTACATAGCGCTGGCTGGCAATCAATTTATCATCATGAACTTTTGGCAGAAGGGTTAGCACCTGATGATCTCAGTTCTACTTTGAAGCAACGCTTACGTTGGGCGCAAGGAACTATCCAAGTGCTGATTAGAGAAAATCCCTTAACTAAACCAGGATTAACATTTTGGCAACGTCTACACTATTTTAAGACGATGTATAGTTACTTTTCGGGATTTGCAACCCTTGTGTTTATTGCTTGCCCAATTATTTATTTTTTTACAGGGACTGTGCCTGTCAAAACCTATGGTTATGATTTTGCTTTACACTTTTTTCCGGTATTTATTATGAACCGTTTGACATTTCTAGCAGCGGTTTGGGGAATTAATGCCGGAGAAATTTGGCGTTCTGAACAATATGCGCTTGCTTTATTTCCTTTACTTATCCAAGCTGTCTGGAGTGTTTTTACCGGACAAAAAATTAATTTTCAAGTTACACCAAAACAACGACAATCAGGGATTTATCTGCGGCTGGTTTGGCCCCAATTATTTATCTTGCTCCTCACGATTTTAGGAATGTTGTGGAGCCTTTACCGTTTTTGCACTGGTCATTTGAATAATCCTGGTGTTCACGTTATTAATAGTGTATGGGCTATTTATAACTTGTTACTATTGTCAGCTATTATCCGTGCTGCTGTTTGGCAACCAGAATCCAAGATTTAAAGGAGTGGCGTTGCATAAATGCGGGATGAATTGAGATGTTTAACAAAAATAAAATATTGATTCTTCGCGCCTTTGCGCCTTTGCGCGAAACAAAAAACATCCCACTAATCAGCAATGCCAAAGGAGTTAGTTGATTTGAGTTTTTAATTTATTTATGACAGCAGTTTTCATCTTATTGCATTCTTCTTTGCGCGCCAGTTGCTACTCTGCGGGAACGCTTTCAACAAATAAGTCTGCGGAGTCGCCCAAAGCACTAGCAAGCCAGTGCGTGATGCAAAAAAGTTGGTTTATTTACTTGAAAATAGGTGTAAGTAAAAAACAGAAAACAGAAAAAGTACTGATTTTTGCTAAAAAATAACGATGAGTAATATAACTTGCAGTTCAGTTTTTTAAATGCCAAAATATAAAAGTAAGTGACATCTATTAACATAATTTAATATGTTAAAGTAAGTTCATATTACTCCTGAATAAAAATTATTTTTTTGCTAAATTGTTGATAAATTTACTCAAACAGTAGGTGAAATTTTATGAGTCCGAAAGTAACAGTAATTGAACTAGACGGTATTTTAGATGGCATTAGAGGTAATTTATTGCGCCGTGAAGTTAGTAATGTTTTAGAGAGTGGCGCAGATATTGTATTGATTGATATGAAACATGTAAAATTTATTGATAGTTCTGGCTTAGGTTCTTTGGTATCAGCTATGCAATTAGCCAGAGGTGCTAATGCACAATTATTTATTTGCTCTATTAGCGAGCAAGTAAAAATGTTGTTTGAATTAACAAAAGTCAATAAAATATTTCAAATTTTTGCTGATATAAATGATTTTAAAAATAATATTATATCAGCCCTAAATGAAACGTAAAAAAAGTAACTTACTCAACTATTTTTACTTGATTAATTTATAAATCAAATAGGATGGCTAAATTAAAAATTTATCAAGTATAAAAGCATGAAGATGATACTTGCAATCATCCTAATTAAAATTGACTTTTAACAAAGATAAGTCATCTTCAAGTGTTGGTTGATTACTCAAATTTGTCACCTGCACTAGTATCTGCTGGAGTTTACAGTTGTGAAATTGATTGCATTTCGTTAATAACTCAATAAAAGCATCTAGCCCTAACATATTAAGATTTGCTTGATTTATTTCATAAGCTCCATCACTAAATAAGTAGAGAGTGCTGTTAACATCAACCTCAACAACAGCAATAGAAAAATTAATATCAGGCAAAAAACCAATAGGTAAATCTAGAGAGTTTAATCTTTGCACCTGGATGTTTTCGGGAGATTTTTCAGATAGTAAGATTGCGGGTGGATGTCCTGCATTAGCATAAACAAGTTGATGTTTAATGCGGTGATAAACTCCATACCAAATTGTGAAGTATTTAGAACTATGATTTTGCATTTGAAAGACATTATTTAACGCTTTCAAAACTTCATTTGGTTGAGCAAAATCAGTGTTTGGTAGAGATTGCGATCGCAAAATATTTAAAACTGACATAGATAACAAAGCAGAGCCTACACCATGTCCGGAAACATCTAACAGATAAATCACTAGATGGTCTTCATCCAGCCAGTAATAATCAAAGCAATCACCTCCTAATTGTGCTGAGGGAATAAATAATGCTTCGGTGGTGACTTTTCCTGTCAGTGGTGCAGGTAAAAGTGATTTCACATAATCAGCAGCTTCTGTCAACTGAGTTTCTAAAATTTGTTTTTGAGTTTGCAAATTTTGGTTGAGGTTTTCTAAAGCTTGCTTTTGGCTTTGTAAATCTTGATTTAATTGATATAGTCGTAGTCCTGCTCTCACCCGCGCTTTTAATTCACTCATTTCTATGGGTTTAGAGACAAACTCATCTGCGCCAGCATCTAGTCCTCTAACTCTGTCTTCTTCTTCTCCCGGAGCCGCACCTTTAGCTGTTAGTAAAATAAAAAAAGTAGTTTCTAATTCTGGATCTGCTTTAACTTGACGACACACTTCCAATCCATCTAATGGAGACATGATCCAATCACAAATAATTAGCGCAGGGCGGATCATTCTCGCTTGGATAATTCCTTCTTCACCATTACTAGCCACAGTTATTTCATAACCTTGGTTTTGTAAATTTCTCTTGAGTACGGCTCGGACTGTTGGGTCATCATCAATAACAAGAATTTTAATCATACAGTGTCAGTTAATAATTAAAATACATCTACATATTTTCTTAATCTCAAAGTACTGAAAATTTAGGGATAAATGTATAGTGAAAATACTCAAATTAAATAAACTCGATTTACTTTATGATTAAACTTAAATCTTTTAGCAAATAAAAAGTGGATAATAGAATTTATATCAAAGTTAATACAGGCATTACTGCCTTGTCTGATGTTTTAATTTGGTGTGAACAAATCAATCAACCACCAATACCAGATAAACAAGTTTGGTGGCAATGTCAAACACTATTAATAGAAGGATTTGCTAACATCGTTGAACACGCTCACAAAAATCTACCGCCCACAACACCTGTTGAGATAGAATTGTTACGCTCACCAGAATATATAGAAATTCGGATTTTATCTCAAGGAGGAGCCTTTGATTTAGAAAGACAACTGCAAATAACAGATGAGCTAGAAAATAATGAGCGAGACCGAGGGCGTGGTTTAAAAATTATGTCAGCCCTGGCAGATAAACTATCTTATGAAAAAATATCGAGTGATAATTACTGTTTATTGATGCGCAAATATTATTCACCAGTAAAAGAGTAGTTGAGAAAAAATTAATTTTTTCTTAATTTTCACTTTTTTGACGTAAAAACATTTGAATTTGATTAATCAAATATTCTAATTCGGCAATTAACTGTGTAGTACCTCGACGTTCATTTTGGCAACCTAATTTTTCTAATTTCTCGGCAACTAATTGCATGGCTTTGCCACCAATATTGGCACTAGCACCTTTAATTTGATGCGCTTCTAAAACCATTTGTTGAAAGTTGTTAGTGGCGATCGCTGCTTTGATTGCTGTTAAGCGAGATTCGGTATCTTTGACATATATTTCTAATAATGTAATTTCAAATTCAGCATCATTTTCAGTTAACTGATGCAAATGATTCCAATCAATTGGTAAACTATTTAAATTAAAATCATATTTTTGGCTTGTACTTCCTTGTTGCTGAGTTAAGATAACTTGGCTCCAATGTTCTAGCATCTTGGCTAATTGCTCTTTGATCACAGGTTTACTCAGATAGTCATCCATCCCTGCGTCTAAACACATTTGTCTATCTTGAATCATGGCATTAGCTGTCATAGCAATTACTATGGGACGACGACAGTTAGGGAAAGAACTTTCTTCCCAGCGATGGATTGCTTTTGTGGTTTCTAAACCGTCAAGAACAGGCATTTGACAATCCATAAAGATGAGATCGTAGGGGATTTTTTCTAATAGTTGTAAAACTTCTTGACCGTTAGCGGCAATATCAGCTTTATAACCAAGACTTTGAAGTTGTTTTAAGGCCACTTTTTGATTAATCACATTATCTTCAGCAATAAGAATTCGCAGTTGAGAAGCGATCGCCACAGGATAAATTTGGCGAGAATCGACATTATTAATAGCTAATTCCGGATTCGCGCCGTTAAATTGTGCTAGTTTTCTTGGCGCATGAGTTTCTAAAACATTGATGATGGTATCGAGGAGCCGGGATGGTTTAATAGGTTTGACTAAATAAGCAGCAAATCCGATTTTTAGCCCTTGTTCTATTTCATCGCGCTGATTAGTAGAAGTCAGCATAATCAAGGGAGTTTTAGTAATCCCAGAGTTAGCCTGAATTGTTTCTGCCAAAGCCATACCATCAGTTTTAGGCATCTGCATATTCACTAAAACAACATCATAGGGTTGTGTCTGTTGAGTGGCTTCTAAAAGCGCGTTCATGGCTGAATCAATACTGTCAGCTTGATTGACACTCATTCCCCAGCGAGTAGCTTGATGGTAAATCACTTGGTAATTAGTGGCGTTGTCATCTACAATCAACAGACGACGATCGCTGAGAATGGAGCGATCGCTCATAATAGCCTTAGGCTGCGGTTGCTTGACAAAAGTGATTTCAAACCAAAACTTAGATCCTGCGGCTAATTGACTTTCTACGCCAATTTCTCCTCCCATCAAAGTGACTAGCTGTTTACAGATGGCTAGTCCTAAACCTGTACCGCCATACTTACGTGTGGTGGAAGCATCTACTTGCGTAAATGGGGTAAATAGTCGGCGTTGGTCTTCTAAAGTAATCCCAAGACCAGTATCGATGACTGCAAAATGAATAGTAGCTGTAGTTGTAGTTTCTGAACACAATTGTACACCGACTAACACTTCTCCGGCACTCGTAAACTTGATGGCATTGCTAATCAAATTCATTAAGATTTGCCGCAAGCGGCTAGCATCTCCTACTAGATGAACAGGCACATTATGATCAACTATTGCTAACATTTCCAATCCTTGTTTATGGGCTTGGGGAGCTAGCAATTCCACAACTTCTTCTATACAGATGGATAAGTCAAAATCTAAGGTTTCGAGAGCCATTTCTCCAGCCTCAAGTTTAGACAAATCCAAAATTTCATTAATTAGGCTTAAAAGCGCATTACCACTAACTTGAATGGTTTCGATATAGTCTAACTGCTCTCGATTTAGGGGAGTTTCTAACATTAAGCTAGTCATGGCCAATACAGCATTCATGGGTGTGCGAATTTCATGGCTCATATTGGCTAAAAAAGCACTTTTAGCTTGAGAAGCTAATTCTGCTTGACGACGCGCTATTTCTAATTCTTGTCGCTGTCGCGTCTCGACTTCTAAAAGTTGTGCTTGCGCGATGGCGATGCCAACTTGATCGGCGATTTGGCGTAAAAGATGAGTTTCAAAACTTGACCATTGGCGAGGATTCGCACACTGATGAACAATTAACAAACCACAAAGTTCATCTTTAATCAAAATCGGGATCACTAAATTAGCTTTAACCTCAAGTTTTTGTAGTAATTCGAGGTGACTTTGCTGCATTTCTAACAAGTCGAGGCTGGTATTGAAATCAATTTGCTTGAGCCGATATTTTTGCAGAAAATGCTGTTGTTGATATTCAGTTTGTAAGTAATCCTCGGCAATTTTTTGACCTTTAATTGCCGGACAGCCAGGAATTACTGCTTCAATGAGAATATTGCCCGAATCATTTGACAATAATTGATAAATCAACACGCGATCGGTTTGCAAAATCTTCTGCACTTCTTGAACAGTGACTTGCAGAATCTCTTCAATTTGCAAAGATTGTCGAATCTTGAGGGTAATTTCCGTGAATAAATGCGATCGCAAATTTTGGCGTTGTAATTCTGACTCTGCTTGTTTGCGTTCTGTAATATCAATTCCGGTACTAATTACATATTCAACTGAGCCTTCATAGTCTCGGAGAATAGTGTTTGTCCAGGAAATTAATCTGTGTCTACCATCTTTAGTTATCCAATAGTTTTCGTAATCGGAATAACTAGCAATAGTTTCACCAGCTTGTAACTTGGTAAAAACTGCTTTTACTGGTTCGATTTCTTCAGGAATTAAAAATAAATTCCAAACATATCTACCTCTGACTTCATCAAACGAGTAACCTGTTATTTGTTCGCAGGCTTGATTAAAGCGCACAATTTTACCTTGAGAATCCAGTACTATAACTAAAGTACTGACTGTATCTAATACAGCAGCAATAAAGTTACGCTCTTCATTTAGAATATCTTCGATGGCATTGCGACCTGTTACTTCACCATAAATTAGGTAGTAAAGAATCGCTAAAATTACACAACTAAAACCAATGGCGATCGCTAAAATTAAAATTGTATTTTTCGCACTGGCTTTGGCTGCTTGTAATTGCTGCTGTAGCTGTTCTTTATCGGCTGCTTGCATTTCATGGATAATTTGGTTAATTTTATCCATGATCATTTGATTTTTATTGGGATTATCTAACTTTAACGCAGCTGCTAAACCTTGATTTTGCCGCAAATCAACAGTTTGCTGGAGTTGCTCAAGTTTAGCTAATAATAAAGGTTTGAGTTGGCTAATTTGTGTTTGTTGTGGTGACTGAGGTAGGACTAAATTTGTCAGCCTATTAAATTTTTTATTGATGTTTTTGACTGCTAATTGATAAGGTTTAAGATAAGTATCTTGTCCGGTTTGGATGTAACTATTTTGTGCTGTTTCTGCATCCTTAATCTGCGATAGTAATGATTCTAAATTATTAATTCTCTGCTGAGTTTTTTTCGCTTGATTATTCGTCTGAATTAAAACTACTATGCTTTGAGAAGAGAGTACACCAATGAGCAGCAAAATTACTGATGCTAATCCAAAACCTCCAGCCAGCATTTTAAAAAATTGTTTACGTACTTTCTGAGTTTTTTGGCGTTCCTTAGTTACTAAAACCAAACTAGTCAAATTTCGCCGCAGTTCCATTTGCTTGATTACTTGGCGACCTAAAATTCGCAACGCCTCAACTTGTTCAGGTAATAAATTGCGTGGGATACGATCAATTACACATAGTGTTCCTAAAGCATATCCTTCCGGGTTGACTAGCGGTACACCAGCGTAAAATCGAATATTGGGATCGGCAGTTACTAGTGGATTTTTAGCAAAGCGATCGTCTAGCCTAGCATCCGGTACGATTAAAACATCAGATTTGAGAATAGCATGGGCGCAAAAGGCCACATTTCTTGGCGTTTCTAGGGCATCTAACCCAAAATTTGACTTAAACCACTGACGGTTTTGATCAACTAGGGTAATTAAAGCAATTGGAGTACCACAAATATACGATGCAAGACGAGTGAGATCGTCAAAGGCATCTTCTGACGGTGTATCAAGAATTTTATATTCTAAAAGTGATTCTATTCTTTGGGTTTCGTTAGCAGGTAATGGTGCGTTCATTTTTAAGCTTTAATTTAATCAGTCAAGTTACGATCGCAAATCAACTTTAGCTAAGTTGCGTTTAAACATAAAAATCATTAGTCAGCGAACCGAAAAATCACGGTTATTCTAAGTATAGGGATGCCATATTGAGTGTAAGTACGTAAAATGCTTACACTCATTGTCCGCAATTAATTTTCGTGCTGAAGCCCTGATAAAATACCTAAAACCACATTGAGCAAACAAAATGATGTGGTTGATTACATATGTGCTAATTATTTTGGCACATGCTTGAAAAACTGCAATGTTCTCAGTCAAAAATAACACTCAAAACTTTGATAACTTTGCTAAAAGTTACTGAGTCAGATTTTCTCGACTGTAAATTGAGAATTACGGTCTTATACCAATTTTTGATAAAGCTGCATAGAATTCGATCCCCCCTAACCCCTCTTTTTTAAGGGGGAACAAGAATCAAAGTCCCCCTTTTGAAGGGGAGCCACTGCGTTGCGGAGGTTGCCTCCGTTGTAGCAAGTGGCGTGGATTTAGGGAGATCAAAATATGTACAACTTCACATTCAATTGGTATGAGTCCGGTGTTCTAGAGTTTGAATTGATGGTAATCATTGTGCCAATGGATGTCAGTTGTGTAAGCTATGGAGGCTCTCGCCACAATTGTTGAGATTTTATTTAGTTTTGAGTTCAGGCTTTTAAATTCTGTTAGCTTAGAATTTCAGGAAACTGTCACATATTGTTTTAGGTTATCTATTGACTGTTTTTTGTTGATTGCCACAGTAAAATTTAGGCGTTCCAAATAAACACTGAGGCATGGAACAGACTATATTTTTAGATTTTTTAGCCAGCTTACAAAAATTGTTTGTAGGTTACATTCCTGCTGCCATATTCGGCAGTTTTATTGGATATTTTGTGGGGATAAATGGCACAATTTACCAAATTTTAAGAAGGATATTTCAGATACCCAATAGTATTCCGCCTGTAGTATTGTTACCGATTGCTTTAATCACGTTTCAAGACAGTGAGCCTGCAACTATTGTTGTGATATTTTTAGCTACCCTATGGACAATGATTATTAATGTGGCAATTGGATTACAACATTTTCGCAGGCAAAATAATAACTTTCGAGCCGCAATTTTTCATATATTTCATGCGCTGAAAGTAGGTCTTTGGGTAGCATGGTTTACAGTGATTGCCATTGAGATGTTGATAGGCCCAAGAGGATTGGGTTTTGTGATTTGGGAAGCTTATAAAGCTGGCAATGTCAATTACATTATCCAGGCGGGAATTTACATTGGTATTATTGGCACTTTGCTCGATCAGTTTTTAGATTTTATGGGAGGGTTACTAGTCCAGATGGTTGCGGAGGGTAAAAAATCAACATGATATGGCAACATCAAACTTTTTCTTTAGGTGGAGTAGCAATCCCGCGCTTAAGTAAATAAGCTTCTAGTTCCTGGATAAATTTACAGTCTGCTTCTAACAAAGTTTGAGTGTTTCTACTAGCAGATGGTTGCTTTTCTAAGAAGCTAAATGCTTGCCGAAATTGATAGGGAGTGACAGAAATCGGTGCATCAAAATGACAGGGAATAATTTGATGAAAATCCCAATGGGCAACTTTATCTGCCCAGTCTAGGGTTTGTGTTGGCCCTTGGGGGAGAATCAAAGTTTGCAGAATTGGGGCAACAAATGGACGACCATAACCACTCAATGTAGCAAATGAATCTTGCCAGTTTTGTTGCCACCGAAATGGGTACAACCCAAAGTAAGCTTTGCGAGAGTGGTCTGGTGCTTTGAAGGCATCGCTGAAACTTTCTTTGAGTCCAGTTACTTGCAGCGTACTAGGACGAAAATAAATCGCAAATAAACAAATACGTTGCCATCCTTGACGGCGGGTTGCTTCGGTATCTGCTATGGGCTGGAGTGCATTTTCCCTGGCGTGGAATAGTAAGGGATAGGGATCTAATTGAAAGATGGGTGGTGGGTCTGGGGTTATAGATAGGATCGTATCAGTTAAGAGTAGGGTGTGCGATCGCTTGTGAAAAAATGCCACTTCCACAAAAGAACCGCGTCCCAAATTAATATCTAACACTTCATACTCAAAATCCTCAGCAAACGGCGCAAGCCGCGAATTTTCCGGCAATTCCTGAGTTCGTGCTTGCGGAAAACCTAGCCAACTCAGAGGTAAGTTAAACGGAAAACTCCATTGGTGTGGGGCGACAAACACCTGTGCTTGGGGAAAACATCTAGCAAAGGGGCCGACAAAAACCTTGTGTTCCAGACCAGAACTCGTGGGTAAGATAATATACTTTACCTCACCGTGCTGGGCGACCAACTCCTTCACCATACGGACGCATTCAGCCGTTGGCGCGACAGGTGCATAAACCAGCAAACCGCCACCTGTCAGCTTAATTACAGTCATCCGAATTGGCACGATAGTGTAGAGAATACCGTGCATTTGGTCGAATGTCCAAATCGTGTTTTTAACTATTTCTTGGCAAAGCGTCCGCCGGCTCTTGTAGGGATAAAGCGGAACAACAGGCCAGAACGGCCATGACCAATCTTGAGGATTTGTACTGGAATACATACATTGAAGGTAGTAAATCAAGTATGACCACCATAAATAATATACAACTTATATTCCAGCAGTAAGCAAAGAAATTGATGGCGTTGTTATTCATCAACACATCAGATATAAACCTCACATATCAATATGTTGATAAATTTGCTTTTTTAGCATAATTGGTAACTTTTATATCTAGCCCAATCAAGAACTGCTATAGAAGAGAAGCACTTAACAAGAGTCTTATTTCAACACAAAAGAAAACAAGATTTTTGTGTCTTGAATATCTTAATTAATTCCTCAGATAAAACAATAAAAATTACATAAGCTTTATATCTAGTATCTGTTTCAATAAGCCTTATTGAAGACCTATCCAACTAATACTTAATTTTTTTATGTCTATATTATAACAAGAATAGCTGTTTTTTCTACGGCAAAACGAGGACTAAAAATATTTACTCAATTATCTTAGGAGATATATTTCATGTACGATTTGCAGCAATTTACTCTCAGAGACATGGCAGAGTGTGGGTTAGCTTTACGTAATTTAGGAACTAAAGCTAACAGCATGGAAGATGCAGGTAATCAAATCATTCAATATCTATATCAGCATTTAATCGATCAAACAACTGGGGAAAATGCTTGCGTACTTATTCGGTTATTTAAAACCCATTCTTACGGAAATTTACCAACAGATTTACAAACATACGTACAGAGTATTTCCCAGGAGAAGATTTTATCAGCTAATCTCAAATGTTTGACCTTACTCGCCACTCTTGGAGAATTACCAGCGTGGAATTCCCGCCACCAATCTGCAAAACATCAGGCAATTCCTTTATTAGATGAAGCAGCAATTTCTCGAATTCCTATGATATCTCAACTAATTAAGCAACTAGGATTAGACATTGGGAACTTAATCAGTCCAGACCCTAATTTAATTACTGACTTAGAACAAAAAATGTATAACGTTTTTTATATTCCCGATGCTTTAAATAGTCCTTATATTCCTGACCAGAAATCATTTGTAATTCCGTTTAATGTTAAATCAGTACTTGGCTTTGGTGGCTTATTACCTTCTGGTAATATGTTTGCCATCATCATGTTTTTAAAAGTCAAAGTTTCCTACAGTATTGTTAATTTGTTGCGTCCACTGGCCTTAAATATTAAGATGTGCATCTTACCTTTTGATGATGAGAAAATCTTTAATAATGAGCAATCATCTGTATCTCATCATAAAAGTATCATCAGAATTAATGATGACAAACTTCAGCGTCTTAATTCAACCATTGCGACACTCACTCAGTTATTAGATGTATCTGAGCAATCTGCGATTATTCAATCAGACCGCCTAGAAAAAACCAATACTAATCTTTTGCAAACATTAGATACACTGCAAAAAACCCAAACTCAGCTAGTAAATACAGAAAAAATGTCTAGCTTAGGACAATTAGTTGCTGGTATTGCTCATGAAATTAATAATCCTGTAAATTTCATTTCGGGCAATTTAACTTATGTGAAAGAATACACCGAAACTTTACTGCAAATCATTCAAACTTATCAAGAAAATATTTTAAATCCGCCCCCAGCAGTGCAGGAGTTACTAGCCGAAAATGAAATAAATTTTTTGATTCAAGATTTAAATAAAATTATTGACTCTATGGCTGTGGGAACAGAACGTATTAGTAAAATTGTCCAGTCATTACGCACTTTTTCTCGCTTACATGAAGCCGAAATTAAAAAAATTGATATTCACGAAAGCCTAAATAGCACTTTACTATTACTGGATTGCTACTTACAAGCTAGACCAGAACAACCCGAAATTAAAATTATTAAAGAATATGGCGAATTACCCTTGGTCGAATGTTATCCCTGTGAATTAAATCAAGTTTTTATGAATATTTTGAATAACGCTATTGATTCTTTAAGTGAAAGTCATGCTTTATGGGCAATGACAAATCAAGGAGAAAAAAACAATTATTCATTACCGACAATTTGTATCCACACAAAATTAATAGATGACCAATGGGTGATGATTAGTATTGCTGATAATGGTGTAGGCATTAATGAACAAGCAAATTCTAAGTTATTTGATCCATTTTTTACAACCAAACCTATCGGTAAAGGCACTGGGATGGGTTTATCAATTAGCTATCAAATTATAGTTGAAAAACATAGAGGAGATATTAGTTTTAAATCTATTCCAGGTCAAGGTGCAGAATTTATGATTAAAATTCCTGTAGAAATGCAAAATTAGTCATTTTTTGATAGGTAAGATAATGGGTTCTGCGATGGTGGCGAATTTATCTGCTGAACCTAAAGAGTAATCTTCTAATCGAAAATCGGCGAATGGTTTATTGACTAACCTATCTCGTAGGGCTTCATCTAAAATTACACCCTTGGATTTTTTTCTCACGCCAATAATGAATACACTTTTTTGATAAGTCGTTAACTCTTGATTGGGTTGGCAATTCTTCCGTTGAAATTGCCCTAAATTTAATAAGCGATAACGTTTAATACTAGATGTAGTACTAAATAATTTTTTCGCTAAAGTTTGTATTTGTTTGGCACGTTCTAAACTCAGACGTTGCGTTACGGCTAGATTGCCTTCACAATTAGCAGTACCTACAGAAATAATTTCTGTAGGATATTCCATGATTTTTTGGATGCTTTGTTGTTCTAAGTTTAACTTTAAAAAATCCAGACTAACAATTTTATCTTGATATTTAATTTGAAAATTACTATTTGCTAGCCATTTATATTCAGTAGATAAGATGGCAATACTAAATTCTGCTGTTTTACCTTGATTATCTTTACCTTCTTGATAATAAAAAAAATCAATTGTTCCTTTGGTGTCGGCGGCTTGTGTATTGGTAATTAGGGAAGTGAAATGAGGCGATCGCATTCCCAATGCTAAAATCCCCAGTACACCCAATGATGCTATTAATGCCGCAAAAAAAGCCATTAACGGGATTTTCTGCCCTAATTCTGTTTTAGCAATTGTTGGTTCTGGTGGTACTATTGGAGAATTTGCTTCTATATTGGATTTAGTTTGTTGCTGTTCAATTTCCCCCAAACGCTGCAATATTTCTTGAGCATTGTTTGGACGTTTGTCTATCTCAGTTGCCATTAACCAGTCAATTAAATCTAACAAAGATGGCGAAACATGAGTGGCAAAATTGCGCCAGTACAGCAAATTATTACGAGCATCATAAACATCTAAAGGATGTCGCCCTGTCAATAAAAATACAAAGGTGCGCCCCAAGGCAAAAAAATCTGATTGCGCTACAGATTTACCTTGCATTTGTTCTAACGCACCATAGCCCGATGAAATAATTGATGTCATACCATCATGATGATTAAATTGGGCAAAATACTGCTTAGAGACTTCTTTAGATGTACCAAAATCAACTAAAACTAATTGTCCATTCGGACGCAGGATAATATTTGATGGCTTAATATCTTGATGCAAATGTTGTTTGTGATGCACCAAATTTAAAATTTCTGCTAATTGCTGCAACCAGGCGATCGCTTGTGTTGGCGAAATGGGAAGATATTGGTGTTGGTTCATCCATTTTTCTAAGTCCACCCCGACGATTTTTTCCATCACAATGCAGTGCAATATCAAACCAGTTCGCGTTTGATACTGGAAATAACCATCAACTTTAGGAATACCCGGATGATGCAGTTTGCCTAACACCGCAGCTTCTCGTCGAAAAATGACCACTGCTTCTACATCATCTGCTAAATCCTCTCGCAGCACCTTGAGGATTTTTGGTGTGTTTTGGGTATATGCTTCGTAAACTTTACCAAAACCAGTTTTGTCACTTAATAAGCGGATGACGCGGTAATGTCCTGGTAATTCTAATGAAGAACCGCAACTTTGACAGAAGCGGCTTTTATCGTTAGCTTGATTATCTGGTTTGGGACAAACTGGATTTATACAAAAGCTCATGGTCAGTTAACAGTTAACAGTTAACAGTCAACAGTCAACAGTCCAGATATTTTTGACTATGGACAAATGACCATTGACCAATGACTATTGACTCTTAACTCATTTACATTCTGCTAAAAAAGCAGCCACAGTCCGGTTAAATGTCTCAGGTTCCGTCAAAAAAGGCCAGTGGTTGCCAGGAACTTGACACAACCGTAAATTTTTCAGATTGGTTTTGTAGGGTTTAAGTTGCCACTCTTGACGGTTCAAACCTTTATCAGACTTGACAAATAAAGCAGGTGTATCGATGGGGATAGTAAACCCAGGGACGCGCATTACATCTTCAAAAATGCCATCACGGGCGGCTATCGTGAACTTGCTACCCCAACTACCATCAGGCTTTTGTTCAATTCCCGTTTTAAACACCTGCTGTTGTAGCTCACTCCATCCTTGATACTGATTTAATTGACGGGCTACTTGTTCGGCTTCTGCGTAACTAGCAAATGGCCCCATCCCTTTGAGAAAAGATAAAAAGCGGTACAAAAAGGGAAATGTCGCTTTCAAAAATTCCGGCATCTTCCAGATGAAGATGGGGTCAACTAACACCATACTCCGCACCCGTTTAGGGTTTTCTCTCGCCCAGATGACAGCTAATTTACCTGTCCACGAATGACTGACAACATGGGCAGAAGACCATCCTAATTTATCCATCAGGGCTTCGAGGTCAGTGATCGCACTTTCAAAGCTATAATCTTGATCTGGCTTGGTACTTTCACCATGACCCCGCATATCTGGCGCAACTATATGATAATCTGTTGCCAAATATTCTCCCAAGCTAGACCAAACAAGCGCATGGTCGCCTAACCCATGTAGTAACAGCAAAGGTTCTTGACCTTGATTCCACTCTAAATAAGACAGTTCAATATCAGATTTCACTAAAGTGTGACGTACAGGCATCATTGCAAATCTACCTTTGCAGCGTTAGCTTGGCGCTTATATGGTACTGCGAAAGCCTGCGCCCACCAAGAGTAAGCCTGAAGAGTTTGATATGTAGTCTGTTTAGCAGTTGTAAAAAAATTTACTCCCTACTTTCTTATGCCCTACCATACACTTAGCTATCAATTGCTCACATAACTTTATATAACGGTTTTTGCCACTTTTCGGTGATCATAGCTGGCTATGTCATACTAGTAAGTGAGAGTTAATTCGGCGACCGCGTTTGTTTTTAGTATTGACGGGCTTTTTCCTTTTGGTATTTACAGACTTTTCTCCGAAACTTAAATCTCTACACCCTTATGTTTTCGGAGACAATCTATGTCAGTTTATGTAGGCAATCTTTCTTATGAAGTTACAGAAGATAGCCTGAATGCCGTGTTTGCAGAATATGGTTCTGTAAAGCGAGTTCAGCTACCTACCGACCGTGAAACAGGCCGTTTACGCGGCTTCGGTTTTGTGGAAATGGGTACAGATGCAGAAGAAACAGCTGCAATTGAAGCACTTGATGGTGCTGAGTGGATGGGACGTGACCTCAAAGTTAATAAGGCTAAACCCAGAGAAGATAGAGGTTCCTTCGGTGGTAGCCGAGGAAACTACGGTGGACGTAACCGCTATTAAGCTTTCTCAATTTAGTTCTTGCAGCTAAATTCATTAATCCTGGACATTAATTGCATTTAGTACGGCTTAGGCAGGAATGCTTAAGCCTTTTTAATCAAAATTGGCATTAGACTGCAAAACCTAAGCTTTACCAGGCCAAATCGCATCTCTGGAGTTCTCCATGTCAGACTCAGGTACTATCCTAGAATCTGCTGTTTTAATCACAATTATTGGTGAAACAGTGCTGAAAGACCGTATCATTAAGCTTCTAAAAAGCCATAATGTTAGCGGTTACACCATTAGTCAAGTGCAGGGTGAAGGCGGTCACGGAAGACGCTTGGCAGACTTAGCCGGCTACAACACTAATATTCAAATCAAGACAATAGTTTCATTAGAAGAATCTGATGTTATCCTGAGTGCGTTAAAACAAGAGCAGGGTAAGCACGCTTTGATTGCTTTTCGACACAAAATAGAAGCTTTTTATTGATTTTGTGCTGTGTAGCAGTGCTACATGAATTACCAACAAATCTACTTCCTACTACCTACCCTGATGAATACTTGAGAAGGTAGTTTTGATAGATATGTTGTCTCAGCAAATTTCCTCATAAAATACCATGTAATTAAAAACTCTGATATGACTAGTTTTAATATTAGGTATCATCAGTGCCATACTTAGTCATATCAAACAAGAATGTTATTTCTAGTAAACCATTCCAAGGTGGATCAAGTATGGAAACTACTTCAAATATAATTCCCGAATTTGAAAAATTATTGAGGCTGAAATTACAACTAAATAATTGTAAGCTAAGAAAAAAAAGGCAAGAGAACAATTATGAAATTACTACTCCTGCTAAAGATATTTTTTTGATGTACTGGGGTGAATTTCCCGAAATTAAGTTGATATATCAGGCTGTAGGAATACGAACACAGCAAACCGCAGTTTACGAGCAAGCTATCCGTTCTCACATCAAATCTTGTGTCAGCAGTATTCAAGACATTATGATACTTACTGCTCCATAAGACTACAAGTAGCAATAATGCTAACTTTTTAGCGATAAACCAACATCAAGAAACTTTTTCTTGACTGTTAACCAACAAATCAGTCTTTAAATTTCTTATCCTGCTTTTAGTTATACATGGAAACTTGATTTTCCATGTATTGCTTTCACACTAGAAGTTATTTACCACTAAAGTAGCTTTTCAACAGCATTACTGAACTGCTCATACGCAGAAACTCCAACAATTTTTTCTGATAACTCACCATCTTTAAAAAACAAAACGGCTGGAATACTGCGAAGTCCAAATTTTTTGAATATTGGCTTGTTGTTGTCCACATCTACTTTCACAACCTTAACGCGGTCTTTGTATTCATTAGCTAATTGTTCCATTAAGGGACTCACTAAACGACAAGGTCCACACCAACTAGCCGTAAAATCTACAACAAAAACTTTTTCTTGCTTTAAAAGAGTATCAAATTCTGTTTCTTCAATGTAAGCAACTATTTCAGTAGACATTATTTTATTTTCCAGTATTAAACTTAAGCAGATAGCTATAAAAACTATACTTTAAATGCTGTGATGTTGAAAAATTAATCTTTTCAGTACAGACAGAACATCACACATTATTGATTTTTTATCTCTAATCAAATAAAAATTTAAAAAAATGAACAGCACTCTCAACGAACCAAAGAGTGCTGCCAATATTTTATTTATGCAGGCATAATTTGAACAATCAGTGCGCGTTTATCAAGCGACTGCACTTTCCCTACCTGTCCTAAATCGGACACAATGCGGTCAAGCATTTCTCCTGCTTGTTGGCGATATTGATTTTCCCGACCTCGTAAACGAATAGCAAATTTTACTGAATCGCCTTTATTCAACCACTGAAGTGCCTGATTAATACGTAAATTATAATCACCAGTGCCAACATTTGGACGAAAGCGAACTTCTTTCACAGTGGGTCTAGCACTCTGTCCCTGGCGTTTTTTCTTTTGGTATTGAAGCTTTCCGTAGTTGAGGATTTTTGCTACTGGAATATTTTCGTTTTGGGAAACTACAACTAGGTCAAGGTCTAAGCTTTCAGCTAATTGTAGAGCTTCATAGGTATCTAATAAACCACGATTATTATTCTCATGGTCAATCAAGAAGACTTGAGGTGACTTGATTTGCGAGTTAATTAGTTGTTTTTGGACTACGATAATTGTTTCCTCTTTATTATTCAACACTTTTTCTTGCAAGTACTACTAAGATAGCACAGTGCTATCTATCCTTCGTCGGTCATCTGGCAGAAAATCTTGACTGTTCCAGAAATAGCACCAGTCTGTTAATTTATTGATGATTGCTCAGGCTAAATTTCCATATAAAACCCGCCTATATCACAGTATTATCTATTGATTAACTCTTATTTTCTAATTAATTGTTTGTTTGCAAATTAAGCAAGAAATTGAGTAAGTGTAATGTCAAACATTTTGCAGTTATTTTAACTCTATCAATTAATGTTTAATTTAAGTATTTTCTGGTTGGGTAATTGTTAAAATATAGAAGACACAGTAAATAATATAATTATGCTTGAGCCAAAATTTGCTAATACATTAGCAGCTATTGAGTTAAATGTAGCCAGGAAGTTAAACTGGGATTATCAGCAATTTAAAACCTGTTTGAATTTTACAGTTAACAAGGAAGCTATTGAGATTGAATCAAATACAAAAACGCTGACAGAATCAGAAGTACAAACTTTGAAAAAAGCTCTATTAGATTATGGTTTCCAATACAAAAAAACAGTAGATGATTGTATCTTGGTTTTTGAACAAGATGTTGAATTAAGATAAATTAGATTAAATGTAGCGATATTTAAGGAGCGATCGCTGCTACATTTGGTAATTATCTTGCTGGCAATACTGTCACAATACTAGTCTGTCTACTTTTGCAGATATTGTCCCGTTACATCCAAGTTTACATAAAAAAGCTACTCATCTTCGTCACCTGGTGGTCGTTCAGTGCGGCTTTGTTGTGCGTTCCACTCCAAAACAATGCGCTCTAACATTTCAATTTGTGTACAGTTGTTAACAGCAGCATACATTTTGATAAGTTGCTTGACCTCCAGACTCATGTGACTTTGACTTAACACTAGTTCTTGTTCTTTATCGTCTGTCATCTTTATTAGCTGTTGTTATGTAATCTCTTGGTTACACATGCAAATTGAGATATTTATTCCCCCTAACTAATTACTAATTTGAAAATAGGCAATATTTAACTGATGCTACAATTTTCTGCTAAAATATCAGCTTATTGCAAGTTATCTGTGTTGCTCGTTCTAATATCCTCTACTGAACCTAAGCCATTGACATCAATCTTGAGGGCTTCTTTCGTAAAATATTTTAAAGTGGAAGCTAAAGCAAGCTGTGACGCTACTTGATAAGCAAGTTCTTTAGAAATGTCCTTTTGCTGATTTAGCAACTCAACAAAGCTTTCAAAATCACGCATGACACAATATCTGTGTAAGGCAGCTTTTTTATCTATCTGATTAAATTTCTCGTCGATTTTATCTTTGGCTTCTTGTTCTGCCTCAGAAATCGAATCAACAAACCCACTATTATGACACAATTCGCCAGAAATCTTATAAAAATAAGCTTTTCGGCTTAATGATTCCTCTTCAATAGTGATTGAATGAAACTTGTATTCAAGTTTGTACTTATTAGATTCCATAAATATATGACATCACATGCTTAACTAAGAAAATTTTTAATTTTTATAGTTGTATTTTATTTGATTATTTTTTATTCTCATCTTCTACCTTAACACGAAATTCAAATAGACTACAAAATATATTTTTTAAATCCGGTTCCTAGATTGTATAAATATCAATATTTATTTTTTGATTACTGAGATATAAACCAAAAAAATTCAATAGGCTTTTGGAGATAAATTTATGGATTGTTTTACAAATAAAAACTATATATACAATTGATTCACTCTTGATTGGCTGTAATTAGATTAACGAGAAATTTGCCAAAGCTTAATAGTTCTGTCAGAACTACCACTAACTAATTTTTGTGAATCAGGACTAAAAACTACAGAATACACAGTATTGGCGTGACCCATAAGAGTTTTTATTAAACTACCATCCTGCAAATTCCAAAGTTTGATAGTTGCATCACCATTACCACTAGCTAAAGTTTTACCATCTTGGCTGATAGCAACGGCAAAAACTTCATTGTTATTATCTGTCAATGTCCGAATTAACTTACCTGTGGCTAAATTCCAGATTTTGATAGTTTTATCATAACTACTACTAGCTAAAGTTTGACTATTGGGGCTAATAGCTAAAGAAACAATGGTATCATCATGACCTGCTAGAGTGCGAATTAATTCTCCGGTTTTGAAATTCCAGATTTTAATAGTTTTATCATTACTGCCACTCACTATTATCTGCCCATCAGGACTAATTGCCACAGCCCAAACAGAAGTTGTATGACCTGTCAAAGTGCGAATTAAATTACCAGTTACTAAATTCCAGATTTTGATAGTTTTATCGCCACTAGCACTGACTAAAGTTTGACCATCAGGACTAATAGCTACCGACCAAACAGCACCTTCATGACCTCGCAAAGTCCGAATTAATGCCCTAGTTTTTAAATTCCAGATTTTGATAGTTTGGTCATTACTACTACTCGCTAAAGTTTGACCATCGGAACTAATAGCAACAGAAATAACTCCACTACTATGACTTAAAAGTGTACCAATTAAACTGCCATTTGCTAAATTCCAAACTTTGATAGTTTGGTCACTGCTGCCACTTACTAAAGTTTGACCATCTGGTGTAATCGCCAAAGACTTAACATTATTGTTATGTCCTGTCAGAGTTTGAGTTAATTGAATTTGCTCTATTGAATTAGAGTTTAGATGTATAAATTTAGATAAATGAGATAACCCATAACCTAAACTTCCACCAACTAATAAAATTATTCCAGCTATAATTCCTAAAGACAATTTCTGCGATTCTGGAGCAGTTTTAGGTGTCAATGCTTGTTCAACTTGCGACAGTTGTTGTAATAGCATTTGAATATTTTGTGGTCTATCTGCTGATTTCCTCGCCATCAAATTATCAATAAAATCGGCAAATTTTGGAGAAATATTTGCTGATTGTCGCCAGTTTAACGCATCATTACGCACATCGTAAAATTTGAGTGGATACTGGCCAGTTAATACATAAACAAAAGTCCTACCTAAAGAAAAGAAATCTGATTGTGGTACAGCTTGACCACTGGCTTGTTCTGGTGCAGTGTAACCTGCTGAAAATACAGCAGTAATTTGGTTGCCTATGCCTAATTTAGCTAAATAAGTATGTGTTGAATCTCTTGCAGTCCCAAAATCAATTAAGACTAATTCTCCGGTGTTTTTCAGCATTATATTTGCTGGTTTAATATCTCGATGAAACCATCCATGAGAGTGTACTATATTTAAGATTTCTGCTAATTGTTTTAGCCAGGCGATCGCCTGTTTTTCTGAAATAGGTTGATTATCTTGTTGTTGTAGCCATTGTTCTAAATTAACACCATCAATTTTTTCCATTACCAAACAATGCAATATCAAACCACTATTAGTTTGATATTGAAAATAGCTATCAACTTTAGGAATTCCAGGATGATTTAATTGACTCAAAACATTTGCTTCTTTTTGAAAAAGTTCCACTGCTTTGCTGTGGTTGTTAAGATGTTCTTTCAGAACTTTGAGAATTTTTGGTGTACTCCCTGAATAGACCTCATAAATTTTGCCAAAGCTGGTTTTGTCACTTAAAAGCCGCATGATGCGGTAGCGGTTGTCTACAAGCAACTGAGAACCACAACTTTGACAAAAGCGATAATTATCATTTTGTGGGTTTTCTGGTCTGGGACAAAAGGGATTGATGCACAAGCTCATATAAAGCTACAGACAGAATGTATCCGTAGTATACGGTGTGTTGAATGAGGAGTCATACGAATTTTAGATTTTGTAGGACTTACGTAAAATTAGGAAAAAACGTAGACGCGATAGCGGCTTCCCGCAGGGTAGAACACGAAGTTATAAGAGTTCGAGAGGGTGCTTGCGTAAGTCCTATAGATTTTGGATTAAAACCTTTAGAGACAATGACTTACCTTTTGCGTGTTTACCGAGGTAAGAAAAGCTTTTGATATTCGACATCGTAGATGTACTCACTGATTTTTCAACAGTTCTTAGTCTTAACTAACTAGCAATTTTTGTCCCTCAGCAATCTTACTGGATTGAAAATTGATTTTTAAAAAGGAAAAAAATAGTTTGGTAATTATACGATGTTTATCTTGATAAATAGTTGGCATTTTATAGAAGTCACAAATTAGCTTAAGGGTATTTTATGCATTTATCAAATCAAGCTCCACTGTATAACAGTCTATTAAATCAGTTAAGAAATCAGCTTGAGTGTGTAGAAATACATGATGATAAAATTGCCAGACTCTTGTGTAAGCTAATCCCCTCTAATTGCCCATTTGAAAGAACTGTGTCAATTTTAGGAAGGAAGCTGTTTCACATCCCACCTTTGTGCAAGCTCAACCCTTTTTATGAACAAATAGTTGGTCTGCGTTTTAAGTGCTTGATGTATTTAGCAGATGAATGTGGTGAAGATGTCACCAAATACTGTTAGATAGATTTTATTGAGATATAAATCTACTTTGATGATTGAAATTAATTGCCTAGGGAGGAAACAGGCAACAGGGAACTGAGTTTTTTCCCCAATCAAATATGAGTTCTACAGAAGAATATTTTTAGGCAAAAGAAAAAGGTGTGATGCTGGCGGCTGGTGGTTCTTTGCGTTGGTATCGAGATACATTTGCACCGCAGATATCATACGCTGATTTGATGGAGATGGCAGAGCGATCGCAACCAGGGGCGCGTGGTATGTTATTTCTGCCCCACCTTGCTGGAGAATGCAGCCCCCACCTAGACCCAGATACACGGGGTGCATTCGTGAATTTGTCATTTAGCCCATACCCAATCCCAGTGCTTTTCGTAATAGGATTTGGTCTTCTAACTTAGCTTGAAAACGCCCATTTTCAATATCACGAATCCAACTTTGACTTTTACCTGTTAACTGTGCCAAGTCTCTTTGGCTCAAACCTAGTCTTTTTCTCGCCTCAAGAATGTATTCAGTAGAGAGAGTTAGTTGTGGTTTTAACTTGGCTTTGCGGTTATTTGTTTGCTGCTTTTTCTTAGACTTTGTAATTTGTTTTTTCCACTCTGGTGGCATATCAAAATATAAAATGCGGGCATTCATTAAGCGATTCCATTTACCACGAGGAGCCGCATCGGTTAAGCGAGTACTATGACTACCGTCATCAATCCAAAATTCTAGTGCTGCTTCTGCATCTTCGGGAATATCCACTAATTTAGTCCATAAAGGTTGAATTTCTAAGGGATAGGTAACTGGATCGAATACAGGCTTAAGTCCATATTGATTGAGTACTTCTAAATCACTTTCAAATATTCTTAATAGGCGTTGGCGATTTTCTGGTTGCAAAATGACTTGGCTAAGTTTTCGCTCGCCATAAGCAACTCTCATTAAGGTAGGGATGGTAATACGCTGTTCTCTACCCATTTTGGTTTTAAATAATAACCACAACATCATCCGGGCTGCGCCTTCGTGTTGCTGCCAAATGCTCATCACTGCACTGAGTAAAGCTTTGGGTAAACTACCATATTGATATAAAGCAGTACGTTCTTGACAACCTTGCTGATTTAAAAAATACTGCGCCCATTCACCTGCTTTAATTTTGAAAGTTAAACCCACCAGATGTTTGCATCCTAATTCATCTGCTTGAAAGTGGTGTTGAGTCTCTAATAAATGCCACAAACGGCTTTTTTCTAAAGATACCCCTTGCATCTTTCTTTGGGCAGGTAAGTTAATAGATACTATAAGTTTGCAAGGTTGTTGAACTAGTTCTTTAATTAAAGCTAGTTTGGCAGATTTGCTTAAGTCTTTGCGTTTTTCTAGCCCTAAATATTCTTCAATTTGTCTGTCATTGATGATAAATTCTTCTTCCCAAGGTTGATTAAGATTTGTGACATGAGCCGCATAGATTAAGTGCATACAAGCTGCTCTAATATCAAAGGTAGCGATCGCAGATAAAGCCTCTTTACTTTTGAGTGGAATTGGTATATTGGACTCTAAGCTGTCTGTTATTTGAAAAGCGATCGCACCTTTACCACCATTAATTTGACGTTGATAATATAATTCTCCGGCTGCATTACTCTCCCAGATGAGAGAATGTCGCTGGGCTAAAACGTTACATAATTCCCAAATAATTATCGATGAGGCAAATGGATGACTTTTCCCATTCAAAAATAGTTTTGGGCTGGGAGTGGTTCTCACATCAGTTTTGCATCTACCTTTTTTTGCTTGATAAGGTATAGGAGAAGCCACAGGGCAATAAACTAGACACTGCGGTGCTGAATAATCTTGACAGTCATTACACAAAATCGGATCAATCCAATACTCTCCTTCCATAACTTTGATCGCACCTTGAGGACATTGAGGAAGGCAATTGTCACACTGAATACAGCGATTAGTAATGGCGTAGGGCATAGGCTTGTAAGCGTGATTTTAACGTAGAGATGCTAAAGTTTTTAGGGGATAATAATGAGCGATCGCCACAAAACTTAGATCAACAGCATTCAACAATTTTATTCACTACCACACTCCTCAAAGCTAATATTAGGATTTTTTAACTAAATAAATACAATATTTAACAGGAGTGGGAGATTCTCTGCTGTCAGTATTGTGTCAACCCTTGATTGAATAGAGAAACACCCGTAATCCTGTATGTAAATCTTCGTAACTAGGATAAAAATACTAGCACCCGACACTAAAAAAAAAATTGAGGACTGAGTTTGTAAGGATTCCAGCATTTGAGTACAAGCTTAATAAGTGCTGCTAGATGATGAGGTAGCTGATATAACACTGTTTATCTCTAAGGTACTAAAGCTAATTAATGCCCAGATGAAACTTCAACTCTTGAATTTCCTTAAAGTCTGTTTATTAACATTAGTAGTGCTTTCTCCAGCTTTGGGAGTCATTAGCGTGGTTTGGCAACAACATCTTGATTTTATGAGTGCCAAACATTTACTTTTGGCTGTAAAAGATAACCAACAATTAATTACAAATGCTAACAATCAAACTATCGATATTGTACTATGGTTGATGTTTTTTTCGCCCGTTAGTTTTTGTTTAGCAATGGCTGTGTATGACAGATACATGACTTATCGGGCGGCTGCGCTGCAAAGACAAGTAGAAATGTTGGAAAGAATTTGGCAGCGTCATATTTATTTAGAAGGAATAATTTTATGAAACAAATTCCGCAGGGAATTATCACTTTAATTGCAGGTATATTAATTACTCTAATTAGTTTGTGGGTAGGACAGAATAATCATCTTTTGCCAGAACAAGCTTCTGCACAAGCTCCTTTAGTAGATAATTTTTTTAATGTGATGGTAGGCATTGGTACTGCTTTATTTTTGGTAGTACAAGGGGCGATCGCATTTTCTGTATTTAAATTTCGCCGTCGTCGTGGCGATAATGGCGATGGCGCATTTATCGAAGGCAGCTTTCCCCTAGAGATTTTGTGGACTATCATTCCTGGAATCATTGTGGTGGGACTAGGAATTTATAGCGTAGATGTTTACACCGAAATGGGGGGAATGGATGAGATTGGCCATCATGGCATGACTCACCAAGCAATGATGGCAGAAGCAAAATCTGACCCGATAGGCATTGGTTCGACCCCTATAAACGAAGGTAAACCACCATCTTTAGTCGTCAACGTCACCGGGATGCAGTATGCTTGGCTATTCAACTATCCTGATAGCAATGTCAACACTGGCGAACTACACGTTCCCATCGGTCAAGATGTATTACTCAACATCTCTGCAAATGATGTGATTCACTCATTTTGGGTTCCTCAGTTCCGCTTGAAACAAGATGCAATCCCTGGACAAGCCACACAATTACGATTCACGGCGACGAAGATAGGAACCTACCCAATAGTTTGCGCCGAACTTTGTGGTGGCTATCACGGTAGTATGCGTACTTCTGTAGTTGTCCACACCCAAGAAGATTACAATCGCTGGCTGGCAGAAAACCAAATTGCCCAACAGCCAGAAATTGATCAAACCGTTGCTGTAAATCCTTAGTTTTGAAGTCAATGGTTAATAGTAGACCTCTTGCATAAATATTTTTTTGTCTCACGCAAAGACGCAAAGAAAAGCTCGCAAATAGCGACTTTTGCAAGAAGTCAAAATAGCCAGAAGGTAAGAGGCGAGAAAAAATTTAGGCATTGCTGATTAGTGGGATGTTTTTTGTTTCGCGCAAAGGCAAGGCAGCGCGTTGGGCGGCTCTGCCGACTTGTTCGCTGAAAGCGTTCCCGCAGGGTAGCGACTGCCGCGCAAAGGCGCGAAGAATCAATATTTTATTTTTGTTAAACATCTCAATTCATCCCGCATTTATGCAACGCCAAAATTTAATTACCTCTATCTTTCCCTAGCCTCTAATCCCTAGTCCCTAGCCCCTAGCCCCTATGACACAACTAGAAACTCCTCAAACCAAAGTAGAAGTGACCCATCACCCAAAAGCTTGGAAATGGTACGACTACTTCACCTTTAATATTGATCACAAAGTCATTGGCATTCAATATATAGTCACAGCCTTTGTGTTTTATCTAATTGGCGGATTGATGGCAATGGCTATCCGCATCGAATTAAATACACCCGATGCAGATTTCCTCGACCCCAATTTATATAACGCCTTTATGACCAACCACGGCACATTGATGATTTTTATGTGGATTGTGCCAGCGGCCATTGGTGGATTTGGAAATTTCTTGATTCCCTTGATGGTTGGCGCGCGAGATATGGCATTTCCTAAGTTAAATGCGATCGCTTTTTGGTTGAATCCACCCGCAGGCGCATTACTTTTAGGTAGTTTCTTTTTTGGTGGTTCCCAAAGTGGTTGGACTGCTTACCCACCCTTGAGTTTAATTACTGCCAATACTGCCCAGACAATGTGGATTTTAGCGATTGTCTTGGTGGGAACTTCCTCAATTTTGGGGGCGTTAAACTTTGTCGTCACCATCTTAAAGATGAAAGTCCCTAGTATGGGATGGACGCAAATGCCGTTATTCTGCTGGGCAATTTTAGCAACTTCTGTTTTAGCTTTGCTGTCTACCCCAGTGTTAGCGGCGGGATTGGTGCTGTTATTATTTGATATTAACTTTGGCACTTCGTTCTTTAAACCCGATGCTGGCGGCAATGTCGTACTTTATCAGCATTTATTTTGGTTTTATTCTCACCCCGCAGTATATTTAATGATTCTGCCCATCTTCGGCATTATGTCCGAAGTGATTCCCGTTCATGCTCGTAAACCGATATTTGGTTATAAAGCAATAGCTTATTCTAGCTTGGCAATCTGCATTATCGGGTTATTTGTTTGGGTACACCATATGTTTACCAGTGGTACACCTCCTTGGATGCGGATGTTTTTCACCATCTCTACCCTAATTGTTGCCGTTCCCACTGGCGTGAAGATTTTTGGTTGGGTGGCGACACTGTGGGGTGGCAAAATTCGCTTTACCAGTGCCATGCTATTTGCCATTGGCTTGCTGTCGATGTTTGTTGTTGGCGGACTGGGCGGCGTAACCTTGGGTACAGCACCTTTTGATATCCACGTCCACGATACATATTATGTTGTGGGTCACTTCCACTACGTTTTATTTGGCGGTTCTGTATTTGGCATCTATGCGGGAATTTATCATTGGTTTCCCAAAATGACAGGCAGGATGATGAATGAAACTTGGGGCAGAGTTCACTTTGCCCTCACCTTTGTCGGTACTCACCTCACCTTTTTACCAATGCACCAACTAGGGTTACAAGGAATGCCGCGCCGAGTCGCCATGTATGACCCTCAGTTTGCCGGAATAAATCATATTTGTACCATTGGCGCGATGATTCTCGGCATATCTGTACTACCATTCTTCTTCAACGCCATTTGGAGTTGGCTGCATGGAACAAAAGCCACCGATAACCCTTGGGATGCGCTGACTTTAGAATGGACAACCACTTCGCCACCAGCCATTGAAAATTGGGAAGTTTTACCTGTAGTGACTCACGGCCCCTATGATTACGGGCGTAGTGAAGAGGTTAACTCCAATCTTGCACCTGTGGCTTGAAATTGCATAACCACTTATAAAAGTCGTCCTTTGTCAATATAAATTAGGGCTTACGCAAAATATCTCTCAAACTCTTATTTCTCTGTGATCTCTGCGCCTCTGTGGTGCGTTATTTCGTAACTCGTGCGTAAGTCTAACAAATAAATAATGACAAAGGACAACGGATAAATAACAACACTGAACACAATTAAAAATTTATGCAAACTGTGAACACACCAGAAATCTCCCATGAAGCACATCCAGACTTGCGAGTGTTTGGACTGCTGACATTTTTAATTTCCGAGTCATTGATGTTTGGTGGTTTTTTTGCCACTTACCTTTATCTACGCGGTGCTAACGCAGTTTGGCCGCCAGAAGGTACAGAAGTTGAATTACTTGTACCAAGCATTAACACTATCATCCTAGTTTCTAGTAGTTTTGTGATTCATTTAGGTGATACAGCCATTAAGAAAAACAACGTTGTCGGAATGCGATTGTGGTATGGTATCACTGCACTAATGGGGGCTATTTTTTTGGGAGGTCAGGTATATGAATATTTGACTTTAGGATATGGCTTAACTACCAACGTGTTTGCTAACTGTTTTTATTTAATGACAGGCTTTCACGGGTTGCACGTATTTATTGGGTTGTTGTTAATTCTAGGTGTAATGTGGCGATCGCGCCGTGCCGGTCATTACTCTGCTACTAAACATACTGGTATTGAAATGGCTGAAATCTATTGGCATTTTGTCGACATTATTTGGATTATTCTCTTTTCACTGTTGTACATTCTGACCGAATTTTAGATTTTAAATTTTGGATTCGCTTAGGGGCGGTTTTATTGATATTTTGGTTAATAAATAATCATATTAGTAAATCCGTCCTGACAAGATTTAAAATATATAGCAATTATCGCACTATTTTAACTTAATAAAATAGTTTTTAAAAGCACGGAGAATTGAAAAAAATATTGATAGAAAATATAGTTTTACTGAGATAATTAGTGTAGATAAAAATTGATAAATTATTTGCCAATTTGTATAAATATATAGTTTGTCACTCATCAAATATTTATATAATCAAGCTAATAGCAGGTTATTTATTATTTATAAAATAGCTATTAGTTACTAAGCGTCAAGAATACGATTGATTGTTAATTGCCATATCTGGGAACACTAATATTTGAACCTAGTCAGAGTTTAGTGGTATGTTGAGCATTCCCGGATATCAATTTGGCGAAGAAGTTTATAACGGCTTGAGAACACTTGTTTATCGTGGGTGTCGAGAACGGGACAGTCAACCCGTAGTGATTAAACTGCTGAAGAACCCTTATCCCAGTTTTAGTGAATTGGTGCAGTTTCGTAATCAATATACCATTGCCAAAAATCTTCATTATCCCGGAATCATCGAAACTTATAGCTTAGAAACTTATCAAAATGGCTATGCAATAGTAATGGAAGATTTTGGGGGAATTTCCCTCAAAGATTATTTCACTGCTGTAGAACCGACATTTTTTTGGTCTTTACAGGAGTTTTTGCAGATAGCGATCGCACTTTGCAATATATTAGATACACTTTACCGCAATGGCATCATTCATAAAGATATTAAGCCTAGCAATATTCTCATTAATCCTAAAACAAAGCAAATCAAGCTTATAGATTTTAGTATTGCATCGTTGTTACCACGGGAAAATCAAACACTCATTAATCCTCAGGTTTTGGAAGGGACACTGGCTTATATTTCCCCAGAACAAACAGGAAGAATGAATCGCTTAATTGATTACCGAAGTGATTTTTATTCTTTGGGTGTGACTTTTTATGAATTACTCACCGGAGAATTACCGTTTAAAGCCAAAGATGCGATGGAATTGCTACATTGTCATATGGCGAAAATACCTACAGCATTACGAAAAAGAGTTGGGAGAACAAGTTTGGGGGAAGAAATTCCCCAAGTAATTTCCGATATTGTGATGAAATTGATGTCCAAAAATGCAGAAGACCGCTATCAAAGTGCGCTGGGACTGAAGCATGATTTGGAAAATTGTTTAACTCAATTCCAACAAAGAGGGAAAATTAAAAATTTCTTAATCGCGCAGCGAGATGTGTGCGATCGTTTTAATATTCCCGAAAAACTCTACGGACGTGAACAGGAAGTTCAAACTCTACTAGAAGCATTTGAGCGCGTTGCTAACAGTGCAACAGAAATCATGTTAGTGGCTGGTTTTTCTGGTATTGGTAAAACAGCAGTTGTGAATGAAGTTCACAAACCAATTGTTAAACAGCGTGGTTATTTTATTAAAGGCAAATTTGACCAATTTAATCGGAATATTCCTTTCTCGGCTTTTGTACAAGCTTTCCGCGATTTAATGGGTCAATTACTAACCGAAAGTGACCAAAAAATCAAACAATTGCAAGCTAAAATTACAGAAGCATTAGGAGATAATGCCCAAGTAATTATTGAAGTCATACCGGAATTAGAACTAATTATTGGTAAACAACTACCAGCACCAGAATTATCAGCAAATGCAGCACAAAATCGCTTCAATTTACTATTACAAAAATTTATCAAATTATTTTGCAGTCAAGAGCATCCATTAGTCATATTCTTAGATGACTTACAATGGATTGATTCTACTTCTTTAAAACTTATCCAATCATTAATCAGTGAGGCAAATTCTGGTTACTTATTACTGATTGGTGCGTATCGAGATAATGAAGTATCTGCGGCCCATAGTTTAATGCTGACGTTAGACGAAATCAAAAAAAATGGCATCAAAATTAATAAAATTACTCTTAAAACGTTAAATGAATTCAAATTAAATCAATTAGTAGCAGATACACTTAACTGCAAAGAAATCTTAGCTAAACCACTATCAAAATTAATTTATCAAAAAACTCAAGGCAATCCATTTTTTGCAACCCAGTTTATTAAAGCTTTACATCAAGATGGTTTAATTAATTTTAATTATGAGCAAGGACATTGGCAATGTGATATATCAAAAATTAGCCAGCGATCGCTCACAAATAATGTCGTTGAATTTATGGCATTACAACTCCAAAAACTGCCAAAATCCACTCAAGAGGTTTTAAAATTAGCTGCTTGTATAGGGAATCAATTTGATTTAGAAACCTTAGCAATTGTTTCGCAACAATCAACAGCCGAAACAGCTGCTTGTTTATGGAGTTCTTTACAAGCAGGTTTAATTTTACCTCAAAGCGAAGTTTATAAGTTTTTTATTGACTTAGATAATCAAGAAATTCCTCAAGCAAATTCTGAAACTTTTGTTTATAAGTTTCTGCACGATCGCATTCAACAAGCCGCCTATTTATTAATCCCTGAATCAGACAAGCAATTAACTCATTTTAATATTGGGCAATTGTTATTAACTAACACGCCAATCTCACAACATGAAGAAAAAATATTTGCCATTGTTAATCAACTCAATTGTGGGATTAGGCTAGTAAATACAGAGGCACAAAAGCAGGAACTAGCAAATTTAAATTTAAATGCAGCCCAAAAAGCGAAAACCTCAACTGCGTATAGTGCAGCTTGGGATTACTGCACAACAGCACTACAACTTTTAAACACAAACAGTTGGCAAAATCAATATGATTTGACTTTAAAAATATATGAAACAGCTACAGAAGCAGCTTATTTAAGTGGCAACTTTGTCGAAATGGAAAGGCTAGCAACATCTGTAATTCAGCAAGCTAAAACCATTCTTGACACCATCAAAATTTACGAAATTCAAAGTCAAGCTTTAGTTGTTCAAAATCAATCATTGGCTGCTATTAAGGCAGGATTAGAAATTCTTAAATTATTGGGGATAGAATTTCCCGAAAACCCAACTCCCAATGATATTGGTGCAGCATTTCAAGAAATGCAATTAACTTATCAAGGTCAAGAAATCCCCGATTTAATCAATCTACCATTGATGACTGACCCCAATCAATTAGCAATTATGCGCCTCATATCGAGTATCTTACCAGCTGCATTTCTTTCATCTCCTATACTATATGTATTGCTAACTTTTAAAGAAGTCAGTTTATCAATTAAATATGGTAATACTGCTATTGCTAGCCATAGTTACGCCTGTTGTGCAGCAATTATTTGTGGCGGGATGGGAGATATTGAAACAGGTTATAAATTTGGTCAACTTGCCTTAAATTTATTACACAAGCTAAATGCTAAAGAACTGCAATGTAAAGTGGATGCTATGGTTTATGGCTTTATTAAACATTGGCAAGAGAATGTGAGCATCACTTTAATTCCTCTCAAAGAAGCCTATTCTATTGGGTTAGAAACTGGCGACTTTCAATTTGCCGGATATTCCGCAGTTATGTATTGTGCATTTGCCTATTTTGCCGGGATAGAAAAAGAATTATCAGAGCTTGAACAAGAAGTCATTGTTTTACATGATTCTCTCTTGCAAGCCAAGCAAATGAGCGCAGTTAACTATTTTCAAATGTTGCGGCAAGCAATACATGATTGTCAAGTAGGTAGAAGCTCATCCCCATACTTAAAAGGTGAATTTTGTGATGAAGCAGCTATGTTGCCTAATTACATTCAATCTAGCGATCGCATGGGCATATTCTACCTTTATTTTCACAAACTCTGCTTAAATTATCTGTTTGCAGATTACCAGCAAGCAATTATTGATGCGGCTTTATGTGAACAATATTTAGATGGTGCTGTGGGTTTTCCTTATATTCCTATTTTTCATTTTTATGACTCTCTAGCAAACATAGCTGCATATCAAGCATCACCACAAAAAGATTTAAACGAGCTACTGCAAAAAATCAGCACAAATCAGCAGAAATTACAAAATTGGGCTGCTCACGCTCCCATGAATTATTTGCATAAATTTGAATTAGTTTCCGCCGAACTTGATCAATTACTTGGCAAAAAATGGGAAGCAATTGAAGGCTACGAGCGTGCTATTACTGGCGCAAAGAAAAATGGCTATATCCGCGAAGAAGCACTTGCAAATGAACTTGCAGCTAAATTTTATTTGAAAATCAATCAAGAAAAAGCCGCTCAAGGATATATGCAAGAAGCCTATTATGGTTATGCTCGCTGGGGTGCAAAAGCTAAAACTGAGGATTTAGAAAAATCCTATCCTCAACTACTTAAACCTATTTTACAACAGCGACAAATCAACTTACATCCTTTAGAAACTATAACCACAATTGCCGAAAAATCCACTACTAATAGCACAAGTATTACTGATATTTTAAATTTTGCTGCTGTGTTCAAAGCAGCCCAAACTATCTCTAGTACTATCGAATTAGATCAACTTGTAGCGAGCTTGACTCAAATTATTGTAGAAAATTCTGGGGCGAAAAAATCTGCATTAATTTTGCCTGATGAATGGGGTAACTGGCAAGTTAAAGCAATTACTTGGATTAATCATCAAGTAAATTCTCAAGGGAATATTCAAACTATTTTGAATTTAGAATCAATGGATACTTGCCCAGATATTCCTAAAACTATCATCAATTATGTCAAACATACTCAAAGAACAATTATCATCGATAATTGCAAAACAGATATTCCGGTACTAATTGGTGAATATATGCAGCACATCCAACCCCAGAGTGTATTATGTACGCCAATTATTCATCAAGGGCATTTAGTAGGAATTCTCTATTTAGAAAATAAACTGACAAGTGGTGTATTTAATCGCGATCGCCTGGAAATTATTCAAATTTTATCAACCCAAGCGGCGATTTCTTTAGAAAATGCTCGCCTTTATCGAGAATCTCAAGATCAAGCGCGACAGTTACAACAATCTCTCCAGCAACAAAAAACTTTATTTAAAGTCGTCTCTCAGATTCGAGAATCTTTAGAGTTAGATAGCATTTTTCGAGCCGTTACCCAAAATATTCGCCAAATTCTTAATGCCGATCGCGTCGGTATTTATCAATTTCATCTCAATGAAAATTATGAATATGGCGAATTTATTGCAGAAGATGTTTTACCACAATTTACCTCAGCTTTAGCCGTGAAAGTGCAAGATAATTGCTTTGGTGAAAAATTTGCCAATTTATATAAAAAAGGACGCTTCTGCTCTATACCTGATGTTAATACAGACACAATTTTAGATTGTCATCGACAAATTTTAGCGCAATTCCAAATCCAAGCCTCTTTAGTAGTCCCAATTATGCAGGATGATGAACTGTGGGGATTACTCTGCATTCATCAATGCGATCGCCCACGTTATTGGCAACCTTTTGAAATTCAATTTGCTCAACAAGTTGGCGCACAATTAGGAGTAGCCCTCAAGCAAACAGATTTATTAATTAAAACTAAACAACAAGCTACCCAATTAGAACAAGCACTGCAACATCTTCAGCAAACGCAACTGCAATTAGTTCAAAATGAAAAAATGTCTGCCTTGGGTAATCTTGTTGCAGGTGTAGCTCACGAAATGAATAATCCCCTCGGCTTTATTTCTGCTAGTTTAGAACAAGCTAAACCTACTTTGACAGATATTATTGAACATTTGCAACTGTATCAAACAGGCTCAAGTCATAATGAAGAAACTATTATCAACCATGCCAAACAAATCGATTTAGATTACAGCTTAGAAGACTTGCCTAAGATGCTTGATTCAATGATATTAGCTAGCGAAAGATTAAAAAATATCAGTACTAGTTTACGAACTTTCTCCCGTGCGGATAAAGATTACAAAGTACCTTTTGATATTCATGAAGGCATTGATAGTACAATCTTAATTCTCAAGCATCGTCTCAAAGCCAACGATAAACGTCCAGCAATTGAAGTGGTAACTAATTATGATAATTTACCCAAAATTGAATGCTTTCCCGGACAATTAAATCAGGTATTTATGAATATTTTAGCCAATGCTATTGATGCTTTAGAAGAAGCCAATACAGAACGTAGCTTTAAAGATATTGAGGCAAATCCTAACCGCATTACTGTCACAACTTCTCTGCATAATCACCAAATCACTATCAAAATTGCTGATAATGGTAAGGGTATGGATGAAGCCGTACAACAAAAGATTTTTGACCACTTATTTACTACCAAAGAAGTGGGTAAAGGTACAGGTTTAGGATTACCAATCGCTCGTCAAATAGTTGTAGAAAAACATGGTGGTAGCATCGATGTGAATTCTACCCTAGGGCAAGGCACGGAATTTGTCATTGAATTGCCTGTAACATCAATTCTCTATGAGCCTGCATAGAATCAAGCTTGGTGAAACAGTCCTGATAAAATAAAAGCAAACTCACAGCTATCAATTGCCATGACGCAAGCTTTACAAAATGTAGTTACGTTTGAGGAATTTATAGCATGGTATCCCGAAAACTCTGGGATACGTTACGAATTGCATCATGGAGAAATTGTAGAAATGGCACAGCCGACAGGAAAACATGAAAGGATCAAAGGGTTTGCGGCGGCTGAATTGACTATAGAATTTAGAAGATTAAGATTGCCTTACTTTATTCCCAATCAGGCAATAGTCAGACCACCCCAAAGAGAATCAGGCTATTTTCCCGATGTATTAATCCTCAATGACGTTGCTTTAGTTGATGAACCACTGTGGGAAAAATATTCTACTGTTACTAAAGGAAGTTCCATACCATTAGTTATTGAGGTGGTCAGTACTAATTGGCGTGATGATTACTATTTGAAGTTGGCAGATTATGAAGAAATGGAAATTCTTGAATATTGGATTATTGACTATGCAGCATTAGGAGCAAAGAAATTCATTGGCAATCCTAAACAACCTACTTTCTCAGTTTATCAACTTATTGATGGGGAGTACCAAGTAAGTCAGTTTCGCGGAAACGATAAAATTATATCGCCTACCTTCCCTGAGTTGAATTTGACAGCAGAACAAGTTTTTAATTTTGGTCAATGAGTCTGGGATTTTCTCAAAAATAAAAGCAGATTAGATAAAAATCATCAGTAGGGGGATCGATATCACCCCTACTACTTTGCTCTATACTAAAGCAGGTTCACGTCGGTTATATGCCGATGAATCTCCTTTAATTGCTTCACTTTGTTTACCATCAATACCAACAGGAACATCGCCAACTATGGTGACTCGCTGAACGTGACGCGGTTGATTGCCGTAATCAGCGATCGCATAATGTTGTGTAGCGCGATTATCCCAAAAAGCTACATCACCAACTTTCCAACGCCAGCGGACGGTATTTTCGGGACGGGTGACATAAGCTTGCAACAATTTAATAATTTCATCAGATTCATTTTGTGACAAGCCACGCAGACGACGCACAAAACCACCGATAAATAAGCCCCGTTCGCCAGATTCTGGATGCACACGCACAACTGGATGCAAAGTTTCGTACACCGTAGAGGTGAACACAGCCCGATGTTCTAAAATTTCTTGTGGTAAATCAATTGTGGCGGCAGCATAATCATAGGCGTTGCTGTGAACTGCCCAAAGTTGATCAGCAAGATGACGCAGCGGATCTGGCAAATCTTCGTAAGCAGTTACAGAGTTTGCCCAAATTGTATCGCCTCCTGAAGGTGGGATGACCAACGCCCGCAAAATTGAACCGAGAGGAGGACGGTCTACAAATGTTACATCGGTGTGCCAGTTGTTAGCGCGGCTCACTGTCTTGCCGTAATTCAAGTCCAGGACTTCGGGGTTTTCTGGGAGTGATGGAACGGTGGGATGGGCTGTAGTGACTTCGCCAAAGCGACGAGCAAAGGCTACTTGTCCTTGTGCGTCGAGGTTCTGCTCGTGGAAAAAGATAACTTTGTATTTAACTAGAGCTTTGCGGATATCGCTGATAATTTCATCGCTGAGATTATTACTCAGGTCAACACCGATGATTTTGGCTCCAATACGTCCAGCAACTGGTTTGATGTCAAAGTGTTGAGAAGTCATGAGATTTATCTTTCTAAGGGTTAATTCATTTGTTTCCCAAACGCCGAGGCGCAGATATTTTCAGAAGAAGGTATCTATGCGTCGTAAAAAATAAATGTCCGTAATTCAATGCTTTCTCTAGGAGGTGCATTACTGGGACTAGTTGGATCTTCAAAAGCTGTATGGGCGGCAAAACGGGCGCGTCCATCTTCTGCAGAGTCGAAGCATTTAATAAATAGTGCTTCGTTTGGGTGCATTTGTGGGAAGTAATACCACTTGTGTTCGGGATTATATGTAACTGCGTAAGTCTCACCGATGCGATCGCGGTACACTAAATCACCTGCTACTAAGTCGTTTTTGGCAATACTTTGCGCGTCACACAGTGCTAATGGCGACTCTTGAATTGGTTGAGCGATGGCGCGCCAAACATTTACAATAGCGAATCTCTTTTGCAATACTGCATCAATATTCTCTATGCCGCGCGCGGCTAGTTCTAAATGAGCGCGAGTATAGCCAGATTTAGCTGTGAAATCGTTATGTACGCGCTTGGCAGGTTCTTTAATATTGTTCTCACCAGGCTTTGATTTGCCAGCATTGCGCAGGGTGTGATCGAATATCACTACCTGTGTTGCACCTGTGACTTCTTTTAATAATTGCTCTGCTTCTGGATAGTAAACGCGGCGTATTTCGTCTTCGTCGTAAAAGTCGCGCACACTGGTGTGATGTGCTGTAAAAGCAAAACCTTCTTGATCTAACGAAATGTTTTCAGAGATAGAACGAGCATTATAGATAGGGAGTTTGTACGTTTGAAAATTACCATTAGTGCGCGGGATTCCTGGCGGTGGTTCGTAGGTGTAGTTCACAGGTTTTTGTGCCATTGGAATCAGATAACTCAGATTCGCCTCTACGTATGGCAATTCTTGGGAAATCGGTCTGTCTAGAACTTGATTATTTAAGCTCATAGGTCATCCCATTTTGGATTTTGTGATTGGTTATGGATAGCTATTTTTGTGCTGCACCAACGGGAACTGGTTCACCGAGAATTTTGGCGAATCTTTGGATATAAAACTCCGTAGGATTGGCGACTTGCTGAATGGAAGAGCGATCGCGTACTATACTCCACCATCTCTGCAAGCGTGGAGTTTCTGCGGGAAGGGTGAATTGGCGGAAGTGTTCTAACAGTGGTAAACGTTCAAACCAAGGATAAAAACTAATATCAACCAGGCTAAATTGATCCCCTAATAAATAATCACCTTGGGCGAATGCTTCTTTCTCTATATAAAGGAGTGCTTCGATAAACTCTGTTTTTCCTTGTTCATGTTCTTGGCTATCTTTACCACGCAGAAACTTGTTAAAAGCCGGGACTAAGCGAGTGTTGGCGTAGTCTATCCAGATCCGTGCGATCGCTTTTTGTGCCGGATCTTGAGGTAATAAAGCTGGTTCTGGAAAAACTTCTTCTAGATATTCGTTGATAATCGCAGATTCGTAAATTTCCACATCCCCATGTTGAATCGCCGGAACCTTGCCATAGCGGGAAATCTGGGTGTAACCTTCTGGTTTGTTTTGGAGATCAATTTCTACTGGGGTGAAGTCAATGCCTTTTTCTAATAAAACTACACGGGTACGCTGAGAGAAGGTAGATGCTTTAGCAAAGTAAAGTTTTAAGTTACTCATGAAGTTTTTTCCTTGGAGTTATCAGGTAGATTGCACAACTCAAACTAAAAGAGTTAACTGACAGGTAGGGCGTTAATCTTTTAGTTTAATACACTTTATCGGTCGATTTAACGTAGTATAGACATTATACAGCCTTTATAAAATATGTATACCTAATTATTAGTCAAACTAAATATATTCATCTGTGCAGAAAGATAAAACTCTTTCTCCCCTGCTCCCTTGATGACAAGTCTTTTACCGAACGAGGTATTATTGGTAGTGGTTCTACTGGAACACCTCAAGCGTTGAAGGAGTTTTCATCAGGATGTCAGGCTCCACAATCACCCTTCATTGCCGGAAAAGACTTGAAGCATCAGTTATGTTTGATTTAGGAGTGTCGTGGTGAAAAATAATTTTGGCAACATAACTAAGAATCATTCTTCATTTTTAATTTTTGGGCAACGCAGATTTAAGATTCTTGTTTTAGCTTGTTTGGGGTTAGTTTTCAGCTTTGGGGTTCACCTATTTCCGGCTAAATCCATACTTACGCCTATTGCCAACCAAACCCCGACAAAACAATCTCCCGCACCTCTTAATGCCCCAGAACTAGTACAGCAAGGTAAAACTTTTTACCAAGCAGGACAATTTACACAAGCGGCGCAAAGTTTTCAGCAGGCTGCACAGATATACGATTCCCAAAAAGATATTTTAAATCAAGCTTTGGTGTTAAATTATTTATCTTTAACTGAGCAAAAGCTTGGACAGTTACAACAAGCAACTAAAACAATTACTACTAGTCTGGAGTTATTAAATAATGCGGCACTGCATACAAATCAGTCAAAACATATTCTGGCTTTAGTGCATAATACCCAAGGTAGTTTACAACTTGCTTTAGGTGAGACGGAATCTGCTTTAGCATCGTGGCAAATAGCAACCAAAATATATGCTCAAATTGGTGAACAAGCTGGTTACACAGGTAGTTTAATTAACCAAGCTACAGCTTTACAATCTTTGGGTCGTTACCGCAGCACAATGAAAATATTCGAGCAGATTAAACAAAGTTGGCAAGCACAACCAGACTCACTCATCAAAGCTATTGGGTTGAGAAGTTTTGGTAATGCTTTACGTGCTAGTGGTGATTTAAAAGACTCGCAGCAAACCTTAGAGGAAAGTTTAGCAGTTGCTCAAAGATTGCGATCGCCTCAAGAAGAAAGTTCTACTTTGCTGAGTTTAGGTAATACATTTTTCTCTTTTGCCAATCGCAGTTTATTACAAGAAACTAATACACAAAAAGAAGACATTACACCTTTCACTTGTGGTTACGAAACTATTACCGATAAAGCCAAAAATTATTACACCAATGCTATTAATTTTTATCAACAAAGCATAGATAAATCTATGTCTCCGATGGCAAAGGTGCAAGCACAAATAAATCGTTTAAAAGTCTCGCTATATCTGCATCAACAGCCCACATCTGAAGAACTAAACTCTATTAAATCTACACTAAATACTCTGACACCTAGCCAAGCAACGGTTTATGCCAAAGTTAACTTTGTCAATAGTTTACAATGCTTGCATCAGGTAAATAAGGCAGAAGTGAAAATTGATGAAAGTGTCCAACTGCTGAATACAGCTATTCAACAAGCTCAAAATATCAAAGACCCAAGAGCCGAATCTTATGCCCTAGGTCATCTAGGCCAAGTATATGAACAAACTAAACAATTATCAATAGCTCGTAAATACACAGAATCAGCCTTAAATCTGTCTAAAATACTGAATGCCTCCGATATTGCTTATCAATGGCAATGGCAATTAGGAAGAATACTTTTTGCTCAGGGAAATTCCCAAGCTGCCATAGCTGCATATACAGAGGCTGTAACTAGTCTCAAATCTTTACGTGCTGACTTAGTAGCTCTTAATCCTGATATTCAATTTGATTTTCGAGATCAAGTAGAACCAGTATATCGACAATTAGTAGCTTTATTGTTGGAACCAGAAAAACCTAGTCTGGAAAATTTAAAACAAGCGCGGAGTGTAATTGAAACTTTACAGTTAGCGGAATTAG
Source organism: Nostoc sp. FACHB-110 (assembly GCF_014697425.1). Classification (GTDB taxonomy): domain Bacteria; phylum Cyanobacteriota; class Cyanobacteriia; order Cyanobacteriales; family Nostocaceae; genus Nostoc_B. Next base: position 109,191 of record NZ_JACJRU010000016.1, read on the forward strand.
ATAACTTTTTCCGTGATGCTTGCATTAAAGCTCAACCAACGCAAATTGATCAAATTGTCGATAGTGCTAATCCCGCCACAGCAGTAGTTTACCCAATTATTTTGCCAGATAGATTAGAAGTAATTGTTAAATTACCCCACCAAGAACAACTGAGTCATTATAGAGTTAATCAAACAAACACTGAAGTAGAAAGTATTTTAGACCAACTAAGAGTCAAACTAGAAACTAGATATACTTTTAGCGATCGCCAAGCTCTTTCTCAACAAGTATACAACTGGTTAATTCAACCTGCGGAAAAACTCTTAGAACAAAACCAGATAAAAACCTTAGTTTTTGTTCTGGATGGCTCTTTACGCAATATTCCAATGGCAGCCCTCTATGATGGCAAACACTATCTCATCGAAAAGTACAGTGTGAGTTTATCTCCTGGATTACAACTAATAGAAGCAAAATCACAAAAACAAAGATTTGAGGCCTTAGCAGGCGGATTAACAGAATCCCGTCTGGGTTACAGTCCTTTACCTAATGTCGCCACAGAATTGCAAGAAATTAAATCTGTAATTCCCACCAAACAATTCCTCAACCAAACTTTTACTAACACAATCATTGAAAAACAAGTCAGTTCTGATGCCTATCCTGTCGTACATTTAGCAACTCACGGTAAATTTAGTTCTCAATTAGAAGATACATTTATTCTGGCCTGGGATGGCAAGATTAATGCCAATCAACTGCGTGAGGTACTGCAAACTAGAGAAGATGCAGGAGGAAAGCCAACAATTGCATCACATCCCATCGAATTACTCGTTCTTAGTGCTTGTGAAACAGCTACTGGCGATAAACGCGCCGCTTTGGGATTAGCGGGAATTGCAGTCCGTTCAGGCGCTCGTAGTACTCTGGCTTCTTTATGGAAAGTAGACGATAAAACTACATCAATTTTGATGGGTGAATTCTATCGCCAGATAAAAAATCATCCCAATATCACTAAAGCAGAAGCTTTACGCCACGCTCAAGAGTTAATCTTGAAGCAGTATGAAGAACATCCATTTTATTGGGCCCCTTATGTTTTAGTCGGTAATTGGCTTTAAAAATGAACGGCAATTAAGGATGGCAACATGGTGTAATTCGTTGGGTTGCAATATGAGATAAATCAACAGATTTGAGTAAGTCTTGCCAGTCAGCAGCCAACCGGGGATCTTGAGGGTGCTTCCGGCGCAGTTCACCTAAAATAGAAATCGCATCTTGCCAAATGCCTGCTTGAGCGTACATAACTACAAGTTCTTCTGGCTTGCTAGTTTTCAAGCGACTCATGATTGCAGAATTTGGCTCGACTCTTTTGACTAAACCCTCAACAGAAAGATCATCAGTACGGCTTTGAGGTTTGCAATCAACTAAAAAATACCAATGATAATACTTGCCAATTTCTAAAGGTTTGGTAGTTGAAGGAAGCCGAACACTAATAATCCCTGGGGTTTCAGATATAGTAATAGGAATTGGTTCTTGAGTTACAGAGTTATTTTCTTCATCTAGTAAGACAAATTTGACAGAGTTAATTTCTTGAGGTTGATAAGGAAAATAAAACCAAAAAGTAGGAGATTCATTAACTGTTAATCCCAAGGAAATTTGGTTTGGAGAGGCATTTATGGGTTTTTCTTGTTTCTGATTGAGATTTTGTTGTCTCAAAGGGATTAATGCTGTTAGAGGGATATTCACATTCGGACAATCTCCACGCGTACCCGCACCTTGTCTGTCGTTGGGTGCGCCGCGATTTTCTGGTTCTTTTTCTAAAGTAGGCTGGATAAAACGTACTCTTGTATTATAAGATTGCTGAGATTGTGCAGGAAATGGGATAAAACTCACCCCTGCAAAAATAATTGCTAAGACTAGATTTATTGCTGGTAAATAACAATCGATTTTCATATTCAAATTTTTTTCTGCTATTTTTTCTGCTCAATTAATGATGTGTATGACATCACTATAAAAATAGTAATTACCAATGCCAACAAAGGAGATAAGAAGGGTATCCAACCTCCAGACATTAACAGACCAAAACAGCATCCAGATAAAATAATCACTGCGGCACTAGCTATGAGTGCTAGTTGCAATTTTAAGCCACGATATAAAGCTATCACACCACCAATCAAAGACCAACCCCAAATCCAAAAAGTCTCGACCCATAAAGGCCAAACCCACAATAAAGGACGATGATCTAAAACTGCACTGAGGATTTGGCTGATCATTTGTGCATGAAGTAATACTCCGGGAATTTCTTGATAAGGCATATTTCCCATACTGTAAGGGGTCAGAAATGTATCTCTGACACTTTCAGCACTCACGCCGATTAAGACAATGCGATCGCTGACTAAGTTAGGATCGAGTTTATGATTTAAAATCTCTGTGAGAGTTACTGTTTGGGCGATTTGCTTGGTAGAGCGATAGTTGAGTAGAATTTGATGACCGCGAGCGTCAAATTTTTGGTAACTCCCTGTAGGCTCGTCTATAGGTCGAAAAACTACCTTACCAGCTTGTAAATATCCTTCATGATTAATATCCAGGGAAATACCTTGTTTTGCTAAATATTGTTTGGCTAGCTGTACTCCTAAGGAGTAATTAGTTTTACAAGGGGATTGCAAATCTGGAGTTAATATTAGCAAATGACGACGGACAATAAAATCGCGATCGCGGACTACATCACTAAAACCTATACGTTGATTCGGAAGTTCTGGAGGCGGCGAGATACCATTTGTGCCACTTTCACTGACTTTACAAATGGCAAAAAAGTCTTGATTTTGTCGTAAACTCTTGGCTAACTCCTGATATTTAGCTTCTACGGGAAAATCACGATAGATATCTAAACCTATAGCTCTTGGCTTTGATTTTGCCAATATCTGCAATAATTGTGCTAACGCACGATCTGATAAAGACGATTTTTGCCTTTGTTGTTGAGCTTGGATGTCGGCTTCGGTAACTGTTACTACTAATATGCGCGGGTCTTTTCCTTCCTCAGGTCTTAGGCGCATCATCATATCAAAAGTTTTCAATTCCCATTCTTGGATGATGCCTTGCGCTCTCATTCCCCCAACGCAGCCAGTAGCTACTAAACTGGCTATAATCGCTGTTTTCAGACTTTGTTTGTTCAACCACGAAAAAGCAAATTTGCGCGTTTTACCAGATAATTGATTCCAAGTAGGTGGTTCTGCTGCGGGATTTTGATAAATAGTGGGTAGCCAAGAAGCACCAGGAAATTCATCTTCGAGACCTTGCAATCTTTCTCGTGCATATCTAACTGCTAAATAGAAAGATTGATTATCAGCAAACGCTGTTAGGAAATATTTTAAAAACGATTGGGCTATGACATCTGGCACATCTTCTCGCATCACAATAACTTGCGGAATATGCCATTTTACTAACTGATTTGCTAGACCTAAACCATCACAAGAATTGAAAATTGCTAGTTTTAATCCCCGGGTAATTGCATATTTCAACCCATTTTTTAATTCCGATATTTTTAAACTAGTAATTTGATTAATCTGAATATGACCTGTATCTCCATCACTTTGACTATGCCCAGCAAAAAAAAGAATATCCCAGCCATCTTTATGCCAAAGCCAACGGTCAAATTCTTGGCGTGAAGGTTCTACTAAAAATATGGTTTGTGCATTCGGTAACTGCTGAAGTAAGGCTCGGTCTTGCTCAATATCAATGCCTTCACTATTGCCTAAAATAGCTAATATTCTAACTTGATTTGAGTTATTTTTGATTAATGTTTTGATTTTTTCATATCTTGGCGTGCCGATAGATACTTCGGCTTTTTGGTAATCATCCAAAAAATTCCATAGATGCCAAGGAAGTTTTTGCAGTAGGCGATCGCTTGTTTCTATAATTATTTGGATTTCTTCAGTTAAAACTAATCTTGCGCGTAACTGTTGGTCTATTGGTCGAAATGAGTCACAGTTTAGCCAAGTATTGATTTGTTTATGTAATTGTTGGCAAACTTCTGTAAAATCAACTTCACTGACATTAGTTAGACCGCATTCTTCAATTTCTAATCCAGAACGTCTATTAATGCGATGATATAAAGATTGATAGATTAATTGAAATCGTTGATAAGTTTCTATAATTTGTGGTGCTGGTGGTAAACTAGCTGTAAATTGTACTGGGCGAGATTGATTAACTTCCCAAATCTGAGCAGTGACAGGAGAAAAACCGTCAGTTAAATTACCTTTTTCTAGGTTAATAATGACTAACTTAGACATGGCGGATTTCTCGATTTTGTGTGGCTTTTAGCATTATTAACTGTTTGCTAATCGTAAATCAACCAATTGGCTATGTAGGTAATTTAATAATTATGACATTGAGCCAATTATGGAGCGATCGCCGCCTGACAACCTGAAGGCAAATTCCGCAAATTATCAAGCGTTGCAGTCGGTACAGCAGCTATTAATGTCACCTCACCTTGCCGATTTATTACCCATCCCTGAGCTGGTACAATCTGCGTCGGCTCACTTAAACTTTGCACCACCGGTGGATGATGATTGTTTCTATTGTCTGTAGCTACAGCAGTTAATTCCCAATCTTCCCACACAGCATTAGCATTGAGAACTTCGTTCGGAGACGGCGGTAAACCCCCTCGTCCTGTGATAGTAAAACTACTCCCACCTCTGACTGCACAGAAGTTTTGACTAATCAGACTCGAAGCATCTACTCCCTCAATTGGTAATTCCACTAAGCCATTGTTGGGGTCAACATCAGGTGTATTGATTTGCACATTACCATTTAACTGCGAATTTGCACCTGTGGCTGTGATGTCACTTTCTGGTGTGAGTGCATTGCGAAATTGAATGCCAAATATACCTTGGGTGGTGATGTTCACATTACCACCACGAAAGTCTGTGGAATTAGCACTAATATCGCTATTTTCAGCTGCGGCTAAAACATCAGTGTTAATGTTGATGTTGCCCCCAATGACGTTTTCTCCGCGTGCGTTAGTTGTGATGTTACTGCCGCGAACTAATATCAAGTCTTTGGAGTTAATATTGATTGTTGCCTGTGGTCTATTAGGGTTGCTATTGACGCTGCGAGTATTGGCGTTGAAGGTGGCATGATTATCTAGACTGATAGAATGAGCGTCGATAGTTAAATTACCTGCATTGCCTGGACTCTGACTGTTCACAAATATGCCAGCACCATTATGAACCTGTAATTGACGAGTTTTAATTGTTAAATCTCCCGCATTTCCTGATGAATCTATATCAGATGAAGTAACTAGGCTACTGGGCAGCAGACCATCAGCCGAAGCACCAATCACTTGTATATTTTTAGAGGTAATAGACAAATTGCCCCCCTGCCCTTGACCCAATGTTGCTGCACTTATTTGTGCCCCATTCTGTACAAGCAAATTACGGGTATTAATGGTCAAGTCTCCTGCATCCCCCCTTGAATTTGGAAGAGATGAAGTAGATATGATGGTTCTAGAGAGATTATTAACAGAAGTACCAATGACTTGTAAATTTTCAGAAGTAATATAAACATTGCCTCCCTTACCCTGACCAAATGTCACTGCTCCTATTCGTGCGCCATTTTGGAGTAGCAAATCGTGGGTAATAATAGTCAAGTTTCCTGCATCTCCACTAAATTGTTCGTTAGACGAAGTAGATAATTCGCTGACATAGCGATTATTAGCCGACGTACCAATTACTTGCACACTCTCCGCAGAGATAGTCAAATTACCTCCCTTACCCTGACTACGTGTATCTGCATTTACCTTTGCTCCATTTTGTACTAGTAAATTACGAGTATTAATAATTAATTCTCCTGAATCTCCCGTTGCTATTCCTTCAGATGAAGTAAACAAGCCACTGGGAAACAGATTATTAGCGGTACCAAGAATTTGTACATTGTCAGCATTGACAGTCAAATTGCCTCCTTTGCCCTGACTAAATGTACCTGCACTTACTTGCGCTCCATCTTTTACCAGTAAATTACGGGTGTTAATGGTCAAGTTTCCTGCATCTCCCATTGAGTTGAGTTGAGTTGACACAAACAAGCCACTAGTAAACCGATAATCAAAAGTACTACCAAGAAGTTGCACATTGTCAGCATTGACAGTTAAATTGCCTCCCTTGCCCTGACCACGTGTACCTGCACTTACCTGTGCGCCATTCTGTACAAGTAAATTACGGGTGTTAATGGTCAAGTTTCCTGCATCTCCGCTTGAGTATGGAGCAGTTGAAGCAGATAAGCCACTAGGAGCTCGGCCATCAGCAGCAATACCAACAAGCTGCACATTGTCAGCATTGACAGTCAAATTACCTGCCTTACCCTGACCAAATGTAAGTGCAGTGACCTGTGCGCCATTCTTTATCAGTAAATTACGGGTGTTAATGGTTAAGTTTCCTGCATCTCCGCTGAGGTTTCCCTGCGAGGAAGTAGTGAAAGCACTACCAAATTGACCATCAGTAGAGCGTCCAATCACTTCTACATTGTCAGCGGTAACAGTTAAGTTACCCCCCTTACCTGGGCCAAACGAAAATGTACTAACGAATGCACCATTGCTTACTTGCAAATCACGAGTTTTAATGGTTAATTGACCTGCATTCCCTGTGGCTTGTGGGTAAACACTCGTACTCAAATAGCTGTAATCACCACTTATCTCTAACAACTCAGTAGCTGTTACTACTACAAAGCCTCCTGGTTTTGCCCCTAAAGTACTTGCCTCTATCTGTGAGCGATTGGTTAGTGTTACATTTTTGCCTACAACTTGTATGTCACCACCACCTTCACCACTAGCATCTATGGTTGACTGTTGAGATAGTTGAATTTTGCCGAAATTTTGCACTCCACCATAATCTAGGGCAAAACCTTTGTCTATCGCAGTCCAGCTAACTGAACCATTTCCTGCAACTGAGCCTAATTCAATTCTTCCGCCAGCAGTTTTCAATGTTGCGCCTTCTAAGTTAATTTCTCCACCAACTAATGCTAAAGTTCTGTTGGGTTGTACCCGTAACGCTTCTTGTGTATCGAAAATCGAAGGATTAAAGTCTCTTGCTCCCTGACCATTTCCTTGGACTTGAATCAACCTTGGATTCACCCCAAATTGCAAACTGATAGGTAAACTAATAGTTAATAAAGGTTTAGATTCAAGACTCGTCGCACTGAATTCAAAATTATCGGCAAATTTAATTGCATTGGCTGTGGTTGCTAGAAATGAGCCACCAACATTTAATCGCGCATTTTCTCCAAAGATGATGCCGTTGGGATTAAGTAGAAATAAGTTGGCTGTGCCGTTGGCGCTAATTAAGCCATTAATACGAGAAATAGAGTTACCTGTGATGCGTGTGAAGATGTTTTGAATATTGCCTGCATTGTTGAAGAATGCACTTGTGTTATTGGGAATAGAGAATTCTTGAAAGCTGTGGAATAGATTTGTGTTGCGTGTGGTTCCACCTTCGATGATGTTGGTTGTGCCTTCTAATCTGACTTGGGAGTTATTTGGCAGAGTGCTGTCTGGTGTGATTTGTGCAATTACTTCATGGGGAGCCAGGATTATACTGCAAGCAAGTGCTATTTTTAGACCTTGTAACCAGGAAAAATATATAGTTTCTGCCGACACTTTTCCCCCCTGGTTAGTAGTTAACTGCTTCTCATACAGGTATTTATTAAAGCATATATAGCGTTTCTCAATCTAGTGAGGTACGTTTTTAAAGCTACTTGTTTTGATATAAAAGGTTAGTGTGTACTTCAGTAGCCTGGGAAACGCTATAAATTATTTAATTTAAATATTTCTTCCTCTTGTAAATCTGGATTTTAATTATTTAAATCTGGATTTGAATTATTTTACTACAAAATATTAAATTTATAATTTTTATTATATCTAGAAATAAGACAGCATAGAGTTTAGTAAAAATACAATAAAATTTTATAATTTATCCTCCTCTTTATGGATTGGCAAAAACTGATGATTAAATAATGAAAAAAGAAACCATAAAAGTAGTCAATATATATGTTGTAAGAACAAAAATCAGGTTTTTGACGTTAAATAATTTATCTGAGATGGAAGAGTATGTAGAATTTGTGCTACTGAATCTTATCATGTTTGGTTAATCAGTGATAATTGCATATATCTGAGCAGAAAGAAAAAATTATTCCTGCTTCTTGCCACTTGTGGCTTTGATGATAAGTCTTTTAGTCGACAGGCAGCATCCAATAGTGAAACTTAAAACAAGTTTTAATAGATGCCAGAAAAATCAACTTATGCACAAATAGTATTAAAGTAAAAAAGAGCATAAGTTCAAAACACTCGCATCTATATATTTAATAGAGCGAGAGAAAATTTAGTAAATATCTGGAGATTTTATGTTATATGGGTGGAACATCAAGGTACTGGAGAATTCTGCGAATTAACTTGGCTGATAAAATTGGATATAAACAATATGTAGTAGCACAGGCACAGGATTTTTTGCAACGACGGGTTGAGTATTACCAGAATGCAGATATTCAAGCAGCATTGTTATCTGATTTTTATGCTAATCAATCTAGGATTGATGAGATAAATCGTGCTAAGGCAGGACTATGTTTGAGATGTTATGTATCTGACTCAATTGTCAAAGCCTGCCAAAAAATAGACAATCTTTTTGGTGGCGACAAGTCTTTTAGCTATCACGATTTACTACCATTTGTGTTAAACGATGATGGCGAGACTTTGGTGATTTTGGATAGCGATCGCAGCCATCAACTTATCGTAGATGAGAAAGGTAAAGTCCAACCCACAGCTTATAAATTTTTTACAGTGGAAGTTTTGCGGAAATATCAGCCCAATGTGCAAACTAGCATGAGTCTAGATAACTGGGCATATTTGCAAACCAAACAAAATCCCGAATTGAAGGATTTTTTATCAGAATTTGGCTTTCAGCTTTTGAGTGATTGGGCATTATTAAATCGCGCTAGACCAAAGCAAATTGAATCTTTATCAGGACGAGATCGCTATTTAGTTGAAGTTTTTCATGCGGTCTATCGTCGAGACCGACGAAAGTCTAAACAAGTCCAAGTGAAACGATGTCCAGACCCCTCTCATGCTCAACTACAAGAAATGCTCACTCTCTTGCAACAGCGCGGAGTTATCATCACTACACAAGAGAAGTTAAAACGAGAAATCGAACAAGTAGCCAAGCAATTAAGACAGTATGACATTTGGACTCACAGAGAACCTCTAGAATATCAAGATCAAGAGACAGGTAATTATACATTAAGAGCAGATATACCGACTGATTACTTCAATGAAATAGACGTGGAAAGACTAGAAATTACCGAGTTTTTGTATGAGCAACTCAGTGTAGTGTTAACTGAGTCTATCGAACAAGAAATTCAAAATAATATTCAAAGGTTAGAAAATAGCAAAAGATACGCACCTTTATCAGCAAAGTACATTCCTGGGCTACAACTATATTATTGCCAGTGTAAATCTCTCAAAGAAATTTTTCCGCTTTTAGAAATGACAAGCTGGGATCAAGCCAGACGAATATTAAATCCAGGAGAGTTGTTAAATAAAGTACGTACTCAAACAGTACAAAAACTTCTAGAAAGTATCTTAAATCTGGCTCACGAAAAAGGCTTAACTAAAATGCCTCCTGAACCAGACTATTTGAAAGCTTTAGCAGAACAAATCGAAAAGTTCGCTGATGAAGAGGTTTTCCAAGAAGCCGGAGAAGAAATCCGCGCCGGTAAAAGTCGTGCTTTGGAGAGTTTATATGCTCAAAAAATTCGCAGTTTTTTGGCAGAAACAACAGTATTAAGTCAAACCTACAGTAAGTAATATTAGTAATTTATCTGTCACCAAATAGAAATAATCTCATTTATAATTAGGAACCAACAATGATTAATACAGTAACTAGCGATCGCAGCTTAAGGCTTTTGTTTCCCGAAGTCGTTTTACTAGAAGCAGAAGATTTTGATTGGGCAAAAAATATTAGCAGTCATATCAGCCACGAACCTCAACAATGGCAAAATTATTTAGATGCGTTGGCTTTAATTGGCTGTGAAAGATGGTTTCAAGAACATCTACGAAAACAAGCAATTTATAAAAAATTTATTGGCAATACTGCTTATCTAAACGTAGATAATTTTAAATTTTGTATATTAGCTACTGAACACTTATTGGATGAAGTAGTCAATATACCTCAAGATGTAGTTTTGCAATCAGAATTAGCAGCACATTTTTACCTCATTATTGAAGTATTAGAAGAACAAGAAGAAATAATTTTTAGAGGTTCTATTAGTTACAATCAACTTTTAGATTTTATCAAAAATATTCCGGCTAATACTCCACGAGAGAACTTGTATCAAATACCATTATCAAAATTGGATGCAGAACCGAATCACTTATTATTCTACTGTTTATACTCTGATCCCGCTGCGATACCTTTACCTGTCGTTTCAGTCCTGACTCAACAGCAAAACCTGGAAAAAAAGATAAATTTGAGCCAATGGCTAGAGCATATATTTGATGAGGCTTGGGAGGCTATTGAAACAATCATCGAACCAGATGTAAGTTTGGCATTTAGTCTGAGAAATGTAGACAAAATGATTAGAAGAGGTAAATTAATTGACATAGAATTACAATTAGGAAGCAAAAATCTCGCTCTATTAGTAAATATTAGCAAGGATTCTGAAGATAAATTACGTGTTTTAATTCAGTTACATCCAACAGGTAAGCAAAAATTTTTACCTCCCAATATTAAACTCAGTTTATTATCAGAAGTCGGGACACTACTTTATGAAGTATCAGCCAGGAACCAAGATAACTACATCCAACTTAAACCTTTTAAAGGAGAACAAGGTAAATACTTTAGTATTGAAGTGAGTATAGATAACATCAAGATTAAAGAAGATTTCCAGCTTTAATTTAGTTGATAAATCTCCCTCTATGACTATAAAATAGTCACCACTTTATGCTCTTTTTTTGGTGACAGTATTGCCTCCAGAAACAATATCATTTTGTTCTACCTTTTAATCCTATTGGTACACACATAGGAGTTCCAACCACTGGGTCAGGAATTACACGGCACTCTAATCCAAAAACATCTAATACCATCTCTTCAGTCATTACCTGATTAGGGTCGCCAGCCGTATAGATTTTACCTTTTTTGACAGCAACTAAATAATCTGCGTAACGACAGGCTTGATTTAAATCATGCAGCACCATAACAATAGTTCTTCCTTGATGCTGATTCAATTCATATAACAAATCTAAAACTTCTATCTGATGGGACAAATCTAAGAAAGTCGTCGGTTCATCTAATAATAAAATATCTGTATCTTGTGCTAGTGCCATTGCTATCCAAGCACGTTGTCTTTGTCCACCAGATAAGGTATCTAATCCTCTATCTGCTAACTCTAATAAATCTGTAGTTAAGAGTGCTTGTTTGACAATTCTTTCATCTTTTCCTGACCACTGCTGTAACCAATTTTGATAAGGGTAACGTCCTTGTGCTACTAAATCTCTGACGGTTAACCCTTCTGGTGCAACAGGACTTTGAGGTAAAATTCCTAACTGTTGGGCGACTTCTTTTGTCGCCAGATTAAAAATAGATTGCCCATCAAGATATACTGTACCGCCATAGGGTTTAAGCAGCCTAGCTAACCCTCGTAATAGGGTTGATTTACCGCAACCATTTGCACCAACTAAAGCACTCACCTTTCCGGCTGGTATTGCCAAATTCAAACTATGGATAATTGACACACCATCGTAAGCTAAAGACAAGTTTTTTGTTGATAGACCTTTCATATTTAGTACCATTGGTAATTTGGGAATTCGTTTTTATTGCCGGAAATTGCTGCGAATTTATAGAAGCTTTGGCAGTGATTTGTATGTTATTTTTTGCGGTTATAAATTAACAAATAAAGAAAATAAGGCGCGCCGACAGCAGCAGTCACCACACCGCAGGGAATTTCGATAGGTGCAAACAAAGTTCTGCCGAGAAAGTCTGCTAATACCACTAACATTCCTCCTAGTAATGCAGCAGTCGGAATTAACCCCTCATGATTTGTACCGACTAACTGTCTTCCTAAATGAGGTGCAATTAATCCCACAAACCCAATCATTCCTGCGGTGGCTACTCCTGCGCCTGCTAAGGATACACCCACTAGTATCAGTAAACCGCGTTGCCATTCCACATTAGTACCTAAACCTTTGGCGACTTCATCTCCTAAATTCAAAGCGTTGAGATGTCTGCTTAATATCAATGCCATCGGGATAAAAACAATTAACCAAGGTAAGAAAGAAAAGACTTGTTCCCAAGTGCGTCCGTAGACGCTACCTGCTAACCACACAAGGGCATCACTAACAGTGTCAATTTCGCCAAAGGTAATTAATAAGCTGGTAAAGGCACTGGCGATCGCAGATAATCCCACACCAATTAAAATCAATAAAACCGGAGAACTACCATTATTCCAGGCTAAGAAGTAAATCAAACCAGCCATCAATAAAGCACCAGCAAAAGCCGATAAAGGCAAAATATAAATGGGTGCTGCGGGAAACAGCACAATCACTGTCACAGCCGCTAAACTGGCCCCAGCATTAATGCCTATAATCCCAGGATCGGCTAAGGGATTGCGTGTGATGCCTTGAAAGATAGTCCCAGAAACGGCTAGTGCTACTCCTACCATGAAGGCAACAAGAGTACGCGGTAGACGCAGGTTGTACATGACAAAACCATGAGCCGGATTGCCTGTATCTATACCTAATACAGTTTTGACAATATCTAGAGGAGAAATGGGATATTCACCCCGTCCTAAATTCATGACCATCGCCACCAAAACTGCCACTGTCAGAGATATCAGTATTGGTGGTACACGTCGGTCGATGCGAAAAGATATTCGTTGAGAACGAATGACAAGCCAATCCAACTTCATTTTTTCACCTTTGATTTAGCCAGGTAGACAAAAAAAGGAGAGCCAATCAGTGCTGTCATGACTCCCACAGGTAATTCCTGCGGTTTGAGTAATATCCGCGCAGCCACATCTGCAACTAATAAAAGAGTTGCACCGACTACCGCCGAGTAAGGCAAAATCCAACGGTAATCAGCTTTAATAAAAAATCTCACCATGTGGGGAACAACTAAACCAATAAAGCCAATCGGCCCAGCCAGAGATACTGAACTGCCTGCGAGTAACACAACACTAATCGCTGTGAGAATTTTGACCCAAGCTGTCTGCTGTCCTAAACCTTTAGCCACCTCATCACCCAGACTCATAGTTGTAATTTGCCTACCGAGGGCAAAAGCTAATATCAAGCCAATGACAACAAAAGGCAAAGTTGAAAATAAGATGTTGAAATCCCTTCCTGCCAAGGAACCTGCTAACCAAAATCGAATTTCATCTAATGTTCGTTGACTGAGTATGAGAATCGCGGTGATGAATGAAGAAATCAAAGCTGTGATGGCCGCACCTGCAATGGTGAGATTTAAAGGTGTAGCCCCTCCTCGCCCCAAGGAACCAAGCAAATAGACTAACATAGCCGTTGTGCCTGCACCTAAAAAGGCCACAACGGTGAACATGCTCAAAGAAGAACTGCCAAAAATAAAAATTGTCACCACTACAGCCAGTGCTGCACCTGATTCAATGCCTAAAATTCCTGGGTCTGCCAAGGGGTTGCGCGTCAAACCTTGCATTAACGCTCCAGCCACGGCTAAAGCTGCACCTACAACCACAGCAAAAAGCGATCGCGGCAATCTCACCGTCTGAATTACTAAATGTTCATACGACCCATCAAAGGTAATAAATGATGCCAAAACTTTGGAGAACGGGATTGCTGCTGCACCTAAGGTGACACTATATACTAAGCAAGTAAAAAGAATCAGTATGCCCAAAATCAGACCTGCTAATGGCGATATTTTGGGGATATGCCAATTTTTCGGTGATGCGATGCTTGCTTTTGCCATGATCTTTGAATTAATTGAACAATAGACCTGCCTGAAAAATAGGGGCTAGGATATAGAGGCTAGAGAAGCTAGATTTTCATTGTTTCCTGGTGAATGCCGTTCATGGATTGCAAGGGGTAGGGAACATGTAATCAGAAAAACTTGGGGCTGTTCTCTATTGCCAACTTCTGCAAGAAGTCTAAATAGTTACTTAGGTAAGCGAATTTTGCGGGGATATTTGCCAGTTATACCTCTTAATTGAGAATTTTTATATAGTGATTTAGTATTGCCACAAGGTCTATTGTGATTAAATTTGGCTTTTTAGCTGAGTGTGAGCGATAAGTTTCGAGATTATACTTTATACTTATTGGTATATTTTTGCAACTATAGCTGTATTTGTTGCCTAAAAATAAGCAATTATTGTCAAATAGCTATAAAAATTAATTAGGTATTTGCAGTTTAGTTAATTCTGGTAGGCTTCGGAACAGAGAGCATTCTGCGCCCCTGCTAAGTCTCAACTATAAAGTTAGCTTGCCAGAGCGGTAATGTTTTAGTCCCTAACAGTCCAAAATTAAGTCAGAATAATAGTAGGCAATCATAGAGGGTGCTACTATGGATCGTCTAATACAAATTGTTCGGAACTTCTTTATTCGTTTTGAAGCTGTTTTTTCCTTTTTATTCAAAGGTTTTTTGAGCTTTATCGGCAATATATTTGGCTTTTTTGCCAAACTGTTTGGTTACACTGGCTCAGATTATTATTTAGAATCTGGTGTGGCACAAAATGTCAAGCAAACGTCTCCAGAACAACCAAAGCAAATTAATCAGAGTACAACAGTGGAAACTCCCACAGCTATACGTCGTCGCTCTAAATCGAAAGTTGACGACTACTACCTGAATATGGCTCGTGATGTGCAGAAGCGGTAAACACATCAACTAATTAAGTGTGTGGGAAAATTTTACAATTAACGCATCACAACCCAATCAAGGAGCAGAGTTAGTATGTAAGTAACCTTATATTACTACTCTATCCTTGAAAGTTTCGGATGCTGTACATGATGCGCTAATATTGGGGAGGATCTTGAACAAGCAGTAAGGTTGCGTCTTCGTACTTACTTGCACGGGACTCGTCAGTTTGATACTTATCAAACCGATGTACTGTACAAATAATTTTTAGACTTTAACAATGGTAGAACGCCCAATTAAAAAATCAGAACGTCAGTCCCAAGCAAGTACTGACAATAACTCAGATTCTCAACCAGCTAGTGAATCTAATTCTAAACGAGAAAAATCGCGTGGCGATCGCTCATCTGGTAAAAGAAGAAAAGAATCTTTTAAAGAAGAATCTAAACCACCTGTTAATCCTGCATTAGCGCGCCCCCCAAAACCTGCTAAACCTCCAGTTATCAAAGCAGAGCCGCAAGCAGAAACAGATTCAGAACCCATAGGTGAACCAACCTCAGAAGACTCTCAAGAATCATAATCACAAATTTGTACTTCCAGGTTTATTAATCAAATTTTTCCCCATCAAGTCAAGAACTAAAATTTTTTGACTTGATGATTTCTTACATTAAAACTGTATTTATTCGCTTGATTGATGTCGAGCTAAACTGTCAACAATCTCCACAATATTTTTGACATTGAGCATCAATCGCCACAATAAATATATAAAGCTTATAAAAAACTAATAAATAATATTTATTACTTATCAAAAATTTTAACTGCCTTAAATGTCTTAACTGTCCTTGCATTTTTGTTGTGACATTGAGAGCATCTTAATATGTGTAAGCAAATAGTCATTTAAATTACACCATATTCATGGTCATAAAAGTAAGCAGAAAACTTTCTACCCTACGGTCTCAATTTACTTTCTTATATCATTAAGCTTATCCATAATCAGCTAAAAACTATTTACCAAATAATTTTAAGAATTAAGATGTAGTTCTTAAAATTACACAACAATATTGTGATCGATCAAAGAGTTTTCTAGGCAATGAATTATCAAATGGTGAATTTACTAATTATTCTGGGTGAAGTTATATTTTTAATATTTATTTTTGGTTTATTTGACTGGCTAATTGGTATTATCTTCAAGCAGATAACTAAAGCATCTTGGCTGCAAAGAAAAACAGACAATATTAGCTTCTTGCGCCAGAGTATTAGGAGAATTTTATTTTTGATTTGTATCCTGCTGTGCCTAGCACTAGTTGGTGTGAATGGAATGGTGGTATACCGGGGTGGAAACATTCAAGAATTTCAGATGGGTTTGATTAATAGTCTGCCTAAACAGTTTTGGAGCAATCTTTTAGCAGCAGCCTTAAAAACTTTGAGTTTACTAATCTTAGTTAAAATTAGTATTCCGCCGCTAAAACGAGGTATAGACTGGGTTTGTAACTACGCGAAAAAAGTCGATCAAATCAAAGCTAATGATGAGAGTGTCGAAGCTTTTTTTCAAGTTTTAAAAAGAATTATTGTTCATACTATTTGGCTATCTACTACTATTATATGCGCTAATTTTCTTTACTTGCCAGAAGTGGTTTCTAAATATCTTTTTGTTGCTTTAAAGATATACATAACTATTTCCTTAGGTTTACTCATTGTTAAGGCTGTTGCTACTATTGTCGATACAATTGATGCCCTAAGTCTTAAGTTTTCTAATTCTAATAATCTCCTGCGCCTGTATGAACATTTGCGCCACTTAATTCCACTATTCAAAAAATGTTTAGAATACGTCTTATATGTAGGTATCGTTAATTTAGTTATTCCCGAGATAGAGCCTATTGCTTGGCTGAGTGGATATACTCCAATAATTGTGCAGATTATTGGAGTATTTTTCCTCAGTAATGTTTTGGTAGAAGTAGCCTATTATATTCTTGATGAATTCTACTTAAAAACCACAGATTCTAATGAAATTCAAAGACAAAAGCGTCTGACTTTAATTCCTTTAATGCGGAGTTTTGCTAAGTATTTCGTTTATTTTACGGCAGGAGTAACTGTACTGAAGCTCATTGGTATTGATCCCGCACCTATTTTAGCAGGTGCAGGAATTGTGGGTATAGCAGTTGGTTTAGGAGCGCAAAACTTAATTAATGATGTGGTTTGTGGGTTTTTAATTTTGTTTGAAAATTATTACTTAGTCGGTGATTATATTGAAGTTGGCAAAGTAGAAGAGAGGAGTGTTGAGGGTGTTGTAGAAGCAATTGAACTGCGAACTACTCACATTCGTCATCCTGATGGACAACTACAAATTATTCGGAATGGAGATATTGGTTCAATTATCAATTTCTCAAAGCAATATATATATGCCAGAGTAGAAGTTAGCGTTGCTTATAACGCTAATTTAGATCATGTATATAGAGTAGTTGAAAAGGTTGGTCAAAAATTAAAAATAGAGGAACAAGATGTTTTAGAACCTACGCGAGTAGCAGGATTAGAACATTTTGGAGAGAATAATTTATTACTATTAACATTGACAAAAGTTAAGCCAGGAAAACATCTGCATATTCAACGCGTTCTTCGCAGAATATTGAAGGATACTTTTAACCAAGAAGAAATTGAAATTTGTGGTTTTTCTAAAAATTAATTTTCTAGTTTACCAGGGTTGAGATAATTATTCTGCTTCTGGCTCAACTACGATAAACTCATTAGCAATCAACGACACTACAACATCCGCAGAATCTACATCCTCTACTTGAATCAGCCAACGCTGACTTGCTTGAATATCGGAACGCGACTCTCGACCACGAACTACGCCATATTTTCCAGCGACATAAGACGGAGTTAAAATTAATACCCTATCTCCTACTTGAATACGTTCTGAGTTTTGCAAAAATACTCCTAAAACTATTGGCTGTGTTAAGGATGAAGCTTGCTGCTGCACCTATGATTTTAAACAAAAATGTGCCAATTAATAATCTTTCCTTAACTTATTTGCGATATGGCTGACTATCCCGACCATAACCACACTCATACCACTTCACGTTAAGTTTTGCGTATCGAATTACCGTAATCAGCCAGTCACAATCACAATCTGACCACTAGGTTGTAGCTAGCGGCGGGTGAACGGAAACGTTATGTCTACTCAATTTTTGGGAATCATTGCTTTTAAGTGTAGTTTTCCCAGAGTAGGATTTATAGGTCATGAAAGTTGCTGAGATTATTGGCACATTGGGTATCTGGTGGAAGCACAAGTGGAGATTAGCTATCAAGCCTACCTTGTTATGTTTGTTTGTTATCACGCTTGGCCTTACCTTGGTAAACAGTGGCTGTAGTCTTGAACAAAACCAATCTCTCAAATCGCTGCGAGTGGGAATTACAAGCTGGGCGGGGTTTGATATTGCCCGCTATGCCCAACCTTCGGGAATCTTTAAACAGCGAGGGCTAGAAGTTGAGTTGGTGCGATTTGAGAACCAGCAAGATTCCAGTCGGGCTGTACTCCGAGGCGGATTAGATGCGGCATTTGTTTCTTTCTGGGATGTAATGCAAGTTGATCCTGGCAATGACAAACCTGTGGTATTAATGACAACTAATATCTCTGCGGGAGCCGACGGAATTGTTGCCCGTCCAGAAATTAAATCTGTCGAAGACTTACGTGGTAAAAAAGTCGGGGCAAAGCTCGGAACTGTCAACCATTTAATTTTGCTGGAAGCCTTGAAAGCCCATCAAATCAAGCCTGCTGAAGTTCAAATTCGAGATTTATCCAATGATGTAGCAGCCGAGAAAATCAAAACAGGTGAAATTGATGCTGCTGTGCTGTGGGAACCAATGCTAGGAGAAACTGCCAAGAGTTATCACAGGATGGAAGTTATGAGCCAGCCATCTAAAAATCACTTATCCCACCAATTACTGATAGGTTTTGGCATTTCTCTAGCAACGGTTGGCTTAACTACATTGGGATTAAACTACTTCTTGATTCAATCAAAATTAGAGCTGGAACTAGAACAACGCGCTCAATCAATTACCCAGGGAGTTGGGTTTTCTACAGAAGGATTAATCGAACTGGGAAATACAAGTATTATCCAGAGAGTGGTACAAAACTACGCCACACTACCAACAGTTATAGAAGTTGCGATTGTCAGTCCAAATGGACAAACCCTAGCTAGGAGTGGAGCAGAATTACAAAACACACCTTATGCTTCCATTTACCCAGACCTAGCTCATGTCCTCAAACAGTCTTCCCAAACAGGTTTAGAAGGAAGTTTTAGAATTACGATCGCAGGTAAGCCTGCATTAGTGGATATTTTGCCTTTTAGCAGTACACTGTTTGCTCAGTCAAACCGACGTGGGTTAGCGATCGCTATTCTAGATGTTCAAGAACTACAACAGCAAGCTTGGCAAACTCTCTCTACTTCTACTATCATCCTACTCCTGGGGATGTCTGCAATTCTTATGCTGATGACAGCCATGATTCAGCGATATGTCTTAAATCCTATCCAACGTTTAAATAAAGCCGTTACCGATAGTCACAGCATTGACCATTTTGTTATGCCCCACAGTATTCTCTCCAGGGTAAGAGTTACCAAAGGAGGATGGAAATAATGCCTAGGTGTACCTTTGGGTAGTTTAGTCAAGTCTATGAAATATTTATTAATATAGATATACCCAGTGTCAAAAGTCAAAAATTCTCGTTTTTAGATGCTGGATTGTTCACTGACGGAGTAGAGGACATGAAAGACAAAAAAGCGTCAGACTCTAAAGAGTTTGTAGGCAATCTCAAGAATGGGATTTGGCTGTTTGGCATCTCATCCTGGCTATTTGGCATTACAGATCGCAGTATTGCTTCGTTTGCTGATGGCTATTTATCGGCATTAGATTTAACGCAACTATTTACGGCGGCTACTTTTTTTGTAGCTTGGCTATTTTTAAAACCGACATCCAGGGTTTAATTCGTTTTTTGATGTAGTCACAATATTTGATTAATTAGGCACTCATTGTCTCAAGTGGGTTGATTTATCCAAGGTAGAACATTTTTTATTAAACCAAGAGTGCCAGACAAGGGCGATTTGAGTTTATCAATCAAAATTTGGGAATACTCATAGTGTTTCGCAGCATTGCTTTGGTTAGGCTCACACTATGAGAGCATTAAAAATCACGTTTCTCGGAATTTGTTGTGTTGTATGCGTTTGTTTGGTGTTGATTTCAGCATCAACAGGATATGCCACAACAGCAGCATCAGTTGATAACTTACGGCAGCAGCAGCAACAAATTAATCAAGAACGCCAGAATGTGATTCAAGAACGCGAGCGCTTGAACAATTTGCAAAAAGCTGCCCAAACTCGTTTAACTGGAATTAACAAAAATATCAATACGACAGATAGTCAAATTCAAGATAGTGAATCGCATTTATTACAAGCCAGCCAATATCTGCAAAAATTAGAAGCCGATTTAGCTGTGGCGCAAAGTAACTACGAACAAAGGCAAATAGCCACAGTAGCACGATTGCGATATCTTCAGCGATCGCATACCAGTCAAGGATGGGCAGTTTTAATGCAAAGCCACAACATCAGTGACTTTATTAGTCGTCGCCATCAATTAAAGTTAGTTTATCAAGCAGACCAGAAAATTTTAGCTAAACTCAACGCCCAAGCAATTCAAATTAATCAGCAAAAAACTAACGTAGAACAGCAAAAAAATGAAATAGCGTTAATTCGGCAGCAGCTATTAGCACAAAAAGCTGATTACCAAACTCAAGCCCAATCACAAGCAGAATTAATTCAACGCTTAAATAGCGATCGCGCCGCCCTAGAAGCAGCCGAAAATCAATTAGAAAGAGATTCACACAATTTAGAGAACTTAATTCAAGAAAAAGTAGCAGCCTTAGAAGGACAAAGCAAAACCAATAGTCGCACCATCATCATTAGGGGTACAGGCATATTTGCTTATCCGAGTAATGCACCTACTAGTAGTCCCTTTGGCTGGCGAGTACATCCTATTTTGGGGTATCGTCGCTTTCATGCAGGTTTAGATTTTGCCGCCAGCTATGGTAGTACCATTCGCGCTGCCGATTCGGGAACCGTAATTTTTGCTGGCTGGTATGGTGGTTATGGTAGAGCCGTAATTATCGACCACGGTAACGGATTAACCACACTCTACGGACACACAAGCGAATTATTTGTTTCTGAAGGACAGGGAGTACAACGCGGACAAGCGATCGCAGCAGTGGGTTCTACAGGGTTATCTACAGGGCCACACCTGCATTTTGAAGTGCGCCGCCGTGGTACACCTGTTAATCCTGCTGATTTTCTTTAATGTCGCCACTCAAATTTACTACCAATCCCAGCCAGCCATGTTATAATGCAAAAGACTAAGGGCGCGTGGCTCAGTGGATAGAGCAACAGATTCCGGTTCTGTGGGTCGGGGGTTCAAATCCCTCCGCGCTCGTTAATGTCAATTTCCAAATTATTTGTCTGCGTTGACAAATTGGTGTCCGGATTGCCAAATTAATGTCCGCGTTGACAAATTGTGTGTCATAGCAGCATCCTGCCATATATAAAGTATGGCAAGACTATTATCTTATAGGGTAACTAATCAGTTTTTATATTAGAGTTAAAATCAAGCTCTTCAAACAAAGAATCTGTTGCTCTATCCTTTCAACCCACCTAAAAATTGAAACACAGTTGAGCTTGAGAGAGCCAACTTACTTTATGCATTTCACCCCACCTCTAGCTGGGAGAGGTGTGGAAACAACCGGCTTGCCCCGTGGCTTGCAAATATTGCCACCTCTTTCAACCCGCCTCTAGCTGGGGAGGGGTGTTGAAACGGGGGTTTAATATTTATGCGGAGTACGCTGACTTCTTTCAACCCGCCTCTAGCTGGGGAGGGGTGTTGAAACCTGACAGAGTTAGCATCAGACGTTCCCCAGATGTAAAATTGATCTTTCAACCCGCCTCTAGCTGGGGAGGGGTGTTGAAACTCTTATGCCATTCCATCGTGATTCCTACTGAATTTTGTCTTTCAACCCGCCTCTAGCTGGGGAGGGGTGTTGAAACTCAAACCCTGGAAAATTTAGATAGTTTTCAGGGTTATCTTTCAACCCGCCTCTAGCTGGGGAGGGGTGTTGAAACTCTGCGCTTCAAACCCTTGATTTGCCAACAGTTCTGAAAGCATTTTTGGCAAGTCTCCCAAAATCGCCTGTCTGTTAACACTTAAAAAAGTAAATTAACTGACACACTAAGGGTTATGAACCTCATTACATAAGCGATTTAAACTTTTGGCAGAACCCCCAGAAAAATTGACCTCGCTTCGATTCGCCAAAAAATAATTAAGGTGGGTTCCTCCTTGCTCGGAGGTGATTCAGTAGCCACCACTGCGGTAAACCCGCACCTCTATTACTGGGGGCGCACCTTATTCCTGCCCTCAAGGGACAGCAGCTTCAAGGTGGGCAGCTACCAGGGCCAGAAAGCAGGACTGCGTACAGTCAACCTAACCCACATTTTCACAGTACAGTCTCTTTCTTTTAAAAAGCATGAATGACCGACAGTGGCTTGTTAAAAAGCCACGGTACTGTGGCGCTATTACTAAATTTTATTTTATTATCAAGGTTCTGTTTTTTGTCAATCAGGTTTTTTGACGAGAATGGTAAGCAACGAGTGCTAATTTTCTAGCTTTCTGTTCTGGACTACCTCGAATTGGCTGTTTTGACTCCTCTATCACAATCCCAGCTTTAGCAGCTGAAGAGCGAATATTTGCAATTAATCTGCCGTAGCTCCACTGATGGACACTAATTCGGTACTCTTTGGCGTACTTTTCTTGAACTTCTATTAATTCTGTGTTGCTGTAAGCCTCAAACAAAGTTTGGGTTAAACTGCGATCACTATCTGAATTTTTTGATTTTTTGGTTTTCTTACGCTTCTTTCCTTTCGCTGGTTGTGCCTCAACTGTATCTGTCTGGGGAGCAAATTGAGCCAGTATTTCAGCAGCTTTACGACGAAGACTCTCTAAAGTAACTCCACTAGCTTCTACTAATTCGGTATCGCTTTTAAGCATTTCCCACCAGCGAATTTTACCCTCTAGTTGGAGTTGCGTTAGCGAAGCTTTGCCGAAGGCATCGCTTCATCAATGCCAACCAAGATTTATAGATGTAATTCACTGTGGTGATCGCACTTGTATAAAACCTTCCAGGCTGACCAATGAAGCGAGGGTCAGTTTTTAAAGGTTGGCACAATTGTTTAACTATACCAGTCGGGTGTTTACCCTTTTGTCGCCAAGTTTCAAACTCAGGATGTTGGGCAACCTGAACCAATAGTTCATTAATCAGTGGCGTATTTAGCTCTGCCATTAACTTCCAAAGTTGATGACGTGTTAACTCACAGGCTATTAGAAAACACTAAATAGTGATTTGGCTCATAAACTTACTAACATGTATGTCTAATAATACCACAAATGTTTAATTAACTGCTATGCCTACAATGATTTCATGCAAGAAACGTTTTTTACGAGTAAACAAGCAGCTGAAATCACAGGCTGCACCCTGCGTCAACTCCAGTACTGGCGGGAAAAGGGTGTGGTTGTTCCTGTTATTGGTGAGACTGGAACAGGGCGTAGTATTTATTACTCAAAACCGAATTTAATGGAACTGGCAGCAATGTTGTATTTTTTGTCTATGGGGCTAAATTTTGATATTGCTAGTACTACGCTGAAAACATTGAAAGACAAAGAACCAGAATTATTTGAATCTGGTAAGGGTACACGGTGGATGCTCCAACGAGATAATTACAAGCGATCGCTCGAACTTGTAGAGTTTGAATTAGAACAAGCGATCGCCCAAATAAAAGCAGGTCAACCTGTAATTCCAGTATGGTTAGATACGATATACGAGCGTATAGCCAGCAAATTGAAAAATTAGACTTCAGCAATTTGGAAGTGTGTTGGAGTGTCTCTCAACAAGAGATATACTGGCGAAGCATTAGTGTCGCAATCTCAGCATCTACTATGGGCAAACTCACGCTGCCGCAACTAGAACGTCATCTTTTTTCTGCTGCGGATATTCTGCGCGGCAAGATGGACGCTTCGGAGTTCAAAGAATATATCTTCGGGATGCTGTTTTTAAAACGCGCCTCAGATGTGTTTGAGCAGCAGTATGAGCAAATTTTGCAGCAGAATTTGCAAAGGGGACGGACACAAGAAGAAGCAAACATGAGGGCAGAAAACCCCACCACTTACAAAGAAACTTTTTTTGTACCAGAAAAAGCGCGGTGGAAATATATTCGTGATGAGCTACATAAAAATGTAGGTCAAGGGCTAAATGATGCTTTGACAGCATTTGAGGACAGTAACAAAACGCTGACAGGCGTATTAAAACATATTGATTTTAATCGTCAAGCCGGTAAAAATCGGATTCCTGATGTTAAGTTGCGGGAACTGATTAAACACTTCAGTAAATATCCTTTGCGAAATGAAGATTTTGTATTTCCTGATTTGTTGGGTGCTGCTTACGAATACCTAATTAAAGAGTTTGCAGATTCAGCCGGGAAGAAAGGGGGTGAGTTTTATACTCCCCGTGAAGTCGTGCAACTGATGGTGCGGTTGCTAAAACCCCAAGCCGGGATGTCAGTTTATGATCCCTGTTGTGGTTCTGGGGGAATGTTAATTCAGGCGAAGCAATATGTAGAAGAATGCGGTGGTGATGCGAGAAATTTAGCCTTATCCGGTCAGGATAATAACGGCGGCGTATGGGCAATTTGCAAAATTAATATGCTGCTGCACGGGATTCGAGATGCAGATATACACAATGACGACACTCTATTTAATCCCCTGCATACTGCTGACGGCGAACTGATACGCTTTGATAGAGTAATCAGTAATCCCCCTTTTTCGCAAAACTATACCCGTGAGGGAATTGCATTCCCTGGACGCTTTACGCATGGTTATTGTCCTGAGACGGGTAAAAAAGCAGATTTGATGTTTGCCCAACATATGTTAGCCGTTCTCAAAACTGACGGGATGATGGCGACAGTAATGCCGCATGGGGTGCTGTTTCGCGGTGGAGAAGAAAAGAATATTCGGGAGAGTTTTATTAAAAATGACCAATTAGAAGCGGTGATAGGTTTACCACCCAATTTGTTTTATGGTACAGGTATCCCCGCCTGTATTTTAGTGATGTGTCCCCCAGGGGCGAAACCTGTAGAACGTCAGGGAAAAGTTTTGTTTATTAATGCTGATGCAGAATATTATGCAGGTCGCGCTCAAAATTATTTGCGTCCTGAGCATATTGAAAAGATTTGCTGGGTGTTTGAAAATTTTGTGGCTTTACCTGGGTATTCGGCTGTAGTCACTCAACAACAATTAAAGGACAACGATTATAACTGTAATATCCGCCGCTATGCTGATAATGCGCCACCACCAGAACCACAAGATGTAAAAGCGCATTTATTTGGGGGAATACCCAAGGCTGAGGTCGAAGCAAAGCGTGAATTATTAGCAGCACATGGGTTTGACTCAAGTAGGATTTTAGCGGAGAGGAATTAGTGGATTATTTGGATTTTATTTCTGCGATTAGCGAAAGAGGGCAGATAAAAAGTTTTATCGAATCTGATGCTGGTGTGCAGCAGCAAGAAAGCAAACTTTATAGTGTGTTTGCTGCTTGGTGGCAAGTACACGCGCCTAGTTTGAGTGAGTTGCCTAAAACTAAAAAGGTGATGGAACTCCGGGCTGAGTTTTTGAGTTCTTTTGTAGAAAGTTTGCTACCTGTGGGATTACTTGACCGCTTTAAAGTGGCGGGTGTGGTTGCTAGTTGGTGGAACGAACAGAGGTATGAACTGAGAACTTTATCAGAGTCAGATTTTGGGGGTTTAGTTGATAGTTGGATAGATACGATTAAAGATGCTTTAGAGCAAGATGAGGATGAGAAGAAAAAGCAAGCAAAATTTGACCCTTTAAATCATAAATTGGTGGGGCGATTGATGCCGGATTATTTACAAGATATTGCTGAGGCTGAGGCGAAAATTGCAGAATTAGAACAGCAAAAAGAAGCTTTTGAGCAGGGTGAGGAAGCTGAGGTGGATGCTGAAGAAGGGGAAGAATCAGAAGCAGTTAATATTGTCAAGGATTTAGAGACAGACCTTAAGTATATAAAAAATTTGATTAAAGAGCCGAAGAAGGAACTCAAGATTTTAAAGAAGACACCTTTATTAAAAAAGGATAAAATTGCTGAACTTGAGGCATTTATTCAAGAGAATGAAGCAGACATTGCCGAGATAGAAGCTCAGTTAGAGGATGTTTGGAAAGTCTAAAAAAGCTCCAGTAACGCTATTGTGTCAGTAGATAAAAATGCGACAGGGTTACTAGAGCAATGTCTACATCATACCCAACAGACCT
>NZ_JACJRU010000017.1 GCF_014697425.1 Nostoc sp. FACHB-110
CGCAGCATGAAGCCGATTAAGCCGAAGGCTCCGTGTAGGGCTACGAATGGCCACAACCCACCCAATTGAAACCAACGGGTGAAGTCGCCTTGAGCTTCTGGCCCCCACAACAGCAATAGGGAGTGTCCCATGCTGTCGGCTGGGGTGGATACTGCTACTGTCAAGAAGTTACAGCCTTCGAGGTAGGATGATGCTAATCCGTGGGTGTACCAGGATGTGACGAAGGTTGTGCCGGTTAACCAACCGCCGAGTGCGAGGAAGGCGCAGGGGAATAGTAATATTCCTGACCAACCTACGAATACGAAGCGATCGCGTTTTAACCAGTCGTCTAGTACGTCAAACCACCCTCTTCTACTTGGGGCGCGTCCAACTGCGATGGTCATGAGAGTAAAACTCCGATTATCTTATAAGTACTGTTCTGCGATTGTCTGACTTTTAACAGTCGGACTCATGCAGAAAATTAACTGGGTTGTCAATCCAATTTACAATTTTTTACTGACTCTAATAATTCTAGGTAAAAATCGTTAATTTTTCCAGGGGATTTGGAATCAAATTTAATATTTTGGGGCGTAGGAAGTCGGGAAGAGAAAGTCAGGAGTAGGGTTTGAGGATATTTTTTGATTTTCTAAAAAATTCTCATTTAATCCAGGCGGCAGGTATGCCGCTATCTACAAGCAATGAAAATAAGACATTTTTCCCCACTCCCAACTCCCTATTCCCCACTCCCTCATCACTGGACGTTAAAATGATGGCTACAGCTATGTTTGATTAAAGCTAAATGTTTACTATTGACATAAGTGTAAGAAACACTGCTTTCCCGATATCGGTACAACGGAAGACCACAGAAGACGCTGAGGCTGTCTATCAGCTAATTTTGGCAGCGATCCGTTCTGGCAATCCTGATATTGTAGAACTAAAGTGTGAGGGCAAGACCGAAAAGAAAATTGCTGTCCGTGCTAGTGAAATTTCTGGAGT
Organism: Nostoc sp. FACHB-110; assembly: GCF_014697425.1. Lineage (GTDB taxonomy): Bacteria > Cyanobacteriota > Cyanobacteriia > Cyanobacteriales > Nostocaceae > Nostoc_B. The sequence continues at coordinate 976 of NZ_JACJRU010000017.1, forward strand.
ACAGATTATTCAGAAAGATGGAGTCAGCACTAGCAGTGGCAGACCACCTGGCTTTTTTGCCTTAGCTGGTGAGTAACTAAGGTGTAGCAATGGCGGAACTGGGCATCCAGGTTAAAGATTTAAATTTTAGTTGGCCTAATGGTGAGACGGCTATCAAATCTTGCTCTTTAGAAGTACCCAAGGGTGAATTTTGGATGCTGTTGGGTACTAATGGCAGTGGTAAATCCACATTACTGCGCTTGTTGGCGGGGTTATTAGTGCCTCAGAAGGGTGAAATTGGGGTTTTGCCGCCTGTCGGGTTTGTTTTTCAAAATCCTGATCATCAATTAGTTATGCCAACTGTCGGTGCAGATGTGGCGTTTGGGCTGGTGGAAGAAAAACTACCACCTGCTGTGGTGAGGGCAAGAGTTGAGGAAGCTTTAGGGGCCGTCAATTTGCTGTCTTTGCAATTGCGTCCTATATATGCTTTGAGTGGGGGACAAAAACAGCGTGTGGCAATTGCAGGTGCAATTGCTCGTCACTGTGAAATTTTATTATTAGATGAACCCACAGCTTTACTCGACCCAGATAGTCAACTAGATTTAGTTGCTGGTGTCCACCGCCTAGTTAAAAGTCGCGGTATAACAGCTTTGTGGGTGACGCATCGTTTAGATGAGTTGAATTACTGTGATGGGGCTTTTTTGCTAGAAAAAGGCTCTTTAGTTGATTGGGGTGAACCACAACGCCTCAAACAAAGATTGATGACAGCAGATAATGAAGTCACCTAAATCATCGATTAGGAAATAGGGAACGGGTGTAATCATTCCCTATTCCCTACTATCTGGTAACTGCTATAAAGCTAATTAATCAATAATTACTAACATCTTAGACGCGCCATTAATGGCGCGTTTATCTTTGGCACGAAAAATTTATAGCAACTACTTAAAATTGATAACGCTTGTGCAGCAAGAGTTTACAGCCGATAAATTGATTGGTAAAGTCTCCATTCTACCCGCTACTCTCTGCACTTTTGCTTCTTAATTGAGGGGTTTTTTAGCTAAAATTTGCAATCTCTTCGCATTTTTAGGTCATTTGTAACATAGTGTTACAGGCAATGCTTCAATTACTATAAAAGTTATGAATGGATTGTGTTAACTCTCTTAAATTGTGATTAAAAACCATGCCCCGTACCTCAGCCCCAGCCGTTCTCTTGGTAGACGGCTACAACATAATAGGCGCTTGGCCTTGTCTGAAAAAAACTCGTGATAGTGCTGGCTTAGAGGCGGCACGCTGGGAACTGGTCGAAGCGATGATTGGTTACAGTGCGTTTCAAGGTTATGAAACTCAAATCGTTTTCGATGCCCAATATCAGAATTCGTCTTGTAATCAGGAAACTATTACAGAGCTTGTCTCAGTTCATTACACTGATTTTGGACAAACGGCAGATACTTACATCGAAAAAATTTGCGCCTCTTTGCGATCGCACATTACCACATCTCGCATTTCGCGGATGATAGTGGCAACCTCAGACAGAGCGCAACAGTTGGTGGTACAGGGGTATGGGGCTGAATGGTTATCAGCGCAACAACTGTGCAGTGCTGTAGAAACTACAGTTTGTCGAGTCCGGCAAAAATATCAAACCCGCAAAAAACCAAATAGTAGATTTTTGGCTAGTGCTATTGATGATCAAGCGCGCCAGAAGTTGGTGGCATTGCGTATGGGATTACAGTAGCTATTAGCATCCAAAAGTCTCTAATCTGCCTCCAGAGGGGGTTTTTGGTTGCAACATTCTCAAAAATCAAATATCAACAAAAAAAGTTAGCGAAACTACTTGCAATTTTTGAGTTACTACGCTACTATTAGAAATTGTGAGCGACAGCGTTCCTCAGTAGCTCAGCGGTAGAGCGATCGACTGTTAATCGATTGGTCGCTGGTTCGAATCCAGCCTGGGGAGTTTGAAAAACTATGAAGGATGAAGTATGAAGGATGAAAAGTTAGATTTCAAACTTCAATCATCATCTTATCAAGAGCTATGGTCACTGGATAGCAATGTAGTTTTTCTTAATCATGGTTCTTTTGGTGCTTGTCCGAAGGCTGTATTGGCGGTGCAACAAAATTTGCGATCGCAGTTAGAGCAAGACCCAGTAAACTTTTTTGGCAGAAAATGGGAACCACTGATAGATAATGCCAGAAGCAAGTTAGCAGCTTTTATCAATGCTGATGTCCAAGATTTAGTATTTGTCCCGAATGCGACAACTGGTGTTAATTCAGTGTTGCGTTCTCTGCACTTTGCACCAGATGATGAAATTCTGACTACCAATCATGAATATAATGCTTGTCGTAATGCGTTAAACTTTATCGCTAGTCGGACTGGCGCGCGAGTAGTTGTGGCACAGGTTCCTTTTCCGATAGAGTCGCCACAGCAGGTGATTGCAGCAGTTATCAGCAAAGTTTCACCTAAAACACGATTAGCATTATTAGATCATGTTACTAGCCAAACAGGTTTAATATTTCCTATTCAACAGTTGGTACAGGAATTGCAGGCGCGGGATGTAGAGACATTGGTCGATGGCGCTCATGCACCTGGGATGGTTGATTTGAATATGCCAGAGATTGGTGCAACTTACTATACCGGAAATTGCCATAAATGGGTATCAGCACCTAAAGGAGCCGCATTTTTGTATGTGCGACGGGATAAACATTCCCAAATACATCCTTTAACAATTAGTCACGGTGCTAATTCACCGCGCACAGATAAAAGCCGCTTTCAATTGGAATTTGACTGGATAGGTTCAGATGATCCTACCGCGTATATGTGCGTACCGGAAGCGATCGCTTTTATGGGTTCGTTGTTACCTGGTGGGTGGACGGAATTACGCCAGCGTAACCATCAACTAGTTTTAGAAGGTAGAAAGATACTTTGTGAAGCACTCAATATACAGTCACCTTGTCCTGAAGAAATGATTGGTTCAATGGCTGTTGTACCTATGCCTGCAAGTTTAGAAAGATACAGTTATATAGCATTGCATGATGAATTGTTTGATAATTTTGACATTCAAGTGCAAGTTGTTCCCTGGCAAGAATCGCCTCGCTTGCTAGTAAGAATTTCTGCCCAAATTTACAACACACTTGAGCAATATCAGTATTTGGCAAAAGTCTTAAAAGATTTAAAATAGTATACCTTTGTAGTTAAATTAACAGCACTAATTTCTAAATTCGCTAGAATCGTTATAGGCTGATTAAACCAAAATTTAACTGTCATACTGGTGGCCTAATTGTGAAAAATATTTTATCTAATTGTTTGCAAGCTACAACTTTGAGCTTAGGGCTATTGATTACTAGTCCGGTTTTAGCTCAACAGCTTCCTCCTGCACCAGTACTTAATGGTGTACTGCATCCTAGAGATGATAAATTTTTTGTAGAGGGAAGAGAAAAATTAGAAACAGAGATTCAAAATCTATCTCTAGAAAGAAGTCTAGCAGATACATTGCTGAAAATTCGTACAGAAAAAATCGAAAGACAAGAAAAGCCATTGCCTGATAACCAGCCTCAGACTTTACCATTAAATAAAGACTAATATCAACAAAAAAATATTTTGTATCATCCAATTTTTATCAAGTTTCTAGGCATCTAAAAACTTTATCTACTAATTGTAGATGTGTAGAATAATTGCGATCGCTTGGCACAAAAAAACCGGGATAACCCCGGTATAAATTGATATTAAGATTGCACCCTAATTGTCAGTGAAACTGTAGTTGAGCGCATTTTTGGAGGTCGCCAAGAGATCAGCGATCGCCTGATAATATCAATTACAGTCTGTTCTTTGAGAGATGAAGCTTGCTCATCCAGTAATACTTGATTAACTCTGGTCTTATTTATTAGCAATTCAAACACTAAATCGCCACTGAAACCTGTAGGTAACTGGATAGATTGTAAATACTGCGTCAAAAGAGCCATCATTTGCTGATTTAATCCAATCACACTTACTACCTTTAGATGCTTAACAGGATTAAATTCCTCTAAATATTTTTCTGCTTCTTCTGAGTTTACATCCTCAAAATCTTCATTCCAACTACGGTAATTTCGTTGTCGAGATTTCGGCGGCGGTGGTGGTTCGCTAAAACGGTAATCAAGGTCATACAATGAGAATTCATTTTCCGATTCCGCACTTAGTTCCATTGATAAAGATAGATCATCGAAACTACTCTCAGCTTCCTGTGCGCCTGGAGATTCTACTCCTCGCCTACGTTGCAAAAACTCAGGTGGAGTAGATATTGCTCTTACTACGGGAGCAGGATTAATAGCACTCCCAAAAATACCTTGATAACTGATACCTTCAGCCATTTCTACAGGTACTTGCACCGAAACTGAAGCCTGATGTGAATCAACTCGTACATCATCACTTACCGCCACAAAAGCTGTATATTGCGACAAAAGTTGATAAGTCAAAGCTGTATCTGTAACTGCTTCTACACCTAATTTAGTTTCTCCGCTCACCATCTGATTCATCAAATCTTTGATGCGAGAACGTCCCCACAGTTGAGCAATGGCGGGGTTTCCCATTTCCTCAAAGTTCAGGTTAAAAGTATGCTGGTAGCGTGTACCACCCGCCGTAATTCCAGTGATGTGCAGTCTTCCCGCACACGCATCTGGTTTCTTGCCAAATAATACTAACGGCTGTTCAGCAAATAAATCTGGTGGTGTATGAGGATAGATAATTGGCGGTTCTCCTTCACCTTCCCATTGCCAATTAATGTTAGCGAGAACAGGATTATTAATCTGACGGAAGAATTTATCTACGACTTCATCGGTTGGTTCGTCATGGCGAATAATGCGAGAAATACCCCGTCCTAATTCTGCGATGCGGTTGAGTAAAAAGCGGTTGACAGAACTCCCTGCACCAAAACTATAGAGGCGGTTTCCGGGTTGCAGATGTTGTTGCACTGCGGAGAGAATTTGATTTTCATTGCCGATATAGCCATCAGTCAGCAGTACAATACTCCGCAAACGTCCGGGATCTGTGACTGGGAAATTCAAAACGGTGCGAATTCCGTGTAACATTTCCGTTCCACCATTCGCACGCAAATGATTAACGTAATTGATGGCTTGTGTGCGATTGTGGAAATTATTAGCGAGGGGAACAGGCGATAATTGCCGAGTTGTATCAGAAAAATCAATAATACTGAAAGTATCATCAGGGTTGAGTCCCTTGATAAAGCGGCGCATCAATTCCTGACACTGCATCAAAGGCGCACCCATCTGTGAACCAGAAGTATCGATGAGAAACACCACATCTTTGGGAACAACTTGATCCCGACGGTATTGGAGTGCAGGAATTAGATAAAGTGCAAAGTGTCCCCCGCGTTCATCGGTTTGGGTGAGTATGGTGGATTGGGTGCGATCGCCTGCCACTTGATAGCGTAAAATCAAATCTTTGTTAGGAATTGTGTCTGCGCTGGCAAGTTTTACCTGCACTCGTTGTCCTATATGGGTAAGATGAATTTGATGAGAAGGCGATCGTACATCTTGAATTTCAACTCCCGCATCAATTTCTATTGTCACATTAATATCATGGGGCGATCGCGTACCCGATGGCAGAATAGGTGCATTTAACCGCGAAGCATCTGGAACTAAATCAGTATCTTGATTTTGCATCATCGGTGCAGATGCCGAACCAACAACGCCTGCATTTTCCTCAATTGGTATCCCTGGAATGTAACGCGGCCCTACAACCATCGGGAAAACAAACTCGTAATTCCCCTCTGCAAATTTCAGACTATCAGAGTAGCAAATAATCACATCAATTTGCTCACCCGGTTGAATATTGGCAAGGGATTGAGTAAAAATATTGTCTCTTTCCTGTTCTAAAAGTCCGGCAGTACGTCCTTGTTGCTTGGCTCGTTCGTATATTTGCTGTGCTTCTTGGCGTTTTTTGATACTGCCTTTGATAGTTTTGTCACCAATCCGAATCAGCATATCATCAACAGCCGCCTCATCAGGTAACGGAAAGATGTAGACAGCTTCTAGTGTAGTTGTGAATGGATTTTCAAAACTTTGGGTAACTTCCACCCGCGAGATATTTCCGGCAATTTTGGCTTGTACTTCTGTGTGCTTGAGGGGGAAAGCTATTTGCTGTTTTTCAGGTGTTTGGACGTACAAGCCACCAGTTTGGTGTTCTATAGTTTGAGTCATATCTGTTACCTCACGCTTTTATGTTATGTCTCTAGCGTAGGCGTGTTTATTTGGTAGATATGCTCAGTTTTGTGTTCAGTTGATGCTCAGTGATGGGTTCACTGTGAGATTTCACGTTTTCCTAGCCGATAAGCGGCAATTGTTAAATCATATATCTAGGGCTACTTACTTTACGGCGATTTTGGCAAGGCGATGAACGCTCGCACCGTATCTATCAAACAGTTGTAATCATTTGCTTGGCCTACATTTGGGCGTGTTAGGATATTTTGCAGAATCTGGTAGAGCAAAGATGAAAGCGATCGCATTCAGTCTTGAGAATAAAACAGCGATCGCAGGTAAAAATTAAATAAGAATATCCATCTCAGACTTATGAGTACCAAAATCACTATTACATTGCCTGACGAAATTTATCAACGTGCTGAACGCTTTGCACGACTGGCAAATCGGGATATTGCAAGTATTTTGGCAGATACAATTCAACTCTCAATTCCAGTGGTGAGTACAGAAATTAACAACCTAGACTCTGTTTCAGTTCTCTCCAATGAACAAGTTCTAGCGTTGACGGAACTGCACATGGAACCGGAACAGGATTCACGCTTAAGTGAACTGCTTGATCGCCAACAAGCCGGGACTATGACAGAAAATGAACTTTCAGAGTTAAAAGCCTTGATGCAGATTTATCAAGAAGGACTCTTAAGGAAAGCAACTGCGCTCAATGAAGCTGTCAAACGTGGGCTGATTCAACCTTTAAGCTAATGAGCCAAATTTCAGAAGAGATTAGGGCGCGAATTCGCACACAGGCAAATAATCAATGTGGGTACTGTCTTAGTCTGCAAAAGTATGTTCTAGGAATTCTAGAAATCGAACACATAATTCCTAAAGCAGTGGGCGGTAGTGATGATGAGGAAAATTTATGGCTTGCTTGTCGATTATGCAATTCTTACAAAGGTATCCAGACCGATGCTAGAGATCCTGTAACGAATCATAAAGTAAAACTTTTCAATCCTCGTCAACAAAAATGGTTTGATCATTTCACCTGGACAAAGAATGGTACTCAGATTACAGGTCTAACTCCCTGCGGTCGTGCAACTGTCTTGGCTTTACCACTGAACAATCCCTATGCAGTCACAGTGAGACAAGCGTGGGTTTCTGCTGGCTGGCATCCACCGACTGAAGCCTGAATAAAATTAAAGTAAATTTAGCGATCGCACTATTATCTATCAGACAGTTGTAATGATGTGCTTGCCTGACATTTGGGCGTGTTAGGATCTTTGACAAAATCTGGTAGAGCAAAGATGAAGGCGATTGAAGTAACTGGAAAGATTGATGCTCAAGGAAATTTAATTTTAGATGAGCCAATTCAGGGAACAACTTACCCTGATCAAGTACGGGTGATTGTGTTAATTCCAGAACAAGTGGAAACAGAAGAGTTTGACCCAGATGATACACCAGTTGAAGAAATTAAAGCCAGCCTGAGAAGAGCTTTACAGCAAGCGAAAACTGGTCAAACAAGACCAATCAGTGAGATGTGGGACGGAATTGATGCAGAGTGAACGCGTAGTTTAAATCATACATTGGTGCTTGGGAAGCGGCCTAGTTATCCTCACCAACCAGCTGTAAAACTCGATTGTATAAAGCTGCATCAATCCAAAACCCTGCTTGATTACGCAAAGCATCCATTAAAGGTTTGACTGTCAAAATTAGTCCTCGATTTTTCGCTTCCGCTAAAATGCCTAAAATCCCCACATATCGGAGTTGTAGTCTGCCAGCAATCAAACGACCACGACGTTCATCAATCAGAAGTTGATCAGCCTTGATTTCTAGTGCCAGAGCAATTGCTTCAGCTTCACCTTTATCTAAGTCATTTGCCAGTGCTTCCACAACCGTGCGATCGCCCACTTGAATAATTTGAATCCAATCAAAGGTTTGTACTTCAGTTGCACCTGCCACAGGAAATTCAGGATCAGTTAGTTCTTGATAAACTGCTTCTGGAATAATCACAGTACCGTAAAGGTGCTGTAGTAGATTAAGGTGATTGATGGCTGCAAGATTGTTGATAGGAGAGGTATCGCTAACAATAATCACAACCTGCCCATCTCCTGCAAGTTTTTGATGTCTTGTTCAAAATCATCCACACCATAGTGAACTGGAATTTGCCGACTGGCAAGTAGATGTTGAAACGCAATACGGTTCATCTGTGCTAAACGACTGGCTTGAGCAAGGGTAAGTTTTTCTTTCTCAAACAACATAACTGCAATTTCTTGTTTCAGTTCAGCGTTAGTCATACGGGTTGCAGCTAAAATTTCATCAGGAATAAAGATGCTCATGGCTGAATTTATCTCTACATCACTATTCTATTTATTGATACGGGCAGAAAGTTCTGTTAAGCCAAAATAGAGACGATCTGCTCATTTAATATATGTATATTTATGTCAAACTCGCTTAAAGCATCAACAACTGGACTGGCAATTGTAGAGAAGGCAAGAAAGCGTCTTGGGTGGACGAAAACCAGCACGGCGCGTTGGTGGCAGGATGCTCATACTTCTAGGGCTACTTTACGGCGATTTTGGCAAGGCGATCGCATCCAGCACGAAATTTTTATTGCTATTTGTCAGGCTGTTGGCATTCAAGATTGGCAAAGCATTGCAGATATCTCTGATGCAGATTCAGAAATTATTTTAGAACCATCTAAACCCTATCTTGATTGGTATGAAGCTCCTGATGTCGAAAGTTTTTTTGGGCGAAATCTGGAATTAGAGCAGTTAGAGGAATGGATAATTAGCGATCGCTATAAACTAATAACCATTGTAGGCATTGCTGGTATTGGAAAAACTGCTCTTTTACTTGCTCTGGCTGACCGCATTCAGACACAATTTGATTGTTTAATTTGGCGATCGCTTTATACTGCACCTTCTTTGATTTCTCTGCTTGAAAATTTACTGAACATCTTTGAGCAAACTGTTGTTAATGAAGTTAACAAAGGGACAGCAAAGCTCATACATCATTTGCAGCAACGTCGTTGTTTATTGATATTAGATGGGCTAGATACTGTTGAGTTAACATCAGAATATAATCGATTTTTTCATCAATTAAGCCGTCATCATAAAAGTTGTGTTTTTATTACTAGCCGCGAACAACCAAAATTTAGCGAAATTCAGTCAAAAACAGCTAATTGTTGGCAATTAAAAGGATTATCAAACCTAGCCGCTTTAGAACTACTACAATCTCGAGGATTCACAGGGAAAGAATTAGGACTGCCAAATTTAATTCAACTTTATCGCGGCAATCCATTAGCCTTAAAACTTGTGACTCCATTGATTCAATCTGTTTTTGGGGGCAATGTTGCTGCATTTATCAATCAGCATACTTTAGTGATTAGCGATCGCTTACAAATTATCCTCAAACAGCAATTTGAGCAACTTTCTGATTTAGAACAAGATATTGTTTACTGGTTAGCAATTTGGCAAGAACCTGTAACTTTCTGCCGATTACAAACTCATCTGCTGATATCTGTTGATCCCTCGATGGTTTTAGCCGGAATTTTAGCTCTAGAAAGGCGAGCGCTTTTAGAAAAATGGGTGAGTAGCAGCGAAGTGGCTTTCACGTTGCAACCAATGGTGATGAAAGTAGTCACTGATGAGTTAGTAGAAAATGCGGCTCAAGAAATTCATCAGGTAGCCGAGAGTTATGAGATTCGTCATTTCAAAATACTCCGAACTCATTGGTTACTCCGTCCTGGTAGTGATGATATTATCGGCGATCGCATTTTGTATCAACTGCAAGAAAAGCTGTGGCGGATGTATGGTGCGTTTCTGCCACAAGCTCTTCAAGACATACTGTTATTGTTAAAGGATAAGTCACCTTTAGCAATTGGCTATATCGCTAGCAATATAACCACACTCCTAAATTGTCAACAATAGGGTGTAGTGAAAACAGCATTAGACGGGGCTTGTATCGCGCGCGGTTTTTGCTGCTGTCTCTTCCCTACACCCCGTCCCAACTGGGCTTGGTCAAACGTCAATTTTAAGTGTGGAATAACACTGTTAACAATGGTATAAACGCTAACAGAAAACCATGCCAAGATTGCCATTTGATTGTGGCTGTTGGTTCTGGTGGTGCTAATAAAGCATTAATTCTTTGTTCTAAGCGATCGCCTACACTATCACCTAAAGCCGCACAGCAAATTTCAGATTCTGGTAATACAGAAGTTTGGCTAACAACCAACAGCAAAGATTCTGCTAGTATCAATGGATCTACATAAGATGCAGCGTAACTGTCTGCGCGTAGTTCGCGTAACACTAACAATTCTTGCCATAAAGCATTTGTATTCGGCAACCAAGCGGTGCAGGAACGCACCCAACCCAGCCAGAAAAACCAAAATGTATCTCGGTAATGGTGATGCCCTTGTTCGTGTGCTAAGACGCTTTCTACATGAGCAGGTGAAAGAGTTTGCAGTAGTCCTGCACTCACTACTAATTCGGGTTGCCAAAAACCAATTTGTCCGGCGAAGAGTGCTGGTGTGTTGAGCAACCTGACGGGTTGACCATCAAGATTGACCAAGGGCGAGTGGCGCGCCGATTTTACAGACTGCCAACCTTGAATAGCCAGTTTAATACATAAAAAGGCAAAAAATCCCAAACTGATGAATGCTAAATCATAGCTAAACCAGCCTGTATAGGTTCCACCCATTCTGCCTTGTGGCCCCATGCACAAAACGGCGATCGCCGTCATAAAAATTAGCAAAGGCGGAAACAGAAATAAAAATAGCGATCGCCGCCACCGCGTGTTCCAATTGCCTTGGGTAGTAATCTCAGCACATCTTAATATCCACGAGACGGCCAAAGCAGTCAAAATCATCACTAGATGCATTTATTATTCCTCCCTGGCTTGGCGTGCGGCTTGAATGCGTTTAGCGATCGCTTCTATTTGTTTGCTAGTAGTTTCATCCAGACTATCGGCAAAGGCCGCCACTACATCTGGATTACCTACCGCTAAAAATCGCTGTAACTGATCGTGAGCCTTGATTACCTGTGCTTGTTGCTTACTCAACAAAGGTCGCCAATAAAAAGCTCGACCTTGTTTATCACAGGCGAGCCATCCTTTTTCGGTCAGCCGACGCAAAACTGTAGTTACAGAAGTGTAAGCTAATTCTCTGTTAGGGTCAGCCAGAATGCGATCGTGGACATCTTTGACTGTAGCTGAACCCAATTCCCAGATAATATTCAAAATTTCTGCTTCTAATGGGCCTACAGATAGCTGTTTGGGGCGGTAGTCAGGTAAAGGAGCCATGTCAATTTTTTAGATACTAGAGGTTAAATTGGCGGATTGGATGCAAAATTCCCCTCTTGATATAGCAAGAAACATTGCCTAAAAAGTGTCAAGTATTTCAGATTTTGCAGTGTTCTGCTTGATGCAGCAACAAACATTACCCAGCAAAGTCACAAAATAAATCGATTATGTTTTTAGATTACCGTTGTTTGCCTTCATTGGCCTAACTCTTGGCATTCCCTCCAGAAAATACTATTACTTTAATTGTCACTTTGGTTGGTCACACAATTTAGAATGTATCTCGACAATAGAATTTAGAGCAGGTGTATCCAGCGCGTGAAGCTATTTGTATACCACACTCCGGAATTAACTCCGACGGATGAAGCTCCTGACTGCGCGATCGCAGTCGATGTCTTGCGAGCAACTAGCACAATTGCCACAGTCTTAGCGGCTGGCGGCGAAGCGGTGCAAGTCTTTAGCGATTTAGACAAACTCATGGAGACTAGCGAACAATGGCCAGCCGAAAAACGGTTACGAGCCGGAGAACGCGGCGGTGCTAGAGTTAGTGGCTTTGAACTTGGTAACTCTCCCCTAGACTGTACACCAGAGCTAGTGGAAGGTCGTCGTTTGTTTATTAGCACCACTAATGGCACTCGTGCTTTACAACGGGTACAACATTCCCCCGCCGTACTAGCAGCCGCTTTGATTAACCGCGCCACAATCGTACAGTATCTTCTAGAAAAGCAACCTGAAACAGTTTGGATTGTCGGTTCTGGTTGGGAAGGTAGTTTTGCCCTAGAGGATACAGTTTGTGCAGGAGCGATCGCATACAGTCTGGCAGAAAAAGCCAATATTTCCACAGATGAATTAGCTGGTAACGATGAATTAATTGGTGCGATCGCTCTTTATTCGCAATGGAAAAATAATTTATTGGGATTGCTTCATCATGCTAGTCATGGCAAGCGATTATTACGCCTTGACTGTCATGAAGACCTAAAATATTGTTCCCAAACTGATATTTTAGATGTTTTGCCAATACAACAAGAAATAGGAGTTTTAAAAAGTAAAAAATAAAACTTCTCACAAATTATCAAATACAGAGTTTTTAGTTATATTGGCTGGATTTGGTAATTATGCCAAACTCTAGCTTTGTTTGCTTATCTGGACACTTTAGTCTTTACGCGACGCTTGTTCTGCTGGTATTGACCTATTCCAATTATCCCTGGTATAGCAAGAGGTAAACCGCAGAAGGCAGAAGTAAAAATATTCCTACTACTGTCATTCACGCGGGCAAATTTTTTTATTTTGTGAACTCTTTGCTACTTAATTACCAGGGATATTCAAATAATAAAATCAATTTTTGTTAACTCATTTCCGGCAATTAAAAAGGCGTTTTTGTTTGTAAATGCAGAGCTTTTGCTAAATAAGGATGTGGAAAAATTAGTTCTCTAGCATGAAGGTGTAAACGGCTGACATTAGCACAACATCCATAAAGGCGATCGCCTAAAATAACTATACCTAAACCTACTGCTGCATGAACTCTTAATTGATGAGTACGTCCTGTTAGCGGCGTAAATTCTACACGGGTGTAGTTTCCTTCTGGAGAAATCACCCGAAAACGCGTCAAGCTTGGTTTACCATACTGCCAATTCACTTGTTGGTAAGGGCGATTTTCGGGATCACCCCAAAGTGGCAGTTCAATTAAACCTTCCTTAGTTGTCATAAATCCAGCAAGTATCGCTTCATATATTTTATTGACTTGTCGCTGTTGAAATTGCTGACTGAGTTGTTTGTAGGTTTGGCGATCGCGTGCTATTAATAAAATGCCAGAAGTATCTTGATCTAACCGATGCACAGCCATCAACTCACTATCACCTAACCCACAGCGCAAACGACTCAGCACACTATCTTGGGTTTTGTGATATCTACCTGGAACCGAAAGCAATCCAGCAGGTTTATCCACAGCAATTAACCATTCATCTTGATAAATAATCGCCTCTTGCTCAATTCCTTGTCCTATCCCCGACAACAAAAACCCCATCAACGGCTGACAGCGTTCTACACAAGCCCCATAAAATTCACCTTGCACTTTATCGCCTGAAGATGCTCCCCACCAAAATTCAGCCATTGCTAGGGGTTTGAGGTGGTGTGTAGCTGCATAATGTAGCAACTTTGGGGCGCAACAATCACCTGTACCCGTTGGTAAACCATTTGGCATCAATTGTTGTAATGATAAAGATTGCCCAAAAAAATTCATCAAAGAATAAGCAGCGTGCATCTGTGCTTGGAGATGACGTGACAAAGCTTTACGCTCTTGCTTCAATTCCTGTATTCTCGCATCTGCTTTTGCAATAATGTGCTGTAGCGGCTTTAAAACAGCATCGCGTTGACGTTTGTATTGTCGTCGCTCAATTCCTTCTCGACGGCTAGCTTCATCAAGCTGTGCAAGAGTAGAACTGAGTGCTTCCCCAGTCAGAGTTTCGCAAAGTAGTCGGCGTTGTTCTTGGCGTTGATTTTTTTGCTGGTTATGGCGAGCGCTCATTGCTTGTAATTTTTGCTGAAACTCAACCGCAAGAATTTCATACTGCTGTCGTTCGGGTAATTGCTGTAAGCTGATGAGTTCTTGTTTAATCGCTTCTAGTTGAGCTAAAGTTTGCACTTCTTCAACAGCGACATTCTCTCGCCCTGGAATAGGGGGAACCCAGCCTGCTACCAAACTTTGACTATTCAATAATCCAGAAAAAGCCTTGATAATGCGTTGTTCACCCGAAGGTAGTTCTACCAACAATACGCCATACATTTTACCCTCACAGGCATAACCCTCATCACTGGCGAGGTGTTTCATTAAACTAACTGCGATCGCTTCTACTAAAATAGTGCGGGGTAATCTCAGCAGTTCCCCTGTGTGCGGACAACGCCCTTCGTAGGAGTAGCTTATAAATGAAGAGTTTAAAGCAACGTTGCTGTCAATAAAGTCTGCAAGTGGATGTAGTGTAGCAGGAAACAGATGATTGAGTTGCTGATTCTCCATATTGTTTAAAATTCTTAGTTCCCAGAGATTAAGAATTTCAGTATTGCTGAATCAGGGGATGAATTTTGATGTATTGAAATTTTTAACTCGTTATTCTCTCTGCTTTTCTGCGCCTCTGCGTGAGATCAATCATCCCGTAATTATGCAACGCCAGAATTTCAATAGCGGAAACTCAAAAGCAGAATATAGTATCTTTAAATTAAACGCCAAAAAGCGACTAATTATGTCTTATCTGTGATAAATATGTACAGTGACAAATTAAATGTCGTTGTGACAAATTAGTGTCATTTATTAAATGCTTGTACAGCAAGAGTTTTAGCTATTTAAAAGGTATTACATTATTTCTCGGTAGTGACTAAATAAATGTCGCTTTCTGTAAAAATGACAAATTAACTGACGCTTCAGAATTTAGAAAAAAGGCTTTGTATATTTTCATAATGACAAATTGACTGTCGTTTTCCTAATCCATAGAATAACATTATGTATTTATAAATTACTTTTAATTCATGAACAGAAATATTATGTCTGACTTTACTGTTCATACATCTGTAAATGCTGCGGACGTTCTATCACAAGAGAGCAACACATCTCCTGAGACTAATGTGATTGTTACAGAACTCTCAGAGGAAGCCCAACTCAAGCTAGAGGTGATCCAAACTTTACTTGAGCCTTGCGATCGCACAACTTACGGGCAGAAGTTGAAGGAAACTGCGGAAAAACTGGGTGTGACAGTGCGAACGGTGCAGCGTTTAGTAAAAAAATGGGAAGAGGATGGCTTAGTCGGATTCACTCAGACAGGTAGGGCTGATAAAGGAAAACATCGAATTGGTGAGTTTTGGGAAAACTTCATCATCAAAACTTATAAGGAAGGTAGCAAGGGTAGTAAACGCATGACTCCCAAACAAGTTGCCCTGAGAGTTCAAGCTAAAGCGCGTGAACTAGGTGACTCCAAGCCTCCTAATTACAGAACAGTTTTAAGGGTATTAGCTCCCATATTGGAACAAAAAGAAAAAACTAAGAGTATCCGCAGCCCTGGTTGGCGGGGGACAACACTTTCCGTTAAAACTCTTGAAGGACAAGATTTATCAGTCGACTACAGCAACCATGTCTGGCAATGTGACCATACTCGTGTAGATGTTTTGCTAGTAGATCAGCATGGTGAACTTCTAAGTCGTCCCTGGCTAACAACTGTAATTGATACTTATTCTCGTTGCATCATGGGTATTAATTTGGGCTTTGATGCGCCTAGTTCAGTTGTAGTAGCTTTAGCATTACGCCATGCGATTTTGCCCAAAAAATACGGTGCAGAGTACAAACTGCACTGCGAATGGGGAACTTACGGTAAGCCAGAACATTTTTATACTGATGCGGGTAAAGATTTTCGTTCAAACCATTTAAGTCAAATCGGGGCGCAATTGGGGTTTATTTGTCATTTACGCGATCGCCCCAGTGAAGGTGGAGTAGTTGAGCGTCCTTTTAAGACATTGAATGACCAACTGTTTTCAACGCTTCCAGGGTACACCGGATCTAATTTGCAGGAACGCCCAGAAGATGCAGAGAAGGATGCAAAACTCACCTTACGGGAACTAGAACAGTTACTAGTTCGCTATATTGTTGACCGCTACAACCAAAGTATTGATGCGCGAATGGGGGATCAGACTCGCTTTGAGCGTTGGGAAGCTGGACTACCCACAGTACCAGAGCCAATGGCAGATAGAGATTTGGATATCTGCCTGATGAAGCAGTCACGGCGTACAGTGCAAAGAGGAGGATATTTACAGTTTCAAAATTTAATGTATCGGGGGGAATATTTGGCAGGTGATGCTGGGGAAACTGTCAATTTAAGATTTGATCCCAGAGACATTACAACCATTCTGGTTTATCGCCAGGAGAAAAATCAAGAAGTGTTCCTAACTCGCGCTCATGCTCAAGGTTTGGAGACAGAGCAACTGTCATTAGATGAGGCTGAGGCAGCAAGTCGCAGGCTCCGTAGCGCAGGCAAGACTATCAGTAACCAATCATTAGACTTGTCCGAAATATTAACTTAGGGAAAGAAAAATGGTAAAACGTTAAATTGAGCATTTACCATTTTTCTGAATTAGGTATGGTTTTTGATTATATCGAGAAATATCCACATAGAACAAAACAAATTTTAGGAATTAGTTACGAACAACTGCAATCACTGTTAAGATGTGCCGAAAAGCGACACCAAGAAATCAAAGTGAAACAGGAGAGCCAAAAAATTAGAATCAATGCGTCTGGAGGAGGTCGGCCAACCAAGTTGTCAAGAAGTGAGCAAGTCTGTTTATGCTTATATTATCTAAGACAGATGCCAACATTTCAAGTATTAGGAATGATGTTTGGCGTTTCTAAGACAGAAGCTAACGACACTTTTCATTATTGGATACCAATCCTCCGAGATATTTTACCAGCTAGTTTATTAGAACAAGTCTCAAAAAATGAAAGTGATTTACTATTTGTTCAAGAAGTGTTAACTAATTTTAGGCTATTAGTCGATAGTCTGGAACAGCCAATATATAGGGACTATGACCAAAAAGAACAACAAAAATATTTTTCTGGTAAGAAGAGACAACATACATTGAAAAGTCTAATGTTTGGGATGCCAGAAGGGAAAGATATTGTGGAAGTAGAAATAGGTGTTCCTGGCCCAACAGCAGATATAAATTTGTTTCGTAAATCTCAGACAAAGTTTGATAAGTCTCAACCTTTTTCGGGTGATAAAGGCTTTCAAGGAGGCGAAAATATCACTACTCCACATAAAAGAAAACCGAAGCGAGAATTAAGTCAACAGCAAAAAGATGAAAATAAGGCTGATTCTAATCAAGTAAGCGCGGAATTTATCAAGTACTCTATCGATACTATTAAAGTAAGAATGCGGAATGTTTCAACTGGTGCTGCTCAAGATAATTTAAGTTTAGAAAAAATAAAGATATTTGATTTTTTAGTTCCTGATAAAGAAACAATGCAACTTTTTACTAGAATAACTAACCCTATGTTCTTGCAGATGAAAAACTTACTTGTAACAAATGAGAATCTTCGCCAAGCCCGTGATTTACTCCTCCCTCGCCTGATGAACGGAAGCATCGCCGTGTAGAAAATCTTTTATAATGCTATATTATGCCAGCCAGAGATATCTTTCACAACGCAGTCAAAAAAGGACTAGAAAAACAAGGGTGGAAAATTACCCATGATCCCTTATCCGTTAGTTTCGAGTTAGGGGATATGTACATAGACTTAGGTGCGGAAAAAATTCTAGCAGCAGAAAGAGAGGGCGAAAAAATTGCTGTTGAAATTAAAAGCTTTTTTAAAACATCTGCGATTTCTGAATTTCACACAGCTTTAGGACAGTTTATTAACTATCGACTAGCATTATCTGAACAAGAACCAGACCGTACTCTCTATTTAGCAGTTCCCATCGACACATACACTTCTTTCTTTACTATCAGACTTTTACAAAATATTATCAAAACATATCAACTTAAATTAATTACCTATCAGCCTGTAACGGAGGAGATAGTCGAATGGATAAACTAAAAAAATATCAACAAATAATTAAGCAACTTCTCCAAGAATATGCTGCAATTTCTAATCAAGCTCCAGAAATTGAAACTCAATTAATTTTTGACACAGAACATCACCACTATCAACTTGTAAATGTCGGCTGGAAAAATGACCGTCGTGTTTATGGTTGTTTTTTACATCTAGACATCAAAGATGGTAAAGTTTGGCTGCAACACAACGGAACAGAAAATGAAGTTGGAGAAGATTTAGCAAATTTAGGTATCCCCAAACAGGATATTGTCATCGGCTTTCATTCGCCATTTAAACGCCAATTTACAGATTATGCTGTGGGTTAAATATTACCTTACCAAAAGCTTACCTTGACTTCTGGCTGCGGAAATCGCCCCACTGTTAGCTGTAAAAACTCTAATTCCTGGAACAGTCAAATAATCACCCTCCGGGTTCGCCAGTTGCTTTCCGAAACAGCCATTAATATGTATTTGCTTGTTCGCTGATAACTTGGTCTAACCGACTACGAAAATTAGGGTCGGAATAATACCGCTTTGAGTTTTCAATTACTAACTTAAGTATCTGCTTACCAACTGCATTGAGATTAGAAAACTTTAGTAGACGATTTAGCTTATCTGGCTCAATATCTCGAAGTAATTGTCCAATGGCAAAATTGAAGAAGGGGGAAGCAAATATTTCCACTCCTGCAAAGTCTAGCTCAACCTGATGCTCTGCTAATAATTCTGGATAAACCAAATCATACACCTTCTGACCATCGCCCGGTGTAATACAGTTTTTGCCTATTAAGGTAAGGATTTCGTGCTTCATACTTAAATCTCTCCCTTAAAACAACAGCTCGTCATCAGCTTCAAAGTCCAAAGCATACAGTGACTCATCGCAGAGGAGCGTAATGTTTACCAGCGTTCCTCCAAAAAAAGTTTGTTTATTTTCGTAAATTTCTCCATTTTCATCTATTGTCGCACATCCATAATGGCTTAAAATTACACATCCATCATCGCTTAAAATTTAAATATCCCAACTGTTGATATTCACAAGCCTTAAAAATCATGTTAGATGAAACTACTATTGAGCAACGCTTGGTAAATCTTGAACGTACAGTTACCGAACTCAAACGTCTGCTGATAGCATCTCCCACCCCTAGCAATTGGTTAGAAAAAGTGACTGGTTCCATTTCTGATGAGCAAACTTTCCTGGAAGTTTTGGAATATGGAAAATCGTTACGTTACGCAGACAAACCCGCAGACGAAATGAGTGAATCAGTGTGAAGTACCTTTTTGATACCGACCAGTTGCAAATTCAATTTGCCGGGGCTTAAGTTGACTTTTGATCTATGATGGTTCTGAAGTCTTTTTCTTAGGAATTACTGCAAAATAGAGTTGTGAGCGGTAAAAGCAAACGTCAAACTCCATAAAAAAATTCACTTGTCCTAAAATCAGAGGAACTTGCACAGATTTTGTCCAAGCAAATACAAGTTGTACAGGTTCAAACTGACGAATCACTCCTTGAATCACTACAACACGAGCTTCAAATTGAGCAAGATTACCTGTCAAGTTCAAAGTTGCTGTCTGCTGTTCCCAAATATATCCAAGTTCAATTCCAGCTTGATAAGGTAACACATTTACTGTTGCTCCTGTATCTAACAAAGCGGATGCTGTTATTGAGCATTGCTGACTCACAAGCTGAATTGGCATATATGGACGAAAACCAGCCTCACCTAACGTTGTGTCAGCATTGACAAAAGGAAATTCCTCGACGCTAGGCATTGTTTTGATTTTTGGTTACTTGCAAAACTTCTAGCATTGTATTTGCGGCTTCAAAGGCATCATAAGGAGACGAAACAGGATAAGATTGTCCAGGTTTGATTAGTTCAGTCTCTTGTTGGGCTAACTCTGATACTAAAACCTGCACAATATAAAGTTTATCAGCGCGGTTAAGCCCTTGCAGTGTATTAAGTAATTCGGCTGAAACCATCTTTAATTACCAATTGTCATTTATGCTCACATATCCATCATCGCTTAAAATTTGAAGTATTCTTTTAAAGGCGATACTTGCTACTTACTCAATTCCAAAGCTATCAATATAAGAGCTACCTGTATCACCTATCACCCCCATGAGTGCCGAATATTCCGAAGACCGCCTGGTGCAACAAACTACCGCTAATTTCTTTGAACAAACCCTGAAATGGCACTCAGTTTACGCATACAAAAAAGAAACATTCGGCACTAACGGTACACTAGGACGCAAAGATAAACGAGAAGTTGTTCTCACACGCTATCTTCGCCAAGCACTAGAGAAATTTAATCCTGGTCATCCACAGCAAGTATACGACGATGCGATCGCCCAATTCACCACATCCAATATTTCAGACCAATTAGTTACCATCAACCAGAAAAAATACCAACTCATCCGTGAAGGTATCCCAGAGAAACCCTACAAAAATCCAGAGGGTGAAACCATCAATCCCCGCCTCAAAGTGATTGACTTTCAAAACCCCGAAAATAATCATTTCCTGGTTGTGCGGGAATTGTCTATTAAAGGTTCTCTCTATTCCAAACGGCCTGATATTATCGGTTTTGTTAATGGAATTCCTTTACTATTTATTGAACTTAAAGCCACCCACCGCAACGTCAGAGTGGCTTACGAAGACAACTACACCGATTACAAAGACACTATACCCGAAATTTTCCATCACAACGCCATAGTCATGTTGAGTAATGGAATAGAGGGGAAAGTTGGTAGCATCACCAGTCGCTACAGCCATTTTCAAGAATGGAAACGTCTAGAGGAAGAAGAAAAAGGCAAAGTTGACTACCAAACAATGTTAATGGGAATGTGCCGTAAAGACAATTTCCTCGACATCATCGAAAACTTCATTCTCTTTGATGACAGTAGCGGTAAAACTATCAAAATTCTAGCTCGTAATCACCAGTTTGTTGGTGTAAACCGCGCATTTACCGCCGTTCAACAGCGAGAAGTCCGAGAAGGTAAACTTGGCGTTTTTTGGCATACTCAAGGTAGCGGTAAATCTTACTCGATGGCATTTCTCACTCGCAAAGCCCACCGCCAATTACCAGGTAATTTTACCTTTGTCATCGTCACAGATCGCCAAGAATTAGATAATCAAATCGTAAAAACCTTCGCTGGCGTTGATGCTATCAAAGAGACTAATACTCAAGCGGCCAGTGGTGAACAATTAGCTGAATTACTCAAAGACAACCATCGCTACGTTTTCACGCTTATTCACAAATTCAACAAACCAGGTGAGACTTACTCCCTCCGTCCCGATATTATAGTCATCTCCGACGAAGCGCACCGTACCCAATACGGTAAACTTGCGGAAAATATGCGCCAAGCCTTACCCAATGCGTCTTTCATCGGCTTTACTGGTACACCCTTGATGGAGTCGGAAGAAGACCAACTTACCCATCGAGTTTTCGGTGGCTACGTTTCCACCTACGACTTCCAACGTGCTGTTGAAGATGGTGCAACTGTTCCCCTCTACTACGACAATCGAGGCGAAGAATTATATTATGACGACAAAGGTAGTCAACGCCAGGTTGCAGTTTCCGAGGAACTAAATCAACGCCTCGCTACTGCGATTGAACAATTTGAACTCGACGCTGAACAGGAAGAAGCTGTCCGTCGTCGCTTGGGGGGAGAATATCTCATCCTTACCGCCGAAAAACGTTTAGATCGAATCGCCCAAGACTTAGTAGCTCACTATACCCAACGTTGGCAAACAGGAAAAGCCATGCTTGTTTGTCTAGATAAAATTACCGCCGTGCGAATGCACGGACTTATCGATAAATACTGGAAACAAGCAATACAAGCACAGAAACAATTAGTCAAACAAGCTGCTGATGAACAAGAGGAAGTGGAACACCAGCAACATCTGCAATGGCTGGAGTCAACCGAATATTTATTTGTGATTAGCGAAGCCCAAAACGAAGTTAAAACTTTCAAAGATTGGGGTTTAGATATAATTCCCCATCGCCAAATTATCAAAAGTCGCAATCTAGAAGAAGAATTTAAGAACGAAAAACACCCTTTCCGCTTTGCGATTGTCTGCGCCATGTGGTTAACAGGCTTTGATGTCCCCAGCCTTGCCACATTATATGTAGATAAACCCTTACAAGGACATACTCTCATGCAAGCGATCGCCCGTGCAAACCGCGTCCATGAAGGTAAAAATAACGGCTTATTAATTGATTACAACGGTATTTTAACAAGTCTCCGTGCCGCCCTTGCAAGATATTCTCGTGCAGAAGTAGGAAGCGAAGATGAAAGTATAACACCTTACAACGACCTGAACCAATTGCAAAAAGATTATGCGATCGCACTTCAAAGTTGTATTGACCACATCGCCAATCTGGGGTTTGACTTGCAAGAATTGGTAGAAACAGAAGGATTTGATAAAATTGCTGCTTTATCGAGTGCAGTTAATACAGTTTGTACTAACGATGAATCTCGCGCCCGCTTTGAAGTATTAGCAAGAGAAGTCTTTAAAAAGAAACAGGCACTAATCACTGAACCGAAATTAACTGCACCTTATCAAGGAAGATATAACGCCATTGAGCAAATTTACAAACACTTACACGAACAACACAAAATATCTCTAGATATCAACGCTGTTCTCCGTTCCTTACAAGGTATTGTTAGCGAATTTATCAACGTTGATACTTCTCGTCTTCCAGGTTCAGAGTCAGGCAAAACTTACAATATCAGCAATATAGACTTTGAGTTATTAAAAGCAGAATTTGCCAATTCCCCAACTAAAAATACCTCAGTTCAAACTTTGAAAGAAGCCGTCGAACGCCAACTTCAGCGAATGATCCAACAAAACCCATCTTGCATTGACTACTACACGCGCTATCAACAAGTTATGCAAAACTATAACCGCGAAACCGACCGAGTAGCCATTGAGCAAACATTTGAGGAACTGCTGAAACTTGTCAAAGACTTATCTGAAGAAGATACTCGTGCTGTCCGCGAAGGTTTAAGCGAAGAACACCTTGCCGTTTTTGACTTGCTTTGCTCATCTAAAGATAATTTGGATACCAGAATTAGAAACCGCATCAAACAAGTTGCTCAGTCTTTAATTGAAGCTGTGAAATCACAATTACAGCAACTAGAAAACTGGCGGGATAAGGAATCTACAAGAGCCACAATTAAGAGTTTTATTTACGATTATTTATACAGCGAAGACACAGGTTTACCTGTAGATGCCTACGATGATAGCGATGTAGATAACCTGAGTAATATAGTATTTCTCCATATTTATCAGCAGTATAAAAGTGCTAATCAGCATCCTTATGTAGCGTAATATTACTTAATATTACTTGCTAAAGCGTTTGAGATTTTGGTGTAAGAGTTCGTGAATGCGATCGCACCAAAAGGGAATCACCGTTTGTCCTTGACAAAGTGCTTCTAGGGCAGCTTGTTTATCAAACTCTGCCATTTGCAAAGGTTGTTCATGCGATCGCGTGGGTACTAACATGAGTCGCTTCATCTTTTCTTCTGGGACAGACTCATCAAATAGCCAAGGTTCCCGTTCGCGTAGTGTTTCTAATGCTGCATGGCAAACCTCAAAATTTAAACCGATTGATAGCAACTGTTCCATTACCGTTAACGCCAACAGGTCAGCTTTGGAGTAGTAAACATTACGACCTTTGCCACTACTGTTAACAGTAGGTACTATAACTCCCTTCTCTCGCCAATACTGCAACTGGCGGCGAGAGCAATGAGTAATTTCTGCTGCTTCTGTGCTTGTGTAGAACTTTCCTTCCATAAGATTCATCCTATAGAAGCATCTCTTAAAACACATTAGTTTTCTGTACAACATGATGTGTTTTTATGTTATTTTATTTTTATGAGCCAGATTACTATTCAATGTCGCCTAATTGCCAGTAAATCTACCCGCCAACAACTCTGGAAGTTAATGGCAGAATTGAACACACCCCTAATTAACGAACTGCTTCAACAACTTAGTAAACATCCAGATTTTGAGAAATGGCGAAAAAATGGCAAACTGCCCTCAACAGTTGTTAACCAACTTTGCCAATCCCTGAAAACTAACTCTCGCTTTGCAGGACAGCCAAGCCGTTTATATCTATCTGCAATTCATGTTGTGGATTACATCTACAAATCTTGGTTAACCATTCAAAAACGTCTACAGCAGCAGCTTGATGGCAAAATACGCTGGCTAGAAATGCTCAACAGCGATGCTGAATTAGTAGAAATTAGCGGTTGTAGCTTAGAGGCAATTCGTACCAAAGCTGCTGAGATTTTGGTAATGGCTACGCCAGAATCTGACGTAGCTGCTCCTTTGACTAAAAGAGGAAAGACTAAAAAATCCAAACAATCATCCGCTTCCAATCCTGACCGTAGCTTATCTCATAAATTATTTGATGCTTACCAAGAAACGGACGACATACTCAGTCGGTGCGCCATTAGCTACCTACTGAAAAATGGCTGCAAACTTAATGACAAAGAAGAAGACCTAGAAAAATTTGCTAAACGCCGCCGTAAGATTGAAATCCAAATTCAACGGCTAACAGACAAGCTAACAAGTCGAATTCCCAAGGGTCGAGATTTAACCAATGCTAAATGGTTAGAGACACTCTTCACTGCTACAACCACCGTTTCAGAAGACAATGCTGAAGCAAAACGCTGGCAGGATATTCTATTAACCCGATCAAGTTCTCTTCCATTTCCCTTAATTTTTGAAACGAATGAAGACCTAGTTTGGTCAAAAAATGAAAAAGGTAGACTCTGTGTTCACTTCAATGGCTTAAGTGACTTAACTTTTGAAGTCTATTGCGATCGCCGTCAACTACATTGGTTTAAACGCTTCTTAGAAGACCAACAAACTAAACGCAAAAGCAAGAATCAACATTCTAGCGGTTTGTTCACTCTCAGAAATGGTCGTATAGCTTGGCAAGAAGGTGAAGGTAAAGGTGAACCTTGGCAAATTAACCGATTGACCCTTTATTGCTGTGTAGACAATCGCCTGTGGAGTGCTGAAGGAACAGAACAAGTTCGCCAAGAGAAAGCACACGAGATTACCAAATTCATCAGCAAGATGAAAGAAAAGACAGACCTGAGTAATACTCAGCAAGCTTTTATTCTGCGTAAACAATCTACACTAACTCGCATAAATAATTCCTTCGAGCGTCCTAGTAAACCCCTGTACCAAGGTCAATCACACATATTGGTTGGAGTAAGCTTAGGGTTAGAAAAACCTGCAACTATAGCCATAGTCGATGCGATCGCAAACAAAGTTTTGGCTTACCGCAGTATTAGGCAATTACTAGGTGAAAATTATGACTTGCTAAATCGTCAGCGACGACAACAGCGATCTCTATCCCACGAACGCCATAAAGCCCAAAAAAGTTTTTCTCCGAATCAGTTTGGCAAATCTGAGTTAGGACAATATGTGGACAGATTTTTGGCAAAAGAAATTGTTGCGATCGCGCAAACTTACAAAGCTGGTAGTATAGTTTTGCCTAAATTAGGAGATATGCGAGAGATTCTCCAAAGTGAAATTCAAGCTATAGCTGAAACAAAATGTCCTGGCTCGGTAGAAATCCAGCAAAAATACGCCAAACAGTATCGAGTCAATGTTCATTCCTGGAGCTACGGCAGATTAATCCAAAGCATTCAAAGTAAAGCTGCTCAGATAGAAATTGTGATTGAGGAAGGTCAACAACCTGTTCGTGGCAGTCCCCAGGATAAAGCAAAAGAATTAGCCCTCTGTGCTTATAATCTTCGCCTAACTAAGCGAAGTTGACAAATATCTGAACCTTGATAATGGAATAATATTGAATAGCGCCGCAGTTCATGCTGCTTGCAGCCTCTGAACTGTGTTAAATGAGGGTTAGTTTGACTGTAGCAATACAGTCTTGCTTTCTGACCCTGGTAGCTGCTCACCCTGATGCTGCTATCTTCGGATAGGATAGGTGCGCTCCCAGCAATAAGGGCGCGGATGTACTGCTGTAGTGGCTACCCAATCACCCCCGATCAAGGGGGAACCCTCCCCAATTTTTTATTTGAAGGGCTTAAATCAAGGCAAAATTTCCAATTGTTTCGCGCAAGTTCCAAATACCTTATCTACTCTTGATTTCATCGTTTTTTCACTAAGACATAATTCTTGAGGCTAAGGCTCAAATGAGAAATTGGGAAACATTCGCGCTGAAGACATCTGGAAAAACGGCTCCACAATATTTTGTCACTGGGTGGGTGGCAACAACCCTCCAGGTACTGGGTGGGTTGAAAGGGATTCAGGAAATTGTTCCCAAGCATGGCGATCGCTAGTGGCAACAACCCTCCAGGTACTGGGTGGGTTGAAAGATGGGCGCGTTGGCAAATTTAATTAACGCTTACTTATCGGGTGGCAACAACCCTCCAGGTACTGGGTGGGTTGAAAGCTGATGGTCGCTGGGAGTGTAGAATCTGTACTTGGGTGGCAACAACCCTCCAGGTACTGGGTGGGTTGAAAGTTGAGTTGATGACAATAGGCGATACGCCCAAAGCATCAGAGGTGGCAACAACCCTCCAGGTACTGGGTGGGTTGAAAGATTAGAACCTTGTACACTGTAGTTCCCTGAATTAGAGTGGCAACAACCCTCCAGGTACTGGGTGGGTTGAAAGCATCAGTAGCCAGTGTTACAGGTAGAGAATTCGCTGCGGTACTTGGTGGCAACAACCCTCCAGGTACTGGGTGGGTTGAAAGTTAAGTTCTCCCCTATCAGTCCATTTGACAATCGGTGGGTGGCAACAACCCTCCAGGTACTGGGTGGGTTGAAAGGTCAATTCTGTTCCCGAAGAAACCGCCGCACTTCGTGGCAACAACCCTCCAGGTACTGGGTGGGTTGAAAGGCTTTTTGTGGGTGGGGGGTACTTCTTGGTTAGACGTGGCAACAACCCTCCAGGTACTGGGTGGGTTGAAAGTTGAGAAAAACCCAAAATAACGTTTTCCAGATACCGTGAAGTGGCAACAACCCTCCAGGTACTGGGTGGGTTGAAAGGCGTTACATTGCCAAGCGATCGCACCGGGTTGTTAGGTGGCAACAACCCTCGAGGTACTGGGTGGGTTTCAAAATCTTTTAAACCGAGATTAGTTTTGGGTTTCAGTAACTATTAAATTTAGGGGTGGGTTGAAAGCAAGTCCTTTCATCCGCTTGTTTTAATTGCTTTGTATAATAATTGCAGAGCGTATTATATTATTGATGACATTTAATTTGTCATCAATTAATTAAGAAACACTAATGGCTCACGACGACAATTAAGTAGTCACAATGACATTAATCTGTCACCTATGACAAACAATGTCTCACTGTACATAACTAGTCACTCTCACTTAGTTTTTATTTTTTTACTGACAGTGCGGATGAAAGGACTTGAACCTTCACTCCTCTCGGAACTAGAACCTAAATCTAGCGCGTCTGCCAATTCCGCCACATCCGCATCAGCTAACTATACTAGCATAACATATTTGGAAAGGGAATAGGGAATAGCTAGAAAAATTGGCTGTATAGTCGATAATCACGCCTCTCAATTTACACTACTCACAGTATAGATAAAGACGAATCATCGCCTAAAAATATTAGACATCTGTCAACCCTACTCCCTACTCCCTATTTACACAACACCAACACGCGGTAGCCGATGCTTGAATCCGCAAAGAATTTCCCAAGAAATCGTATTTAATTGTGCTGCCCAATCATCAGCTGTAATTTGTTCTTGACCTTGGTCGCCCAGTAAAGTCACCA
This sequence comes from Nostoc sp. FACHB-110, assembly GCF_014697425.1. Classification (GTDB taxonomy): domain Bacteria; phylum Cyanobacteriota; class Cyanobacteriia; order Cyanobacteriales; family Nostocaceae; genus Nostoc_B. The sequence goes on from NZ_JACJRU010000017.1 coordinate 28,768, forward strand.
CCTCACCTTCTTGGATATCAGCAATTGTACTGACATCAATCATCAACTGATCCATTGTAATAGCCCCAATTTGTGGCACTCTTTGACCGTGCAACAACACCTGCATTTTGTTAGAAAGATTACGAGGTACGCCATCAGCATAGCCAATTCCCACAACTGCTATCCGCATTTGTTTGGGTGCAACAAATTGATAACCATAGCTAACACCAGTTCCAGCAGCGATGGTTTTGATTTGCGTAATTCTGGCCTTGACTTGTAGTACAGGCTTGAGGCGAATCTGATGATTTAAATGGGCTGCTGGGGAAAGTCCATAAACACCCAAACCCACGCGCACCATATCATAGTGCAAATTACGATCAGCCAAAGTTGCTGCTGAGTTAGCTAAATGTAAGCGTGGTATTTTGATTCCCATAGCCTTGATTTGGGCAATTGCCGTCTCAAATCTTTGGTGCTGTTCTTGCATGATAGCTGGGTCAGGACTATCAGCAGTGGCTAAGTGAGAATAAATACTGGCAATAGTCAAATGCGGCAAACGATAAACTGATTGCACAAATTCTGTGGCTTCTTGCCAATTAGTTCCCAAGCGCGACATTCCTGTATCTAATTTAATGTGTACAGGTATAGGGGAAGCGTAGTTAATGGTTTCTAAAATATTAGAAAAGATGAAAGCTTGTTTAGGACTGCACAAAGTTGGCTGGAGTTTCCAATGAGCGATCGCATGAATTTGCTCTGGTGTTTGTGCTGCCCCTAAAATCAAAATTGGTGCTTGTATACCCGCTTCTCTTAGTTGAATTCCCTCTGGAACTGTAGCCACTCCCAACCAATCTGCCCCCGCTTGTAATGCTGTTTGGGAAACTGTTACTGCACCATGCCCATAAGCATCAGCTTTAACTACCGCCATCAACTGAGTGCTGGGAGATAAAAACTGTTTGAATTGCTTGACGTTTTCCGATAAAGCCCCTAAATCAACTTCCACCCAAGCACGCTGAGAAAACCACGCATAGGTGTCGCATTGTTGATTTGATGCCACACCAGGCGTTTGATTTCGACTTAGCATTTTTTTGTTCCTCCTATCACACCACTGTTAGGGGAATTCCAGATAAAAAATCCTCAATTTTTGGTCAAATGGTTTTATTTCTCCCATCCTTAGTTTGAGCAAAATGCCCAAACCACAATATGGATAATTTATTTCTGAAAAATCCCTAAGTTTCTAATATGTACTTTTTGGATATTCATAGGACTTACGCATCAAAACGAAAAATCAAGGGTTTTGGCGAGGGTTTAGGGGTTCAGGGGTATAGGGGTGTACTGATTCAAAATCCTTACACCCTATACCCTTTCACCCATTAACCCAATCTCCACAGATAATCTTTGTGCGTAAGTCCTGATTCATACTCATATAACTTACTTCTTGCCCAATTGGGAAGTTTTTCTTAAATTAATTAGGTATGAGAAATCAAGATTTTTGCTTCCTTATTCCTATTGCCTAAGTTATAAAAAATTTATTAAGTTATTTTTACTACTCAAAACTGACAACATAGAAAATCTCTGTATTGCTCAGTCTGAATCATCAATATTAAGGGATCATTTTCCTAAAAGCTTTTCGGCAAATGATATCTTATTAAATACACCAATTATTGAATTCTTCCGGAAGTATAATTTATTCTCATCTCCCAATGAGAATAGATTCGTGTTAATATATGTAAAACTAATACCTTGAGCTACTAATCAATGGGTAAGGTTTTAGTCTTAAACGCCTCTTACGAACCTCTCAATATCACGAGTTGGCGGCGCGCTGCGGTTTTGTTAATTAAAGGCAAAGCAGAACGAGTCGAACACAATGGCAGGTTCCTTTACGCGGGTTTCCCGTTGCCAACGGTAATCCGGCTACGCCACTATGTGCGCGTTCCCTACAAGGAAATGCCTCTGACTCGCCGCAACATTCTGCATCGTGACGGACATACTTGTCAATATTGTGGTTACACAGGGGATGAGTTGACGTTAGATCACGTCATACCGCGATCGCGGGGTGGAGGAGATTCCTGGGAAAACATTGTTACGGCTTGTGTCCGTTGCAATGTCAAAAAAGGCAATCGCACACCTCAAGAAGCCCATATGCTTTTGCGTCACTTACCCCGCCAACCTTATAGCAGCCTCTATTTTGAGGTTAGTAAACATCTGAAGAATGGACTGCATCAAGAGTGGCAAAAATATGTGATAGGTCTTTGACGCTAACAACTTAACCCTAGATATAGCAATGTAAAGGCAACCTAATACAGGATGCTATACTTTTGTTATTATTGGGGTAATTGGCAGGTCAGGTGCTAACACACTACTAAAATTGATGTTGCATCCTAGACAAGGACTGCGGCTGCTAACGGGGTGACACCCAAGTAGCTGTCAAAGTAGTTTGCTGGCATCTGCCTAAACAATTCAACAGTCTTCTATTGTATACCCACAACTAAAAAAAATCTAGATCGGCATAAAAAATTCTCGGCAATTGAGAGAATGGTCTAGTTAAGATCAAGATTGCAATTATCTAAAATCAGCGTTTGCTCATCAAGTGAATAGTCATAGATTCTTTGTCTATCCGTAATCTGGCAGAATTTGATAAATTTTTGACTATTCGTCTTGACAAAAAATACACCAACATACATATCCCCACGTTTCTATATTTTTGCGAAGATCAGAATGTGTGGCTAAATCAGTAAATTGCTGGTTATAACTTTCTCGATTAATAGAGCCTCACACTTAACAAAGATGTTTTCTATGCAACTAAATTCTTCCTTGAAGCAGTCAGAAAGTTTTTCATTAACCACAGAACCGAATCCCGAGGATGCTGAGGTAGAGAAAGAAACTGTGGAAGTGCCGCTTAATAGGCCTTCCTTGCCAGCATCTACAGGTGATAGTGTAAGTATTTATGTCGGTCAGCGCAACAATTCCCTAGCTTTTCAAAAATCGGAGGAACTGCAAAAGACCTTCCTAGCGCATAGGCACGATCGCCAATTGATCATTTTGCAAGATTTTCCCGACCCAGACGCGCTTTCGTGTGCTTGGACGTACCAGCTAATTGCTCAACAATATGACATTAAGTGTGAAATTATTTATGCTGGCACGTTGAGTCATCAAGAGAATATAGCCCTAGTCAAGCTTACAGGTTTACCAGCCCAGCGTTGGACACCACAAAACCTCAAATCTAAAGATTTATCTTGTTATCAAGGCTTCGTCTTAATTGATAACCAAGGCACAACGAGTCAGTTATTAGCAGCAATACAGCAGTCAGGAATGCCGTTAGTAGCAGTGATTGACCATCACAGCTTGCAAGCAGAACTGAAAGCCGAATTTGTTGATGTCCGTCCTTATGTGCGGGCAACAGCAACGATTTTTACTCAGTATTTGCAGTCAGGTTTATTGGCTTTAGACAGCAGCATTAGTCAACACGTAAAATGTGCCACAGCCTTGATGCACGGCTTGAGGTCAGATACAAATCGACTGATGCAAGCACAAGAAGAAGATTTTATGGCTGCTGCTTACCTGAGCCGATTTTATGATGCTCAACTATTAAACGCGATTCTTCAGGCGAACCGTTCTAAACGGGTAATGGATGTGATTGAGCGATCGCTTAAAAACCGCATCGTCCAAAATAACTTTTCCATCGCTGGTGTTGGTTATCTGCGCTACGACGACCGCGATGCGATTCCCCAAGCAGCTGATTTTTTAGTCACCGAAGAAAACGTTCATACTGCCGTAGTTTACGGCATCGTTCACGATGAAGACGATGAACTCGAAGTAGTTATCGGTTCCCTGAGAACCACAAAACTCACCCTCGACCCCGACGAATTTATTAAAGAAGCCTTTGGTCAAGACAGCACTGGACGCTTTTTTGGTGGTGGTAGAACCAGTGCCGGTGGCTTTGAAATTCCAATGGGTTTCCTCTCTGGTAGTAACGAAAACCCTGCCTACGCCAAGATGAAATGGGATGTTTTTGATGCTCAAATTAAGCAGAAATTACTCAAGTTAGTCAATCCTAAAGATAACCCAATTCAGTCAGAGTAATCTTGCGTTCAAAGGCTACGAATCGAGAGTAAAAAATTAACTAACTTTAAATTTGCAGCCCAGAAATTTATTTCTTGGCTGTTTATTTACTTTATGAATCTAAATTTTGGTTAATTCAGTTCAAAACCATAGTAAATATACGGCTTATGTTTAGTATATTTAATGGCTAACATCATGATTGTCATGATTAGCTAATTGTATCTCTGATGGAAACTCTAATTTTTCTATGCAATATCAAAAACAGTAAACTTCCAAGGTTAATAAAGCTAGAAATTGAAAAAGGCAAGCCCTATCAAATTTCTTGGAGTTGCTGGAATTCCAGATTTATACAAGTTGGAGATAGAGCTTATCTCCAGAGAAGCGGAAATACTGGTAATGAGCCTAGAGGATTTATTGCTGCTGGTTATGTTAAGGCAGCACCAGAAGATGAACAATTAAGGCTGTTGAATACGAGTCAATATTCAGATTTAAGTGCAGCATATGTGGATGATTATGATGGGCGTTTTTATGTTCATATTGAAATCGATTCAGTAGTAGATTTTAATTTTCCTTTAGAACAAAAACATTTAGAGAGATTGTCTCAATTCCAAGGAGTAAATTTTAATTTTGGAAGAGGCGGAGCTAGGTTTAATAGTAAAGCTGCTCCTTTTTTGAATTCTGCATGGGAAGAGCATTCACTTAAACAGCAAAGGTTAGGGCAAGGACGAAGGCTTGTTGATGTCTTTGTGGAGAAGGGTGATGCTTTCAAGCAGAAAAAAGATTATGAAGCTGCAATTGAGACTTATAAATTAGCATTAAAAATTGATTTAAAATGTGCAAAAGCAGTTAATCAAATAAAGTCTTGTGAATTAATTTTAAAGAGGCTCACAGATACAAAGCCAATCATCAAACCATTGCCAGATGAGAGTAAACTAATAGCTGAGAGAGAAAAGCTTGATAAAGAAAAATTCTTGACTTTTAAAAGCGATGCTGATGCTTGTGAAAAAATTACTGTATCAATTGCTAGGAGACAAGGGCAACAAAAGTTTCGTCAGTCTTTGCTAAATGCTTATTCTGGTAAGTGTGCAATTACCAATTTTGATGCTGAAGCAGCACTTGAAGCTGCTCATATAATTCCTTATATTGAAACAGAGAACAATGAACCATCAAATGGTTTATTATTACGTGCAGATTTACATACCTTATTTGACTTAAATCTTGTTGCTATCAATCCAGAAACAATGAATGTTCATATTCACCCTACTCTGCAAAAAACTGAATATCGAACGCTTGAGGGCAAAGAACTACGAGTTCCACAAGATGAAATGTGCCGTCCCAAAAAACAGTTTTTAAAACAGAGATTTGAGCAGTGTGAATGGTGTAAAAATTTGTAGTGTGTCGCTCACCGCTTTCAGGTATGGCAAGATAGTGAATATGATAACTAATTTTGCTAAAACAAAGTAATTTTAATGACACAACAAGAATTACTTGATGAATTCTTATCTCTTCCTACTGAAGCACAGCCTCAGATAATCGATTTTATTGCTTTTTGACGACAAAGATATAAAAACACTGAACCTAGCTCTGCGTCAGAAGATTTAGATTCTGTAAATAATCATTTTATTGGTATGTGGAGCGATCGCCAAAATTACTCACTGGTAGTATTCAAGAAGAATTAGGATATGTTAATGAACATCAGGCGTAACTCCTAACTCAGCACTCAGGGCTATTATTGTGGAATTGTATCTATTTCGGCATGGCATCGCCCAAGAAAGAGAAGTTGGTATCAAAGATGAAGACCGACACCTCACCAAAGAAGGAAGGCAAAAAACGGAGAAAGTCGCCCAGCGTCTTTTCAAGCTGGGTTTAAAGTTTGATTTAGTTGTGACTAGCCCTTTGGTACGCGCTCGCCAAACAGCCGAAATTCTTGTCACTACAGGATTAAGCGCGCAATTGGAAGAATCAACCCATCTAGCCCCTGGTGGTAATCTTTCCAGTTGGTTGGTTTATTGGTTAGAACCAAAAAATTATTCCCAAAATACCCAACTTGCATTGGTAGGACATGAACCTGATTTGAGTAGTTGGGCAGAAATTCTCCTTTGGGGAGATGTCAAGGGCTGCTTAGTCCTGAAAAAAGCAGGTATGATCGGAATAAAACTACCAGAAATAGGTTCTATTGTGGGTGGTAGTCAGATGTTCTGGTTGACACCACCCAAGTACTTGCTATGACAGTTTTTCAACTCTTCTCGAAGAATTGTTGTGAGAATGCCTACTGTTATGGCGAAAATAATTTCTGGTAAGTTAGCGTGATTGGATATTTCACAAAGCAAATGGTGTTGCCATGATGGTGTGCGAATACAAGCCTGGTTTAGAAGGCATTCCCGCAGCCCAATCGAGTATCAGCTACGTGGATGGGCAGAAGGGAATACTAGAATATCGTGGCATCCGGATTGAGGAATTAGCAGCCAGAAGTACCTTTCTAGAAACTGCTTATCTCCTAATCTGGGGTGAATTGCCAAGTAAAGAAGAACTCGAAGCATTTGAGGAAGAAGTTCGCCTCCACAGGCGGATTAAATACCGGATTCGGGATATGATGAAATCCTTCCCGGAAAGCGGTCATCCAATGGATGCTCTGCAAGCCTCGGCGGCGGCATTAGGCTTGTTTTACTCTAAGCGGGATTTACATAATCCTGTTTACATTCGGGATTCAGTTGTACGCTTGATAGCAACCATCCCCACAATGGTGGCAGCATTTCAGTTGATGCGTAAGGGTAACGACCCTGTAAAGCCGCGTGATAACCTAGATTATTCCGCCAATTTTCTCTACATGCTCAACGAGAAAGAACCGGATGCTTTGGCGGCCAAAATCTTTGACATCTGCTTGATTCTGCACGTTGAGCATACAATGAATGCTTCAACTTTTAGTGCTAGGGTAACAGCTTCTACCTTGACTGACCCTTATGCTGTAGTTGCTAGTGCTGTAGGCACTTTGGGCGGGCCGTTGCACGGTGGAGCCAACGAAGAAGTGATTCAAATGTTGGAAGAAATCGGCTCGGTCGAAAACGTTCGTCCTTATGTCGAGGAGCGCCTACAAAACAAACAAAAGCTGATGGGTTTTGGGCATCGTGTCTACAAAGTGAAAGATCCACGAGCCATCATTTTACAAGACCTAGCAGAACAGCTATTCGCCAAGTTTGGGGCAGATAAATATTACGACATTGCCCAAGAAATGGAACGAGTAGTTGAGGAAAAACTTGGTCACAAAGGGATTTATCCTAATGTTGACTTTTACTCTGGTTTGGTGTACAGAAAGATGGGAATTCCCACCGACTTGTTTACACCAATATTTGCGATCGCCCGCGTTGCTGGTTGGTTAGCTCACTGGAAAGAACAACTAGCAGAAAACCGCATTTTCCGTCCCACACAGGTTTACAACGGTAAGCACGAAGTTCCTTATACCCCACTTGAACAACGTTAACCGGGGTTTTGATAGTTAAAACTGCACCTACCTTCAACTAAAAATATCAGCATCAACCACCCAATTTAGGGAATCAGAAATCCTATAAACAGCAAATAAACCGTTGCCAGCATGGAAGCGGCAGTTTTTTGATGCCAATGAAGTATGAAGTCTGAAAAATTTTAGCCTTCAGCCTCCATACTTCTCCATACTCACCCCATAGTGAATCTCAATCCTACCTATAAGTAGAAGTTCTTGTGTAGCTACAAGGACTGAAAACCATGCAACGATATACTAGGCATGGGAATATGGCAACAAATCTTAAATCAGGAGTCATCTCAGAAAGGCTGAAGGCTGAAGTTTGAAGCAGAAAATTCATACTAGCCTGCGGCAAGCCGCTAAAAGCGTCTACATACTTCATACTTCATACTTCATACTTCATACTTCAACTGACTTAAAGAGCGGAAACATGAATTCAGGAATTGACCTTCAAGGAACGTTTATTAAATCCCTGACGGATTTAGGACTATCAGACGGCACAGCCAAAGCACTTTGGATGCCGTTGCCAATGATCCTGATGCTGATTGGGGCAACAGTAGGTGTATTGGTGTGTGTGTGGTTGGAAAGAAAAATTTCAGCAGCAGCACAGCAGCGAATTGGCCCTGAATTTATTGGGGCTTTTGGCTTACTTGCTCCAGTTGCCGATGGTTTAAAGCTGGTGTTTAAGGAAGACATTGTACCAGGTAAAGCTGACCCCTGGTTATTTACTCTCGGCCCCATCATTGTGGTACTGCCAGTATTTCTGTCTTATTTGATTGTGCCGTTTGGACAGAATATTGTCATTACAAACATTGGTATGGGTGTCTTTTTGTGGATTGCCTTGTCTAGCATTCAGCCCATTGGCTTGTTAATGGCAGGCTACGCATCCAATAACAAATACTCCCTCTTAGGGGGGTTGCGGGCAGCAGCGCAATCTATCAGTTATGAAATTCCCTTGGCACTGAGTGTGCTGGCGATCGCTATGATGTCTAACAGCCTCAGCACAGTGGATATCGTCAATCAGCAATCTGGTTACGGCATCCTTGGCTGGAACATTTGGCGACAACCAGTCGGCTTTCTCATCTTTTGGATTGCCGCTTTAGCAGAATGTGAACGCTTACCCTTCGACTTACCCGAAGCAGAAGAAGAACTCGTAGCAGGTTATCAAACTGAGTACTCAGGCATGAAATTTGCTTTGTTTTATCTCAGTTCCTACGTGAACTTAGTACTTTCGGCTTTATTAGTCTCAGTTTTATATTTAGGCGGTTGGGATTTTCCCATTCCCCTCAATACCCTCGCCAGTTTACTAGGCATTAGTGAAACTAACCCGGTATTACAGGTAGTTACAGCTGGTTTGGGTATTACCATGACCGTACTCAAAGCCTACTTCCTAGTGTTTATCGCCATCCTCTTGCGTTGGACAGTACCACGGGTACGTATTGACCAATTACTAGATTTAGGATGGAAGTTTTTGTTACCAGTTGGTTTGGTTAATCTCCTGTTAACCGCAGCCCTGAAATTAGCTTTTCCCGTCGCCTTTGGTGGATAGTCCAATTTTAGATTGACGATTTTAGATTTTGGAGCCACTGCGTTGCGGGGGTTTCCCCCGTTGAAGCAAGTGGCGTGATTGAGTCTAAAATCTAAAATCCGTCTTGAAAAGTTTGCTCAAGTCGGGAAACCCGCCCACGCAACTTTTCGCAAAATCCAAAATCCAAAATTGAAAAGAGAGTGTGAAACACAATGCTAAAGTTCCTGAAGCAAGTTGGTGATTACGCCAAAGAAGCAGTACAAGCTGGTCGTTATATCGGTCAAGGCTTATCTGTAACCTTTGACCATATGCGGCGGCGACCAGTTACCGTACAGTACCCTTACGAAAAACTGATTCCCAGTGAACGGTTTCGCGGTAGGATTCACTATGAGTTTGATAAATGTATCGCCTGCGAAGTTTGTGTGCGCGTATGTCCCATTAACTTACCTGTAGTGGATTGGGAATTTGACAAAGGCAGTAAAAAGAAAAAGCTCAAACATTACAGCATCGACTTTGGGGTTTGTATCTTCTGTGGTAACTGTGTGGAATACTGCCCAACCAACTGTCTCTCAATGACAGAAGAATACGAACTTTCCACCTACGATCGCCATGAATTAAACTACGACAGCGTAGCTCTAGGTCGTCTACCTTACAAAGTGACCAATGACCCGATGGTGACACCATTAAGGGAATTAGTTTATCTACCCAAAGGCGTACTCGACCCTCACGATTTACCCGCAGATGCCCCTCGTGCTGGCGCACGTCCTGAAGACCTTGTAGAAAAATAATTGTCATTTGTCATTTGTTCTTTGTCCTATGTCTTTTACTAATGACCAATGACCTGAAAAATTTTAGATTTTGGATTTTGGATTTTGGATTAATTTCGTTTTCAGCCCCAATATTCAGTTAATAGTCAGGGAAATCCAGTTAACTTTGAGGGTTCGGCGGAACAAATCTAAAATCATCAATCTAAAATCGCAAATCTAAAATCCAAAATTGTTTGACTGAGGACAAAAAAGTGAATCTAGCGGAAGGTGTACAGATTATTTCGTTTGGCATATTAGCTGTGATGATGATTGGAGCAGCACTAACTGTAGTGCTATCTTCCAGCATTGTTTATTCAGCTTTTATGTTGGGAGGCGTATTTATCAGCATTGCGGGAATGTACCTGCTATTAAATGCTGATTTTGTTGCATCCGCCCAAGTGTTGATTTATGTTGGGGCGGTTAACGTGTTAATTTTGTTTGCCATCATGTTGGTAAACAAACGCCAAGACTTTACACCATATCCCAGTGCTTGGTTGCGAAAAATCTTCACAGCTGTGGTGAGTATAGGGTTATTTGGGCTATTGAGTGCAATGGTTTTGGCTACTCCTTGGGCATACTCAACTACCCCTGTAGCTGGAGAAAGTTCCATAATTTTGATTGGTGAACATTTCTTTAGCGACTATTTATTACCTTTTGAATTAGCTTCGATTCTGTTGCTGATGGCAATGGTAGGTGCAATTATTTTGGCACGTCGTGAGTATTTACCTGAACCGACATCTTCAGAATTAGGACAAACTATATTGACCTTGCCAGAACGCCCTAGAGAATTGGTTTCAGCTGGTCGAGAACCTCAAGAGTAACATTTGCAGTTAGCATATTTCAGAAGGAACACTTAGATTCATGCAACTTCAGTACTTTTTATTACTAGCAGCAGCTTTATTTTGTATTGGTATTTATGGCTTAATTACCAGCCGTAATGCTGTGCGAGTGCTGATGTCAATTGAGTTGCTGCTGAATGCTGTTAATTTGAATTTAATGGCATTTTCCAACTTTCTTGACTCAACATTAATTAAGGGTCAGGTATTCACCGTGTTTGTGATTACCGTGGCGGCTGCTGAGGCGGCGGTGGGTTTGGCGATCGTTTTGGCGATTTATCGTAACCGTGACACCGTTGATATGGAGCAGTTTAATCTCCTGAAGTGGTAATTTTGCGTGCAACTCAAGCAGGTAATCATTGCTTATAAAGCGCGAGATTCTCAAAGTAAACGCTGGGCAGAAATCTGTGCCAAGCAGCTAGAAAATCGCGATTGCCAGGTATTAATGGGGCCTAGCGGGCCAAAAGACAACCCTTATCCAGTCTTTTTGGCTTCTGCTGGTCAACCAATCGATATGGCATTAGTACTCGGTGGTGATGGTACTGTTTTAACTAGTGCCAGACATTTAGCCCCAGCTGGTATCCCTATTCTTGGCGTGAATGTGGGCGGTCATCTGGGCTTTTTAACCGAGTCTGTAGATGAATTTCAAGATACGGAAAAAGTTTGGGATCGTTTGTTAGAAGATCGCTATGCCATCCAACGCAGGATGATGCTGCAAGCGGCCGTGTATGAAGGTCATCGCACCAACTTGCAACCAGTCACCGAACGCTATCTTTCTTTAAATGAATTTTGCGTCAAACCCGCTTCTGCCGATCGCATGATCACCTCAATTTTAGAAATGGAAATTGATGGTGAAGTCGTCGATCAATATGTGGGAGACGGGTTGATTATTTCTACCCCCACAGGTTCCACTGGTTACACAGTTTCGGCGAATGGCCCCATCATGCACGATGGGATGGAAGCGATTACCATCACGCCTATCTGTCCCATGAGTCTTTCTAGCCGTCCTCTGGTCTTACCTCCTGGTTCTGTAGTGAGCATTTGGCCGTTGGGTGACTATGATTTGAGTACCAAATTGTGGATGGATGGCGTGTTATCTACTTCTATTTGGCCTGGACATCGTGTGGATGTACGTATGGCTGAATGTCGGGCTAAATTTATTGTTTTACGCGAGAACAATTCCTATTATCAAACACTGCGCGAGAAGTTACTTTGGGCTGGTACGCGGGTACGCTACAGCAATAATCATCGCAATTGATAACCCTCATACTCAGTCTTGCTATTGCTTCTACCAAGCCCTCGACCGTCTACGGGGGCTTTCTCGACTGATAGCAAAAATACTCTTAACTGTTGACAGAAAATTTGATGTGTGCATTAGTAAAATTTGTATCTTATTGCCAGATTTTTATCTCAGCCAAACCCATAATAAAAACACCCCATCTCTCACTCTGCTGATGCCAACTTTTGTTGCAGGGTCAAAGTTAATACCAATTTGAAAAAAGAATGCGGCAGGTAAAAATCAGGGAAGTCTTACTGAAGCTAGATTTCTTAATTGCGAATTGGTATAAGTTCTCATCACATAATCACATATCTTGCACTTAGCCCCAACGCACAGAATTCGTCCGCCAGTGAGGGAGTCTGGCAACCGAACGCACTAGTTCGGCTACACAAACAAAAAATCAGGGTTTTGTCTGTGTAGCTGCAACTTCAGCCACCCTCGTGCAAGATGTGAATCAACTTTCTAAAAGCTATACTGGAAAACCGTGCTGATCACGCTTGGGCATATTAGTAAATTTTATGCTTTGTTTTTAAAGCGCGTAAACCCCAGTAGGATATCTCCGCACATCTAAGTTAGAAGACAGATGGAAATTTCTTACCGCAACATCAATGATCAACTTCATCATTCTTCTTCTTTGGCAGATTTTCCAGTGCTTCAAACCGATAAATATATCCTACGGCTTGCTTCTACTGAAGAAGAATTAGAATCGATATTCCGCTTGCGGTTTGAAGTTTTTAATTTAGAACTAGGTTTAGGATTTTCTAGTTCTAGTCTAACGCAAATGGATCGAGACAAGTTTGATGGGGTTTGCCATCATTTACTTTTAATTTCTCAACAAACTGGTCAAACAATTGGTACGTATCGGATGCAAACTTATCAAATGGCATCTCAAGGGTTAGGCTTTGATGCTGCTGATGTATTTAATCTCAGCACTATTCCTGACTCTGTACTGCAAGCATCAGTAGAAATTGGACGTGCTTGTATAGCTAAAGAATTTCGTCATATTCAAGCACTACTCTTGCTTTGGGAAGGATTAGCTAATTATCTGATTTGCAGTAATAGCAAGTACTTTTTTGGCTGTGCATCCTTACTTACACAATCGCCTAACAAAGCTGCTTGTGCTTATAATTTTTTTGCCAAAAATAACTTCATGCATTCAAGTATTTTGGTTTCTCCACATTCACAACACGCTGTAGACAATCTTCATAATTGTTCTAATCAATGTCAGGTAGAAATTCCCAAAATTTTACAGGCTTATTTAAGTATCGGAGCGAAGATATGTAGTCTTCCGGCAATTGATCGCGAATTTAAAACAATTGATTTTTTGACAATTTCTCATATAGAAAACTTTACGAAATGGCATATACCAACGTGTTTTGGTAGAAAGCTAAACCTACCTCTACCCAGAAAATAAAATTTTTGGGAAATTTCTCTCTAGACAATTTACCATCTACTGTCGTTGGTAAATACTAGCGATCGCAATCCTTGTTACTCATTTATACCAACTGGAAAATGATGGATAAAGATGGCTGAAAATCCCCTAAATGCCTCTTGCTATACCTAAACCCCAAGGGTATTACCTAGCAATTTTTGGGTGTAACCAGTAAATTTATGCCAGATTTCTCAATATTTGCGTGTAAATACTTACATCAAAATTTTGAGCAGAAAAGTTTGGTATTTATACGAGTTTAATTCGTATAAATACTATGGTACTTGGTTAAAAGTATTAGGGCTTGATGAATGATTCTCAGTATGTTTATAAGATTTTCTTGTAGACACTCTAATTTGAATTAATTTATTTAATTAATTTAAATTAATGACTTTTTGTTTGCATATCTTGTTCGTAGTTTGGGAATACTAGCCCACAGGATAACTTTAAGGATGAGGATAGTGATCGTAAATCATTTAACCGTTTTCAACTGGCTTTTTGTGCTTAACTATCCGGATTTTTTACCTCAAAACTGAAGAGAATTAATAGGGTTAAGTAAACGGGCAAATTTTTGTGAACTCTATGTTTTATACATATAAAAATTCTATATGCACTTAATTTGTACGCTTTTAAAACCTATTTTTTATACTTCTGATTGTTTTTATTCCGGATGGTGTTTGGCTAGAAAGCTGATTATTCAAATATTGAAACAGAGCTAGGCACAAACAACAAGCATCCAATTAAACCAACTACAAGAAACATTTTACTTAGGTAATTTCAGGAAGGTGATCAGCAGAAAAAAACATAGTACAAACAGTTTATACAAATGTACCAGTACAACCTGGTTAACTCACATCATCTATTTATGAGCCTTCTCAGAAAGATGATTTGCGAAAGCATAAGTTAAGGTCAGTTCTAATTTGAATGTAATTGCCCTTGAGCGCAAGTCTTCCCAAATCTGTCAGTTTGCTAGATATCACTCTCAAGAGGATTGTTTCATTCAGCTGCTTTGACTCAATCTAAATAATGACATCTACGGCAATATCATCTGCGAGCATACGCCAAAAATCGCTCAATGCAGTCAGCTATCGAGTAAGTGTCATCAAGGTCAGACTCCTTTTGAACAGTATTCCACTTATTTTTGAATAATGAAGGCAGCAATGTTAGTGAATTTCTTCGATGAACGTGGTAGCGGTAGATAGAACGAGTGTAAAATCCGCCCTCGGCTATCGGTAAAAAATTTTGTAGTATCGTCACAATGTAAAGCTTAATGGAATCAGACATTTGTCTATGTAGTTCGGCTATAAGAACTTGCTCCTGAAAGCTTTCCAAAGCTACGCCAATGAAATATGAATTAAGAGCAGTAAAACTTACCGCTCACCTTTTTTGGGTGGGATAATCTACACAAAATTTGCCTACCCATCATCTTTTTAATTTCAACTAAATAATGTTTAGTATTGTATATTATCTTTGCTAAATATACAGCGTTTTTTAGTTGTGTGTAGTACACCTTTCAAAGACACAGAGGCATTTAGGCTAGAAAAATGTACCTCATGTCAATGAAATATACTGGAAATATAATTTTTAAATGTTGCCAGTTAATTCTGGGATAGTGTAATTGAACTGTTTAATTTCTGCTTGACGATGATCTGCTTGTATAGAAGTTAAGTGCAGATACAGATAACTCTCTGGCAGATAAGGCATTCTTTCTGCCCATTCTATCGCTACAATTCCTGGGTCTATCTCAATACCTTCCCAGTAAGTTTCTAAGTTCAACGCTGCAACTTCTTGTGGTTCTAAGCGATATAAGTCTAGGTGGTAAAGAGGGATGCGTCCTTCGGTGTATTCATTAATGAGGGTAAAAGTGGGACTCACAATTGATTCTACGATCCCTAAACCTTGACCAATACCTTGAACTAGGGTTGTTTTACCTGCCCCTAAATCCCCGGCTAGTAAAATGACGCTACCAGCAGCCAAGGTCTGACCGAGTTTGATACCCAATTCCAGGGTTGCTTTTACATCTGCAAGCAAAATTTTCATATTTGTTAATGGTCAATTTTCAATGGTCAATAGTCTTGAGTGATGGACTATTGATCAAAAACAGGGTGTGGGGTGTAAGGGAAAAACGCCCCTCCCACACCCTACAAGGTACAAGCCCTGATTTTAATTATGGTGTTCCCTACACCCCTTTGATTATTGATGTGGGAGTAAATGCTTATTTCCAATGGTGAGCGCCACTGTACCATTTCAACAAAACTTTTGATAGTTTTTGAGGATTGTGACGTACTACACCAGTTTCATCTTCATACAATACATTAGCTAAAACAATCCTGCGCCCTAATTGATTAACAGCTTCGCGGTCTAAGAAAACTGGATGAGAATTTTGTTGGGCGTAACGAATCAGAGATTGGGGAGAAGGAGACTTTTTATGTACCAAGACAGCATCAAATAGCCGGATATGTCCGCAAGCATCATCAATAGCTCGAATATGGTCAGCTACTGTATATCCTTGCGTTTCGCCTGGTTGGGTCATGATGTTGCAGACGTAGATGCGAGGAACATTGGTTTGAGCGATCGCTTGGGCAATTTCTGGTACTAATAAATTAGGAATCAAGCTGGTATAAAGGCTACCCGGCCCAATAATAATGTAGTCAGCTTCTTTAATTGCTTTAATCGCCGCCGGTAAAGCTGGTGGATTTGCGGGAATACAGCCAATTTTGACAATTTTACCACCTGCTTTGGGAATGCTCGATTCGCCATCGATGTGGCGACCATCTTCTAATTCTGCCCATAGCCGTACATCACTAAGAGTTGCTGGTAAGACTTGTCCGCGTACAGCCAGTACTTTAGAACTAGCAGCTACAGCCCGTTCTAAATCGCCTGTAATCTCACTCATCGCCGTTAAAAACAAATTGCCAAAACTATGACCTGTCAAGCCATCACCAGCCCGAAAGCGGTATTGGAATAATTCAGTTAATAGTTTTTCTTCATCTGCTAGGGCGGCTAAACAATTGCGAATATCGCCTGGTGGTAGCACACCAAATTCCTGACGTAACCGCCCAGAAGAACCACCATCATCAGCAACAGTGACGATCGCGGTAATATTAGCACTATAAGTTTTTAACCCCCGCAGCAATGTTGAAAGTCCTGTACCGCCACCAATCACTACTATTTTTGGCCCACGGTACAAACGTCGATGCGCCAACAAAACATCGATGAGTTCTTCTTCACCCTCTGGCCGCAACACTTGAGTAATTGAGCCGACAGTACGACTTTGACCCCAAAGCAGCAAAAGTAAGCCACCCAGCAATACCAAAGGGCCGCTGATATAGTTGGGTAAGATGTTGGTGATGACTCCTAAAAAATTTCTCAGCAACTCCAACAGCCAAAAAATCGGGGTCAGCTTTACCCAGATGGCTAACCCCAGACTTGCCAGCAGTACACCGCCAATGCTGATTAGTAACCAGCGTTTAATTGACAGTCCTGGCGATAACCATTTAAACCATTGGTTAACCCGATAAGATGTACGACTGCGCGACTGCTGTTGCAGGGCGTTGAGGGCTTGTCTGAGAAAACCGATTGACATACCTGATTTAAAGCAGTGCTACAAACTAAATAATTAACAGAAAACCTACACTACCTGGTTTTAACACCAAGTGTGCAATTTATTGGAGATTTCAATGCTTGGAGACTTATAACAAGTCATCAAAGTTGCCAGTGTAGATTAGGGTTATGGGGGTTTAAGGGTGTGGGGTGTAAGTGAGCAAAATCCTTACACTCTTATACCCTAAGTGCCTTGCACCCAATCTCAACAACTAATTTTTGTCAGTAAGTCTCACCCAGTAAAACAATACCCTGGCTTGACCAAAGATAATTTAATGGAAAAACGAATTTTAGGTTTAGATCCTGGATTAGCGATTTTAGGATTTGGTGCAATTGTTTGCCAACAAAGTCCTCAGAAGGTACACGAAACCAAGGTGAATATGCTGGATTTCGGAGTGATTCGTACTTCGGCAGATGCAGAAATGGGGCAACGGTTGTGTACCTTGTTTGATGATTTACACACCCTGATTCAGGAGTTGCAACCAGATTTGGTTGCGATCGAGAAGTTATTCTTCTATCGTATGTCAAGCACTATTCTTGTAGCACAAGCTCGCGGTGTTGTCATGTTAGTTTTGGGACAATACCGTTTACCATACATAGAATTTACTCCAGCACAAATTAAACAAGCCCTAACTGGGTATGGCAATGCAGATAAATCTGATGTGCAAGCAGCAGTAGCCAGAGAGTTAGAGTTAGATGTCATCCCTCGACCAGACGACGCTGCGGATGCTTTGGCTGTGGCTTTAACGGCTTCGTTTCAGATTTAGGCTTGTAAAACGAGAATAATTAATTAGACTGAAAATTAATTTTAAAAATTATATAGCTATTGTGGCGATCGCCTGAATCGATCAACTTTGGTTGAGAATGTGCGATCGTTTTTTGCTTGAAGGTAAATTTGTCAAGTATGCTTGGATGTTGCTAGGCTTGCCATTCTACTTTCCTAGCATCTTACAGTAGTATATTAATTACCAATCCTTCTACGAATTTATAAGGCTTGCTCGTAAAAATTCAGGGCTTGATGGTATGTTTAATTCAACCTTGGCTCACAGTATTCAATATTTCTGGTATGAAACTTTGCTTTTTGAAATTAATCGACTTCATGAATGATTTTCGCGCTTCTCCTCTCAGTTTCCCTGTTGCTAGTTGAATCCCTTTCTGTTTTTTCTCTTCCTAAAGTAACAAAACAGGGATAAGTATATTTTTGTTAAAAACTAATAATTTTAAATGTCGGTATTGTGTAGTTGAGTTGACCTTATGGCATAAGTACTAAATTGTGTTAACATCAATCAAGAAAAGATGCAGAAATGGGCAGAACACGCCCTATGAATTATTTATTTAACTTTCATCTAGTCGAGGCAGAAAAAGCGCGAGTCCTAGGGCAATTTTTTGAGGCTGAAGAGTTTTACGAGCGAGCGATCGCTCTTGCTGCTGAGAATGAGTTTATCCAGGATGAAGCACTAGCCTATGAATTAGCGGCTAAACATTATCTGGCGCGAGGGCGGTCAAAAATTGCTCAAACTTACATGAAAGAGGCGCACTATTGCTACAAGCACTGGGGCGCAACCGCTAAAGTTAAAGATTTAGAAAAACGCTATCCACAACTCCTCAACACCAACCAAGTTCGGCAATCACATTCAATCGTGACCGATGAAACGATCCGTCATCCGACTGCGGCGATGAAAGCGGCTCAAGCCATCTCAGAAATGATCCATCTCGATCAATTAACTGCAACGTTGATGCAGGTGGTGATAGAAAATGCAGGAGCCGAAACTGGCGCTCTAATTCTCCTGGAAGACGATCGGCTCACTGTGGTGGCTCAGTGCAGTGGGAGTAAACAGTGTAACCTGGAAAAGATCGCTGTTGCTGGCTGTGCAACAATTCCTATCTCTGTTATCCAATCAGTAGAACGCACATCTGAAACTCTGGTGTTTGATGATGCAATCAGCGAACCGTCTTTTTTGACTGATCGGTATATTCAAAACCAACAAACGCGATCGCTCCTGTGTATGCCCATTCTCAAGCAAAGTCAGCTGATTGGCATACTTTATCTAGAGAACAATCTCAGTACCGGAGTGTTTGCTAGCGATCGCTTACAAGTCCTTAAACTGTTGATTGCTCAGGCAGCAATTTCACTGGAGAATGCTCGGTTATATAAACGGTTATCGGATTATTCCGAAACACTGAAAAGGAAGTTAGAAGAGCAAACTCAAGCTTTGCAGCAGGAGATCGCGGAACGTCAACAAACCGAAGCCGCATTGAGACAAAGTGAAGCAAATTATCGCAACCTGCTACAAACCGCGAATTCCGTTATCATTCGCTATGATCCGCAAGGACGGATTCACTACATTAACGATTATGGGGTAAAGCTTCTTGGCTATGAAGAACATCAGATTGTAGGGCGAACCTTATTTGAAACAATCATTCCAGACATCGAAATCTCTGGACGCGATGTCAAACCCTTTGTCCATAATTTACTTCGTAATCCTCAATCGTACCCGCAAGGCGAGGGTGAAAACCTGTGTCGAGATGGTCGGCGCGTTTGGGTTGCTTGGTCTAATCAAGCTATTTTCAACGAACAGGGAGCGTTAGTTGAAATCTTGTCGGTTGGCAATGACACCACCCAGCGTAAACAAGCAGAAGAGGCATTACAACGCAGTGAAGCCAAGTTCCGCACGATCTTTGAAAACTCACAGGTTGCCATCTACCGAACCCGCATCGGTGATGGCTTAATTCTCAATGCCAATCAACGCTTTGCGGATCTGTTTGGCTTTAATGCACCCCAAGAGATCATTGGTCTTGAACACACAACAGGTTATTGGGTCAATCCAAGCGATCGCGAACAAGGCATTGAGGTGATGAAGCGGGACGGGGAAGTGCGAAGCTTTGAAACACAAATGCGAAAACGAGATGGGACAGTGTTTTGGGGGCTTTTCTCTTCTTATTTGAATGCAGCCGATGACTACATCGAAGGAGTGATTGCGGATATTAGCGATCTCAAGCAAGCAGAAATAGCGTTGCAAGCCTCTGAAGCAGAACTGCGGGCGCTCTTTTCAGCCATTCCCGATCCTCTGTGTGTTTTCAATGCCCAAGGGCAAGTGATCGGCGCAATCAAAGGAAATCCATCCTATGGAGAGTTATATAGGGAGGAGTATATTGGCAAAACGTTGGATCAACTCTATGCCAAGGAACAAGCCGATGAATTCTTGAGTTACATTCAGCAGGTATTAAGAACCCAACAAGTCCTCACCGTTGAATACAGCCAGTGGATAGCTGGACGAGAAATCTGGTTTTCGGCTCGCATTGCCCCGATTCGGCATGAGCAGGTGATTTGGCTGGCGCGAGATATTACGCTGCAAAAGCAAGCAGAAGTAGCCTTGATTTTGGAAGAACGCAACCGTATGGCACGGGAAATTCACGATACCCTTGCTCAGGCATTTACAGGCATTCTGGCTCAGGTGGGAGCGGCAAAACAGGTGTTAACAGATGATTCAGAAGCAACGCAGGCACACCTGAACCTGATCAAAGAATTGGCGCGCACTGGACTGGCTGAAGCGCGGCGATCGGTCGTCGCACTCCGTCCTCAACTTCTGGAGGAAGGCAGTCTACAGAGTGCTCTACATCGTCTCGTCGCTCAACTCAGAACTGCCGCAATGGATACCACTTTATATTATGAGATTGAGGGTGCGGTGTATTCTCTACCGACTGAAGTCGAGAGTAACCTACTGCGGATGGGGCAGGAAGCCTTAACCAATGCGCTCAGACACGCCCATGCTGACGAAATTCGAGTGGAGCTAGTCTACGATCGCGATCAGTTTTGCTTGCGCGTGAAAGACAATGGACAGGGGTTTGGAGTCGGGAGTATTCCAGCCTCTGAGGGATTTGGCTTACTTGGTATGAGCGAACGGGCAGAGCGCATCGGCGCACAACTCACGATTCGGAGTCAACCTGGACAAGGAACAGAAATGATTGTCACCGTCAATCGGGAGTAGCATCACGATGAGCCAAACCATAACCATTCGGGTTCTGATTGCAGATGATCATGCTATCTTTCGGCAAGGTTTAGCCACGATTATCAACCGTGACCCAGAGATGCAGGTGATTGCCCAAGCCGAAAATGGGGAACAAGCGATCGCTTTATTTGGGGAACACCAACCGGATGTCACGCTCATGGATCTCCGAATGCCGGGCGTGGAAGGAGTTGCCGCCATCGGTTCAATTTGTGCTACTGCTAAATCTGCTCGGATTATTGTACTGACCACGTATGATAGTGACGAAGATATTTATCGGGGATTGCAGGCAGGCGCAAAAGGATATCTGTTGAAAGAAACTGAACCTGACGAGCTTCTGAATGCTATTCGTACCGTTCATCGGGGTCAGAAGTATATTCCGCCTGATGTGGGAGCAAAGTTGGTACAGCGCCTCAGCAATCCAGAACTGAGTGAACGAGAACTAGAAGTACTCCGCTCACTGGCGCAGGGAATGAGCAATGCCGATATTGCAGCTGCTTTGAGTATCGGTGAAGGCACTGTCAAATCTCATGTCAATCGGATTTTGAATAAGCTAGATGTTAGCGATCGCACCCAAGCTGTAATTGTTGCCGTTAAACGCGGCATTGTTAATTTATAGGATGTACTTTCGATAGAATTGGGATTCTAACTTGAGTTATAACTAGCCTTCTACTCCACGATGGCATGGTTGCTCTATCAATTTATACTGTAAAAATTTTAACTCGCTATAGACGACAGCTTAAAGGCAATTTCCTATATTGAGTTTATGTAAATAGAAGTGCATCCAATCAGGCAAATCATGATCCTTGAGAGCGGTAAGAGGTTGTGGCGGTTGCTATACGTGGTCGTTTAAGCCGTTCAATCTGTCCTAAGAGGCTGTTTGTAAATGATTATGAAGTCATCAATCAATACATCATTGACCTGGAAAACAACGTTGTCATTTGTAACCCTTGCCACCCTACTCATTCTGCTGATTGGCTGGCTCTTCAAAAATCAAGTATTGCCAGTCAAGACAGTTATAGATTACAGCGTATGGGAAACCAACTTTATACAATTTTGGATCTGGGTGGCTATTGGAGTTGGGCTACTACTCCCTGGCATTGCTTTCTTGGTTTGGCTGCGTTATCCCGAACCTCGAAAAATTTTAGGCTTCTATTTACTAGTTTTACTTGTTCAGATAATAACTGAACAAGTTTTAAGTAGCATTTTGTTTCCCAGTTTACTGGTAATTATCGGAACTATTTACACGATTTATCGGATTTGGCAATTATGGCAGAGTCAACAGGTTGTAAATAAAAATACTCAACTCAATACATTTAGCCCAAAAGTTCTTAATAGTTTATTGCATCTCTTACTACTTTTTTGGTCAGTCAATTTAGCAGTTCTCTTAGTTTTGTGTTTTCCTGCCATTGTATAGATGGATGCAGAATTTATTTACCGCATCAGTACGTGATTCAACAACCGGTGGAACGGGCGAAATCGATGTTATCGAAAACGGATTTAACCATTGCTGATATTGCTTTCCAAACTGGGTTTTCCAGTCAAAGCCATTTGAACCAACAGTTTAAGCGAATTACTCGAATGACACCAAAGCAGGTTCGTTAATTCCACAAGAATCTGACAAATCATTGTAAGAATTTGAAAGAAGTCAAGCCTGGGAACTCAATACACTTGAAATAAATAGAACTAGGAGAATCCAATCATGGTCAAACAGCAATCTGTAGACGAACAAGCAAATGGAAAGGCAACTAGCAACCTGACACCAGCCCAGGAGTTTTTGCAAGAACTCTGGGATGAGCATCTGCGGCTTGAGTTTGACGCTCACAACACTGAAGATACCCTCGCCACGATGGTTGAGGATGCTTACGTTAACGGCATTCCGGTAATGATTGGGGGAGTAGGGAAACCGGCACTGCGCGAGTTTTATTCCAAGTACTTCATTCCACAGATGCCGCCGGACATGGAGCTGACTCCGGTCTCGCGCACAATCGGAACCAATCAACTCGTCGATGAAATGCTAGTTAAGTTCACTCATACCATCCAGATGGACTGGATGCTACCTGGCATTGCTCCGACTCTTAAACGGGTTGAAGTGGCATTGGTAGTAATTGTTCAGTTTCGTGACGACAAGCTAGCCCACGAACACCTCTACTGGGATCAGGCGAGTGTATTGGTTCAACTCGGTATGCTTGATCCGGGTACACTGCCCGTTGTAGGGATTGACAGTGCGCGCAAGGTACTTGATCCGAGCTTGCCCTCAAACGCACTGATCGATCGTGCCAGCGATCGCAACTAAGTGCAGGAGCCAGCAAATATCAATGCCTAAACCCGCCATTTTGCCACTAGGATCGTACTCATTCTGGTTGTAGGAGGTGCTTCTTATTGCTGGCTCCTACACGTATTGCTCATTGAGTTTTTGACAAAGTGACACAGCCATTCACAACAAGAGGTAATACCAATTCTCTAAAATGAGGCAACAGATGGAAATCAGGAAAGTCTGACTGGAGCTAGATTTCTTAATTGCGTTAGCGCAGCGTTAGCGACGTTCGCGTAGCGTCTCCCTTTGGGAGAAGGAGCGTCATTGCGAATTGCGAATTGCGAATTGGTATTAGCGATCGCACCCAAGCTGTAATTGTTGCCGTTAAACGTGGCATTGTTAATTTATGAGGCGTACTTTCGATAGAATTGGGATTCTAACTTGAGTTATAACTAGCCTTCTACTCCACGATGGCATGGTTGCTCTATCAATTTATACTGTAAAAATTTTAACTCGCTATAGAAGACAGCTTGAAGGCAATTTCCTATATTGAATGTATGCAAATAGAGATGCAGTCAATGGATTGAGCAAGTCAATTGCAAAGTTCTATACTTGCTGCAAACATAAAAAAATGAATGACGATCGCCGCTACAGTTCCTTACTTGTACCCCCTTCAACTCAAGATTGGATGCAAGGTGGGCTGAGTGCCAAGGTCGTGCTGGTGATGTATGGAGACTATCAATGCTCTAGAAGTGCGGACGTTTACAGGATAATTCAAAGAATCAAACAAGAGCTGATTGCTTCTTTTGGAGAAGATTATTTATGCTTTATCTTCCGTCATTTTCCGCAAACACAGATTCATCCTCATGCTCAACGAGCCGCCGAAGTCGCTGAAGCCGCCGCTG
This sequence comes from Nostoc sp. FACHB-110, assembly GCF_014697425.1. Lineage (GTDB taxonomy): Bacteria > Cyanobacteriota > Cyanobacteriia > Cyanobacteriales > Nostocaceae > Nostoc_B. Next base: position 52,949 of record NZ_JACJRU010000017.1, read on the forward strand.
CCCAAGGACAGTTTTGGTCAATGCACGATACTTTATTTGTTTATCAACAGAAGTTAGAGAACGGTTATCTTGTAGAGTACGCCAATGATTTGGGGCTTGATATTCCTCAGTTTCTCAAAGACTTATCTAAACAAGTATATGTTGATCGCATCCACGAAGATATCGAAAGTGGAATACACAGTGGAGTAACAACTGCCCCAGTCCTATTTATCAATACCATTCGCTATACCGCACGCTGGAGAATGACAGAGTTGATGACAGCCATTGTTGCAGCAAGTCACTAAGCTCTATTTATATCTGACTTGTTTGTGAGTGCTAGTCGGCGATCGCGCATTTGATCGCTAGTTTTTGCCTGTTTTGTTGAATTTAAACGCCTCACTGGAATGACCGCAAAACAGGTTTGCTAACTTCCAAGTACTACATATATATACGAGTAAAGGAGACAAAGATGAAGATTAAAGCAATCAAAAGACATCAGGGAATCGGATCAGAAGTGAAAGACGCGACTTACGTCGAGGCTGCTGGGTGGGGTAAGTATCGGTGGTGGCGGTATGTTCTGGGGCTGATAATCATCCTCTTTGCCTGGATGGTCGTTGCCAACTTCGCTAGTGCGCTCGTCGCGCTTGCGCTCGGCGGCAAAGAGGGTGTCGCGGCTTTCGGTCGGCTGGATTATGCCGCATTCGGTCGGGTAGGGGGCTTTGTCGTGAGCATGGCGGGTTTTCCGGTGTTCCTCGTAGGAATTTTCATCGCCGTCACCCTCATCCACCAACGTCATCCCCGAACGCTCATCACGGCGCGGGAAAAGATCAGTTGGCGGCGCGTCGGTCACGGCTTTGTAGCTGGGTTTGTGCCGTGGGTGCTGCTAGCTGGACTAGGGCAGTACTTCCTCTACCCCGATAGCTTCTCCTTCAACTCCGACCTCAAGACGTTCGCGCTCTTCGTGCCGATCGCGCTGGTCATGACTGCGATCCAGACGACCACTGAGGAGCTTTTCTTTCGCGGGTACATCGTGCAGGGCGCAAGCCTGATCTGGTCAAATCGGGTGTTTTTGTCGATCGTGTCGGCTGTGATCTTCACGCTGCCGCACGCTACTAACCCAGAGTCACAGGAGGGCGGCTGGATCGGGATGTTCCTCGGACTCTTCGTCGGCACGGGTTTGCTGTATGCGATCGTTTCACTGATCGATGGCACGACCGAGCTTGCGATCGGCGCACACTTCGCCAACAACATCGCGTACTTTCTCTTGTTCAATTGGTCTGGAAGTTTCTTCACTACGCCAGCCCTGTTCAGCATCAGTGAGTACCATGCAAGATTCTACGACATCACCTCTCTCGTGCTGATTCCCATTTTCCTGGTGATTGTTTTCCGGATGTTCAAACGTGACGAGGCATCCGAACCCCTTTCCCAAAGCCATCGGAAGTAGCTGCTGGCATAGGTTGATAGGAAGGATCATCTGGAGGTTAAAGCAATGGCAATTTTGAGCGTTTGGCTGGCTCTTTTGGCAATCTTCGCACTAATGCTGCAATGTTAGCCCATATCAGCTTTCATGCTTTTGCCTCTGTTCTTAGCGGTTTACTGGCAAGGTTGGCTTAAGTTTTGGAATATATCTCGTAGGGCTAGCACTGCCCACAAAGCTTTACCGTGAAAGGTTTTAAAAAGAAAGGTTTTAAAAATGGTGGGCGATGCCCACTACTTGAATTGATGCTCAACTCTACAGTTTTAAGGTGGTAAATCAAATGATTCAGTGCAAAGATTTTGCGCCTCGGATTACTGAACGGGGACTCTTCGGCGGTGCTTCCGATTATGAATCCTTCTTTGAGGTTGTGAGTGAGGTCAATCAGTGGATTGAAAATACAACGATACAGGTGATCAATGTTGAAACCGTTGTTTTACCAGATAGCTTGAAAAGCACAAGTGATGGTGTCTACGGCGTGACAGTCAGTAATGGGGTCTACCCAGTGATGATCAGCCAGGGCGTTACAGTCAATTGCTTTCAATGTGTGCGTGTGTGGTACAGAGAATAAGCTTCACCGGAGAAGAAATAATGAAACGATTTACCTTGTTTACTTTTCTGTACCTCGCGCTCGGAGTTTGCCTGAGTGCGATCGCCCTTGGATACCCAAACCTGTCTTCGGGTTCTCAAAGAAGCTTGTTCATCAGTGCAGGAATCTCCTACATTTTTTGTCTCCTCAGCACCTTCCCATTTTGGCGCGAGAGGACGATCGGCTTCTATCGCCGACGGAACTCAGCAGTAATCCTACCCTGGTTGGTGATTGGATTCAATATTGTTTGGATGATCTGGGAGGTTCAGAGTCAGAACTGGACGATGGAAGCCATTTTAGGAGCGTTTTTGCGGCTAATAGTTGTCTTACCGTTTGTAGAACTCATTGTGATTACATGGCAAGTGAATTCTGAACATTAGGGTCTAAATCGGATGATGCCGAAAAAAACTCGTTTCAGCAATGCGAGATAGAGTCAAACGTACTACACAAGGAACACCATGAATCAGCCCCAGTTTTTTGTCAATAACTCCGACACAAAATTGATGCTAACTAGAACTGATCTATCAGGAGGACAATCATGAAACTTCAAACCATTTTCAGATTCATAACGATAGCGACAGGATTGCTCGGAGGTTCACTCACTCATCTTGCGATCGCACACAGCATTCCTCCACAGCAAACATCACCCGTTCTGATCGCAACTGCCTACACTGATTTAACCTTACCCACCTTGCGCCAAGGAGATCGCGGCAGAAATGTGCAATTGTTACAGCGCATTCTTCAAGACAATGGCTTTTTAGGAGCCGCAGGCGTGAGATTAGGCAATCCAAATGGTGCGATCGTCGATGGCACTTTTGGTGCGGTCACAGAGTCTGCGGTACGCGATCTCCAGAGACGATACAAAATCCCAGTTACAGGGCGAGTCAATCCAACAACCTGGGAAGTCCTGGATATGCACGAAAACCCCTATCGATCCCCGCTTCCCTGGAAACAACACAACATTACACAACCATAAGCCACAGAAGATTTCTCATGAACCGAAAGATTCTTTCAACCAAAATCACAACTACAACCGCAATCACAATTGTGTTCGGCGTACTCCTACTGTTCAATTTTCCATCCCTGGCTCAAGTTAGTTCACAAGTGATTCCCAGAATCGAAGTGATCGAAGGTTCTGAAGGGATTCCACCCAGCTACCGTTTAGTCATTAGCCGATCGCAGGACAATGTTTATGTCTTCTGTCCGACTGACTTCGAGCCACAGTTGGACTATCTGCGAAATGTGAAGGCGATTCAATGTAAGCCGTTTACCAGTCCCTAGAAGTAAAGCAGTGAGGGGCAACAGCATAACAACTCACACCACTTTGTTGCTTTGAACAGAGGAAAGATTCGGATTTCAGAGAACAATAAAGCAATTTTAGAAGCGGCAAACGCAGCGATCTCTTAAGGCAACTATGAAGGATTCTTGTCGTTCTGCGCCGACGACATGGAATGGACATTTGTCGGCGACAAGACCTGAACGGAAAAGAAGTCGTTCGTCAATGGATGGTAACAGAGTATTCGGTTGCGGAGCGAAGCGATCGCGTCAAACAAATCAACATATATACATCGAACTAATCGAGGAAGCGTAACGCCTCACACCACTCTATTTCCGCCAATGCGTAAGTCCTAACAAACTAATTTACAGTCCGCGTTTTGGTGGGGTCATCGATGACCCCGTTGATACCTGAACCCATCAATAACTAGCTCGAAGGAGTTTATCCCTATGTTCCACATTTTCTCTAACCACAAGCAAGATCGTGACCTACCCACGCACGCCTTAGAGCCAACGGTTTCCGCTAAGAGGAGAACCATGCTTGCTCACAAGAAGCCCCACGTCCGAAACTCGCTAATGATTGGGGCGGTGATACTGGTTCTTAGTGCCTGCGGCCAGCCCGCATTCGGATACCCGTCAGAGCCTGGAGGAACGATCCCTGCAAAGCTGAAACGCTTCTACGACCAGAAGCTGACCTTCGGCTCGTGCGAGGGCTACGCAACCACGGATGCCGACGCTAAAAACTTCGCCAACGATACCTTCAAATGCGCTCGGCTTGAGGTGCCACTCGATTACCAGAACCCCGGCGGGCGAACCGCGCAGATTGCACTGCTGCGCGTACCGGCGAAGGGCAAGCCGAGCAAACGAATCGGCTCCCTGCTGCTCAACCCAGGCGGCCCCGGCTTCCCTGGGATGAGTTACGCGGTCATGGTGGCAAAGGACTTGGCCGACAGTCCAATCGCCAAGCAGTTTGACCTGATCGGATTCGACCCACGCGGGGTTGCGGCCTCGACACCAGCCCTAGACTGCTTCACCGATGCCGAACGAGAGGCCGACAAGTTGGTTAACTCGATCAACTCTGGAGGCAAGGACTACACCGACCACGAGACCCGTCAATTGTACCAAAAATGCGCCGAGCGTTCCGGGGGTGAGGAGGTGCTGGCTCACGTCGGCACGCGCGATGTTGCCCGCGACATGGACGTACTCCGCGCGGTGCTCGGCGATGACAAGCTCTCCTTTTTCGGTGCCAGCTACGGTACCCGGCTCGGCGCGATTTACGCTGAAACCTTTCCACAGAACGTGCGGGCTATGGTGCTCGATGCCGCGATCGACCCCACCACCGGCACCACCGAGCGTCGCCTCGTCCAGTTCGCCGGTTTCCAGCGTGCCTTCAACAACATGGCGGCCTTCTGCGCTAAAACCCCAACTTGTCCGCTCGGCACCGATCCCAAGCAAGCTAGCGCCGCCTTCCAGGAGATCGTGCGGCCACTGATTGATCAACCGATTATCACCGCAGACGGACGCAAGGTCACTTACACCGCCGTAATTGACGGCGTGACCAGTGGGCTTTACGGCGAGACGCTCTGGCCTGCGGCGATCCAAGCCATCACCGAACTCAAGGCCGGAAGCGGTAAAACCCTGCTGTTCTTGCGCGACATCCTCAGCCAGCGCAATGCCGACGGTAGCTACGGCAATGGCAACGAGTCCCTGGTGGCCATTAACTGCCTCGACGAGGAACGCCACACGCCCGAGCAGGAGAGCGCGATGACGCGTGACATTTTCAAGGTTGCGCCCTTTCTAGACACCGGACGGCCCGTCAACGCCCGTGACCTCTGTGAGCATTGGCGCGTGAAACCCACCCTCGGCTACCCCTACGCCCAGAACATCAAAGGACTCCCTAAAACCTTGGTCGTATCGGTCACTCGCGATCCGGCCACCCCGCACGAGGGCGGCATCAGCCTCGCCAAGACGCTCAACGCGAGCCTGCTGACCGTCGAGGGCGAACAGCACGGTGTAGCCCTCACCGCCGGCAATGCGTGTGTCAACAACATTGTCACCGACTACCTCATCAGTCTCAAAATCCCCGCAGACGGCGCTCGCTGCGTCTTTTTTCTGGGAGATTCAGGGCGTGTAGAAGTTCTCCAACGGCGGATAGAAAGGCTCACTCAGAGGCAGAGTAGACTCCAGTCTAATTAACTATTTTTGAGCTATGTAAAAATAGCAACGAAGAACTAAGCATCCTACCCCTTCGCAGTTTAGTTAATTATTCTCCTTCTACAGCTGGATGTCAGTGCAAATAAACTAATCAACCAGAGAGTTGAAATACTGTCAGCATTTATGCTTAAAATTGCTGAATAGGTTAATTGGCGATTGAAAAAAGGCCAAGATGACCATTTGCAGGACGCAATCAAGCTATGCTGACTGATATATTGCCTTTCCGTTTTGAGTTAAATACCGTTGCGATCGCTGGCGCTAGTCTGTGGTCTTTAGCATTGTACTTAGGTTTTTTTCCTGTCAGTGAATGGGTGATTGAACAGTTAAACCGTTGGTTCAACTTCGCCGAGCGATCGCTTTATACTAGTCAGACAGAATTTGAAAAAACTCGCAAAGCCAGAGAATCTCAAAACGCTTTTTATGCCTCATTATTTAGCATTGTCCCGTTTTTGGGTATCGGTACTCTCTGTAACTGGGGCATAGAAATCAGTTTAGGTCGTAGTTGGGCTATCAGTATGGGAATACTCGCCTGTATTGGTTCGGGAATTTATGAACTAGGTCGGCGCGATGGTCAATCTTCTGACTAAGCGTCAAATCAACACCCTAGGTGTGGAGCCGTGTTGAACGGCTTCATACTATGCTGATCGGCAAATCTAAGGCTTGTTATTATATCAGATTATTTAAAATTATTTTTTATTATTTTTGAGAAATATATTTCCTACTCATAATTAATAATTTATTTATAGCCAAAAAAAACTACGTTATAGTACTTATCAGTAGAAAAGTAAGTAACCTTTTTAGAGGATGTCTGAAATTTTTGAGTAGTTATAGATCAGAATCACAAATAATTTTCCATCCCCATAAAAAATTGAGACTTTAAAGTTTTTTTGAGGGGATTAAATAAATACTTAAAACTTCCCAGACATCATCTTTTCATGATGTTTTCAAAGCCTGATAAATTATTAGCAACAAGTATTATAGCAATCCTAACTCCTCATAGATAAAGAGGAGACAGTTTGCAGTTGGCAAATAGCTGTCGTGGTCTGTCTGACCGCTCATTTTGTCATAGCAAATTGTAGCCATACCCTGCATAAATTTGCCTTACTCTACATTAAAACTGAGAGAGTAGGGTAGTGATTGGTGTGGCTATGAAGTACAGCAAATACTGATTAATAATCAACAGTAAAAACTTTGGAAACATCTTCTCAGGTTGCTTGGAATTTTTCACATTGGCTGCAATCAAGACACTTACTTGTAGAGATAAACCCATCATGACTACACCCTTGATTAAATTAGAAGAATTGCAACAAGGTAAAGTTCTTGTTGATGAGTTGGGATTGCTAACCGAAATGCCTGATGAGATAGTTCAACTCTCTCAAAGAGTCAAACAAATCATGGGTAATTCTCAGGTCGTCCAAGGTATGTGTGCAGGCGATTATTTATCTTTAGTATCATATTCAGCAATTTATTGGGGAATAGTTAAAACTTTTCCTCGCACTGTTATTAGAAATGTCAAAAAGTTTTTGAATCGTTTTTCTGAGCAAAATTCCAGCCGTAATTTGCTGTTAGTTTTTAACTACACAGGTAAAGAAAGAGAAAAAATTCTGGCTTCTTTACAACATGGTATTTCGGGTATTGCGAAAGATTATGGTTTTGAAGAAGGTAGTCATTTAGATTATTGGAAAAAATTGATGACTGCTGTAGGACTGATGGTTGATTCCACCACAGGTAAACTTTCTCCTGAAGGTGCTACACTCTTATCTCAACTTGAGCAGTCAGAGCCAATTATAGCGATGGATACTTTGATTAATAAAGAAACGGATATGCGAAACGCCTTAATTGGGATGTTAGCTGTTGAATTTATTGCTGTAGGTATTTCAGAATGCGTGATTGATTCTCCAGAGTCTCAAATACTTTTTGCCCCCAATGGAAGAGGAATCACCAGAGAGTGGTTTGATGTTCATTATCATTCTGGCGACCACCATATATTAGAAAATAGCGAATATGATTTGACTCCAGATTTTGACCAACTAAAATTACCCCATGATACGATTAACTACAATATGTTAAAAATGGCGCATACTGCTGATTATGAAGGTGAGTCATTGCACGATATTTTAGAAGCAAAAGTGTTATACGTAGCTGAGGCTTTTGCGGCTGCGGGTAATTACACTGGGAAATTTGACGAATCAATTAATCTGAATTTAGCACTTAAGTATTAAAAATTCTCAAACCTACTGCCAATCTAGGATTTATTCAAGAGGAAGTAGGACTTAGGATATACTCAGTAAGTGCGTTATGGCTTCAGTCTAACGCACTACTATATTATTAATGATGTTTGGGGCGATCGATTATCTCATCTCAACTACATGAATTGCCTTGAGCAATTCTTCTGTGGTGTAAGGCTGCGTTAAATAAGCATCTGCACCTTGCTTTTTTCCCCACACAAGATGACTGGTTTGATTTTTGGCACTGCAAATTAAAATCGGCACTTTCGCTTGGCTGGGATGATTTTTGAGGAAGCGACACAATTCAAAACCATTCATCCCTGGCATAAATACATTAGTAATAATCGCATCTGGCTTTTCTTCTAAAGCCATTTCTAAAGCTTCTTTTGCAGTTTTAGCTTTAATAATTTTGTAACCTTGCTCTCCCAGAAAATTCTCTAGTTCGCTAAGAGCGTCTTCTAAAATCAGAATTGTCCCCACCAAAGTAATACTCAATTCTGAATCTCCACAAGAATAATTTATTTGATTTATTCTAACTACACCTCCAATATCTGCCCATAAGCTGTTAATCGTTTAATTTTCACATTGAGACTGCAGGGGAGCAGGGGGCAGGGAGCAAGGGAGAGGGTTTGCAGCTTTTATTACCATGAATATGGTGCAATTTAAATGACGACTAGCTTACTACTCAATTACACAATATGTTGAAAAATAATTTTCATTAAATCACCTTGAGTAAACGGTTGAGTTAAATAGCCAGAAGCTCTAGCTAGTTTAGCTTTTGCTCTATTAATCAGGCTGGCTTTTTCCGTTACCATAATGATGGGTGTATTTTTAAAATATGCGTGTTTACGCAATAATGTACATAATTCATACCCATCTAAATCAGCCATATCTACATTCAATAGAATAATGTCTGGTTTAATACGCAGAACTTCTATTAAAGCTTTGAAAGAATCTGTAACTCCAGCTACAGAAAATATTTGCTCATCTAAAGCATTCTTAATCAGATTTAATATAGCAGTGCTATTATCAATGCAAAATATTGTGTAGACTTTTTTTTCTGTAGTCGAAGCAGCATTTGGTTGATAGTTGTGATGGCTGGGATTTGCAGGCTGTGATGGAAAACGGTTAAATTTGGGTAATTGCGGTTCAGGCTTGGGTTGAGGATGTGGTTTGGGTTGTGAAAATGGCAATGGTTGTGTCCATCTCTTCTCTTCAAGATGCTGTGCGAAAGATGAACGCAACCCTGGATAATTGATGGGAGCTTGAGTATTTTTATTTTCTGTATGGTGTGATGTCTCTTGATAAAATCCTTCTCTACCTCGCTTTTGACACCTTTCAACTAGTAAGCGCAGGTTAAGATGGCAGAATTTAGGCATATCATCCAAAAAGCTTTCGGGGATAAATTCGTAACTCCCCTCTTCTAAGTTCAAAAATGACTCTAAAACTTCTAATGCTAATTGTTCTATCAATACCGCCGCTTCTATAGCACTAATATATTTTTGATTAACTAACCAACAAATTGCTAAATAGTCTGGGTTGGGAATAGCTTGACTCCCAGCACCAGTTTCAAATATCGCTTTTAATTGGTCGTCAATACCGTTGGGTAAAGTCGAAATTTGCTCACTCAAGCGATGCAAGTTTCTGTACAGCGGCTCAAACATTTTTTCTGAGTAGCACGCATAAATTAACTTACCCTCATCTATATATATTGACCAAGCACCAGATGTGCTAAACACCTGTAAACAACCAGTCACAGATTTACTGGTGATTTTTTTCAGCAAAGACAATGGCTGGATTTTTTGGAAAAATCTATATCTACTAATAGGAAGAGTTTTCATAGTAATAACTGTAAATATAACTAATTGACACGTCAAATAGGTGAATTACCTTGTAGGAATTCACTGCACATTATTTTAGAGATACTGTTGAGCTAAATATAGCTGTCACATTTTAGTTCGTACAGAGATTCTTCACCCCCAACTCTAAATTAGCCAATCTCTGATAAGCTATTAATCACCTAACTACATCTAACTGGGAATTACCAAACTAAGCTATGACTCAGTTGCAAAATAGCTTAGTTGGTCGAAATTAGATAATATCCAAAAGCTGATTTTGCTGATGTAGCTTGCAATAATTTGGTCAATTTAACAATAACTCAAAATCTGCATTTAGAAGTATTGGCTTTAACCCATCAGTAGCAAATTTATCATTTATGTACTTATGGTATGACTGAAGATTTGAGATTTTCGGGCTTTAGAGTCTTAGTTTAAGTATATACTTACTGAAATTAGACTCATTGAATATCAAGTATATAAAACAACATAATATGTATTTTGTTCACAGTATACAGTTCTAAAATGGCTAGACAAAGAATCAGCTTCCACTTGTTAATCAAGCTAATTGCTACACAGTCGGCGTTAGTTAATAATTGGACTGATAGACTGAGAACCTGATGTAGCCAAGCATTTAAAGGAATCGAATCTAATTGCTGCATACGCACTCAATAAAAATCAGTTTTGATTATCTATGACGATAAATATTTACCCTGAAAGATATCTCAATTCATAAATCAATGCTTATGGCAGAAATTAAACAATGTAATTGACCTAAACATAGTATCGAAATTTAGCTAACTAATAAATGCCAGTTGCGATACATTTAAAATCGATATTACACAAAATTCATACAATCAGAGAAAAATATATTAGCTTTATGAGAAACAGATTGTAAAGTCATGAAGATAATTATCTATTAAAGATTTGAATTGACGGGAATTAAGCCAAATATCCGGACAATAGCCAGAAGTACAGTAATTAGCCATGATCTGAAAATCTGTAAAAAAGATAAACAAAAATCACAAGATAGACCTATCTTTGCAAGTAAATATTTTGACTAAAACCCTAATTCTAGTAGTACAAGGTAAGAAATTCTAGCTATTGAATTATTAAGCTAAAATTAACTATGCCAATTGTGTAATTTGGACTTACGCTCATGGTGACTCAGCTACCTTCTTCTACTAAAAAAGAAATCATCTACCCGGAAACTGATGGACAGCCGATGGCAGAAAATACCAAACAGTATCGCTTGATTGTCACGATTCAAGGGGGACTCGATACTTTATTTCAAAATGAGCCAAATGTATTTGTCGCGGGTGATCTGTTTTGGTATCCTGTTGAGGGTGATAACCTCACTCGCAGAGCGCCTGATGTGATGGTGGTGTTTGGTAGACCAAAAGGCGATCGCGGTTCGTATTTACAATGGCAAGAAGGTAACATTCCTCCACAAGTAGTGTTTGAAATTCTTTCCCCCAGCAACACTACCAAAGAAATGATTGCAAAATACAAATTCTACGATCGCTATGGGGTGGAAGAATACTATATATATGATCCAGATACTACAGAATTAAGCGGTTGGTTGCGTTCTGAAAATGAATTAGCCGAAATTCCGCAAATGATCAACTGGGTAAGTCCGCGTTTGGGTATTCGTTTTGAATTATCTGATGGTGAACTTCAAATTTATCGTCCCGATGGCCAGAAGTTTCTCACCTATTTAGAACTAGCACAACAACGCGAACAAGCACAAATAGCAGCTGAACAAGAACGTCAACGCGCTGAACAAGAACGCCAACGTGCTGAACAAGAACGTCAACGCGCTGAACAAGCCGAAACTCAACTAGCCGCACTCCGCAGTTTACTCCGTGAGCAGGGAATTAACCCTGATGAAGTGTGAAGTGTGAAGTGTGAAGTGTGAAGTGTGAAATTTAATTATTTATTTAGTTTTTAGTTGAAATACTTGAAATTCCCTACTCCCTACTCCCTATCCTCGATGCAGACTGATATTAATTTAGAAGTTTTAGAAAATAGCGCACGTTTAGACCGTTATCTTGCACAAGAGTTATCAGATATTTCTCGTTCTCGCATTCAACAGTTAATCGAACAGGGTCATGTGCAAGTTAACGCTCAAGTCTGCACATCTAAGAAGGTGAATGTTAAAACAGGCGATCGCATTACTCTACAAATACCAGAAGCACAGCCCCTAGAGCTACAAGCCGAAGATATTCCCCTTGATATTCTTTACGAAGATGACCAATTACTCATCCTCAATAAACCTGCTGGCTTAGTTGTCCATCCTGCACCAGGACATTATGATGGCACATTGGTAAATGCTTTATTGGCACACTGTCCAAATCTTCCTGGTATTGGGGGAGTCCAGCGTCCGGGAATTGTCCATCGATTGGATAAGGATACAACAGGAGCGATCGCGATCGCCAAAACTGATATTGCTTATCAACACCTGCAAGCACAACTCCAAGCCAAAACTGCTCGCCGAGAATATCTTGGTGTAGTTTACGGTGCGCCAAAAACTGAAAGTGGGACGATAGATTTTCCTATCGCTCGCCATCCTCAAGACCGCAAAAAAATGGCTGTCATCCCTGTAGAACAAGGTGGGCGCGTAGCTGTTACGCATTGGCGGATATTAGAACGCTTAGGAAATTACACATTAATTCACTTTCAATTAGAAACTGGACGCACTCATCAAATTCGCGTTCATAGTGCCAAAATTAATCATCCTATTGTTGGCGATCCTATTTATGGTTCTGGTCGTTCGGTAGGAGTAAATCTTCCTGGTCAAGCACTACACGCTTGGCGGCTCAAGTTGCAGCACCCTGTTTCCCAAGAGTGGATAGAAGTAACAGCACCACCACCGCCTACTTTGACAACTTTGTTAGAAGTTCTGCGCCGCCGAGTAGTTTGAGTAGGGCAGTCAGGAAAACCTAGCCCCCTTCCCGCGCAGAATATAGCTGCTGATGAGGAGGTATCAGCCCTCAATAAACGATTTTTCGTCATTTCACCCTATTGTAGAGACGCAAAATTTTGCGTCTCTACTTTAATATCTGGGAATATAAAGAATTTTGAGAGTTTGGTTGACTGAGCTTTACAAAAGCTTACATATCAATCATTTACCCAATATGACCTTAACTAGTAAAAATACTGCCTGAAAAGCTTGTAAAGAGAAAGTTATAAGCAAATTAAGAATAGATTCAGCTTTTAAAATTAAAACTATTTTTATCTATTTAAATAAAATCAAACGTTGTGACATAAGTGACAGTATTTCGCTGAAAAAATTATTAACAAGCACTAACGCTACACAGCAATCAAAAACCAAATTTCAAAACTCAAAAAAGGTTTAATTTCAATCTTTTGGTCAATTTTGAACAGTAGCTTGATTACTGCTGTGTTATACCACCTCCATCAGTCTTACTGTTAGAAGTACATGATATATAAGTTTTATTTGTTACTAAACCTTAAAAAGCTGAATAAATATATGAAGTAAGGTTGCTAAAGATGTTCAATTGTAAAGCAAATATTTCCTGAGTATTAGCCAAAGCTTTGTAGAGCAACAGTTTATTTAAAAAGCTGTATGGAGTAACACTATTTTACAAAACTTAGGAATAAACGAACTCCACCCATATATAAAATACGAACAAGGTTTTAAAAGCAATTACAAAAACCAGCAAAATTAGCTGTTTTTTCAAATAGTTGATTGCGGCAAATTTGTGTTATTTCAAATTAGTATTTGGAATGGCAAATGTGCCATGCGATAAATTTTGCTTGATAGATTAATTGCTATAAACTGGATAAATTTCTGTAATGAATGGCCTTGAGGAGGAATAAAAAATGCTCGACGCTTTTTCTAAAGTAGTTGAACAAGCCGATAAAAAAGGTTCATATCTCAGTGGTGATGAAATCAATGCTTTAACAGCAATGGTGGGTGATAGCAATAAGCGGTTAGATATCGTTAACAGACTAACCAGTAATGCTTCCTCCATAGTGGCTAATGCTTATCGTGATTTAGTTGCTGAACGTCCACAAATTTTTAATCCTGGTGGTGCTTGTTTCCACCATCGTAATCAAGCAGCTTGTATTCGTGACTTAGGATTTATTCTGCGTTATGTCACCTATTCTGTATTAGCTGGTGATGCTAGTGTCATGGACGATCGCTGCTTAAATGGTCTACGTGAAACCTACAATGCTCTGGGTACTCCTGGCGATGCTGTAGCTTCAGGTATTCAAAAAATGAAGGACGCTGCGATTGGAATTGCTAATAATCCCAATGGTATTACCAAAGGTGATTGTAGCCAACTAATCGCTGAATTATCCAGCTATTTTGAACGCGCTGCTAGTGCTGTTGCTTAATAAATTTTTGCTGCAAACTTTTCTCAAACTGGTTGTTAGTAATTAGTTAGAAAATCGAGGAGATTAGGAGAATTATGAAAACACCTTTAACTGAAGCGATCGCAGCTGCTGATTTGCGCGGTTCTTATCTCAGCAATACCGAAATGCAAGCAGTATTCGGTCGTTTCAACCGCGCTCGTGCAGGTTTAGACGCTGCTAAAGCATTTACCAATAATGGTAAAAAATGGGCAGAAGCAGCTGCTAATCATGTTTATCAAAAATTCCCCTACACCACTCAAATGAGTGGCCCTCAATATGCGTCTACACCTGAAGGCAAATCTAAATGTGTACGCGATATTGACCACTATCTTCGTACCATCAGCTATTGCTGTGTTGTTGGTGGAACAGGGCCTTTAGATGAATATGTAGTTACTGGTTTAAGCGAACTCAATAGTGCCTTGGGTTTATCTCCTAGCTGGTATGTAGCTGCTCTCGAATTCGTGCGTGACAATCATGGTTTAACAGGTGATGCTGCTGGCGAAGCTAACATCTATCTAAACTATGCAATTAACGCCCTAAGCTAATACAAACTTTATGGGTCTTTGGAAATAGATAGTTGCCCAAAAAGTAGGAAATTTTTCTACTTTGATAGCAGCAATTATCTACTGCTAAAGACCCAAATTTATTGCTAACAAAAATTAAAGAAGGAGCGATTGTCAAAATGAGTAATTCAGTCGCAGAACGGCTAGCCATTAGAGATGAAATTGGCACTAAAGTAGAGCTACGCCAAAATTGGAGTGAAGACGAATTACAAAAGGTATTTCGGGCTGCTTATCAACAAATTTTTGGTCGTCAAGGAGTCTATGCTAGCCAAAAGTTTATTAGTGCCGAAGCTTTATTGCGGAATGGCAAAATTAGCGTGCGGCAATTTGTTGAAACTTTAGCTAAATCTGATTTTTACAAAGAATGCTTTTTTTATAGCAACTCCCAAGTGCGTTTGATTGAATTAAATTATAAGCACTTATTGGGACGCGCCCCTTACGATCAATCAGAGATTGCTTATCATGTAGATTTATATGCTGCTCGTGGTTACGATGCAGATATTGAATCTTACATTTACAGCACGGAATATGAAAATGCTTTTGGCAATTCTGTCGTACCTTATCATCGCGGATTCCAATCAATTCCGGGTATGAAAACCGTAGGTTTTAACCGCATATGTGAGCTTTATCGCGGTTCTGGTAACAGTGATAATGCTCAGATGGGGCGGAAAAATTCTCGCCTGCGGACGAAAGTATCATTGAATTTGCCTAATGGAATTTTGCCCCCAACTTCCGCAGGTACAGCTTTTGTTTCAGCCGCACCAACTTTAATTAGTGCAGCTAAACGAGGAGACAGCCGGATGTTTGTTATTGAAGCGATCGCTGGCACAATTGGTTCTAAAGCATCAGTGCGCCGCAGCCGTCAAACTTACACCGTACCTTACGAGCGCCTCTCAGCTACTTATCAAGAAATTCACAAGCGTGGCGGTAAAATCATCAACATTTCGCAAGTGTAATAAGTGCTGAGTAATTTTAATTGAGACAGGGTGTGAGGGTGTAGGGGTATAGGGTATAAAAAATCCCTACACCCCTACACTCTTAGTTCCTTACACCCTTTTGATAAATGACTATTACTAACTCTGTCGAACCCATTCTTTCACCAGAAAGCGCGATTTCAGCATTATCTAGTGAGGATAATCAAATTCGCTATTATGCTGCTTGGTGGTTAGGTAAACATCAAGTGCAAGCTGGCTGTATGGCATTGTGCGATGCTTTGTTTGATGAACGTTATCGCATTCCTGGTGGTGGTTATCCGCTACGTCGTCAAGCTGCGCGTGCTTTAGGACAATTGAAAAATCCTCAAGCTGTACCAGTGTTAATAAAAACGTTAGAGTGTAACGAGGATTTGCGTTTAAAAGAAGCTGCGATCGCAGCATTAGCCGCCATTGGTAACAAACAAGCTGTGATTCCTTTGCTCAATCTTTTACAAAATGGTCAAGAACAGCCCTATGAAGCTTTAATTGAAGCTTTAGCCACACTCCAAGTTTGGTCAGCACAAGCGCAAATTGAACCGTTTCTCAAACATCCATCAGAAAGGGTGCAATGTGCGGCGGCGCGATATATGTATCTTTTAACTCAACAACCCCAATACATCGAACGTATCGTTAAAAACCTCAACCACGAAAATATGTATTTACGTTGGGCCGCAGTTTTTGACTTAGGAGCAGTTGGTCATCAACAAGCAATCCAAGCAATCTTAACAGCCCAAGTTCCTAATAGTTTGAAATTGCTCAATCTCAAGCGTATTTTAGAAACACTTCTAGAAAGTAATAATTATGAACAATCAACATCTTTGTTACTTTTTCAAGCAATTGATGATTTACTAATTCAGCTTTAAAATTCAAAATTTATTTTCGAGATTGGCGATAGTCAGTAAAAAGTAAAAAAAAATCCATATATAAAAAATCCTAAACTTTCTTGTGTAGTGGGTGTCCTCTCCCGCCCTATAATTTAGGCTGGCAGTATGCCAAACCCAAAAGATGGATGATTTATTTATGGGAAATTCTCATGCTCTTTTTACTTTTGCCTTTTACTTTTTTACTTCTATCACCAGTTATTTTTGCCGTGCAATTTTTCTTTAGTGAGCAAAACCATGAATGAGCAATTAATTTCGCAAATTAATCAGGCTGCAACACCAGAAGAAGCAATCACCGCGATTAACGCCATGACTGTTGGCAATAATCCCAAAATCGACGTTATCAATGCTGTAATTACAGCTTTAAGTCATCATCATCCCAGGGTGAGAAATGCGGCGGTAGAAGCTTTAGTCAAGTTGGGAAATTGCACAGTAAAACCCTTAATTGCCGCTTATGAATCTTCTGGCGATCAAGGATTACAAGCGCATATTATTCATGCTTTGGCTCAAATTGGTTCATCTGCAGCGTTGGATTTATTAGCGGAAGTTGTCGGTACAACAGTAGCCAACCATTGCCAAGGAAATGTGCGCCGCATCGCTGCACGCGGATTAGGGAAAATTGCCAATAGTTGTGATGATGCTGAAGTTATTCGCAGAATTCAAGAAAAGTTGATTTGGGCTTTACTCACCCCAGAAGATTGGGGACTACGTTATGCGGCGGCGGTGTCTTTGCAAAAAATAGCTACACCTGAAGCGAAGACCGCTTTAGAAAATGCGATCGCACAGGAAACCGACATCGTAGTGCGATCGCGCGTAAATTTGGCTTTGGCTCCACTAACTCTGGACGGTTGACCCTAAACCAAGCACTCACACAAATGTTGCGAAATATTTATTTTATGTTTCTTCACAATAACCATCAGGACATAAAATCGGATGAAAAACGGCAATGCCTTGCTCTGTAAGGATTTGAAAAATATTAAGAAAATCTAAAATCATCCAGATTTGCTGATATTTTTTTTAAATATGAAGTTATGTAACAAAAAAAAAGAGTTTTTCTCAGGTAAAGCCCTTGTATGTAAAGGATTTGAGCGGCTTCTTATTTCTGCAACTTATTTATTCATAATTTGTAACAAATAAAGGATCTATAGCGTTGTATAAACATAAGCTGGAGGGGTAAATAACAGACAGAACATAAACAAGGCAATCAATTCGTAAAGTTCGCTGGTTTCTCATAAATCTCACCCTGGTTCTCATAATTTTCCTCATGAAGTCACAGGTGAATCTGAGAGCAGCAAAACTACAAATCGGTACTTGGTCTGTTAGATTCCATCCCAAATTGATAAAACATTACCAGTTTTAATCGAGACATCTCTCAACTAAGGAATTAGGAGATTAGAGTCCATGACATTAGATGTATTCACCAAGGTAACTTCTCAAGCAGATGCTAGAGGCGAATTCTTGAGCAACGAACAACTAGATGCACTAGCTAACGTTGTTAAAGATGGCAACAAACGCTTGGATATCGTCAACCGCATCACCAGCAACTCTTCTACAATCGTTACCAACGCGGCTCGTGCGTTATTTGAAGAACAACCCCAATTGGTTGCTCCTGGTGGTAACGCTTACACCAACCGTCGTGCAGCTGCTTGTCTCCGCGACTTAGAAATCATCTTGCGTTATGTGACCTATGCAATCTTAGCAGGCGACTCCAGTGTTTTAGATGATCGTGCATTGAACGGTCTACGTGAAACCTACCAAGCTTTGGGTACTCCTGGTTCTTCTGTAGCTGTAGGCATCCAAAAAATCAAAGAAGCTGCGATCGCAATTGCTAACGATCCTAACGGTATCACCAAAGGTGATTGCAGTGCATTGATCTCCGAAGTAGCTGGCTACTTTGATCGCGCTGCTGCTGCTGTTGCTTAATAGCAGTCCCAAGTCTGAATACGCAAGTATTTAGGCAACTAGGTAAAAAGACTAAAAATACCAAGGAGATTTGAAAAGATGGTTAAAACACCAATTACCGAAGCTATTGCAGCTGCTGATACCCAAGGTCGTTTCTTAGGCAACACAGAATTACAAGCTGCTCGTGGTCGTTATGAGCGCGCTGCTGCTAGTTTAGAAGCTGCTCGTGCGTTGACCTCTAACGCTCAACGCTTGATCGACGGTGCTACCCAAGCTGTTTACCAAAAATTCCCTTACACCACCCAAACCCCCGGCCCCAACTATGCTGCTGACAGCCGTGGTAAATCCAAGTGCGCTCGTGACGTTGGTCACTACCTGCGCATCATCACCTACAGCTTGGTAGCAGGTGGTACTGGCCCCTTGGATGAATACCTGATTGCTGGTTTGGCAGAAATCAACAGCTCCTTTGAGTTGTCTCCTAGCTGGTACGTAGAAGCTCTGAAGTACGTCAAAGCTAATCATGGTTTGTCTGGTCAAGCTGCTAACGAAGCTAACACCTACATCGACTACGCTATCAACGCTCTTAGCTAGATAGTTTTCTGCCCGGAGAGGGATGCAAGTGCTGGATGGAATCACCTAGCAGTTGGATCAAGCTCCGGGCATAGTTTTATGTAGGGATAGGGAAAAAGCTTATTTGAGCAAGCAGTCGGTACTAGCAGCCGAATATCAATAAGGGGATAGAAGATGGCAATTACAGCAGCAGCATCTAGGCTAGGAACAGAGCCTTACAGCGAAAAACGTCGATTTGAACTGCGCTCCAACGCCAACAAAGAAGAAGTCGAAGCAGTAATTCGTGCTGTATATCGGCAAGTATTGGGTAATGATTACATCATGGCATCGGAACGCCTTGTAAGCGCAGAATCACTCCTGCGGGATGGAAACCTGACAGTGCGGGAGTTTGTGCGTAGCGTTGCCAAATCAGAACTCTACAAAACCAAGTTTTTCTATAGCAGCTTTCAAACTCGTTTGATCGAACTCAATTATAAGCATTTATTGGGTCGCGCTCCTTATGACGAGTCAGAAGTTGTTTATCATCTCGACTTGTATCAAGAAAAAGGCTACGACGCAGAAATTGACTCTTACATTGATTCTGTAGAGTATCAAAACAACTTTGGCGATAACATCGTACCTTACTATCGTGGTTTTGAAACCCAGCCTGGGCAGAAAACAGTAGGTTTTAACCGCATTTTCCGGTTATACCGAGGCTATGCCAATAGCGATCGCGCCCAAGTAGAAGGGAAAAAATCGCGTCTAGCACAAGAATTGGCTAGCAACAAAGCCTCTTCAATTGTTGGCCCGTCTGGTACTAACAGCAACTGGGGTTTCCGGGCGACACAAGATGTAGCTCCCAAACGGAATTTAGGCAATGCCGTTGGTCAAGCTGATCGTGTCTATCGCATCGAAGTTACAGGACTTCGCGCTCCCGGCTATCCCAGCGTGAGAAGAAGCAGCACAGCTTTTATCGTACCTTACGAGCGGCTTTCTGACAAAATCCAGCAAATTCATCGTCAAGGCGGGAAAATCGTCAGCGTGACATCAGCCTAAAAAAGTTTGCTGGCAACAAAGCCAACAGTATGGATAAAAAACCAAACAGGAGATATAGAGGTAATGTTCGGTCAAACCACACTTGGTACTAGTACTGTTTCTTCATCTGCTAGCCGAGTATTCCGTTACGAAGTTGTAGGCTTGCGGCAAAACTCCGAAACTGACAAAAATAAATACAATATTCGCAATAGCGGTAGCGTATTTATTACAGTGCCATACAGCCGGATGAATGAAGAATACCAAAGAATTACCCGTCTAGGCGGCAAAATCGTCAAGATTGAGCCTTTAACTGCGGAAGAGAACTAACCCCTGGCAATGATAGAACCCAGTGGGGAAAACTTTCCCTCCCAGAACGAGCCACATCTGACACCAGAGCTAGCAATCGCTAACCTGCAATCACCAGATTTAAGTCTCCGCTATTATGCAGCTTGGTGGCTGGGCAAGTTCCGGGTTAACAGAGCAGATGCTGTAGATGCTTTAATTGCCGCATTAAAAGATGAAGCAGATAGAACAGAACTCGGAGGTTATCCTCTGCGCCGAAATGCAGCTAGGGCATTAGGTAAGTTAGGGGATGTTAAAGCAGTACCAAACTTAATTGAATCCCTAGAATGTTCTGATTTCTATGTGCGCGAAGCTGCTGCCCAGTCTTTAGAAATGCTGCGCGATCGCACTGCCGCACCAGCACTGATCAAAATGTTAGATGGGGGTGTAGCCGAGGCCGTGCAAGTACCGGGACTCCCCCATCTAACCCAGCCCTACGAAGCAGTCCTAGAAGCCTTGGGAGCCATCAACTCCACTGAGGCAATTCCACTCATAGAGCCTTTCCTAGAGCATCCAGTACCACGAGTACAATGCGCCGCCGCCAGAGCCATGTACCAACTCACACAAAACCCCATCTATGGAGAAAGGTTAGTGGAAATGTTGGCAACAGGGGATCTGAAATTGCGCCGTGTTGTCTTAGGGGATTTGGGTGCAATTGGGTATTTGGCAGCAGCAGAAGCGATCGCTCAAGCTAAGGTCGAAAATAGCTTCAAACTGATTGCCCTCAAAGGATTGCTAGAACATCAATTAACAGATGAGTTAGAAAAACTGGCTGTATCTGATGATGCAATTCGGGTAATGAACTTGATGGATTCACTTTTATAGTCACTTGTCATTTGTCCTTTGTCTTTAGTCAAAAGCTGATGACAAGTGACTATTGATCAATGACTAACGACCAATGACTGAAGAACTAATTCGTGCCGTCGCCGCAGCAGATACACCAGCAAAAATGGTGACAGCAGTGGAGAACTTGGCAGCCACAAAAGATATTGCTGCGATTCCTACTTTGATTGCGGTGTTTGGATATAACAACCCAGCCGCCGCAGCCTTAGCCGCCACCGCCCTCACAGAAATGGGAGAAGCGGCAGTACCGCAGCTAATATCTCAAATTGATGACTACAACTATGGCGCGCGGGCTTATTCGATTCGCACAATAGCTGCGATCGCAGACCCTCGTGCTTTAGATTTATTAGTCAGTGCAGCTGCCACAGACTTTGCCCCCAGTGTCCGTCGCGCTGCTGCCAAAGGTTTAGGAAACTTGCACTGGCATAAGCTAGATTTTCCCGAAAGCCATACCGCACCCAAAAGAGCCTTAGAAACCCTGATATTTATTTCTCAAGACTCTGAATGGTCAATTCGGTATGCAGCCGTTGTGGGTTTGCAAGCCTTGGCCAAAAATAGCGATTTACAACAGCCTATTTTTGCCAGACTCGAGCAAATGCTTACAGCCGATACCGAAAAAGCAGTCCGCGCGCGTGTGCAACTAGCTTATCTTTAACAAGCTTGTTTGAATACCATAAAACAAGGTAAAAGTAAATATGTCAATACCACTTCTTGAATATTCACCAAGTTCCCAAAACCAACGGGTAGAAGGTTACGAAGTACCCAACGAAGATACCCCAACTATTTATCGCTTATCTGCGGCTATTGACGATACAGATATTGATGCAATTATCTGGGCAGCTTATCGGCAGATTTTTAGCGAGCATTTAATTATCAAAAGTAATCGCCAAAACTTCTTAGAGTCACAACTGCGGAATCGGGCAATTAATGTCCGCGACTTTATCCGGGGATTGGGCAAATCTGAAGTTTTCCGGACACAAGTAGCCGACATCAACTCAAACTACCGTTTAGTTGACATTATTTTGAAACGCTTCTTAGGGCGGGCAGCTTATAATAAAGAAGAGGAAATTGCCTGGTCAATTGTCATTGGCACAAAAGGGTTACACGGTTTTATTGATGCCTTATTAGATAGTGAAGAGTACCTCACTAACTTTGGCGATGATATCGTCCCTTACCAACGCCGTCGCTTCAAAGACAGACCCTTTAACTTAGTTAACCCACGCTACAACGCTTACTGGCGCGATCGTCAAACCCTCAACTTCCTGGGTGGTCGTTCCTTCTACAGCGCTCGTACCACAGGTTATGCCAGCAAAGAAGAAATTCGTCGCGTCATTCCCAGCAACTTCTTAGCAATGGCTGGCAGCATAATTACTCCCGAACGTAATTATCAACGCGTAACCGCCTCAGTTCTTTCCCAAATCAAAGACATTCAAATTCCCGACAACAGCCGCGAAAGTGGGACTCCTCAACCAACAGTCAAACCTACCGCTGTTGCCCTACCTTACCGTTATCTTCCTGGCACAAAGACAACCTAAAAGGCAAAAGGTAAAAGTCAAAAGTTAAAAGTCAAAAGGTAGAACGAGCAATATTAAATTTCCGACTACCTTGCGGGAACGCCAAAGGCGAACAAACTTCAAACTTCAGACTTCACACTTTTTTGATGACCAATGACCAAATCCTAAAACTATGGCAATACCTTTACTCGAATACAAACCCAGTTCTCAAAACCAACGTGTCCCTGGCTACGAAATCCCCAACGAAAACACCCCCAGACCCTACCGTATAGAAGACTGTGCTGATAGTGGCGATCTTCAAGAATTAATTTGGGCAGCTTATCGCCAAGTCTTTAGCGAACATGAAATCTTGAAATTCTTCCGCCAAGGCAACTTAGAATCTCAAGTCAAAAATCGCGCTATCACTGTACGTGACTTTATTCGCGGCCTCGCTAAATCTGAAGCCTTTCGGACTTTAGTCATCGAGACAAATTCTAACTATCGTTTAGTAGAAATTGCCCTGAAACGCTTTTTAGGTCGTGCGCCTTATAATAAAGACGAAGAGATTGCTTGGTCAATTAAAATAGCAACAGCTGGTTGGGATGGTTTTGTTGACGCTTTAATTGATTCTGAAGAATATCTCACCAACTTTGGCGAAAACATCGTACCTTACCAACGCCGCCGTTATAAAGATAGACCCTTCAACCTAGTCACCCCTCGCTACGGTAACTACTGGCGCGACAAACTAGAAGATGCTCGTTATATAGAAGGCGACATCAAAAACTTCTTGGCTTTGGCTAACTCCCTCAACATTAGACAAATTACTTATACCCCAGTTAACCTAGCCAACATCAAAATTCCCGACACCACCAGAGAAACAGTACCCCAAGGTATTCCTGTATCCATCAATTCCAGTGCTAATTTCCCTGTGCGGTAAGGGCTTTTTTTCAGTGGTTTGATAAAGGTATAAGAAGGATGATTGTTTGCACAAGCTAACTAACAACCTTCTAAATTTTTTTCCGTCAAGTTACTAAATACTTATAAAAAGTAACTTATCCCAATTGGAACAATTATGGGTTTCAAATCCAAAACGGTAAAGACGGACTAAGTATAAGATGCCAACCTTATTCTGAAGGCGGTATTTAGTATGGCATTACCTTTACTCGAATACAAACCTACAACCCAAAATCAAAGAGTTAGTAGCTTCGGTACAGCAGATATCAACGAAGATACACCTTATATCTACCGTCTAGAAACAGCTAACTCTACTAGCGAAATTGAAAGACTCATTTGGGCAGCTTATCGCCAAGTCTTCAACGAGCAAGAAATTCTCAAATTTAACCGCCAAATCTCCTTAGAAACCCAACTTAAAAATCGGTCAATCACAGTTAAAGATTTTATCCGTGGTTTGGCCAAGTCAGAGCGATTTTATCAGCTAGTAGTCACACCAAATAATAACTACAGGTTGGTAGAAATGTGCTTGAAACGGTTGTTAGGTCGCTCTCCTTACAATCGTGAAGAAGAAATAGCCTGGTCTATTCAAATCGCCACTCGCGGTTGGCATGGATTTGTGGATGCCTTGATTGACAGTGAAGAATACACTCAAGCCTTTGGTGACTACACTGTACCCTATCAGCGCAAACGCATGACCGTAGACCGACCAATCAGCTTTACTCCCCGCTATGGTGCTGACTATCGAGACCGGGCAGGTATTGTCAGAGGTGGTGTTTATCGCTCCTTATCATATATACCTGGTCAAAATGTTGATGGAGCTGCACTGTTAGGCGTATTACTAGTAATATCCGCAGGGATAACTTTCTTGCTAGTACTAAATTGGTTAGGAATTCATACTGGGTTCTAACCTAATGCGGGACAATAGATAAAGCATGAGTGAGGATTTGAGCAATCAAACCTCCTCATTAATTAACAGCTAAATCTCTGTGTAATCTTTTAATAAGAGGAAAAAGCAGCATGGCACTGCCCTTACTTGAATACAAACCCAGCAGTCAAAACCATCGTGTTAAAAGCTTTGGTATCGCTGACCAAAACGAAAATACACCATATATCTATCGCATAGAAGATGTCAGTTCTTATACTGATATCCAAAACATCATTTGGGCAGCTTACCGCCAAGTTTTCAGCGAACATGAAATTCTCAAGTTCAACCGCCAAATCACTTTAGAATCTCAGCTGAAAACAGGCGCAATTTCTGTGCGTGACTTTATCCGGGGTTTAGCTAAGTCTGAGGCTTTCTATCGTTTGGTTGTTTCAGTCAACAACAACTACCGTTTAGTTGACATCACCCTCAAACGTTTATTAGGTCGTTCTTCTTACAACAAAGAAGAAGAAATCGCTTGGTCAATTGTGATTGGAACCAAAGGTTTTAGCGGTTTTGTTGATGCTTTGTTAGACAGCGAAGAATACTCTCAAGCTTTTGGTGATAACACCGTACCTTACCAACGCAAGCGTTTGGTAGACCGTCCTCACAACTTGGTTACACCTCGCTACGGCGCAGATTTCCAAGAAAAAGCAGGTACAGTTCAAACCGACTGGCGTTTTACCTTGGAAAAATTCTACACCCGCAAGTTCCAAGAAAGACAGCTTGCAGAGGGCGACCCACGCAAATTTGCCGATTTGGCAGCAG
The DNA here is from genome assembly GCF_014697425.1 of Nostoc sp. FACHB-110. Classification (GTDB taxonomy): domain Bacteria; phylum Cyanobacteriota; class Cyanobacteriia; order Cyanobacteriales; family Nostocaceae; genus Nostoc_B. The sequence goes on from NZ_JACJRU010000017.1 coordinate 78,152, forward strand.
CAATTAATCCTAGCGGTAACTACGCTCAAAGACTCTCATCCTTTGATATCGATTATCTTGCAGCAGTGCCTTATCGTGGTGGTAACAGACGCTAAGATTAAAAATTTAGTTGTCTAAAATTTCATACTGGGTCTAGTTTTTGCGTTGATGTAATAACCAGCAGCTTATTTGTTAGTTGGATGTTGCGTTGAGTGAAACCTAGACCCAGTTGTTTTTATAGTAGTAAACAATAGACTTCTCTAAATACTTGGTGTTGCTGACAAGACTGTTTAAAAGAAATTTTATATTTTGCACTCTTCTTTGCGCCTTTGCGCCTTTGCGCGAAACAAAATAAAAAAGGCGGACTTAAAGTCCGCCCTAAAAATTCTCTTTTTATAGACTAATTCGCAACCCAAATTTTAAATCTTTGCTTCTTCTCTCACTAACTTATCCCAACCCAAATCTTTCAAATTGTTATTGCGACGCAATGGGCGAGTGACTAATTCTAAAATGTCACGGGCATTGCTAAAACCGTGAATTTGAGCAAAGGTAAATTCGACTGACCATTTGGTATTAATACCCCGTGCTTCTAATGGGTTAGCATGAGCCATACCCGTAATTACCAAGTCTGGTTTTAATTCATAAATGCGCTGGACTTGGTTGTAATTATCTGGTTTTTCGACAATTTTGGGTAAAGGTACACCCATTTCATGGCAGGCTGTTTCTAGCATGGCTAATTCTGCGGCTTGGTAGCGTTTATCCATGTAAGGAATGCCAACTTCATGCACGGTCATTCCACAACGCACCAAAAAGCGTGCTAAGGAAACTTCTAGCAAGTTATCGCCCATGAAGAATACAGACTTGCCACGAATTAGTTTGACATAATCTTCTAGGCCTGCCCAAATTTGAGCTTCTCGTTCTTCTAAACCTGTGGGTGTGATGCCAAATACTGAACAAATTTTCTCTATCCAAGCGCGAGTTCCATCAGGGCCGATGGGGAAGGGTGCGCCAATCAGTTTGCATTTGCGACGGCGCATTAAGGTGGTAGCAGTGCGGCTGAGGAAGGGGTTAACACCAGCAACGTAATATCCTTCTTCTAGCACTGGTAATTCCGTGAAGCGTTTGGCTGGTAGCCACCCAGAAACTTTGATGCCTTGTTTTTTTAATTCTAGGGTTAATTGGGTAACAACAGGGTCGGGGAGGGAGCCAAAAAGAACCAGGGGTGGGTGATCAACGTATGCTGATTCTTCTTGGACTACTTCTTCTTTTTTCTTACCAAAGTTGAGGAGCTTTTGAATGGCATTACGATCGCTCTTTTCATTTTCTGTCACCGGAGCTTGACTTGGACAACGATTTGCCATTGCCGCTAAAACTGTGTCTTCCCCTTGGGTAAAAGCGTAATCTAAACCGTTAGCACGCGCTACAACAATGGGAATACCAATTTCCGATTCTAACTTGGGTGCTAAACCTTCCAAGTCCATTTTGATGATTTCGGTGGTACAAGTACCAATCCAAACAATCACACTCGGATTGCGATCGCGTTTAATTTGCTCACACAATCGCTTCAACTCGTTGTAGTCATTCAATTGTGCGGAAATATCACCCTCTTCTAACTCTGCCATTGCATAACGGGGTTCAGCAAAAATCATCACCCCCATTGCATTTTGGAGAAAATAGCCACAGGTTTTTGTGCCAATCACCAAAAAGAAGCTATCTTCAATTTTTTGGTACAACCACGCCACGCAACTAATGGGGCAGAATGTATGGTAATTCCCAGTTTCGCACTCAAAGTTTAAAGCTTCTGGTTGTTGAGCAACAGTCATGATTAATTTTCTCCCCTTGTTATTTAAAGGCAGTAGTTATTTGCCGCAGATGAAAAAGGGATGAGTACAAAGATGAAGGATGAAGATTAAATTGCCCATTTCATTCTTCACCCTTGAGACTTCAAACTTTTTCAACCGCAACTATTAAGCATTGGGGAAGAGACGGGCAATTTCTGATTCATCAAAAACACCTGTGGGTAATTCTTCCCCTAAGAAATCATTATTTTCTTCACCTTTTTGCAAGGCTGTTTCATCACCCCAAACATCAGACAGTACATCGCTAAAAGCGTTTTCGTCTGGTGTTTTAAGATCATTTAATATTTCGTCATCTAGCTGGCTTGCTGATGCGGTGTCTCCATCAAAGGAAACATCGCCAAAATCATCTTCGGTTGCCGCGATCGCGGGTTCAAACTCTTGCTTGTTGTCTGGTTCGCTCGGGAAGGAAATTTCACTTAATCCATTGTCATCTTCTTTCGATTCCAGCGAATCTAAGCCAAAACCATCAGTGTGCGAAATCGCTAGAGTTTCATCATCAATATTATTGTCATCAACAACAATATTTTCTTCTACAACTACTGTTGACTCGTATTGGCTGGTTTCTGGTTCTGCTGGAGGATGGCTCAAGCGGTTTCCTAAAGCGATATCTGGATCAAAATGCAATTCCAACACATCAATTAATGTGTCAGCATCAGCATTCAATTTAGAAAAGGGCAACATCAACTGCGCTAATTTCGGTTCCAGCGCGTTCACAACGCCCAGGATGAGGTAAGAAGGTGGTCGCTTCCCGCCATCAGGGGTGTATACCGATTCCACTTCCATGTGCAGAGTAATCCATTCCCGGTTGGCCTGGAAGAACTGCAACCACTTTTGTCTTATTGAATCTGTAAAGCTATTAAAGAAAGCCATATTGTTCCTCATCCTGAGAACTTGGTGATTTATACAATCATCAAGTCTAATTCCTCTTCGTGATTAGGAACCTGTGGTTTACGCGGATTTAGATAAAAATCGGATAACAAAGAAAACAATTCCCGATCCGGAGCATCATTTGGTACTACTCCCTCTGGGCGTGCCAAAATTTGGTCGGCAATGTTGAGATAATAGTCGCAAACGTAGTTCAGGGAAGGATCTGACTCGGCCATCTCAAACAATGTTTTACCTTTAACGCGTGATACGCGGATATCTTCAATTAACGGCAAAACCTCTAGAACTGGCATGGGGACTGCTTCTACGTATTTCTCGATCAAGTCCCGCTTAGATGTGCGGTTGCCAATTAACCCGGCTAAACGTAGAGGATGAGTTCTGGATTTTTCTCTGACGGAAGCGGCAATCCGGTTAGCAGCAAATAACGCATCAAAACCGTTGTCAGTAACGATCATGCAATAATCTGCATAGTTTAAAGGAGCTGCAAAGCCACCACAAACTACGTCACCCAAGACATCAAATAAAATTACATCGTACTCATCAAAGGCATTGAGTTCTTTCAGTAATTTTACGGTCTCACCAACTACGTAGCCACCACACCCTGCACCAGCAGGTGGGCCACCAGCTTCTACGCAATCTACTCCACCATAACCTTTATAAATTACATCTTCTGGCCAAACATCTTCGTAGTGATAGTCTTTGGACTGAAGAGTGTCGATAATTGTGGGAATCAAAAATCCAGTCAAGGTAAAAGTACTGTCATGCTTTGGGTCACAACCTATTTGCAGTACTTTTTTGCCCCGTTTAGCTAAAGCGACAGAGATGTTACAGCTAGTTGTTGACTTGCCAATACCGCCTTTTCCGTAGACTGCTAGTTTCACTGTTATTTGCCTCTTATAGTTTTTTCTCAAACCTTCGGCTCAAACATTGGCCTTCACCTAGCCGCCGATGGCAATGTGTGAGGTAGTTGAGTGTCATTATTGACGAAATTACAGAGAAAAGAAAGGGGCTGAAAATATGAAAAATGAAGTTATTAAGCTTATAAAGCTATATTTAATTTATTTTTAGTCTAAAAATCAAATTAAATCGTTTATTTATTCATAAAAACCTATTTTAATAACTTTATTTAACTTTTTTAATAAAAATAGTTTCAATAGACAAAAATTAAAGTTCTACTTTTTTATAGCTTTTAAGACCTAGCCCATAACTATTTGGTGAGTTTTAGATTGGCTTGTGCGTAAGTTTTCACCTTGAAGCATGGGGTAATTTGAAAACTGACACGCTGAGGTCTAAAACTCCGATTTCTGCAAGCAGTTCCAAAATTTTCCTGCTTTTGCAGTGGTTGGGTGGTCTAATTACCTAAGTTCTGAATTAATTAGGACTAATTGCGGATATGAAAAATCAAGGGTTTGGGGGAGTTTGTAGGGGTGTAGGTGTTCACAACCCATACATCCTCACACCCTTACACCCCTTCTTAACAAATAACCTTTGTGTGTAATTCTTGGGCGGAAAAGTTTATTTGTGAAAAATTATAAAATTAAAGCTTTTGCCGAAAATTTCTTACATCTGAGTAATTATGCTCAATTCATTAAATAGCTTCGATTTCTTGTAAAGATTGCCATCCCGCCAACCATTGAGAGCGGTCTTGTAAGAGTTTGGCATTAATCCAGAAACGCACATTAGGGTCACAGGAAGCGACCATTTCGGCATAAACCCACTTACCTTGATTTTTGCGGTTGACGACTTGAAAGTGTCGCCAACCATCTACTTTTTGTCTTGCTGTCCACTTAGAACCAACTAGGTAAGGAAATTTGGGCTTTTTAGTCATTGGTCAATTGAAGTCTGAGATAACTGACTATGGTGAGGCGGCTAAGGGAGTTAAAATTTGACCGATCGCCGCTAGTAACTGTTCTAATTCTATGGGTTTAACTAGGTGTATTTGATATCCAGCCGCTAGAGCTTGTTGTTGGTTAATTTCCCCGGCATAGGCTGTTAATGCGATCGCAGGAATTGTACCCCCTTGTTCGGCTGGCATAGCTCTAATTAAGCGGATGAGCATATAACCATCAATTCCGGGCATTCCGATATCACTTAATAGCAGATCAGCCTTAGATGTCGCCAAAAATTCTAAAGCTTCACCACCAGATGCGATCGCAGTTACCTTAGCACCAAACTGCTCTAACATCACTGTGAGAAATTCACCTGTGTCTGTATCATCATCTACCACCAGAATATTCAACCCTGCCAAATCTAAGGTGTCCTTAATTGCCTCACTTTTTTGATTTGTCGGCATAAAATCAGGCATCAGGGGCAATTTAACTATGAATGATGCACCCATTCCTTCTCCCCCACTCTCAGCTTGCACTGTGCCACCGTGCATTAAAGTTAAATGACGGACAATTGCTAGCCCTAAACCCAAGCCACCAAATTGTCGCGTGATAGTACCATCGGCTTGGCGAAAGTAATCAAAGACATGAGGCAGAAAATCTGAACTAATGCCCTTACCATTATCATTAATTTGAAGTTGGGCAAAAGTATTTACTTGCTCTAGTTTAATTTCCACTTGACCGCCAGTCGGCGTAAACTTAACGGCATTAGACAGCAAATTACAGACTATTTGTTGTAGACGAGCCGCATCACCAGCAATCCACGCGGTATTAATTTCTAATACTTTTTGAATTTGGATACTTTTTGTGGCAACGGCTAAATGCACAGTATCCAAAGCAGCTTCTATAATGTCAACTAAATTTACAGGTTGAATATTTAGAGTAATTTTTCCTTGTTGAATCCGAGAAACATCTAATAAATCTTCAATTAATTGAATTTGTAATTTTGCATTCCGCTCAATTGTTTCTAATCCATGATTGAGTTTAGCATCTTCATAAGTGCGTCTTCTCAGTAAGGTAGACCATCCCAAAATAGGATTGAGAGGAGTTCTTAATTCATGAGATAAGACAGCAAGAAATTCATCTTTGATTTTATTCGCTTTTTCCGCTTCACTCCGCGCTGACTGCTCTCTAATTAGTAGATTTTCTCGCTCTACTTCTGCTTGCTTGCGCTCAGTAATATTCCTAAAAAAGATAGCTAAACCTTCTTCAAAAGGGTAAGCATGAATTTCTAACCAAATATTTTTATGGGCATAGAAGGCTTCAAAATGCACAGGTATTTGATGAGCGATCGCTTTTTGATATTCTTGCTCAACTTCCGTACCTTTCATAGCTGGCCATTGCTGCCAGTAGTTATGTGAAACTAAATGTATCGGTTGTACTTCTTGAATTTTTGCTGCTTGCTGATTGGCATAGGTAATTTGCCAATTTTGATTCACAGCAATAAAAGCATCTGTCATGCTTTCTAAAATATTGCTGAGGCGATTACGCAAAGCTTGTTCCGCTTTGAGTAATTTATCTTTCTCCTGATTTGATTCTTCTAACCGAACATTAGTTTCTACCAAAGAATCATTTAATTGTATGAGTTTTTCTGATAATTCTGCCCGGGCTTGATACTCTCCTAATCTTACTTTTTCTACCGCTAATGCTACTTGCACCTTTGCTCTTTCTGTAATTGCTACGCCGACCAATAAAGTCACAATTGACTGTACTAACAGACTCAATTTGTGAACGTGTAAAACTTCAGCGTGTACAGGAAACCTAGGTAGTGATATTGCATTGGGATAAACAACTAAATAAAAAAACAGCGTCACTAATATCGAGAAAGTAGAGACAAGCATTCCTGAAGTGACTCCACAGCGAGTAGCCGCCCACAAAACAGGAATAAAGCTTAAAAAAGATAACTGTTGAAATCTAAATTCTGTTTGACTACTAGCTGCAACTTGTGAAACCGTCAAAGAAGCAATACTGATACACAAAAATAAAATCGTAATAAATTCAAATAATATCCGCAATGAAGGGCGAAAACTAATAGAAAAAAATTCATTATCTGCTGCTTGAAAATCCGATAACCAACCCCAAGATTGCAGATAAGGCGTGAAGACTAAAAGAGAAGTTGTCGCAATTCCCATAATTCCAATGGCATTACCCAACCACCAATGGGGAATACTGTTAATTAGGTTGGTAACAGGCATTTTACCGATAGCTACCCACGACAAACTACCCAACACAGCCAAGCTACCACTTGCTAATAAAGGTGCGCTGATACTAAAAATAGCTGCATCTCTGAGACTATTAAAAGTCAGAGAACCCTTCCAAAGACGACGATAAAGTAGCCAAGCAATTGATGGCTCAATCATATCTAAAAAGCCAATCAATTGTTCGCTACCTTGCAAACCCCAAAAAGGAGCCATCACAAAAGATGCAATGCCCGTGAGGATGATACCATCAATCCCAAACCAGAAACTCAAAGCGATCGCCACACCCGATGGTGGAAACCACAAAGAAACTCCCGGTTGAATGCGGTAGATGAGTGCCATCTCATGAGCCACAACTAAGATGAGTAGGCCTAATGATAAAATTACAAGCTTTCGACGCATGAAAGAAATCTTAATAGATTCTGGCTGAATTTGCATTACAGGATACGCAGTTAGGTTAATAAATTAACAACCAACCAAGTTCAGATAAAAATAATTCACTGCCGATGTCCACAGATAAATTCCCTTAAATCAAGCTCAGTTAAAAAACATCTATTTTGCAGATTGCAATTACATCAAACTCTTGTGGGTTGGACATCTTGTCCGCCCATTTGATGCAGGTTAAATATGGAACAGCTTATTTAGTGGATTTATTGGGTTGTTATCAACAATAGCAATTTGATTTGATTTTTGAACTTACTTATGAAAATAGGTATCAAGGAATGCCAAGTATACTGATTCTTGGGCAAAAATCGAATTAGTCCGCCAAAATCTCATACCATGTCTTAGTCTTTATTAAGACTGAATATCAGAAAAACAGAATCAAACTTAAAAATTATTTAAAATAAAAAATAGAGCCTAAGAAAGACTCTATTTTTCTACTAAAAAATTAATTGATTGACCTGAGATTGAATTTGCTCAATATCTTTATCGATTCATCACATTAGCTAAGTAACTACTATTTTTTCCCAGATTCCCAACTTTCGCCACGCCGACGTTTCCAAGGCCCCCAAATGGCACAGGTAATTCCTGGAGTCTGGATATTCACAAACATGGTATTACCATAAGGTGAGAAACAAACACCCGCAAATTCACTGCCATTAATTGCATTTGCGGCAAACTGATAAATTTCACCCTCTTCGTTCACACCTTGAACATATTCTGTACCGCTACCGTCTTCGCAGAGGAAGAGGTCGCCAAAGGGTGAAACAGTAACGTTATCAGGGAAATTCAAGACATTTTCATCAGGAGATTCGACAATCAACGTCAAAGTGCCTTTATTTGGGTTACGATTATCAGGCTTATAGGCAAACACTTGTCCTTGCCCCACATTACCGCCATTGGTACAAGCAAAATAAATCAACCGATTTCCATAGGCTGCACCTTCACCACGCGAGAAAATCGCTGCGCCTTTTGCTTGCGCTTGACCCCTGACAGAAGTATCAAAAGCATTAGTCGCCGGATCGACATTATCAATTGCTACCCATCTCACAGGCAATGGTTGATTTTTATATTTCAGAAAATCCTTGCCTGTATTAACCGCAAACATTCCTTCAATAGCGAGCGCCTCCAAAATTCCGCCACGACGGAGATCGCCATATTTATAGGGACGGAAGCGATAGAAGCAGCTATTACCATCATCTTCAGTTTGGTAAACCCATCCAGTTTCAGGATCAACCGCCACCGCTTCATGGTTAAAACGCCCCATTGCTACTAGAGGAATGGGTTTAGCAACCTCAATATCGGCTGTTGCAGGCACTTCAAAGTTATAACCATGCTTTTTGGTAGCTCCATTAGTCCCAGGCAGAGTTAAATTTTCCTCGCAGCTAACCCAAGAACCCCAAGGAGTTGGGCCACCAGAACAGTTACGAATAGTCCCAGCCAAAGAGACAAAATGCTTTCTCACCCGACGGTCAGAGCCAACCACAATTGTGGTTGTACCGCCACCAATTTGGTCATATACATATTCAGGAGCCGCTATTGCCCCATTCAAAGTTGGATTTAACTCGTGATTTCGTACCAAAATGGTGGTGTTTCTCAGGCCAGGAAAAGCAGCCATACCATCATGAGCGCCGGGAACTTTATTTCCATCGTTCATGAATTGGCCTGTATAAGATATGGCGGTGTAGTTAAAACCAGGAGGGAGTGAGAGTAAAGGAGTTGTGCTTAAATTAATCCCATCCAAAACTACACCGACAAGTTCATCGGCATTTTCTGGCAGTTTTGGTTGTAAAGGGCCATAACCTACTCCGCGTGCAATGTCTCCGCGTGCGACCTTGGCATATAAAGCTTCCAAAGGAGAAAGCATGGTAACACCAGCTGCGCTAGTGCCAGCTAAGGTAAGAAACCTACGTCTTGAATAAGCCATTCTGCTTAATCTCTTTTTTCCTGATAGAGCGGCAATCAGGTGAAAACTTATTTGACGGAGATTAAGCCGAGATGATTTTTAGTTTAACGGCTGCTTAGTTAAAACTAATCATTAGGTTAAGAGAGAAGAGGGTGTAGGGTGTAGGGTGTGGGGTGTGGGGTGTAAGTGAGTCAAATCTTCAACACTCAGTCGCAACAACTACCTTTTCTATATTTCCCTAGCCCCTAGCCCCCAGCCTCTAACCTCTGAATTTCCAGCCATTGTAAAATCCGATTCCACGCCCACCAAGGATCAGGGTCTTGTGCTTGGTGCTGACACTCTTTACTGCTGAGATAGCCTACGTGACCACCGTGAGGGGTGAGTAACAAGTCTATGGCTGAATTTTCAGCACTTGCGGCTTGTAAATCGGCAATGATATCTGGATGAAATAAAGGATCGTCGGCGGCATAGATAATTAGGGTTGGTTTATCAAGTATTGGTAATATTTGTAAGGCACTGCTAGCTTTGTAGTACGCTTCTACTGAGGGAAAGCCTAGCCTGTCAATTACCAGTTCGTGGTCAAAGTCCCAGATGGTATTTGTTCTTTCGATGGTAGCGGGGTCAATTGTTCCAGGATGAGTATCATGAATTCGCCAAGCCAGTTTTTTTAATTCGCGCACAATACTGGCTTCTAATAATCTACCAAAACGGTCTTTCGTGAGGTAGGTGAGCGATCGCAATGAATCCAAACTTGGGCAAATTACGGCACTACCACCAATATCGCTATATGTAATGCCTAAATCTTCAGACCCTTGAGTTAACTCTGCTGCTGCTTTTAGCCCCCACAAAGCTAATTGTCCACCCAAAGAAAACCCCATAAACCAAAACTTACTGGGACACCCCATCGCCGCAGCTGCGGCGGCTAGACGCACAAAATCCTCACCCTCATACAACCCATCAGAGGTTAAAGTAGGCGATAACTCTGCTGTTTTACCGTGGGCGCGCCAGTCAAATAACAAGACGGCATAACCTTGAGCATAGGCTTTACGTCCTAATAATCGCAAAGACCACTCTTGCTCTAACTCGCCTGTAATTCCGTAGGTCGCAATAATCGTACCGCGAGCATTGTTTGGTATTGCCACCCAACAAAAAATCGGTACACCTTGCCCACCTAGGAATATTGTTTTATGATAGGGCGGCTCTGGATGTTGAGTTGTGCTTTGCCAATAACGTTTACCCCAAAAAGCGGTGTAAACTGTCATCGCCAGACCATTTTGCAAAAACTTAACCGGATTGTAGGGTGAGTAACACATGATTTTTAAAATTTCGTGTACCTTAGTTCTGATTTTTGATTAATTAGTTTTAATATTTATGTTAGATTTAAAATCTTTTTTATAATCAAGACAGAAATCTTTGTATCGACCAAAGATTCTTATTTTTCCTTAATAAGTAGCAATAATTTTTTAAGAATGCCGAGGATTCTTGTAATAGACGATGACCCAGCAATTTCAGAGCTAGTTGCCGTCAACCTAGAAATGGCTGGCTACGATGTCAGTCAAGCTGAAGATGGCATCAAAGGTCAGGCGTTAGCTCTCCAGCTACAACCAGACCTGATTATGCTAGACCTGATGTTGCCGCGAGTAGATGGTTTTACAGTTTGTCAACGCTTACGTCGGGATGAACGGACAGCGGAAATTCCCGTGTTGATGTTGACTGCTTTAAGCCAAACTCAAGATAAAGTAGAAGGCTTCAATGCAGGTGCAGATGACTATCTCACCAAACCTTTTGAAGTAGAAGAGATGCTGGCGCGGGTACGTGCTTTATTACGGCGCACAGACCGTATTCCCCAAGCCGCCAAGCACAGCGAGATTCTCAACTATGGGCCGTTAACTTTGGTTCCCGAAAGGTTTGAGGCGATATGGTTTAGTGAGACAGTCAAACTAACTCATTTAGAATTTGAGTTACTACACTGTTTGCTGCAACGTCACGGACAAACGGTTTCTCCTAGCGAAATTCTTAGGGAAGTTTGGGGTTACGATCCTGATGATGATATTGAGACGATTCGAGTCCATATTCGCCATTTAAGAACGAAACTCGAACCCGACCCCCGCCATCCTCGCTACATCAAGACGGTATACGGTGCAGGATATTGTCTAGAATTACCTAGTGTCCCTCCATCAGTTGAAGAGGCTTCTGCATAAGCAGTTGAGTTACTCGCTTCATTCCTTGTTCTCAGTTAACTCAATGGATGTGTCCTTCTGAGGGGAATGCAGTTTAGTGATTGTACCAAGGGAAACTCTACTCTCGCCTACCTGACTCTACAAAAAGCTACCCTCCAGTAGACACGATTTTGCGGAGGGCAATGCTTGGTAGACGAAGTTCAAATCTATGAAAAGTATCGGCGTTCCTGTCGCTACGATTCTTACTAACGCCATACTTGGTAAAATTACACCCATGCTTCACTAGACAACCTTTGTATTCAATTGGTGAAGTATTGAGTGTTTAGATACAAAACTACAGAGGAGTAGAGACATAATTAATTCACTAGGTACTAACACCATGAGAATTATCTACGTCCCTTCTCCTCTGCGGTATTGATGAGATGATTGCTGCTTTTAGGGAGCAAGAGCATTACCGCGAATCAAACTACCAATGGTTTTAGCAGTAATTTTCAGCTGGGTAATGGGGTTGGCAGGCACAACGGTTTTGTACAAATAGCTATCGAATGTTAGCCTTTGCACATCCATGTCAGCACACATTTCGACGAATGCTTCACGGGTAGCGTCAGAACGATAGAACACGCTCTGCAAAATGTCTAGCACTTTGTAGGTGAGTCCGTATTTTTTATCCCAACGCTTGATGTACTGCTTCAGGTCGTTTTCTGTGGGTATGCGGCTACCGTTGTTCGAGGTTTCGACGATGGTTTCAGCACACATCCGGCCAGATTTAGCAGCAAAGTAAATTCCTTCCCCAGAAGATTTGGTAACGTAGCCAGCAGCATCTCCGACTAGGGCAATGCGACCAACAACGCGGCGGGGACGGGGATGTTCGGGAATTGGGTGCGCTTCGACTTTGATAATTTTACCGCCTTCGAGTTTTCTGGCAGCCCGGGCGCGAATACCTGCTTGTAACTGTTTGATACTGGCTTTATTGACGTGCATTGTGCCAGTACCGACGGCTACGTGGTCGTATTTGGGGAATACCCAAGCGTAGAAATCGGTGGAAACGTCATCACCGACATACATTTCGGCGAGGTCGTTGTAGTACACCATTTTTTCTTGGGGTAAGCGAATGCGCTCTTGAAAAGCGATCGCATAATTATAATCCCCTGCGTCCATTTCTTTGGCAATGCGGGAATTTGCCCCATCCGCCCCAATAATTAAATCTACTTTCAGGGTTTTAGCCACACCCTGTACGCTGCCATCTGCATGATCAACGTAATGAATTGTATAAGGGTCGGTGTTGTTTGTGGGTATATCGACTTTATGAACGGTAGCGTTAATTAAATTTGCACCTAACTTAGCCGCGCGATTTCGCAAAAAGCTATCTAAAACTTCGCGGCGGCACATTCCTATATATTCTTCTTCTTTTTCCAGATTGATATCAACCTCACGATTGGAAGGCGAAATCATTTTCATCTTCCGCACCCGGCGATCGATAATTTCTGGTGGTAGGTCAAATTCACCCACCATACACAGGGGAATAGCACCCCCACAGGGCTTGGCATTGTCCAGCTTACGCTCAAACAGGTAGGTTTCAATCCCGGATGCAGCCAGTGTTTCGGCGGCAGATGAACCAGCGGGGCCTGACCCCACAACAGCAACCCGTAGTGTCAAAGGTCTTCTCCCAATCTTGACATTTACCGAAAGCATCGTACCACGGTCTTTTGGCTGATTTTGCGCTCTACCTCTCAGTTTTGACAGAAATGCAATATTCCTTAATATTCCGATACAAAACTGGTGAGTAGATAGTCTATGGTAACGATTGTCTGGGATTTAGGAATGGTGATTAGCTGTGGAGAATTGGGCATACTGTTTCCTACTCACTATCCCCCAATCATGCAGATTTCTTTATTAGACTCTCTTTCCAGACGAGCCAGTATCATGGCTATTACTAGCTATCAAAGACATATTTCACCACACAAAGGTTTTGTTTGCGCTCACAGAATTTTGTATGGGGGTGCTTCATGTTCTGCGTATGTCAAAAAGGTGGTTGCACAAGAAGGTTTAAGGGTAGCGTTGATTAAGTCACGCGCCAGATTTCAAGCGTGCAAACAAGCTAACTTAATTCTGCACAGTCAATCTCATAATTCGGAATCTACAGATTCCGAAGATACAGCAGATATACAGCACCAAAAAAAAGAAAAAGACAATGGTTTGTGGCCAAACTCAAGTTGCCGTAGTTCAGACCTAAATGGTTGTACAGATTGTGCAGATTTAAGTTGCAATTGTGCTGATATTGGCAACACATTATCTGATTGTGATATCTCACATTGTCAGGCAATCGATGGCAATTTTCTTGATTGTGGTGGTGCTGATTGTAGCTTTCTTGATTGTGGAAGTTGTGGGGGAGCGTAACGGAAATAATTACAGATGAAAACTCACACAAAGTGTTGAAAAAAGCTGAAATTGAAAGCAGAAATAGTTTGAGTTAAAAATTTCTGTATGGTATAAATATAACACGGTAAGCCTAGCAAAGTGCCGTATTTAAGTAGCAGAGGTATAGCGGCGGTGGGTATAGTAGTCGAGAATGTATCCAAGCATTTCGGAAGTTTTAAAGCAGTTGATCAAGTTGATTTAACAGTTAAGAGTGGGTCATTAGTGGCATTACTTGGGCCGTCTGGATCTGGTAAATCTACTTTACTCAGGTTAATTGCTGGGTTAGAAATGCCCGATAGTGGCAAAATATTGCTTACAGGTAAAGATGCTACTCATCAAAGTGTGCAAGAACGCAATATTGGGTTTGTGTTTCAGCACTATGCTTTGTTTAAGCATATGACTGTGCGGCAGAATATTGCTTTTGGCTTAGAAATTCGCAAAGCTCCACCCAAGAAGATTAAGGGTCGGGTAGAACAGTTACTAGAACTAGTACAATTGAGTGGATTAGGCGATCGCTATCCTTCACAATTATCAGGTGGTCAAAGACAACGGGTAGCACTAGCGAGAGCCTTGGCTGTAGAACCGGACGTACTACTACTAGATGAACCCTTTGGTGCGCTAGATGCCAAAGTTCGTAAAGACTTACGGGCATGGTTACGCCGCCTCCATGATGAGGTTCATGTTACCACTGTTTTTGTCACCCACGACCAAGAAGAAGCGATGGAAGTATCGGATGAAGTCGTGGTGATGAATAAAGGGCGAGTAGAACAGGTAGGTACACCTGCTAACATTTACGACAACCCAGCTTCAGCATTTGTGATGAGTTTTATTGGCCCGGTAAATGTCTTACCTAGCACCTCGAGAATTTTTCATAGCACGGAGTTTGATTCGCCACACCCAGAAGTCTTTTTGCGTCCCCAAGATGTGATCATTGAAAAACAAGCTAACGGCACAACAACACCAGCCAAAGTTAGCCGCTTAATTCATTTAGGTTGGGAAATTCAAGTAGAATTAACTTTGGATGATGGTCAAGTAGTGACAGCACATCTAACACGCGATCGCTTCAACGAGTTAGAGCTAGAACCAGACCAAAGAGTTTACGTCAAACCAAAAGATGCCAAATCTTTTCCTTTATATTACTCAATCTAAAATTAGAAATATTTAACCAAGCTCAGGGATGAGGAAATTTTTCTTCATCCCTCTTTTTATTTGTCGGCGTTGCTGATTAGAGGGATGTTTTTTGTTTCGCGCCTTTGCGCCTTTGCGCGAAACATCGATAGTTAACCTTGCTAAAAATGCTGGGAGCATCCCGCATTTATGCAACGCTTATTTGTCTAGTACCAATAGCACTTACAAGGAAGGGTGTGGGGGTGTATGTTCACCCTAAACCCCTACACCCCTACACCCAGTCTCAATAGACAATCTTTGTACGTAAGTCTGAGACTAACTACAAACAAGCCTGCGTAGTCAAGCTGTAACAACACAACCGTAAATATCTATAAAGATTTATAATTCTTCACATTTATATATGTATATACTTACTGTGCATATTCATTACCCAATATGCTGGTGCAGAAAGCGTCAAGAATTCAAGTGGGAGTGTTCGATTTTTAAAGTTGTCTATACAAATTTTTCATGTCGTCTGCCGAATGGTAGAATTTCTTATCAAAATAGGGTATAAGTTTTGACAACTTTAATACACTAATTCCTAAAAATGCGTCATGAATATCAATTTTTCCACAGACAACTCTCTGCCATTATATGGAGATAAATCAACAAAACCCCAGTGTTTCTAGGCTAAAAACTCATTCATACTATAACTTTCCTGGGGGAACCAGAATTTAAGATAATAACTATAAAACTATTAGTTTGTTAACAGTTCAACAGATAAGCATCATGAATCAACACTTATTAATGGCAAAAATATAAGAGAGCATAAAACATCAAATATACTCCTTATAGCTTGATTGTTGTGTAATTAAATTCACCTGTAGCAGTTAATCAGCCAAGTATTAAACAGCAAAGAATGATACAACAAAACACAAATAAAAACTGATGTGGACTAGATTGCTGAAAGTATTAACTTCTATAAACTCCTTAGCTAACAAAGAACATATGATGACTGTGGTTGGCTTCATAAAATCTTATCAATTGCTACAGGCAAACCTAGTAAAAACCGATGAAAATTAAAGGAAAAAAAAGTTACTTGGCCTTATGATGTAGGATCTAAACCCATAGTTATTAATAAAGTCCCTATTTTTGACAAAAAACTAAGACAAAAGGTCAAAAGATGAAAATAATTACATATTTGTCTAAGACATTATTTATACAAGTGCTGACTGTGGCTGCGTTGTCTAATCTGACACTTGCGCAACAAACACCTACAGCACCTCCAGAAAGCACCCCACAAAAAATTTGCTCTTTAGATCCTGTTGAGAGTTTGCTACCCTCAACTCAATCAAAAACGAGTAACTCTTTATTTTCGTATCTAGCGCAAGAAGGATTCACCCAAAACAAAGATGGTTCTTGGGTATGTTACGTCAACGATCCCAACAAAGAAGGACGTTATTACACTCTGTTTAAAGTTCAAGAGCAGAACGGCAAGCTAGTAGGTAGTTCTTTTTTAGACAACGGTAATTTAATCGCAGGCCAAGATACTCGCACTGTAGACTTTTTTATGAAGCTCGTAGAGCATCATACAGATGGCACTTCAGAAAATCGTGAAAGTATCCGTAAATATTTAGAATCCTTTATTTCTCTGGTGAAAGAGGGAAAAATTAAAGCTTCTCGACGCGGATTTCTCTTTGACCAACCTAACCGTGCTTTAGTTCTATACCACGAACTCAGTGCAGGAGAACTCAAAGGCACGGCAATTACCTTGAATCTTCAACTAGCTAATAGCACTGATTCCAAGCCTAAGAGTTTAATACGTACTTCCGTTAGGGAGAAGTTAAGACCGAGCCAAAAATGATACCCGTTGTGTAATTGCGTGTGAGTAGTGTTTTTTAGATTTATCGGGAGATGTATCTTGCTAAAATCAACTGTCAAAAGCATTGCTGTTTTGTTAACGTCTTTGGCAGTAGTAGTATCTGTTTGTCAGTCTGCTAACGCACAACTAAATGTAGGACAACGCAAAGTACAGCGAGGCCTAGAGCGGGAGTATCTTCAGTATCAACTGGGGCAGCGTAATCTTAGCGATATGCTGGTGATTCCCGGATGTAGCGTGGGCAGTGGTACTGGTTGCAATAAAACAGGAAGCGTCCTGCAACAAATACTGGCAATGAATGGTGGCCCTAGCTACTACGACCTAGCAATTCGAGCCGCCGGGGGAAAATCTAATTTTGATGCTTTCTCTGCTTACTACGGTAACAACCCTAGAATTTTAGAAGTTCCTTTTGCCTCATTTTGGAAAAACCAATCTCCCCAGGTGATGGATGGCTATCAATATGTTCTGGGGCAGAGTGTAAGTAATCAGCCTGTGTTGGGTTTAGGCGCAGTAACTAAAAGATTTACTTGGTCGCCAATTTCTAGAGGTGATAACGCTCTAAGTCCTCGTCAAGGATTACTGGATTTTAAGTATGCTTTTGGACGAGAACTGTTAGTTGAAACCTCAAAAGTACCTAACCTAGAACAACAGATTAGGTCTTTAGATTTGCCGCCAGAGATGACCCAGTTCTACTTGAACAACCTCTCTAGGGGTTTAAATGCTCTAAATACAGGCAACGAAGCAGTTTTACAAGACAGCATATTAAGAATCGTATCTTTTCCCTATTCACCAAATGCTACAACCTCTGGTGACTATGGACGTGTACCGATTGGTCTACCAACAGAATTCAACAATTTAGAGGGTATACCAACTGCTGCAGGTGATATCGTAACTCCCGATATTGCTCTTGGTAGTGGAGCAGAGCTTATTGCTGTGCCAGATACTACTGTTGCTTTAGATGTAGGTGAGTTAGCAGGAGCAAGCGGTTTTAATCCCTCTTGGCTATTGCCACTAGTTCCCCTAATAGCACTGCTATTCGCTGGTGGTGGAGATAATTCCTCTAGCAGAGCGTCATCTGATGTACCAAATAATCCTGGGCCTACACCGATAACACCTACACCCACACCACAATGTCCAGGGGGGGGTGGGGTGATAAGTGTACCACCTTGCGATAATCCACCGCCACCACCAGTAAAACCAGTAGATGAGCCATCGGTGATTAAAGCTGTATTGTTGCTAACTCTTGTGATGTGTATACTCAGCTGGAAGCAACGCGCTATCCAGACCAAGAATTAAGCTAAATACAGGAAATCTAGATTATAAAAAATCCCTCGGCTCACTACCGAGGGATTAAATGTATTAGTACTTTTCACCTAAAAATATCCCACTTACATAGAATACATAATTGCGATCGCTCGGTTCTGCCAAAATGCCAAGTCTGGGTAAAGGGGTTGAAGGATGTATCCAAAACTAAACCCAGTCTCAACAAACAATCTTTGTTTGTAATTTCTGTACAGACTGCTATATATATTTTTGTTAGTTCAATATTTAGATTAAGATGACCAAGCTGATCGAATACGAAGAAGCAACCGATGAAGTCCGCGCAGTTTATGATGATATCCGCGCTACACGCCAGACTGACTACATTAACAATTTTTGGAAAGCTTTAGCTAACCATCCTCCTACTCTACAAAGAACTTGGCAAACTATTAAAGAGGTGATGGCTGGACCTGGCGAACTTGATCCTTTGGTACGTGAGTTGATTTATATCGCTGTCAGTGTGACCAATAACTGTGATTACTGCATATCTTCTCACTCTGCAGCTGCTCGTAGTAAGGGTATGAATGATGCAATGTTTGGCGAACTGATGGCTATTATTGGTACGGCAAATATGACTAATCGCTTGGCTAATGGTTATAAAATTCCAGTAGATGAGCAATTTAAGTCATAATCGCAAGTTGAATTAAACAACATTATGGCTGTACTGAATCACTTGTTAACTCAAATATAGGACTCGTATTTGATTTGGGAAAAAAACTCAGTACAGTTTCTATTCTCTTGTTGAGTAATGACTAAAATTCACTCATAAGGCTCATGTTATGCTTTAATTAGGTCTAGAAACAAGACTATGACAGCTTTAGTACAAGAACTTCTCAATACTTTTGACCGTTTGACAGATTCAGAACGCTTGGAGTTAGTATTAGAAATTTTAAAGCGGACAGTTGATTTAGACTTTCCGCCATTATCGGACGAAGATTTGGTTCTGAATGCTGAAGGACTTTTTCTAGAATTAGACGAACAAGAAACCATGTATGAGTAGTCCTGAACGTGGTGAAGTTTGGCTAGTTGATTTAGGCTAAGTAGCAAAAGTCAGACCATGTCTAGTCATTAGTATTCCTCCTCTAAATCAAGATCGTGCGTTACTAACTATAATTCCTCACACCACTGGTCTGCGTGGTTCAAGATTTGAGGTAGATATTAAAGTCAACTTTCTTAGAGCCGGGGTATTTGATGTACAAAACATCATTACAATTCCTTATGCAAAGCTATTGCGAAAATTAGGAGAATTAACCACAGAACAGCTAATAGAAGTAGAAGAAGTATTACTTTTTTGGTTGGGACTTAAGGAGGAAATTGCTGAAGATGAAGAGTAGTCGTGCATTGTCGGTGGTATAACAACTCAAATGACAGGTCTTAATCATTTATGGTTATCTGCACCCACAGATTTAACTTTATTAGCTGATGAGGTTCATGTCTGGCGAATTAACCTTGATATACCAAAGTTACAGCTAGAAAATTTAGCCGCCACTCTCTCTAGTGATGAACTCGCTCGTGCTAACCGATTTCATTTTCAGGAACATCGCCAACGTTTTATAGCTGGTCGCGGTAGTTTAAGAAGTATACTAGGCTGGTACTTGGGTATTGCGCCGCAACAAGTCCGATTTGAGTATGAATCTCGTGGTAAACCGTTGTTAGCTGATAGTTTAGCTGAGAGTGGTTTGTTGTTTAATTTGTCACATTCGCAAAGTTTGGCTTTGTGTGCGGTGAACTATGGGCGCAAAATTGGGATTGATTTAGAGTATGTGCGTTCCGTATCTGATTTGGAGGCTCTTGCTCAAAGGTTCTTTTTACCGCGAGAATATGATGTAGTGCGATCGCTTTCTTCTCATCAACAACAAGAAGTATTTTTCCGTTATTGGACTTGCAAGGAAGCTTATTTAAAAGCCACAGGTGACGGAATATCGCAGTTAGAGCAAGCAGAAATAGCCCTCACATTAACACAAAGTGCTAAACTACTCACATCTGAAGACTGGAGTTTAGTAGAGTTTACACCTGCGGAGAATTATCGTGCAGCTGTGGCGGTGGCTGGTTCTGGCTGGAATTTAAAATGTTGGCAATTTTGATGATAATTGGTGCAATAGCTTTTAGTTACAATTAAATCAATCCTATATAAAAATATTAACTATGAAATGGGAAGAAGTTTGTGAGCTTAAACAGCTACAAGATTTACCCTTCAAAATTGAATTGAATAAATGGGGTCAAATTGTCATGAGTCCCGTTAAAATTAAACATTCTTTTTATCAAGGGAGAATTCAACGTTTATTAGAATCGCTTTTAAATACAGGTGAAGTAATGCCAGAATGTGCGATTAATACATCAGATGGGGTAAAAGTTGCTGATGTTGTCTGGTGCTCAGATGAGCGATTTACTCAAATTGAAGACGAAATAGCTGCTTCAATTGCACCTGAGATTTGTGTAGAAGTTAGATCCAGTAGTAATACTTCAGAGGAGATGGAATTTAAAAGACAATTATATTTAGAAGCCCAAGCTATTGAAGTCTGGTTATGTAATGAGCAGGGTAAAATGAAATTTTATAATGCCAAAGGAGAGTTAGCAAAATCTTTGTTAGTTCCTGATTTTCCTCAAGAAATAAAACGATGATTTAATTAAAGTATAAATTGAATGTCAGATTTAACTGATGCTTTAGCAGAAATTACTAGTTTATTTAATAGTGATTTTGAACAAGGTGATATTATTTTAAATCCAGGTATAACCAAAACCCAAATAGCAGAAATCACTAACGGCTTACCATTTCATCTACCTCAAGAAATGTATGAACTTTACTCTTGGAGTAATGGAGATTATTTTGCTGGCTATAAAGTATTTGGCGGATTGTATTTTCTATCTTTAGAAGAAGCTGTTGAAAGCTATTGTAAAACTATAGAAGCGGCGAAAAAGCAAGCAATCACATCAGGTAGAGATAATTCTGACACTTGGTGGAATAAGTTTTGGTTTCCTATATTTAATATTGAAGAAGGATGTTACTTTATCAGATGCAGTCAAGAACACAAACAATCTTCTTCAGTATTTTTATATGATTATAAAGATTGGGATGATATGAGACCTAAGTATAAATATACTAATTTGGCTAATATGTTTAAAACAATTGCTGAGTGTTATCAAACAGGTGCTTATCAATTGAGGAAAGGCGAACATGGACAATATATAGAGAAAGATTATGAAAAAGAAAAATCTATTCGTCTGAAGTATAACCCAGAAGCACGCAGCACTTATTACGATGTAATATTAGGAGAAACTTTCTATCTACCAGGATAAAAATATTAAATAACCCGAGTTCGGGATAAGCCCAAACCAAGATTCTATCGTTGGCCCAAACTCTTAAAACCTACGCAAAATATCTCTTAAACTCTTATAACTCTGTGATCTCTGTGCCTCTGTGGTTCGATAAAAACTTCTTAACCCGAACTGAGGTTAAATAAACAATAATTTTAGAGACGAAAAACGAGATCCCCGACTTATTAAAGAAATCGGGGATATGAAAATCTAGAACCGCATAAATTTACAATGCAATACTCAAGAAACCACTTTCAATTAAATAAGCTGTGTAGGTCATAAACAACTTAGAATCGATTGGCGGACAGGAAATTCCACTACCTGCTAACGCTTTGACGGTTGCTTCACAGCTAATTGTGGGTCTTCTGGCTTGCAGATACAAATCGGGAATTGTGACTTGTTCTTCTGACCAGCGTTCTAACAAGAATGGGCGCAGAGTATATAAAGGATTATCAGGTGAGGCAGCATTTTTAATTAACTCTGCTTGCCATTCATCGTAGGGGAGAATCTGCACTGGATAACCAAAAGAACTCACCCACTCAACTAAGAATTTTAAAGAAACTGGGTTGGGATGTTGTAAGTGGAAAGCTTTCCCTATCGATTCTGGTTGCATTGACAGATAGACGATCGCTTTACTTACATAGTCTACAGGAGACATATCCAACATATATTCTACGTCGGGGAAGCTACCCATTTGTAGACAACCCTTAACCATCAAATTGATAAAGTCGTGGGTGTTACCGATACCTGTTTGACTATCTCCGGCGATTAATGGTGGTCTGTGGATTGTAACAGGTAAACCGCGATCGCTCGCAATTTTCACCAACTTCTCAGCTACCCATTTAGTTTGGGAGTAACCGAGGAAAATACCTTCCCAATGACTAAAGTCATCATCTTCTTTCACCACCTTACCCGCGTAATAAGGTGATTCAAATACAGCCACGCTAGAAACGTAATGTACCGGCTTGACCTTAATTTGACAAGCCAAGCGCAATATTTCTTGTGTACCTAAAACGTTAGCAGTTTTCAGTGCTGAGTAGGGATAAACATAGTTCAACAAAGCAGCACTGTGATAGATGGTGTCAATGTTGGTTGCTAACGCTTGGAATAGTTCTGCGCCAAGGCCTAACATTGGTTGCGACAAATCACCAATGACGGGAATAATGCGAGGATCTAACTCATCCTGACCAATTCCATACTGTTCTAAGTTCTTTTGCAGCTTGTTTTTACCGTCTTGGAGGCTGCTGGCGCGTACCAAGCAATACAATTCTGCGTCGGTTTGTTCTAACAGTTCCCGGATGATGAACGCGCCTAAAAAGCCTGTTGAACCTGTCAAGAAGATTTTCTTGGGTTTGTCGATAGGTGTATAAACAGCACCGCCAGGATGAATTGTGGGGTCAAGAACTACTTCAGCTTGTAAATCGAGAGTAGGGATATCAGCGATCGCATTCCCACTCGTTTGTTTTACAATTCCTGTATCTTGCCCATCAGACTGTTCTACTAATTCCTCAGCTAAACGCTCTGATAAAGCTGCAATATTAGGATAATGCCACAACAATAAAGGAGATGGTTGAAAACCCAGCAATTCTTCTAATTTACTTACCAGAGTCATCGCTTGTGCTGAGTCTAAACCATAGTTTTCTAGATTTTCGTGGATATCAATTTCGTCAGTTTCTACACCTACTAACTCAGCGAGGTTAGACACCATCCACGCTTGAATATTTGCTGCACTATAAGACATTGTTACCTCTTCCAATTATTGACAAACTTCGGGACGATACTGAGTGTAGTAATCAGGTATTTGCAAACCTTGAATTTTTAAATTTTGGATGCGATATAAAAATGCTGCACCCTGCATAATCTGGTCAGCAACATCCACAACTGAGCGATTTTGAGGTTCAGCTAAATAAGAACCGCGCACCCAGTCATTAAAACCACCCATCGCCGGGCCGCACCAAATTTGATAATCAACTTCTCGACCTTTTTCACCAGCAGTAGACCAACGAGAAGATAAGCCTAAATACCAACGGAAAATCAAAGCCATCTTCAACTTAGGATTATTCACAGCTTTACCCAATTTTTCAGGATTTTTCTGTGATAAATAAGCAGCCGTTCCTTCCCAAGCCTCAGCAATAGTTTTCCGAAAAACTTGTTTTTCTAACTTCTCTTTTTCTGCCGCAGGGATTTCTTCAATTGAGTTATAAGTGCGGTACAATTCGTACAATTTTTGCGCTCGCATCGGGAACATCGTACCCCGTTTTAGCACTTGTACTTTCACACCCATTTCAAACATATCGCCTGCGGGAGCCATAGTTACATCAGCCATTTCTGCTTGTGCTAATAGTTTTTTAGTATGCTCACAAGCACCAGATTCAACACAAGCTTGATTGATGGAACCAGTAACTACATAAGCAGCACCCATCATAAAAGCTGCTAAGGTTGATTCTGGGGTCGCAATTCCCCCGGCTGCACCAACTCTAATTGGTTGGGAATAATGATATTTAGTTTGAATTTCATCCCTTAAAGCAATCAATGAAGGAAGCAAACAAATCAACGGACGGTTATCAGTATGACCACCAGAATCAGCTTCTACAGTAATATCATCAGCTATCGGCACTTGTTCTGCTAATTTTGCTTGTAACCCAGTAATTAATCCTTGTTCAACTAATTCTTTGACAATTTTAGTTGGGGCTGGCTGCATAAATTTACTCGCAACTTCGCGGCGAGAAATTTTAGCGATGACCTTATTTTTAATGATGATTTGATTGGCATCATTTAAACTTAACCCAGCCAGCCGATAATAAACAATATTGGGTGTTAAATCTAAAAATGCCGAAGCCTCTACCACCTTCACCCCATATTTTAAATATAAATCCACAGCCCGACGTTCAATCGCCATATCATTAGGGCTATGAATTAAATTAAAACCGTAAGGGCCATTGGGTAAAGCTTGTTGAATTTGTTGAATTGCTGCTTCTATTCTTTCGGGAGGTAAACCACCTGCACCAAAAGAACCTAAAATTTTCTCTTTTCCTAAAGCAATCACCATTTCTTCAGAAGCAATACCACCAGCCATTGCACCAGTCATATAGGCATATTTCACTCCATAACAAGCGAGAAAACTAGGGTCGCCTAACTGTTGTAGAGAAATTGGTGCAAGGGAAGCGATTAATTCTAATTGGGAAGTTGTATTATTTTCAACAGGATATAAATATCCTTCATTTGTAATGCCGATTTTACCTGCAATTTTGATAAGATAGCAAGGTTTATCTAATAGAAGTAATTTATTTTTAATGGCTTGCTGTTCAAAGGATATTGTTTCTAAATTGCCTTTCCAAACAAGATTATGATTGTAGGTATAGGCGGAGAATCTTAAGCCATTATCTTGGGTGCTGAGTGGCATATCGAAGGTCGTCACAGTAGTTATCCCTCGGATTGTTAATCTGTTTTTGTTATTTCACGCAGAGACGCAGAGACACGGAGATAATTGAGTGTTAAATATGTGGTTGTTATTGCTTCTTATTCTTTGCGCCTTTGCGCCTTTGCGCGAACATTTAAATTTAGGAAAGGTCTAAGAATAAAGTGTTAAATCTTTATCCTTAAACCATGAGGTAACGTGCATTCAAGCTTATTCTTTGAGCAAATCTTCCGCGCAAACTAATTGCAATTGAATAATTTCACGCATCTGCTGACTAAAATCTTGCCGTGCTTGTAAAAAAGCTGTATGTGCTTGAGTTATCCGAGCATTATTAGCATTCAGCTTTTGACAGTGAGAGGTATTTAACTCCAGCATTCTGATTAGGGTATCTAAATCTTGATTGGTAGCATATGCTTGTGTCGGTGTGGCGATTAACTCAGAAGATTCTACTTTTTCTGCTGCTGTAAAACCGTGTTCAATGATATTTTTCATGGAAACTTCTGCATTTTGCGTCAGAATTTCACCGCCTAAGATTTTATGAGTATCTTGCAGCGATTTGATGATATCAATTTCATCAGGCAATGGTATATTTGAATGCAGATTTTCAGCTTGAATACCTTTTGCTTTCCCTGGTAAATCTTGGAAAAGTTTGCGGTTTTCTTCAGTCAAAATACTGGCAGTTATTGATTCACCACCGACGGTAACAGTGCGTAGTGTAGCTTTATTCTGTTTAGGCGCAGGTGTGAGATTGTAGAGTGGAGATAAATCGACAGCTACGCGATGGCTGAGAAGTTTTGCTAGTGCTTTGACAATGGTAGTGTGGTCATCCATACCCCGACGATTGAGGGATACGGTGATATGGTCTTTGTCTTCGAGAATTTTATCAATCCAGCGTGAACAGACACCACCCGCACCAGCTTCGATGAAGATTCTCGCGCCGTCGTCGTGAAGGCGGTTAACTAGGCGAGGAAAGTCTAATTGTTGGCAAAGTCCGGTGGCGATGCTCCGAGCGATCGCACCACTCTCCAGTACAATAGGCTGATATTCAGCCGCAGAATAAAAGGTGACACCTGCTAGATTCTGGGATGGCAAAGTATTTAATTTAACTAACTCCCCGTACTCCGATCGCATCGTTTCACAGTGGATAACGTGATCGAAGGGAGCCACGAAAGAATTACAACCTAAGGCTGCAATGACTCGCTTACAGGCGGCTGGTTCACCAGCAATTAAGACTTCTTCCGGTGTATTAATTTGTGTCAAATAGACTTGCGGCTCGTTTTTGATAGCTTCCTGCACTTGTTCAGGACTCGCCATCAAAACGAAGTTACCCCAAAAATTCTTGTCTGAATTATCTGTGTTTGGTAAGCCCCAAAATTCGCGCACCGCATTTTTCGGGCCAGATAACCTATTGCCAAACAACGCCGAGGAATTGAAAGAGTTACTACCTTGGAAGAAATCATTCCAAACTCCTTGGGCTACCATCATGCTGGTTTCACCCAAGCTGTAACCAAATACATACTTCGGCTTGAGTTGAAAGTCATCACAAATAACTGTGGTGAGCAGTCTGGTAAAGAACATTTCCGCTTCAAACATCGCTAGGGAATCATCTAGCAATTGCTTTTCTAGCGTCTCTAGCTGTCTGAGGGATAACTTACTCAAACTTCTGGGAAAAACTCGTAGTTCTACATCCGCTACCCGCTTGTTTAGACTCTTCACCATGTAGTCGTTGAAGATTCTGGGAAACAAGCGGAAGAGATTTCGACCCATACCGACATAAGAGTTCACCGCCGCCGGATACACATAAGCAATTTCGCCATGCTTTCCTAGAGGCTTGGGAGTGAAATAACTACCTATAGGTGTTTGCCAGTCTGTGCCTTTTTCAAACGCCGTTTTGACACCTTTACGCGCCGACTCAATTTCTTTGAGGAGTTCTTTTTTATTCCGTCCGTTAATGGCTATGGCGTATTGCGCTTGGGGGTTAGCTTTGTATGCAGCAAAGGCTTGACTCGCACAGTCTGATAAAGAAGAACTAGCTTCAATGCTCTTTTGCAAACTATCTAGAGCCGCAAAAATACTCTCCCTGTCGTTAGCTGTTATCGGGAACAGATGATATGGCATTTGCTCCAGATATCTGCTAGGGCGTTCTTCTTGTGTGGGGTCTTCCGAGATAATCACATGAGCAAAAGTACCATCACAACCCAGACCGTTAATTGCAGCTATCCGACGGTCAGAGTCTTTACCCAAGAACCAAGGACGAGACTCTGTAGCTACATAAAAAGGACTTCCTTCCCATTGTTGTGGTGTTTTCACACCAGACCAGTTAGGAGTAGCAGGAATATAGCGATAGTAAAGACACAACGCTGTTTTGATTAAGCTGGCAATTCCCGAAGCTACTTGAGTGTGTCCGATATTTGCTTTGACGCTACCAATAGCACTGTGCAAACCATGACCTACTGATGGATATGCTTGCAATAAACCTGTGATTTCGGTTTCGTCTTCTTGGGGAATACCACTGGCGCAAACCTCTACATATTTCACCTGAGAAGGTTGTACACCCGCACTATGAAAGGCTTCGTTAGCTGAATTGACGAGAGATTGTCCGATACTGATAGCATCAATGGTGGCATAAATGCGATCGCCATTTTTCTGTGCCACATCGTAGCGTTTGAGAACGACTACACCCGCACCTTCACCCACATTCCAACCGTTGGCTTTTTGGTCATAACTCAACGTATTGACACCCGTGTTAATCTTGGCTGTTTGATTGCGTAACAATACATTCTCTACACCACCAGCCAAATCAACAGCACCAACAATGGCTGCGTCTGCTTCACCAGTCATCAATAGCATTTGGGCGACTTCCAAAGCTTTAAAAGCCGAAGTCTCTACAGCCGTGAGGGTGAAAGCAGGCCCGGTAAAGTTCCACAGCGAAGAAATGCGACTCGCCATGATGTTGGCGATGTAGCTTAAATACTCACCAATTTCTACTTGTTGGTGAACGCTATCTTTAACGATGGTTTCTAATTGAGCAATCTTTTCTGGTGGTAAGGTAATTTCCGCCGCGTTCAAACCATCTTTGACTTGCCAAGACAAATCCCATCTTTGCTGTAACTGGTGGACAGATAACTCTGTTTCAGCCGCAATAATTACTGCGACATTACCACCTTCAGGTAGGTTTGCATCTTTGATGGCGCGTTCTGCAACCTTCAACAGTAATAGTTGTTGGGGGTTGAGTTTTTCGACTTCGTTAGGAGGAATTTTATAAGCTAATGTGTCAATTTCAAAGTCTTTGATATATGCTCCGACAGGGGGTTTACCTTCAGCTAAACCGTAGTCTTGGAGTAAGTCTTTTTGTTCGTTAATGCCATACCATCTTTTTTCAGGTAGAGGTATGAAGTGTTGTTTACCGTCATAAATACTACGTTCAAAAGCATCTAAGTTATTGCATTCGCCGAAGAAGGCATCCATGCCAATAATGGCAATTTTGTTTTTATTATCTTGGGTCATTATTGAGTACCTAAACAGATATTTTTTTGTCTCGCGCAAAGGCGCAAAGGCGCAAAGAGAAGAGAAATAACTTTGTAGACTTATGCAAAAATCTCTTTACTTTGTGTCCTTTGTGTCCTTTGCGGTTTTTTCCAAAATAATGTGTGAGTTAGTTCCACCAAACCCAAAGGCACTTAAAGCTACACGT
This sequence comes from Nostoc sp. FACHB-110, assembly GCF_014697425.1. Taxonomy (GTDB): domain Bacteria; phylum Cyanobacteriota; class Cyanobacteriia; order Cyanobacteriales; family Nostocaceae; genus Nostoc_B. Next base: position 106,637 of record NZ_JACJRU010000017.1, read on the forward strand.
TTGGTTGAATTATTGTTAGGCCAAGATGTTGTTGTTTTAACAATGTTTTTAGGAGAAATAACTGTATTTGCTGCACCGATGGGTTCATCCACATTAATTGTGGGTGGAATCACACCATGATTCATGCTGTAAATTGCTTTGGTTAAACCCACCATTCCCGCACCTACTAACAAATGACCAACATTTGATTTAGCAGAACCTACTAATGGTGATGCTTGATGTTCCCCAAAAAAGCTTTCTACAGAATTACATTCGGTGGTGTCGCCTAAGAGTGTGCCTGTAGCGTGACACTCTAGATAATCAATGTCTTTCGGGCTGAGTTGGGCTTCTTGATAAGCTCGTTCGTAAGCTAATGTTTGTCCTTTGGCGTTGGGACTGAGTAGGTGTTTGCCTCTACCATCGTTAGAAAGTCCGTTACCGCAAACAGTAGCAAGAATATTATCGCCATCTCTGACAGCATCACTGTAGCGTTTGAGAACTACCATACCGATGCCTTCGGAGGTAATTAAGCCGCGTGATGCTTTATCTAGAGGACGGCTAATACCGTTTTCTGGATATCCTTGAATACCGGAAAAGAGCATTCGTAAGAATAGAGGATCGGAACAACTAATAGCACCAGCCAGCATTAAGTCGGTTTTGCGTGTTTGTAAGTAGTGCGATGCTAGTTTGATGGAGTAGAAGGCTGAGGAACAAGCTGCATCTATACAAAAGTGAGTGCCTGATAATGAGAGAGATTGAGCGATGAGGGCGGCGGGTAAACCGGATATCATCGCGTTGTAGGGCGATGGCTTGATGGTTGGGGGTATGGCGGCTAAATGGAAATCTTGGTCTTGGATAAGTTGAGCGATCGCACCATCAATTGTGCGGCGATAAATGGGGGATAATAATTGATTGGAAAGTTTTGTCGGTAGGGAGAGGGTTCCTAAAATTACGCCGCATTTGGCGAGGGCTTGTTGATTACCTAAATAGCCGCTATGTTGGACTGCTTGTTTAGCTGCGTAGAGTGACCATTTAAAGGTATTATCTAAGCTATTTACTAAGGTTGGTGGTAAATTATATTCGCTTGGGTCGAATTGAAAGTTGCGAATAAATCCACCTTTGAGGAAGTAAATTTTTTCCGGTTTGCCTTTAGCAGAGTCGTAAAATATTGTGGGATCAACACCAATTTCGGCGAGTGTAACTTCTGAGGTTGAGTTTTTTTTGTCGGTAATATTCTGCCAAAATTGTTCGGGATTGTTTGCGTCGGGAAATAGGCAGGATATACCAATAATGGCTATTTTTTCCACTGTTGTTGTCCTCGTTGGGTTGGGTTTTCAGATTTACGGTGTTCCCCGGAGTGGAAAGGATTTGTTTCGCGCAAAGGCGCAAAGGCGCGGAGAGTGGGGATGTCTGTTTTCTCAGAGTATTTTTTAACGAACCACAGAGGCGCAGAGATATCAGAGAAGAGGAGAGTTATGAGTTTACTATTGCTATTTTAAACGCAGATAATTCTCCGCGTAACTTTGCGTTTACCTCCGCGAGCCTCTGCGTTTATATGTTAATTATTTATTCATCATTCTCATAGGCCAAATTACTGCTTTGGCTCCGAGGATACGGGAGTAAATTTTACCTTCACGGTCGTGTATATAATAGTCGGAGGTTACACCTGTGGCTGTTTTTGCTTTAACCTCGCAAGAAACGTAGAAGATTTCATCGCAAGGTAAGGCGCGGAATTGTTCGGAGTGAGTTAGTTGTCCTGGTAAGCAAATTTCTTGATGGAAATGGTTTAGCCAAACCCATAAGGGTTGTGTGCTTAAATCATTACAATAAGGGTTGTGCCAATTGATAGGAAATTGCCCTTGTTTTTGAGCAGAAATTGATGCCCAATAGCATTCGGCGGTGATTTTTTCTGGGGTAATGTTGATTACTCTGGTGATTTTTTGGAATGCTGGGCCGTGGAATAATGAGGAGCTATCTTTTTGATAAAAGTCTGTGCCAGTGGTGGTGATGATGTTATCTTCGGTGAGGTTTACTGATTCGTAAACTGGGGCTTCTGGCATTTTCCGCACGATTTTGATTTGGGCGCGGAAGTGATAATGGGTTTTGCCTTCGGGTGTTTTACTTAAGATTGTGGTTTGTAATTCGACAAATTCCGATTCGCTTTTGGCAAGTTCTTGAACTTCGAGAATGTGTTCGCTGACGTTGGAATTAGCAAAGGTAATTCCTTTGAGAACTTTAAATTCTTTACAACTTAAATAGCGATAACCTGGATGCAATTCTTCACAAGCATTAATCATCCAAGACATGGCGCAGGTTGCTGGTAATACGGGGGAACCAGCGATGACATGATCATATAAGAAGGGATTTGCTTCTAATACAATGCGGCGACGAATGCGGTAGCTTTTAAGTTCTGCATCTAAGGGTGCGGGTGGGCGAATTGTGGGGCTACCGATAACTACTTGAGTAGAGTCATGGTGGGCGGGATGCAGTTCGTTGACCAACATTTGTGCGCCGATATCAATGGGTATAATATCAATTCCCCGTTCGGCGAAGGCTTTTTTGAGTTCTGGTGTTACCATCCCGCTATCCCAACCGCCCCAGTTGATTGCAACTACGTGACAATTGGGATGCTTTTGTTTGAATAGATGGGCTGATTTGTTGAGAATTTCGTTAGCGATCGCATAATCCGATTGCCCAATATTCCCGTAAAATCCAGTTACGGAGGAGAACAATACTAATTGTTCTAGTTGATTGGGGTTAACGCAATTCAGTAAATTTTCTAGCCCTTGAACTTTGGCGGTATAAACTTTTTCAAAGTCTTGGTCGGTTTTCTTTTCAATTAATTTATCGGCTAAGTTACCAGCACCGTGAATAATGCCAGTAATTGCGCCAGTGCGTGCAACTGTGGCTGCTAGTTTTTGTTGTAGTTCGGCAACATTTGTCACATCAGCACTCAGATATTCAACTTTTGCGCCTGCTGCTTGAATTTCTGCTATTGTCTGTTTAATTTCGCGGCTAGAAGCAATTTTGTTATATATTTTCTGCACACTCATGGGTGTAGGCTTCTCACCTTGCGCGAGCAGATTTTCCATGATGCGTTTTTTTAATGCAGCATCTTCAAAACAATCTTTGGCGAATTCTGGTTCGTTTTCTAAAATTTCGGAACGACCGAGAAGGATAAATGTGCAAGGTTGTTGTTGTGCAAGTTTTTTAACGCAGAGGGAGGTGATTCCTTTCGCACCACCACTGACGAGAAATACTGATGAGGAACGAACCTGAGTTGCTGTTGTCATATTTGTTTATTGAAGATTTAGAATTTAAACCGCAGATGAACGCAGATGGACGCAGATGATTTGTTGATGAATTGGGGAGCATTTACACTCCCCTAAACCTTTTGCGCCCTTCTTTCTTTGCGCCTTTGCGCCTTTGCGCGAAACTTTACTTAATAGAAGCCTTCAACGTAACTCGCCCTTGAGAACCGTAACCCACTTCATTGATATAAAGATTCGAGTCACACAGTTCGGCAATAATATGTTCAGCCGACTTTTGTGCATCTATCGCCGGACTCAAATCAATCGAGCGAGCGAATACTTTTGGCCATTCCCATCTCAGGGTTTTGGTAAGTCCGAATAAACCACCTGCGATCGCTCCATAATTGGTATTATGCTCTAACCCAAATGCTCCATCTAAGCGCACGACTGTTAGGAAGGAACTGCGAGTATAATTGGCGGTTTCGGTAAGAGCTTTCTTCAGGTGTTTAGCTACAAAGAAGATGTGCTTAACTATCGCTTTGTCCTGTTCTACAGCCTGGGGATGGATGTGAATGAAGCTGCCAATTGTGCCAATATTAGTTGCGATCGCGGATAATTTATGTTGGAGTAATTCTTCACTCATATCTGCGAGGGTGATACGTTCTACACCAGCAGGTAAGGGTGCTTGTTGAGCGATGATGGCTTGGGGGAAGCTTAATACTACTACTTTCCAACCGCGATCGCACAGTGTTTGGACTAGGTGGGAGGTGGTGAGGGAGCCATCATCTGTGATTAAGCAGATGTGTCCCTCTGGTAAACTGAACTCTAAGCTGTCGGGTAGGGGGAGGATTTTTAGTTGCGCGGGACGACGCGCAACGTTTTCGATTACTTGGACTGGCTGGAAGTTCCAGTTAGAATCAGGCTTTTTTTTTTCACCCGCAACTAGGCGTTGCAGATACTCAACTATTTGACCGATGGTTCGCAAATCACCTAAGTCTTCGACGTTGGGTTTGGGTAGGTTGGGGTACGTTTCTTGCATTGCTCCCAGAATTTCTACCCGTTTGATGGAGTCGATACCTAAGTCCGCTTCCATGTCCATTTCCAGTTCCAGCATCTCGACTGGGTAGCCAGTTTTATCGCTGGTGATGGCTAGAAGTGTTTGGGCGATATCTGCGTAATCGGTGGTATCTTCTACAGTTTCTACAAGTGGAGTCTCAGCAATTACTACTGGTTCAGGTGCAGGTATTACAGGCACAACTGGCATTTCTGGTGCGACTGGTGCGGGTAACACTGCAACTCCGACATTAGCACTTCCAGAAGCATTAGATTGCAGATATGTAATGATGTCGCCGATGCTACGTTTTTCTGCTAGTTCTTCTAAGTTGGGCTTGGGTAAGTTAGGATACATTTCTTGTAAGCCACCCAAGATTTCAACTCGTTTGATGGAGTCAATACCCAAGTCGGCTTCCATGTCCATCTCTAATTCGAGCATTTCGACTGGGTAGCCAGTTTTATCGCTGATAATAGCCAGCAAATTTTTGTCTAAGTCAGAGACATCAACCGCAGGCGCAGCTACAACAGGTGCGCTAACTACAGCTACAGGCTGAGGTGCAGGAATTGGAACAACTGGTGCGGGAGTGAAAGCAACAGGCTGAGGCGCAGGTGCAACTGCTACAGGCTGGGGTGCTGGTGTTTCAATTACGGGTGCAGGCGCAACTGCTACAGGCTGGGGTACTGGTGCGACTGGTGTTTCAACAGGTTTGTGACCATTACCGTTACCATTGCCATTTTTCGCTACAGGCTCAACTATTGGAGTGGGTGCAACAATTTTGGTGGTTACAGGTACAGGTGCATCGCTGACAGAGGTTGGTTCAACTGCAACACCACCAGCAATCAACTGTGAATATTGTTGCTGAATGAGATTGAAGAAGTTTTTAGCGTATTCTACCTGTTCCAGAAGATATTGTTCATGGATGCGGAGGGTTTCACCTTGTTGGTTGTGAAACTGCATCATACTGCGTTCTACACCTTCCATCACCACTAGCTTCAGTTGCGCTACCTCTTGGGAAGACTTGGCGTTAGCGAACAAAGCGTTTTGCTGCTGCATCAGTTGGAAGAACGCTTTGGTATATTCCATCTGATGGTTGAGGTACTGACCGTGAGTTTGTAAATTATCAGATTGATTCTTCTGGAATTGGGTCAGCAGGTACTCTAAGCTTTCTAGCATTCGCTGGTAATTTACCAAGTTTTCAGGTGTTGGCATATCAGTTTCCTGGGCTAGTTTCATATTGAGTGCTGAGTGCTGAGTGCTGAGTGCTGAGTGCTGTACACTGAGCGAAGTCGAAGTGTGAGTATTGAGTGCTGAGTGCTGTACACTGAGCGAAGTCGAAGTGTGAGTGCTGAGTGTTGATTCTGGTGAAGAATTCTCAGTCTTTTCTTCACTTGTGGGCGGAATCTCTTGTAACTGGTCTTTCAACTCAGCACTCAGCACTTTCAACTCAGCACTTTGTAAAGAAACCTTATGTCCACTCTCCAACGCTTCTTTAAAACCATTTCTAGTTTTTTCCGAAACGTAGTTAATCCCGTTGAGACGCACACTCAAAGTTTTCTTCTTCTCAGCAGGTAGTACAGGTTGAACTTGATAAGGGTCAAGATTCTTCAACTGCATCCCAATGACGCGCATTTGTACTGCTGCTTCCCGCAGAGAACGATCGCTATTCTTCTGAGTGCTAGGATTCAAAGCGATGGTAAGATGAGGGCGATCGCCTAAAATATCCTTAACTAAGTTAGTCAGAATTCTCTTCGGCCCGAATTCCACAAAGCAAGAACCACCAGCCGCGTAGATATTTTCAATTTCCTGTTTAAACAACACCGAACTTGCGAGGTGAGTTTCCAGGATGCGCTGCATTCCTGCGGGGTCTTGGGGATAAGGCTTGCCAGTAACATTGCTGAAAACTGGAATTGTAGCAGTATTAAATTTGACTGATTTAGTAGCGATCGCAAAGGACTTCTGAGCAAAAGCAATCAGTGAAGTGTGGAAGGCGGCGGAAACAGGCAACGGTACAGCCGCATATCCCTGTTCTTGCAAAGTCTGACGCACTTTAGCGATTTCTGCAGTTGGCCCTGCCAACACTACCTGAGTCGGAGAATTAAAGTTAGCAATGGATACTTGCGGATAGTGCTTCAGTATTGGCTCGATTTTGTTGATGTCTTCTTTGACAGCCAACATTGTACCAGCGTCATGGTCTGGGTCTTCTGGTGCAGCCATCGCTTGACCACGAGATTTCACCAAGAACAAGTAATCTTGCTCACTCAATACACCCGCAGCCCACAATGCTGTTAGTTCCCCAAAGCTATGTCCGGCGACAAAATCAGATTTGAAACCAGCTTTTTGCAGGATGGAATACAACCCAGCACTGAATACACCAATTGCAGGTTGAGCGTATTCTGTACGTTGTAGTGCTGCAACTTGAGCGTTTTTCTCTGCTTCTTCAAAGGTTGGGCGAGGGAAGACAATTTCTGAGAGAGGCTGCAAGTTATCTTTGAGCAACAAGCTATCCATGTAACCATGTAACCGTTGCATTTGGGGGAAGTTCATCACCAATTCCCGACCCATTTCTAGGTATTGGGAACCTTGGCCAGAGAACAGGGCGACAACTTTACCGCCTAATTCCATTCCAGAGGCGCGGTAGTAAATACCTTGGGGATGTTCCCAAGATGCGGCTGCACCTTTGAGTTTCAACCAGTCAATGCTGATTTGCAGCAACTTGCAAGCTTCTTGTAGGTTCTCAGCGACAAAGCCAACTCTCGCCGCAGTTTGAGGAATTTCAAGAGATTGACTATCTTGCACCAACTGAGAAAAGTGTCTGTCGCCGCCTTCTGATTGCAACTTCCATAAATCTGCTTCACACTTGCTGAGTAGTTGCGCTGGGTTAGCCGCAAACAGCAGAATTTCTTGGGGTGTGCTGTGTATGCGGTAAGGCTGATTTTGTCCCGCTTCGTATTCTTCTAAAACGACGTGGTAGTTTGTCCCACCAAACCCGAAGGAACTTACACCCGCACGTCTTGGCGCGTCGCCTTCCGCACGTATCCAAGGTCTGGTTTCGGTATTGAGATAAAATGCCGAGTTGTTAATGTCGAGTTTGGGGTTCGGCTCGGTAATGTTAATAGTTGGCGGTAAAATTTTGTGATGCAGTGCCAAAGCAGTTTTAATTAAACTTGCCGCACCCGCAGCCGCTTTGGTGTGTCCGATTTGGGATTTCACACTACCCAAAGCGATATGCTGCTTTTTGTTGTCGTATTGGCTAAAGAAGTCTCTTAAAGAACCGAATTCAGTCGGGTCGCCTGCCATTGTACCAGTACCGTGGGCTTCCATCAGACCGACGGTAGCAGGAGAGAACCCAGCATCTTCGTAAGCGCGGCGCAAGGCTGTTACTTGCCCTTCTTTACGAGGTGCATAAATACTCTTGTAGCGGCCATCGCTAGAAGTACCGATGCCTTTAATTACGGCGTAGATTTTATCGTTGTCTCTTTCTGCATCTTCTAGACGCTTGAGAACAATCATCCCGATACCTTCACCCAGCATCATCCCATCAGACTTAGCATCGAAGGGTTTAACACTTTCACTGGGAGAAACCGCCGGGGTTTTGCTGAAGGAGATATAAGCCATGATGGTGTTATCTGTATCCACACCACCAGTCAGCATCATGTCGGCGCGATGTTCGATTAGTTCACTGATAGCTAATTTCAAAGCACCAAAGGAACTAGCACAAGCTGCGTCAACTACACAGTTAATTCCGCCGAAGTTCAAGCGGTTGGCGATGCGTCCAGCCACGACGTTAGCCAGCATTCCAGGGAAAGCGTTTTCATCCCACTTAACATAAGCCGCTTTGATTTTGTCAACAATCTTTTTGGTATCTTCGTCAGACAAACCACTGCTTTTAAGAACCTTTTCCCAGATAGGATATTCTAAGCGTGCAGCCAGTGGCATTCCCAATTGTTTAGCCATCGCCACACCAAGAACTACCCCAGTTGTTTCGCGGCTAAACTCACGAGATTCACCATAGCCAGAATCTTCCATTGCTTCTTTTGCAACTACCAAACTGAGTAATTGCGAAACATCAGTTACTTCTAAAATGCTGGGCGGAATCCCAAATTCCATTGGGTTAAAATCAACCTCTGGAATAAAACCACCGCGCTTACAATAAGTTTTATCTTCTGGGGTTCTGGGGTTGGGGTCGTAATAATCTTCTACGCTCCAGTGGGAAGAAGGAACATCAGTAATACAATCGATTTTGTTAATGATATTTTGCCAATATTCCCGCAAATTTCTGGCTTTCGCAAATAGCGAAGCCATGCCCACAATAGCTATAGGATTTTGTTGCAATTGTCTGTTAAGTTTGTTAATCGACATTGGTTTGTCTGTCGTCATCTTTTTTTCCTCTATATACCGAATCAAAGTTTTTTCACAACTGTTGATCTGGGCTTCTAATTCCGCCAAAGCAGTATCAATTGAATAAGCAGACATAGGACATAGACAGTTTTAATTACTGTGGATTGTGAAGCTACAGTAGTCTTTGTTACCCGTCAAAAAGTATCTGTCTGTTGTGACAAGCAACTAGCTATCCTATGTATGAAGGCTAAATGCTTTTTTCCTAACAAACACTACACAATACAAATAGAGGTGAAGAATTAAGTTGGTAGGTACAAATGTTATTTGTCATTTGTCTTTGGTCATTCGTCATTGGTAAAGTAGAAATATTTACGTTCTTTAACCTAGTTATGACGTTTTCCACCAACTTATTAAGAATGAAGCTTTTCATACTTCATACTTCATACTTCATACTTCATACTTCATACTTCACACTTCACACTTCTCTTGATATTGTGGTAGCAAGTCAATAACGTTGTTGAAACTGGTAAAATAATCTTGAAGCGCGTTAGCAGCTTGACCAGTGAATTCAAGCCATTCGTAATGGTAGAAGTTTTGTGTGATTGTATCCTGCTGGAACAATGGAAACTTAGGAGTAGCTATGAGGACAGAAACGCTTTTTTCTCCCAAGCTCGTTTGATTATCTAGCTTAACAGCAGCAACGTAGCTGGTATTAATGACAACGTTCTGTATCTTGATAAATGCCATAGCCAGTTTCAACGTCCAGGATAATATATTGTACGGAATTCGACCCAGAAAAGCTGACAAGTTCGTTACCGAAAGAACATCACCTCTACTTTAAATTTCACAGTAATTTGCAGAAATTAATCAACAGTTACAAGGTGATAGTGATGCGACTTTGTATAGTATGTTTCTCATCTTCAAGCTTAATAAATGTGTTCCGTTTCCGTTGGGCTTTGAAGAGTTGAATTAATAAAAAGAATAACACACTTCACATAAACTAAATCATTTCTTCAAGGGATTTTAAGAAAAAAATCCGGCTTTTGATAGATGGCAATGTTAAACACAACAGAGGATTTAAGTATATTTGCAAACTCATATTTGGTGATTGTGCATTTACGCGATCGCTCTCTCGAATCCAACTATAGCTTAATTTTCTAGCCATTAGCACCATCAGCATATTCAGTAGATAATTCATAAGCAAATACATGGGTATATATCTGGTATTTTCAACGTAGCATCATAATTTGATTCGACTTTTTGATGAATTTTTAAAATAAGGCAAAAAACAACACCAATAAGTTAGTAATCAGCAAATATTAAAATTTTAGAAAGTACAGTATAAACAATATTTTGATGACATTTGACAAATTACAAACATTTGAGTGTTGAAATGTATATCTGCTAAAAACGTTACAGAAAATGAGGTGTTCCAGATCCCCGTGGGGTGGGACGGACAGCCCGCCCTAAATCTAGGAAGGGTGAGGACACCCATCCCACAAGAACTAACTTTTCATTAATATTTAACGGTAAGTAGTAAACAGAATTAAATTTAAGGCTCATCAGAGAAAACTGTTTAATATCAAAAGCTCCTCCTGCCTTCTGCCTCCTGGTCACTGAGCGTAGCCGAAGTGTGCCCCCTGCCTTCTACTTATCAAACACTCACCATTTTTTTTGCTAACTTGCTAGTCAATTGCTGCCAGCGCATCACGCCGCGATTAACTAATTGCTGATTTTCATCGCCAATAAAACAGATGCGTCCCAACCTTTCACAAGTAGCCAATATTTCACCATTCCCCATAAATGGCGCAATGATAAAATTATTGGGACTGGTGTATAAATTTATTAAATAATTAACAACACCTTCTATACCTTCTATGTGAATTGGTGATTGGGGTTTAGCGATCACATGATGTGAAAAAATGCCTATATAAAGGTTATTTACTAACAACTCATATTGAAATGGCATTTTGTTATGTTTGTAAAAATCGTAAATTTGTCCTTCAGAACGGAGGACAGCTACAACCCTGGCTTCGTCTACTAAATAATTATGTTGCCATGTAGAGGATACAGTTGCGATCGCCAGTGCTGCATCTGAAGGTAACAAATTCCGAAACTGTGAAGTGTAAGTATCGCCACAATAAACCAAATGTCTTCCCAACATCCATTCTTCTCCAACTTTGATGGCGGGTTCTACATTGGCTTTTGGTTGCTCAATTGCTTGTTCTACCTGGCGTTGCACTTTTTTGATGGCTAATTTTGCTTCTTTCTCCGCCATAGCACTTTTAAAGGCTGATATCTGTAACTCTTTTTGCTTTTTATTAGCTTCTGCAATTAATTGTGTTTGCTGGATAATTGCTGGTTCATCTCCCTGTTTTTGGGCTAATTCCAAAGCTTTTTGTGCGGTTTCGGCTAAACTGCGTTCTTCGCTACCAGCCCTGGCAATTTTCAGTAGTATTGTAGGACTGTCAGCTAGAGATGTACCTTTAATCATCTGTTTCACATCTGGATGGATACTTTTAGCGATTTGCTTTCCATGTTGAAAAGTGCGCTCAGAGTATCCAACTTCCTTCGCCAATTCGATAGTCCTTTTAGGTGGTGAAATGGTTGCACCACCTTTGAGGGTATGTTGGTTATCTCCCGCTTTCGCCCGTAACCCCATCCGCTCTAAAATCTGGTCACGCTCTAACCACAATTCTGAACGCTCCAAGGGTTCTAACTCATTGCGAATAAGGTTTTCGTCAATTTCTGCCAGCCGCGCTTGGTCAGCATCTTGATAGTTAATAACATTACATTCGATGCTTTCTAACCCCAAAAGCTGACAAGCGGTGAGGCGATGTAAACCAGCAACCAAGGTCAAATTCTGATCTACTGTGATGGGGTTGAGTAAACCATTGGCTTTAATTGATTCTTTTAACTCACTAACTTTATGAGCATTAACAGGACGGCGGTTAGCACCTATATGAATTTGATTGATAGCAATAACAGGCATAATTACCATTTTTATATAAGTTCAGTTAAAACAACCAAGATAACACGCGAATTCAAGTTCAAACATTTTATTTAGTGAGTTTAAATCTAGAATTTTGTTCCTGAAATTTATGACGATATAGAAGGCAGAAGCCAGGAGTTAAAATTCTTACTATTCCTGGTACTTGTGTTTTTTAATTTTCCTCACCTGTCTGACAAAAGCTACCTATAAAATGTGTTTGTAATTACACAATTTTGGTAACAAATAATCAGGAAATCCTACTTTTAATTTTTTCCTATTCCCTATTCACACCCGCAGGGCTGAGTCATTAAAACCTAACTTAAGCAATGTCAATTGGTTGACAATAGTAAACAACTTTGCAATAATTGAACACAGTTTATCCAAATTTTCTAAACGCTTCATTTGAGAAAATTTAAATTTTTGGGTTAGCGTTATCGTAATTTAGACTACTGGATTTGATAGGAAATTAAGTTAAAACTGAGAAAGATTTAGAGTACAGCCTTCTGTTAGTTATCCGCACAATTAATTATCAAGATTGGTGTAAAGGCGTACAACAAGTATGAAGTATGAAGTGTGAATTATGAAGTAGAAGGAAATTTTCAGACTTCATTTTTCTACTTAATTATCAGTCATTTCGGCTGTTCCCTGGCATAGCACGATTGGAATAAAAATATGGCACTAAAAAGATACGGCCACTTGTTTACAAAACCCTTGAGTCGGTGGCAAATAATTTTGGCAGCTTCTATTACTGTAGCTGTGGCTGGGCTAGGAACTTTTTACACTGTTGCACCAAAATCAAATCGTGTTGCAGTGCAAACTACTCAGGCGACAACACCAAAACCCGCGCCTGTAAAAGTTGCAGTCACCGCTTTAGGACGTTTACAGCCAGAAGGTGAAGTTACTTTTTTGTCTGCACCTAATTCTATCAACGGTGTACGTGTGGAAAAACTGTTGGTCAAAGAAGGAGATGAAGTCAAAGCTGGGCAGGTATTGGCGTATTTAGAAGATTATGACCGCGCCACAGCAGCCTTACAACAATCTTTAGATAAATTACAAGTTGCCAAAGCTAAATTAGCACAAGTCAAAGCTGGGGCAAAATCTGGAGATATCGAGGCGCAAAAAGCCAGCATTGCGAATTTAGCATCTCAATTAAAAGGAGAAGTTGCCACACAACAAGCAACTATTAACCGTATCAAAGCGGAAGTTGATAACGCTCAAAAAGAAAACGATCGCTATCAGCAATTATACAAACAAGGTGCGATCGCGGCGTCTGTCGCCGACAGCAAAGCCTTACAACTCAAAACCACACAGCAACAACTTACCGAAGCTCAAGCTGCTCTGACTCGTACACAAAACACCCTACAAGACCAACAAAAAGAAGCGCAAGCCAGACTCAGCAGTATTAAAGAAGTGCGTTCTGTAGATGTTGAAGCCGCGCAAACAGAAGTTAAAAGTGCTGTCACAGGAATTAAACAAGCCAAAGCTGACTACGAATTAACATACATTAAAGCTCCCATTGACGGTAAAATTCTCAAAATTCACGCCAAAACTGGCGAAGTTATCAATACTTCTGGTTTTGCAGAAATCGGTAAGATATCGCAAATGTATGTAGTTGCAGAAGTGTATCAAACCGATATTCAAAAAGTACGTATAGGTCAAAAAGCATCTATTACCAGTGCTGCATTTGCTGGAAAATTGCAAGGAACTGTGAAAGAAATTGGTTGGCAAGTTGACAAACAAAGCATTTTTAGCCTCAACCCCAGGTCTGATACAGACCGCAGAATTGTTGAAGTCAAAATCTCTCTCGATAACCCCGCAGATAGTCAAAAAGTAGCTCGAATGACAAATCTGCAAGTGGATGTATCTATTCAAATTTAGTCAATAGTCAATGGTCACAATAACCAAGAATATAAGAATTCAGAATCTCAAATCTAGAAGTCAGAATTGATCAGCAATACTATGAAAATTCATGTATAGCAGACGCTGAATTCTGATTCCTGAATTCTTACCAAATAACAAATAACAAATGAATCCATGAATTTCAAGATTCCTTTAGCATGGCTACAGCTTGCCCAACAAAAGATTCGTTTTGTCGTTGCTGTAGCCGGAATTGCCTTCATTGTGCTGCTAATGTTTGTCCAGCTAGGGTTTCAAGATGCACTGTATTCTAGTGCAACCGCCGTTCATCAAAGCCTACGCGGGGACTTATTTTTAGTTAGTTCACAATATAAGTCTTTAACATCTAATCAAAGCTTTTCTCGCACTCGTTTATATCAATCTTTGGGGTTTGATGGTGTTGACTCTGTTAGCACTATGTACTTGCAATTTGCCAAGTTAAAAAATCCTGTCAATGGCGAGAAATATTCTATTTATGTGATTGGCTTTGACCCAGGAAATCCGGTACTAAATATCCCAGAAATTGAGCAGAATTTGGACAAGCTCAAAATTCCTGATGTTATGCTATTTGACCGCGATTCTCGTCCAGAATTTGGGCCAATTGCTGCGAATTTTGATAAAGGAGATACAGAACAGACAATTGAAATCTTTCCTTTTGATGGGCCAATTGGCTATAACGTGCGAGTCGGGGGATTATTTAGCTTAGGCCCTTCCTTTGGTGTAGATGGAAACTTAATTGTCAGCGACTCGACTTTTTTGCGGATAAATCCCAATACTCGCCCAGCCGAAAAAATTGACATCGGTATCATTACTCTCAAACCTGGTGCTGATAAAGAAAAAGTTCTCAAGAGTTTGCAAGCCAATTTACCGAATGATGTTCTAGTTTTTACTCGTCAAGGCTTTATCAACTTTGAGAAACAATATTGGGCTGATAGAACACCAATTGGTTTTATTTTAAACCTAATGTTAACAATGGCTTCTGTTGTAGGTGTAGTGATTGTTTATCAAATTCTCTACAGTAATATTGCCACTCAATTTATTGCTTATGCGACATTAAAAGCCATTGGTTATCCCAATTCTTATTTGTTAAAAGTTGTATTTCAACAAGCATTAATCTTGGCATTTCTCTCATATATTCCCGGATTTTTAACTTCCATAATTTTGTACGACTTTGCAATGGAGTCAACAAAATTACCCATCATGATGAATGCTACAAATGCCTTGATAGTTTTTATCTCAGCAGTCTTGATGTGTATTACATCTGGCGCACTGGCGATTAATAAATTGCGTTCTGCTGACCCGGCAGATATTTTCTAAAAGTATGAAGTATGAAGTATGAAATTAATTCAGGCTTTAGCTTCATGCTTCTATGTGAAGATTCAAACTTTAGTAAAATAATAACCCCTGATGAACTTACAAAACAAAACTCTCCTGATTACTGGGATTGATGATTTTATCGGGTTGCGTGCAGCCGAGTTAGCCATAGCGCAGGGAATGAAAGTGCGCGGGTTGCAAAGTTCTAGCGATCGCAAGATACCACAAAATCTCAATGTAGAAGCGATCGCGGGTAACATTACCGACCCAAAAATTGCCCAAAAAGCTTGTCAGGGAGTCGATATCGTTCTCCACACAGCACAACTTACCCAAGAAGCAGGCCCCATCAAAGAGTTCCGCGACATCAACGTTAACGGTACTCTCAACATAGCAAAAGCCGCCAAAAATGCTGGTGTTAAAACCTTCGTCCATCTCTCCAGTACGATGGTATATGGCTTTGATTATCCCAACGGCATAAGCGAAACTGGCCCGTTATCTGGCGATAATAATCCTTACTGTCAGACCAAAATCGAAGCCGAACAAGAATTGTTACCCCTCAACTCTCCGCCAGACTTTGGTGTGATTGTAATTCGTGCTGGTGATGTCTATGGCCCTGGCTGTATCCCTTGGATCATCAGACCACTTTTGATGATGCGTCAAAAGCTATTTGCTTATGCTAACGATGGTCAAGGAGTCATCAACCATCTATATATAGATAATCTGATTGATGCCATCTTTTTAGCCATTCAAAAAGAAGCTTACGGCGAAGTTTTTAACATTACCGACGGTCAACAAACTACCTGGAAAGAGTATTTCATGCGCTTGGCTGCAACTGAAGGTTTACAGACTCCGATGTCTGTACCCAAAGATGAAATCAAACTATTTCTCAAAATCCGCAGTCAAGGACAAAAACTATTTCGGAAAAAAGCTGATATTCTCCCAGAATCAGTTGATTTTATGACCCGCCCCTACGCTTATTCTATTGCTAAAGCCCAAACTGTATTAGATTACAAACCCAAAATTGATCTAGAAGAAGGCTTGCGGAGAACATCGGAATGGGTGCAGAAAACAGACATTCAAAAATTAGTTAAGTAGTGTAATCGGCTATCATTGACTTAATTTTTTTACGAACCGCCAAGAGCACCAAAGACGCAGAGTAAATAGTCCAGAGATTAGGTAGATACTTAGCGTACCTCCGCGTTAACCTCAGCGCACCTCTGCGTTAAAAGATAAACATTACCTCTTCATGAATCATCATGCGTAAAATTGCACATTGGTCTTACTTTGTACTTTCTTCTTTAATCAGCATTTATTGTATTAAACCAGTAACCGCAGAACAAACTGCAACCCTCACTATTGTCGTCAAAAATATTCGCCATCAAAAAGGTGATGTGTGCTTCCGCATTTACGCTGGCGAAAAAGGTTTCCCAATGAGCGATAAAAGTGAAGTCCAAAGTGGTTGTGCCAAAATTACAGGTAACACTGTAGTTAAAAAATTCACTGGTTTAAAACATGGTACGTATGCAGTAGCAATTGTTGACGATCAAAATGGCGATCGCAAATTAAATACAGACTTCTTCGGTATCCCTAAAGAAGGCTTTGGTATTTCTAAAAATCCTACTGTTTCTGTTCAAACAGGTACACCAAAATTTCGTGACGCTAGCTTTGTAGTTAACAAAAACACTAGCATAAATATAGTCATGAAATACTCTTTAGATCCTTAATAACTACTCTGGTTAAAGCTGGGTATATGGGTATAGGGGATGAAAAGATGGTTTGTAAATATCATCCGTTTTTATTTCCATCCCTACCCCCTTACACCCTCACACCCCTACACCCCTCCTCAACCCCTTTCCTCTAAATTCATGGAAGCTTTGACGATATTCCTGTCTAAGTCTTTGCTGAGTTGGCTGGCTATTCAGGTGTGTCTAGCGATTGTATTTTTGTTGTACTTGCACTTGGGCAAAAAAACAATATTATCAGATGAGCAACTACCCAAAACGGCGGTGATTCTTTGTTTACGTGGAGCCGATCCGTTTTTGTCTGAATGTTTGCGATCGCTTCTCACGCAAAACTATGCACAATATACTTTAAAGCTCATTGTTGATAGTCAAGCAGACCCAGCCTGGCAAATAGCCTCCGATACAATTCATCAGTTAGGAGCAAAAAACGCTGAAATCAATTATTTAAGAGTAATTCGCCACAATTGTAGTCTTAAATGTAGCGCACTATTACAAGTCATTTCCGAATTAGATGATACTTACGAAGTGGTGGCTTTTGTTGATGCGGATACAGTAGTTCATTCTAACTGGTTACGAGAATTAGTTAGTCCTTTATCTCATCCCAAAGTAGGCGCGACTACGGGTAATCGTTGGTATATACCCAGTGGTAAGTATTGGGGTTCTTTAGTGCGCTATGCAGGTAATGTCTCTACAGTTGTCCAGATGTTTTTATTTGGCATTCCTTGGGGTGGTACTTTAGCAGTCAAAACAGAAGTATTGCGCCACACAGGAATGCTGGATATGTGGGGAAAAGCTTTGAATGAAGACTTGATGATGCACAAAGTTTTGAAAAAACACGGAATGCAAATCAAGTTTGTCCCTTCTTTAGTCATGCTCAATCGAGAAGAGTGTGATTTATTAGGCTTAATCGATCATCTCAAACGCCTTTTTTTATACTCTCGACTTTATCACCCTCAATGGTTAGCTGTAATTGGTGATTTAGTTTCTAGTATTTTATTTCCGACTACAGTCGTTGTGTTATTGCTAATAGCATTGTGGGATGAACAATGGCAAACAGCAGCTTTATTGTTTCGCTCTTATAGCATCTACACTGTTGGACTACTCTTGCTCATGTTGGTATTAGAGTTAGGAGTTAGACCAGTAATCTTGGCGCAAGGTCAAACAGCTGCGAAATTATCAGTTGGCGCAATATTAAAAATGTTGCTTGTCGTCCCGTTGACACAATGGGTGTATGGTTTAGCTATGCTTGCTTCTTTGTTGAGATCCACTGTTAAATGGCGGGGTGCAATTTATCGTGTGCAAGGCCCTTGGAATATCCGATTAGTTGAATACCACGCCTATGATTTTTTGGATCAACCAGTAGATAGCAAAATATCTTTGTGAGAGGCTATTAGTCTGGCAAGGCAACTTTGCTAGGTGGTTGGCAGGGGAGCAGAGGGGCAGAGGAGAGAGTAATTTCCTTCCCCCCTGCTCCCTTGCTGGGGCTACACAGTAATTTTGGGTTGGTAAACCACTGGGGGGATCTAAAAGTCCAAAATCCTAACAAACTCTGTGTAAATCCTGCGTCAGTTGACTGTTTATTTTGTTGAGTCAAAAGAGTCATTTATGGCTCATGTTTCAGATGCAATTGCGTAGAGTTTATCAAACATGAATGAGTTGATAATATTTTTGTCTAGGTGTTTGTTGAGTTGGTTAGGAATTCAGGTGTGTTCTGTACTGGCGTTATTGTGGTGTCTATCTTCACAACCACAAGACCCATTATTAGATAAAGAACTGCCAAAAACGGCGGTGATTCTTTGTCTACGTGGTGCTGATCCGTTTTTACCAAATTGCTTGCGATCGCTAATTCATCAGAACTATCCTCAATATGATATTAAGTTAGTTGTTGATAGTGTCGAAGACCCTGCATGGCAAATTGCCCACGATACTATCAACGCAATAGGCGCAACTAATGTTGAAATAAAACCACTCAAAATAGTCCACAACACTTGCAGTCTCAAATGTAGTTCCCTTATCCAGGCTGTCTCAGAACTCGATGAGTCTTACGAGGTTGTGGCTTTAGTTGATGCTGATACAGTCGTGCATCCCAATTGGCTGCGGCAATTAGTTACACCTCTCAATAACCCCAAAGTAGGCGCAACTACAGGCAATCGTTGGTACATTCCAACTGGTAGGTATTGGGGTACTTTAGTACGCTACATTTGGAATGTATCGGCACTTGTACAAATGTTTCTCTATGGCATTCCTTGGGGCGGAACTTTGGCGATTAAAACAGCCGTGTTGCGTCAAACTGGACTGCTAGATAAATGGAGTAAAGCTTTTGGCGAAGATACGATGATTCGGAGTGTCTTGGGTAAACACAAACTGCAAGTTAAGTTTGTGCCTTCTTTGATTATGTTGAATAAGGAAGAGTGTGATTTACCAAGTTTAAGATACTGGTTTCAACGTCAATTGTTATCTTCACGCTTGTACCATCCTTTATGGTCGGCTGTAGCAGCTGATGTGCTGTTTACAATTTTGTTGCCAAATCTCTTACTGATAGTATTCTTTATTGCCTTCTTAAGTGGAGATGGAGATAGTGCGAATTTAGCTTTTAGTTGGTATGTTAGCTATATGCTGGCGTTAGTTATGCTAATTCTAATTTTAGAGTTAGCAGTACAACCAGAAATTCGCGCTCAAGGTCAACAGGTGACAAAATTATCTGTAGCCGTCATTTTGAAAATAGCTCTAGCGCTTCCCTTTACCCAATGGATTTATGGGTTAGCAATGCTAGCATCGTTTCAGATGCCTACAGTCCATTGGCGTGGCGTGACTTATCAAGTTCAAGGCCCTTGGAATATCCGACTGTTAGAATATCGTCCTTATCAGATGATAGATCAACCAAGCGATCGCAAAATTTCTCTCTAAACTGAGCATCACAAATGAATCTCTAAGCTAAAACACATCACCACTTCATAGGGTTGTTGGCCGTTCACTGTCAACGGTCAACACCATTAAATATGCAAGCTTTATGTGTAACAGGTTGTCAATGCGTAAATCCTCAATTTAATTCTTTTTGGTGTGAGTAGGTAGTTCAGTTTTTCAACACTGATTTAGCTCTCAAAAAATAACAAATTAACTCCAATTATGCCTCAGCAAAAGCTACGCATTGCTTTATTTACAGGATTGTACGCACCTTTCCTCACAGGGGTTTCTGTAGCAGTCCATCAGAGAGTTCGCTGGTTGCTACAACAGGGACATCAAGTTTTGCTGGTTCACCCCCAAATTAACAATAAGTATCCCAAAAAAATTAGCGATCGCCCCATGCCTGGGCTAGAAGAGTTACAATCTTTTCCTAATTTTTCTGCTTACTCATTTCCCACACAACCGTTAATCTTTTATAAGTCTCTACCCCAACCATTAAACTATCGCCATTGGAGTGATACTAAATTATTGGCGCAATTTCAACCAGATATTATTGTGGTTGAAGAAGCTGCCCAAATGCGAGGATTATACTCAGGCTTTTTACAAGGATATGGTCGTCCTGTGGGTGTGAAATACGCCAAAAAAAACCACACACCAATCATCTCTGTTTTTCACACTGATATCGTTGCTTATATCAGATATTACTTAGGAGATGTATTTTTCAGCTTTTTACGTCCAATTATTCCCCTTTTGGTGAAGCAGTTTAGTGAGACTTACGACCTCAATTTATTTTCTTCCCGCGAACAATTAATTAAATATCAAAAACTACAATGTAAACGTAGTGAATATTTACCTTATCAAGGAATTAACTGCGAGAAATTCCACCCGCGTAACATAGTTCATGACCCCATTCCTAACGACAACAGACCGACATTATTGTTTGTCGGACGTGTGACAGCAGAAAAAAATGTCACCCAACTTATCGATGCTTTTCCTAGCATTGCTGCCAAAATTCCCGATGTCCATTTAGTGATTGTGGGTAGCGGCCCCTTAGATGCAGAAATCCGCCGACGTGCAGCAAAATTCGGCTCGGGAATTACTATTTGGGGTGAGTCTCACGGTACAGAATTACTTGGTTGGTTTGCCCGTGCAGATGTATTTGTTAACCCCTCTGTGACAGAAAACTTCTGCACGACAACTAACGAAGCTTTAGCTTCAGGAACTCCTGTAGTCGCGGTGACTGCACCCTCAACATCAGAACAAGTATTTGTTGGTCGTAATGGCTTTTTAGCAGAACCGAATAACCCAGCAGATTTTGCTCAAAAGGTGATTGCAATTCTCGAGAATCCTGAACTCAAAGCCGCTATGAGTAAAGAGGCTCGTCCTTCTATCCTTCAGTATGATTGGTCTAGTTGTATGGAGAAGTTTGAAGCCAAGCTTTACGAGGTTGTGGAAACCACAAAGGGTAAAAAACCAACACTTGTTTAAACAGAGGATTGTAAATAAATAACATCCTTGTTGGCTACTCCTACCTAAATGGTAGGAGTTTTAATTTTTCGAGCTATGATAGCTTGGTGTGATAGGTTTTAATTGCACCTCTAAATCGGATTTTCTGTTGTATGGAAGGAGTGAGGGATAAATTAACTAAATATCAGCAAATTGTACAGCAATTGTTAATGGGTTACGCACAAAGTAAGCCAGCTTATGGTGAAATTGAGGTTGAGACTATTTTTGATACGCAGCGAAATCATTACCAAATTGTGCATTTAGGGTGGCAGAATAAGCGCTGGGTGCATCACTGTGTGATACATATTGACATTCGGAATGAAAAAATCTGGATTTTTTACAATTCAACAGAACATGATATTGCGGCAGATTTAGTTGATTTATTCACATCTTGCACCTAGTCCCAGCGAATAGAATTCGTGGCTATACAAACGAAGTCCGCCTACGCGGACTAACGCAATATCAAGGGTTTGGAACCCGCGCAGGCGTGTTTTGCCTGTGTAGCCGCGACTTCAGTCGCTTGGTGCAAGATATGTGTTTAGGCATACCAAAACAAGATATTGTGCTAGGTTTTTATCCTCCTTTCATGCGTGAAATGAGTGACTATGCAGTGGGCTAAAAGTAGCAGTATTAAAGCTGACTGTTCCCTATCTCCTATTAACTATTTCATTCTTGCTAACAGATGTTCACCTACGCGCAAAGCATTAGCCATAATCGTTAACGCTGGATTAACAGCAGCACTAGAAGGGAAAAAACTCCCATCAACAACATAGAGATTATCAACATCGTGGGTGCGGCAATTAATATCTAATACAGAAGTTTTGGGGTCTTCACCAAAACGACAAGTTCCGCATTGATGTCCAACTGCATCTAAACTAAGATTTTGCGTAATATGTAATGAAAATTGTTTACTTTGTGAATCTTGATTAATAGATTTTAAAATTTCTGTCCAACGTTCAATTAAACGATTAAATGCGACTTCATTGTTATTTTTATAGTCAATAACTATTTTATCGTCCTGAACAGATACACGATTATTCACATCTGGTAAATCTTCATTCATTACCCACCAAGCAATAGAATGGTTAGCGATTTTTTCAGCTACCATATTTGGCATTAATGGCGGCCCATAAGCAATAATTCTATCTTTATGAATATTGCCTAGAGATTGTACACTACCCATTGGATAGTCAAAATCTTTTTCGCCCCAATAAAAATCGGTAAGGGCTAAAGTCTTGGGAAAAACTGTCGGATTAGATTTTGTGCTTAAGGTCATAACTACGGCACAATTATGTACCATATAATTACGTCCGACAAGTTGAGAACTGTTAGCTAAACCGTGCGGGTGTTGGTCGTTGGCAGATTTTAATAATAATGCGGCGGAGTTAATTGCACCTCCAGCTACAACCACAATATTGGCAGAAAATATTTGATGCTGACCATTAATTTCTGCTTCTACTTGGGTGATTTCTCGACCAGAAGCGTTAGTGTGTAAACGTGTAACTTTTGCTTGGGTAATTAATGTGAGATGATTATAGGCGATCGCGGGACGTATACCATTAACATCAGCATCACCTTTAGCATTAATCATACAAGGAAAACCATCGCACGTATCACAACGAATACAAGCACTTAAATGGCGATGAACTTCGTTTAATTTAACAGCTAAAGGCAAATTAAAGGGATGTAAACCTTGGTTTTTGAGACTGTAATAAATTTCTTCAATATAAGGTTCGTGACTAATAGCCGCAAAAGGATAATCTTGATTAGTTGGTGGTTCGGTGGGGTCTAAACCACGTTTACCATGTACCTCGTAGAGTTTCTCTGCTTGGTCATAATAAGGGGCGAAATCTTGATATTTTAAAGGCCATTCAGGAGAAATTCCACCTTGATGAAGCACTTTTTCAAAGTCTTGTTCGCGTAATCTAAACAGCGCACCACCATAAAACTTTGTATTGCCACCTACATAATAATGCGCGGCTGGATTGATAGGTTTACCATCTTTGTCATACCAAATATCGCTGGTACGATAACGTCCTTTTTGTAAAACTTGTTTGGTATCCCAATTTTGCTTTTCTCTAGGTAAGAAATCGCCTTGTTCTAATACTAAAATTTTCTTACCACTGGGTGCTAACTTATATGCTAAAGTACCACCACCCGCACCAGTACCAATGATGATAAAATCGTAATGATTATGCGACATTTTTACCCCAAATAATTAAGCAGATTAGTATATGTAGTAAGTGTTAGGCGTAAGCCGTAACGCATTATAAGATTTGCAGTAGATGTGTTACGAATCGCGCTAACACATCCTACGTGTATTTCAAAAATCAAATATGAGTCCTATATAAATCAGAATTTAGTGATTTATGCCCACCATAGAGTTATTAAGCTATGAACCACGCATTTGCTTTTCAGCACAAATTTTGTTGACTGCTTTTACACCTATCCACTGAAAAACTAAGTCACCAAACTTAGGAAAAAGCTGGAAGTTAGAAAATAAAATTTTTGAAACAAAGCCATCTACAATTACTTCGGCTTGGTTTTGTTTGATGGCATTTAAAATTGCGATCGCCACTTCTTTTGGTGGTGCAACACGCGCTAAACTAGGCGCAGCTACTCCTAAAGCCGAAAACATTCCTGCAGCAGTATAGCCAGGACACACAACCGATACGCCAATATTTGTATCAGCTAATTCTTGGCGCAAAGCATCAGTCCACATAATTAAACCTGCTTTACTGGCTGAATAAATGCTGTTATAAGGCATTCCTTTTTTGCCGGAACCAGAAGCAATATTCACAATATGACCACTATTGCGAGCTAACATACTTGGTAAAATCAAACGTGTTAATTCCATGCTAGCAATCAGATTTGTAGTCAAAATAGACTGAATATCTGGCAAAGTATATTGATGAAAAGGTCGATATTTTTCAATAGCAGCATTATTAATTAAAATATCAATTCCTCCGGCAATTTGATTAATTTGCTGCACTAAATTTGGTAATTCTGCTACTTGGCTAATATCAAATGGTATGCTGATAGCTTTACAACCTGAAGCTTCTATTTCTGTACATATATCATTGAGTTTTATTTGTGAGCGAGAAACAGCGACTACAGTAGCTTGCTCTTTTGCTAAAGCATGGGCAATAAATGAGCCAATACCACCAGATGCTCCAGTTAAAAGCACTATCTTACCTGCTATTGATGTCATAATTACCTTGATGAATCAGGTGATTTTTTAAACTACTAATCTTCCATTTGCACGTAATAGATATTCCGCACTAAAATAAATATCCAAAATTCAATATTTGTTATTAAAATCTTAATTCGAGCCTAAGTTTGTTTCAAAAAACACTTTTTTATATGCTTGTTGATGGGTGAATTTATAATTTTACTAGTGTTTGACAGGACTTACGCAAAAATTCTCAAAAAGCTTAATTTATCGAACCGCCAAGTCGCCAAGAACGCCAAAAAATCGTAGAGTCTGCGTAAGTCCTATTTGAATGTAGCGCAACACCTGTTTAATAAGACTTGGATTGAGTTTATACAAGCGAGTAATTGTTAATCTACTATAAATTAATAATTGATATTGTATTTATTTATATTGTATTCAAATTATTTTTTTCAATTATCCAATTGAGTTTATACATAAAATTGGTCAAACTATAGATAATTACCAATTTTTATAAAAGGGGAATTGATTTTCAATTCCCCACGTCCTACTCTTTACTCTCATCCAAGATTACTATCGTTGGCTGTAACTTGGAATGAAATAAAAATTGCCTAACTAAGCACTAACAAAGATATCAGCATTAGTTAAAGCTAGTCCGGTACTGAGACTAGCAATTTGAACTTGTGCAGATGAGCCTGTACCATCTCTATCAAAGAAGAGCGCGCCATTGCTTTGAGAGTAAATAAAACGCTGATTAGCTGTAGTGGCTGCTGTACCGATAACAAATTGATTAGTTGCGATCGCAGCACCAGCAACCAATCCCCCACCAAAACCAGCAGCAGAGACAACGATAGTATCATCAACCACGCTAAAATCATAGATCCTATCAATTCCATTAGCCAAAGAGCTAAAGACAAAACGATCGAATCCAGTACCGCCATAAAGAACGTCATCACCTGCGCCACCATTGAGGGTGTCGTTCCCGGCTTCACCATAGAGGTAATCACCGAAGAAAGAATCATCAACGTTAGTGCCAGTAATCACATCATTCCCAGCACCACCGTAAACTGTCACCTCACTCGCCAAAGCCGATAAGTTGATGGTGTCGTTGCCAATACCTGTATCAATTCTGGCATCTTCGATATTTTTAATGGTTCTGGTGGTGATGCCATCCGAAATTGTGCCGCCAGTGCTAGCACTGGTGTACAAGATGGTGACGTTGCTGGTGATGGAGGTGGTATCAATATCCAAAACATCCACTCCTGTACCACCGTCAACTTGATCTACGCTGTTAACCACATAGATACTGTCATCACCATCGCCACCATTGATAGTGTCCACCCCTTCATT
>NZ_JACJRU010000018.1 GCF_014697425.1 Nostoc sp. FACHB-110
GTCGCCTTCCTCCTTCCCCTTACCACCAATTATTATTCTTATGCAGGGATTTTTATTTACAAAGATGTATTGACAAAATTCAATTATTTTTAACTTGTGGCGAATGGTTTTTTACAGATTTGAGCCAAACTCGAAACTTGGTAATTGCGCCAGTTTTGAGTTTAGAACTGAGCAAAAACACAAATCTGATTATTGAAGGAAGTTATAAATACTTAGAGCAAGAAAACTACAATTTAGGCTTACCGGCGATTGGAACTATCTTTTCTAATCCTAATGGCGAAATACCTCGTACTCGCATTACCAATGAAGGCGAGCTGAATGTAACAAATACCAGACTAGGATATAGATTAGAGCATAAATTTAATGAAAATTGGTCATTAAATAATTCTTTTCGGTATGGCTACCTGAATTATGATGGTACTGGTGTTAACGTTGGTACGAGACTGCTTGCTGATAATCGTACCTTACTGAGAACAGCTAACGATTCCAACGATCGCTATCGTGACTATAGATTCACAACAAATGTGATCGGTAAGTTTGCCACAGGTGCAATCGAACATCAATTACTATTTGGTATCGATTTAGGAAGGCTGAACAATACCTTAAAATTTACAAGTAGAACCGGCGCACCCATTGACTTATTTAATCCGATTTACGGTCAAGCGCCAGGAGCAGTCACATTTGAACTTGATACGAACACCGTCACTGATGAACTTGGCATCATCATACAAGACCAGGTAGCGATCGCCGATAATTTAAAATTACTCCTGAGCGGTCGATTTGATACCTTCACCCAAACCAACAGAGATTTTCTCGCCGCAACCGAAACCAGTCAATCAGGTAGTGCTTTTAGTCCCCGTATAGGTATTGTATATCAGCCAATCCCGGCTATTTCTCTTTATGCCAACTATAGTCGCTCCTTTGAACCTGCTATTGGTCAAGCCTTTGATGGGAGTGACTTTGAGCCGACAAAGGGGACACAGTACGAAGTTGGGGTGAAAACAGATTTTCATGACAGGCTTTCGGCTACACTAGCTTTCTATGACATTACCCAATCGAACGTTTTAACTGAAGACCCAAATAATGTAGGTTTTTCTGTGCAAACTGGAGAACAGCGCAGCCAAGGTATTGAACTCAGCCTTACAGGTGAAATACTACCAGGATGGAATGTGTTTGCTAGTTATGCCTATAACGATGCCCGTGTCACCCAAGATAATAGCATTCCCGTAGGCAACCGCGTGCAACGGACAACGCCCCATGCTGCTAGCTTATGGACAACCTACGAAATTCAGCGAGGTAATTTGCAAGGTTTAGGCTTTGGTTTAGGATTGTTTTATGTAGGCGATCGCGCTGGAGATGCTGGAAATACATTTGAAGTACCTAGCTATTTAACAACTAATGCCGCTATCTTCTACAAACAAGATAGATTCCGTGCGGCTATTAATATCAGAAATCTCTTCGACGTAGATTATTTTGAAAATGCTTTCAATCGTTTGCGCGTCTCTCCTGGTGAACCATTTACAGTCCAGGGAACAGTTTCTTGGACGTTTTGACAATTGCATAATTTTCTAACTCACACTGGAGGATAAAAGCTAGAAGGATTTATTTAGACATCTTCAGAAACCATAATCTTCTCAATTTCTGGAGATGTGTACCAATTCTGTTTTATCAAGCACAAATCTATGAAAATAATTTCACATCGCTTTGTTATCCTATTCTTATTAAGTATTTTGATATTTACTGCTACTTGGGCTAGTAGTAAAAGTTTTACCTATGAAGCAAAAAACTCAATATCTCCACAACAAAACGCAAAATGTCGAGTAGTCCAACACGTCCAAGGAGAAACTTGCATTCCCCTCAACCCCCAACGAATCGTCACCTTAGATTTTAATAGTTTTGCTGCACTTTTAGCCTTAGACACCAAACCTATAGCCACTTGGATTACAACGGAAATAGAAGATAACTTTCCTTACTTTCAAGGAAAAGCAGAGGGAGTAGAAATTTTACATAGTTCTAGTGGTCAAATTAATTTAGAAAAACTTGTATTACTTAATCCCGATTTAATTATTGTAATTTCCCATCCAGGATTTGCAGGGATTTATAAATATGCTGCACAAATCGCACCGACAGTAGTGCTACCTTGGGTCGAAACTAGAGGGAACTGGAAACAACACATTCAAGATACTGCCAGAATTTTAAACAAAACAGCAACAGGTATTCAACTAATAAATTACTATCACCAACGTGTTAACCAATTAAAGCTAGCAATTGGTAATAACCAACAAAAGAATAGCATATCATTTGCTTATGTCGCTGCCGGACAAGTAGTTATAACTCGTCAAAAATCTTTTGCATGTGAAATTTTAAATGATATTGGGATATTAAACCCTATATTTGCCGAATCTGGTGATTATGATTTACCTCTTTCGGAAGAACTATTACCCAAGATTAATAGCAATATCTTGTTTATTGCACCACTACGAAAAGATGACTACACTGTTATCAAAAAACTTCAGCAAAAACCTTTATGGTCTAAAATCAACGCTGTGCAACAAAATCAAGTTTATCTAGTAGATTTTTCCGTTTGGCGGGGGCTGAATATGCTTGCAGCTTATGCAATGCTTGATGACCTTGATAAATACATCTTTAACATTCTTGAAAATCATGCCGAAATATAACCTATTTGTCTGTAAATCTTGTCATCATTCCTCCCAAGAAAGACCAGAAAATCCCCCTTTTGATGGTGAATTTTTACTTGACAAACTAAATAATTTATGTAAAGAAAAAGATTCACTAAATGAACTAGAGATTAAACCCGTTGAATGTTTGTGGGCTTGTAATTACGGCTGTGTTGTAGCGGCTTCCCACCCAGACAAACCCACCTATCTTTTCGTCAATTTGACTCCAGAAGAAAGCGCAGCATCATTACTAGAATTTATGCAATTGTATATTAAGAGTCCCAAAGGTAACGTAGCTTGGAAAAAATTACCTGAAGTGTTACAAGCTGCTATTTTCGCACAAATTCCACCAGGGGAAAGGTAGCGGCGATTATCTCTTTTTAGGATGATCCTGACTCAACTTCAGCGATTAAACCAAGCCTCTAAATCAGCCATTCCCTGAAAATCTAACAGTGCTTCGCCAAGATTTTCCAATTGTTCTAAGGACAAAGATTCAACTTGCTGACGCACCTCTGGAGATAATTCTCCCACACGACGAGTTAATTGACGCAGAACAAGCGATTTTTCTCCTTCTTCTCGCCCTTCTTCCCGTCCTTCTTCCCGTCCTTCTTCTCGTCCTTCTTCCTTAATTTCACGGTAAACTCTTGTTTCTTTGAGTGTAATCCCTAACATCTCTTCAACCTCCCGTTGACTTTTATCTTCAAACTTGTAGACCATGATAGTTGTCAATAGCTCTATTATGGCGCGATTTTGGAGTTGAGGTATTTCTTGTTGACTTCTTGTAAGCAAATACCTTGCTTCCTGTGGTGCTTGCTCATCATCAAGGGTAGTTAACACCATTAAAGCCACCCATATAGGTAAAGAGCGAATATCCCCCAACTCATCTAAATATATACGATGCACTTGGTCGCCATTCAGGTGATTTCTATGGGGATAAATATCGCTTTGCTCGATACTACGAGAAGGGTAAATAATCACGACTTGCCAATCTGTAAATCTATTACGCTGACGATAGAAATATAATGATGATTCTGCAAATACCCTTTCATAAAGCTGTTCATCCCTTTGAAATTGTACCTCACAAAAATAAACTATCCCTGGTCTTTCATCCTCTGGTGGCAAAAAGACCCCATCAATTTCAAACTTTGGTTCTTTGACTGCTACTGAATCAAACCGATAGGCCTCAGCATTAGTGGGAGGATTAGTTAACAATTCAAACAACAGAGTTGGTGATTGTTGAAATAGCTTGTAAAAAATTGAGTCACGCCGCATGAAGTATTTTAGTGAAATCCTATTAAATATCTAACCATACTTACCTTGACATTCTGATTTCATTACTGCTCAACTTAATGCTATGATTATTGCAAATAATTATCATTAAGTAGGCAATTCCTGACAATGACGATTACTGTAAGTAGTCAAGACTACAATGAACTTTTAAAAGCAAGCAAGGGAAATAGGGAAGCATCCCCAGGGTTAGAAGCAGATGAATATCTCGATCAAATGCCCAAACACCTTGGTAGAGGCTACTATCGCACAATTGAAGTCTATCCTCAACTGTGGTTGTGTATTTTTGACAAAGACTATCATCATGATATGGTGTTAAAAACCCCAATTAATCATCATCCCTTGCAATTTCATGCCTTAGCTTTAGGGATGTATACAGATACGTATAGACAGATAGGGAGAGGAAATAGAAATACCTTTATTTCTGGTGGTGGAATGCAGCAAAAAATTGATGTTTTCTATCAGCATTCCCAAAGAATTTTGGGTATTGATATAGAAATGCCGCCCCATTTATTAAAGAATTTTTTCCCTGGAAAAGATGGAGAAATGTTGCCACAATTGAATTTTTTAGCAAAAGAAAGCGATTGGCAAACATTACTTTACTCTCCTACTAATCCCAATATTCAAGGTGTTGTCATGCAAATTATTAACTGTCCCTATCAAGGCGTAACTAGGCGGATATATTTACAGGGTAAAGTCATAGAATTAATTGCTTTGCAGTTAGCTCCTTTTTTAGAAGAGACTACAGTAAAGCAATTACCATCACGATTAAAAAGAGACACCATTGCTAAAATTCATCACGCCAAGGAAATTTTACAAGCAAGTTTGGAGAATCCGCCGTTGTTGTTAGAATTGGCGCAACAGGTGGGTTTGAGTGAAAGTACCTTGCAAAGAGGATTTCAGATGCAGTTTGGGACAACTGTGTTTGGTTATTTGACAAATCAGCGTATGGAACAAGCGCATCAACTGTTACAGAATACTGATTTTACAGTGGCGGAAGTAGCTAATATTGTCGGCTATTCTCATTTAGGACATTTTGCGGCTGCTTTTAAGCGCAAGTTTGGGATCACACCACGGGAATGTTGTTTAGGTAAAAAGCTGGTTTCGGGACTATAAGACTGTTTTGGGATAGACTCAACTAGTTCTACTCTTTTACACTCTGTTTGTTAGTAATTAAGAAATATACGCAATAAGCAATATTCTTTTGAGGTGTGTAGGGAGTAGTATGAAAAGTTGGGGTTTTGTTTCTAGCAGCAAGGGTTTGGCATTATCACTGAAAATTTATCTGTGGTTGGTAGTCGGTGTAGTCGGGATCATCTGTAATCTATGCCAACCTGTACAGGTATTGGCATCAGAAAAACAGCAAAATACCATTCAAAGCACGAGGGGGAAAATTTTACTGGCTCAATCAACTGTAGTAATTACAGGAGTCAAGGCAAATCCCACAGATAAAGGTGTGGAGGTAATATTAGAGACAACCCAAGGGGATAAACTGCAAGTTACAAATCGCAGTGAAGGTAATAACTTAATTGCAGATATCCCTAATGCTCAGTTGCGTTTACCATCAGAGGAAGGTTTCACATTTCGTTCAGAAAAACCCATTGCGGGAATTACTGAAATTACTGTGACGAATGTAAATGTAAATAATGTGCGTGTGACGATCGCAGGTGAGAAAGTTTTGCCTACAGTTGAGTTATTTGATGGGGATGAAGGCTTAATTTTTGCCATAGTATCTACAACGACTGCGACACAATCACCGCAACCAGCCACCCAGACACCACAGGAAGAACCAACAGCGCAACAGGATGAACCAATTGAGTTAGTAGTCACCGGGGAACAAGACCAGTATTTCACACCGAATGCGACTACAGCCACACGCACAGGTACACCAATTTTGAAAATTCCGCAATCAATTCAGGTGATACCTCGTCAAGTGTTAGAAGAACAGCAAGTAACGCGCTTGGAGGATGCTTTACAAAATTCTAGTAGTGTTGTTTATAACGGTACAGATACATTTAGCGATTTAAACTATAGTATTCGCGGATTTGACCAAGCGCCTGTATTGCAAAATGGCTTTCGTCAATATGATTTTGCGGAGATTCCCGAAGTCTCCAATATAGAACGCATTGAGGTATTAAAAGGGCCAGCATCGATACTTTATGGCGAGATTCAACCAGGGGGTTTAATTAATGTCGTCACGAAACAACCTCTATCTGAACCTTTTTATCAAACTTAACTACAATTTGGTTCGGATGGCTTGATTCGTCCGCAGATAGATATTTCTGGGCCTTTAACAGATGATAAACGCCTACTATATCGGTTGAATGCTGTTTATTCTCAGCGCGATGGGTTTCGTGATTTTGATCAAGAGTTTAAGCAATTTTTTATCGCACCTGCGTTAACATGGGAAATTAGCGATCGCACCAAACTGGCTTTTGATTTACAAGTCTCCAACCGCGAACAACCTTGGGATTCAGGCACAGTGGCTTTTGGGAATGGCGTGATCAATACTCCGCGCAGTAGGATTTTCAATGAACCTGATGATTTTCTGCGGCGTGATTTCTTGAGTTTGAATTTATCTGTAGACCACAAATTCAGCGATAATTGGTCAATTCGCAATGCTTTTCGCTTCACAGATTCTACTGTTTTCTCGGATAAACTCAGCGTATTTCTGGGATTTGATGAAACAACTGGGGAACTCCAGCGAATATTTGCTTTACTCACATCTTGCACCTAGCCCCAGCGAATGGAATTCGCGGCTATACAAACGAAGTCCGCCTACGCGGACTGACGAGAAATCAAGGGTTTGGAACCCGCGCAGGCGGGTTTTGTCTGTGTAGCCGCGACTTCAGTCGCCTGGTGCAAGATATGAGTTTAGATGATTTCAACTCTCGCAATTACGCCTTACAAACTAACGTTGTTGGTAAATTTACCACTGCTGGACTCAAACATACTTTACTATTTGGTGCAGATTTGAGTCGCACTAATACCAGCCGCTTTGCTTTAGCTAACTTTACCTCATTCCCCATTAATGTTTTCAATCCCAGCTATGGCGTAAATCGACCAGAATTTAATATATTGCTGTTTGACCGCGATTCGGAAATTGATCGCTTAGGAATTTATCTGCAAGATCAAATCGAAATTTCTCAACAATTAAATCTACTTTTGGGTTTGCGCTATGAGACAGTAGCACAAAGAAATCAGAATGTACCTGCTTTATTTTACCCAGGTGGTGATACAACTCAAAATGATTCTGCCTGGACACCCAGAATTGGCGTAGTTTATCAACCAATTCCCAATGTTTCTTTTTACGGTAGTTATTCGCGATCGTTTAACCCCAGTGTGGATGACATCGGCGCAGATGGCAACCCCTTAGAACCTGAACGGGGAGAAGGATTTGAAGTGGGGGTAAAAACAGAACTACTAGGTGGTAATTTGCTGGCGACATTAGCTTATTTCGACGTTACCAAACAGAATGTCGCTACCGAAGATCCCAATTTTCCCGGTTTGGGTATTTCCATCGCCACCGGTGAACAGCGCAGCCAAGGTGTAGAATTCGACTTGACAGGAAAAATTTTACCCGGTTGGAATATTATTGCTTCCTATAGCTATACGGATGCAACGATAACTCAAGATAATACTATTCCTGTAGGAAATAGGTTGACTGGGATTCCTCAACATCAAGCCAGTTTATGGACAACCTACGAAATTCAAAGCGGGAGTTTGCAAGGTTTGGGTGGAGGAATCGGAATTAATTATGTTGGTGAACGTCAGGGAGATTTGAATAATAGTTTTACCCTAGATAGCTATGTTCTTACCAATGCAGCATTATTTTACCGCCGCGATAATTGGAAGTTTGCGCTTAACTTCCGCAATCTATTTGATGTTGAATACACAAACAGTCGGGGGGGATTTGGTAGCCGCACAAATGCAGGACTTCCTGGAGAACCATTTACAGTTGTGGGTTCAATTTCGGTGAGTTTTTAGGATGAGGGTAGTTGTGCGATTATTGCTGTTAAGTTGTTTGGTATTGGTATTAGTTTTAGGTTGTCATCGCCAACCTTCTGACATTTCATCTTCCCACATCACACCCAAAGGTGATTGTCAAACAGTGCAACATCTGGGGGGAGAAACGCAGATTTGTGGACAACCACAACGGATTGTAGTTCTCAATCCCAAGATGTTAGATATTAGATGTTAGATATTGTACTTTCATTAGGTGTGCAGCCGATTGGCTACGCGGAAATATTTAGCAATCGTCGCGGTGATTTTGATCGTCCTCAAGAACAGATTCCCTATTTAGGCGATCGCATCGCCCAACCAATTGCTAACCTGGGGATGAGTAGCAATCCATCCCTAGAAACTATTCTCAGACTCAAACCGGATTTAATTTTGGGGGATATTCGGGGAAATCAGCAACAATATAGTCAATTATCGCAAATTGCTCCCACACTGCTGTTTGATTATGTTGGTGGCAATAAATGGCAAGATTCTTTACAGGCGATCGCTCAAGTATTAGGACGCACTGATCAAGCTAAAAAAATCATAGCAGCCCATCGTCAACAAATAACAAAAACTCGTCAAATATTAGCACCTGTTGTCAAAGCCTATCCAAAAGTCCTGATGGTGTCCTCAGAACAACTCAACTCATCAATCAATCTGGTGACTCCTCTAGATTTTTGTGGGGGTTTATTAGAGGATATTGGATTTAAACTAGCTAAGGTTTCCAACTCTGCACCAACAACTATTACTCAACCGATTTCGGTAGAAATATTACCCCAACTTGATGCTGATTTAATAATTGTCCAGGGGTATAACATTGTTGAGTTAAGCAATATAAAAAATACAACTACTTTTACCAAAACTCAATTACAATCTGTGCAGAAATCTTGGCAAACAAACACCCTTGCTCAGTCATTACGTGCGAGTAGAAACAACCGAGTCTATTTTATTCCTACTTATATTTGTGGTTCTTCGGTTAATTTTATGGAGAATTAATAGTAAAGTGCCAGTTTAGTAAACTGCGTAATCGGAAATTGCTAAAGTTACGAAAGCCATAGCCAAGCCTTTTGATTAACTTGAGTTTATTATTAATTCCTTCTACAGTACCACTCGTAGTTCTGCCGTCAAAATAACCGACTATTTCTCCAAACAATCTAACTATTGTACCTAAACTTTTGGGAAAATATGAACGTGCATCATGCTTCCAATCTAATAGTCTAATTATGCTATCTCCCCAAGATTCCGTTGTTTCAAAAATATCTCGAAATTGTTCTTTAAATGCGTGCATTTTAGCGAGAGTTGGTGATACATCTAGTACAGATTTTAATTTTGATTTTTGCTTTTCATTCAAGGAATATTCATTTTTAATGAGGGCATACTTACTTTTATTTAATGCTCCCAATATTCGCTCCTTTTCGGATTTATCGTC
Source organism: Nostoc sp. FACHB-110 (assembly GCF_014697425.1). Taxonomy (GTDB): domain Bacteria; phylum Cyanobacteriota; class Cyanobacteriia; order Cyanobacteriales; family Nostocaceae; genus Nostoc_B. The sequence continues at coordinate 9,397 of NZ_JACJRU010000018.1, forward strand.
TAGCGCGGCCGCTAATTTTTTCTCAGTTTTACGCATAGTGTCTAATTCATCATTTACTTGTTTCATTACATGAAATCTGTCAGCAGTTACATTAGCATTTGGCATTAATTCTTCTACTAATGACATTTAAATTGGCGACGATTTATTTTTAAGAGTACTGGTTTTTTATTCCAAGGTAAATCATGAATCATCCGCCAATGATTTTGATGTATACTGTAAGTAATTTGTTGACAATTGGGACAAGTCGAATAATTCACATTTTTTTCTATCGTTATAATTATTTCTCCCCCTTCAATTTCCTGAAAATCTAATACTTTCATATCGGACAGATTCAAGATTAGCTCTATAGGGAATTTCATAGCGATCGCCTAAAACTTTACTATGATATAGTATAAATTAGGCTACTTGGTTTATTTAATTATATGTAAAATTGCTGAAATGCTTACATAGCAATTATTTTATGCCTAAACATCACTAAAATTTAGTTACTCAAATTTACTAATTTTTAGTAGATACCATAAAACTACCGGAAGAACCTATATTATTATTTTTTGTAACCCTTGTACTAATCTTTCAATACCTGCTTTGGCTGTCTGTTGTTGTAACGCACCATAAGCAACACGCAGATAGCAACCTTTTTCCATACCAAATGTTGTACCAGGAATAACGGCAACTTTGTATGTTTGAATGAGTTGTTTAACTAACTCAAAAGCATCTATTTGAGTATGCACTTTTAAAAAGAAATAAAAAGCTCCATCAGCAGGTGCAATAGTAGATAAATTTTGCAGAGAGTGAAGGTAATCTAAAACTAACTCGCGGACTTTGGCAATTTCTCCGATATTTTCTTGTAAATATTTATCTTTGGCGTGTAATGCGCCTAAAGCTGCATACTGAGAAATCACAGGGGGACAAATCAAAATTGTATCTTGAACTTTTTTGACAGCGACAAGTAAGTGTTGAGGAATTACCATATAACCAATACGCCAACTAGCAAAACCATAGGCTTTAGACAGGCTATAAAGAGAAATTGTGTGATTACTACTACCAGGAAATGCAGCAGGTGAAACGTGTTTCACTCCATTGTAGGTAAAATATTCGTAGGCTTCATCGCTGATATGGTAAATATTGCGATCGCCACAAATTTGATTAACTTGGAGCAACGCAACTTCTGAATAAACAACACCTGTAGGATTATTCGGGGAAATTGTCACCACAGCGCGTGTTTTCGGTGTAATTGCAGCGGCTATAGCTTCTGGACGTAACTGATAATTTTCATCTGTTTCTACTAACACCGGATGACAACCCGCCATTGTAATTGCCATTTCGTGATTGAAATAATAAGGTGTGTTGAGAATAACTTCATCACCCGGAGCACTAATCGCTAATATGGCATTCATAAAAGCCATATTGCTTCCTGCTGTCACCACAATGCAGTTATCATCATTAATTTCAATTTTGTTAAAGCTAGATAATTTTGCTGTCAGTGCTGTTAATAACGGTGGAATTCCCTCCACTGCTTTGTAAAGATTATTTGTCGGTTCAGCGAGAAACTTCGGTAAAAATTCCACTGCTTCTGGCGGCGGACTATATGAAACCACACCTTGTCCTAGAGAAATCGTCCCAGGCGAATTTTGAATCAATTCCCCAACCACAGGAATTATCGGCGACTGTACCGCCTGCATCCGTGAAATTAAATTAGTCATTTGTGATTCGTCAGTTGTTATGTGTCAAAAGCCAGAGACTCAAGGCTGAAAGTTTATCCTTTTTATCATCCGATAAAAGTTGCGGTAACTTATATCTGCAATTGATGGAGTAATCAATTTGTAATGTGCTGCTGTTTCTTTTATCATCACTAGCCATCTAATCTAGATTTTTGCTGTCTCACCCAGTCACGAAAATCTTTCTTAGCTGCTAGTTGCCCAATTTTTTTACTCTCCTGAATAAATTGAGGAATATTTCGCACCTGTACTGGCGCAAAAGTAGGACTAAGCTCGACTTCGGAGTATTGTCCACCTGAAAGGGTATAAACTCGCAAAACAGTGCCGTTGTATCTCCAAAACTCAGGGATACCCATTGAGGCATAGAGAGAGAATTTATCTATTTTGGGTCTTGAGTATTCCACTTCAAGCACCAAATCTGGTGGTGGGTCATTGGTTAAATCAATATTTTCTTTATTTCTGACTAAGGGTTCATTTTGGATGTAATAACTGCTATCGGGTTCACCTCCGCGCTCTAAATCTTCCCGTGCCAAAGTCAGGGAGCCAGTACTTTTAACTTCTAAGCCAAATTCCTCACAAAGCACAAGAATATACCCCTCTATCAGGCGGTTTGAGTTCTCATGCGGCATTAGTGGGGTCATAATTTCTACTATTCCATTGTCATAGGCAAGCCGAGAGTTACGCTCTACTCCCATCTCAGCAAGCATAGTTTTAAACGTTTGCCAACTAATGTTTTTAAGTACAGTTCTTGTTTCTGCCAGTGGAGAAGTTGCGACCATTTAGACCTCTGTTGGAATAACACCCAATAATTCTTTTGGCACTTGGCTGATCATCTTGCTGTCCTGGTGTGTTAGTCATACTACACCCTCCTGGTTTTGTTGTTCTAGCCAAAGCGCGATTGCTTGCTCTAATCCCTCGCCTAATGAAATTTGTTTAAGAGTACAAGTAGCTTTAAATTTAAGCCCTATCTCTTTTCTTACATCTGTATTCAACTGTATGTAGTTTGGGTCTTTTCTCTTAGCAGGAGACATTTCTAGACAGCATTTGATATATTTCTTCCAGTTTATTCCAATCATGGTAAATAAAAATTTTGCTAGCATAATACCATGCTAGCAAATAGTGATTTTGATTCTTTCCCTTACACCCAAAACCTTCACACCCATCTCCACAAATAACCTTTGTGCGTAAGTATTGCGTATCACACCAGATGCAATTAGGAAACTGTCACATAACAGATTTACTAAATTTGCGAATGGGTGCTAATGTATATTTGTGTGTGAGGAGCAAGTTGAAAAGAAAGAGCGCATGGGGTGGAAACACGGCAACACTCCCAGGCGCTTTTTCATTTTTAGATAGCCTACACTGTATTCGCAGAGTCAGTGTAATGACTCACGTCATTATCATTGAGGTTTGACAAAGAAATTAGGAAGACAAAAACTTTAGTGAGTCTTGCTTTCTAAAGGATTAGCAATGTATTTGAATGCAGGCTCAGAATTCCAAGGGCCGCGCTCATCTTGAGTGCCATTACTGGACAGATTATAGTAAATATTTACTGTTTCATCAGGTTGAATATTCCCGAAGAATGGATCTGTCAATTTACCCAGAGAATCAAGAGCTTTCATAAACATCTGAGTATGGGAAATTTCCCGGGTTAACAGATGCACCAAAGTATTTTTTGTGCCTTGATCAGGTGCTAGCTTAATTAACTCTTCATAGGTTTGACGAGCGCCTGCTTCAGCCGCAATATTCGCTCTTAAATCGCGGACTACATCTCCACCTTCATTGATATAATTTGCTGTCCAAGCATTACCTTGGCTATCTAAAAAGTGAGGGCCGATTCCCCGAACGGCAAACAAAGTACTTTTATAAGCTTCTGTTTGATCGGAATTTTTAGTGTGAGCTTCGATAAGCTTACCAACCATTTCTAAATGCCCGAATTCTTCGATGGCAATATCTTGCAACATATCACGAATTCCAGCATTTTCAATATGGAAAGATTGCACCCAATATTGCAAAGCAGCGGTTAATTCTCCAGTTGCGCCACCAAACTGCTCTAGCAATAACTGAGCAAATCTAGGATTGCTATCATTCACATTAACAACATGAATTGGCTCTTTTTTGTGGAAAAACATGGAATACCTCTTGAAGATTTTCACCAAAAACAGAAGACAATAAATTTATTGCCTTGGCAGTTTATAGTTTTTAACTGCTTTTCTAGATAATTTTGGATACTGCCAAAAATATTAGGACTTACGCACAAAGTTTGTCTGTGGAGGTTGGGTGTAAGGGTATTGGGTGTGGGGTTAATGGGTTTTAGAGATATATACTCCTACACTTTTGCCTTGTCCACTTCTCCAAACCCTTGATTTTTCGTTTTCAGGCGTAATTCCTAAATATAATTAGGTTATGATTTTTTGGGAACTAGCTTTTTAATGTGGGGATATAATGGTTACAATGCGTAAGCAACTATGTTTTGAGTTGATAAAGAGTGTTATGGTTAAACCAAATACACTCTTAATTTAATAATGTTTTACTCACGCTAGTTTAAACATTGCTGCTTCTTTGCAACAATCCCCATAAATAAATAGCAATAATCGCACCAATAACTGCAATTAGTAAACCAGGTAAGCTAAAACTTGTGGCTGTTAACTGCAACGTTCCTGATTGCAATAATGAATATAAACTGCCACCAATAAAAGCACCAACAATACCTAAAATCATTGTGGAAAGTATACCACCACCTTGATAACCAGGATAAATGGCTTTGGCGATCGCACCAGCTAATAGACCTAATATAATCCAAGCAATAATATTCATAACAACCTCAGACATCTCATCTGTACTTAGATTAGCAACATAGATTCCTGGGCATTTCTTCCAGATGAGGTAAGTTGTCAAGCCAAAAGATAGATAATATCATTTTGGATTCGAGATTCTGTTAATCTATCTGTCTCATTCATGTTGAGAAATTTTGATATCAGTATATGATTTTTGAATTAAAAGTAGTTAATTATTTGTTGTCTAATTCTAATAAAAATAATTACAAAATAAAAATGCTTTGGTTACTAGATGCAAATTTTGGGATAGAAAGGTTGTAATTTAATGAGCCAGAAAAAAGTAGTTTGAAAAGTCCAAACCTGATGTCATCACTGATTACCCAGACAGAATATTATCTATTCTCTGCAAAGGTTGGCTCTGGTAGATAAAGACGTTCTTCCCTAGCATCATACTCAAATAATTCTGCATAGCGCCCCCAGTCAACAGCAGTCGCAAATTGTCGTTCAGCTTCTATGTGCGGAAAATGTTCATCTAATAAATCGACAAAGAAATCTGCTCGCATTGAGCCGATGCGTTTTTCGCGTAGTGTTTGTACCATACTGACTAACATGGGGACATTTTGCAGCACTTGTTGGCGGAACAGGTCTTTACTGCGGAGAATGGTTGTGGTTGCAAAGTCACGGCCAATTTCAGTCAGTTGCACATCACCTTGGGTTATTTGAGCAAAACCCAACAAAACCGCAGCATCTAAAATGGGCAACAGGTCATCTACTGCTAGTTGTATCCGTTCTGCTAACTTAAAAATATCTTCCTGACTTTCTGGCTGTTCAACAATTAATTCTAAAAGACCGCTAATTCCGCCAACTCGTGCATGAGGTAGTGTTTGGGCGTAAGGTGATTTACTTTTTGCTGGTGGTGCAATTGTGATTTCGCCTGTAACTTCAGCTTCCGGGTTAGTCATGACCGTATAAATATAGTCTACTAAAGCTTTGAATCGGGGATGAGTGCGATCGTGAGGACGCGGTAAATCAATCACAACTTCACCCCGCACCCGCCCTGGATTTGCACCTAAAATAATTACCCTGTCGGCTAAAAATACGGCTTCTTCAATGTTGTGGGTAACAATTAATATACTTTTAGAAGGAAAACTACCAGCATTCCATAGGTCATCAATTTCACCCCGCAAGTTCTCAGAGGTGAGTACATCCAAAGCACTAAATGGCTCATCCATAAATAATACTTGCGGTTCAATGACAAACGCCCGCGCAAAGCCAACCCGTTGTTTCATACCACCAGATAATTCTTTGGGATAGGCACTTTCAAAACCGTCTAAACCTACCAAGTCAATAGCTTTGAGGGCGCGTTGTCGTCGTACTTCTCGACTGACTCCTTGTGCTTCTAACCCTAGTTCTACGTTTTCTTGTACTGTTAACCAAGGTAGTAAGGCAAAGCTTTGAAACACCATTGCCACATCTTTGTTAGCACCTTGTAACTTTTTACCATTACTAATTACCTGTCCATCACTGGGCGGAATTAAACCTGCCATAATTCGCAGCAGAGTACTTTTGCCACTACCACTACGTCCTAGCAAAGCGACAACTTCACCTGAACATACTTTGGCGTTAATTTGACGTAGAACTGTAAACTCGCCTTTGCCATCAGGGAGGAGAAAACTTTTATTAACTTGTTCAACGGCGATGAGTGTTTGCTCTGTACTGGGGGTTATTTTTGTCATAATTACACCAATTTTAAAAAAAATGCGACAGATCGAAATTAGGAAAGTCTTACTGGAGCTAGATTTCTTAATTGCGAATTGCGTTAGCGCAGCGTTAGCGAGCCTGCGATAGCGAAGCGTTAGCGAGGAACGAGCGTCGCGTCATTGCGAATTGCGAATTGCGAATTGGTATTACACTGCTTTTTGCTCAAGTTTGCAATTGAAAACATCAACTTGGGATAGGGTGAAGGGGTATAGGGGTGTATGTGTTCAAAACCCTTACACCCTCACACCCATTCTTCACAGACAACCTTTGTGCGTAAATCCTGATACACATCCAGTTTGGCAATCAAAATCGTCTACAAATGGTATTTAGTTTCTGCTAAATGATACAAACGTCGCCAGAATAATCTATTTAACCCAACTACATAAAGACTCATCATGCCAATTCCCAAGGTGATGCGGGGCCAGTCACCAACTGTGGTTGCTTCGGCAATATAGGCTCCTAAACCTGTGGCTGTTAAAGTGGTTTGTCCCCAACTGACAATTTCCGACACAATGCTGGCGTTCCAGGCTCCTCCACTAGCGGTAACACCACCTGTCACCCAAGAAGAAAAAATACCGGGAATAATTAATTTACGCCATAATTTCCAGCCATTTAAACCTACATCTTTTGCCATTTCCCGCAGATCAGTGGGAACGCTCATGGCTCCAGCGATGGAATTAAATAGAATGTACCACTGTGCGCCTAAAGACATCAAGAAGATACTACCGAAATCGATGCTGATGTGGGCGCGAATAAAGAATAAAGTAGCAAAGGGAAAGATAAAGTTGGCGGGAAAGGAGGCTAAAAACTGCACTACAGGCTGTAATAAACGTGCTAATTTGGGGTTAAAACCGATCGCTACACCAATTGGTGTCCAGATAATTGTGGCGATGACTAGTAATAGCAACACACGTCCCAAGGTGAGTAATCCTAACAAAAATGCTTTGACTACTTCACCTAAGCCGACTGTGGTAAATATAAAGTGCAATCCGGTAATCAGCAGTGCGCCAATTATCACTAATAAAGCAAAGTTGTAGAGGCGATCGCTCAATACCTGTCGATTTTCATCTACATTATAAGTCTGACCTGGTGTGCTAAATGAAGATAACAACTTGTTGATTGCTTCTCCCACTGGTGTTAAAGCTTGACCAATCAAACTCGGAAGTCGGGCAGCTTTGATTAAATCTAACAGCCAAGACTCCGGCGCTTCTGCTGCTGCACTGGTCTCTAGGCGAAATTTATCTGACCAAGCAATCAATGGTCGCCAAAATAGTTGGTCTGTCAATAAAATCACTATAGCAATGGTCAGGAATGCCCAACCTAAAGCGGGTAAGTCTTCTTTGACAACGGCAGCTGCAACATAAGAACCCAGTCCCGGAAGTGTATACTTTTGGTTTAATACACTGATGGCTTCACTCGCTGCAACAAAAAACCAGCCACCGCCAAAACTCATCATGGCGTTCCACAGCAACCCAATCATCGCTGAAGGTACTTCTAATTTTGTAAATCTTTGCCATGCTGATAAACGATAAAGTCTTGCGGCTTCGTCAAGTTCTGGTGGTACGGTTCTCAGCGATTGGTAGAAGGAAAAAGTCATATTCCAGACTTGGCTGGTAAAAATTGCAAAAATCGAGGCTGCTTCTAATCCCAATAAACTACCAGGAAATAGGGCAATAAAACCTGTGACTGTAATAGATAAAAAGCCCAAGACTGGGACTGACTGCAAAATGTCTAAAAGAGGAATTAAAACTCGCTCTGCCCGCCGATTTTTAGCAGCAATGTAGCCGTATATTAAAGTAAATAACGTTGAGCAAAATAGGGCAATGAACATTCTTAATGTTGAACGCCCGGCATAGTATGGCAAGTTTACAGGATCTAAGCTGACACTAGGTACAACATTGGGTGGGACAAAACTGATTAGCGTCCCTGCACCTATACGGGCAATTAACCCGACTAATACTAAAGTACCGAGTATCAAAGCAACGTCAGCTAGACCAAACGGTAAGCGTCGTAACGCTTCTGGCGAGGGAAAAGTTCGCCGCAGCATGATATTAGCTCCCTTTTTGCTGCAAGCAGCCGCTTGTGTTACGTCAATATCATATTGCCTTTTGTTACACAGGTTTGATGAGTGCGATCGCCAGTTTTTTACTTACAGATGTAGCATCATCATTTACTGCATCTATAAGTCTAATTGCTCTAGACAAAATTACTTTTTTGTCCTATTAGCAAAATTTACTAAACTTCATTGATTTTATCTAAAAAGGTATTTATTTTGCTTTGAGAGTCTGATAATTTCATTGAGGAGAAAATCATTTTTCTGCTCGTAGTAGCTATATACTTACCCTACGGAATCCAGGAATTTGTGCATCTTAAAAATATACAGCAGATAGCGGGTAAATGAGGTAAGACTTTTTGCTAAAAGGCTAGATCATTCAAGATACATTCAATGCTATTCCCTATTCCTTATTGCCTGTTTGCTGCCGTAAGAATTAGCATCTGCCAGACATCTCAAAATTTGCATGAAATTGAAACTGCCTTTTCAAATTATGGCAGCGATAGTTGCATTAGCGATCGCTGTGACTCATGGTGTACTCTATGCTCAAACACCATCTGCTGCACCCCTTGGTCAATGGTCTGCGGTTGACCCTTGGCCAGTGTATGGTGTACACCTAACACTCATGCCAGATGGTAACGTTCTCGCCTGGGATAGCACTAACAACGGATTTGGAGGCGCAACTAACAAAACAATCCTCTGGAATCCAACTACCAACACTAAAACCGAACTCAACTCCAACCCATCTTTACAAGGAGAGGAATTATTTTGCGCGCCTCACACTCAATTACCAGATGGTAAAGTATTTACAGTTACCGGAACTGTAGGTGTTGCCGATAGTACCACACACATCTTTGACAATCAAAGCAATCAGTGGTCACTCCACCCAAATATGAATACTGGGCGATATTATCCCAGTTCTACCCTATTAGCTAACGGCAATATCCTAGTAACAGGTGGATCTTACCCTATAGATGCAGATGCACCAGAAATCTTTGAATCTGGAACATGGCGGAGTTTAAGCAGTGCCAAAATTCCTTTCGCTTTACCCAAAGGTTTTATTGATAACACCTCTTATTTCCCCTGGACACAGGTAGCCCCCAACGGCCAAATATTTTATGTCGGGCCAGAAAGTTCTCTGCGTTACATTAATCCCAATGGTACAGGTAGTATTACCACCGTAGGTGAACGGGATGGGATTTTCCGTGACTATGGTAGCTACGCTATGTACAGCACAGGTAAATTCCTGGTAGCTGGTGGAGGCCCTGCACCTAAAAGTACCTACACAATTGATATTAATGGCAATCAACCTGTAATTTCCAGAACCGGGGATCTCACCTATGGACGACGACAACAAAACCTCACCATTTTGGCTGATGGTCAAGTTTTAGTCACTGGCGGTAACTCTAACCCCAACGGCAAAGATGGACAAGCAGGATCTCAGTTTGACTTGAACACCGCAGTCTACGCTGGTGAAATTTGGAATCCTGCGACTGGACAGTGGAAGACATTGGCTAGTATGGCTAAACCGCGTCAGTATCATTCCACAGGCTTGTTATTACCTGATGGGCGTGTAGTAGTTGCAGGTGGTGTATGTGGCCCTTGTGGTGCAACTGGTCACAATGAACAAAATGCCGAAGTTTTTTCCCCGCCTTATTTGTTTAATCTCAATGGTAGTCTTGCCACCCGTCCTACCATTAGTTCTGCACCAAATAGCATTAACTACGGTCAACTTTTCAATGTCACATCACCAGAAGCCACCAGTATTAGCAAAGGTCATCTGATTAAACTGGGTGCAGTTACCCATGCAACTAACTTCGACCAACGTTTAGTACCGCTATCTTTTAGCAAATCTGGGACGACAATTACTGTCACAGCACCTGCTAACGCGAATCTTGCACCACCAGGTTACTATATGCTGTTTTTGGTTAACTCGGCTGGTGTACCTTCTGTAGCCAAAATTATACAAGTAGGTGGTAATCCTTCCCCTGTACCGCCACCCAACGTCCAAGTACCACTATATAGAAGGCAGTCTATCCAGGCATTCAATTATCCTACTTACTATGTTGGTGAAACAAATGCCCTTGGCTATATCAAGCAGGTAAACGCTAACAGTACTGCTGTAGATAAGAACAGTACCACATATAAAATTGTTCCAGGGTTAGCAAATCAGCAGTGCATTTCCTTTGAATCTGTGAGTGTTGCAGGTACATTCCTGCGTCATCAAGGTTATCGTTTGAAATTAAATCCAAACGACAACACAGATTTATTCAAGGCTGATGCGACATTCTGTCCCAAAGCTGGACTTGCAGATACAACTGCTGTGTCATTTGCTTCTTTTAACTATCCCAGTTACTATCTCCGCCATCGTAACTATGAGTTGTGGATTGATCCCCAAGGAACTGATAGTATCTACAAGCAGGATGCTACCTTCAAGTTTGCCACACCTTGGACACCGGGAACTGATGATTTGAGTGGATTACAATCTTTGCAATCACTCAATAATCTCTCCTACTACATTGGACAAACAAATTCTCTCGGTTATATCCAAACAGTCAGTAGTAGTAGTGATACATTGACAAAAAATAATGCTACTTGGAATCTTGTTTCAGGACTGGCAAATTCTAATTGCATTTCGTTTGAGTCGAGAACTAATGCCGGCTATTATTTAAGGCATCAAGCTTATCGTTTGAAATTAAATCAAAACGATAACACAGATTTGTTTAAAGCCGATGCAACATTTTGCCCTAAAGCTGGATTAGCCGATACAACTGCTGTGTCATTTACTTCTTTTAACTATCCCACTTACTATCTACGTCATCGTAACTATGAGTTGTGGATTGACCCCCAGGCTACTGATACAGTGTACAAGAATGACGCATCATTCAAAATTGCTGTACCTTGGTCACAATAAATTTTGCTGATTTTCAGCAGTGATTTATTCATTATCTGTCGGGTAAAATCCGGCAGATTTTTTATATGTATTGGGCGAATATAATTCGCTACTATACAAGCAAAGTCCGCACTTCGACAAGCTCAGTGACCACCTACGTGGACTAATGAAAAATCAATGGTTTTATCTGTGTAGCCGCGATTTCTAATCGCCTTTTAAAACAACCTCTCATATAGATAAAATATGCTGTATCTCTAATACTGTTTTATTCTTAGGACTTACACAGTGATACCGAAATTAAAGTTTGAGCTTAGATTGCAACTGACTTCGTAATTTTTTCGGGAATCATTGCCAGTTAAAGTTAAATCGCACGGGAGAATTGCTTGTCTTGCTTTTGATTATGAGCATCAAAAACTACAGCAATATTTCTCACTAATAATCTGCCAGTGTCGGTAATTTGCAGGTGATGGGCAGATAATTTTAGTAGTCCATCTTCGACTAATGGTTGTAGTGCTGCTAATTCTTGGGAGAAATATTCATCAAAATTGATGTTGTATTTCTCTTCAATATCTTGTTTGTACAACTGAAAATGAGACATGATGCACATAATGACATCCCGGCGGATAATGTCATCTTGAGTAAGTTTGATGCCTTTACTCACAGGTAAAACATTATTATCCACTGCTTGATAATATTCTTTGAGTTGTTTATGGTTTTGGACGTAAGCATCGTTCAACATACTGATTGATGTTGCACCAAACCCAAACAAATCTGTACCAGCGTGGGTAGTGTAGCCTTGGAAGTTGCGTTGTAGGGTGCGATTTCGTTGCGCGATCGCTAATTCATCGTTTGGTTTAGCAAAATGATCCATCCCAATAAATAAATATTGGCTACTGGTTAATTCTTCAATGGTCATTTTGAGAATTTCTAACTTTTCTTGCGGTTTTGGTAATGCTTCTGGAGGAATATTTTTTTGTGCAGGTTTTAACCAAGGCACATAAGCAAAGTTAAACACCACAATGCGGTCGGGATCTAAGGCTACGGTCTTTCTAATTGTCTCTCGAAATGTTTGCAGTGTTTGATAAGGTAAACCATAAATTAAATCAACATTCACACTATCAAACTTGGCTGCTTTAATCCAATCCATGACATTAAATAATAAGTCTTCTGGCTGGATGCGATTCACAGCAACTTGGACTTCATTATTAAAGTCTTGGATACCAAAACTCACGCGATTAAATCCTATCTCCCGCAAAAAGAAAATATATTCTTTATCAACGTAGCGGGGATTAATTTCAATGGAAATTTCGGCTTGGGGGTCAAATTCAAAATGCTGGGTAATCTTCTTCCACAAAAATTCTACTTGTTCCAAGTCTAAGTAGTTCGGTGTACCGCCACCCCAGTGCATTTGCAACACCTTTCTATCGGGAGAAATCAAGGTAGACATCTGCTTGATTTCTTGTGCTAAATGTTCTAGATAAGGTTTGGCGATATTCTTGTTGTTGGAAATTACTGTATTACAGCCGCAGAAATAACAAGCACTTTGACAGAAAGGAATGTGGAAATAAAATGATAGCGGAGATTTTCTGTGATTGGAAGCTGCGATCGCTTTATGAAAATCCTCTGTTGTAAAGGCTTCGTTTAACTCGGTAGCTGGGGGATAACTTGTATATCTCGGTGCTGCTGTGTCGTACTTTTTGATCAAATCCAAATCGAATTTGACACTTGGTAATATAAATACCATCAAAACCTCCAATGTATTGGGTAGGCTAGATTTTCAAACTCACAAAAAATCAGCCTGAGTGCTTGGTTGTATTGCAAATAAAGGTTAAAGGCTAGGGGTTAGAGGCTAGAGAAGAACTTTAATTACCTGGAAAATGCTGAGTAAAACTACTATTCTCTAGTCCCTAGCCTAAGCGCCTCTCATCTCTGTTTCTTGTAACTGCTGTCTAGTTTAGATATCAGTTGTAGTGCATGATGTGTTGACTCAAACCAAACAGCAAAATTTTGCGAAAATTAATTAGTGGCAGTTGCTTCTGTACTACCAGGATTACTAGCACGGGTCAAGTTATTAAATAATACTTGACCGATCGCTTTAATTAAACTTCCTTCTAGTTCTTCTGCCATTTGCATATTTAAACTAAAGGCATAGTTAGCTTCAGCAACAATTTTGTTTGCTGTCGTATCATCTACTGGTACAGCGTTTAAAGCTTCGCGGTATTTATCTTTAAAGGCTTTTTTGTCGGGAATTTGGTCAAAGTTGTAAAAAGATGTACCCTCATAGCCAGACAGCTTGAGGGTAGATTGAGCAATTTTTTGTAACATCTGACCGCCAGAAAGGTCGCCCATGTAGCGCGTGTAGGCGTGACCAATTAACAATGCAGGTTCATAAGCAGATAATTGTTGAATGCGGGCGATGTATTTTTTGCCATTGTTAGAAGGTGCGATTAAATTGCGCCAGTTGCTGCCATAGTAAAATACCATGTCTGTTTCTAAAGCTGCCCGGCGATTTAACTCAGGAAAATACAACCCACCAATTACCGGGTTATTTTGCTCATTGGCTAATGCTGCTTCGAGTTCACTGTAAACAAAATACAAGTTACCCAAAAACTTTGCAAAGCAGTCTTTATCAACCACACCTTTCAGAAAACATTTCATAAATCCCACATTTTCGGCGGCGGTGTGGGCTTTTTGCGTACCAGTACGCAGTTTGACGGCTAGGTTACTACTCATTTTTTTAATTCCTTTATCACCGACTTACATTAAATCGAGAGGCTAGGGGCTAGGGGCTGGTTTTAATTACTCAACACTCCAGACTCAGCACGGGCTAAACGCCCCGCTACCGCTAACGACACTCAGCACTTTGAAGAGAATTCACGCCAGAGCCAAAGGATTGTTATTCTAGATGAAGAGGGGAAACGTATCGGCATCACTTCAGCTAGCACATACCACTGCCGACACAGTTCTTGAGGATTTTTATTCTCCCAAAATCATTTAACTATCAATACTTTTATAACTATACAGCTATTAATATTTCTTTATATTCCTGAGAGTTTCCATAATCTTACTTGCTGTTTTAAAAGCGACTTTATTTAGCGGATAAACCATGCTCTAACCCCTGTCAAACTAGGCATTGAGGTGATCTAATGAAAATTAATGTTCAATAATTTAACTGATGTGGAGTAACTAAAATTTATGCTTATATAACTATTGAAATATAAAACTATATAAGGAGTCTCATGGTCAATACAGTTGCAACTCCAGAGCCTCAACTACTGAAGCCAGGTATTAAAGCACCTGTTAAAGAAACATTATTAACACCTCGGTTTTATACCACTGATTTTGATGCAGTGGCGCAATTAGATATCTCGGCTAACGAGGCTGAAATCAAGGCTGTGATTGAGGAATTGCGGGCTGATTATAACCGCCATCACTTTGTGCGTGATGATGAGTTTAAGCAAACATGGGATCACATTACAGGAGAAAAACGCCGCGCTTTTATTGACTTTTTAGAACGTTCTTGTACTTCGGAGTTCTCCGGGTTTCTTTTATTTAAAGAATTATCACGTCGTCTGAAAAAAAATAACCCGTTGCTATCTCAAGCATTTGAATACTTAGCGCGGGATGAGGCTCGTCATGCAGGGTTTTTGAATAAATCAATGGCAGATTTGAACCTGTCACTAGATTTAAACTTTTTAACGAAAAACCGCACATATACCTTTTTCCCGCCAGAGTGGATTATTTACACAGTTTACCTATCGGAGAAAATTGGTTATTGGCGATATATTTTAGTGCATCAGCACATGCAGGAGCATCCAGAATATCAGTTTTATCCGTTGTTCCGTAAGTTTGAGAGTTGGTGTCAAGACGAAAATCGCCACGGAGATTTCTTTAAAGCATTGTTGCGATCGCAGACCAAACTCTGGAAAGATTGGAAAGCTAAACTGTGGGTGCGTTTTTTCTTATTAACTGTGTTTGCTACCCATACAATGACAGTATTTGAGCGCGCCTCATTCTATGAAGTAATTGGTATTCATCCGCGCAAATACAATCAAAGAGTCATTCAAGAAACAAACAACACCTCTGCACGAGCGTTTCCTCTCATCTTGAATACAAATCACCCCGAATTTTTCTGGCGTTTAGAACAGTGTTCTGAAAATAACTTGAAAATTGCGGCAATTCAAAAAAGTAATTTGCCAGGTATAGTGAAGTTCTTCCAGAAAATTCCGCCCATGATTGCAATTGTTTGGCACATGTTACTGCTATATCTCATCAAGCCAATTGAGACGGAAAATACACGGGAGACAGTGCTTTAAAAGTGCTGATATCAAGTTGCAGTCAAAGATAGTAACCTAGGGTGGGAGTAGGAGTAAAACCCTTACACCCCACACCCAACACCCTTACACCCAACCTCCACAGACAAACTTTGTGCGTAAATCCTATATTAATGTTCATTGCCTGAATATATCCACATAGGTTCGGTTTTCCCAGCACGTTGAAAACCGCATTTTTTATAAAAATAGAGGGCGGTGCTATCTGCAACTAAGATTTGTTGATGAAACCCTGCATACCGAGTTGTCAGGCGTTGAATGATACCGCTACCAATACCCTGTCGCTGATAGTTAGGCAAAACTAACAAATGTGGATAGTAGACAACTAAAAAGCCATCAGAAATAGCATTACCTAAACCCACTAACTTATCTCCATCCCAAGCAGAAATCAGCGAGTGAGAGTTCATTAAACCTTTGTAGAGTAAATCTGGTTTTTCTGCTGATGACCAGTGATTAGCTTTATATAAAGTAATAATGCTAGCTTGTTCGATTTCGCGGGTATCTTTGAACTGAATTTCTGCTTGGGGTGTGATCATTGCTTGTTTTCTAATAGTGAAAGGGAAGGGGCAGTAGGGAACAGGGAAGAGACTGTGTAAGCGTAGGTAGAAATACAGAAATTCTCATAATTATGAGTTTTTTCTGTTGCCTATTCCCTATTTCCTGTTCCCTAACCCGGAGGGTTGGTTGATGTGTCCTTTTGTGGGGCGAATTTCTGTTCCATTTGGAGAAATTGCGGTACACCGACGAGTTCTTGAAAATCTTGAAAGTTCACCAAGTCAGTCAAATTAGCTGTGGTTCCCTGTTCTTTGAGTTGACGGAAGCAACTTGTGATGACTTGTGTAACTGCCAATAAACCAGTCAGGGGAAAAAAGGCGATTTTGTAACCTAACTGTTGTAACTCAAAAGCAGAAATTTGGGGAGTTTTACCACCTTCCACGATATTAGCGACTAATGGCACATCAGGAAAAGCTGCGGCGATCGCTTTTAATTCTGCAACAGATTGCGGTGCTTCCACAAACAGTATATCTGCTCCGGCGGCAATGTAAGCCCGACCGCGAGCGATCGCTTCCTCTAAACCCAGTGGCGCACGGGCATCAGTCCGGGCAATAATTACTAAACCGCTATCACCACGGGCTTCAACAGCTGCACGAATTTTTCCGGCGTGTTCGGCTGCGGCGATGACGCGCTTACCTTCAAAATGACCACACTTTTTTGGCCATTCTTGGTCTTCTAAAAGTACCCCAGCCACACCCAACTGTACAGCATCTTTAATAGTCCGCATCACATTCAGGGCATTGCCATAACCCGTATCTAAATCAGCAATTAAAGGCACACTCAGCGACTGAGCAATTCGCCCTATACTATAAAGCATTTCTGTAGCAGTCAGAAAACCGTAATCAGGCAAACCCAGTGTAGATGCAGCAATACTAAAACCACTAGTAGCGACAACATCAAAACCTATCTTTTGGGCTAGCTTGGCACTCAGACAATCATAAACACCAGGAATGACAATAATTTCTGGACGGGCAAGTAGCGATCGCAGTCTTTGGCTAGAAGACATAATAATTTAGATGTAAAAATATACTTTTATTGAGCATACAGCCTCTTGGCTGGCTGCCACTATATTCTTTACACCCTTACACTCTCATCATTAACTTGTTGAGTGTAATATTCAGTTTGTGGATATATACTGATGATAGTATTTTCTCCTACAAAGAATGTGCCAGCTTTCTCATTTTTAGAAAACTGTAAGTTGGGATATTGATTAGCCAGTTCTGCTGCACTTATAGCTGATTGTGGGAAATTATCAGGTAACTTGCCAGTAGCACCAATATAAAATACTAAAGGCGAAATTTTAGTTCTATATATTTGCTCAGTATACTGTGCCAACTTCGCCTGAGCATCTGCTAATGCAGCAATCATTTCCTCTTTGGCAATCTGATGACCAGATTGTTTATCATCTAACATTTTTGCCAAGCTATCTGCACCAACTTTTATGAGATTTGCTTTGACTAATCCATGATGATTAATGCCGAGAAAATCATCAAAAATCTTCAGCATCAATTCATCGGCCTTGGTAATTTGAATTCGAGATGATAGGAGTTTGTGTCTAAACGCAATCTGGTGATCAAAAACCAACTTCCAATTAGCTTTATTGATAATTTCTCCAGTTTCCTGATTGTAGGCACGATAAAGTCTCTGAAGAAATTGATTAGCAGAAGATAATTTGCTTAGATTCAAAATATCTGTACTACCAATGTCAATTTTATAACTTACCCGGACATCAATTTCACCTTGAGATATGGCTTGCTCTAAGTGTTGATATTCATTGGTTTTCGGCAAGTTAGGGTAAAGTTTATGAGAGATATAGTTGTTTTTTAAATCATCCATTTGCTCATCAGAAAATACTTCTGATTCTCCTTTCATTTGAGCAGTAATAATACTATGGATAACTTTTATTTGGGCAAGTTCATCAAATAAACCATCGATATTGCAGTAACTTGTTTCCGGAGAAACTAGGGGGAACATCTCTAAATTAATTAGATGTTCTTGGCGATAGTCAAAGTTATCTGCTGTAATTACACCTTGATGTTTGAGGATATTAAATGTGGATTTATTGCTGATTTTAATTTGCAATGATTTTACATTAATTTTACCGTTGCCTATTATTGTATATTTGTTATAAGCATTTAATTCATTAACCAGTAAACCTGCCACTTCAATGACAGGAGATTTGTCTTCGGCTTTGATTAGTTTGATACGGCGTTTAATTAACAGATTAATGTTGGCAGTATTGCGATTAATTTCAAATATGCCCATATCAACATAATCACTTTTATCAATATATTCTGTTTGCAGCCAAGGCTCAAGTAGCGTATTATCTTGAGTTCTGATCCCTGGAATACGTTTAATGGTTTGTCTTTGATAATTTGCTTGCAAATGCTTGAGGTTAAGAATAATATTGTTGCGCTGTTCTGTGAAAATATTGATAAGTTCTAGCAAGGAAAGATTATTTTTCATATTTTACCTGTTCTTGCAAAATTTTTAGAGATAACTAATGTCAAAAATTAGTTATTGCAACTATCACAAATGAAGAGACATGGAAAATTAAACAACACTTGGAGGCGTTGCATAAATGCGGCATGAATTAAGCATTTTTAGCAAGGTTAACTATCGATTTTTTGCGCCTTTGCGCGAAACAAAAAAACATCCCTCTAATCAGCAATGCCCACTTGGATAACTATCTTGTGTTGATAGTTGCATTCGTGAACTGGGTGAGATAAACGCGAATTTTGCGAATCAATATTTACTTATAGTATTATTGTACTATAAATGTGTCAAATTGTCTATAGCCACAGAACTTCTAGCATTTCTATGAGAAATAGAGACGTTATCTATTCACATCTTGCACCTAGCCCCAGCCAATGGAATTCGTGGCTTTACAAACGCGCGTCCGCTGCACCACGCGGACTAAGGAAAAATCAAGGGTTTGGTCTGTGTAGCCGCCACTTCAGTCGCTTGGTGCAAGAAATGAGTATACAACGTCTCTACTCTTGTTTTGTCCTAATTAAGAATAGTAGGTTGGGTGTAGCGATAGCGTAACCCAACAAAGTATGCGTGAATGTTGGGTTCCGTTCCTCCACCCAACCTACATCAGTCTAAGTTGTTGCCTTAACTGAACTGTATTGCCTTATAGCATTTCTATAAGAAATAGAGACATTGTATACAACGTCTCTACTCTTGTCTTGTTATAATTACAATTCTTGATGTCTCTCTACTTATAACTATGTAAGTTCTGACATTAACGAACTTGTTACCTTTTGCTTTAGCCAGTTATACCAACTATCTAACCCCTCACCAGTCATCGCCGACACCTGAAAAACCTGTATATGTGGGTTCACTTGTTTTGCATATTCAATGCAACGTTCCACATCAAACTGCACGTAAGGCAATAAATCAATTTTGGTAAGAATCATCATCTCACTAGCGCGGAACATATGAGGATATTTTAGCGGCTTATCTTCCCCCTCCGTGACAGATAAAATTACAACTTTGAGGTGTTCCCCCAAATCAAATAAAGCCGGACAAACCAAATTACCTACATTCTCAATCATCACCACAGAATTGAGTGGCGGGTTGAGTTGTTGTAAACCTCTTTCTATCATCGACGCATCTAAATGACAGCCTGTACCTGTGTTGATTTGCACAACTTTACAGCCTGTCTCTTTAATTTTTTGAGCATCATTAGTGGTTTCTTGGTCGCCTTCAATTACACTAATCGGTAATTGCTGTTTTAAATCATTAATAGTGCGAGTTAATAATGTTGTTTTCCCTGCACCGGGAGAACTCATTAAATTTAAAGCGAGAATATTTCGACCTTTAAACCATCCCCGGTTTTGGGCTGCTAATAAATTATTTTTTGCTAAGATATCTTGTTCTAAAGATATAGTTGTGCCATGAATTTTGGCATGAATTTGTGGTGTTTCATCGTGATGATGGGTATGGGTAATCATAGTGCCATCAGGTAAAGTGTGGGTATGATGGTCGTGATGGTGATTAATTTCACCTGTTTGAAGATTTGTAATTTTGCCTTCAGCATCATCAGAACAACCGCAAGTTACACACATATTTCCTCTATTTCTATTTCTTTAATTTTGAGTTCTTCACCAGTTATTAAATCAAGTTGCACACTACCACAAGTGCAAATGCCAAAAGGTTTTTCTAGAGCAATTTCCGCACCGCATTGACGGCATTTGGCTAATCCTGGGATTTCGATAATTTCTAATAGGGAATTTTCTAAAAGTGTGCCTTTTGAGCAAATATCAAAACAAAATTTGATAGCTTCAGGCATAATGGCTGAAAGTTTGCCAATTTCTAGCACTACTTTATGTACTTTCATGCCTTTGGCGTGTTCGGTGACGATGGCTACTATATTTTGGGTTATTCCTAATTCGTGCATACTAACAAATAATTTTTTATCTCGCGCAAAGGCGCAAAGGCGCAAAGAAGATGGTAATATTTAACAAATTCTTGGTAGTTGGTCGCCGACTAGCATGTCTACAATTCGTTCAGCACCAAAGGTTGTTTTGAGGAAGACAACGCCGGGAGGTGAGGCGATAACTTCACCGACTATACAAGCATCTTTGCCTGCTGGATGCGTTTTCATGGCTGCTAAAACTTTGTCGGCGTAATCATGTTTTACTACGACGACTAATTTACCTTCGTTGGCTAAGTATAAGGGGTCTAAACCCAAAATTTCACAAACTCCTTTGACTTCTTCTCTAATAGGAATTGATTTTTCATCCAAGCGAATACCAACATTAGATGTGAGGGCAAATTCATTTAATACTGTGGCTAAACCGCCGCGTGTTGCATCCCGCATGGCGTGAATGTTAGGGCAAGCTTTGAGGATGGTTTCTACTAAACTATGTAAGGGTTGGCAATCACTTTTAATATCTGTTTCTAAGGCTAATTCACCACGGGCGATTAAAATTGCAGTGCCATGATTTCCTAATTCGCCGTTAATAATAATGGCATCTCCTGGTTGAATATTGTGTGCGGAAATATTCACGCCTGTGGGAATGACACCAATACCAGCAGTGTTAATAAATAATTTATCAGCAGCGCCACGATGAACTACTTTTGTGTCGCCTGTCACAATTTGCACGCCTGCATTTTTGGCGGCGGCTTGCATACTGGCTACTACACGGCGTAGGGTTTCTAATGGTAGTCCTTCTTCTAAAATAACGCTACAGGTAAGATATAAAGGTTTTGCACCGCTAACAGCTAAATCATTAACTGTGCCGTTAATTGCTAATTCTCCAATATCGCTACCAGGGAAAAATAACGGGTCTACTACATAAGAATCTGTGGTAAATGCCAGTCTATCTCCTTGTTGTAAAAGATTGGCTAAATTAAAACTGGCTTGGTCTTCTAATTGACTCAAAATTGGATTATCAAAACTCTGGATAAAGACATCATCAATTAAATCACGCATGGCTTTACCACCACTACCATGTGCTAAATTTATGTGACTATCTCGAATTTTTGATTGGCGACGGCGGGCTTGGGCAATTTTTTGAAACACTGAATTTTGTAATTGATTTGATGATGATAAATCCATATAGAATTGATTAAAATAATTTATGATTGAGATGTCTAGTAGGGGACAGGTGACAGGTGAGAGGTGACAGAGGTAAAAGTCTAACTATAAATATCTTTTGCCTCCTGCTTCCTGCCTTCTGCCTCCTGCCTTCTAAATGGTTTTATCTGCCTGTTTCATCATGTCTACCGCGATGTCTATCGCAGTGTAAGATACCGTTGACAGCCCAATTTTCACGTTCAAATTCATCAATGTGAATGGTTATCCATTCTGGTTTGGTATCTAAAGATGTGACTAGGGCATTAGTAATAGCTT
This sequence comes from Nostoc sp. FACHB-110, assembly GCF_014697425.1. Taxonomy (GTDB): domain Bacteria; phylum Cyanobacteriota; class Cyanobacteriia; order Cyanobacteriales; family Nostocaceae; genus Nostoc_B. The sequence goes on from NZ_JACJRU010000018.1 coordinate 31,348, forward strand.
CAACTAGATGCCGTTTTTTTTCGATGGAATGACCACGGGCAATTTTGACTGTAACAAAAGGCATAAATTCCTACTCCAATCCTAAAATTTTTGTGTTGTAGAGTGCGGATTGCTCACTCTTATATTAGGTTATGAAGTTAGGCTTGCTGTTGGTTTTTCAATTACTTTTTTTTGCGTGGAATTGGAGAAGCGTCCGTATTTGTAATAAGCTGCACAAGCACCTTCCGAGGAAACCATGCAAGTACCTATCGGTGCTTCTGGGGTGCAGGCTGTACCAAATACTTTACATTCCCACGGTTTTAAAACTCCTTTGAGAATTTCGCCACATTTACAAGCTTTATGATCTGGTACTTTTTGATTAGGGATGGTAAATTTTACTTCAGCATCAAATTGGCTATATTCAGTCCGAATTTTTAAGCCGGAATTTGGTAGTTCTCCTAAACCACGCCATTCAAAAGTTTCGCGTATAGCAAATACTTCGTTCATGGCTTTAATTGCTATTTGATTACCAGCTTTTTCCACTAGTCTGTTATATTGGTTTTCGACTTCACAGCGGTTTTCTACTAGTTGTTTTAATAGCATCCAAACTGACTGGAGAATGTCTAATGGTTCAAAGCCAGAAACAACTATTGGTTTATGATATTGTTGGGCGATAAATTGATAGGGGTCAGTACCAATTACCATGCTGACATGACCAGGGCCAACAAATCCATCTAGTTGTAAATCTGGGTTATCTAATAGTGCTTTGAGGGCAGGAATAACTAATACATGATTGCAAAACATACTAAAGTTATGTATGTTTTCTGCATCAGCTTGGAGGATGGTAAAAGCTGTGCTGGGGACTGTGGTTTCAAAGCCGAGGGCGAAGAAGACTACTTCTTTGTTGGGGTTATCTTTGGCGAGTTGTAAGCTATCTAAGGGTGAGTATACCATACGGATATCTGCGCCTTTGGCTTTGGCTTGCAGTAGGCTGTCTTTGGAACCCGGAACGCGCATAGTGTCGCCAAATGTTGCCAAGATGACGTTAGGATGTTGGGAGATAGCGATCGCATCATCTAACCTCCCCCTTGGCATGACACAGACTGGACAACCAGGCCCATGTATTAATTCAATATTGTCGGGCAGTATTTCTTCAATACCGTATTTGAAAATTGAGTGAGTATGCCCGCCGCAGATTTCCATAATTTTGATATGTTTTTCTATTTGGCGGCTAATTTTTTCTATCTCCCTTTGTAGGGCTATTGCTTTTTCGGGTTCCCGAAATTCGTCAACGTATTTCATAAAATCTAGGGCTAATTTACTGGATAAACTCTGCGTAACTCCGCGTTTACCTTGGCGTAACTTTGCGTTAAAATCTCTAACTTATAGCAGCGATTTCTGCTAATAACTTTAATGTTTCCGCAGCTTCTTCCTCATTAATTCGATTCATCGCAAAACCAACGTGAACTAATACCCAATCTCCTAAACAAGCTTCGGGCGTATGTTGTTCATCGACGATGCAAGCGATGTTAACTTGACGTTTGACACCAGCAACATTCACAATGGCTAATTTTTTTTGAGTGTCGGTAATTTCGACAATTTGTCCAGGAATTCCTAAGCACATTTGTATTTTCCTTTTATAGCGAACCGCAGAGGCGCGGAGGGCGCAGAGAAGAAGAGTTAATAATTTGTCATTAATTTTGCGGCTGTAATTATGGCTTGTCCTAACGATAAACCGCCATCGTTAGTAGGAACTAAGCTATGAGTTAGTACATTAATATTAGAGGCTTGTAACTGTTGAGCGACTAACTGCAATAAGATAGTATTTTGCAATACTCCTCCTGTGAGAACCACTTGCTGAATTTGATATTCTTGACACAGAAGCTTAACCATTTTTACTGTAATATGAGCTAAACTCTGGTGAAATTTAGCAGCTATGACTGATTGGGGAATTTCTTGCTGCAAATCACTGAGTAAAGCTGACCACATTGGTGCTGAGTCTATACAATAGATATTATCGGAAAAGTTAAAATTAAAGGGATAAATTAGCTTTTCTTTATGATTGTTTAAGATGTTAACATCAACTAAAGATTCTAAAGCGATCGCAGCTTGTCCTTCATAGCTACATGCTTCAGTACAAATACCAATAGCGGCGGCCACCGCATCAAATAATCGCCCGACTGATGAGGCTGGAGGTGAGTTAATGTTTTTTTCTATAACTTGATTGAGTAATTTTAATGGCTTTTTTTTCAGAAATTTTAATATTTCCAAATCAGTATATTTTGATTGACATTGCTCCCAAAGATTTGCTGAGATTAAGTGGGCGTAGGTATTACGCCAAGGTTGATAAATTGCTTGTTCACCGCCTATCATCGCCACTGGTTTAAATGTTGCTAGTCGCTGAAATTGACGGTAATCAGCCAGCAGAAATTCTCCGCCCCAAAGTGTGCCATCTTCGCCATAACCCAAACCATCAAAAGCAATACCCAAAACTGGTGATGTATTTAAAGCAATGCTATGTTCTGCCAGACAAGCAGCGATGTGGGCGTGATGATGTTGAATTTGAAGCAGAGGAATTTGATTAGCCGTGGCGAGTTCTTTACCGAGTTTACTAGAGAGATATTCGGGGTGTTTATCAATTGCGATCGCTTCTGGTTTATGCTCAAATAAATTCAAGTATAAATTCAGCGTTTCCTGATAAGCATTAAACGCCGCCGCATTTTCTAAATCACCTAAATGTTGCGATAAAATTGCCTCTCCATCACGTAATAAGCAAAAAGTATTTTTTAACTCACTCCCCATTGCTAAAATTGGCGGTACTTCCTCAAATCCTGGCGGTAACTTAATCGGTGCTGGTGCATATCCCCTGGCACGACGAAGTATTTGTAATTTATCACCAACAACCCGCACAACCGAATCATCGACACGGTTAATAATATCTCTGTTATGTAAAATAAAATAATCAGCAATCTTGCCTAACTTTTCTCGCGCCTCATCATTATCAATACACTGTGGTTCATCAGAAATATTGCCACTCGTTAACACAATTGGGCGATTCATCCGCCGCAGAATTAAATGATGCAAAGGCGTATAAGGTAGCATGAATCCCAGAGTATTTTGTCCTGGTGCAACGGATTCTGCTATGAAGTGCTGAGTGCTTTTATGAGAGTGCTGAGTGTTTTCAGGAGAGTGCTGAGTGCTTCTATTATTATTTACAGAACTTAAACTCAATCCCTCTGTAACTCCTCTTCCCTCCTCTCCTTCGCGCTCTTTGCGCCCTACCCTGCGGGAAGCCGCTTGCGCGTCTATGCGGTTCGTTTCTTCTTTCCTCCGCAACAAAACAACCGGCGCAGCAGAACTAACTAATAACGCCTTCTCTTTCTCACCAACAATACAATATTCCTCAATTACCGCCAAATCTCGCGCCATCAAAGCAAAAGGCTTATCATAACGTTGCTTGCGCTGACGTAATTTCTGCACAGCAACTTCATTTGTTGCATCACAAGCCAAATGAAACCCACCTATCCCCTTAATTGCAACAATTTCACCCTTTTGCAACAAAGTACAAACAGCATCCACATCATCCATCATCGAAAACATCGAAGCAGTCACAGGTTTACCATCAGCACGTTCTAGCCAAGCAGAAGGGCCGCAACTATGGCAAGCTGTAGGTTGAGCATGAAATCTGCGGTTTTCAACATCGTGATATTCTGCTGCACATTCAGCGCACATCACAAACGCAGACATACTGGTATTGCATCTGTCATAGGGAATGGCGCGAATAATACTCAGACGGGGGCCGCAATGAGTACAGTTAGTAAAAGGGTAACGGTAAAACCGACTAAAGGGGTCAAAAATTTCCTTTTGACATTGGGGACAAGTCGCCGCATCTGGTGTGATGTCAGTTTTGATTTTGTTACTGACACTTGGCGAAATCACAAAATCATCACACTTCAACTCTTCTGTACATCGAGTTCTGATTAACTCTTGAATTTTTGCCAGTGGTGGACATTCTTGCTGTAACCTCACCACAAACTCAGCTAAGGCTTCCTCACTTCCAGAGACACGAATTAATACACCTTCTCCATCATTACAAACATCGCCCCGCAACCCGCAAGCTTTAGCCAGACGGTAAACAGTCGGACGAAACCCCACCCCCTGAACAGTACCTCTAACTCTAATTTCTTCACTTGTCATATTCTTCTCTGCGCCCTCTGCGTCTCTGTGGTTCGTTATCAAACCCCCACAATAAAACCCGATTATTTCCAGAATCAGCAATTACCGCCGTATTCCCGCAAATTTTCACCCCATAAGGCCAATTCAAACTATCACGCGACGGGAGTCCATAATTGCGGTTTTCGCTTTTACTTTGACAGCTACTTTGCCCAATGATTGCAGATGCGATCGCACCTTGCAATGATAATATAGATTCCGGCCTCTGCCAGCCTAGCAAGCGCGAATTTGCCGTATCCGCCACTAGCAACCATTCCCCAGTCGTCGCCACCCCATAAGGCATACTTAAACTACTGCCACTCGGCCAATATACCCCTTGATTCATCTCCACAAAATCAAAGCTATTTTGTCCTAACACCACCGCACAAGGCGCATTATTTTCTGTGGGGATGCCTTGCCAAATCATCACACGATGATTACCCGCATCAGCGACAACCAAATTATCATGCCAAACTGCAATATCATGACACCAACGCATACTCGCCGCCGTTGCAGAAGCACCGCCATTTTCATTCCGAGAAATCATATCTGGTTGTCCCAGAACTATATCCGCAGGCTGACCATTTTCTGTGGGTAATTGCTGCCAAATTAACAACCTGCGATTACCAGTATCCGCCACAAATAGCTTACCTTGATGATAGAAAACACCATAAGGCCAGTGCATTGTATTAGCAGTTGCTTTTTGAGTACCGCGATTTGGTTCATTATCAATAAAATTAGTCTGTCCTAATACCAAATCGGCTGGCACATTACTATCTTCTGGAACATTTTGCCAAATCAAAACGCGATGATTCCAAGCATCAGCCACCGCTAAACCTTGGCCACAAACACAAATACCAGTGGGGACGCTAACCGTGTTTCTGCCTGGCTTACCTTTAGCATTCTGCCCTTCATGATAAAAGTCTGGTTGTCCAATTACCCAGTCTGCCGGCTGATTATCTTCACTGGGTAAATTGCGCCATCCTAATAATCGATGATGTCCTGTATCTGACACCCACAAAGACTGATTTTTTGATATTAAACAAGCCCCACGGGGGCCAAACATGGTGATGGGACTAGGTGCTATTGGGATAGCTAATTGTTGCGGTTCAAGAGTAGTACCTAAAATTACCTCTGCACCATCAGGTGATAAAGGTAAAGAAGACAACTTTGTTAAATAATTATTGTCAGGGATATACATTAACCGCAATTAAATACTCATAATTATTTAAAACTATTAGTATTTCTTGGCGTGTATCTGGAGTTGCAATTTTGAACTAATTTTTAAGTTTGTAGCAATGACTTTTTTAATGATGTACTGAAGATTTTAAGTATGCAAAAACATCATTTCATACATTACCATAGATAAGAGAAAGGCGATCGCCTTTCTCCATCTGAATAATATGCGGTATCAGGTTTGATGAGATGGTTAACCGAAGCGTCCACTAATATAGTCTTCGGCTTCTTTTGTGTTAGGCGAACTAAACATTTGTTCTGTGAGACTAAACTCGACCAATTTTCCGCGACGCTTGCTATGTTCGTCGATTTCTGTATTGAAGAAGGCTGTCCAATCGGCAACTCTAGCAGCTTGCTGCATATTATGTGTCACCATAATTATGGTATATTGCTGCTTGAGTTCTAAGCAGAGTTCTTCGACTTGACGGCTAGAAATAGGATCAAGAGCCGAGCATGGTTCATCCATTAATAATACATCTGGCTTCATGGCGATCGCTCTAGCTATACAAAGTCTTTGTTGTTGTCCTCCAGACAAAGCCGTACCTTTTTCTTTGAGTTTGTCTTTGACTTCATCCCAAATAGCGGCGCGTCTTAAAGAATCTTCTACTAATTCATCTAAATTCCCTTTATAGCCATTTGCCCGCGGCCCAAAGGCTATATTTTCGTAGATAGATTTGGGAAAAGGATTTGGTCTTTGAAAAACCATCCCGACTTGACGGCGCAATTTTACAGAATTAATTTTAGGATCATAAATATTGCGATCGCGGTAATTTAACCTACCTTCAACCTTCGCGCCCGGAATCAAATCATTCATCCGATTAAAGCAACGCAATAATGTACTTTTCCCGCATCCTGAAGGGCCAATAAATGCAACTATCTTTTTTTCAGGAATTTGTAAATAGACATCTAGAAGTGCTAAAAATCCTCCATAAAATACCTTCACACCTTCAACATTAAATACAGTATCATTTTGGTCTATTGTGGCACTATCTGATTGACTTCTACTGTGATTACTGTAGGGCATTTTGTAAATCTCCTAGTTGTCTGTAAATGCCTGATAACTTCAACAAATTCAATTAATGAATCGTGAAGCGTTGTCTAATATAAATGGCTACACCATTTAAAGCTAAAATCAAAAGTAACAACGCAATAATTGTGGCTGCTGCTGCATTGGCAAAACCTGGTTCGGGGCGAGTAATATAACTGTAAATTTGAATTGGTAACGCCATAAATCTCTGGAATAAACCAGGATTAAATGTGAGAAAACCTACCGCACCTACAACAATCAAAGATGCTGCATCGCCAATAGCGCGAGATATAGAAATAATCACTCCTGTTAAGATACCAGGAATCGCATAAGGGATAACATGACTACTGATTGTTTTCCATTTTGTCGCCCCTAATCCATAAGAAGCATATCGCAAAGAATTAGGAACTGCTCGAATCGCTTCTCTAGCAGTCACAATAATTACTGGTAAAGATAATAAAGATAAAGTCAATGCACCAGAAATTAAAGCCGGGCCAAATCCTAACAAATAATTAAAAACTCCTAAACCCAACAACCCATAAACAATCGAAGGAACCCCTGCTAAATTACTAATATTAATCTCAATAATTGCAGTCCACCAATTTCTAGGGGCGTACTCTTCTAAATATAAAGCTGCTCCCACCCCAATAGGAACAGTCACACAAATTACCACAACTCCTAAAATAATACTACTAATAATTGCCGGACGAATGCCACCTTGATCGGGAAAACGCGAAGGCGTATCTGTTAAAAAACCTGGCGTGATAAATCTGGCTAACCCATCTCGAAAAATATCAAATAGCAGTAACGCTAAAACAAATAAACCAATTAACAACCCCAACAAGAAAAGTAATTCAAATATTTTTCCGAGTAACTCTCTTTTTTCAATATTATCAGTAAATTCTGCCGTTGTATCGAAATCATCTTCTGGTCGATAAGTTGTCGTCATAGTTATATCAGTAGTATTTAATTTATCAATTATTTCCATCCAGGGAACAGGAGATTATTTACCTATTCCCTGTTGCATTAGTCGTACTTCTCTTTAAACCGATTAGCAATCCAGTAACTAATAATATTTAAAGCCAAAGTAATCAAAAACAAAAGTGCGCCAACAGCGTATAAAGTCTTAAAATTAAGACTGCCCCGGGGACTATCACCACCAGAAATTTGTGCCATATAAGCCGTCATCGTTTCTACTGATTCGGCAAAATTAATAGTGATTCTTGGTTGTTGTCCAGCCGCAATAACAACAGTCATTGTTTCACCCACAGCGCGAGAAATGCCGAGAATAATTGAGGCAATAATTCCCGAAAGTGCTGCTGGTAAAACCACTTTAAAAATTGATTCTAATTTAGTAATACCTAAAGCATAAGCTCCTTCTCGTAAAGAACGCGGCACTGCTTGAATTGCATCTAAACTAATCGAACCAACCGTAGGCGTAATCATGACTCCCATCATTAACCCTGCACTTAAAGCATTGAATAATTCTAAAGGAAGGATATTTCTAATTAATGGGGTGATAAATAATAAGGCAAAATAACCATAAACTACAGTTGGTATCCCTGCTAAAAGTTCCACGGCTGGACGTAAAATTGCGGCGACTTTTGGTTGAGCATATTCACTTAAATAAATTGCCGAAGATAAGCCTAAAGGAATTGCCACAGCCATTGCGATCGCAGTCGTTAAAAACGTACCATTAATTAAAGGCCAAACACCAAAATGTCGGTCAGCAAATAGAGGTGTCCATTTAGTATCCAAGAAAAATTGAGCAAAAGAAACTTCTTGGAAAAAGCCAAATGTTTCCTGAAAAATAATTAAGACTATTCCAAACGTAGTTAAAACCGAAACTAAAGCACAACCAAACAAAACTATTGCAATAATCTTTTCGACAATATCATCGGAAGCATTTTTTTCTAATGACTGTCTCAATCTTTGATAGTCATCTTCTTGAGGATTTGTGATGCGCATAAAAATTCCTATTCATCAAGTTTGACTTAAATAAAATTGGTGATTGGTTCGCCTGGTTTGGCTTTTTTAAACTTTGTCCCAGTTTCACCTTTGGCAAATTTTTCTTTCACTTTGCCATAAGCTTCATCTGGTAGTGCAACATAACCAACGCTATCTACCCATTTCCAAGAATTATCTAGATAAAAATCCACAAACTCTTTAACTGCTGGCTTATTATCTAGAGATTTTTTACTGACATAAATGAATAAAGGACGAGATAAAGGTGTGTAGGTATTTTTAATCACATTATCTATAGGTACTGGTTTTTCACACTTGCCAGATGGGTTTTCCACAGCCACCAAATTTAATTTATCTTGGTTTTGAATGTAATAAGAAATACCTACATAACCCAAGGCTGTCGCATCACCAGCTACCCCTTGTACTAAAAGATTTTGATTGTGACTAGGAGTATAATCTGTCCGGCCATTTTTCGCTTTGCCAGTCACCGCTTGAGTCATATAATCAAATGTCCCTGTATCCGAAGCTGGCGCATATAATTTCAGTTTTTGATTAGGAAATTTCGGATTAACTTGATTCCAACTCAAAATTTTACCGTCTGATTTAGCACTCCAAATTTTCTCTAATTCTTTAATAGTTAGACATTTAGCAAAGGTATTTTGAGGGTTAGCAATCACAGCAATTCCATCTAAACCTATGGGTAATTCGACAAATTCAATATTTTTACTTTGACATTTTTTAATTTCTTCATCTCTAATAGTCCGAGACGCGCCCACAATATCAATATCACCATTACAAAACTTACTTATACCGCCACCAGTACCACTGGATGCTACACTCACTTGGGCTTCCGGTTTGACCTTGCTATATTCTTCTGCCACTGCTAAAGAAATCGGAAAACCAACCGCAGCCCCATCAATACTAACTTGACGCTGTAATTCTTCACCACTACTACAGGCAGTTATCGTACTCAAAATTAGCATTAAGTTTGTGAAATGAAAGCCAGATTTAACTAGAGTAGGCAATCTCATAAACTATCCAAAATTTGCAAGTGTTTTAGATGAAAGTAACTTTAATTGCAGCCTTAAGCACCACCAAGTCAAAATTGATCAGGAATTGATTCATCAAATATTTTGCTGATTTTCAATTATTGACTTTGGCATTATTCCAGTTACATGAATATTTCCCTCAGGCTTTTTTAGCAGATTGTATTTGGTCAAAAATTGCCCCATTATTAAAAAATTTATTTTGAATCAAATCCCAACCACCTAAATCTTGAGCCGTGAATAATGTATTGATTGGAGGGTGTTTGGCTGCTACTTCTTGGGTAACGGTGGGATTCACCGGACGATATTGTAATTTCGCAAATTCGCGTTGTGCTTCTGTCGAGTATAAGAAATCAACAAAGGCGGCGGCAACTTCTCGATTACCGTGTTTATCAACGTTTTTATCAACTACCGCTACAGGATTATCAATAGAAATGTTAACTTGCGGCACTGTGTAAGGTAGTTTTGTACCATTGTTTTCTGCCAAAGCAATTTCATTTTCATAGTTAATTAAGACATCGCCTTGATTTTTTTGAAAAAATAAATCGCTAGCTTCGCGCGCATCTTTAGTCAGAATTGGCGTATTTTTATAGACTTGAGTGACATAATTTAATGCGGCTGTTTCATCACCGCCTGTCAGAGTTACCGAACCCCAAAAAGCCAAGAATTCCCAAATCGCAATCCCAGAAGTTTTTGGGTTAGCGGCGATTAATGTTACGCCATCTTTTGCTAAGTCTTGCCAAGTATTAATCCCTTTAGGATTGCCTGCGCGTGTAACGATCGCCGCTACAGATTTACTAACAATACCATTTCTCGGCGCACGGTTTTCCCAACCTGCTTTAATCAAACCTGCTTGCTGAATTTTGTTGACATCTAATGGCAATGCCAAATGTACAATATCTGCTTCTTGAGAACCTGCAATCACCGCTGCTGCTTGCGCCCCAGAACCACCATAACTTTGCTCAAAAGTGACATTTTGATTGTGTTCTTGCTTCCATTTGGCAACAAATTTAGGTATTATCTGGTCGTGAGCAGCTTTAGTTACGGAAAAAGAAACAAGCTTAAGTCTAACATCAGAAGTTCCAGCATATCTGGTTTGCGAACAAGCTGCGATCGCGGTAATTAAAACAGCCCCCACCAACCATAAACTTACAAAGCTTTTAACATTGCGTACCTTCAACCACCTTGTAACTATTTGTTGGTAACGCTGTATAGCTTGCAATACTTTATCCACAATTAAGTGTCTCAACTGCGCTAGATGTTGCGACTTGCTCATCAGCACTGCTCCTTTATTTCCGGTATGTCGGGCGAGATACCGTGATTAAAACTATGGGAGTATTATACGAACTATAAACCTGGATCTATCAAGAGCTTTATTTTTTGTTACTGAGTCAACAAATTACCATCAGCAAATAAGCATCACTTAAGCATTTATCTAAAAAATCAAACCTTAGGCTGATTTTTGTTTACGGACTGTATGCAATGCAAAAATCCCCGACTTTATTCAAAAAGTCAGGGATTTAATCTCAATTATTCAAAACTTAGAGTTCTGTCACCTATTACCTAGAACTAGTCAATCAGTTGTGGGCTAGGAACTTGCACGTCAATATCAGCTTGAGATAACGTCGGTAATGACCAAGTACCTTCGCCAGCTTTGAAAACTTGAGCAGGTGCAACATTCAATTCAATCGCGCCAGTAGTTGGATTAGTTCTGGCAATTGATTGTGTACCATCAACAAACTTCACAGCAATTGGTTCAGTTAACTCTTGTGCTTCAGTATTAGGAGTTAAAACTACCTGAGAAGCAGCAGGTAAATAAATACCATCACAATCCCAATCATCATCTGTAACTTGCCCTGCGGCTAAAAAGTAAAGTTGTGTTGGAGATTTTTTCGGTTTATTAGCATAAACAGCCAAAGTTTTTCCGGTTTCATTGTGACATTGCGCCCGTTTTTTAGCAGTTTCCATAACATATTTTTGAGACTGCAATTGTGAAAGTTTTGCTTGAAATTCTTCAGGTGTATAGCCAGCTTGTTCTGGGTTATCTTTAACAGTTAAAAGTTGATTAATAGCTTGTGTTACTTCTGTATAATCAGCCCCTTTAGTGAAATCTTTACCAGCCCAAGAAGGTTGAGCAACTGTTAAATTCACAATAAATACAAGCGCGACAAGCATAATTTTGATGAACTGCATAATTTTCTCCCTGGTTTGAGATTATTGAGTATTGCGATAGAGTCAAAAGCAAATTGATTGGTCTATAAATTTCATAATTTACACTTCAGACTTACGAGGAATTGTAGGAAAACTCTCCAGTCTATTAGGATTGACCCAGCGATTAATAAATTCATTGTTTTTGCGGACTTTAATTTGTACTTGTTTAGAACTGAGCTTCACAACTTCAGCCGGAATTTTTTGGACATCGTGAGCGTCGGGGCGAGATTTATAAAGCCAGATAACTTTTTGTCCAACTTCAAAGTAGTGGGGATGATCGACTAAAGAAAGATGAGTGTCTGCCCAAGAGGGAAAAGCAACTACAAAGTTGATTAAAAGTACTAAGACACTTAAAGAAAGAGGAAAAATTTTCATACATTTTGACAATTACAAACTTTGAGTCTTAAATTTAGAAGTTTGAATTATTTTGATTAATCCCATGAGACAGAAACAAGTAACTGTCAAAGCAATTGGCGGCAATGAAGCACTATCTATGATAATAAATACACCTAAACCTATTAAAACGAAAGGCACAAAATTATTGCCATAGCGAGTGAGCAAACTAGCGATCGCATTTTGACAAGTTAGCTTATAAGTTACATAACACCAAACACCAACTAGTAATAAAAACACTGTAATTATTACTAACAATTCTGTAAAAGCACTATGAGCAAATAAAGGCATATAAATACCAACGTTATCACTACCATTGGCAACAGTAATAGCCGCCACACTATATGCTTGGGGAGCCAAAAAACTAGTAAACCTAGCAGAATCAGATAATTCTATTGCTGATTCCTCTTCTGATTCAGAATTATTTTCTCCATTGAGTAATCTATTTAAGCCAATGGTAATTGGTACAAAACCTAAAAGTCCCATCCATTGAGACGGTAATATCAAACCTCCAAAAAAACCAATTAAACTAGCAATCACCAAAGTACAGAAACCTAAATATTGTCCAATCACGATATGCCGACGACGAAAAGTTGCATTTGCTTGCGAAAATAACAGAGTCAAAATAACTAAATCATCTAAATTTGTAGCTGTAAAAGCTGTGATTCCGGTAGAAATAGACGTGATAATTTCGTTCATTTGAATTTTTTCTCGATTGTCTTACTAGTATTGTTTTTGTATATCTGCCTCAGCGTAAAAGTTGCGGTTTAATGAAGCTTGCAGATATAGCATCTCCATCCAATTGGTAAGTGGTGTCTATTAGTAATTAAGAATAATTGATGAATCTCTTTGTTAAGAGCAGAGATGATTATTGAGTCAAAGATTGTAGAAGCAAACCTACAAATGGATGGAGTGAAAGATAATGCAGATTCTGATGGAGTAATTAGGGTGCATTTTATGGGCGAGCTAGCTTTTCGACAACTTTGCGATCGTCGCCTACTGGTTGAGCATCTGGGAAATATTTATTATTAGAAGTTTGTTTAGCAAATTTGCTATTAGTTTGCAGATGTAAGCCAGGTAATAACGCAACTTTAGCTTCATTATGCTCTTTAGGAGTATGAACTAAAGTTACTTTTAGCTCATTAATCATTTGTTGCTGCTCTTTGATTATTTGAGTTAATTCATTGAGCTTTTGAGCGTTTAATTCATCCAGCTTTTGATGCAGCAATTCAATATTTTGGCTAGCTCTCAAATTTACTTGATGGTCGATTTCAGCATTTCTGCGGTCTGTGTCTGACTGACGATTTTGACTCATCAAAACAATTGGCGCGGTATAAGCAGAAGCAAATGAAAATACTAAATTCAGCATGATGAATGGTGACTCATCCCAGTGAGGAATTCCTGGTGCTAAATTCATTCCTACCCAACCAGCCAAAATCGTGCTTTGGCAAATGAGAAACTTCCAAGAACCAACATGACTAGCTAATTTATCAGCAAGTCTTTGTCCAGATGTTAATTCCTCTGGAGATACGTTTTGAATTGCTGGTACATCAACGCTGTTTGATAATGTTTTTTTGTTGGTATTCATATTGCACCTGGTTGGCTTCGCTTGTGTTTGTCTTGATGACTTTTAATGTAAGCTTTCGCACCGATAGGAGCAAATATTCTTTTTTTTTAAAACGATAAAGAAAAGTGATTAGTATTTAAATGCTTTGCAGACGTGATTGACGCGCATACTTTTTGAGCTATGAGGATTTCTCTCTACCCTTTTAGCTAAAAAATTGCCCAATCCAAGGTCTAGCCAACTGATACAACAAAACAAGCACAATCGGCACAATAATTGGAACAGCGACGATTAATCCCCATTTATCAAAGCGCAGTGGTTGGCCGTCGGATTTGAAAAATGCCAATAATCCTACCACTCCCATCAATGCCCAGATTAAGCCAAAGCCAATAAAGATGATAAATACAGAGTCTTGCATTTTAATTATTCAACCATCAACAGCAAAGATATTCACTATAGTCTTTTTTTCCTCTGCACCCTCTACTACCCCAAAGTCCCTTATCTGAGGATGTCATCTCTAGGCTAGCTTGATTAACTACCGATCGCATATTCTCTGAGGTCATCATAGCTATATTGCGATCGCCTTTCTCCGAAAAAACAATTACGAAAACTCTTGGCCCAGCATTGAAGTTACAATGCAGTAGGGATTTTTAGGTCAAATTCGATGCAATCTAGCCAAGTGAAACAGAAATTTCAGGCCTTGTGGACTGCCTTAGTTTTACTAAGTGTATTTTTTTGTGTGGAATTGAGTGCAGGAATTTGGAGTCACAGTCTGTCACTGTTAGCAGACGCAGAGCATATTCTGTCTGATGTGGCAGCTTTGGGTTTAGCGATCGCTGCATCTTGGCTGTCTCAGTCTATCTCTAAACAAACTATATTTGCTCGCTATCGACCAGAAATTTTAGCAGCTTTAATTAACGGTCTTAGTTTAGCTTGTATCGCCGCTTGGATTGTCAAAGAAGCTTTGGTGAGATTGCAATCTCCCGAGGTGGAGATTCTCGGTGTACCAATGTTGACAACAGCATTAATTGGCTTAGGAATTAATAGCTTTAACGCTCTCTATCTACATGGATGTAGCCATCAAGATTTGAATATTCGAGGTGTGTTTCTGCATATTTTGGCAGATATCGCTAGTTCTATCGGTGCTGTTTTAGCCGCGATCGCCGTTCTCTGGTTAAATTGGACATGGGCAGATGGAGTCATCAGCTTAGTAGTAGCAGTATTTATCGCCTTATTTGCCGCTTATTTAGTCATAGAGAGTGTGAAATCTCTACGTGGTCAAATTAACGATATTGCTCATGGTAGTTGTATGTGCAATTTACCACCAGAAATTTGTAGCGATCGCACTATGGCAGAAAAAACCCTATTTCCATCATTAGAAGAACTCATCAAATAAATATTCAGACTCACTTACTAACAGCAATTTGCTTGAGGATGTTCATTGGGCCTGTGGCTTTGAGAAATTGCATTTCTTGTTCATTACGTACTAACAAAGCACCAGCCAGTCCCAGAGAATTGACCGATATCGACTGAAAATGCTCTTGCGATCGCGGTACAATTAACATCCATTCTCTAGTAGCTAGTAAATTATAAGCACCTGATTGTCTGTTACCATCAACTGCATCTATACCCACACTATTCAACAAACTGCGGTATAACTCTGATATTTTCCCAGCCGTAGTTAACGGAGACTTGACCCACTCCGGATCTAAAGTAGCAAAAGCATTGACAAAAGGCAGTTGGGGAATAGTTGCAACAGCACCTTGAAATTCTGCAGCTGCCAAAAGTGGTTCAATAGGTATCTGGACTCCAGAATTCACCAGGGGAAGGGGGACTATTTGCAGATGTTTATGTCGCTGACTAGCCCCTGCGCTTTTTCCACCGTTATAAAAAGCTAAACCATCAAAGTCAGCTAAACAGGCTAACAAAGCCGCAAAATCTTCTGGTGTCAGCAGGCTTTCTTGTTCTTCAAAAGCACGAGTAATGATGAGTAAGTGATGATCAACAACATTAAATTTATTCAAAATACAGACATGAGTATCGGAAATATCCGCCACAAATAAATCCTGTTCGTAAGGAAGAAAAGGATTAAATTCTTTAGCAGTCCCGATAGTTTGTTGCTGTTCTTTTTTAGCTGCGTCTTTGCGGGTCAGGTTAGATAAAATTCGGACTAAGAAGCTAACGCCAGCTTGCTCGACAAATTCAAAATCTGTGGCTATCGATAGCAATGCACCACATTTAAGCGCATATTCAGTTCGCTCTTTGACACTTGTCCATAAAGTGCCAGGTTTGAGTAAGATATCCCCTTGCACCATTGATGAGTAAAGTATTTATCATTCATCAGTCTAAATCAGGTTCAACACCAAGCGATCGCAATTGGGCAATTAATCTTTCTGTCCGTTGACGTTCTGTGTCGGCGCGTTCTCGTTCTTGTTCGGCACGTTGACGTTCTAATTCGGCGGGAGTCATCACCCAATTATTTGTGCCATCATACCAACGCAGCCAAGGCTGTTCAGCATCTTGGTAGCGTCCTTGCCATATACCCAAACCTAATTCTAATTCTGGTATCCAAAAGCGTGGTTCTGTTAAATTGACTTCAGCATAACGACCACCATTTAATTTAAAAATTTTCAACTCATATTTGTAGCGGTCAAAAATTGCGTAGTAGGGAATTCGCAAAATTCGCTCATAAACTTCCCATTTTGTGGGTGGTTGCTCAATATCACGTAAAGTTTGCCCCAAATCTTCTTTTTCTGTACCAGGAGACAGCAATTCAATCACAATAAACGGGTTGACTCCCTCTTGCCAAACCACATAACTCAAACGCAAGTCTCTTTGTTCATAAAGTCGAGAACCACCCACAACTGCAAACCAGTCTGGCCGCTTGTACCACAGTGGATGACGCAAGTCATAATATAAGTTTAAATCGCTAGCGGTAAATACTTGGTCGCTAGGGTAAGTTGACGGACGAAAAGTTTCGTCTAATAGACGGGGTTGCAATAAATGAAACTGATCTGGCAAACCAGGTTCCTCTGGATCTTCACTCTTGAGATCATACATTGTCGGTAAGATTTCTTTTGGGGAAAGTGGTGGATCAGTTTGATACATGATTAACCAGCCCTAAGATTGAGACTATAGATTTTATTATGGACTTATTACAACTGGTATGTAGCAGTTTAACCAGAAAACGGGGAATATTTTATTAATGAGGATGCTCCCGTAGTTGCTCAAATGGCACATGAAAAATACCTGAATGCCAAGTTGCACGTTTTTCTGATTAATGAAACTGGGACTTGCAACAGGATATGATTTCTGGTCAATTTGGTAGGGTTTCTAATTTTATTTTCGGCTGTTTTAGCTAAAAAGTTTTGGCTGAAGTGTGGCGTGCAATATTAATTTATTAAGCCGATTTACTTCTTAACATCAGTGCGCGTATTGCATCGAAAATGCTTAACTCAGTGTGCGGTAAACTTCCTCAATGCTTTGTGATGATTAACGCTCAAAGTTAATTACTGCTTAAGAAAGAGCCTCCAACTTCAAAAGTACGGTAAACTGCAATACAACGTTCCCAAATTGTCATTTAAAATTAAAACTAAGAAGCAAGTTAAGGAGCCGCCAGGATGCAAGTCTCATACGATTCTGACAAGCGCAAATTGCTATCATCTCTGTGTCATGGGGCAATATTTTTTAGTACAGCCTTATTTTCCATTGGCGTACCAATTGTTATTAACATAATTTCTGATGACCCAGTTGTTAAAAGTAACGCTAAAGAATCAATTAATTTTCACTTTAATGTTTGGTTTTGGGCAACGGTAATTGGTGTACCCATTGCGGTTCTTTCGTGGCTAACTTTTGGTATTGGGGGAATTTTGTTTTTCCCAGTTGTAGCTTTGGGATTTTTAATCCACTGGGGATTAACCATTGGGGCTTTAATACACTGTTTCAATCAGCCTGATGTGCCTTTTCGTTATCCATTCATTTTTAGAGTTTTCTAACTGAATTACAAAATGGTATAGGTAGTTGTGATTCTGCACAAATGTACAGAATCATCACTAATTAATATGACATATATGAGTTAATCATCCCTTTTTATGAAAAAAACTGGTACAGATTTTGTACCAGTTTTTTAATGAGATTATCTTCTTAACCCAATTATTCAGATTCAGGTAAAGTTTGCACTTTACCATCAGGACTAAGCACAACCCGAATTTTGACATTTTGTCCAGAACGATTCGCCGACACAAAGGGTTTACCAATTGCTGGCATTCCTGTATTGTCAATAAATTCTCTGGCTGGTTTATTCAGTGGTAAAATTCGGGTAATTGTACCGTCAACATCGACAGACAAGCTATATTCTAGGGTTTGTGTTAATCCTGATGGCGGTTGCCAATGTTTTTGAAAGAAACTTCTAGCTTCTGCTACTTGAGTAGTGTCAAATAAGGTACTATTTGTCGCTACATTTGCAGGTGTAAAAGCTTTAGGTTCTTCGCCTAACCTATCAACTGCGGGATTAATCTCTGGGGAAGAATTAGCAGCAGAAGCATTGAGTTTTCCTACTAGTTCTTGCTCAGTCGGTGAAGATTTTGCGGGAAGATTGTTACGTTGGTTGTTATTGGTTATGGGATTTGAAAAAGAAGGCGGAATAACCGGAATAGTTGATGTTAAGTTGTTGTTATTAGCAGATAGCCTGGGTGGTAGACTCCGCCTTTGAGGTAAATCTTCAGCCTGAATAGCTGATTGTCCAGAGTTGAATTTTAAATTGGGATTAAGGGCAATTTGCTGTCCAGGAATCGTGGTTGATGCGGTAGTTCGTTGATTATTTTTGGGGTTGGTAATTGCTGTTTGGGGTATAGTCAGTAAATTTTTAGAACCCACTGGGGGCAAAGCAGAGGATGTTTGAGCAGTGGGGAGATTTAGGTTAGGAATTATGGGTTGTGCTGGCAAACTAGAAGTAGGTAGAGGCAGCGTTGAACCGATGGGTGGTAAAGTTGCCAAATTATCGGTAGGCGCAAGAGTAGCTGCGGGTGAAGGTTGTAAGGCCAGTTCTGATGGTGCTTGGGGAACTTCCTTTTTGGCTACTTGTTGCTGTTGTTGCCGATGATTATTGGCATATTGTAAAGTCAGTGGCAATAAACCCACACTCAATACCAAAACTGCTGCAACTGGCGCCCAAGTAGGGAAGCGAAGAACAGAATTAGTGTTATTTAAATTTGGTAATGCCATGACATCAGTGGAATATTCATCTAAAGCTGTGGCTAAGTCAAAAATTTGCAGCAGACTCAGTTGAATTACATGGCCAGATGTGGGAGTGGCAAGAGAACCAAGATGTAGCTTATGGGTTAAGTAGTTGCCTGGTTCTAAATATATTTTTGATTTAGGAACAACTGATGTAAAAGAGTTGAAAGCTTGTGTAGTGGATAGCGACGATGGTTGTACATCGCTTAAGGCTAAATCATAGGATGCTTTTGTCGAGTCTTGGGGGCCAGAAAAACTCATCCGAAAGCTTTCTGGCGACTGTTGCAGATATTGTTGCACGTAACTAGTAACAGCATCACACAAAGCTTCGAGTTGGTCGCGATCGCCCCGAATTATCACCCTGCGTTCTTCTGGTAGTCTAGGATCGTCCAGGCGTAACTCAAAGCTGAGTTGCTTAATTACTGTTTTCCCCATCCAACGGGACAAAGGAGAGCTTTGCGCCAATACTTCTAGTGTGCAAGTAGGGGGTGTGTAGCGACGAATGACAGAATTTGATAGAGGCATGGCTGGAACTGCGAAGGAGACGTTTTCAAAGTTTTGCAGAATGGTCGATGAGTGCTAACCAGAGTCGGCGGTGTCCACCAGGCGCGCTGTAGAACAGTAAGTCTACAAGTAGTTTGAGGGCAAGGTGGGTAAGTAATTCCGTTGAAATTTGGTCATCCTCTTCCATTCGCTCTTGGTAGGTGTTGCAAAAAGCATCAATGTAATCTCCAAGTAAAGCAGCCTGATGAGGTTCCCGGTTGTTTTCCGCCATTTGCTCTAGTAACCCAACAGCACGACGAAGTAGTTCTTGGTGCTGTTTGGCGAGGTAGCAGATGATTAAAACAAGCGCACGCGCTTCTTCTACATCTAGCTTTTTTCGCCCTCCTTGACCTTTGCGTAGGGGGTTAGACTGGCGTAGTCGCCATAAAGCTACGCGGTCTGGCACTCTTGACTCTAAATTTAAGCTAACTGCCGCAGCAAGCATCGCCTCCGAACCAATCCCGGTAAAGGTTTCTAATGCTAACAACACCAAGTCCAACTGAGTTTTGATATTGTCCCATTGGACTGTATTTGGGGTTGGAAGTTTGGCTAAATCCTCCCATTGGGAATTGGGCGTGGCAGAATCGGCGGCCGAGTGCATAACTTTTAGCATAGGTGATCGGGCTGGTAGGGGCTGTTGCTGTTACCTATTTTGAAACCAGACTCTTAAGGCTTCAGGTTGGTTTCCCGTGATTACAGCAGGGAACAGAAAGATTGAAAGTTAATTGATATATGATTTTTCTTGATAATCTGTACCTTATTCACCTGCAATCTGCTGTATTTAACCAGAAGTTAAGGCTAACTTTTTGAAATTAGGTAAACAGCAGTGGTCACTGTCTTACTCTACAGGATGAAAAATTATTTTCCATACACTTAGCAAAGTAGAAAATTCCCTACCGTAGTCAAAGTATTCATAAAGTTAACCTCAACTTCAGTACGAAGTATAAATTAATATCAGAATCATCCATTTACTAAAATTGCTAATTATCTTGAAAACTTAAGCATGGTGTGATAAATGCTGTTTTGATGCTGTCAATATTTCTGAGTTAATAGTTCAAAAAATGTTTATTTTTGACAATTCACTCTTAAATTTTGACAATCCTCAATACGATCTAATCTGCCATTTGCCTAAATTTTGTAGTAATTAGCAATTCATAACTAATAGACTACACCAGTACGATTTCTTGCCTGTTTAAGAAATGTGAGCAATTGTCACACCGCTACCACCATCTGCTTGTTCGGCTGGTTCGTAACTGCTAACTCTTGGATGTTGTTGTAAATAGGCGTGAACACCTTGCCGCAATTTCCCTGTGCCATGTCCGTGAATAATCCAAATTTGGCCATGAGCTTCGGAAATAGCTTTGTCTAATTCAATTTCGGCATCAGCTACCCGCTTACCGCGCAAATCAACTGTATTTTTTGAGGTACGAATTGCTGGTGCGGCTTGGGGTGGCGGTGGGGTTTGTGTGGGTGTTGGCTTGGGTTTGGCAATGGGTTCGGGTTTTTGCCCATCTAGAGATTCGATGTCTTGCAGTTTCACCGTCATTTTCATGATGCCGAAGCGGACGGTTAACTCTCCATCCTCATCGGGGGCGGTTAATACTTCGGCTGGTTGTCCAAATTGAGAGATCCGGATGCGATCGCCTACTTTCGGCATAAACCCAGCTTTCGGTTTCGGCGGTGGGGCTGGTTGATATTTTTGGGTAATTTGATTTAAAGCATTGGTGGCTGCTTGGGCATCTTGGGCTGTGGGTGTGCCTTGTTGCAAGCGGCGAATGACTTGGGCAATTTCACCTTTAGCTTGAGCGATTGCTTGCTGTACGGCGATTTCTTGGGAAGCCCGCAGTGATTTTTCGCGCTCTTGTAAAGCTGCGGCTTTGTCGGATACTTCTTTATATAGTCGTTCGGCTTGCTGGACTAATTTTTGGGCTTCTGCGGCTTTGGTTTCTTGGCTGCGGCGTTGGGCTTCTAACCCTGCAATCACTTGGTTTACTTCGTCGGTGGCTTCGCCGACTTGGGTTTTAGCTTGTTCTACTACTTCTGGTTTTAAACCTAAACGCAAAGCGATCGCTAAAGCATTAGAACGTCCCGGAATCCCCCACAATAATCGATAGGTAGGCGAAAGTGTCGCTTCATCAAATTCTACGGAAGCATTTTCAAACCGCGCATCTTCGTATTTTAGGGCTTTGAGTTCGCCAAAGTGCGTTGTCGCAATTGTTAGCTGGGCGTGTTGAGCTAGGTATTGCAAAAGTGCGATCGCTAAGGCACTGCCCTCGGCTGGATCTGTACCTGCGCCTACTTCGTCAAGGAGAACGAGGGAATTGGGTTGTTCTTCATTGCCTAAAGCATTTAAGATGCGGCTAATACGGCGGATATGCCCTGAAAATGTGGATAAACTTTGCTGGAGGGATTGTTCATCGCCGATATCTGCTAATACTTGGTCAAACCAAGGCATTTCTACAGGTTCACGGGCGGGAATAAATAAACCTACTTTTGCCATTAACGCCGCTAAACCGAGGGTTTTTAGTGTGACAGTTTTACCCCCTGTATTCGGCCCGGTAATTGTCACTACCCGGATATGCGGACTAATTAATAAATCTACGGGAATTACGGTATGACCTTGTTCATGTTGTTGCTGCCAAACTAATAAAGGGTGGCGCAACTGGCGCAAGGTGATAATTTCTTGTTCTTCGCGGTTGATAAATCTGGGCGGATTGGCTTTGAGCCAGTAACTATAACGCGATCGCGCTGCTGCTAAATCTAGGGTGGTGACAATTGCCAACAGCCTTTCTAAGTCTGGTGTTACGGCTGCTACTTGTTCAGTTAAAACGCGCCTAATTGCTTCTTCTTCTACTTGTTCTCTTTTGAGCGTTTGGCGCAGTTGATTCCCCATCGGCACGATAGAGTTAGGCTCTACGTATAAAGTGACACCACTAGTCGAAGTATCGTGAACAATGCCGGGGATAACATCTTTGTGGCTGGCTTTGACTGGAATCACAAAGCGATCGCCGCGTTGGGTAATTAGCTGTTCCTGAACCGCGTTAGATTTAGCTTGTAAAATATTATGCAGTTTTTGGTTAATTTGACTGCGTAATCGCCGCAAATCGTCCCGAATGTCGCTGAGTTTTTGACTAGCGCGATCAGATACTTGACCGCGTTCATCAATACAACGGTGAATTTCTTGTTCGATTTCGGGGTAAGTGCGTAAATCTGCGACTAAATCAGTTAATACAGGTAAATTTTCTTGGTTATCAATTACACGTCGCAAATTTCTCGCACCGGCTAGAGTAGTAGCGATCGCTAATAATTCATCACCAGCCAAAATCCCTTGAAGTTCGGCGCGTCTGATCGAATCACCAATATCTTGAATACCGTCAAAAGATAAGCTAGTAGTCAGTTGGCTTTCTAGTTGATAAACCTCTTTAGTTTGGGCTAACAGCTGTTCGCTAACTGCTTGAGATGTAGGAATTTGTAAATTAGTTGAGGCGATCGCCCCTAGCTTTGTAGCCGCAAATGTCGCCAAATGCTGGCAGAGGCGATACCATTCCAGTAGTTCTAAAGTTTCCGATTGGATCAAGGCTGCAATATCTAAGAATCTCTTATGAAATTATCGTAACAACAGACTCGCGTTTACAGCCAAGATGCAGCAGACAATCTTTTAAAAAAGTTCTTGACTAAAGTGACTCTGGTAAGATTGCCTTGCCTTGTCCACTTCCAAAATAGTATCAAAAAATCATCTTTGTCCAAACCTCATTCAATAAGAATTCAAAAGTCGCAAGTCAAAAGTCAAAATCAAGACGCTAGAAAACTCGCGCTTCGCTGCGCTATCAGTCGGTGATTCAGTCCCGCAAATGATTAAAGATGACTCAATGGAAAATTTATTAGGTTTCTTAACCCTTCTTATTCATACACAAAATTCCCGTGGAGAATTCTGGCGACTGAATTCCTGAATTCTATTTTGATAAATAATTTTTTGCTGTGCTAATTTGGTAATGTTTCAAACTTAATTTTTGTAAATTTTTTCGCAAAAATATCAAAATTATTATTCTTTTATTCAAAGAAAAAGACTTGTGTAGTATTTTAGACTATAATTATGTAGTATAGCTTAAATTTAGTAGCAAAATAAAAAAACCTACGCACATCAAACTTTAAATTATCGCCAAATTTTATGCTATTTAGCCAAGCTAATTTGCCTTACTGGATTTTCTTGGGAATGGGGATTTTATTATTTCTGGGAATGATTATTTCCGGGCAAGCAGGGCAAGATGTAGATTTAGATGCAGATGCAGATGTAGAGTTTGATGCAGATGGCGACAGCGAATTTAGCTTTGGGCAATTATTAGGATGGGTAGGGATTGGCAAAGCCCCATTAATATTATTGCTGGCAACAGATTTAAGTTTTTGGGGAATTTTTGGTTTGGCTTTTAATACTTGGTTTGCCAACCAAATTACTAGTTTAATCAGTCTAATTATTTTATTTAGTTCATTGTTACTGAGTTTATTTTTAGGGAGATTAATTGCCCAACCAATTGGGAAAATTTTTGCAGAGTTTAGTGAAGATACCAGTAGCGATCGCCTGATTGGTCGTGTTGGTACAGTCAGTTCAGCATACATACCAGTTGAGCAGCAAGGCAAAATAGGTCAAGTAAATGTCATAGATGCGAAACGCAATTTTTTAACTATTAGTGCGGTTTTAGCAGATTGGGCGACGACTGCACCACAACGGGGCGAAAAAGTTCTAATTATTGAACATAAATCTCGAATTTATGTTGTGATTGCCAAAGATAGTGTGGATGAAGAAAATTGGTTAACCAACTCAAACCGTAAACAATAGATAGCAAAATTAGGAGAAAGATATGCGATTTTGGTTGAATTTTATCCAGTCTTTACCAAACCTGACAACCGAGCAATTATCACAACCGCAACCACCACAAAATCAAACAACAATCATTGCCAGAACACTGCCAATTACAACTAATCCCAGTCTTGCTCAAGTCAATACTACCTTGGTATTACCAGGAGCGATCGCCGTTGTCATTTTTCTATTATTAATTAGTTTATTTGCCTACACAAGAGTTTATGTAGTCACCCCCAACAACGAAGCATTTGTGAGAACTGGGGGTTTATTTATTAAAAAGAAATCCGTGATTCTCTATGGTGGGTGTATTGTTTTACCCGGATTTCATCAGCTAACCCGCGTACCACTCAGAGAAATATCCATTGATGTAGAAAGAACTGGTAAGCTAGCTGTGCGGACAAGAGATTACCTCCGAGCCGATATTAGAGTCACCTTTTATGTATGTATTAATGCCTCCGAAGAAGATGTATTAACAGCAGCTGCTAGACTATCTCAAAATGGGAGTAGAATTACCCCAGAAGATATTAAAAATGCCTTAGAAAAACGAGCCGACGATGCCATTAGAGCAGCAGCTAAAAATAAAGACATCGCCGAAATTGATTCTGATAAATTGGGTTTTGCCCAAGAAGTATTAAACTTAGTTGAACCTGATTTGAAAAAAGTTGGGCTAACTCTCAATAATATTGCCATTTCCGAAATACTAGAAAGTGTCACTTATGACCCTGATAGTTTCTTTGATGCTCAAGGTGTACGCTTAAGAACGGAAATTATTCAACGTTCCATTCAACAAAAACGAGAAGTAGAGTTATCTACACAAGTTACCATAGAACAAAAAGAACTAGATGCTCAAAAGCGATCGCTGCAAATTGCCCAAGAGCAAGAAAGTGCGAAACTAGAACAAAAATTGCAAGTAGAATCACTCAAAGCTCAAAAAGAACGCGAAATTCAAGAAGCTAAAGATAGAGAAACAGCCGCAATTCAACGCACCAAAATTTTGCAGCAAAAATCAGTAGAAGAAGAAGAAATTCGCAAAAAACTAGCTCTCCAACAAAGTCAAATTGAAGCCGATATTTTATTAGAAGAGCGCAATAAACAACTAAAAGTCACCCAAACAATCCAAAAACAAGAAGCCGAAATAGCAGAGATTTTACGTCAACAAAAAGTAGAATCAGAAAAATTGCAAGCCCAAGTCCAAATAGTCGAATCAGAAAGAGTAGCAAAACTAGCGCAAGAAAATGTAGCCATAGCCATAGCCAGTAAAAAACGCGAAAGCTTCGTCGCCCAGGCAGAACAAGCCAAAGCCGAAGAATCAGTCCGCACGGCTGGAGAAATTGAAAAAGCCGAACGCGGTAAACGCTTATCAATTATTGCAGCTGAAAGAGAAGCCCAAGAAAAAAGTATAGGCGATCGCAACGTCGTCGAAATCGAAGCCTTTCGCCGTCGCCGTCAAGCCGAAATCGCCCAAGAAGCCGCAGAATTAGAAGCTGAAGCAATTCGCACCCTCGCCGCCGCCAACCGCGATAAAGTCCTAGCCGAGGCAGAAGGGCTAAAAGTCAAAATCGCCGCCGAAAATACCATCAGCAACGCTAATCTCACCGCCAAAATGATTACTACTATCTGGCCCGAATTAGCTGATAAACTCCCAGAAATTGTCACTGCTTTAGCACCGCAACCAGGCGTTTTAGGAGATGCTCGCATTTACTCATTCCCTGGTGCAAATGGTAGTAGCGGCAGTCCAGATATTAATAAATTGCTGTTATCCACCAGTGGGCTAGCTTTGATCAATACCTTATTGGATGAAGGCAAATTAGGTGAATTAATTGGTCAAATCAGCCAATTAGTACACAACAATAATCATCAACCCATAACTGACCCAAACAGCCATAATTCCTTAGCAATTGTTTCCACATCCACCACAGAAGACACTCACTAAAAAAAACTGGAGATGAAAGATCACAAACCTACAGAATCATCTGTTAATTTAAACTCATGAAGTATGAGTTTCCCATTTCCCAGTCATGAATCCTTTAATTCTCCTTTGCCAAAAAATCGCTGCAAATCCCCTCACAATTTGATACCCTAGCTAGAACAGTTTTGAGAAAAGTTAAGAGCGTGGACATACAACTTGGGCGGGGGAAAACAGCTCGCAGGGCTTACGGTATTGATGAAATTGCCTTAGTTCCTGGTAAAAGAACATTAGATCCTAGTTTGGCAGATACTAGCTGGCGCATTGGCAATATTGAACGTCAAATCCCAATTATTGCCAGTGCAATGGATGGGGTTGTTGATGTAGGTATGGCTGTACGTTTATCCCATTTAGGTGCATTAGGAGTGCTGAACTTAGAGGGTATCCAAACACGTTATGCTGACCCAAACCCCATCCTTGATCGAATTGCTTCTGTCGGAAAAGATGAATTCGTTTCTTTAATGCAAGAACTTTATGCTGAACCGATAAAGCCAGAATTAATTGAAAAGCGCATTCAAGAAATTAAAGCACAAGGTGGTATTGCGGCTGTAAGTGCAACACCAGCAGGCGCAAGTAAATTTGGTGAAGTTGTTGCCAAAGCTGGGGCAGATTTATTCTTTATCCAAGCTACAGTCGTCTCTACGGCTCACCTTTCCCCTGAGTCGATAGTTACCCTCGATTTAGCGGAATTTTGCCGTTCTATGCCCATACCAGTGGTGTTAGGTAACTGTGTAACTTACGATGTCACCTTAGACTTAATTAAGGCTGGTGCGGCGGCTGTTTTAGTGGGTATTGGCCCTGGGGCTGCTTGTACTTCCCGTGGGGTATTGGGTGTGGGTGTACCCCAAGCAACCGCGATCGCGGATTGTGCAGCTGCCCGTGATGATTATTATCATCAAACTGGTAAATATGTGCCTGTGATCGCTGATGGTGGTTTAATCACTGGTGGAGACATTTGTAAGTGTATCGCTTGTGGTGCTGATGGTGTGATGATTGGTTCACCCTTTGCCAGAGCTGCTGAAGCCCCAGGACGCGGTTTCCATTGGGGAATGGCAACACCTAGCCCTGTGTTACCCCGTGGCACAAGAATTAAAGTAGGCACAACCGGCACGCTACAGCAAATCCTCACAGGCCCAGCAGGCTTAGATGATGGTACTCACAATCTCTTAGGAGCTTTAAAAACTAGTATGGGTACTTTGGGAGCCAAAGATATCAAAGAAATGCAACAAGTTGAAGTTGTGATTGCTCCCTCCCTGCTCACCGAAGGTAAAGTTTACCAAAAGGCTCAACAACTAGGTATGGGTAAATAATCAGACTGAAAAACTAGGAAGTGAAAAGGTAAACAGCAAAATTAAAAAATTCTTTGCTTTTTTACTTTTTACTTCTTTGGTAGCTATACCTAATGTCTGAGAAATATTGAGTTGAAAGCATCAGAAATTTTTTCCAGACTCTCAAACAATCAACTGGAAAAATCACGTATGTCGCCTACAATAGAGAAAGCGGAGACGCATGTTTCCGTTCACTCCTCACACCACACTCCGCCCGGACTACTGTTCGGGCGGTTCCTTATGTCGATGTTTTTTCTTTTCTTTCTGTCTGTTTCTGCATACAGCAGATTTTTCTGAACTAAACCAACCTGCTTGCCTGATATTTGTGAATAATTTCTAGAGCTTCTTAGCAAATGTACATCCTTGCTCTTCAAAGCAGATGTTTTTGCTATGGTAGAATTTTCACGAAACTCAGAAATTTAATTGGCAAAGGTTTTTAGGCATGTCAGCAGCCGCATCAGTTACAGATTCTACTTTTAAGCAAGAAGTACTCGACAGTACAGTACCTGTTTTAGTTGATTTTTGGGCTCCCTGGTGTGGCCCTTGCCGCATGGTAGCTCCTGTTGTCGAAGAAATTGCCGCTCAGTACGAAGGTCAACTCAAAGTTGTGAAAGTCAACACTGACGAAAATCCCCAAGTGGCTAGTCAGTATGGCATCCGCAGCATTCCCACATTAATGATTTTTAAAGAAGGGGCAAAAGTTGATATGGTTGTAGGCGCTGTACCTAAAAGTACATTAGCCCAAACCTTGGAAAAGCATATTACAGGTTAAACTCAATTGGTAATACAATCCTGTTGAGGCGATCGCTTGCTTTGGCTTTTGATATATATTTGTCAAAAAGTTTATGAGGCGCGAAATTTCGCGTCTCCATAACACTTTGTGCTGTGCTAGATAACTAAACTCAAATATATTAACAAAGAAAATGTCGAACATTTTCTTTACTAATGATTGTCTGTAAATTTAATATATTTAACCTTCTTATAGTCGTTCCCATACTAGTGAAGTATCAAGTTTTTACGTTTTAGGGAACAGTGAACAGTGAACAGTAAATAAATTGGTGTGTACTTCATTAGACTCGAAAACGCCATATAAGCTTTCTCATAGTTTGCCATTCTTAACCTTTTAAGAAATTTAATCGCAATTTTTCTCATTGCTTTCTTTACAAGGCTAATCAAAAGCCAGGATTTGCTGAAAGCCAAATAACAGCAATACCCGCAATGGCGTTGAGCAAGTGATAGCAACAAGCAAAGCTAACAGAGAAACAAATCGCTCCATACCTGTAGGATGAGGGAAAGAGTTCGAGCGTTGAGATGATGACGCTCGGTGAAACCAGGAAGATTGTTGATGTGTGATAGAGGATTACATTCCTACGAAATTTTACACAAAGGTCTAGTCGATTCCGGCGATCGCTTCCCCTAAAACTCTACAGTTTAAACATTAACGTTACTATATGCATCAGTCTAAAGTAGCTTTTTATACTTAGATTCTGTATCCGTCTCTGAATGCAGCAATATTCCTTGTAGAGGGATATACATAAAAAACCAAATAAATATATTTAGTTATTGATAAATATTGAGAGTTTACTTAAGTAAAATTACACAAAATTCTAATTTTGAGTACCGAATTTTGCCGTAATCTAAAAATATAAATCCTACCATTCATCTACCGTTTAGCTGTTCACTTGCTGGATACGCAGCAAATACAAATAATATAACGAACAACCACATATGAAAAAAGAATTAGCAGCTGGCTGTGTCTTTTTATCGTTCATGTTGCCATCTACAGCTTTTGCAGCTGACTTTAGCAAGCTTTACGTATTTGGTGATAGTTTATCTGATACAGGCAATATTTACAAAGCTACAAATCAAGCTTATCCACCAAGTTCAAATTACGATCCAACCCAGCCTGGTCCTTATAATCCCAGTCAACCTTACTATAATGGACACTTTTCTAACGGCCCTATATGGGTGGAATATTTAGGCAACGAACTCGGTTTAAAACCTACATTGTACACTGATTTAACCACAACTCCACCTACCCAAGGTATAAACTTCGCCTTTGGTGGTGCTTCAACGGGTATAGATAATGCTGTCTTTCCTAATCAAGGCTTACCTGGAGTCTTATCGCAAGTTGGATTATTTACTAAACCTTACTTAGATAACAATCAAAAACTTGACCCCAATGCACTCTATACTGTGTGGGCTGGAGCTAATGACTTTCTATTTCTAGATGATAAAGATGCAGCAACACCTGTCAATAATATTTCTCAAGCTTTGGGCCTACTAGCACAAGCTGGTGCTAAAAATATTCTTGTATTTAATCTGCCAAATTTAGGAGCGCTACCAGCAGCCAAGAATGGTAGAGACCCCATAACTCTTGAACAATCAACTACTGCATTTAATACAGGTTTAGCAACAACTATTGCTGCCCTCGATAAAAATTACGATCTCAATATCGTCTCATTTGATGCCTATTCTTTATTTGATGAAGTTATCCATAATCCATCAATATATGGTTTTAATGATGTCACAAACCCTTGCCTAACAAGGCTAGATGTTTGTCAACAAGATCCCAGCAAGTTTTTATTCTGGGATGATGTACATCCTACTACTTTTGCTCACAAGTTGATAGCCGATAAAGCATTGCAGGCTATCAAAGCGCAGGAGGTTCCCGAATCTTCAACAACTTTAGGAATGTTGACGCTTGGTGCTTTGGGTTTAGTAGCAATGCGTAAGCGCCAACAACAAAAATTGCACGTTACTCTAAAAAATCGGGTTCTTGACGCACAATCATCTCGTATAAAGGTTGAAAGCTAAACCAACCTAAATTAGTTGACCCTACTTGAGTATGTGCTATCTCGGCATACTCATGTTTAATTGGACTAGGTTTGCCAGCCGCTTCAGCTAACAATTGGGCTTGGCAAGACCGTTCCATTGTAATAAACCACCAAGCAGCTTCGTCAACCGATTGACCAACTGTTAATAAACCGTGGTTTTTGAGAATGATGGCTTTGTTTTTGCCCAGAGTTTGGGCAATAAGCTGTCCTTCTTTGGGGTCAAGCACTACACCTGTATAATCTGCAAATAGACTATGGTCTTGGTAGAAAGCACAAGCATCTTGAGTTAGGGGGTCAAGAAGGCGACCTAGGCTAGACCAACTTTTGCCATAAATAGAATGAGCATGAGCCGCAGCTACCACCTCAGGTCTAGCTGCATGAATTTGGGAATGAATCGCAAAAGCAGCCCGATTTACTAAGCGATCGCCTATAATAACCTCACCTTCTTGATTGACTAAAATTAAGTCACTAACTCGGATTAAACCAAAGTGCATCCCAAAAGGATTCACCCAAAAGTGTTCTGGTGTTTCCGGGTCGCGTGCTGTAATATGACCAGCAATCCCTTCATCGAAACCATAGCGAGAAAATAAACGCAATGCGGCTGTTAATCTCTGTTTACGGTGCAGACGTTCCTCTTCCAAAGATGTAAAACTTGGAGGCTGGTGCGCATTTGGCTTTTGTACAGGTATTGCTTGCATAATATTTTGAGATTGTGTGATGGTAAATACATATATTTATACTCATTGTCATTGAATGTCGGATTACGATCAGCTATTTAAAATTATTGAAGAATTGGTGATGCTCCATTCACCTAGTGGTGTAGAAGCAGAGATTAATCAATTTTTGCTACAGGAGTTTGCCGCTTTGGGTGTAGAAGTTTGGAGCGATCGCGCTGACAATATTATTGCTAAAATTCCTGGAAAAGATTCTAGTAAAGCGATCGCGATTACTGCACACAAAGATGAAATTGGCGCAATTGTCAAAAATATTGGTGAAGACGGACGTGTAGAAGTTCGCAAACTAGGCGGTGCTTTTCCTTGGGTATATGGTGAAGGCGTGGTGGACTTATTAGGAGACAACAAAACCATCAGTGGTATTCTCAGCTTTGGTTCTCGCCACGTTTCCCACGAATCACCGCAAAAAGTTCAGCAAGAAGACACACCTGTAAAATGGGAAAATGCCTGGATTGAAACTAAACTTACCACCGCTGAACTAGAAGCCGCAGGTATTCGTCCGGGAACGAGAATGGTAGTGGGTAAGCACCGTAAACGTCCCATTCGCCTCAACAATCACATTGCTAGTTACACTTTAGACAACAAAGCTTCCGTAGCTATTCTTTTAGCCTTAGCCCAAAGAGTAAAGCAACCAGCCTGTGATGTTTACCTAGTAGCATCAGCCAAAGAAGAAGTCGGAGCCATTGGCGCACTATTTTTTACCCAAAACCAAAGTTTAGATGCTTTGATTGCTTTAGAAA
Organism: Nostoc sp. FACHB-110; assembly: GCF_014697425.1. GTDB lineage: Bacteria > Cyanobacteriota > Cyanobacteriia > Cyanobacteriales > Nostocaceae > Nostoc_B. The sequence goes on from NZ_JACJRU010000018.1 coordinate 63,222, forward strand.
TTTGTCCCCTCTCACCAGAATACCCCATTGAAGATGGCGAAAGCCCTGTGTTGCTTTGCCAAGATGCTTACGGTATCTATGATGAAGCCTTAAATGGGCAATTGTGTCGTTGTGCCAAGCAACTAGATATAAATTTACAACTAACTATTCTCAGCAGTTTTGGCAGCGATGCTTCCATTGCCATGAAATTTGGTCATGTGGGACGCGCCGCTTGTTTGGCCTTTCCCACACAAAACACCCACGGTTACGAAATTGCCCATTTAGGTGCGATCGCTAACTGTATTAATCTATTAACAGCCTTTTGTAAAACCACAACAGCATAAAGCCGATGACGGGATTTGAACCCGTGGCCTGCTGATTACGAATCAGCTGCTCTACCACTGAGCCACATCGGCATACACGAAAAGAAATTATAGCATTATTTATATATGGTAGAACAAAATCCTAAAACCCGCCTGAGTAAACAACAGTATGCCCGCTTAAAAGCAGAGATAAACACTCCTTACCGGGGTTTGCGGCAATTTATTTACATCGGTGTTGGTGCTTCTAGTTTCATTGGTGCATTCGTCTTCTTTTTTCGCGTCCTGGCTGGTAGAGATATTGACAGCAGCCTACCGAATTTAATGTTGCAATTAGGTCTTGTAGCTTTGATAGTTTTTCTGTGGCGTTGGGAGCAACGTCGATAGTAAGAAACAAAGTGCTGCTAAATTCCCGCAAATAAAGAGTGAAGTACACAATTGAGTTCTCAGAAGTTAGGCGGAGAGTCTATTTTCCCTCCTGAATTCTGCTATAACTTTTTTGCGTCAATCTTTAGAGCAACGGTGAAGTAGTATTAGGTGCTATGAGGCTTTAATATATCTTCATATAATTTAAATAACTTTATGTATTGACATAATTCGCAACATAAAGAGAGAAAACATAAAAAAAATATTAGGAATTCAGGAAAATGAAAAATTTCTGAGAAACTGGAAATTGTTCAAACGGAGTCAGCCAATATAAAGACTCTGACTATAAATACATACATTCAATGGGGTCAACTATTTTTAAAGACCCTTACTTTAAGAAAACTTGTACTATAAAAAGTGCCAAGACTAGCAACTAGCTTGGCACTTTTCATTTTATTACCAGAGAACTACTTAGGACTTACGCACAAAGATTATCTGTGGAGATTGGGTGTAAGGGTATGGGGTGTAAGGATTTTGAATCAGTACACCTCTATACCCCTGAACCCCTACACCCTCGCTAAAACCCTTGATTTTTCGTTTTGATGCGTAAGTCCTATTACTGAACAGTCACTAAATATGGAGAGGTAATTGGTTGAGCGCGTCCCGCATTAACTAGGGCTTGGTAAACAAAAGCCGCTACTTCGGCTCTAGTTGCTTGACGATTTGGCTCTAGCTGCTTAACTGTAGGATAGTTAATTACTAATTGCCTAGAGGTAGCAGCTGCAACTGGGGCTGTCGCATAGTTAGGAATTTGGGCAGCATCATTATAAAAACTCAGCACATTCTCAGTAGCAGCAGTTAAACCTAAACCATTTGCTAAAGCCACCAGTGCTTGTACTCGCGGAATTTGTTGCTGTGGTTTAAACGTACCATCGGGATAGCCGGAGACAAACTGGCTTTGATAAGCAGATTTAATTGCCGTAGCCGCCCAAAAATTGCTCGGTACATCTTTAAAAGAAATAGCCGCACGTTTATTTGTGGGGTTTAAAGCTTTGGTGACAATGGTAGCAAATTGGGCGCGAGTTACAGGGTCATTAGGCTTAAATGTACCATCAGGAAAGCCAGCAATAATTTGTTGTGAGGCTAACGCTTCGATGTAAGTTTTTGCCCAATAACCTGTGGGTACATCTTTAAAGGCAGTCGCGCCACCTGTTGGTGGTTCAACTACTGCGGCCACAAAATCTACTTGTCCAAAGATTTTTTTCTGATCAACATCATTACCAACAGCAACTATGGTAGTGGTCTTAGTGGCGTTATTGACATCGTAGCGAGTGTTACCGCGGATGAGATTACCGCCAGGACTTTCATTTGTTCCCAAGTCAGGTTGAGCAGAGGTAATGGCGACGACTCCATCTCGCTTGTTACTCTGAATCACATTTTTCCGCAGTACGGGTTTAGCAGAATCAGAGATAAATAAACCATCTTGATTTTGAATGATTTGGTTGCCTTCGACTAACGTTGTAGAAGTTCCGCCGATCGCTAAACCAAAACCTGTATCTTGGAATAAGTTATTTCGCACTTCACCTTGAGCGGCTTTGGTAAGAGAAATCCCATTACCTTTATTTTGGATAAAGACATTACCCTCGATTTTGGGACTACTTGTACCTGTAACAAAAACGCCCTCTCTACCATTGTTGGTAAAAGTGCTGTTTTGAATAGTGGGATTAGTAGATTCAACCCAAATCCCAGTACCGCGTTGTGTCGGGTTAGTAACAGTAATACCTGCGATCGTGGTATTGTTGTCAGCCAAGATAGTAATTTCTTGTCTGGCAAAAGTCCGACTGGTGTAGAATCCTGAACCTGTAATCACCACTCCTTGGCCTTTTGTGGCTTCATCACCTTGTAGTGTTACGCCTGATTTCAGCAACAGAGGGAATGTTTCACCGGACTCTTGGTTGTAATTTCCCGGAGCCAGCCGAATAGTTGTACCTGGTTGAGCTTGAGTCAGTGCAAAGGCAATAGTTTTATAAGGTGCGGTTGCGCTAGTACCAGCAGTAGGATTATCTTGTCCTGTTGCTGGGTTGACGTAAACCACGTTAGCTGTAGCCGGAGCTTGCGCCACCACATTTGGCGCAGCACCAGCATTGGCTGTACTAGTCAACAACGTCGAACCAGTAGCAGCAACTAACAAAGCTGTCAGTCCGACTCCCAAGGATAAAGTAAATCCGAGGTTCTTTCTAGAAAGAGAGTATATATTTTTTGTGGAAGAAAAATGAAAACCTTGATGTTTCATTTTTGTGTCTGTGATGTACTGAATTATAGTTGGTCAAAAAAGGGCAAATGTGACAGCTATGTAACTGCCCAACCCAAGCAAAACTATAACGGATGACTAGCAAATAATCAGCGAAGTTTCGCAATCAGATACGTAAATAAACAATTGCGCCGAGAATTTCCGGAATTTTTCTTCTGGGAACTTCCAGAAATTCAATTATTTGACCATCAAAGATAGTGGACAAGAATCTTTTTCTTGGCTCACGCCAGTTCCTGCAAGGGAACCCAAGCAACGCAATGGCTCCCCCTAGAGGTACTTTGACTTATTCTTGCCTATCCTGGTGTGCGATCGCTATATTTGTAACGACTGTGTATCGCAATCAGCTTTGATTTGTCAACTTATTTGTGAAAGTAACGAACAAAAACAGAAAGTGTACTGAGTTTTTTCAATCAAATCAGAGTCCTGTATAGTTGCAAAACTCACATAACATTAAATTTTCAAAATATAGGCATCTAATTTGCTTATTGAAATTAATTGCTGAGGGAAGCAATAAGTAAAAAGGAATAAAGGTACACTGAGTTTTTCCCAAATCAAATATGAGTTCTATATATTCCATCTTGATCAGGATTGAGTATATGTTAGGAACTTACAGAAAATATCCAATTTTAGAGAGTGTATTTTTCTTGTTCTCCCTGCTCAATGTCTACACACTCTACGGTCTGTGTATGTGTAAGCCTTAACGCGCCAAAAGCTTTGCTTGACAAGTGTTACGCATTAATCTAACACTTGCTACTACGTGTATTTCCAAAATCCAATAAGTGTCCTATAGGCAAACTTTATCAGTATTGAGTATATATTAATTCCTCGGGTTAGACTTGCCATTAGCTGTTATTTGTGTCTCACAAAAATTGCCGCATCAAAGCAGATGAACATAGCAGTCTAAGTAGGTTTTATCAACAATGCTACTACTTAGGTTCTCAGCTTATTTGAAATAACAAACACAATTGCATATGCCAACTTTATTATCAGAAAACCAAGGCTGGGAGAAACTAAATTACCAGATTACACAAATATTGAGCAATCATAATATTTTTTAATTAAAAGTGCTAATATAAAACCAGTTCTCTCTCTAGCATTAGCCACAACAATGAAAAAGTTTGCATTCACGAATGCTGAACATCTCAAAGCATTTGTGAACGGGAATGCTTTTGATTGTAGCAATGCGATCGCAGCGCTCCATTAATTTCAGATTTGGCTGTTACTGTTTTTGCCATCCTCACAAAAATTCACAGACTCATGTGAGAGATGCACTCAACAAGTGATAAAATGTGGTGTTTTTACCCCAAAAGAGCCAAGTAGTTAGCCAAACTGGTGCTGAACTACCTCATTGAAAAGCACAAACCAGCTAAACATAGGTAATTTTGGATAATTACTAACTAAAAGTTTACAAAAAGCAGTAAATTTGTGAATGATAGTTTAGTTAACCCCTGCGGTCATCGGGAAGCTGTTCTGAAGAAAACTTCTCTAAACCTAGACGAAGTTTGAGAGTTGGAGTAGTAATAGGTAAAATCAGCCACTAGTCTATTGGTACAATTCATTGCTACCAAAAAAAGGCTACGGCTATGAGATTGCCATTGCTTTACCTAAAATCTAAGTTAAGTCCAAGCATTGACATCTAGCGATCGCGTCCGTAACTAACTTAATTTAGTATAAAAACCTGACCAGTATAATCTCAGTATCAATCGCTTTGATACTTAAATCCGAATTTATATTGAAAATCAGGTCGGATGAAGACAGCCCAAGGGTAAAGCCAGATGTATCACACATCAATAACTATATTCAGATAGGAGTAGGAAAAATCTAAAATAGATATTAAATTGGAAAAAACAACGACCATCGACAACCATCAGTCCATTTTATTTTCGCCAAAGCGTCGCCAGGTTGTTACCAGTGCTGAAACAAGATTACATGCAAGTTTCTCAGGATCAGCCTAATTATTTTGAGGCTCCTCTCCAGTTATTGTTATTTGTTGATGGACGGCCTAAGTCTCGCCAACAAGTACAGCGCATCCGTGCTTACTTAAAAGAATTGCAGGCTGAGTATAAATTTGAACTTCAAATTATCGATGTCGGTCAACAACCATATCTGGCAGAACATTTTAAATTAGTTGCTACACCAGCTTTAATCAAAATCCATCCCGAACCACGACAAGTGCTTGCGGGAAGCAATATCATTGCTCAGTTAAAGAACTGGTGGCCACGTTGGCAAACTGCTGTCGATGCGTACTTAAAATTACAAGAAGATTTTCAAGAGCGTATAGATGATAACGGTCGAGTTTCGCCAGCTAAATCAACAATTACGTCTGTAGCTGTTTCTGCGGAACTAATTAGACTCTCAGACGAAATTTTTAACTTGAAGCAAGAAAAAGAGAAGCTGCAAGAACAGTTGCAATTTAAAGATAGAGTCATTGCGATGTTAGCCCATGACTTGCGTAACCCACTGACAGCAGCAGCCATCGCTATTGAGACTTTACAAGCAAATTACAATTCGGAAACTGGTGAATTTCAGCGATTAAAACCGACAATGACGGCGCACTTGCTCAAGCAAGCTCGGACTCAAACCAAGATAATTGATCGGTTAATTGCTGACCTTTTGCAGGTAGGGCGAGGTAGTGATAAAGAATTTCCCATTGTACCGCAAAGAATTGACCTAGGACAACTCTGCTTAGAAGTACTAGAGGAATTAGGCGATCGTTACCTAGCTAAATCCCAAATCCTCGAAACAGATATTCCCAAAGACTTACCCAGCGTCTATGCTGATCCAGAACGCATCCGCCAAGTTATAGTCAATTTATTAGACAATGCAATTAAATATACCCCAGCAGGTGGCAAAATTAGCGTAGCTGGATTACATCGCACCACCCAAAAAGTTCAATTCAGTGTAGGCGACACTGGGCCTGGTATTCCCCTAGAAAGTCGTGACCTGATTTTTGAAAATCACTTCCGCCTTCAACGAGACGAAGCTACAGAAGGATATGGTATTGGTCTTTGTTTGTGTCAACGGATTATTCGCGCGCATTACGGTCAAATTTGGGTAGATTCTAATACAACTGGCGGTGCGTGGTTTCACTTTACCTTACCTGTGTACCCCTTTTAATTACCTCAAAATAATTCGATTCCGTCCTTCCGCTTTAGCTCTGTACAGTGCCTTATCTGCTGCCACAATTAAATCCGAAGGTGAAGACTCCCAAGTTGGAACCAAAGTTGCTACTCCCAGACTCAAGGTAACATAGTCACTGATAGCCGAAGCATCATGAACAATGTGTAAATTTTGTACCCCAGTTTGCATCGCTGTGGCCACATAAAACGCGCCAGAAGCATGAGTATTGGGCATAATTACAGCAAATTCTTCTCCACCATAACGTGCTACCAAATCGTGATGCTTTTGTGCGTTCTTGCTTAAAACAGCACCAACTTTTTGTAAGCACACATCTCCAGCTGGGTGGCCGTACCTATCATTATAAAATTTAAAATAATCAATATCACATAAAATCAACGACAATGGACATCCTTCTTGAGCTAAATTGATCCATTGAGCATTCAGATATTCATCAAAACGGCGGCGGTTAGCAAGACCAGTTAAACCATCCACATTAGCAAGTTGTTGCAAAGCTAAGTTAGCTGCTTCTAATTGTTTGTAGACTTGAGCCTGTTGTAACAGACGACGTAAACGTTGGCGTAAAACTGCCCAATGAATTGGTTTGGTAACATAATCAGATGCCCCTGCTTCAAAAGCGCGGTCTACAGACTCTGCATCATCCAAACTAGTGATCATCAATATTGGTGTACGTCCCCATAGCTTAGAAATGACCGTGCTACCTGAAGCAGAGTCTGTATCTAAATTAGCGAGCGCTGACATCAAATTATTTCGAGCAATTTGTAGTAACTGTTTACAACAAGTAAAACCATCCATTACAGGCATGATTGCATCTAGCAGCACTATATCTGGCTTAACAGTTTCATAAGCATCTAAACACTGCTTGCCATCTGTGACCTCAACCACTCGATAGCCTTCCTGTTCCATAGCTTCACGCAACAACACGCGGATGGTCTTATCATCATCAGCCACCAGAATTACCGGAGGTTGTTTAGAAAGAGAAAATGGGCTTATGCCAGACATGAATTGCGTTCCACTGAAAATAAGATTATCGGGGACGGTAAGAAAGAGAAAGTTTTGATTGCACAACCAAAATTTTTAAAAGTAAGTTTTTGTGACGGTATACACAAGCTTACTCAAGGTATATGAAATAATCAGCATGAATTTAAGCAATTGACTGGTATTGACAAGTTGGAAAAATTTAAGATTATTTGACTGTTGAAAAACTGGCTATTGATGTGGCGATCGCTTAAGAATTTGCTTAAGCTAAGAATTGGCAGTATCAAACTACTTGACGGCACAATCCAATTTTGTAAGACCACCGAGCATTCAATCAGCCACAACCTAACGAATTGGAGATAATTACGTTCCATAGCAATCTACTGAAAAGCCGACAGCAATGTTGAGTTGCTTAGGTTTAATTTTGAGAGAAAATCTTATGTTTATCTTTCCCTAGCGATCAACTGTAATTACTATTTTTGGTAAAACTTCAAATTTATACCACAATTATTTTGTAATTACGTGACTTTAGACACATCCCCAGTAGCTTCTCAACCACAATCAAATCGTCCTCAAAACCTAACTAAGACTCAACTTGAGAATTGCTAGATACCCAAATATTTACCTCTTGGATGCACATTTGTTTCTGTGTCATTAGAGAAAAATTACATAAATTCCATGAGGCTAATATCAAGCTATGTAAGAAACTTGATTCTTGAGATCCTGTGGAGATGGAAAACTCCGTAAAATTTCTTATCAAAAAATTAAACCCTAATATTTACTCAAATAAAATAAGTATATACTGCTAATAAATATTGATTTTCGTCTTAAACTAAAATATATCAAGGTTAAATTTCATTAAAGTTACTTATTGTCAAATTTCTCTCTTTAATTTAAAAATACCCTCAAAATAAATCAACAAAAATCATCAAATGCCCGACTATTTAATGTATCAGCAAGATAACTTTGTGGTTTTAGAAACCAATCAGCCAGAGCAGTTTTTGACAGCATCAGAGTTATTAGAAAAGTTACAGCAAGTTTTACAAGGAATTAATCGAGAGGATTTACCCCCAGAATTGCAAAAGATTGATTCTGTGGCCAGTCAAGCCCAATATTTAATTGACACCAGCTGCGAGTTAGATGTTGGCACTGGACAATACTTGCAGTGGTATGCAGTGAGATTAGAAAAATAACTAGGCATTGCTGATTAGTGGGATGTTTTTTGTTTCGCGCAAAGGCGCAAAGGCGCGAAGAATCAATATTTTATTTTTGTTAAACATCTCAATTCATCCCGCATTTATGCAACGCCAAAAACTATTCTCGTGGTTGATATTTAAGTACTGCTAAGTCAATAGTCAATTATCAATATTTACTAGCATTGACCAAGCCCCTTCGGGGCGGGAATAGGGACTAGGGGAAGAATTTAGCCCCGAATTTTGGGTAAAGCACCATTATTTATTTATGAAAGAAATAAAAACATTTTTTTCTTGCACTACGTACAAGAAAAAATACGTCCTTATACAAATCCCCTAATTTGAATTATGGGGATTTCCCTATTGCCTGTTGCCCGTTCCCTGTTCCCTTTTAAGATTGACAATTGATTATTGAATAGTAATTAACGCTAACTCAATCTTTTCTTCGGCTGGCTGAGTGATTTTAATCTCCACTCCCGGGCCAAAATAGCTCGTCATTTTTTCTTGTTTTTCTTGCCAAGTACTAATCGGGATTAAAGGTGAATCGAATTCTAAAACTAAGGTATAAGCTCCATTCGTTTCTTCTTCTCGCAAACCTGTGACTATTGGTCGTTCTTCATCTGAGGGACTAAGACCCAAATAAGAAAGTGCAGTGTCTAGGTGAGCATCTTGACCGTAACAATATCGCGTAATGTCTTTGCGAATTTTATTTTGAGTGACTGTCGCTTGTTGCTCACGCAGCGACAATAGTTGTGCAGATGTAACGCGACTAAAAGGTATAGGTTGAAGTTCATTGGCTTTGAGAGCCAAGCCTCCCAACAATAAAGGAAAGCCGTAAAAAAAACCTACAAGATTTAAAGTTGCATTATTAGCAGCATAGGCTATGAAACCAACAATGGTTAAGATGCTACCAACAGTTAAACCTAAAGTTCCCAAAGAGATTTGGCGTAACATGAGCTGAAGATAATATTTATTAACACATTAGTTTATTATCATCGGCTATGTGTGACAGATTAGGGAAGACCAAGCCGTTAAAACTTAGTTTTGTTGTTTATATGATGTCCAATAAATAAGTGATAATTTTGGAGACTATACATGATAAAATTTTATATTTTAGATTTTGCGGAAAGTTGAGCTAGTGCCTTGGGCGGATTCTCCGACTTGGGCAAACTTTCCCAGACGATTGAGAAAGGTTTGATTGGCAAGCTTTTGGGTAATCAATTTGTCGTTCGTGCCGCGTGCTGGCTCTTGTGCTTCCTCTGCGGTTGAATGATTAGTCTTTAACTGAGCAAGATATTACTCATAACTTACAGCATTTTCTAGTCTCTAGTCCCTAGTCTTTCTCCCTTGAAAGATGTACTGCACCAAACTGAGAAACGCTGTATGTAATTGAAAAGCTAGACAAATATTTCCTAGTTGACAAAGCTTCACTAATTTTTGCGTTAACTTTAAACTGGGAAATATTTCACCATGAGAAAACAACAATGGATCTACAAACTATCAAAGAAAGAATTGCCGTTGTTCAAAGTAAACGCGATTATCTTTTAAGCCTGCTAGAACAGCCAAACTTAGGTACTCTAAGAATTGATGTCAATCAAGCTTTAGAAGAACTAGACGATTTAATTGATGAATATCAACGTACTATTCCCGAAACAGGTAGTAATTAAAAAAGAGACTAGGGGCTAGAGGTTAGGGCTAGCAAAGAGTATTTTTTACTCGCCACTGTGTTAGCCTTTAGCCTCTAAACCCTAATTTGAACAAGGTTAAAATAAACATTCCCAAGCTTCCAGAACTGAGCCAAACCTACGCTAACCTGCAATAACTTTGCTGCTGTATTTATCTGGTCATACCGCTATTTCCCACACGATGCCCTAATTGTCTAACCAAAGCAATCAGTTCATTGGTTGGGACATCTTTCTTACAAAAATCATCAAAGTTAGCCATTCCCATTGCTCCTGGAGAATTAGCTTCTTCGACTGAAGAGTAGGCCAGTATTTGAGTATGTGGAGAAATAGCCTTGATTTGGCTAGAGGCACTCCAACCATCCATAATTGGCATCTGTAAATCTAGCACAATCACATCGGGTTGGTAGCGTTTCACCATTTCTACTGCTTCTTGACCATTGCTTGCCAAGCCAACAACTTGAATATTTTCTTGGCAAGAAAAAGCTAATTGCAGAGTCAAGCGAGTTAGTTCGTGGTCATCAACCACGAGAACGCGTAACGAAGAAGACTCACAGGAGAGCATTAACATTCAAGGGAAATCAAATTAATGACAATATTGTCTATAGTTTATGAGAGCCAGTACCGACGATTACTCTATCTAATGGTTGAATAACGGTGCTTGACTCGACAAATTCATCTAGACAAAATATTACGCCATTAAAGTTTGCTAAAAAAACACAATTTTTTCCTAGTAATCAGTGTATGAATGAGGTTTTTGAGTATCAAGCAAATTGATGGCTACACCTGTAGAACGTAGTGCCATATTCATAAATGTTATTTGTGAATTAGCTTCAGGGCAATCATCACCAGGACGGCGTTGAATATAAGTACCATCAGCTTGCAATTCCCAAGCTTGACGATTATCTGCTAGCATAATTCCCAGAATTTCTTGCAAATCTTTAGCGATATCTTGGTCTTGAATTGGCGTAATTACTTCGACGCGGCGATCTAAATTGCGGCGCATCCAATCTGCACTACCAATATAGATTTCCTCTTGACTATTATTGTAGAAATAAAAGATACGAGAATGTTCTAAAAACCGACCAACAATGCTGATTACACGAATATTTTCACTGATGTCTTTTAGTCCTGGACGCAAACAGCAAATTCCGCGAATAATGAGGTCAATTTCTACGCCAGCGCGGGAAGCTTCGTACAAAGTGGCAATGATTTGTGGGTCAACAAGGGAATTCATTTTGGCAACAATTCGTCCAGAAAATCCATTCTGAACATTTTCGATTTCGCGCCTAATTAAAGACAAAAAGCGATCGCGCATATTTACAGGCGCGATTAATAATTCTCGGTAGGATTTCTGCCGTGAATATCCAGTTAAAAAATTAAACAAATCTGTAATATCAGCACCTAATTCTTCACGGCAACTAAACAAGCCTAAATCGGTATATAGTCTTGCAGTTTTTGGATTGTAATTTCCTGTGCCGATATGTACATAGCGACGCATCCTATCTTTTTCTCGGCGCACTACCATGACAGTTTTGCAATGGGTTTTTAAGCCGACTAACCCATAGACAACGTGAACTCCTACCCGTTCTAAACGTCTTGCCCAGTAAATATTATTTTCTTCATCAAATCGGGCTTTTAATTCTACTAATACTGATACCTGCTTACCATTTTCTGCTGCTGCAATTAGGGCGTTGACTATCGGTGAATCTCCGGAAGTCCGGTAAAGGGTCATTTTGATCGCTAGTACATTCGGGTCATGGGCTGCATGGGTAATAAAACGTACTACTGTGGATGAAAAAGATTGATAGGGATGGTGTACTAATAAATCTTTTTCCCGAATTACTGCAAAAAAGTCATTGCCTTCTTCCATTTCCATCACATCTGCATCTATATTCGGTTCGCGCAACCTTTGGAGACGTGGTGGGACAACTGACTGACGTGGTGGATCTTTCAGTTCGGGCAAAGGTAAAGCCATGAAATACATTAAATCTCGCAGACCCAACAAACCATCGACTTCATAAACATCGCTGTCTGTTAAATCTAAATCTTGTAACAATCGTAAACGAATCGGTTCTGGTGTTTGGGATTGAATTTCGATTCTGACGGGACTACCACCGATGCGACGTTTACGAAGTTCTTGTTCAATCGCTAACAATAAATCATCTGCTTCATCTTCTTCTAATGCTAGGTCAGCATCACGGGTAATGCGGAAAGGATGATATTCTTGGATATTCATCCCGGGAAATAAAGCATCTAAATTATGAGCGATCGCTTGTTCTAAAGGTACACCTGTCCAGTTAGCTGGTTGTCCATTTTCTTGAATACCTAACTCTGGTGGTAAAGGCAAAAATCGCGGTAGCACACTAGGAACTTTGACTCTGGCAAAAAATTCTTCATCGGTATCTGGGTTTTTGACCACAACTGCCAAATTCAGGCTGAGGTTAGAAATGTAGGGAAAAGGATGGCTAGGGTCAACAGCCAAAGGCGTTAAGACGGGAAAGATTTGTTCTTCAAAATAATTATCTAAATAAGTGCGCTGTTTCTGATTTAAATTAATATAATCCAGCAAATGAATTTTGTTCTGGGCCAGTAATGGACGTAAGACTTCTTCAAAATGTTGATGCTGTTTGACTACTTGCGGGCTAAGGCTGGAACGAATATCGTCTAATTGTTGTTGCGGGGTACGGCCATCGGGGGTTAACTGAGTAACTTTTGCTTCTACCTGTTGCTTTAAAGCTGCAACCCGTACCATAAAAAATTCATCTAGATTAGAACTGAAGATAGCTAAAAATTTCAGCCTTTCTAACAGTGGTGTGCGTGAGTCACAAGCTTCGTGCAGCACTTTGTGATTAAATTCCAGCCAGCTTAACTCTCGATTGAGATAGTATTGTGGATCGCTCAGATTGATGGGATTGGCGCTCTTTTTAGATTTTGGCATGACTATCTGCGGGTAGCCAGAAGTAACCCACATGACTGAAGAACAATAAACATAGTAGTGGAAATCGGCGATAGACGAGAAGCGGCTTTTGGATAAAAGTTACATTGCCAGGACTTACTCATGAAAACGAAAATCAAGGGTTTGGAGAAGGGGGTAAGGGTGTAGGGGTGTAGGGGTGTATGTATCCAAAACCCCTTAACCCCGTCTCCACAGACAATCTTTGTGCGTAAGTCCTATTTATTTTTCTTGAACTTCCTTAGCAGCTGCCGCGATTGGCAGACGTAGATTTTGGTCGTAGACAAACTCTTTACTAATAGCTACATCTAGTTTAGGCAAAGTAATGCTGTTATTAATACCCTCTTGGTTAGGAACTTGTAAAGTATACTTACCCGCAGCCACTCCATCTAGACGATAAAGACCAAATTGGTCGGTCATCGCCGATACGACGGGTGCGCCAGCAGAATTGACAAGTTCTACTCGCACATCTGACATTGGTTTTCCTGCTACATCTGTAATTCTGCCAGCTAGACCATATTCTGGTCTCACCGGAAAATCTAAACGAGTGATGGCGGAGCCAGCAACTTCCGCTACGGCTGTTGTTTTGACAGTGGAAAGCTCAACAGCAAGGTTTTGTGGATCGATTTGAACCACATAAACTCCTTCTTTTAGTCCACCAATGAAGAAGTTACCTTTATTGTCTGTTTTTGCCCCGCTGACTCGATTGTTGCGGCTATCCAGAACTTGGATATAGGCTCCACCTAAATCAAAGTCTTTGTTGGCTCCTTCTATCACAATACGACCCGCGATCGCACCTCGGTCTTGTCCTACACTATAAGAGTTTGCCGGAGCAATTGCCCCACCTGCAAAAGATAAATCTGATACTAATAATACAGTTAGGCGATCGTCTCCGAATCCGCCTAAAATACTTCTAGCTCTAGAAGGAATGCTTTGATATTCTGCCCTAGCAAACAAGCCAGGAAGCACCTGCATACTAGCACCTACAACTGGCCCAACATCACCATTACTGTAAGCAAGTCCTACATTCCAACTCAAACTACTCAAATTGCGAGAATTATAATTTAACCTGGCGGAGTAACGAGGAGCTAAATCACCGCCAAATTCACCACCAAAAGATAACTGATAACTTTGGTTGAGGCTATAGGTTAAGTCTGAAGTATATATATCACCCAAGGTATTAAATGCTAATCTAGTTGAACTATTGGGGTAATAGTAGCTACTAAATAAATATCGCCCATCTAGGTCTGGTCTACCCCTGAAAGATAAATGACGCATCGGATTGAGAGAAAAGGTAGGCAAAATATAGTTAGCCCTGTCATTTTCATCTTGGCGGTAGCGAGCAATAAATCCTAGTTGAAAATCATTACTAAATTTATAACTTGTCTCTAAGCTATGGTTATAGCGATCGCGTGATTGATTATCTGATTTATAGCCTGTAGGAAATAACTCAGAATTACCCAGAATTTCTAACTTACCAAAATTGACATCTAAATTAGTTGTATAGCCAACTTGACCACGAGATGTGCCAACGCTAGTAGCTAAAATTGCCGGATTTGCAAATCGCCAAATAAAGCCTGCTTGTGTCTGTAAAGTACCAGGAATTGCTTGCACAGAACCTTCAAAAGTTAAGTTATCAGAAAGTCCTTGACGCAATTGATAAAAACCAACTAACTTACCTGATTCTGAACTTGAATTTTCAAACAAAGAATCTTGAACTAAATTACCACTTATACCCAAACCACCTAACTGTACATTACCTCCTGCTGCTAACAACAAATCAGAAGCATTAATCCGTAAAGAGCGAATTTCACTAGGAACACTTAGGTTATTGCGATCAAAAATTAATAATTCGATGTCATTATTATTTCCAGTGGGTAAATTGACATCAACAAACTCATATATTCCATTCAGTCCTACCTGTTGTTGAGCAATGATGACTCCACTGACTCTTAGCTGTACAAAACTTGCTGATGGGACTTGACCTCGAAAGGTTTGTAAAGGTCGAGAGCGTCTAGGTAAAAGTTCAGCAGCACTATACTGTTGCCCAAATCTATCAGCAGGTAAATTACTATAACCAATTTGTGCGCCTGTAAAATTCATCCCATTCAGTAGGGGATGCAAACCAATCTGTTGTCTACCGATTTGATAGCGGACTTGATTGCTACGTTTATAGAAAAAATATTCAGAAATATCAGGTTGATTAACGAAATTATTATTAAATCTAACTCGCCAACTTCCGCCTGCTAGTCTTCCTCCTAAAAGAGTCGAACTCCGTAAGTTTGTATCTCCAGAAGAGTTGGTAATTTGTAATTCTTGTCTGAAACTAGATAGCCCACTTATGGGTGGGAGAAATTCAGGCTGTAATGCAGCAGCTTGCTGTGGCGATTCATCTCCACCCCGCCGCCAAGGTACATCAACAATTAATGCTAAATTGGCAGCATTTAACTTTAATAATGTGGATAATTTCTCTTTGAGAGTAGCTTCACTAATATAAATTATACCATCAATTTGTTTCAGATTATTTGCAGCTATATCCACAACTCCCAAAGGTGTTTTTAATTTAGCAACACCATCAATAATTTCAACAGTAAAACCAGTAATATCTGCAAAGTCTTCTAAGGGAACTAAAACTAAATCATTATCAATACGAATATCTAAACTATCAACCTCAGTATTATTAATAATTACCCCAACTAGGAATTTTCCATCCTTAGATTTGAGATTTTGTGTTAGAACTGATGAATCTTTATCTTCAGGTTTAGAGCTATTATTACTTTCTTCTAGCTTAATATCATTATTGGATTTGATGCTTGTTTCTGAAGAAGATTCTGGCTTATTAGTAATATCTTCTACTGATTGAGCTTTAATTTTGGGAACCACTGCAACTTTTGTGCTAATTAATTCTTCAGTAGTTGGATTAATATTTTTTATAAATAATGGATGCTCCCAAATTTTGTAATCTTTCCAATTCAGAGATTCTGCTAAAATTGGCAACTCTGGATCGGCAGAATTACCAGTCAAGAATTCAACTAAAAATTCTGCTTGGTTACTAAGACTAGCTACCTGTAATTTTGCTCGATAATTATCTAAATTATATCCTGTAAATGATATAGCATTACCACCATTGATATCAATGGTGGTAGTTGTTTGTGGCTGCTTAATCAGACTTTGTTGTTGATTAGCTAAATGTTGATAATTAACATTTGCTTGCGGATAAGTAACAACGGTAGATGGTGTAGGTGGTAGAACTGGATACAGCATATTTAATTAAGCAGAAAATTTACCTGAGATTAGATGGTGATACCAAATTGAAATAAATCGTAATTTTTGGAGATTTATGTAACAGTCTGGTACTCATCAATTGCAATCTTGAATCTTAATTTCCAACTTTCAATTTGGTAAGCGTAAACTTAAAATTTACGGTCTAGTAAATTTGACAACAAATAAATTCAGGCGCAGCAAAACCTCAACTCCGCCTGAGAAGTTACCCGACAATTCGTTAAAGCTCTCAATTTGCACATTTTCAAACCCTGGTATGGTAAGGCTTTGAGAGATATTAGAAAAATGTGCTTGTTTCATATTTTGCGGGAGCGTTAATCGCGCCCGTGGGAGGCTCACATCTTGCACTAGAGAATAAAATTACAGTGAATTTTACATATATAAATCCTTTCTGCACAGACTGGAGATGTTAGACTTAGACTTCCAGACATTTGAAATTCTGCTGCAAGATGTGAGGAAGCTATTTTTTCTCAACAGAATTTCTCGGATTTTGAGAAGTGGCAGTAGCTTCGGGAACAATGAAGGGAATACCTTGATCTATTTTTATTCCATTTAACTCACCATTAACATCTAAGATGTATTTTCCAGGTACTAATTTTTGAGTAATTGGTAATTGCAAACGACGACGAGTATTTGGTAGCACGGGTAATAAGGGTAAAGTTCCCGCATCTAATAAATTTTCTGGCAGTTTTTTTCCGGGTTTGTCTAAGTTTTCTATGGGTTTTGTCGCATTGGCTCCTGGATATTTAGAAGCAGGCCAAATAGCATATTGACCTTTTAAGCGGACATAACCATTACCTTGACTGGAAATATCAAATAAGGCTGTGACATTATTTGGTTTAGTGTCTACAGAAATGGAATTAAGTACACCAACTCGTTTAATGTCTCCAACATAGGCATAGACAACAACACCTATACGTCCTACTGAGCGCACATTGCTCACTTTCTGATTAGTTGCAGGAACTTCTTGAAAATAAATCACAGCCCGGTGTTCACCAGGTTGAGGTTGCACTTTAGGACGAATAGCAAAACGTACAGTTTGAGTGCTGCGCCCAGGAATAGTAAATTGAGATGGAGAAAAAACAACCCACTGATCTAACGAATCTTCTGTAGGGGGAACCTCCAAAAGTTTGTTGTTTTCATCCATCTTCCAAGTCTGCACATAAGCTTTGAGTTCGACAGGTTCAGAAGACAAATTGAGGACGCGAATTACTTGTGTACCCGTTTTACGACTAATTTTGACTTCCATTCGGGATGGACTAACACCAAGACTGATAGCGTTGGCACTGGGTATAACTAAAGCAAATGCCCCGATTAAACTTAAGGCTAAAGTTGTGGCTTTACGAAACATTGCAATCAATTTCTCACCTTTATGTACTCCTGTTGAAGGGAGTATTTCTAACGTCGATTTACTGTTACGGTTAAAACCCCACCGTATCCACCTGCAATTTCTGTATTTGCCAAATCAAATTGCAAGCGCACACCCCCCTGAACTAAAGCTGTATTAGTGCTTTCATCGCGGGAGATTTCGATAATCGGTAACGGTTCAACAACAACGCGCATTGTCTGTTCAAAACGTTCATCGCTGTTAAAGCGATTGTTTTGTCCATTCACTGATTTAATTTCATAAGTGGCATACAGCGAACCCACTTGGTCTAAAGGAACCCGCATTTGCCAAAGTCCTGGTAATTCGCGGGTAATTAGCGTATTAAGCTGAGGACTAGCTAGTAAGCTTTGCTGGCTTGTCACCGTTTCACTGACGGGAGCAGGTACAATTTCCCCTAGCTGTTGGGGAGGAACGACCACTTGTTGTGGCGTTGAAAGCTGATAAATTTGTGTTGGCTCTTTCAATTGTAAAGATTGAGCCATTGCTTGGGGCTGTGGCCAAACCAGAAGTGCCACTAGCATACCCAAGCAATATTTAAGATGATGTTGGGGGCTATTTGCCTGATTGCTGACCATTTGACCGCATCTTTCTCAAAATTCTGGCTAATATACACTGTTCTCTTGTAGTGAGAAAGGCATCCGCCTGAGCTGAATATGACAGCAGGCAAGATGCCTACACAGTAATTTTGAGCTACGGAGCTACTGCTTGAACGTTAATAACACCTCCAGTGTAATTACCAACTGCATTGGCTTGAGTCAAGTCAAACTCTATATCTGCACCACCAACATAAGGTGTAACTAAACCAGGCGCAGTAGTTGGATCAGTACCAATTTTATTGACAGTTAAAATACTTGCACTTGCACCACTAGGGCCATTAAGCGTAGCGGTAGTGGCTGACAATGTGACATTAACACCACCATTAGGATTGTTAGACCACACTGCGAATAACTCAGGCACTGTTTTTGTGATACTGCTCACACTTGCGAATGGAGAGGTTGTATCAATCGTGTCAGTGACAGCCCCAGTTGTCGTGGCACCACCACTGTTATCTTTTCCAACTCCACTTACTATTGTTCCTGGCGTTCCTACTAAATCATCTCCAGTAATAGCCAAAGAAATTGTTCCAAAAGTTCTTAAGTAGAGAACTTCTGGCACAGTAATTTGAACATTCACATCTTGGTTAGTTGATAACTGCGCGTGAGCTGGTGCTGAAAACAAAGAGCTACCGACAACGGCAGTACCAGCAGCAACAATAATGGCTAGGACGTTATTTTTCATGATTAAAATTTGCTCCTCACTGTATTTGAGTTAACTTAGTTACTTGTGAATTTCCCTGCTTTGACATTTGGGTATCCAACCTTATTTTTGTGAATTAGTGTTTCAGGTTGATTTCCCTATATTTCGAGAGTTGTTTGAGATATACGGTAATTACTTAAAACCCTGTAAACATCACCTCCTTTTATAAAACCCACAATTCTGTTCCATTTGTCCCGTTAGTGGCTGTAAAGAACAGTTGCGTACCAACGGCAGTCAGATGGGCAGGGTTAGCATCTCCGCTTCCAGAGTTAATGTTGCTTAACCTACGCGTACCTGAGGCTGTGCCGTCACTGATCCATATTTCTCTACCATTTGTAGGTTCAGAAGCTACAAAATAGAGCGTGCCATTGAAATTAACGAGACTATCGGGAATACTGTTATTTGGGTCTGCACCAGACCAAATATCTTTAACTAGAACTGTCCCGGCATCAGTGCCATCACTCTTCCATAGTTCTAGTCCTGTGCTGCTGTCGTAAGTTGTGAAGTAAATAATATTACCCACAGCAGTCATACCAAGTGGCCCAAAACCAATATTTGGTGCTACATTTAGGTCACTCTTCACCCTACCTACGCCATTACTATCAATCTTCCAGAGTTCCTGCTGGAAGTTACTATTACTATCTGTAACAAAATATAAGGTAGTACCTGCAACTGTCAGTTCGCTTGGGCCAAAACCACTTGAACCTGGAGTAATGTTTTGTACAAGGGTTGTTCCGCCTGCTGTACCGTCACTCTTCCATAATTCAATGCCATTCGTACCATCATTGGCAGTGAAGTAGAGGTTGTTATTAAAAATGGTCAGTTGGCTGGGATCGGAGCTTGCACCGCCACCTCTAATGTCTTTAACAAGAGTTGTGCCGGCGGCTGTGCCATTGCTTGTCCACAATTCAACACCGTTAGCACCATCATTGGCAGTGAAATAAAGTTGGTTGTTAAAGGCAATGAAATTACTGGGGTTTGAATTTGCGGAACCTGAATTAATATCTTTAACTAGACTGACTGTTGTGCCATCATAAACCCACAGTTCATTGCCATTAGTACCATTATTCGCACTGAAGAAAACTTTGTTATTGAGTACTGTAAAATTGTCAGGATCAGAATTAGCAGAGCCAGGATTGATATTACTTACTGGTGTGGCTGTAGTGCCATTGTAAACCCATAGTTCTCTACCGTTGACACCATCATTGGCACTAAAGAGTAACTTATTACCAAAAACTGTTAAATTATTTGGGTTAAAGTTACCAGGATTAATATTAGTGACTCTGGTTGTACCTGCTACTGTGCCATCACTCTTCCACAGTTGGATACCACTAACACCATCATTGCCAGTAAAGTACAACGTGTTACCCAAAGCCGTTAAATTTGTCGGGTTGGAACTAGCTACACCAGATGCAATTTCCAGCATCTGGCTTTGAATTTCGGCAGATAAACTCAAATTGTAGAAAGTCTCAGCCGTGTTAATGGCTCTAACACGAAGATAATAAGTACCAGCTAGCAAAGTGGTGTTAATATTCTCGCTAGCATTTCCTGTCTGGGAAGCACTTTGCACTATAGTGCCAGCACTGTTGTACAAATCTACATCGGCATTATCAGAGAGTCCACTGAGGGTAAGACTGAAAGTACTTCTATTGGTAACGTTAAAACTGTAAAAGTCGGTAGTGTCGATATTGCCAACAAAATCGTTAAAAGTCTGAAGACTATTGAGTGTACCAATATTTTTAGCAGTGGCTCGTGTGTTTGGTGCGATGTCTGGGCCAATAGCTGAAGCAGAAACGCTAAGTTCGTAGTTGGTGGCGGCTCCAGAAGCAGGATATACATATATATAGTATGTACCTGCATTCAAGCTGCGTCGGATAGTATCTGTAGTAGTACCTGTCAAAATAGAATTAACTATTGAACTGCCACTACTGTTAAGTAGCTGGACATCTGCGTTTCCGGTTGCAGGTGTTAAGCTCAGGTCAATAAGGGCGCTGGATGTTAAATCGAAGCGGTAATAATCTTGAGTATCAACACTATTTACATAGTCTGTAAACCTTGCAGGTGTGGAGGTTAAAGTGTTGATGTTAAGAGCCTGCGCCAGAGTGTTTCCTGCGTTATCTGCGGGGTCTGGATTAAAGGCAAGTTGTAAGTTGTAATTAGTTGAACTTGTTGTTGTACCAGGAAACACTCGAACGTAGTAAGTACCACTAGCAAGACTAGTACTAATCGAATCTGGAGTAATATCTAGTTGAAGAGAATCGGTAATTTTTGTGCCTGAACTATTGAGCAATTCAACATTGGCATCACCATCTAGATTATTGAGATTCAAGCTGAATGTGCCATTACCATTGACACTAAATGAGTAGTAATCATTGCTATCAATAATTACACCTCTATTGCCAACATAGTCAGTCGTGGAGTAGTTAGTTAAAGTGCCAATACTAAATGCTTGTGCTATTTGGTCGTCACTAGCTCTATTTGCAGTAATTTGATTAGCTGAAAAACTCAGATTATAACTAGTGCTAGTACCACTAACAGAGCCAACACGAGCGTAGTAAATACCTGAATTAAGACTACGCGTGATTAATTCTGGTGTTGTACCACTAGAGTTGGAAGTTTGAAGCGTATTACCAAGTTCGTCATAAAGTGTTAAAATTGCGTTATCAGTTAAGCCATATAAGTTCAACCTAACTACACTAGCAGGATCGCTGCTACTAGCACCAATACGAAATTTGAAAAAATCACTCGTATCAGTACTGCTAACAGAGTCCTGAAAAATGTTTGGGGTGCTGCTGAGAGAGCCATTAATATACGATGCAGATGTAGTATCTAAAGCTGTACTTCTGCTACTTCCTGGATCTGGAAATCCTGAATAAGGTGATGGCATAGTTTTTAAACTAAAACTTCAGCGATGATGAAAATGGCAAATTACTGATGGGAATTTAAAAAATATGTAAATAATCAGTCACAATTTCTTGTTATTGCCGATGAACGCGCTAATTGATTTTATGAAGCTATCAGTTGCAAAATGAGTATTATTTATGCACTAATAAAAAGGTTTTCATAACTGCTCGAATTCTTGACAGGCAGGAATCATCCAAAAATCACCAAAAATTCTAATTGATAGAACCGCCAAGTCCCAAATCAACCCAAAAAAATCTTAGAGTCTGCCTCAGTCTTAACAAGAATTGACTAATTGTATGAATAAGTTACAGAATCCCTGATCAAGTAATTGCGTGTTATTTATGCTCTGTGAAATTTGATTTTTTTCTAGTTTGTTCTTCTGAATATACTGCAAATAGAATTTAACTTTTATAGAAAGTAACTAGCTTCCGTGAAAGTACTTAAAATCTATATTAAAAGTAATAAAATATGTAAGTATTAATTATCTAGGTTTTAGTATATAAATCTCAATCCCAATGCTATGTACTCTCTGGTAATTGGGCGATCGCTAAAGCAGTGTAAGATATTAATTTTTGAATAAGCAAGTATGCTGTTAGGTCTGACAAGAGGACTGGCAAGTAAAAAATATTCATCTGTTCACAGCCAATATTAATCGGTAGTCGGTGGGCGATCGCACTTTGTTAACAAGGTCTTTACATCTCAGGTCATTAGTTAAGTAGATGGACATCAATAATTGTAATTAGATCAAAGCGGGTGGCCAGAGGGAAGAGGTTGTTAGCTATTTTGGGTTTAAGTTAAGTCATTTAAGTTTATTTGTGTCTGCCTACTTAATTTGTTTTCTATTAGTTCCCAACTAAGTGGGACTATTCATTGTAATTTAAATAAATGTATAAAATCGTTACATTCAGATTTATACAATCAAAGCTGTTTGTTGAGGATTTGATACTGCAACAGAATTTTTAGTAAGTTTTTCTGCTTTGCAATATGTTTCAAGCTACGCGTCGTCGTCTTGCTATTTGGTACACTGCTGTTACTGCTGTTTTATTACTACTTTTTGCCAGTGGTGTATATTTATATGTTCGCAGTACGTTAGTTGAGCGGATTGATGATACCCTCAATCATGTGGTGGAAATTGTCGAGCGATCGCTGGTCATTGAGCCAGTAAATGACAAAACCGACAAACTCCGCATTAATGTAGAAGCCAGTTTTCGCAACAATGCCAATAATGTAGATGATGACCACATCGATTTGGAATGGTTTAGTCCGACAGGGCAATTACTTTGGTCAACATTATCAGAACCTCTCAATATCCCCATTCACGGTAATCATAGTGGTGAAACAGTCCGCGTAGCTAAACAAGACCAGTGGGGAGAATCAGAATTATCTTTGCGTCAAATCACCCAGCGCGTAGAATTTGGAAGGCAAGTATTGGGATATCTGCGTGTAAGTCATCCTTGGTTTGAAGTTACTAAACCCAGTCGCCAGCTAATTTTAGATTTAGCATTGGGTATTTGGTTAATGTTACTTTCGGTGGCGGCTAGTGGTTGGTTTCTTTCTGGTAAAGCAATGGAACCAGTGGGTGAGTCTTATCAACGTCTCAAGCAATTCACTGCTGATGCTTCTCATGAATTGAGAAGTCCTATTACTTTGATTCAAACTAATGTGCAAGTTGCTTTGAGTGAGTTGGAGTTAGTAGAAATAGAACCGAATACAGCTGCTAATTATCGTCAGCAATTAAAAGTGGTAGAACGACTCACGCAACGTTTAGGTAAGTTAGTCAACGATTTACTGTTTTTAGCACGCCAAGATAGTGGTGCTAGCAAAGATAATTTTTCACAATGTCCCTTGGATGCGTTGCTGATGGAAGTTGTCGAAGAACAGCAACTTTTAGCTAACGAAAAAGGTATTGATTTAAATTTGGAATTAATTGATCCTCCAAATGATGACACTAGCCCTGAATTGCTAGAAAATTGGTTCACCTTAGTTGGCAATTGGGATCAACTTGTAAGACTATTGACAAATTTAATTAGTAATGCTTTGCAGTATACGCCGACTGGTGGCAAGGTAAATGTAGAATTAACACGCTTAGAAGCAAGTAATCGTGTGTCGAGACTTCGGAGCAGTACGACTCAATTGCAAATTAAAGTCAGCGATACAGGGATGGGTATTCCTTCAGAAGCATTACCACGTTTGTTTGATCGGTTTTATCGAGTAGATCCGGCGCGTACTCATAAAAAGAGTCAAAATAGTGCCACAGATAATGCTACTGGTTCAGGATTAGGACTAGCGATCGCTCAAGCTATTGTCGAACATCACCAAGGTCAAATTCAAGTAGACAGCACAATTGGCAAAGGTACTACTTTTATGGTGACTTTACCAGTAACTCTTGAGTCTTAAATTTCTGGATGGCATTTGTTTCTTGTGACAGATGAATAGCTAATAGCTTAATTACTAACTTAGATAAGAAAGCTTGCATATTTAAAACCCAGATTGAACTAACAACAGTTCAATATCTACTTCTAGAGCTAGCTGAGGTAGATAGAGAAACTGCTAGTTTTGTGTTGGTTAAATACAAATAAAATAAATCATTGGAGGAGATTAAATGCCCACTCCCATTGCAGAGAAAAATCTGCCTTTTCTAGAAAAGGTCAAACAAAAAAGCGGTTTAGCTGACCTTTATGATGCTAGAGATATTACAGAAGTAGTATTTCGCGTGATGCGCGACCTCATGACTACTGAAGCGGCTGATCATGTGGAAGCAGAATTGCACAAACCAGCAGAAGAAACCGAAGACAAATCTTTGCAATTAGAAATTGCCGAACTTTGGCATGATACAAATCCAATTGTGAGTTTTTTAAGCCGAGTTCGTCCACCTTGGCAAGGCCCTGGTATTTTTAAAATTGATAGCGATCGCTTTTTATTTCGTGTCGCTAATGAAGGCACAATGCCACCAAATGTAGACCGCGAACAGGTAGTAAAAGCGGTTTTTTCAGCTACTAAAGATGAACTATCACCAGAAAGAATTGAAGAAATTGCTAGCTGGCTACCAGATAGAGTTAGTCAACTTTGGGAAGAAGCCTAAAGCCATTTCATACTTATCTTTCAATTGCTGGGGTTATGGATTGTCACGCACTATCAATTCATAACTCTTTTATATAAATTAAGTTGGATTCATAAACTATTTGTAGAGAGTGAAAACAGGTAAAAATAAATAAAAAATATGAGTTATACACTCTATAAATAATAATTAAAATTACTTTGTCTTCTAACTCTAGGAATAAATTAAATTTTACTATTTTCAATCCTAAAGTTAGATTTAAAAAAATAGTTTACCAGCTAAATTAATTAATATCAATTAATTGGGAGCAAGCAAAATAATTATATGTAAATACTCAGTGAGATTTTAGATATCTTTGCTAGATAAGAGACTTCTATTATGCAATTTTAATGACAACATCCTGTAAGTAAAAACCAAGAAAATTTCATTAAAAATCTTGGCTATCAAGAACGCGGTTCAGGAATATGCCAGTGCTAAATATAGCAATCCTATTAAATTTTTCAACTACTTGTTTTTACTGCCAATAACAAGGTAATACCTGTACGGACTGCTATCTATCAAAATCACTGTAATTGAATTCAAGCCATATTCAATATTAACTGGAGGTAAATATGAATTCTCAAAAATTACGCAAGTATGCTCAGATTTTTAGTGTTATGTGTGGAGGACTATTGATTAGTGTGCCTGCAATTTCTCAAACAGCAGTCGCACAGCAACCGAATCCTACAACAAACAGGCAATCTACTCCTAATGTAAATCCTTGTCCTAGTATTTTTTATGAAGAACCCCATAACAATCGAGTTGTAGTACCTGAAGGTTGTCCTCCCAATGCGCTAACTCAAAGATTAGCTAACCAAGGGCTTCTTTCTACAGCCCGCGCTCAAACTCCATACCCTAGCACAACTACAACCACACCATATCAAACAGGCTTAGGTGTAGGTGGAGAAACACCAAGAGCTAATACTAATTCTGGACAAGTTAATCCTTGCCCTCAAATTTATTATCAAGAACCTTTCAACTCTAGAAATCCTGTACCTCAAGGATGTCCACCCAACGCTTTCTCCCAAGGAAGACAAAATTACAACCAAGGTGCAACAGTAAGTCCACAAAGTTCTACAAATCAATCAACCCTACCGTCTCAAGGGGAAACCACCAATCAAGATGGAAGTACAGCACTAACACCTACACCATCGCAGTTACAAGCTCCTAGTGCAACGATCGCGCTGAATAACGGTCAAGTTAACATTAATTTGGTGAATGATACTGCCGCTACAGTCACTTATCAAGTCATTGGCGACACTGCACCACGCACTCTTCAAGGTAAATCAAGTGTGATGCTGCAAGGTATCAGCGCACCAGTTACGGTGACATTTGAACGACAAGATGGTGGACTATTAACTGTAACTCCTCAGGCTGCTTCGGAACAAGCAGGAATGTTAGAAGTCAGATTGAATGAAGCTACAGACGTAGCTCAAGACACAAAAGCAATGAGAATTCAACCAAATGGTTCAGTGTTCTTGAACTAGCTGATTTAGGGAGTAGGGAAAAAAATTCGTAGTCAGCTAAAAAACATCTATTTTGCATATTGCAATTACATCAAACTCTTGTGGGCTGGACATCTTGTCCGCCCATTTGATGTAAATTAAATATGTAACAGCTATACAAGAAAGAATTTTTCCTCTGCTGCATTTCCTACTCCCCATTCCCTATTCC
Source organism: Nostoc sp. FACHB-110 (assembly GCF_014697425.1). Lineage (GTDB taxonomy): Bacteria > Cyanobacteriota > Cyanobacteriia > Cyanobacteriales > Nostocaceae > Nostoc_B. The sequence continues at coordinate 89,785 of NZ_JACJRU010000018.1, forward strand.
TCATCTTATAAATTAGTCCCCTCTGCTGGAGGTGGTGATGGTTGAGGTAGCTGAATTTCCGGCTGAGGTTCTGGTTGCGGATTTAAGAATTGCTGCCAAGTTCTAATTTGATCTTGGGCAGTATTGTAAGCACTAGTACCTCTAGGGATTAACTGAGCAGTTTGAATTGCTTGATTGAGATTGGTATTACTTTGAGAACGGGCAAGATCAAGTAATTGTTGACTCCATTGGTCAATGCCGACATTAGCATCTAAGCGAAGGATACTTCTACTAGGTACTTTATCGGCTAAACGGATAGCTTCAACTAAAGCATCCGGTGTCCCAACTGCTGCTACTTCTCGCGCTTTCTTCCAATTTTCTCGGGCGCGGATTTGTCCTTGCCAATCATCAATAGCGGCTTGGGCTTCACCGGAAAGCGATCTTCCTGAAGATGCAATTGTTTGGGCGGCGTTAATAGCTGCTGCTAAGTCGCCGGTTTGGGCTAAATCTCGCGCCCGGTCTAAGTAGGGTTGGTCTTGGATGCGTTGTACTTTGGCTGTCCAGTTATTAATTTTTCTGCGAGCTTCAGGATATAATGCTCGACCCCGCCGGATTTGGCTAGCTTCAGCGATCGCAGCCTGCAAAGAATTGATATCTTCAATAAATGCGAGTTGTTCGGCTCGTTCTAAGTAAGGTCTATCTTCAATTGTTTCGACTTGGGCCTGCCAACGTCCTACTTCTTCTCTAGCTTCCGAACCACGGGGATTATCACTAGGTATCTGCTGGGCTTCAGTAATTGCTGCGGCTAAATCGTTAATTGTCCCTTGGCTAGCTAAAGTTCTCGCTTTTTCTAGGCGGGAAACATCTTCAATCTCTAGTTGCCAACGGGCAATTAACTGTTGTGCTTTATTATAGTTTGACCGTGATGGTTCAATGGTTTGTGCTTGAGCGATCGCTGTTTCTAAACTAGCAACTGTACCTAGCCAAGCACTTCTTTGTGCGTCTGCTAAAGCAATAAAGTCTTCAACTTCCGCTTGTAATTTTGTCTCATCGGGAATTTGCCTCGCTATATCTAAGGCTGTATCTGCATCCCGCGCCTCTAATTTAGCCTGGGCTAAATCCAGCATTTTCTTACCAAATAAAGGAATTGACTCCTGGGCTTTTTGATAAAAATAACTGTCTTGTCCTATTGATTGGGCAATTTTAATTGCTTCTAATAAGTTATCTACTACTTTAGTTTTGCCTAAACTGTCAGCTTTATCTAATTTATCGCCATCTTCCCGCACTGATACAATTAAGCGGTTGAGTTGGTCATATTTAGTAGTTGACCAATATTGATTATCTACACGCAATAATTTTGCAGCTAGCATGGAAGCTGATTGCCACCGCCTTTGCTGCAATTGTTGTTCTACAGTTTTATAAATATCTTCTGCTTTAGCCCAGATAGATTGCCATTTAGTAATTTTTGCGTCTACTAACTGATAGGCTGGTAGGTCTTCTGGTATTTTCTCAGCTGTGGCGATCGCTTCTTCTAAATTGCCAGATTGAAAACTTTTATCGGCTAAATCTAAGATGTCCCGCGACCATTGCTCAACCAGCCGATCAATTTCACCGCGCAGGGGATGATTTTGTGGTAGTTGTTTAACCAGAGCGATCGCTTGTAATAAATCATTAACCGTCTGTTTAGAAGCGGCTAACTGCGCGCAGTGCAGGCGCACCGAGGCGCTCGCTAACGGCCAAAAAATTGATGGACAATTAGGGGCAGCTGGCAACTTTAACAGCATTGCCATTGCTAAAAACCCGACACTGCCAGGAATCAACGCTAACAATATTGACCATAACAGCCAACTTTTCATCCAGCGTGGCAAAGGTTTTGAACGTTTGCTGGGTGAAGTGCTATCTGCTGAGTGATGGTCAATTAACGGTAAGCCGTCGGAGTTACTTTCTGTTTGTTGTTTCACGGAATTAGATGTAGAACCAGTAGCTGGGATGCCAAATGCTTGATTTTCACCGAAATGCGGTGTTTGGTTCGTGCGATCTGGCTCTCTGGCCCTGCCTGGAGACCAACTGTTTGGAATATCCCGCTCTGTCATCTCTCACACCAAAAATTTATTAAATAGCGATCGGTTCTATGTCAATAATTTCGTTGTTGCCATAGTAGCTTTCCCATTCATAAAAAGCTACTATTTCCATCATTTTTCTCCTGGTATATCTTTAATCTTTAGGAAAGTCAGTGTTATTTTATACTTTATTGTGAAACTGAAGATTCTGCTTGTAAATCAACAATTAACTGTGCTAATTGGTCGCTACTTGCTTGGTAAACACTGCCACAAAAATCACAAGTAGCTTCAGCCCCATCATCTTTAACAATCATATCTTGCAGTTCGGCCTCTCCTAAAATTTTCAGCGCGCCTAGCACCCGATCAAAAGAGCAACCGCAATGAAAGCGTAACATCTGGGTTTCGGGAAATATGCTTAGTCCCATATCACCCAGCAAATCGTTAAAAATTTCTGGTAGTGTTTTACCCGCTTGTAACAATGGGGTAAATCCTGATAAAGCACCCACCCGCGATTCTAGAGTTGCCACTAAGGCTTCATCTGTTGCAGCTTTGGGTAAAACTTGTACTAACAACCCTCCGGCTGCGGTGACTCCCGATGCACCGACGAAAACTCCTAGAACCAATGCTGAAGGTGTTTGTTCTGAATTAAGTAGATAATGAGCTACATCATCGCCAATTTCACCGGAAACAAGTTCTACAGTACTAGAGTAAGGGTAGCCATAACCGATATCTCGGACAACGTAGAGGTAGCCACTGCCTACTGCACCACCGACATCAAGTTTGCCTTTAGCATTTGGAGGTAATTCTACAGTTGGGTTGCCTACATAACCTCTAACTGTCCCATCCAAACCTGCATCTACTAATATACCATTCAAAGGCCCATCGCCTTTAACCCGAACATTTACCCTAGAACCAGGACGCTTCATACTAGAAGCCATTAACAAGCCTGCGGCCATTGTTCTTCCCAGTGCCGCTGTGGCCACATAGGAAAGCTTGTGACGTTGCCGAGCTTCTTCTGTCAAGCGCGTAGTGATGACACCCACAGCACGAATCCCACCTTCGGCTGCTGTAGCGCGAATTAACTGATCCGCCATGAAAAAACCTTACATTTCTTAACAAGTACGTATTTTCTATTCTAAGTTCTGATTTGCGATTTAAAGTGAGGATAGGAGGATTGGCGATCGCATTCCCAATTTTAGATTGTGGACGGTTCCATCTCACATCCAAGTATTGTTTGACTTGTTTATTCCCTAAAATTCTGCAAAAAATGTTCGGTAATTATCAACAAAGCCAACTACGAATAGAAGTAGAAGCATCAGCTAGTACCATCGCTGACAGCTTACTGCGTCCTGCACAACTAGAAAAATGGCTCTTAGGACAACGCTTCGCCCCAGGAATGCCAGAAGAAATCTATCAAGGATTTCAGTTTACAAGTTGGACTGGCCCAGTTTCCATTCATCATCAAGTAGATGTAGCCAAATCTAATTGCCTGCGCTTACTGCTGAGTGGCGGTATTGATGGTTTTCATGAATGGTATTGGGGCGAAGGTTGGGTACAGTCTCGCTTAGAAGGAATTTCGCTGTTACCCCTGAATTTAGGTCAAACCCTGAGTTTGTTAAGTTTACGGCAGTTTTTATTGCAGTCAGGCAAAAAGTAAAGTGACGAAGCTAGAGAAGCCAAAATAAAACGGGCTTAATCTTCAGCAGTTAATACTTGCTCAACTGTTAATTCTAATTCTGGGAAAGTAGTAGATAAAATCCTTTCTACACCAACAAACTCTGCTGGTTCGTATAATTCTTCAATCAATGTCAAAACAGTCACTTTGTTTGTTAATGGATCAACAATCCAATACTCTGGAATATTCAGAGCATTATACTCAACTCGCTTGGCTCGATAATCTACTGTTTTTGTTGATTCACTAACTACTTCTACCACTAACAAAGGCGGTGGCTCATTAACTTCAATCACTGCTTCTCGGTTTCTCAATTCTTGCCATTGAGACAACGGAACTACAACTACATCGGGAATTCTTGATGTATCCCATTTACCAGCACGAGGAGACCGAACACCAATAGCCATTTGTTTCACAGTCCAGTCTAATTTGAGTCTGAGAATTTCATCACGAAAACGATGATAAACAAAGGCGACCACTGCACCATGCTGCCCACTTCCCAAACTCATGGGAATTAGTTCTCCATTGACGAGTTCATAACGAGTATCAGTGCCATCACTGTATTTTAAATATTCGGCAAAAGTGAGTTTTGGGGTGGTTGTAGTCATAACTTCTTTTGCGATGGTTTTTAATTTCTACTTTGCCTTGACAACCAAAACTGAACAATTAGCTTCTTCAACCACTTGACTGCTAACAGAACCCTGGACAATGCGCTTCATTCCCGTTAGACCGCGACTACCAATAATAATTAAATCAGCTTTATAAATATTAGCCAGGCGAATAATTTCATCCGCAGGTTCGCCAGTGACTAATTCAACTGCGCTATGAACAGATAATTTTTCTTGATAAGATTGCAGCTGTTTTTCAATTTGAAAATAAGACAAAGTTGGTGATTCGGGGTGAGGGCGGTCTGCTGGTAGCTCCAACTCTAAATCTGGTGTGGGGAAAACATGACAAAGAAATATCTTGGTTTCTGATGACAATGCCAAGTCATCTAAAACCTGAATTACCCGTTCTGCCATTTCCGACCCATCCAGAGCTACCAAAATGTTTTTTAGCACTGCCCTTGTCTCCTCAAAAGTAGACCCCTGAAACTAAACGCCTTACAAAAGCTAATGGTTTTGACACCAATAATTTTTCTTAGGGCAAATTTAGTTTATCTAGACTTAGTTATACTCCGCGACAGCAAATCGCATTTGTGCGATCGCTGTTTAAACTTTAAGTTTGAAGCCAACCAGCGACATTTGCTAAAAGTATCGGAAAAAATTAAGCTTTGCCCATCACTCATCTTGCTGAATTCGTCTTCGGACTGAATCTCCATGAGAAGGTAAGCCTTCAGTATTTGCTAGTAAATCAATTGCACCAGCCACTTTTTGCAAGGCAGTTGGTGAGTATTGAATAATACTAGAGTGTTTGAGGAAAGTTTCTACACCTAATGCGGAAGCATAACGAGCTGCACCCGAAGTAGGTAGTGTGTGGTTAGGCCCTGCTAAATAATCACCGACAGCTTCTGGTGTTGAGTAACCTAAAAATATTGCTCCAGCGTGGCGAATTTGCGGCAAAATCGCCCAAGGGTCTTTGACTTCTAATTCCAAATGTTCTGGGGCAAATTCATTGGAGAGTTCGGCAGCAGCTTCTTGAGATTCTACCAGCACAATTAAACCGTAATGTGCCAAAGCTTTTTCTGTGTCTATCCGGCGGGGATGATCAACTAATTGTCTTTCGACTGCGACTTGGACATTTTTTGCCAAAGCAGTATCAGTGGTTAGCAAAATTGCCGCCGCCATTGGATCATGTTCGGCTTGAGCTAGCATATCAGCCGCCACATGAACAGGATTAGCAAATTCATCAGCAATAATTAATACTTCGCTAGGCCCTGCTAGCATATCAATGCCTACGGTTCCATAGACAAGTTTTTTTGCTAAGGTGACATAAATGTTGCCCGGCCCGGTAATGATGTTTACTTTGGGAATTGTTTCTGTACCGTAAGCTAAAGCGGCGATTGCTTGTGCGCCACCAACTCGATAGATTTCTTGCAAGCCTGCTTCTTGGGCGGCTACTAAAACCGCTGGGCTAATGGCTTTACCTGCACCAGGAGGTGTAACCATCACAATGCGGGGTACACCAGCCACCTTGGCCGGCAGTGCATTCATCAGTACTGTGCTGGGGTAAGCCGCACGTCCACCAGGTACATATATCCCGGCTCGGTCTACAGGGGTGTAGCGTTTGCCCAAAACTACATCATCTTCCCCAAAATTTACCCAACTTTTGGGGACTCGCTGGCGGTGAAATGCTTCAATCTGACGGCAAGCTAATCGAATTGCAGCCAGCAATTCTTTTGATACTTGTTGGTAAGCTGCATCAAGTTCCGAACCCGTAACACGTAGTTCTTCTGGCTTCAATGTTTGGTGATCAAATTCAGCTGTGTAATGTAGCACAGCTTTGTCGCCTTGGCGCTTCACCGCTTGCAACACTTCCCGCACCGTTGCTTCTTTGTGAACCACCTGTTCGTCATGGGTGCGATCGCAGATCCGCTGTAGTTCTGCTTTAACGTCTGCCTGCTGAGTAATGATTCGCAGCATGGAGTAAGGAAAATGCCAAAATTTTAGATTATTCCTGTCTGAGAATCAGCCTGGCTCTTGACCCCTAAGGATGGCGAGTTGTACTTTGATTCTCCTCTCTAGCTTAACCTGGATTTTTTTGATACTTCCAAGGCTGCCAGCACATGGGTGACTTTATCAAGGAAGAAGATAACTCAGTCCGAATTGCTGGTTTGGCATTCGGCAGGGAGTGGGCGTGCCAATTCCCTCTACCCTTACTCCTGATCCTTACTTTAATGTAGGGTTGGTCTGCTTGCACATCCTCATATTTCCCTGCATAAGTAAGAGCTAGAAGCTGAGTATATTTTTTACTTAATTTTCCTAACTTTATTGACTATTATGTTACAAAAGCCATATCTCGATTATTTACAAGTAAACCTCTACGACTTAACTATTTATATTTACTGTCTACTGACAATACATCCTGATTTGGAAGCAACATTGGCTGTCACACCGCTGATTCAGGTGGTAGTTAGTTAGGAAAATAAATAATTTATTGAGGTACTTCATTCTAGCTTAATTCCCCAGTTCAGCATCAAAAATAAATCTCAACTTGGGGGTAGAGGTAGAAGCGAAAAATTAAGAATGACCAAGCCCCGTTGGGGCGGGTGTGGGGTGTGGGGTAAAAAGACAGCCCCAACAACCTTTATCGAACAAGCCCCGTCTGTTCAAGACGCGAGCGTTGGTGGAAGTTCAAGCTCCTTCCAACGCTGTCTTCCCTACACCCTGTTGTTGACCCCTTCCAGAAATTTTTCTGGGAATATCTGACATTGGCATTAGGGATGCTATATTAGTAAATCTAGTAGTGTGTGTACATATTAATAGTCTTTTTGGAATTGACTGTGGCGAATACAAAGTCTGCTCTCAAACGCGCCAAAATCGCAGAACGCAACCGCCTGCGTAATAAAGCTTATAAATCAGCTGTTAAGACGCTGATGAAAAAATACTTGACTGTGGTAGAAACCTATGCGGCTAATCCTACGCCCGAACTCAAACAGCAAGTAGACGAACGGTTGGCTGAAGCTTATAGCAAAATAGATAAAGCTGTTAAACGGGGTGTTCTGCATCCTAACAATGGCGCTAGAAAAAAATCAAGATTAGCTCACAGACTTAAGCCACTAACACAAACAGCATAGTGGTCATTGGTCACTAGTCATTGGTCAGCCAGCGACAAGTTTGTCGGGGGTAGCCCAGACGAGCAATTGGCAAAACCTCAAAGTGATTTGTCATAAGTCAGGGCAAAAGACCAATGGCTAAGGACAAAGGACAAAAAACAAACAATGCAGCTGATTGACACTCACGTTCATCTAAACTTTGATAATTTCCAGCCAGATTTAGCCCAAGTGCGATCGCGGTGGCAAGCAGCAGGAGTGGTACGACTAGTCCATTCTTGTGTTGAACCATCAGAGTTTTCCAGCATTCAAACAATAGCCCACCAATTTCCTGAACTGAGCTTTGCTGTGGGTCTGCATCCTTTAGATGCCGAAAAATGGCAAAGCGATACAGCCGAAAAAATCCAATACTTGGCAAGTTCAGAACCAAAAGTGGTAGCAATTGGCGAGATGGGACTGGACTACTACAAAGCCCAAAACCATGAGCAGCAGCACATGGTTTTAGAAGCGCAACTAGCAATCGCCGCCCAACTCAATCTCCCAGTAATTATTCACTGTCGGGACGCGGCAAGTGATGTGAGGGAGATACTGCAAAAATGGCAGGATAAGACAGAGGGAAAAATACGGGGTGTCATGCATTGCTGGGGTGGAACACCAGAAGAAACCCAATGGTTCCTTGACCTGGGTTTTTATATTAGCTTTAGCGGGACTGTGACATTCAAAAACGCTAAAGAGATTCACGCCTCAGCCGCGATGGTAAGTAGCGATCGCATCTTAATTGAAACAGACTGCCCCTTCCTTGCCCCTGTGCCAAAACGGGGTGAAAAACGCAACGAGCCTGCTTATGTTCGTTATGTAGCGGATAAATTAGCCGAGTTGCGGGGAGAGACAGTAGAAGCGATCGCCATTCAAACCACGCAAAATGCCTGTAAATTATTTGGATTAGCTGTGTAATAGAATAGTAGACTTGTTAGGTAGCCAGGTGTGTTAACAACAATAGAACATCAGGAGGATAAAAATATGATAATATTATTCCCTCCAAAACATTTTGCTTGCGTCATAATGATAAAGGAAGAAACCAAAAATTTTTAAGATTGACATTGTATCGTTATCAACTTGACCATCCTCCGCTCTCCACACACGGATGCTCTAAACACATGACTAACCTGGGCAACCAAAAATAAACCAAAATTTTGGCAAAATCTACCCTGCTTTGAACTCAACCTATAGAAAACTGTTAAAAGTAATTGTCTTGTGAGTATAAACCACCAAAATCAAGCCAATCTGATGCAAATTTTTCCAATTCAGGCTGATTATCAATATCTTTTTAACTTATCGTCAACGTAGACAGTGTATTTAAAAATACATATTTTTGAGCAGCGTAAACTCCTTGACGCACTTTTGGGAGGGGATGTGAGGAAACTAAACCATATGCAGAAATATCTCAACCCTCTGTTGTTGAGATATCAAGCTAAAGACTGGTTTATAACAGCTATTAGCTGTCTTCAAGGACGCTTACCCCCCTTGGCAAAATTACCCTGTGCAGATTAAAAAAATGTTGCAGGTAACTGCACAAATCAATAGCAGGTGGCACAAGGAGTAGTTCCCAAACGGCTACGGACACTGGCTGGTGGAAGTAAGCGTCCCACAGCAATAGTGTCCTCTAAAAGTTTAACCAGGTTGACAAAGGTAGAGGCATGAGCAACGACAAATATATGGAACCCGCCTTTTTGTTGCCCGACTTGATTGAAATCCAGCGATCGAGTTTTCGCTGGTTTTTAGAAGAAGGGCTGATAGAAGAACTGAACTCCTTTAGTCCTATTACAGACTATACAGGCAAATTAGAACTGCATTTTTTAGGACATAACTATAAACTTAAGGAGCCGAAGTACAGCGTAGAAGAAGCAAAACGGCGGGATAGCACCTACGCAGTGCAAATGTATGTCCCCACACGCCTGTTGAACAAAGAAACAGGGGACATTAAAGAACAAGAAGTATTTATTGGTGATTTGCCGTTAATGACAGATCGCGGCACGTTCATTATTAACGGAGCCGAGCGGGTAATTGTCAACCAAATTGTGCGATCGCCTGGAGTTTACTACAAATCGGAAATCGATAAAAACGGTCGGCGGACATATTCTGCCAGCCTCATCCCGAACCGGGGTGCATGGCTGAAATTTGAAACAGACCGGAACGATTTGGTGTGGGTACGGATTGATAAAACCCGGAAACTCTCAGCGCAAGTACTTCTCAAAGCCTTGGGTTTATCAGATAACGAAATTTTTGATGCCCTACGTCACCCAGAATATTTCCAAAAAACCATCGAAAAAGAAGGGCAATTCTCAGAAGAAGAAGCCCTGATGGAGTTGTATCGCAAACTCCGTCCTGGTGAACCACCAACCGTATTAGGTGGACAACAACTATTAGACTCTCGCTTCTTCGATCCCAAACGCTATGACTTGGGTCGAGTTGGTCGTTATAAACTCAACAAAAAACTCCGGTTGTCAGTTCCCGATACCATGCGTGTCCTGACCCCTGGTGATATTTTGTCAGCCGTCGATTACCTGATTAATCTGGAATACGACATCGGTAGTATAGACGACATCGACCACTTAGGCAATCGCCGAGTCAGAAGCGTGGGCGAATTGCTGCAAAACCAAGTCAGGGTAGGTTTGAACCGCTTAGAGAGGATTATTCGGGAACGGATGACCGTATCTGATGCCGAAGTTTTGACACCAGCATCCTTGGTCAACCCCAAACCCTTAGTTGCAGCCATTAAAGAATTCTTTGGTTCCAGCCAATTAAGTCAGTTCATGGATCAAACTAATCCTTTGGCTGAACTGACACACAAACGCCGACTATCAGCCCTAGGCCCTGGCGGTTTGACCAGAGAACGGGCAGGGTTTGCGGTGCGGGATATTCACCCCTCCCACTACGGACGGATCTGCCCCATCGAAACTCCTGAAGGCCCCAACGCGGGTTTGATTGGTTCCTTGGCTACCCATGCCCGTGTTAACCAGTATGGCTTTTTAGAAACACCATTCCGCCCTGTAGAAAATGCACGAGTCAGATTTGATCTAGCACCCGTGTATATGACCGCCGATGAAGAAGACGATCTGCGGGTCGCACCAGGAGACATCCCCGTTGATGAAAATGGCTACATTATTGGGCCACAAGTACCAGTCCGTTACCGCCAAGAATTCTCTACCACAACCCCAGAGCAGGTAGACTACGTAGCGGTTTCCCCTGTGCAGATTGTCTCGGTAGCGACCAGTATGATTCCCTTCTTGGAACATGACGACGCGAACCGGGCGCTGATGGGTTCTAACATGCAACGTCAAGCCGTACCCTTGCTGAAACCAGAACGTCCTTTAGTGGGAACTGGTTTGGAAGCCCAAGGCGCGAGAGACTCCGGGATGGTGATTGTTTCCCGAACAGACGGAGATGTTACCTATGTAGACGCGACAGAAATTCGTGTACGTCCCAAACCAAATTCACCGGAAATTAGATACACCGTTTCTAAATACCAACGCTCTAACCAAGACACCTGTTTAAACCAAAAACCCCTAGTCAGAATGGGTGAGAGGGTAGTAGCTGGACAAGTACTAGCCGATGGTTCCTCCACAGAAGGTGGGGAATTGGCGCTGGGACAAAACATTGTTGTCGCTTATATGCCCTGGGAAGGCTATAACTACGAAGACGCAATTTTGATTTCGGAACGGTTGGTACAAGATGACGTTTACACCTCAATTCACATTGAAAAATATGAAATTGAGGCTCGGCAAACCAAACTAGGCCCAGAAGAAATCACCAGAGAAATTCCCAACGTTGGGGAAGATGCTTTACGCCAGTTAGACGAACAAGGCATTATCCGCATTGGGGCTTGGGTAGAATCAGGCGATATCTTAGTCGGTAAAGTTACACCCAAAGGTGAATCCGACCAACCACCAGAAGAAAAACTCTTACGTGCCATCTTCGGGGAAAAAGCGCGGGATGTGCGGGATAACTCCTTGCGTGTACCAAACGGTGAAAAAGGTCGCGTAGTTGACGTGCGCTTGTTCACTCGTGAACAAGGGGATGAACTACCACCGGGAGCCAACATGGTAGTGCGGGTGTATGTCGCCCAGAAGCGGAAAATCCAAGTCGGAGATAAAATGGCGGGTCGCCACGGTAATAAAGGGATTATTTCGCGGATTTTGCCACTGGAAGACATGCCTTACTTACCAGATGGTTCCCCAGTAGACATCGTACTCAACCCCTTGGGCGTACCCAGCCGGATGAACGTCGGACAAGTATTTGAGTGTCTGTTGGGTTGGGCTGGTCATACCTTGGGCGTGAGATTTAAGATAGTTCCCTTTGATGAAATGTATGGGGAAGAATCATCGCGCCGCATTGTGCATGGCAAATTGCAAGAAGCAAGAGACGAAACAGGCAAAGATTGGGTATATAACCCCGATGACCCCGGCAAAATCATGGTGTTTGATGGCCGTACCGGCGAACCCTTTGATCGACCTGTAACCGTTGGTGTAGCTTATATGCTGAAACTGGTGCATTTGGTCGATGACAAGATTCACGCTCGTTCCACAGGCCCCTACTCCTTGGTTACACAGCAACCCCTGGGTGGAAAAGCTCAACAAGGTGGTCAGAGGTTTGGGGAAATGGAAGTGTGGGCGTTGGAAGCCTTTGGTGCAGCTTACACCTTACAGGAATTGCTGACAGTGAAATCCGACGATATGCAGGGACGAAATGAAGCCTTAAATGCGATCGTTAAAGGTAAGGCAATTCCCCGACCAGGTACACCAGAATCCTTTAAGGTGTTGATGCGAGAATTGCAATCCTTGGGGTTAGATATTGCGGTTCATAAAGTAGAAACCCAAGCTGATGGTAGTTCTTTAGACGTGGAAGTCGATTTAATGGCAGACCAGTCAGCCAGACGTACACCACCACGTCCAACTTACGAATCGCTTTCCCGTGAATCGTTAGACGACGACGAATAGAGAGTGCTGAGTGCTGAGTGCTGAGTATTAATCATCTCAGTATTCGCACTCACATCTGAGCAATATTTGGAATTACTTTTAACTGAATACTTTACTTTTAACTCAACACTTTAAGTATGAGAGCAGCCCAAACTAATCAGTTTGACTACGTAAAAATCGGTTTGGCATCGCCAGAACGCATTCGGCAATGGGGCGAACGCACCCTACCCAATGGTCAATTAGTAGGTGAAGTCACCAAACCAGAAACGATTAACTACCGGACTTTAAAGCCAGAGATGGATGGCTTATTTTGTGAGCGCATCTTTGGCCCGGCAAAAGATTGGGAATGTCACTGTGGTAAGTACAAGAGAGTCCGCCACAGAGGCATTGTTTGTGAACGTTGTGGTGTAGAAGTTACCGAGTCTAGAGTGCGCCGCCACCGGATGGGGTATATCAAACTGGCTGCACCTGTAGCTCACGTTTGGTATCTCAAAGGGATACCTAGTTATATTGCTATCCTGTTGGATATGCCTTTGCGGGATGTAGAACAAATAGTGTATTTCAACTCTTATGTTGTTCTCAGTCCTGGTAATGCGGAAACTTTAACTTATAAACAACTGCTGAGTGAAGACCAGTGGTTGGAAATTGAAGACCAAATCTATAGCGAAGATTCTACCTTACAAGGCGTAGAGGTGGGCATTGGTGCGGAAGCACTGCTGCGCTTGTTGGCTGATATTAATTTAGAGCAAGAAGCCGAAAGCCTGCGGGAAGAAATTAGCACAGCCAAAGGTCAAAAACGCGCCAAATTAATTAAACGGCTGCGGGTAATTGACAACTTCATTGCGACTGGTTCTAAACCAGAGTGGATGGTAATGACAGTCATCCCCGTGATTCCGCCAGACTTGCGCCCAATGGTGCAACTTGATGGTGGACGGTTTGCCACCAGCGACTTGAATGATTTATATAGACGCGTAATTAACCGCAACAACCGTCTGGCACGCCTACAAGAGATTTTGGCTCCAGAAATTATTGTACGGAACGAAAAGCGGATGCTGCAAGAAGCGGTAGACGCGTTGATTGATAATGGTCGTCGGGGTCGGACGGTAGTTGGTGCTAATAACCGACCACTAAAATCTTTGTCTGACATTATTGAAGGTAAACAAGGACGTTTCCGGCAAAACTTGTTGGGTAAACGGGTTGACTACTCTGGACGTTCGGTAATTGTGGTGGGGCCAAAGCTGAATATTCACCAGTGCGGCTTACCCAGAGAAATGGCAATTGAGCTATTTCAACCGTTTGTCATCAACCGCTTAATTCGTAGCGGTATGGTGAACAACATCAAAGCGGCGAAAAAGCTGATTTCCCGTTCTGACCCAAGTGTTTGGGATGTCTTAGAAGAAGTAATTGAAGGACACCCAGTATTACTAAACCGCGCTCCAACACTGCACCGACTAGGTATTCAAGCTTTTGAACCAATTTTGGTAGAAGGGCGAGCAATTCAGCTGCATCCTTTGGTGTGTCCGGCATTTAACGCGGACTTCGACGGCGACCAAATGGCGGTACACGTACCCCTTTCCTTGGAAAGCCAGGCGGAAGCACGATTGTTAATGTTGGCTTCTAACAACATTTTGTCGCCTGCTACAGGTAAACCCATTATCACACCTAGCCAAGACATGGTGTTGGGAGCTTACTACTTAACCGCAGAAAATCCCCACGCAACAAAAGGGGCTGGTAAGTACTTTGCTTCGCTCGAAGACGTAATTATGGCTTTTGAGCAAGAGCAAATCGACTTACACGCCTACATCTACGTGCGGTTTGATGGTGACGTGGAATCAGACCAACCCGATACAGAACCTTTGGAAGTCACTGAAAACAGTGACGGTAGTCGGACATTGTTATACAAGTTCCGCCGAGTCAGGCAAGACTCCGAAGGGAATTTGATTTCTCAGTACATACGCACAACTCCTGGCCGCGTCATTTACAACAAGGCAATTCAGGAAGCACTAGTAAGTTAAAAGTAAAAAGGCAAAAAGCAAAAGTAAGAATTTTTTTACCTTTTTACTTTTGCCTTTTGACTTCTATTGACTAAGGACTCATGACTAATGACTAACGAAAAGAAAGTTTTTCGCAATCGCGTAGTTGATAAAGGTCAACTGAGAAATCTCATCTCTTGGGCATTTACGCATTACGGCACGGCGCGAACTGCTGTCATGGCAGATAAGTTGAAAGATTTAGGTTTCCGTTATGCTACCAGAGCCGGGGTTTCTATTAGTGTCGATGACTTGATGGTTCCACCAAGTAAGCGCAGTCTTTTGGAAGCAGCCGAAGAAGAAATTCGGGCTACTGAAGCTCGTTATCAACGTGGTGAAATTACTGAAGTTGAACGTTTCCAAAAAGTAATTGATACTTGGAACGGTACTAGTGAAGCTCTGAAAGATGAGGTAGTTATCCACTTTAAGCAAACCAATCCCCTCAACTCTGTATATATGATGGCGTTCTCTGGGGCGCGGGGTAATATTTCCCAAGTCCGTCAGTTGGTGGGAATGCGGGGATTGATGGCAGATCCACAAGGGGAAATTATTGACTTACCAATTAAAACTAATTTCCGCGAAGGGTTGACTGTCACAGAATATATTATTTCGTCTTACGGTGCGCGGAAAGGCTTGGTAGATACGGCACTGCGGACGGCTGACTCTGGTTATTTGACTCGCCGTCTGGTGGACGTTTCTCAGGATGTGATCATTCGGGAATTTGATTGTGGTACTACCAGAGGTATTCCCATAAAATCCATGACTGAAGGTAGCAAAACCTTGATCCCTCTGGCGACTCGCTTGATGGGACGGGTGATTGCTGAGGATGTAGTTCATCCGACTACTGGCGAAATTATTGCACCTCGGAATACTCCGGTTTCTGATGACTTGGCCAAAGAAATTCAAAAATCTGGGGTGAAAGAGGTGGTGGTGCGATCGCCTCTTACCTGTGAAGCTGCTCGTTCTGTGTGTCAACATTGTTACGGCTGGAGTTTGGCACATGCCAAGATGGTAGACCTGGGCGAAGCCGTCGGGATCATTGCAGCCCAAAGTATTGGTGAACCTGGTACTCAGCTGACCATGCGGACATTCCACACAGGTGGGGTATTCACTGGGGAAGTTGCGCAACAAGTACGCTCGAAAATTGCTGGGACAGTCAAGATTCCCCGGAAGTTGCGGACAAGACCCTACCGTACCCGCCACGGTGAAGATGCTTTGTATGTAGAAGCTAACGGCATCTTGATTTTAGAACCCAAAAAAGAAGGTAGCGAAACCCCCGTTAACCAAGAAATTCAAGTTACCCAAGGTTCCACACTATACATCACTGACGGTCAACAGGTAAAACAAGGTCAGTTATTGGCAGAAGTCGCCATTGGGGGACGGACAACTCGCGCCAACACTGAAAAAGCGGTGAAAGATGTGGCCTCTGACTTGGCAGGGGAAGTCAAATTTGCCGATGTGGTAGCGGAACAAAAAACCGACCGTCAAGGTAACACCACAACCACAGCCGCTAGAGGCGGTTTGATTTGGATTTTATCTGGGGAAGTTTATAACTTGCCCCCTGGTGCAGAATTGGTGGTAAATAATCGCGATCGCATCGATACTAACGGTGTGTTAGCAGAAACCAAACTCACCAGTCAGCATGGTGGTGTGGTGCGTTTACCCGAAGCTTCCCCTGGTAAGAGTACCAGAGAAATTGAAATCATCACCGCTTCGGTAGTGCTAGACCAAGCAGCTGTTACCGTTAACAGTTCTCAAGGACGGAACAACTATCTGATCACCACTGGGAACAACCAGGAATTTAACCTGCGGGCTACCCCAGGCACAAAAGTGCAAAATGGTCAAGTAGTTGCGGAATTAATTGATGACCGCTATCGCACAACCACTGGCGGCTTTTTGAAATTCGCTGGCTTAGAAGTCCAGAAGAAAGGCAAAGCCAAGCAAGGGTACGAAGTGGTGCAGGGAGGCACAATGTTGTGGATTCCCGAAGAAACCCACGAAGTCAATAAAGATATCTCCTTACTGCTAGTAGAAGATGGTCAGTTTGTCGAAGCTGGCTCTGAAGTAGTGAAAGATATCTTCTGCCAAAATAGTGGTGTAGTCGAAGTCACACAGAAAAACGACATTCTGCGAGAAGTGGTAATCAAACCCGGCGAACTGCTGATGGTAGATGATCCTGAAGCAGTCATCGGCAGAGACAACACCTTTGTCCAGCCTGGAGAAGAATTATTAGGACAAACTGTAACCGAATTGCGTTACATCCAGTACGTAGAATCTCCCGAAGGCCCGGCATTGTTGAGCCGTCCTGTAGTAGAGTTCGCTGTACCTAATACCCCCGATGTACCTTCAACGACATCAGTGAGCCAGCAAACCGGACGTTCAATTCAATTGCGCGCCGTACAGCGCCTACCTTACAAAGATTCGGAACGCGTCAAATCGGTAGAAGGTGTAGAGCTACTGCGGACTCAGCTAGTTTTAGAAATTGAACAAGAAGGCGAACAAGACCACAATGCTTCTCCCTTAGCAGCTGATATTGAATTGATTCCTGATGCAGAAGATTCAGAAATTCAACGCTTGCAGCTGGTGATTTTGGAATCATTAGTGATTCGTCGTGACATTGTTGCTGATGCTACCCAAGGTAGTACTCAGACAAGTCTAGAAGTTCAAGATGGACAAACCATCGCTCCTGGTGCTGTAGTTGCACGTACCCAAATCTTGTGTAAAGAAGGTGGAATTGTCCGGGGTGTCCAAAAAGGCACAGAAACAGTACGCCGTTGCTTAGTACTGCGCCACAGTGACATGATTTCTATGCCTTCAGCTACCAAACCTAAAGTAAAAGTTGGGGATTTGCTAGTAGAAGGTGCGGAAATTACTCCGGGAGTATTTGCAGAAGAATCTGGGGAAGTTGTAGAAGTGAAAAATGCTGCGCCCGCAGCTGCTGGTGATGAATCAGCCTTGAGTACCCAGAATTATACTGTGACTTTGCGTTCCGGTCGTCCTTACCGAGTCAGCCCTGGTGCAGTATTACAGATAGAAGATGGGGATCTAGTCCAGCGCGGTGATAACTTAGTACTGCTGGTATTTGAACGAGCCAAAACAGGAGACATCATTCAAGGTTTACCACGGATTGAAGAACTTTTAGAAGCGCGTAAACCAAAAGAAGCGTGTATCTTGGTACGCCGTGGTGGAGAAGTCAAGGTGGTTTATGGTGATGGCGATGAAGCGATCGCTGTTAAAGTTGTGGAATCCAATGGTGTAGTCACTGACTATCAGCTTGGCCCAGGACAAAACTTGATTGTACCTGATGGTTATCAAGTAGCAGCCGGACAACCAATCACAGATGGCCCATCCAACCCCCACGAAATTCTGGAAATCTTCTTTAGCTTGGGTTCGGAAGATGGAGTCTACGCTTGCGCCAGCCATGCACTCCAGAAAGTACAAACATTCTTAGTCAACGAAGTGCAGTTAGTTTATCAGTCCCAAGGGATTGATATTGCCGACAAACACATTGAAGTAATTGTCCGCCAGATGACCAACAAAGTGCGGATTGATGATGGTGGTGATACTACCATGCTTCCTGGTGAGTTGGTGGAACTGCGTCAAGTTGAACAAGTTAACGAAGCAATGGCCATTACAGGTGGTGCAAGAGCGCAATACACACCAGTATTGTTAGGTATCACTAAAGCTTCCTTAAATACAGACAGCTTTATCTCGGCTGCGTCCTTCCAAGAAACAACCAGGGTATTGACAGAAGCAGCAATTGAAGGTAAATCTGACTGGTTGCGGGGTCTGAAAGAAAACGTGATTATCGGACGCTTGATTCCGGCGGGTACTGGTTACAATACCTATGATGAACCTGGTGCGATCGATGATTACGCAACTTTGGATACTTCCAGTGTCTTAGATGAAGTTGATGATCCTCTAGATATGGTGTTAGACGATCGCACTGCTCGCGCTTATAATCTTGATGCACCTTCCCTCACAGAAGGTACATTTGGTACTCGTCGTTCAGGTTCACTTCTCGATGACGATGATTTAATTGCAGATGAAGTGCATGACCTCATCCAAGATGACGAAGAAGATGAGTATGAAGAAGTTGACGACGATGATGATTTCGATATGTAAGCGTCAACGTTAACAATTAATTAAAAAGGCAGAAGAAAAATTTCTTTTGCCTTTTTTTATTGACTAAAATCACTGTACTCTCCATAAAGTTGAAACTATCCTTATTTATCTCAATCTATCCGAATAATTACTGTAATATCAGATTGATATAGTTAATCATTTTTGCATCTGTTTTAATATATGAGTAACGAAATAAATCATCCATCGTTAGAGAATTTAGAATATGTACCTTATATTGATGAAGCTGGACAGTTACCTGAACAATTTCAAGGAAAAATAGGTGTATATGCCATCTTTGATCACAATAAATCTCTGCAATTTGTGGGATATTCTAGAGATGTATATTTGAGTCTTAAACAGCATTTAGTCCGTCAACCCCAACAATGTTATTGGGTGAAAGTCGCAACTATTGAACGTCCTAGCCGGAGTGTTTTAGAAAGTATTGAGAATAATTGGATTCAAGAACATGGTAGTGTCCCTGGTGGTAATGGAGACAGTAAAGAACAATGGACGCAAGCAATTAATGTCAAAAATCTGATGACCTCCGAAGAACAAGTAATTTATCAAAACCCTGTCAATGATGAATTAGCACAAATGAAAATCCTCAAAAATGTTGCCCGACGAGTAGAGACGGAAATTTTACAAGTTTTAGAAGCGCGTGGTTTACAAATACAATTACGTTTTAATCCTAAATTAAAAGAAGAAGGTTTATTGGATTTGAAATAAAGCAATCATTATTCATTTTTATTAATGAATTGTAAAAAGTATCAGATAGGCAACAAATATAAAAATTAAAGAGTGCAGCTATACTAGCGTAGTACAGCATAGCAGAAAGAATAGATACAGCTATCTGCTTGTTGAAACAAGCTATAATCTGCAACCTGCAATGACAACACAGCTGCTGAACGATCGCTATCAAATTATTAATACACTCGGTGCGGGTGGGTTTGGTGAAACCTATTTGGCAGAAGATACCTATATGCCATCTAAACGCCGTTGTGTAGTCAAGCTGCTACGACCGATTCAAAACAATCCGCAAATCTATCAACTCGTGCAAGAAAGATTTCAACGGGAAGCAGCAATTTTAGAAGAACTTGGCAGTGGTAGTGACCAGATTCCCAAATTGTATGCTTACTTTGAAGCAGGCGGACAATTTTATTTAGTTCAAGAATGGGTAGAAGGTGCGACTTTAACAGTTAAAGTTCAGCAGCAAGGCTTGTTTAACGAAAGTACAGTGCAAGAAATTTTGGTGAATGTTTTACCTGTTTTGGATTACGTGCATTCTCGGCAAATTATTCACCGTGACATCAAGCCAGATAACATCATGCTGCGCCATCGGGACGGAAAACCAGTACTCATTGATTTTGGTGCAGTGCGGGAATCAATGGGAACGGTAGTTAATTCTCAAGGAAATCCTACCAGTTCAATTGTGATTGGTACACCTGGGTATATGCCGAGTGAGCAAGCCGCAGGTAGACCGATGTATTCTAGCGATTTGTATAGCTTGGGAATCACAGCAATTTATTTATTGACTGGAAGACAGCCACAACAACTAGAAACAGACTCCCAGACAGGAGAAATTATCTGGCGACAGTATGCGAGTTATGTAAGTCCAAGGATAGCAGAAGTCATTGAGCGAGCGATCGCTTATCATCCACGCGATCGTTATCCTACCGCTAGAGCTATGCTAGATGCTTTGCAAGAAGTGACAAATCCCTTACCACCAACTCAACCCGTCATTCCCAAACACCAACCTCCGACAATTCCTGTCAATCCTCAACCCCCAACTCCCAGTCACAATCAAAATGGCTTACTTGTGGGTGGATTTATTGCTGGTGGCTTAATAGCTGCATCGATAATTTTTACCCAAGTATTTCCCAAATCTTCTCAACCCATAGCGGAATCATCACTAACACCCTCAGATTCTACTACCCCAACAGTTGAGACTCCCAGTATTTCCCCATCAGCAGCAACTTCACAAGCGGCTATCTTGCAAGTTCCAGAAACTACTCAACCAACACCATCAGCCCAAACCAGAGAAACTCCTGCATTTACTCCACAGCCTGCTGTGACAACTGCGGTGGAAACTACCGACAATTATGCTTGGTTATCAACAAGACTTGTCACCGATGCCGATTTAGACGCGAAAGACGGTTTTACCCTAGATATTATGCGGAATTCCATTTTTGCTCGTCACGGTCGGCGTTTTGACACTCCTGGTTTACAAGAATACTTTGATAATCAACCTTGGTATGTTCCTATTTACTCACCCAAAGCATTTCCGGCAAAATTACTTTCTAAACTAGAACAGCGCAATGTTGATTATATTGCTAGATATCAAGACCGCTATCAACTAAGATATTTTAAAAAATAAATTGTTGGCAACTTTATTGAACATTAATCTTTAAGTAAGTGCCGATCGGTAACAATGTAAATTAGATTACAAATAATTTTATATTTATACATTCGGCACGAAGTTATGCAAATGCTGTTAAATAACCGTTATCAAGTTATCCAAACTTTAGGGAGTGGGGGATTTGGTGAGACATTTCTCGCAGAAGATACGCAAATGCCTTCTCACCGTCGCTGTGTAATTAAACAGCTAAGACCAATTCAAAATAATCCCCAAATCTATCAACTGGTGCAAGAAAGATTCCAACGAGAAGCAGCAATTTTAGAAGATTTAGGTGGTTCTAATCACCAAATTCCGACCCTGTATGCCTATTTTCAATCTTCAGGACAATTTTATGTAGTGCAGGAGTGGATTGAAGGAGAAACCTTAACCAAAAAAGTTCAACAGCAAGGTTTATTCAGTGAAAGTGCGCTCAGAGACTTATTGGTGAATTTATTACCAATTCTAGAGTATGTGCATTCCAAACGAATCATCCACCGCGATATCAAACCCGATAACATCATTATCCGTCATCGAGATGGCAAACCTGTACTGATAGATTTTGGCGCAGTGCGTGAATCAATGGGAACAGTAGTCAATTCTCAAGGAAATCCTACTAGTTCAATTGTGATTGGTACACCTGGATATATGCCAAGTGAGCAAGCCGCAGGTAGACCATTGTATTCCAGTGACATATATAGTCTAGGGATGACAGCAATTTACTTGCTGAGTGGGAAACAACCACAAGAATTAGAAACAGATCCGCGCACTGGGGAAATTGTGTGGCGGAATTATGCCTTGAGTGTAAGTCCTACCCTAGCAGGAATTCTTGATCGCGCGATCGCCTACCACCCCAGAGAACGCTTCGCCACCGCCAGAGAAATGCTCGAAGCTTTGCAAATCGGGACAGTTAGTGTTCCCCCAACCGTACCTTATCAACAACCACAAGTAATTCCACAAGTAACGCCTCAAAACATACCAAACACAGTCGCTGTGAGTCCACGCGCTTTATCTACGCCGCTACCTGTTAAGCAAAACAATAGCCAAAAAGGAATTGTCCTCGGTAGTTTAATTGTGGGTGGATTAATTGGTGCTGCTATAGTGATTGGTTTTGCCATCAATAGACAAAATCAAATATTTGTCGATTCTCAAACACCATCATCTACTGAAGTTTCCCCCAGTCCTGAACAAAATTCTGTGTCACCCGAAACTTCAGCACCCTCTACAAATAATCAACAAGCAGGAGGCTCACCAGAACCGAGCAATTCACCTACATCCACACAACAGTCTTCATCAGCACAACCAGAGACACAGAGAAGCTCTCCCGAACAATTTGTGCAAGACTATTATGCAAGAATTAACGAAGGTCAATATCAAGCAGCGTGGAATCTGCTATCGCCAAGCTATCAAAATAATCAACGTCTTCATCCGAACGGTTATCTTTCTTATCTTGACTGGTGGGGAGGACAAGTAGGAAGTGTAAATGTAGACCAAGTTAGTGTAGTAGAAAGCAACACCGAAACATCTACAGTTGATGCCCAACTTACATACTTTATGAAAAGCGGCAAACAAGTATCTAGTTCTGTAACGTTATCACTTTTATGGGATGTAGATAATAACCGATGGGCGATTAGTGATGCTAATTAGCTGATATTAATTCCACACTGAAGCAAGTCAAATAAGTTAAGCACAATCTATATTCACCAAAATGTGGTAGTGGTAATACAGCCATTTTGTGAATAATTAGTGCTGTAGAGACGGAACATTATCTGTTTTTATCTCGTGATGTACATTTAAAAAGGGCGAATTTTGACGATAAGGCATGGCGTTTTGACGCTTGTAACTGTTCATGACCACAATTTTACTGAACAATCGCTATCAAGTTATTCAGGTACTCGGTGCTGGTGGGTTTGGTGATACCTTTCTGGCAGAAGATACCCATATGCCTTCTCGCCGTCGTTGTGTCATTAAGCAACTGAAACCCATATCCAACGATCCCCAAACCTATCAATTAATTCAACAAAGGTTTGAAAGAGAAGCAGCGACGTTAGAGTATTTGGGTGAAAGTAGTGACCAAATTCCTAGACTTTACGCCTACTTTTTAGAGAATGGACTGTTTTATCTCGTTCAAGAGTGGATTCATGGGCAAACCTTAACAGAAATTGTTGCAGCCCAAGGTTGTCAAAGTGAAAGTACTGTCCGTGGAATTCTCTTAAGTCTGCTATCTGTACTGGATTATGTGCATAGCAAAGGCATAATTCACCGCGATATTAAACCAGATAATATTATTCTCCGCGCTGTGGATGGTAAGCCAGTCTTGATTGATTTTGGTGCTGTGAAAGAAACGATACGGACAATCATTACTACCCCAGGACAGCCAATTCAATCATTGGTAATTGGTACGCCAGGATATATGCCTAGCGAACAAGCTATAGGTAGACCTGTTTACGCTACAGATATTTATAGCTTGGGTTTAACAGCAATTTATCTGTTAACCGCTAAATCACCATCAGAATTACCAACTAATCAACAAACCGGGGAAATTCTCTGGCAAAATTCCGCGCCGCAGGTTTCGCCACAACTAGCAATGGTGTTGAATCAGGCAATTAGACCCCAGGCAAGCGATCGCTACACCACTGCTAGTAAAATGCTATATGCTTTAAACTCAGCCACTGAGAATACATCCACGACAATTAACTTTCGTCCACCAGCTGCAACTGCACAAACACAACCTCTCCAGCCCTTATCTCCCCCTCAGCGCAATTCTTCGCCCACCAATTCACGCAAGTCCTATTGGATATTTGGCGGATTAATTGCAGGTGGCTTATTTGCTGGGGTGGCAATTTCCCGTCTCACCCGTCCCCAACAACCAGAAATACCAATTGTTAGCAATGCTAACCCTAGCGCATCTGCTGTTCCATCTCTACAACCTGAAACTCAGCCTACAGATGCGCTACCTTCTCCTACACCCAGCCCATCAATACAACCACCACAAATCTCAGTTCCTTCGTCGGTGAATAATGATGCCAATTCCGCGAATGAATCACCAAATATAACTAACCAAGAGCCTGTAACTTCTCCTGTCCCCACACCGACAGCTACATTCAATTCGCCCACTGCCACAGATAACCAACCTACTGCTACCCCCACCACCGCAGCACCCACAACACAACCAGAGCAGCCAGAAAGCAAAAAAAAAGCAAGTATCAGCCAGCCAAGCGTACCCGCATTTCCTACAGGTACAGCAAGAAGTACAGTAGAATCCACTCTCGGCCGAAAAAGAAGAGATTTAAGAGGCTTGTGGGGTGATACTCGTGCTGTAACTTACAAATTAGTTCCCAACCAAGTAGATTTAGGTTATCTGTTTGATCGCAAATCTGGAAGATTAGTGCAAACTGAAGCTGCTTTTGCTCAATCTGTAGACCCCCAGGTGATGCAAAATACTTTAAATGGAATGTTAAATGGCCAAGCCTCTTCCCAAATTCAGCAAGGACTACAACAAATTCAACAGCGTCAGAGAGATGATTTTAGCTTTTCTCTGGGTTCTGTGAAGGGTCAAATTGTCCGTCAATCTTGTGACTTAATTTACATCAGTATTTGGGAAGCTGATCTACATCCTATTGGCAATCCAGCAGCAGCTAAACAGTGCTAATACCATTTCACGAAAATCCTGATACAAATCCATCTTTCTCCCTGCCCCCTGCTCCCTGCCCCTCTGCGACCCATTTGTATCAAACTTAAAGGAATTGGTATAACCTCCAGAGCAAAAATAAATATTTGAGGATTACTCACATTTTTGTTGACAAACATGAATTATGCTCATATTATCAAAATATGAGTTTAACTCACATAAACCAGCAACTGAAATGGAGTCTCTGAAAATGAGCAAGAATTTACTCACCCTACCCCATCCCAATCCTGTAAACGCTTTGGAAGAATACAGCCGAGATCACCTGGGATTTATGCAACGCTGCACCCAAGAATATGAAGGTATCGTTCCTCTGAAATTTGATGATCAATGGTTTTGTCTGTTAACCAATCCTGACTATATTACTGAAGTGTTAAAAGACAGACTCTTGTTTGTGAAAACACCAGAACTGCACCTAATACATGAAGTAGTAGGTAATGGCTTGTTAGTCAGTGAAGGTGATTTTTGGTTGCGACAACGACGACTAGCCCAACCTGTTTTCCATCAACAGCAGATTAACAGCTATGCGGCGGTGATGGTGGATTATGCCGAGCAAATGTTAAAAACTTGGCAAGATGGCGAGGTGAAGGATATACAAGCAGCCATGATGCGCCTCAGCCTCAACATCGTGATGAAAACCCTATTTGATCAGAATGTACAGGATGCAGCCGCAGGTAGTATTGACAATGCGCTAAATGAAACCATGAACTGGTTTGAATATCAAGCAGCCAAAGATGTCATGTCTGCACTGTCGGAAATTGGGGAAATAAAACAAAATACCCAACAAATGAGTGCTGAGGAGATGGAACAACGTTATCAAAAAGCGATCGCCTTATTTGATGAAACAATCTATGCCATCATTAAACAGCGTCGCGCCAGTGGTAAAACAGGCAAAGATTTATTAGGAATGCTGATGCAAGTCGAAGATGCGGATGATGGTAGCCGCATGACTGATAAACAATTGCGAGACGAAGCCGTAACATTAATTTTGGCAGGACACGAAACCACCGCTAACGCTCTTTCTTGGACATTCCTGCAATTGGCGCAAAATCCCGATGTCCGCGAAAAACTCAGTACAGAACTCAAAACAGTGTTGAACGGACGCACACCCACTCTAGCTGATTTACCCCAGTTAACTTACACCAATTGGGTGATTAAAGAATCTATGCGCCTGTATCCTCCTGTTACCGAAATTTCCCGGGAAGCAACCCAAGATTGTGAAATTGGTGGCTATTTTATTCCCAAAGGAACAAACTTAATTGTGAGTCAATGGGCTATGCACCGTGATGGGCGTTATTTTTCTGAACCAGAATTGTTTCAACCAGAACGCTGGGCTAATGACCTAGAAAAACAATTACCTCGTGGTGTGTATTTCCCCTTCGGTGATGGGCCGCGTGTTTGTATTGGTAAGAGTTTCGCCCTGATGGAAGCTGTTTTATTACTAGCAACAATCGCCCAAAAATTCCAACTTGATCTCGTTAGCAATCAAAACATCGAACTTCAGATATCTATTACCCTCCGCGCCAGACACGGTATTCAATTTCTCTTGAAAGCAGCTGCATAGAATTTACTTCAAATCATGAGAAGTTGGTTGCGGTCAGATATCCGACTTCTTCAATCAGTCGGGTATCTATTTTTCTCTAATATTGTGAAGGTAATTAAATTATGAAGGGATTAATAGAACAAGAGCAGATTATTCAAACTAATAAAAATTATTCCGAAAGTATTTTATCTTTGGCGCGATTGAGTGATTCTATTTTTGCTTTTGCAATGGCTTTAATGGTAATTGCCTTCGACTTACCAGAAGATGCTAAAGGGATGACAGACAGTGATATTAATGTTTTTTTATTTAGTCAGTTAAAACCGTTAGGAACTTACGCTATCACCTTTGTTTTAGTTGCAACTTATTGGATTTCTCATTCTCGGCAATTAAAGTATTTAAAGAGAACCGATGAAAACCATTTGTGGATTTCTGTAGGGTATTTAATGGTCTTGTTTTTAGTGCCTTTATCTAATGATTTAGTCATAACATTTCCAGATAATTTGCTGGTCAAAGTTTGGTTTAGTTTAAATATCGCTGTAATTGGGTTTGTTTCTTGGCTAAGTTGGTCTTATGCAACAAGCGATCGCAAATTAGTAGATAGTGATTTAGATGATGAGACAATTCGCTCAATCAAAATCAAAGCTTTAATAGAACCGATATGTGCATTGATTTCCATTGGGGTGGCTTATCTTAACCAAGAGTTATGGGACTATTTTTGGGTGGTACTGTTTTTTGCCTATTCTCCATTGGAAAAATATTTAAATAAATCAGATGATTTGTTGCGATAAATTTGTTGAATTTAGCTAATCATTTATAAGAATAATTTCAAAGGTAAATAAATCAGATGTTAGCAAATTTGAGTCTTCCCCGTTGGACATTTTGGTGTTTTGTGATTCCGGTTTTATTTCTCAATTTATGTTTATTACAAATTATCTCACAGCAATTACAACCCATCCCCAACATTTTATTAGTTGCTAGTTTACTAGCTTTTCTCTTAAATTTTCCCATTAGTTATCTCGAAAAACGGGGTGTAGGAAGGATTTGGTCGGTATTGTTGGTTCTCATACTTGCCGTGACAGCTTTTTTAGTTCTGGGTTTTGGTGTCGCACCTATTGTATATCAACAATTAATTGAATTTGGCGATCGCCTACCAGCATTAATTGATCAAGGACAACAGCAACTCCAAGAAATTCACATCAACATACCCCTAGCACACTTATCTTTTGATGCTTCCAACCTCACTACAGAAGTTATCAATAAATTTACCCAAAGTCTAGAATCTTTACCCAGTCAAATTGTAGATTTTCTCTTTGGTATCTTTGATAGTACGCTGAATTTACTGATTACAATCGTTCTCACCATCCTCCTAATTTTTAACGGTTCTAGTTTGTGGAATGCGTTGTTTAAACTATTCCCTCAACCTTGGAAT
Source organism: Nostoc sp. FACHB-110 (assembly GCF_014697425.1). Classification (GTDB taxonomy): domain Bacteria; phylum Cyanobacteriota; class Cyanobacteriia; order Cyanobacteriales; family Nostocaceae; genus Nostoc_B. The sequence continues at coordinate 117,391 of NZ_JACJRU010000018.1, forward strand.
GTCCAATTACCATCTCTGATTCAGCAGAGTTTTCAAAACTACTTTGCGGGACAAGCAACTTTAGCAATGATTGAAGGTACTGCACTTATAGTTTTATTTTTGGTATTTCAAATTCCCTTCGGGCTATTATTTGGTTTTGTGATTGGGATAGCGAGTTTTATCCCTTTTGGTGGAACTGTGACAATATCTCTAATTCTTCCCATACTTGCTATCCAAAATATTTGGTTAGCAGTAAAGTTATTAGTGATAGCCGTGCTGGTAGGACAAATTAACGAAACTATTGTTGCACCTCGTTTAATGGGTCAAATGACTGGCGTAAATCCTGCTGTTATTTTTATTTCTCTGCTGTGTGGTGCAAAATTAGGTGGAGTATTAGGAGTTTTGCTGGCTGTCCCCCTAACTAGCTTGTTGAAAAGATTTGCAGAATCCTGGTTGAATAGTAGGGAATTAGTAGTGGACTGATGGGACTAAAATATTGCATTAAAGTTTGGATAAAATTAACCGCAGATAAACGCAGATGGACGCGGATAAAATTTTTGTGACTGCACTAAATTAGCTATTTGACATCCTCCTCAGCCTGAAGGCGTGAGGATTCCAATCTAATCAAACAGACTTAACTGTATGAATTCTTGGCGGGGTCAGTCCATTACTATTGTGCAGTTTGGATAAGCCCTGACCTATCCCTACTAAAGTTTCAAAACTGCTTGAATAGACTCACTTAAAGTTGTGGTGGGACGGCCTATCAGTTGGCTTAGGGTTTGGCTATCATCAAACAACCCTCCTTTTGCTGCTCCTGTCTCAGATTCTGCTAACATCACAGCAACAGGCTCAGGTAAGCCAGCATTTTTTAATACATTAATATACTCATCTTCAGACAAATTCTGATAAATCACTTGCTTACCAGACTGCTGGCTGACTTCGGCAGCAAATTCGCTCAATGTATAGGCTACATCACCAGACAATTCATAGACTTTACCAGCTTGGTCATTGGCTAATAAAACGGTGGCTGCGGCTGCGGCATAATCGGCGCGGGCTGCGGATGCGATTTTAGCTTCTCCAGCACAGCCCATAACTGCACCATATTCTAAAGCTACGGGAATACTGACTATGTAATTTTCTGTATACCAACTATTACGTAATATCACATAAGGAACACCAGATTCTTTTAGAACTACTTCAGTCTGGTAATGTTCTGCTGCTAGAGGTAGGGGACTGCTATCTGCGTGTAAGAGACTGGTATAAGCCAGTAATTTGACTCCGGCTTGTTTACAGGCGTTGATGACGTTTGTGTGCTGAGTTACGCGATCGCCAATTTCACTGGAGGAGATGAGCAATACTTTTTCTGCACCAGCGAAGGCGATATCTAATGTGTGGGGTTGGGTGTAATCAATCTGCCGCACCTGCACGCCTAAACTGGCAAAATCTGATACTTTTTCTGGATTGCGAACCGCAGCGACTAGTTGATTGGCAGGAACGGATTTTAATAGTTCATGCAATACTAATCTGCCTAACTGACCCGATGCAGCAGTGATGACAATCATATTTTTTAGTTGGTTAATTTTTGGATGTCGATAAACCTAATATAATTTCATTACTAACTTTTGGTAAGTACCAACAAAAAAGTAAGTATATGAGCGATCGCCATGATGATTCCAAGACGCTGACACAACGCCTGGAAATAGGGAATATTTTCGCCGCGCCATGTCCTTCACGAGACATTCTGAAACACGTTTGCAGCAAATGGGGTGTACTGATTCTGATTGCGCTGTGCCAAGGGACTCACAGATTTAGCGAGTTGAGACGCAAAATGGGGGGAGTCAGTGAAAAAATGCTGGCTCAAAGTCTACAATCCCTGGCGGAAGATGGTTTTGTGTTGCGTGTATCTCACCATGTGGTTCCGCCTGTTGTTGAGTACAGCCTGACTCCGATGGGAGAAGAAGTTGCCGATCGCGTCGCCGCTTTAGCAGACTGGATTGAACTCAATACGCCAAGGGTGTTGGATGCAAGGAAGAAGTTGGAGCGATAGTAATAATCTCACAAAGTCGCGTTGCTTCCATCAGAGGGGAAATAGCTTTGCAGATAACTTAAAGTCAATCGTTTGGTTTCTGCTACCAATCGCGGTTGAAATGTTTTTTCTTGACTGAGAGATAGCCATAGTAATGTGCCGATCATCTTGACTAAAATAAAGGCGATCGCTTCATAGTCTGTTGTCTCTAAACCTGCTTCCCGTTGTGCGAATAAGCTGGCTAAATCTCGAATAAGTGCCGCATCCGCCGCTTCTCCAACGGCTTGCACTTCAGGTAGCGCACCCTGAACTTCCATAAAAATCGCGTAATAGCCGGGATTCTCAGCAAAATGCTGCTCGGAGATATCAATCAACTGATCAACCAAGACAGATAAGGGCAGTTTTACCAAATCGGGATTATCGAGTATTCCCAATTTTTGATGCAGACGTTCTTCATACCGCATAGCCAAAGCCTGCATAATCGCTGTCTTATCTGGAAAAAACTGGTAGAGCGACCCGATGGGTATCTTCGCACCAGCCGCTATCGCGTTGGTTGTGGTGGCGTTATAGCCCTGAGAAATAAACAATTCTTCTGCTACATCAATAATGCGGTTGACTCTTTCTTGACTGCGGGCTTGTCGGGGCTTGCGGCGCATTCCAGCGGCTGATGGGCTTTCAGTCATACATTACCTCTATAGTAAGCATACATATATGAGTATTATTCATATTTTGCTTGACGCTCAATGAGTTTTACTCCTATGATTTAAATATGAGACTTACTCATATATTAACGCAAATTCTGATGGAGCAATGTTGCTATGAGCAAAGATTTACTGACTTTACCCCAGCCAAATTCGCGGGCGGCAGTTGAAGAAGACAGATGCGCTCGCTGGAGATTAATGCTTCACTCCACTCAACAAAGAACCACTCAGAATCAGCATCGACGCTGCCAAAATGCGATCGCACTGCTTGATGAAACGGTGTCTGCCATGATTGAAAATCTTCCAACACCCTGTTCAAAAGTGTAGGCTTTTAAAAATTCTGAGAGTATGTTCACCCAAGCAATTTTAATTTTAACTAAACTGTTCAATAATTCCACCGCCTAATACTTTTTCGCCGTCGTACCAAACCGCAGCTTGTCCAGGTGTAATACTAAATTGTGGTTCCTCAAACACCAAACGGACGCGGGAATTTTCTAGAGGAATTACTGTGACTGGTACAGGGGTAGAACGATAGCGGACTTGCACTTCGGTGTGAATTGGGGTTGTGGGTTCAGCGATGGAAACCCAGTTTACCCGGCCTACTGTACATTCTGGCTGAGTGACTTTGGTGCGATCGCCTACAACTACACGATTATTCACAGCATCTAATTCCACCACATACAATGGTTCAGCCGCCGCAATTCCTAAACCTTTACGTTGACCAATGGTGTAGTGATGCACACCATCATGCTGTCCTAAAACTTTACCTGTGGTATCGACAATATCGCCTTTTTTGGGTGCGAGATATTTATCCAAAAATGCCCGCATCGAACCGTTGCTTTCTACTAAGCACAAGTCTTGGCTTTCGGGTTTTTCGGCGGTTGTCAATCCGAATTCAGCAGCAATGCGGCGCGTATCTGCTTTTTCTAACTCTCCTAGAGGAAATACGGAAGCTGCTAGTAAATCTTGAGACAAATCATACAAAAAGTAAGACTGGTCTTTATTGCGGTCAACTGCTCTTAATAATTGGTAACGCCCAGTTGCTTCATCATAGCCAATGCGGGCATAATGACCAGTGGCAATGCGATCGCATCCCAATTTTTCACGGGCATACTCAACCATTGGCCCAAACTTCACCGTTTTATTACACTGTGAGCAAGGTAACGGTGTAATTCCTGCACTATAGCCAGATACTAAAAAATCAACAATATTTGTCTGAAAGACATCACGAATATCAACAACTTCATGGGATATTCCCAGTTGTTCGCAAATATTAGCCGCGTCGATCATTCCTTCAGAGCAACATTGCCCTTTGCCTTTCATTAGCCAAAGGGTTAAACCAATCACTTCATAGCCCTGATTGTGTAGGATAGCAGCAGCGGTGGAACTGTCAACGCCACCGGAAAGACCAACGACAACTTTTTTCATATCTCTATAGTTTTTTAAGCTAGCGGCTGCTGGCGACAGAGATTAAAACTAATAATTTCATGACTCAAGGTGCTAGTAGAGGCTGTTCATACAAGCACAATACGGCAGCTGCGCGACTGCTCAATTGTAGCATATATATCTCAAACCCTTGCTAGTCAAGCACTTGAGTTGTTAACTACACAACTCTCGAACCAGTTCCCTACTATATGTATCCATTGCCACCTAGCCTTGCTGATTTTATCCTTAGACTATATAGTTTGAAAAATCTTGTTACTCCTATGTCCATGCAGTTATCAGGTCAGTTGATGGCATTACCGATAATACACTTATTTTTGGGAAGTTGCTTGGCGATCGCTTCCCAAAGTCAAGCTCAAGCTCATACTAACAATCATCATATTTTGCTGTCTCAACAAACAGTCGTTGATACTTTACCACCACCGCCAGATACTTTTGTAATTCCTGGTAATCAACAAACTTTACCCCAATTACAACCAGGGCAAGTTGAGCAATATGAGCAAAATCCCTTACTTTACCCATCAACAGAAAATCAGTATCAGCAAAATCCTTTAATTTTGCAACAAAGCCAGCCAAATCAATACAGCCAAAACTTTGAACGCTACTTTGTATACGTCAATAGTAGCGATTACCAAACACTGCAACGCGTCCGCAGAATTGAACCCAGTGCTTACATTCGACAGTACAGAGGCCGTTCTGTAATTCAATCAGGCGTTTTTAACAGACAATCTAACGCCCAACAGCGTGTCAGAGAACTTGAATATTATGGGATTCGTGGTGCAAGGGCTGTCAGCTTTTCTGGTGGGGAGGAAATACAAAGTTTTAATGCTAATCCTACTAGAAATGCACCCACTAGAAATAACAGATACTATGTGATTATTCCTGGCAAACTGCAAGATTTACCTGCAATTAGCGACAGAATTATTCAAAATAGCGGATATTCTAGCTTAGTTCAAGAAAGACAAAAACCCCTAGGCCCCCATGTAGCCGTTGGGCCATTTGCTGAACGTGGTGATGCCGATAGATGGAATAAATATGTCCACGAATTGGGATTTGGTAATGCTAGGGTTTACTACAGTCGGTAAGTATTGAGTGCTGAAGCGCGGTAGCGGGGCGTTTAGCCTGTGCTGAGTGCTGAGTATGGAGTTAAAAGTAAAGAGTGAATAGTTTTAACTCGTTAATTGGAATTATGCAGAATCTACAATCAATTAACACTCAGCACTCTCAAAACAGGCAAGAACAGATTTCACAAATGGTAGTCACTGCTGGGCAAATGCGGGATATTGAAGAGCGTATCTTTGCTGCTGGAATGCCTGTAGCAGCTTTAATGGAAAAAGTAGCGGGACTAATTGCCCTTCGCATTCAAGATTTGTTTCCCTTGTCTGGAAACGCTCGCCGTGTGGGAATTTTAGTCGGCCCTGGGCATAATGGGGGCGATGCTTTGGTTGTAGCCCGTGAATTACACTTTCGTGGCTATGAAGTTTGGTTATATTCGCCTTTTTTTAAGTTAAAAGAATTAACAGCACAACATTTACAATATGCCCAAAGTTTGGGTATTTCTTGTTATGACAATGTTGAGCAATTGCCAAATTGTGATGTTTTAATTGATGGTTTGTTTGGATTTGGGTTAGAAAGACAGTTGACTGATGCTATAGCTTTAGCAATTAATCAGTTTAACGAATGGAATCAACCGATTATTAGTATTGATATACCTTCAGGTTTACACACTGATACAGGTGAAGTTTTAGGGACAGCAATTCGCGCTACTTACACATTATGTCTTGGTTTGTGGAAGCTGGGTTTATTGCAGGATCATGCTTTGGAGTATGTTGGCAAAGCTGAATTAATTGATTTTGATATTCCTGTTGCAGATGTGCAAGCTGTATTAGAAAATCAACCAAAAATTCAACGTATTACCAAAAAAACAGCACTTTCTACTTTACCTTTGCCGCGTCCAGCAGTTACTCATAAATATAAAGAAGGACATTTATTATTAATTTGCGGTTCACGGCGTTATGCTGGCGGTGCAATTTTAACAGCTTTAGGGGCGCGTGCTAGTGGTGTGGGAATGCTTTCTATTGCGGTTCCTGAATCTTTAAAATTGATTTTGGTGTCGCATTTACCGGAAGCACTAATTATTGGCTGTCCGGAAACGGAGACAGGGACAATTTCGCAACTACAATTACCTGATAACACAGATTTAAGTTCTTTTAGTACGATCGCTTGTGGCCCTGGTTTAACCCGCGAAGCTACTCCCATTGTGCAACAAGTGATGAAGTGCGATCGCACCTTAGTTCTCGATGCCGATGCTTTAAATATTTTGGCACAGCTAGGAACCATCCCCACCTTACAACAACGGCAAGCCGCAACTGTGCTGACACCCCATACAGGTGAATTCCAAAGATTATTCCCTGATGTACCTGATGCTAAACACGACAGAATCAAAGCTGTCAAAGAAGCCGCCGCCCAAAGTAGCGCAGTGGTATTGTTAAAAGGGGCTAGGACGGCAATTGCCAATTTTCAAGGCGCAGTTTGGATTCTGCCGGAAAGCACTCCAGCCTTAGCCCGTGGTGGCAGTGGTGATGTACTAACAGGGATACTTGGAGGTTTATTAGCCCAAGCTGCGACAAAACAAATTCCTGTAGAAGATATTGTCGCTACTGCTGCTTGGTGGCATTCTCAAGCAGGCATTATAGCAGCCCAAGAACGTACAGAATTAGGGGTAGATGCCTTTACATTGACCCAATATTTAATCCCCGCACTCAGCACTTAACAGTGTTACCCTACGATAAAGTTTGAGGGTGTCTCATGCTGAAGCTATATCACAATCATCTCTCAATGAACTCTCGCAGAGTATGGATTGCACTGCTAGAAAAAGAACTAGAGTTTGATTTAGTAGACATCAAACTAGATGGTGATCAACTAAAACCAGAATTTTTAGCGATGAATCCTTTCCACCACATTCCAGTTTTCGTAGATGATGGCTTTAATGTGGTGGAATCTTTGGCTATTTTGGATTATTTAGAAGCAAAATATCCTAGCCCTAACTTATTACCTAGCAACGCTCAAGATTTAGCAGTTGTGCGAATGGTAGAAATGGCAACAGTCAATGAAGTAATTCCGGCGATGAATCCATTCATTTATAAAATGATGGGTTTTCCTGGTAATGAAGATTTGCAGAAACTAGAAAAGGCCAAACAACAAATAGCTACAGGGCTAGAATTTTTGGAAAAATTGTTAGGAAATCGCCCATATTTTGGTAGTGATCAGTTAACTCTTGCCGATATTGTGGCTGGATGTGCTGTACCTTTATTGCCTATGTTGGATTATCCTTTAAATCACTACCAAAAACTCAATGCTTGGGCTGAAAAATTGATACAGCGCCCGTCTTGGCAAACTACCGCACCTACTCCAGAGTTAATTGAAGCATTTAAATCTCGAATGCAAACTTTGATGGCACAGCGTCAATAAATAGTTACTAAATCGTAATTCGTAATTCAATTTTGAAATAACAATTACGAATTACGCTAGCATCGCCTTAGCGAGTCTTTGGGTGTCATTACAAATTACAACTTAACTTGCTGTAAATGACTGCGGGGATTATATGTACGTATAGCCCTAATTTTCTCATAATACTCGCGTTCTTCTGGGCTGAGGTCTTTTGGTGGTGCGATCGCTACTTTCACCATCTGATCACCACGTCCACCTTTGGGTAAAGGCCAGCCTTTGCCCCGCAAACGCAAGGATTGACCAGAACGCACTCCCGCAGGCAATTTGACATTGACACTGCCGTCAGGTGTAGGCACATCAATAGAAGCACCTAAAGTCGCTTCATCGGGTGTAATAGGCACTTCACAGACCAAATTATCGCCTTCAATTTGGAAAAACGAATGAGGTTGAAATTCAACTTTTAAGTACAAATCTCCCCGTTGCTGTGTCATTGGGTTAATTTGACCTTTACCCCGCACCCGCAAACGACTACCAGGTTTAGCACCAGGTGGAATGCGAACATCTATTGTTTCGTTACCCAAGCTAAAGCGTTTCTGCACACCAGCAAACGCTTCTGCAAAAGTCAGAGTAATTGTTGCTTCCGCATCTTGGGATGCACCCGCACCTGCACCAAAATCTTGGAAACCAAAGTCGTTAAAGCCGCCACCAAAACCATTTGGTCTACCTGTACTAGTCCGGTAAGAGTAGTTTTGTCTACCCGCAGCGCGAGGGCCGCCAGGCGCACCACCAAAGCGGCCTAGCAACTCATTGATGAATTCATCAAAACTTCCATATTGGCTAAAGTCGAAGCCGTTCATATCAACGCCAGCCCCACCGCCAGGGAAGCCTTCGCCAACTTGTTTCCAATATTGACCAAATTGGTCGTATTTTTTGCGCTTATCGGGGTCAGATAATACTTCGTAGGCTTCGTTGACTTCTTTAAAACGCGCTTCTGCTTGTTTGTTGCCAGGGTTGACATCAGGGTGAAATTTACGCGCTAGTTTACGAAACGCTTGTTTAATTTCATCTGGACTGGCAGTCTTACTAACTCCTAAAAGTGAATAATAGTCTTTGAAGTCGGTTGCAGCCATCTACCAGCCTCCTGTAAAAATTTACTTTAAGTTTTTTTGTAAGATGGGAGATTTATATTTTGCTAGGTATAATGCCGAGCAATTAGATTCTGATTTTAAATTAACAAAGAATAAACAAAATCAAGTGGGGTTCTTGCTGAAGACGCAAGGGCAATTTCCGTACTCTGACAAGGGGAGTAGGGAGTAGGAATATAGCATTAAGTAGGTCGGCGTAAATAATCAATGTTGGGATAAGGCAGGGGGCAGGGGGCAGGGAGCAGGGGGAGAAAGAGTTTGAGCATTATTTACTTTTCTTCACACAG
>NZ_JACJRU010000019.1 GCF_014697425.1 Nostoc sp. FACHB-110
TGGAAAGCTACTGCCCGGCGAACTAGTGGCAATACACCGCCTTTAGTCAGGGTATTAGAACCAGAACAAGAACAAACCTTGATTATTTTATTAGATCGCGGTCGCTTGATGACAGCGCGAGTTCATGGCTTACAGCGATTTGATTGGGGTTTAAATGCTACTTTATCATTAGCATTAGCCGGATTACATCGGGGCGATCGCGTCGGGGTGGGTGTATTTGACCACCAAATGCACACATGGGTTTCCCCAGAACGCGGACAATCTCATCTGGGTAAGTTAATTGATTATCTCACCCTGGATTACAATCAGTCATCCCAACCCCCGATTGCTTGTGTTTGAAAAGGGAGTTGACGATCAAGGGAAACCCATTCAGATTGTGCTGCCGAGTAAAGATGAATATTAAGACAGACCTTACTCATATCTTGCACGCCTGCGACTGAAGTCGCGGCTACACAGACAAAACCCGCCTGCGCGGGTTCCAAACCCTTGATTTCTCGTCAGTCCGCGTAGGCGGACTTCGTTTGTATAGCCGCGAATTCCATTCGCTGGGGCTAGGTGCAAGATGTGAGCTTACTTATTAGCAAAAGCGGTAAACCTTATCTCTGTTCTGGAATCCACGTCTTTCCAAGAGATTGTGAATGGAATTAATACAAGCGTACATACTAGCTGAATTTGGTTGATGTAGCGATCACGGCATAACAAACCCAATGCAGGGGATGTAGTAAATTTTCGAGCTTCGTTTCAATATGAAGATTGCTTTTTCATATTCTATGATAAAGCGATCGCCCAGATTAAAATGAAAGAGTGATCTTTAAGTTAGTTTTCTCATGAGCGTTGTCATCTCAGATGAAATCCTGCAAGCCTCACAAATGACACCAAGTGAGTTCCGCCAGGAAATTGCCATATATCTGTTTCAAAGTGGTCGTTTAACCCTTGGCTACGCCAGCCAGTTAGCAGATATGCCCCTCAATACGTTTCGCCAACTGCTGAAAGAGCGAAAAATTGCGCTGTATTCCTATGATGTTGAAGATTTTGAGTTAGATTTGAAAAACTTACAAGAGTTGGGGCGATTGTGATTGTCATTAGCGATACATCAGCAATCACGAATTTGGCAGCAATAGACCAGCTAAGGCTTCTGCCTCTTCTCTACGAGCAAGTCATAATTCCAGAGGCAGTGTATCGTGAACTTGTAGACATCGACCCACCCGTACCAGGAACTGTGGAAGTCCAAACAGCTACTTGGTTAGAAGTCAAATTAATTGCTAACCGTGAATTTGTAGAACGGCTTCAAAGTGAAGTGAGATTAGATCCTGGGGAATCTGAAGCAATTACCCTATCGTTGGAACTTCAAGCCGATTTACTACTAATTGATGAGCGTCGTGGTAGAGCAGAAGCCGACCGTTTAGGAATCAAAATTACTGGGCTACTGGGTATTTTGGTTGAGGCAAAACGAAAAAATTTAATTTTAGCTGTGAAACCTCTGATGGATACTTTGATTGCTACCTCAGAGTTTCGAGTATCTTCAGCACTGTACAACCAAATTTTGATTATAGTCAACGAAACTTAGTTTTTCCTTGCCAGCACTGATTAAAGGTGCGATGGCGTAAACGCCCAGCGTAGCTGATCGCATTTAAGACTGTGACTGTGGAAGCGATGGCGTAACCGCCCAGCGTAGCTGATCGCCTAAACTAATATTAAAATAAAATGATTAATATGAGATTAAATCAGTAATAATTGTTACAATTTACCCAAAGAATTTTACTGGGCTAAAATTTGAGCCAATAGTTCTGGTGAAATCCGAAATCCAGCTTTATTGATCAAGTCGTTAGTAACAGGCTGTAATGATTCCAGTTCACCTAGCTGTTTGGCCCGCAGCAAAACTCCCAAAATCCCTGTTACTTTCAGCCCTAAAGATTTAGCAATTTTGCGCCCTTCACGTTCATCTAGGATGATCCAATCTGCTTTAAGTTCAACAGCAAGCGCGATCGCCTCTGCTTCCCCTCGATCCAGTGTTTGCTTCAGCAGTTGAACAAGAGATTCATTGCTCACCTGTTGTACTCGAATCCATCCAGATGAAATTGCTTCCCGAATGATATGAGAACCAGGTCGTTCTTCATCAAATTTTAATTCATCCACCACCGCACGGGGAATCAGAATTTCGCTGAATTGCCGACTTAGGAGTTCCAACTGATCCACAATCGCCAAGTTGAGAATTGGTGAAGTGTTACTCACTACGGGCATAGCTTAAATCATCATCTAATTCTTCAAAACCATAATGTCGTGTAACTCCACGACGAGAAAGCAACTGCCCAAATTCGTATTTTTCCATCTCTGCGAGTTCTCGCGCTTTCCCAAAGGAGAGAATATCTTGTGCATAAAGAGCAACAGCCAATTCCTGACGCAATTCTTGTTCAATACGCTGCTCAGGTAGGCGAAGGGCTTGCACAATAGAGTCAGAAATCGAAATTTGTAGTCCCATCTTTACTTTCAAGTTGTAAAGGTTTGTCTATTACTATCATGGTATATCCAGCAATCAAACTTGGGAGCTTAACGCATTTGTGATTTTCCACTATGTAATTATATATCATTATCTGGCGTTTCTAACTTAAACTGATACCAAACAGAGCAGAAAGCACTAAATTCAAATCACTAGGAACAGCATAAGTATTGATATCTTTGAGAATTATTTTTTCTTGACGCTGAAAAACTCCAAATTTCCAAGTATCACCTGTTGTCACAGCCCCATAAAGCATTGGAACGGTAGAATCAGTCCATTGATCGAGAGCAATTAATTCTACCGCCAATTGTGTAAAACCTCTTGCTAAATCAGCATTTTTAGCTTCAATTACTAATAAGTTTTGTGCAGTAGGAATGAAATAATCAAAACTGCCCCTAAGCCAATTATTTACTCGTACAGGATATTCAATTTTGAGTGGTACTTGAATAAATTTACAAATTGTTTTGAGAATTGGAAATATCAGTGCTTCACGTCTAGCTATCTCAGAAACAGGATCTACCAAAGTCAGATTTTCTTGTAATTCTATTCTCAGTGGTTCAGGATCTATTGGTAACTGTTGTGGAAGTTGGAGTGAAGTATTGTTGAGGGTAACACCAAATTCAGCTAGGATATCGGCACTATCATAAGCTAATTCGGCGTATTTGCTGAAAGTATAGCTCTCAGATGGGTCGAGAATCCTGGCTTTGCTCATGATAATGGCGATCGCCAACCCTAACTAATCAATGATGTTTACAATCATTGTACTTCTTGATCACTTAAGAATCTTTACCACAATCGCCTAAGTGAGTAGGCATCAAACGCAACATCAGCACTGATAATGGGGATTTCCTCTGTAATAGCCTGTGCAATCAACATTCTTAGGACTTACGCATCAAAACGAAAAATCAAGGGTTTTGGCGAGGGTTTAGGGGTTCAGGGGTATAGGGGTGTACTGGTTCAAAATCCTTACACCCCACACCCCACACCCCACACCCCGCCCCAACGGGGCTTGGTCATCAAGAAGATGGTACTGCAACTTTCAACCGCTTGAGCATAGCTTCTCGTGCTTGCATAGCGAGGTCATCATCTAAAGGTTTCAAGCTGATGGGTTGTTGATACTTCAGCCGCAACGCTGTTTGAATTAACCAGTCTGCAACAAAGGGATTTTTTGGTAATAAGGGGCCGTGAGAATAAGTTGCGATCGCATTCTGATAAAATGCACCTTCTGTACCATCTTCGCCATTATTGCCTAAACCATACACCACTCGTCCCAAGGCTTCTACTTTGCCTAACTTGGTGCGTCCGCCATGATTTTCAAAACCAACGAGATAAGGTTTGCTACCAGTCATTTCTGCTAAATCTTTGGCGAGGCGCGAAGCTGTAACTTCAATTACCAAGTTACCAATGCAACGTTTGGTATTTTCTCCAGGATGAATGGAAACTAAATCGAGGATTCCTAACCCTTCAATTCGTTGTCCTAGTCCGGGTTCATAATAATGTCCTAGCAGTTGGGGTGAACCGCAGGTAAAAACTCCTGGTGTGCCATTGGCGATTTTTTCGCGCATTGCGTCAGCTTTCGCGCCTTGCAAATCACGCATGACGATTTCTTGCTGACGGTCTTGTGCGCCACCACCCACAATCACATCGACAGATTTAATATCTTCGGCTGTAGAGTTTTGGTCTAAGGGTAATACTTTGACGCTGTATCCTCGCCATTGGGCGCGGCGTTCTATAGTAATAACATTACCGCGATCGCCATAGGTACTCATTAAGGTGGGATATAACCAACCAATAGTTAATTCTAATTGTTCAGAACTCATAAATCTTTACTTATAACTGTTAACTGATAAGTTATAACTTTTTTTCTCCCTATGGTTACAGAATCCGGTGCATATCCAAAAACCAGAGATGCTGCGGTCAGCATATCGTGAATTCGTCCTTAGTAATGGGTTTGGTAGTTAAAATTTTTGGATTGCCATATAGCAATTATCCCTAAGCTTCAGTATTTTAGGTCACAGTTTTGTAATTGTCAGACAGTCATAATCTCCACAGGTCACTGTAAATTTACTAAATCTTTGGGTAAACAGTTACACTGTTTTTTCCAAGTATGAACAAGTTAACTTTGTTTAACTAAGCGACAAATTGTGAATATCTAAAATGGAGATTATATGCAAGCAATTGAAGCTCCTAATTTGACGGTAATTGCATATGAAAATGCCGTTCCTGTGTCTCAACTACCTGCTGTGTGGCAAGATATTGCTAACGGAGTGGCAGATGTAGGCATCCCTGAACCACAAATTTATGTTGAGATGGCACAGTTATTTCAATATAAGTTAGAACAAGGTGATGTTGACTTATTTAACGAACGTCCAGAATTAGAATATCTTAAATCGTCATTCTGCCAACTATTTGGCAAGTTAGCTTGGGAAACCCTAGAATTTTCCGGTTATGACTTTCTAAAACCTAGCTATCCAGATTTTGCGACACTGCTTGAAGAGTTAGAATCTAAGGGCGAAGAGTTTGCCAATGAATTAAAAGTAGCGCGGATAGGAGTAGAACTTTTTCAAGAATTTGGTTATGAACTACCAGCAAGTTTTTATCATGTGCATCTAGCACCAATTTACCGCGATCATGTGTTTGAAGAACGCGCCCTAAGATTTGATAAGCGAGATATTAAACATAAGCGTTCTTGGGATGCAATATTACACGCAGGTAAGGTTTTTGCGATGCAAATGAAGGTGCAAAGTATCGCCTCTAAATATGGATTTACCTATCAACATGGTTGTGGTTGTAATTCTCACCTATCTTCGATTGATACATCTAGGGGGGTATTTGAATATGAACTTACTCCCGAAAAGCGTCAACGGTGGTTGAGAAGTTTTATTTGGACTGCTTGGTATGAATATGCTTTCTTTCCTATTGTCCCGAATACCAGTTATTTAGTTTAGATAGTGAGAAAAATAAGGGAGATGAGAAAGATGATAAAAAAGCTTCTCATAAAAGTTTTTTATAAAGCTGCATAGAATTCGATTCCCCTTAACCCCCCCTTAAAAATGGCTATGGTGTATACACAAGTCAAAAATTTGCTGTATGAAACCGCATCCCGCCTTGAACTAAAGTTCCAGGCTCATAGCCAAAGTCCACTTAAGTGAACTGAAATAGATTTCTAGTTGAGTCCTCTGAAGAGGACTTGTGCTGTGAGACTCGGAATTAATTCCGAGGCGGGATAGATGCACTCAACCCAGATTTGTGCGTACACGGTAGCTTAAAAAGGGGGATTTAGGGGGATCAAGATATGTGCAACTTAACATTGAATTGGTATCAATTTCCTATTTACAATTTCCCATTTTCTAAAGAATTTTTCTCCCGGTGAGGACTTCGCGCACTTCTAACATAGCGGAATAAGTAGGAAGAATGTGTAAGGTTTCATTGTCTGGTGTATGCTTAAGAGCAGTTGCGATCGCTTGGCGTAAATCTTCCTCGACAATTAAGTTTAAATTACTCTCCACAGACTTTTCGCTATAACGCAGACGTAAAGCCATATCATAAACGCGATCGCCACTCACCACAATAGTTCCGCCGCGTTCGACTAATTTTTCGGTATCTACATCCCAAATCCAGGATACATCAGTACCATCGGGGGTGCGATCGTTTAAAACCATCAGTGTAGTTTTATCAGTACTTTGATTCACCACCCGAATAGTTTCATTTGTGCCTACAGGATTTTTAGATAATAAAATTCTGACCTTTTTCCCATCAATAATTAAATCTTCCGCCCTACCGAATGCAGCTTGGAAATTATTAATAGTATCTTTAATTGTGGTTTCATCAACACCTAATTCGATAGCCGCAGTGGCAGCAGCTAAAGTATTGTATTTGTTATACAAACCAACCAGAATTTGTCCCCACTCGCTACTTTCGAGAGTTGGTTTACTCTTGCTAAAACCGCAACTGGGACAAGTAAAATCGCCCAAGTGAGACAAGTACACACCTTGATAATCTAAAGAATGTCCGCAATTAGGGCAATAAATAGAATCTACCGCGTGTTGAATTGATTCTAGATACTGTTCTGGTTCATTTAAGCCGAAGAATAACACTCGTTGCGGTAACTGCTGACCAAGATGCGATAAAGTCGGGTCATCAGCATTGGGAATTACGACTGTTTCTTTGGGAAGTGTCGTAATTACCTTTGTCCAGCGTTTACTGATGGTATCTACTTCGCCGTACCTGTCGAGTTGGTCACGGAACAAGTTTAAACACAGAATAATACGTGGCTGGAGTGGTGTTAATACCTTGGGAACGATATTTTCATCTACTTCCAAAATGGCGTAGTCAGCATTCAGCGTCCCCACCAAGTTAGTGTTTTCTAGTAAAGCTGTCATCAAGCCATTTTCTAAGTTTGCACCTGTAGAATTATGGGTGATGTGGTAGCCTTTACGTTCCAAAATAGTTTTTAACAGCAGCGACGTAGTTGTTTTACCATTCGTCCCCGCAATGATAATTACGCCATTTTTTACCTGCTGACTCAACAATTGCAACAGTCGAGGTTCAATCCGCCGAGCAATTGAGCCTGGTAATACACTAGCAGCACCTAAGCGCAGCGATCGCACCGCAAATGTGACAGTTTTCGCCACCGATACCGCCAAACCAAGGCGCAGTCTATCTATCAGTTTAATTTTCTTGCCCACTTCTTTACCTGAATCTTCTGATGGTTGGTAATTAATCTAGTTGCAAATTTAATCTTGTGAGTTTAGCGAATCCTGACTCAAAAAGCCAGCACTGAGAAAGTCTGAAGTCTGAAGTTTAAAAGAGGATAGGGAACAGACTTCATACTTTTTAAATTACAACCCTAACCCGAAAGGGTTGCTGAAAAATCAATTTCACACTTCACACTTCATACTTCATCCTTAAGACGTTATCTTAAAAAATAGTGCGCGGGTGTAATTACTTATCCAGCCCAGGTTGCCGAATTCAGCACAAACTTACGACAAATCGTAGCTTGCAAGGTTCCTTTTGATGAATATTACAAAGTTGATTTTTTTACAAAAACGAATGGCTGACTGGCGACGGTTGGTATCCAAATGCCTGTTATTGCTTGTTTGTCTACTGATTTTCAGTATAAAACCCGCTTTCGCTGGTATTAATGATGATAATTATGATGGCAATATGTTTGTCGTTTATGCTGGCAATGGTTCTTTAGTTCCACCCAGACAGACGCTAGCACAGACTTTAGCAGAACATAAACCTACATTTTTAGCGTTTTATGTAGATGACAGTAGCGATTGCAAAAAATATGCCATTGTAATTTCTCGTGTCCAGGAATTTTACGGACGCGCTGCCGAAATTATTCCTGTTGATGTTGATACAATTCCAGTCAAAGAAAAATATGATCCCACCGAACCAGGATATTACTATACTGGTGCTGTCCCTCAAGTTGTGGTTTTGAACCAGTCAGGACAGGTAATGTTAAACAAAAAAGGTCAAGTACCTTTTGAGGAAATCGACGATAAATTTAGAGAAGTGTTTGATTTATTACCACGTTCTGAGTCAGTGGAATTGAAACGTCGTTCCTTTAACGAATTTAGTAGTGAGTTAACGAAATAACTGCCAAGGTAGACCGAGATGGTCTACCTTAATTTTTAGTACCGTCTGCTACTGCATCGCCCATTCAGCAAAGGATAATCTTTAAAAAACCTGTTGTCCCAACTGTGGAAATTAATTAATAGTCTAAAGTTAAACACTATTGACTATTGACTATTGACCCTTGACCCTTGACTAATCACTGATGTCAAAAGTTTACACTACCGAAGAGCTAATCCAAATTTTGGCAGCCGAACGCCAAGCTTGTCTAAAAGGAGAGCGTCTGAAGTTAGAAGTAACAGTCTCTGGCAATCCTGTAATAGACCAGTTTATCAGAACCGAGGGGTTCCAAAAGTTCACTGCCTATCAAGATTTCAAGGCGGCTATTCACAATTATCAAAGAGAACATGATATCTCAGGTATTGTCTGGCGCGAGATGACAGTCAAAGGTAAAACTTTGCGCTATCCAGAAGTAGATAACCAACTAGTAGCCCTTGCTAGTGACTTGGCAATATTACAATCTGCCAAAAATTCTATATTGAATTTTTGGGATGAAGTCACTATGAATATGGACTTATATTTAAGTTTTAATAATAGTAAACAACATCAATTAATTACTGTATCTGATGTTGAAAGAATTGCTCAAAGAACAGAATGGGCTAGCTTGTGGAAGTGGGAAAATCCTAATTTTTTAGAGATGATTTTACAATTAGGATGGGGTAATCCTGAAGAAGCTAGTTATAAACGTGGTAGACCGCATTCTGGTAGTGAATATATTCATGCAGTCAATCCAGGAAATTCACCTATTGGTTAAAAAAATATTCACATCGAAGAAGAATTCAGAATCAATTACTGGGGAATTCTGACACGCCACTAATTCAATATCACTAAATCTTCTCCCAAAGGAAGACCTAAAGGCGACCAGGCGGGGATTACCAAGTATATTTACATAGTTGCTTATGGCACGAAAGTCTTATCCTAACATAAGCCGTTTCTTTGTTTAAAACAAATGGTTTCAAGGGATCTGTATCGCCCAAACCTTTATCTAGCTGGCTTTAAAGGCGATTTTCACCCCTTGAACTATTGCTCTAATTTTTAGTACCCTCAAGACAAAATAAAGCCATACTTTTTCAATACAGCCTTAGCTGGTGGACTAGTTAAAAATTGGGTAAACTCTTTGGCAGCATTGGCATTTTTGCTGCTTTTTAACACAGCCAGTGGATAGATAATTGGGGAGTGGTATTTTTCATCCGCCGCTACAACTACTTTTACTTTGTCTGAGATTTTGGCATCTGTGGCGTAAACTAACCCTGCATCAGCATTGCCACTTTCCACTGCTGCTAAAACTTGACGCACGTTGTTGGCATAAACTAGTTTTCCAGTCACTTGCGGCCAAATCTTTAGCTTTTGCAGGACTTGTTGGGCGTATTGACCTGCGGGAACACTTCTTGGTTCACCAATAGCTATACGCTTAATTTCCGGTTTTTGCAGGTTGAACAAGCTGGTGATACCAGTTTTATTTCTAGGGATGACTAAAACAAGGCGGTTTTTAGCCAGGACAGAGCGAGTACCAGGAACTAAAAGCCCTTTTTGTTCTAAAGCATCTACTTGCTTTTTGCCAGCCGAAATAAAAATATCAGCTGGCGCGCCTTGTTCAATTTGTTGTTGTAATGCACCGGAGGCTCCAAAGTTATAATTTATGTTGACATTGGGTTTACTTTGTTGATACAGAGGTTTAATTTCTTCCAATGCGTCTTTCAAACTCGCAGCCGCAGAAACAAGCAAGTTGACGTTTGACTGTGCTGTGACCGCAGAAGGTACAATTAAAGGTGAGCAAACAGCTAGCAACAAACTAGCAAATGCAGTACCAAGAAAGGCAATAATTTGTCTTCTTTTCATAGAGAAAGGGTGTAGTAATAGATTCTTCTGCAATTTGATGGCGCTTGGTAGGATTTTACCAAGCGTCATTACCGTATTTACCAACCTAATTGGTAACATTATGCCAAGAAAAGAACAAGGATGGATCACATTTCAAACATCGGAAGAGGAGCGAAAAATTTTAGAGGAGTTCTGTCAAGACTCTCAGCGCACCAAAACCGAGATTCTTCGGGAATTAGTGCGTGGTCTGAATAAGCACCAAGCACCAAAAACATCAAAACCGACTAAAAAGGTTGAGAAAGAAGCGACTCAAGAAGTACCTGAGTTGGAAATGACTATTCAAAAGAAACCTTTAAAAGTTAGTTCACGTAATATTTTGAAGGGAGTTGTGAAAAAAGTTATTCCTGGGGCTGTTAATTGCGAGGTGACAATCGAAGTTATTCACAAAGTTGAATTAACTTCAATGATTACTAAAACCTCTGCGGAAGAGTTAGAACTAGCTGAGGGACAAGAAGCCTATGCAGTAATTAAATCTAATGATATTGTGATTGCTAAAGAATAGCTATAGCAGGAAACATAGTTGGAGAAACAAATTTATTTGGCTCTTATTTAGGACTACTATATGATTTGAAAGCTTTTTGAGTGGCGTAAAAGGAATATAGATTCAAGACTAAGGATTCGAGGCTAGTATACCTCTGTCGTTTTTTGCTATGACAATAGTGGCAGCCTAAATTAGAACTATGTTGATGGCTGAAACTCCTGATAATATTGAGTTTACACTCAGCACTTTGCTATTACATTTTGTGCTTTATTAAAATGGGATAAGTTTTCTCGCCTGTGGTGCAGGGGTGAAGAAACTTATCCCATAAGTGTTAAAAATTGCTGAAAAAATCAGTCCTAAAAGTTTAAAATCTTCTCCGGTTTTTTGACTCTTGTCTATCTACGGGAAAAACTTCAAAGTCAAATGTTGCAATTAGACGATCATCAACATATACCTGTATTTTATGCTTGCCTGGGGGATCGCCAGCTGCAATTGTCCAAAAGTTTTCAATTACGCCGTCTGTAGCCATCGCTTTGCGCCGCATGACTGATTCTGTCCCGTCGGCGGAGACTGTGAAGTTTTCACCATCATCGGTAGCCCAAGTTTCTGGCGGCTTTGGTAGGCGCAGAACTTCTCGCCATGTTACTTCACCTTTGTAGTCTTTTAGTTGAATCCGCCAGCCATATTTACTGCCTTCTTGTAGCGGTACTCTGAATGTGGGGATGAAGTTCACTTTACCTCTAGCATCAACTCTCGCCACCCCAAATTCAGCTTTATCGACGGATATCGCTTGTTTTGTATTGCTTACTTGAGAAATTGACCTAGAAGATGTTGAGGTATGTGCAGCGATCGCTACAGTAGCATTGATTGGCGAAGATCCGATCAACCCAGAGGCCAGCCAAGAAGAAGTTAGTACAACTATTGCAGCCCAAATTCTCATTAGCAAAATTTTTGGTCATTTACTTGTACATCTTCCAATCTTCTCATCTATTCTCCGGGTTTAAACAAGATGAAATAGAAAGTTTGAATGCTCAAGTGAAAGTATATTTATAGTTAAATTTTAAACACTAAAAATACTAAATAAAAATAGGTTTCTCGCAGCAAAAACTCTATCTGACTGCGAAAACTGCGATAGCGTGTTGTCGGTGTCGGTGATGGATAGGCATCCATTCCTAACTGTTTTGCCATGAATACGGAACGTTTTAGATGTAAAGGATCGCTGACAATCAAAAACTTGGTTAAATTTTGCCCGGATGCTACTGCTAAAGCGTTTTTCAAGTTTTGGTATGTTGTGCGCGATCGCGTTTCCATTAAAATATCAGCAACCTTCACTCCGTTTGTCACAGCATAGTTTTTACCTACTACCGCCTCGGACAGTTCATTAATTTCCCCGACTCCACCAGTAAAAATAAGTTTAGTTACATCTGCATTTTTATACAGATTAATTCCATGATTAATGCGTTCTTGAAACACGGGTGATGGTTGATTATTCCATACTGCTGCACCTAAAATAATTGCCGCATCTGCTTTAATATGATGACTGTTATTCGCGTATAAATATATATTCAATGCTGTAGTTAAAAACACGACAATTATTGTCGAAATTGCAGTAATAAATCCCATCATTAACCATTTTTGGGAAATCTTTTGATTAGGCATAAATATATACAACAGATTGAGGCGAATGAAGTAAAAATTCTCAAAACCCTGTTCTCTCTAACTAACCTTCTACCAAATTCCAAAAATAACCATCTGGTGCGGTGAAAGAAAAACTTTGTTCACGAAATTCATTTTCGATGAGATTAGTAAAATTTAGCACTGAACTGTTCTTGATGCGATCGCAATATTCGCTAATTCCTCGCACACGGTAAGTATACAGAGACATCCCTAAATTTCCTGGTTGGGACAATTCAAATCTAGATTCTATATTCATCGCTTCTGGGAAACGAATCACGTAAAGTCTACCACTGCGCGCCGCCATCAAATCAGTCTGAGAAGAACGAGGATCATCAAAAGTCGTAACAATAAATTTTTCCCCAGGCTTTAAGTCAAATAAATCACGCCCTGCTGGCGAAGACTCATAACTTGTTTCCACATCATCGCGCACACGCAATAAACCCAAAACATCCTCATAAAATTTCAAGCTGGTTTTGCTGTCATCTTGAACAATAATTCCCATGTGAGTAAACTGACTAGTTTTAAACACAGAGGCTTCGTTAATTTGCCCGTAATGTGGTATCGTATAGCCAAATCTTTGAAATAAAACTTGACGCGTCAAAGGTTGCAATAACAACATTTCTCGCACTCCTGCCGCCTGGTCAATAAACGGACGACTTTTGCGTTCTTTATTGTAAATGACTTCCCAATAAGGATAGCTGTATCTAATAGAAAAACCAGCAGCTTTGGCTTCTTCAGCATGATTGAGAAGAGTTAAAATATCAGCTGTTAAGGTAGTCGCCCAACGATTACCTTTAATTTTCATTGATGCTAGTCCCAAGCCTTGACTCGTGGGATTTTGCCAAACCATCAACCTAATCAAACCATGATCTGTATTTTGATGGTAAAGGCGAATCGATCGCAACGCAGAATTTACGCCATATAATTGATAGGCTGTAGCCGCAGGTAACTGACCAACTTGCCCAATGCGATAACCAAATTGTTCCCAATATTGAATAGCAAAGATTGGGTCTGGAACTCCAATACATACTTCATAGATACCTGCAATTGTAGTTTCTTGTCCCAGAGTCATACTAAATTTCGCTTTTGAGATATTGACCAAAAAAACAATACCAATTCGTAATTAGTTATGTCTAATTCGTAATTAATATTCATTCAAATTACTCAGATGAACTTTTGATAACTCTTTGCGCCTCTGCGTCTGTGCGTCAGACTAACATTCTTGTTATCCCACTTAAATCTCCGTAATTCGATTTAAGTCTTGCATAACAGCAGCAGCAGATTGATAGCGATCGCTAAAATGATAGCGTACCATCTTATCTAAAATCATCGCTAATTCTTCATTAATTTCTACTAGATGTCGCCACATCACATTCCCCGTTTCTGGGTCTGGTTGTAATTCTTGGGGTACAATACCAGTAATTGCTTGAATTGCCATCATTCCTAAAGCATAAATATCACTAGATAAACGAGGATGACCAGCAAATTGTTCTGGGGGTGCATACCCTCTTGTCCCAATAGCTACAGTAGCTAATTCTGTTTGTTCGCTAGTTTGGGGTTGCATTAATTTGACAGCACCAAAATCAATTAAAACTAAGCGATTATCTTTAGCACTTCTAATAATATTATGTGGCTTAATATCTCGGTGAATTACGCGATGTTCATGTACAAATGCTAAAACTTCTAACACACCTTTGAGCATTTCAATCACAAAACTTTCACTTTGTAAACCTTGCACAGGTGGTAATTCTTCGTGTAGTGTATGTCCCGAAATGTATTCTTCAACTAAATAAAATTCTTGATTGTCTTCAAAATAGGCTAACAATGCTGGGATTTGGGAATGTTTTCCCAAAGCTTCTAAAATTTCTGCTTCTGTATTAAATAATCGCCGGGCAACTTGTAAAAATTTCGGATCTCGCCGTGCTGGCATTAACTGTTTCACAACACAAATGGGGCTACCTGGACGTTGCGTATCTTTAGCTAAATAAGTCCGACCAAATCCTCCCGAACCCAACACTTTAGAAATTTGATAACGTCCACCTAAAAGTAAGTCACCAGTGCGTTTTTCTAGTTGAGAAACTGCTGAAACAGAGTGCAGATGTTGGTCACGCAGTATGCTAGCTTGCGTAGGCGCAGCAGTTTCATTTAAAAGTATATTTAATTGGGCGATCGCTTCTTGTTGTTGTTCAACTTGCAGAATAATTAATTTGGTTTGCTGCTGTGTTTGATAGGTCGTATATACCACCATTCCCACACTACTTAAAATCAAAGCTAAAGCAGGCGGAATCAACGGTATCCAGCCTGATAATAAAAATAAACCAGCACAAATTCCCACTAAACCCGCTAATGTTGTCCCCCCAGCAATTAACAACAACAAAGGATGGCGCATTTGCCATCCTAAAATACTACCGAGTAATGCCCAACTCCATATCCATAAAACTTCAGCCCAATTAGGCCAATACCAAATTAATGGTTTACCATCCAACACTGTACTCAAAATTTGACTGGCTATTTGTGCATGGATATACACAGTCGCCATTCTCGCAGGTTGTTCGGGAGAAGCACTATAAGGTGTATATATCCCAGGATGAACACTAGCAGCAGTAGTCCCAATAAGTACTAAATGGTCTTTGACTAAATTAGGGTTGATTTCGCCTTTGAGGACTTGTGTTAAAGTGACTTCTTCTGCTAAATGACTGGGATGACGGTAATTTAATAATATTTGATATCCTGCTGCATCTAGACCTTGATAACTGCCAGAATTAGACTTAAGAATCGGAAAAATTACATTACCAATTTTAAAAGTATGTTTATTAGGAAAGTCTATTTTTATGCCTTGTTTTTCTAAATAATTAATAGCAATTAAAGCCGCAAAAGAAAAATTTGTTGTACATTGACTGCTATCTGTCGGTTCAGCGAATAATAAACCCCGGCGAATAATTTGGTCTTCTTGACTATCAGGAATTAAATCGTTATAGCCAATATTATCTATAGGAAAATTAGGTGGTGGTGCAACTTCATGTCTCCCTTGGCTGCTTAATAAACAAGTAGCAATAATCAGATTTTTATTAATATCGGCGGCGAGATTTTGCTGTTCTGGGCGATAAATATTTAGCCCAATCACGCGCGGTTGATAAGATTCTAATTTAGCTAATAGCTGATTAATTGTGACATCAGATAAAGGCCATTTGAAGCGTGCTATATCCTCTTCCGTAATTTTAACCAATAAAAGGCGGGAATCTGGTGGTTCTATAGGGCGCGATCGCAACAATTGGTCATAAGCTTTTAACTCCCAAGACTGTAAAAACCGCAATTCGCGCATCCCCCAAACCACAGCAGTCACCCCTACGCTAGTCAGCATCACCATTTGCCACCAGCGAATGTTGCCAAAAAAATCACGAGAATTCTGATCTTGTGCTAAAGCCGTTCGGAGTTTTTGTAATATTCCACTAATCACAGAGTTAGTTTTAAGAGTCAAAAGGCAGCTATGCTGGAGGCAGAAAGATAAAACTTTATATTTTATACTGCACTCCCCGCTTTATTTAAACTAGCAATTTACTTGCAGCTGCTAGGTGGACATCAATAATTGTAATTGGGCTAAGGCAGTCTCGATGAAACTGATTTCACAAGCCTCAACAAGGCTGAAGTCTGTTCGCCTTTGGCGTTCCCGCAGGGTAGTGTGAAGTCTGACATGAAGACTGGATACAGAAACCCGCCTAGGCGGGTTTTGTTTGTGTAGCTGTGACTTCAGTCGCCCTAGTGCTGTCTTCCTGTATAATCTATAACCGTTTGTTAAATCACTAAATTATGTCAAGCACAGCCATTGAAAACATCATTGCCGCCTACTTTAGCAACATTGCCGCTATGAATCCAGAAGGCTGGATAGACACCTTTGCTGAAGATGCTGTCAGTCACGATCCTGTCGGTGAACCGCCAGTCAAGATTCGAGAAAATTATCGCCAGTTTATCGGACAATTACAAGCTGTATTTGCTACATTAACACCAACAACTGAGGATATTTTTGTAGCAGGTAATGAAGCCGCAGTCAAATGGATCATGCAAGGAGTGAGTAAAAGTGGTAAATCAGTAACTTTTGCAGGAATTACAATTTTTGAGATTAACGCAGCTGCCAAAATTCAAACTACTCGCGCTTATTGGAACCCAGCGCAAATGATAGCGCAACTACGCAATTAAATATCAAACCCTACTGTTGACACTCTAACTTTGGAAAGACGCAAATTTCTTACTACCTGCGGTGTAGCTACCTTAGCTACACAAATACCCTTAAAAACTTTAGCTATCTCTCCCAATAATATTATTAAACCACCTCGTTTAAAACCAGGCGACACCGTAGGTTTAATCGCCCCTGCAGGTATATTTGATCCCAAATATATAGAAATAGCCAAGGGATATCTTACCGCACTCGGGTTAAATACTAAAGTTGGCAACCACATTTTAGATCATTATGGTTATCTAGCAGGTAAAGATAGCGATCGCGCCCAAGATGTCAACGCTATGTTTGCAGATAATTCTGTTAAAGCAATTTTGGCAATGCGCGGCGGTTGGGGTTGTAATCGAATTTTACCCTTACTCAATTATCCCTTAATTCGTTCTCATCCAAAAATCTTAATGGGATACAGCGATATCACTTCATTATTAATTGCAATTAACGCCCGCAGTCGCATTGTAACTTTTCACGGGCCAGTTGCTACCTCCACATGGACTCCGTTTATGTTGGATTATTTAAAACAGATTTTATTTAATGCAGAAGCTGTAACTTTAAAAAATAACAATACCAAAGAAGGAAAAGTACAAACAATCGTATCAGGAAAAGCCAAAGGTAAACTTGTTGGTGGTAACTTGTCAGTTATAGCTGCAATGCTTGGTTCTAACTACCTCCCTGTTTGGCAGCAACGAATCTTATTTATCGAAGATACCAACGAAGATGTTTATCGGATAGATAGAATGCTTACCCAATTACAAAACGCCGGAATACTAAATCGAATTTCTGGGTTTATTTTTGGGCAATGTACTGATTGTAGTATGGGAGATGAGCCATCCCTAACTTTAATGCAAGTATTACAAGACCATATTCTGCCATTAAAAATTCCGGCTTGGTATGGTTCGATGATTGGGCATATTCAAGATAAATTTATTTTGCCAGTTGGTTTAGATGTAGAAATAGATGCGGATGCGGGAACTATTAGTTTCAATGAATCGGCTGTGAGCTAAAATTATTAATGGTGCAGCGACAAAAAATATCACTATAGATATAAACTTTCAGCTTTACAATATATTTTTTCGGGTGCATGATTAAAATATTTAAATAATGCTGGACATAGCCAACCTTCCAGACTTTTTTCGCTCCACCGATACCAATTACCGCTATATTCTTCTCGTAACCAAATTAGTTCTGCTTGATAAGTAGGAAAAGGGTTAGCAGAAAACAGCAATTTAAATCCTTCATCTACATGGGCTATTCCCTGCACAAAAATATCAATCATCTCTGGTACACCACTAACAAATGGTTCTTGTAATAACCCTAAACGCTCATCATCAAATACCCATGTTTGATTAAGCCTATAAGGGAAAATAACTATGATTGAGTTAGTCATGAGGAATTATTGATTAACTAATTAGGGAATAATTATGGATAAAATTAAAATTTACGACAGAATAATATAAGTTTATCTACAACTTTAGCTCATCAGCCATCTTCTACCATTTTGGATTATGAAACGCTTGATTAGTCAGCTTTTAAGACTTTTATCTGTCGCCATCATTTTTCAAATTGGAATTACATGGTGAGGCGGGGAAGAAAAGCACAAATTTATTTAAGATTCAGGCAATTCTCAGCAATCAAGCTTATTCTGTACAGCAATTGGGAGCAAATACTGTCATTATGTGTCGTTTACTTGCCTACCTTGGCCCATCTGTGTCTTTAGAACAACTTTTGTATAAACCAGAACATTCTTTAATTGTGCAGAGTTATCTACCACGAGAAATGAATTCTGGGGTAGTCAATGCCGATGGTTTTGGTGTGGGTTGGTATCATACTCAAAAAGAAACCGAACCCTTTATTTACAAAAATACAATCCCAATTTGGAATGATATTAACTTGCCTCATCTGTGCCGTTATGTGGAGTCACAGTGTGTATTAGCTTATGTCCGTAGTGCTACCCCTGGACAATCTCTAGATTTTGCTAATTGTCAGCCATTTAATCATCAGCAATGGTTGTTCTTACACAACGGCTACATTGAAAATTTTCGGCAAACTTTACACAGAAAAATCCGCAGCACTCTAAAACCAGAATTTTACGACAAAATTTTTGGCAGTACCGACTCTGAGCATATATTTGCTTTGTTACTTTCTCAGGCAGAAATTAATAAACACCGTCCTCCTGAGTATGCTTTACGCACTACTTTGTTATTAATTTCTGAGATGGCAAAACGCCATCAGGCAAAGGTTTTGGCAAATGTTGTGTTGAGTGATGGTAAACGCCTAATTGCCTCTCGATTTGCTGTGGGTTCACAAGCTCCATCTTTATATTTATTAAGAGATGATCTCAATTTCCCTAACTCTGTAATCATTGCATCTGAGCCATTATTTACTGGTGATTGGAAACCTTGCCCAGAAAATAGCATTATCAGTGTAGGAGAAGATTGTGAGATCCAAATTGAGCAAATCTAATACAAAAGAGGCTGTTTTTTATGCCTTAAATGAATGTCGGCAAAAAACCCTAAAACTATTTGACTGTGTAGATAATATGACATTACGCAGTCAGTATCACCCAGATTTTAGTCCTGTGGGTTGGCATTTGGGACATATTGCTTACACCGAGTCTTTATGGTTGTTAGAACACAGTGCAGGTTTGCGCTGTTTGTTCCCGCAGTACCGCAAATTGTTTGCAGCAGATGGTTTACCGAAGTCGCAACGCGTTCAATTACCAAGTTGTTCAGAAATTCGCTATTACTTAAACACAGTTCGAGAAAAGGTGCTTGAGCATTTGGAAGTGGCTGATATTGAACCAGAAGAACGTCTGTGGCGTTTTTTAATTCAACACGAAAGCCAACACTGTGAAATTCTTAGCTTTGTGTTGGAAATGGCAAAGCGTCATCAGTTATCAGTTAACAGTTATCAGTTATCAGATAACAGTCATCATGATATGGTGATGATTCCGGCTGGGGAGTTTCAGCAGGGAAATAACTCTATTGATGCTTTGGATAATGAGATTCCAGTTCATAGGGTATATCTAGATACTTACTTTATTGACCGCTACCCGGTGACTTGTGGACAGTATCAAGAATTTATGAGTGCAGGAGGGTATGAAAATCGTGAGTGGTGGTCAGATTTGGGGTGGCAATGGCTACAATTAGCACAAGTAAAGCAACCTCTTTATTGGCATAGCGATCGCGCTTATAATAATCATCCAGTATGTGGTGTCAGTTGGTACGAAGCAGAAGCATACTCGCACTTTGTGGGTAAGCGTTTACCCACAGAAGCCGAATGGGAAAAAGCGGCGAGTTGGGATGGGGAAGCTAACCGTCGTCGCACCTATCCTTGGGGTGAAGAAATTCCTACAAGTGAATATTGTAATTGCGATCGCCTGGTGGGTCAGACAACTCCAGTCAATGCCTATCCCACTGGGCAAAGTGCTTATGGTTTATTCGATACCCTCGGTAATGTTTGGGAATGGACAGCTTCATGGTTTACACCTTACCCAGGTTTCCAAAGTTACCCATATATCGGCTACTCCCAAGTTTATTTTGACAACCAACACCGCGTTTTAAAAGGTGGTAGTTGGGCTACACGTCCGTGGGGACTGCGTTCTAGCTTTCGTAACTGGTATTATCCCAGCGTCCGGCAAATTTTTGCGGGTTTTCGCTGTGCTGCAAATATCAGACTAATAAACATATAAAGCGATTTTGAGGATAAAATTTTTAAATCTAGCCTGGAGTATAGATTTATCTAGCTCTAGCGTGATGATAATAGCAACGGCTCTATGTTTCACTAACTTGAGCAAGTTTACGTTTAAAACACACTTATAACACTGCAATTTGGTGGAGGTTAAATGTCAATATCTAAAGCTGTGAACAGCAAAGTTACTTCACAAAACACCATTGAAGAACGTTTGCAAATACAGCGTTTGGTAGAAGCAACCAAAGTAGTCACATCCACGGCGGGAACAGACGTAGTTAGGGGTTTAACGCAAGCTTCTAAAACTTTACCTGCATATTACTTTTATGACGATCGCGGTTCAGAATTATTTGAAGAAATTTGTGAGTTACCAGAATATTATTTAACCCGCACAGAGACGGCAATCTTACAAAAGTACGCCAGTGAAATTGCCAAAATCACCGGTAGTTGTGAATTGGTAGAACTTGGAAGTGGTAGTTCTACTAAAACCCGGATTTTGCTAGATGCATATCAGCACTTAGGCTATCCTCTACACTATCTGCCAATAGATGTCAGTGCTGGAATGCTAGAAAATAGTGCTAGGCAGTTGTTAGTAGATTATCCCAAACTGCAAGTTTATGCCCTAGCAGGAACCTATGAAATGGCTTTAGCCCAACTCCCGGCAACTCAGTTACCTAGCCGGATGATAGGTTTTATTGGTAGTTCTTTGGGAAATCTCAACGCGCAAGAGTGTGATATTTTCTTTTCGCAAATTACCAATGCTTTGCAACCAGGGGAATATTTCTTATTGGGGATAGATTTACACAAATCCAAAGAAATTTTAGAACCTGCTTATAACGACAGCCAAGGAGTGACAGCAGCTTTTAATATCAACATACTTGAGCATTTAAATCGACGATTTGAAGGTAATTTTGATACAACACAGTTTGAACACTGGTCATTTTACAACGAAACTGAACGTCGCATTGAAATGCATTTGCGAAGTCTGCGATCGCAAACTGTCCAATTAAAAGCTCTCAATCTCACCGTCAATTTTGCCGCCGGAGAAAGTATTCTCACCGAAATTTCTCGCAAATTTGACCTTAAGCAAATACAGCAACAACTTACCGCCCGTGGCTTAGTTCCTGTTCATACATGGACTGATTCAAATCAGTGGTTTGGTTTATTGTTGTGTCAGTTGCAAGGATAGAGGAGTTAGAAACTAGTCCCTAGTATTTTGACTTAGCCCTCAACACAGACAAACCAAAAAAAGTATAAGGAAGCAGTTTTAAAGTATAGGGTGTAAGTGAGAAAAACACTCACACCCTATACCCTTATACCCAGTCAGTAAATCCCGACTAGTAATCAATAATTGATCATTCGCGTCGGATGACTAAATTAGGAATCACCAATTACAGATTATCTTCTTCTGTAGGTGGGTCTTTTATCTAACAGGTGAACAGCAGCACCAGCCGCCGCACCATTGAGGCCATTTTTCCAGGTGCTTCTACAACCACCAGTAACTGCGCCTGTTAAGATACCTGCGCCTGCACCTACACCGATATCTTGAACAGGTAAACGTCCACGCGCTCTTCTAGCTTGTCTGGTTCTTGCACCATTAGCCGCATTAACAGCAGCACCAGCACCAGCACCAACGGCTGCATTATTTAAAAAAGAACCGCATCCAGTTATAGCGCCAGTTAATGCACTAGCACCAGCACCAATGGCTGCATTATTGAGAACTCGGTCATCAGCAGAAGCAGGTTGAGCGGGAATTAAGCTGGTTCCAGCTAGAGTAGCCGCCATCAACCCTGGTAGAAATGTGCGTTTTAGGATATTTTTCATGGTAGTACCCTCAAAAAAATCTTACGATTGGTAGACAACTAAATTTTCTGTGCGATCGCCAATCCTCTTATCTCTGATTTTAGACAACAGCAATATTAAGCTGTATACGGCTATTTCTACAATGGCACAAGTATATTTATATTTGTATCTACTCAAAGTTAGTCTTTCTCATGGTAGTTAACAGCCTGTTGTATTTAGTGAGTGGACAATAATTAAACTGACACATTCATTTTAAAAGGATGAATTGTCAAAACATCAAAAAACAGGGAACAGGCAAGCAGCAACAAGGAAATCCCCATAATTAAAATTAAAATTAGGAGATTTGCCGAAGATTTATTTTGATTTCTCTTAATCAATAAGTTTAAAAAAATTCGCTTCAATCTTCTTTCAGGTTGTCAACGTTGTTACTTTTGCTTGTTTCCTCGTCCCTGCTAGAAGGGCTTGGTAAATTTCCTACTTCAGACTTCAGACTTCAGACTTCACACTTCATACTTCAGATAGCTTGAATCCACTCTTTGATAAAATATTCTGTCCAAATCCCATTTTGCCAATAAGGGTCATTTTCAATTAATTGCCGAACAGTAGCTTCGTCGTCAGCCTCGTAAATACCAAAAACTTTAGTCACATCCTTGGTAGGGCCGATAGTAATCAACACGCCAGATTTTTTTTGTTCGGCTAAACCATCTAAATGAGCTTGACGGTGAGGTGCGCGTTTTTCTAAAACGTCGTCGCAGTAGGTTCCCCACATTACATATTTAGTCATAAGATTTGAAATTTGCTGTCATAATTTGGCTTGGTCTAATACCGTTTCACTTAAGTTTGATACAAATGGGTCGCAGGGGGCAGGGAGAAAGAATTAAAAACCAATGTATTTGTATCAGAATTTTCGTGAAATGGTATAAATCAACAAAAACTCAGAAATTTTGCTAATTTATACTGCATTAAATATATTACCTGTCTGCTTTTGTAAAATCTACTGTTATTACAGTAAACAAACTGAAGCCAAGTAAAAAAAATCTAGAGAAAATCGACAAGACCGTAGAGGCTAATTAGTAGTAATAATAATGCGGCGATGCGAGTTAATCGGGTTTGGGGCGAGGGTGCGATCGCTTCGCGGACTAAAATAGAAATGGCGGCTCCGATAGAATAGCTCAGGCACAATACTATATATGCTAGTTGATGCGTAATTCCCCAAGCAGCTAATACTATCATAGCTAGCAATAACATCAACCCTTCTATAAAACTGGGTGGATTATATTCACTAGATAAAATTAGGCTATTCAACCAAAAATGCCAATATCTCATACCCTTTGCCGAGTTAGAAAAGCAAAAACAACAAATTTTTAGGGACACAAAATTTTGTGTCCCTAGTTGTTTTTTTCAGTTAAATTAGCGCACACCCGTTTTAATTTGTCCTGTGCCGTTTTTCTTTGCAGAATCTTCTTCTGGTAATTCCACGCCAAAAACACGAGCAAAAACTTTTTCGACTTTATAACCAGAATCAATCGATTCGAGAGGATCTTTCCGTAACCTGTGACGCAGACACAAAGTAATCACGCGACGGATATCATCAAGGGTAACTTCGGTTCGTCCTTCAAAGGCGGCTAATGCTTTGGCTGCACGGTTGGTAACAATATCACCCCGCAAACCATCCACATCTAACTCTGAACAAACTTCGGAAATTTTCACCCGCAAATCATAGTCAATTTTGACTTCTGGTAACAGCGTTTGAGCATTGACTACTTTTTGTTGTAAGGCTTCTTGCTCAGTTTTGTGCTGTGCCAAAAATGCTGGTGGGTTTTGGTCAAATTCCGAGCGTTGTTCGACAATTTGCACCCGTAACGCTGGTTCTTTCACTGTGTGAATTTCGGCGTGCATACCAAAACGGTCAAGTAACTGGGGACGTAATTCGCCTTCTTCCGGGTTTCCCGAACCGACAAGCACAAACCGCGCTGGGTGACGGATGGAAATACCCTCGCGTTCTACGGTGTTCCAGCCACTAGCTGCCGAGTCGAGTAACACGTCTACGAGGTGGTCATCAAGCAAGTTGACCTCATCCACGTAGAGAATACCGCGATTCGCTTTTGCCAATAGTCCTGGTTCAAAAGCTTTCACACCCTCAGACAACGCTTTCTCGATGTCGATAGTACCGCATACCCGGTCTTCTGTAGCACCCAAAGGCAGGTCTACCATTTGCACCTTTCTATGGTCTACAGGAACATCCCCACCTTGTGCTACTGTTTGACGGACTTCATCGCTCATCAAGTCGGGGTCGCTGGGGTGACTATTGAAGGGGTCATTAGCAACTACAGGGATTTCTGGCAACAAATCCGCTAACGCCCGGATAGTAGTTGTCTTGCCTGTACCGCGATCGCCCATAATCATGACACCACCGATTTTGGGATCAATCACGTTCAACAGCAGCGCCAGTTTCATTTCTTCCTGGCCCACAATTGCCGTAAATGGAAATACCACGCGACGCGCACTTGCCGTGGATTGAGCAGTTGGAGTCACTAAACTACCTTAATAACTTTTTTTATTACAGTTCTTTATTGTGCCACAGTTGGGGGCGGGGAGAATAGGGAATTGGGAGTAGGGGGTAGGGTGTGGGGTGTGGGGTGCGGGGGAGAAAGAGTTTTTCTGATTTGTCGGCGATGATATCAGGCTGATTGAATCACTCTGCGTTTCACTAATTTGGTAATTGGTCAGGGTCTATTCCTAACGCTCTTAATTGTGCAGCTAATTGTTCAGCCCTTTGTTCTGCCGTTTGGGCGCGTTCTTCGGCAATTAAGGCGCGTTGTTCAGCAGCTTGAGCGCGTTCTGCACCCGTAAGCAAAACAGGCGTTGCATCAATGCGGGATGAATTGAGATGTTTAACAAAAATAAAATATTGATTCTTCGCGCCTTTGCGCGGCAGTCGCTTCAAGTCGGCAGAGCCGCCCAACGCGCTGCCTTGCCTTTGCGCGAAACAAAAAACATCCCACTAATCAGCAATGCCGCAAAACATTTCCTTCAATATCACACCAACGCAGCCAAATATCTTGTTTACCCTCAAACACACCTTCCCAGAGAGTTAAACCTAAACCAACTTCTGCTAACCAACTCGTGTCCATTTCGACATAATGCCTCACTGCTAACTGATAAGTGCGTAGTATCTCATCTCCTAAAAGTTGCAGTGGGTCAAAAACAGCGTAATAACCTACCGCCATCCGGGCATAGTCCTGTAACTTACTACCTAATTCATTACCTTCGCGGTTGGAGACAATTTCAATTACGACATCCGGGGCTTTCCCAAACTCCCAGGTAAAATAAGTCCGGTTCTTTTTTTGTTGCCAGTCATCTGGCATAGTCACATCTAAGCTCAAGAAGACATCTGGGACTAAGGGCGGTAAACCAATACTATAGAAAACTCCCGCATTAGCAGCTACAATAAATCTTTCGGAACCTGTGGGACGATTCCAAGAGGTGTATAAAACTTCGGTTAACAAACGCTGTTGTTTTTCCAAGCGAAAGTTATCCACAGGGGTATCATCTTCAATAACGATGTGGCTGATGTCTGGCGCGGGAGCTAGGTTTTCTGATGATACAGCTTCTTGAACCATATAAAGCGATCGCCTCCTCCATCAGTTAGTCTTTTCTATACTTTAATAGAATAGAGATATAAACCAAGCATATTTAATCACGCTAATTAAGCACAATTCCCATGACCACTTCTAAACGCCGCTATCACATTACTACATTCGGTTGCCAAATGAATAAAGCCGACTCAGAGCGCATGGCTGGCATTTTAGAAGACATGGGCTTTGAGTTTTCCGAAGATCCCAATCATGCAGATGTAATTCTCTACAATACCTGCACCATTCGAGATAACGCCGAACAAAAGGTATACTCTTACCTCGGCAGACAAGCCAAGCGCAAACACGAACAACCAGATTTAACTTTAGTCGTGGCTGGTTGCGTCGCTCAACAAGAAGGCGAAGCATTACTACGCCGCGTTCCCGAATTAGATTTGGTTATGGGGCCACAGCACGCCAACCGCCTGAAAGATTTGCTGGAATCAGTATTTGGCGGTAATCAAGTTGTCGCCACTGAACCAGTGCATATTATGGAAGACATCACCCAGCCGCGCCGAGACAGCAAAGTTACCGCCTGGGTGAATGTGATTTACGGTTGTAACGAACGCTGTACTTATTGCGTAGTTCCCAACGTGCGTGGTGTAGAACAGTCCCGCACCCCCGAAGCCATCCGCGCCGAAATGGAAGAATTAGGCAGACAAGGTTACAAGGAAGTAACTTTACTCGGTCAAAATATTGACGCTTACGGTCGAGATTTACCAGGAGTCACACCAGAAGGACGACATCTGCACACCTTCACAGATTTACTTTATTACGTCCATGATGTGCCGGGAGTAGAAAGGCTAAGATTTGCTACCAGTCACCCCCGTTATTTTACGGAAAGGTTAATCAAAGCTTGTGCTGAGTTACCCAAGGTATGCGAACACTTCCATATTCCTTTCCAGTCTGGGGATAACGATGTCTTAAAAGCGATGTCACGGGGTTACACCCAAGAAAAATATCGCCGCATCATTGATACAATTCGCAAGTATATGCCGGATGCGTCAATTAGTGCAGATGCGATTGTTGGTTTCCCTGGTGAGACAGAAGCACAGTTTGAGAATACCTTGAAATTGGTGGAAGATATTGGTTTTGACCAATTAAATACAGCCGCCTATTCTCCACGCCCCGGCACACCTGCGGCATTATGGGAAAATCAACTGAGTGAAGAGGTGAAAAGCGATCGCCTACAAAGATTAAATCATTTAGTGGCGATTAAAGCAGCCGAGCGATCGCAGCGTTATTTTGGTCGCATCGAAGAAGTATTAGTCGAAGACCAAAACCCCAAAGATAAAACTCAAGTCATGGGACGCACAGGCGGAAATCGTCTGACATTTTTTACAGGCGATATTAATGAATTAAAAGGGCAATTGGTGAAAGTAAAAATCACCGAAGTTCGCGCTTTTAGCTTGACTGGTGAACCGATAGAAGCGCGGCAAGCTTTGACAGTTTAAGTGAATGTACACCACACTGAAAATTTCAAGTGAAGAGAAACTTAGGCAGAAAATACACATAGACATTAAATGATTAACTTTACCGAGATTCCTCACGATACTGATGATTGGGAGCTATTTTCTAGGGATCTTCTTCAGTCAATGGGTATGCACATCGAAACACCACCTGATCGTGGTTCAGATCATGGTAGAGATATTCTCGTGACTGAAACACTTTCAGGTACTCTAGCCAATGTGCGGCTAAGGTGGCTTGTAAGTTGTAAACATTTTGCTGGTTCGCAGCGTTCCGTTACCGAAAATGATGAACAAAATCTTTTAGAGCGTGTTAAAGGTTTCAAGGCTGATGGCTTTATCGGTGTATATTCTACACTCGCGTCATCAGGCCTAAATCATCGTTTGGAGCAACTGAGAAATAACCCTGATCCATCAATTGGAATTAAAGATTATAAAAAAAAGTTTTAAGAGCTATGTCTGAAGAAGAATTTCAACAAATGAAAGAAATTAGGTTTTTATAATTATTATTTATTATACTATATAAAAAGCTAGAAAAAGGTTATATGAATAGTATTACATTAACCTCCAATCAAGAACAATTAATTCAAAATTTACTAGCCACAGGTAAATTTAATAATGTCAGCGAAGTAATTCAGGCTGCATTGTCACTTTTAGAACAAGAAACCATTGCAGATCAAGCATGGCTTGATGAAACGCGTATTCTTATTGATGAAGGTATAGCATCATTAGAGAATGGTGAAGGAATTGACGGGGAGACTTTTGTTAATAATTTATTAACAAATTTACAAAATATTAAAGAGTCTCAGAAATGAGCAAGTATATTATTTCATTACCTGCATCTCGTGATTTACAACAGATTTCTGAATACTTCGCCATCGAAAATGTTGAAGCAGGAGAACGATTACTGCAAGAGTTTAATCAAAAATGCAAACAACTTGTTAATTTTCCTAAGATGGGAAAAAAATATGAAGATTTACGGGCTGGCTTACGAGGTATTCCACTAGATGGCTATATAATTTTCTACCAAAATATGAATGAGAATATTGAAATAGTCAGAGTTGTTAGTGGTAGAAGAAATCTCAAATCACTATTTGAAAATCAAGAAGATTAGCGATCGCAAATAATTCCTCCACCATTAATCAACGCTTCATTTATTCCAGTATTTCACAAGCGATCGCTCAACACTGATCAAATCACCCAGCCACACCAACATTACTAACTAACATGGATGGGGCAAACTCCGAGAAATTATCGCTTATCCTATTGTTGACATCAAGTGCGATCGCTAAATTGCGTTTTGAAGATTACGAACGTCATACTAAACGCCGCAATTGATGGAAATAATATACTAAAAACAAACTCCACATCTATTTAGTTGTAATTATTTGCACTTGCGGCAACTTCTGTATCTTCCACTGTGTTAGTTTCCACAGGTTGAGGTTGGGCTACTTCAATATCAGCACCATTAATAATTACACCTACTAATCCCAGGTCGGCTTCCATTAATTGGTCGATCGCTTCACCTAGCATATTTTCTTGGGTATAGTTAGGTCGCGCCACTAAAACTATCCCATCGCTGTAAGGTTGAATTAATAAAGGATCATTAGAGTAACTTAAAGGATGCGTATCTAAAATTACCATGTCATAACGTTCTCTTGCATCCTCCATCAATCGCCGCATCTCGCTAGATTCCAGAATTGCCGCCGATTGACGTACAGGCCCAGGGCTTGGAATGATGTATAAATTTTCAACCTCTGGCACTAGACGAATACAATCGCTCAAGCTCGCATAATAACGCAGTGGCTCAATAGTGGCTTCAGGGTCAGGAGAAACTTTCAAAGATGCAGCTTGAGAAGGCGAGCGCAAATCTGTTTCCACAATTAAAGTCCGTTTACCCGCACGCGCAGACGCGACACCCAAATTGTAAGCACTGATTGTTTTTCCTTCTTGACTACCTGTGCTAGCAATTAGCACCACTTTTAAGTCTTTACCACCTAAGCGGCGTAAATTACTGCGGAATTTTTCATAAAACTCCAAAAACGGAGAATCTGGCGAAAATACTACTGGAATCCTCTCAGGTGCTAGATCATCCACTGGCATTAAAGGTAGTTCGCCCAGCAAAACGACTTCTCGCTGTTTGAGATTTTCGCGGATATCTTCTTTGGTTTTGAAAGTACCTTCCAAAGAACCTAACAAAAATATCACCCCACCCCCTACTAAAAAGCCGAGGAAACCACCAATAGCTAAAGTAGCCGGGACACTCTTAGGTTTCGTTGGTTCAGCCAGGACGCTAGGCGCACGAGCCACAGTTAAACTACTGACAGTTTCTGCTTCGGCGGTTTTAGAGTCTGTCAGTTTAGCTTGCATTTGGTCGTAAACAGCTTTTTTGAGGGCGACCTCTTGTTCTAAACGCGATCGCTCTAATTGTTTGTTAGGTATTAAAGAATACTCTTGACGTAATCTTGTCTCTTCCCGGACTTGCTGTGCTAACTGTTGTTGTAGCGTTTCCCGTTGAGTTTGCAAAGTCACCATCTGATTCGCCAAAGCCTGTCTAGCAGGATCTAAGTTGCTTTGGGCGCGGATACCAGATACATCTCGTGCAAGCGGGGCTGTAGTTCCACCACCACCAACAACCTCACCAGCGCGTTGCTGAATCAATTCTTCGGTGGCTTGTTTTTGACGTTGCAACTGAATCATAGTAGGGTGTTCTGGTCGCAAATCTTTCCGTAATAAGGCGATTTGTGATTCTGTTTGATACAGTTGCGATCGCAATTCTGTCAAAATGGGATCAGCACTCAACGCGGAAGAAACATAAGCTTTATCCACATTTAAGCCCAGCTTTGCTTGTAAACTGCGAAGTTGAGCATCTACCCCAGCAATATTTAATTGAATTTGCCGTTGTTGGTTCTGGCTAGCAGTTACCGCCGCTAACAAACTACCATTCTCTGCTGATAATATTGCAGGTCTTTCGCGGCGATCGTATTGTTCTAGTTTTTTCTCAGCTGTTTGCAACTCCAACCGAGCTTGCGGGACTCGTTCTTCAATTTTTTTGATAATCGACGTTAAGCGTGCGGTATTAATGTCACCACTCAGCTTAATCATCGCCTGCATCAATTCCTGCACTACCTCTCTAGCCCGCTTATAATCAGTATCTTTATACTTCAATTCAATTAGTGTAGATAACACTTCGCCAGACTTGCCTTTTTCTGGTAGTTTTAGTGCTACATTTGTGCCAATAGTTTTCGGTTTAATACTGAGTTTTGTCGCTACAGTTTCAATAATTTGATCGGAAAGCAACGCCGCTTCGCTTAATTCTTGTCCTTGTTGCTGAATCTCATTTCCTGTGGCTGAAAATGAGACTGGGGGACGATTGTAGGTCAGTGCGCCATCTGCTACATAGTTAGTTGGTGGATCTGGCTGTACAGCAACCACCGTTGACCCTGCAACAATTAAAGCAAAACTAGCTAGTCCAATCCATTTGTACTTCTCAAAAGCAATTAAATAACGCTTAACAATTGGTGGGGTCATAGCAGAGGCACATATAAAGCGAGAAAATTGTGGTTAATACTCAATGGTCAACGCTTAACAGCTAATAGTCAAGAATGATTAGTTATTTGTTAAAAATTAGTCTTTAGTTTTTCCGCAATTACAAACCAATACATAAGTCTTTCGTAATCAAGATAACCTGAAATAGTTACTTATGACAAATCACCAACGATCGCCTGAACTAATGACCTTGATTGCTACTTACTCAGAGACTGGCAGAAAATCAAATATCTCATTTTCGAGAGGAGATATTTTTCTGTTTCTCCCTACACCCTGACTGCTCCCCAGAATATGATTGACACCGAACTACCTACTACCACCACCTAAGAAATCAAAGAAGCGGATAAAACTTTGGACATCAAAGAAAGGCCGAGTAATTGTACTAAAGAGATTGGTAATTCTACTAACTAAATTACGTCCAACCACAATCACATCGTTATCTTGCAGTGGGACATTTTGAGCAATATCACCAGAAAGAGCTTTTTTCGCATCTAGTTTTTGAGTGACTGCACGGCCTCTTTCTTGGTCAAAACGAACTAAAGCAATATCTCGGAGGTTAGCTGTATCTAAATTAATTCCCCCCAAAGCATCAACAAAAGTACTTCCATTGGGCAGCGTTTGGGTGACTAAGCCACCACCAGCATAATTTAACACCCGGACTCTGATTTGGGGTACAGCTAAAGTAGAACGAGATATTAAATTGCGATCGTAACCATCTTCGTTGCCAATTTCCCGACGTGGCACAATTAAAGCATCACCATCTTGCAAACGCAAATTCGGCACTGTGCCACCATTTTGCAAAGCTCCATACAAATCAATATTTTGGGAAATTACCGAACCATCCAGCAACTTCCGCCGGACTTGCACCTGGCGTAAGTCGGCGTTCATCGTAGAACCACCAGCAACAATTAAAGCATCCGCCACTCTGGGAGTCGCCGAACCAATAGTATAAATACCTGGACGAAAGACTTCTCCACTAATTGTAACTTGTACCTGTCGCGGCGCAACCAAAGATACAGCGATCGCTGGATCTGGCATCACCTTACTTAAAGCCAGACGAATTTTTTCTTGCGCTTCAGTTAAACTCAATCCTTGGATTGAGACAACACCTACTTGTGGTACAACAATATTTCCTTCGGGACTGACTTGGGCTTGAAAACTCAAATCAGGACGCGGCCCAGTCAAAGACAACACAATCACAGGATTAATAACATAACGATTGAGTAAAAAGCGAATCTTTTCCTGGGCTTCCGACAAAGTTAAACCTTCTAGTGAAACAGTACCTAGCAATGGCACGATAATGTTACCCTCAGGATTGACTGAAGCTTGAAAAGTTAAATCTGGAAAGCGTTGGACAACAACACTAATCAAATCTCCTGAACCTAAGCGGTAAGCACCCGTAGGCTTTTGAAACACAACACTAATTCCATCACCTGGCCCAAGAAGATAACGGTTAAGCTGGGAAGATTCGCTATTATCACTCCCTGGTTGAACATCAGCGTTAGGCGGTGGCGAGGGAGGCTGTAGGGGTAGTTGATTGACGGGATTTATTGGTGGTTGCGTTGGCAGTTGCCCTGGCGATGTCTCTGGTTTTGGTAAAGTTTGAGCGATGACAGGCTGCACAGTGTTTATGAGGAAAACACTGGACTGAAAACTCACAAAACACAGGACGCTGAATGCACGCAAATAATAATGGGAAGCTATGAACATTAGTGCAGTAAAGCTGAATGCATAATTTGTTCCGCCGAGTCGTTATTTTACTCTGAAAATCACTTCTATGCTTTTTTGATTGCAGAATTACTCGCGGTAGTTAATTGTTGACAGTTTTAAACTAGGCTATAGATGTTTTGCCATCAATGTAGTTTGTACTGTTTCACCCAAAGATTGAGCTAAAGGCCAAGTAGTTTCCACTTCTCCTAAAGGTTCCATAGGTAACATAACGCTGACAGCAACCCAGGGTACACGATGTTTTTGTAATTGCGCCAATTGATCTGCTACAAACCAACGTAATGGTGAAGGATCTCCACCTGTGGCAAAAGCATACCATTGCAAAACAGCAAAGGTATCTTGCTGGGTAGAAGCCCGAAAAAACCTAGCTTTGATTGGTATTTCGGCATTTAAGCTAGAATTTTGGGATTTAACTTGAAATTCTACAGTGCGTTCTTGGGCTACATCCCATTTTCCCCAACGCAACTTTCCCCAGCCATTAATTTCTGTCCATTCTACTTCAGGTTGATCTTTTGGCCCATTTTGTGGCAGTAAAAGCATGATTGCTTGGGTGGGGGAAGTTGCTTGTTTGAGAACTTGTAATGACCATTTATGTTCGCCAACTTGCTGTTCTACTTGTTCTACTGTTTGCCAACCAGGAATGGGTAATCCCGTTTTCCGTATTTTTCTTAATTCTTTGAGGGTGGTGACAGGTGGTGGCTGTTTCCATTGCCAGCGTCCTGTGAAGTATCCGGGTACTCCTCCTAGTCCTAAAAGCAGTAGTAATAATACAAGTACTACTATATAAGACAATTGTTTTTCTTTGAGAACCTTAGATAAGGAAAGCATTAGTAAAATTGGGAATATTTACGCAAAATTCTACTTAAAAAATGACTCTCTGAGTTCAGTAAAAGTAGCCATCTCCTCTAGCTAGAAGTGCGCTTGTGCTGAGGAACAGTCAAACTGTTCTTGAAGCAGACTTTTATGAATTATGGTGTGCCTACTTCATCACGGTTACTTTAAAAGAGATTTTGATGCTCTTTGTTTAGTCTGGCTCATCTACTGCTTGGGAAATTGCTGGCTCTGCTGGTAAAAAATGATCGTTCATCCAGTTAAGCAATGGCACTAATAATAAAAGCATACAAGCAGAGTACAGATCACCGCCCCAACTGTCATGTAACCATTTAAAAGCAGCTTCATTGCCTGTGCCGTGGAAGTAACTCAGGAAAGTATTCCGAATGATATTGGCAGTAATGCTAATTGCCACAGCAGTAGCCAAAAACCAAGTACTAATGCGGCGTGAAGCTAAACCACCAGTCCAGTAAAGTAACATCAAACCGACATAAAGGGTAGTAAAGAGCATTTTCAACCCTGCACAATAAGGTGCTACTTCGACAATTCGTCCGCCTACATAAATATTGATTTCATCAACAACAACTTGCATTCCTATCTGGTTGAGGATAAAACCTGCTGTTCCAGCAATAAAACTTTGTAGAGGTAAGGTGTAAGGAACTAGTAAGTAAGGTACGGATGTTGGTGTGGCTAATAGTACTAATATCAACGGAAATCCTTGCAAGCGTAACCCGGCTATGCCTTTAAACCATAAGCACAACCCCGCGAGAATTATAGGTAAAGAAAGATTTACCCACTCGGCAATACCACTGAGATAGAATACTCCCCCAATTACTAGTAAGAAAGCACCTAAAGGATGGGTGCTTTCTGGGAGACGTTGCCATTGTTTGCGGTTCAGCCAGCTTAAGTAAGCGGCAAAGGGTAGACCGATGATTCCGTGACTAAAATATTCATGTTCGATGCTGATACTTTTGTTTAGCCAACCATCTAGCCAATGTAGTAACAAAGGAGCATACAACAATCCTAAAACACCTAAAATCGCAATGCTTAGTAATTGCTGTTTGCTTTTGATTTGAATGTGTTGCGGAAGTGCCATGATGATAAGCAATTAAAAAAATGATTAGCGATCGCTTGTCTTACTAGTGACCACTGCTAACATCAGAAATCATGTCATGAAAATCAAAGATTTGCAGCAATTTCGCTCACAACTGCTGTAACTTGGCTACTTGTCAACCCGGGATACATAGGTAAAGATAATATTTGCCCTGCGAGTTTTTCTGCTTGGGGAAAATCGCCCTGCTGATAGCCTAAGTAAGTGTATGCTGGTTGTAGATGACAAGGAATAGGGTAGTGAATACCTGTTTGAATTCCTGCGGCTAAAAGTTTTTCCTGAATTTGTTGGCGTTGTAAACGACAAGACTCATCAACTTTCATCACGTATAAATGATAGACGTGTCCGGTGTCGCTGTGATTTTGCATCGGGATGATGCCAGCAGATGTGAGCGATGCTAATTCTGTATCATACTGCCGTGCAATAGTTAGGCGATCGCTATTCCACTGCGCTAAATAAGGCAGTTTTGCTAGTAAAATAGCTGCTTGCAACGTATCCAGGCGGCTATTTGTCCCTGGTTCTTCATGCACATACTTTTGCGATGAACCGTAGTTACGCAAACGTGCCATTTTTTGGGATATTTCTAAATTTTTTGTCAACAGCATTCCGCCATCGCCAAACGCGCCTAAATTCTTACTAGGATAAAAGCTAAAAGCCGCAGCAATTCCTACAGAACCTGCCTTGTAACCTTCACGTTCGGCTAAGTGCGCTTGGGCGGCATCTTCAAAAATAAATAGGTTGTGGCTAGTAGCAAAATCTAATAATTGCTTTGGTGATACCATCTGCCCATACAAATGTACAGGGATAATGGCTTTCGTCTTGGCAGTTACTACCTTAGCTGCCGCCTCTAAATCAATTAATGCTGTATGAGGATCGCAATCAACAAGAATTGGTTTAGCACCAACTTTTAACACACCAATCAGTGTGGCAACAAAGGTATTGGCTGGTAAAATAACCTCATCACCAATACCAATATTACAAGCTTGTAAACCAAGAGCGATCGCATCAGTACCTGATGCCACACCCACACCATAGGCTGTCCCAGATGCCGCAGCAAAAGCCGCCTCGAAATCTGCCACAGCTTTTCCTAAAATAAAATCGCCTTTACTTAATACACCATTAATCGCTGCTTCTAATTGTTTTTGAATTGGTTGATGTTGTAAATTCAGGTCTACAAAAGGAACTCTCACAGTAGCTTGATTC
Organism: Nostoc sp. FACHB-110; assembly: GCF_014697425.1. Taxonomy (GTDB): domain Bacteria; phylum Cyanobacteriota; class Cyanobacteriia; order Cyanobacteriales; family Nostocaceae; genus Nostoc_B. Next base: position 35,418 of record NZ_JACJRU010000019.1, read on the forward strand.
ATTGGGTTCTATCCTCAAAAATTGAACATTAAAGTCACTTTTTACCTCTTTTAAAGATTAACCGATAAAATTTTAAATATAATTTAAATTCCTCTCGAATAATTAATTTAAAAAACTAATTAGCCAAGAAAAATATTTATTTAATTTAAAAAAATATCCGTTTTTTTACCTAATATAAATCACATTATTTTTGATCACATAGTAATATTAAGCAAGCAATAATTGAGTGAAAAAAACCTAGATTCGCTCATGAGCTAGACATCAATTGTCAGGATAAAAAGCTTTTATCCTGACCTTAAAGTTATATTACCCTGGCAATATCTCAAACTAACGTACTTCTGTGTTCAACCCTGAGTTATTTGATTATCTCAGGATGCACCTAGATTTACGGTATGGGTATAAAATTTTGTGCAATTATTGTTTGTCGAGGGCAAATTTGGGGAATGCTTAAAAATAGCGAATAATAACCAAGCAGAAACAGCGGTTATATAAATTACAGTATCGACGAATTATCAAGGTAGCGGTGGCAATGGTAGAGCCTGAAAACAAATTATTAGCCCTTAAGGATGGTTGGATCTCTCAGGAAACAAGAGAACAACAACGCCTCAAAATACTGACAGAGCTAGGTTTACGTCAACCAGAAACAATCCCAGTCTTTGAAGAAGCTACTCAAACAGCTGCCCATTTTTTGGAAGCACCAATTTCCATTTTGGGATTTGTAGATCAGGAACGTCACTGGTTTAAATCAGCTGTAGGTTTATCTAGGCTGGGATTAATGAATAATTTAGCGCAAAGTCGTCAGTTGTTGCGCCAAGAATCTTTCTGCACTCAAGTAGTAGAATCTTGTAGAGAATTAGCTATTAACGATACACATAAATACAGTAATCCTACGTTGTCTACTAGTAAGTTAGTACAGGATTACGGCATCCGTGCTTACTTAGGCGTACCGCTGATAGATTCTTCAGGGCATTGCTTGGGTACTTTGGCAGTCATGGATTTAGTACCGCGAGATTTTAAAAATCGAGATATTGAACTTTTACAAATCATCGCTCGTTGGAGCATGAGTGAATTTGAGCGCAACCGACTCTTACAAATTAAGCCAGAAAAAAGCAATCATAAAAATGCTGCTTTGTTATTCAGTGATGAATCCACAAGCGACAGCAAAATTAACCCAACAAACGTAGACAAAGAATCCTTATCTACTAAGCAATTAAAGCTAGAACTTTTGGAACAACTGACTCACGAATTACGCACACCCTTGACCTCAGTACTAGGAATGGCTAGTGTCTTGGGGCGAGAAATTTACGGGCCTTTAACAACAAAGCAAAGAGAATATCTTGAGATTATTCAACACAGCGGCCGTTATTTATTATCGTTAGTTAACGAAATTACCGAACTAGGCACAGTAAATGATCACTCCAACGTCCTCAACCTAGCACCTGTAGACATTGAAATGCTTTGTCAGCAAGCTATTAATAGCCTAGAAGAGCCAGCAAACCGCCGAGAGCAAGATATTCGCCTTTCTATCGAACCAGGGCGTGGTCGCATTTGGCCTTTAGACAAGGATAAAGTACGGCAAATACTTTACCACATGGTTTTTAGTGTGATTCAACTGTCTGCCACAGGTAGTATTGTTCGGATTCATGTTTCTTACAAAGAAAGTACCTTGAACATTACTGTTTGGGTCTCACATCCTTGGTTGGGAGATGGAATTACTGAAGTTGATCCTTATTTTCGACTTCATCCATTGTCACTTTTGGAACTCAGCAATGAAACAGGGTTTTACAATCCTTACCAAGACAATCTAGACGAGTCAAACAGTTACCCAGTAGCAGTAGAAAAATCATCAAACCTGAGTGATTCTTACTCAGATTTATTAACTGTCAGTTCGGAAATGGATTTAGCTAAGGGTAATGGTAACTTGTCTCGTGAAAGCCTAGGTTTATTGTTGAGTTATCAACTAGCAGAATTGCATGGTGGACAAATTTCTATCCAAGGTTCACCAGAATCAGGACATAGGTATGTACTGTCTCTACCTATACAAATAGCGACTAACTCGGAAGCCACTGAAATCGAATAACACGCTAGTTTTGATGACTAATATAGGACTCATCTTTGGATTTAGGCAAAAAATCATTACACCCAGATCAATCTTCTTGCCTATTCCCTCAACCCTACTCCCTAACTACACAACTAGATTCAGAAATCAAACCGGATTCCTATACGAACAAACATAATAAAAAAATAAAACGTCCAAAACATCCAAAATTGTCAATATTATTTTTCTGCTGTAATCATAATTTGGCAAAACAGTAGTGGTATGAATTTGCAATCTTAGTTGTTAGCTGTTTATAATCACCCGCATTATGATCGAGTGCAAGTTCTACTTGTGCGGATCTGCTAATTGATTGCAGTGTGTTTTATGAATTTAGTCTGGCAACGATTTACTTTATCTGATTTACCACTCAAAGAATATTTGGCAACTAGCTATCTACGCCGTTTTTCGGTTGGATTACTCAACTCATGGCGACAAAGCAGCATTTTGCTACAGTGGGGAGATGTAATAGCAGCCGCTTTAATCAGCTTAGTTTATGCGCTTGCTCCTTTTGTATCAAGCACATTAATTGGCGTGCTGTTGATAGCCTGTGTAGGTTTTTGGCTGTTGTTGACTTTATCTGATGAACCAGTCCCAGCCAATACTCCATTTTTCACGCCTATTCACTTATTGATATTGCTCTACTGGGGTGTGGCTGTTGTCGCTACAGGATTATCACCAGTAAAAAAGGCGGCTGTCAACGATTTGGTGACATTAACACTTTATTTGTTGTTGTTTGCCCTTTGTGCCAGAGTACTCAAGTCACCACGTATCCGTTCATGGATTATTAGCCTTTATTTGTTGGTATCGCTGATTGTGAGTGTTTATGGATTACGGCAATGGTTTTTTGGTGCTGCACAATTAGCAACTTGGGTAGATCCAGAATCACCGTTGTCTAAGACTACTAGAGTTTATAGTTATTTGGGTAATCCTAACTTATTAGCTGGATACCTGATGCCAGCGGTAATTTTAAGTTTAGTAGCAATTTTTGTTTGGCAGAGTTGGGTGAAAAAAGCTTTGGCATTAACTATGTTAATAGTTAATGGTGCTTGCTTAATTTTGACTTTTAGTCGTGGTGGTTGGATAGGACTATTAGTCGCTATTTTCACCACAATTACGTTGTTAGTGTATTGGTGGGGTGTGCAGATGCCCCCTTTTTGGCGTACTTGGTCGCTACCCATCATGTTAGGTGGTTTGTTGGGATTGTTGATTTTAGCAATACTCTTTGTAGAGCCAGTGCGTCTGCGGGTTATGAGTATTTTTGCCGATCGCCAAGATAGCAGTAATAATTTTCGCCGTAATGTTTGGGATGCGGTGTTTGAGATGATTCGCGATCGCCCTATTATCGGTATTGGCCCTGGCCATAATTCTTTTAATAAAATCTACCCCCTATATCAACGTCCTCGTTATAGTGCTTTGAGTGCTTACTCAATTCTGCTGGAGGTAGCTGTAGAAACTGGTTTTATTGGTTTAGCTTGTTTTCTGTGGCTGATTATCGTGACGTTTAATACAGCATTTTTACAACTACGGAGATTACGTCAATCTCGAAATATCCAAGGATTTTGGTTAATTGGGGCTTTTGCTAGTTTATTGGGGATGTTAGCCCACGGTACAGTAGATACCATCTGGTTCCGTCCAGAGGTGAATACTCTGTGGTGGCTGATGGTTGCCTTAATTGCTAGTTACTGGACTCCTTTAAACCAAGTCAACACTCAAGCAATTAATTCAACTAACCAAGAGTCTGCTGCTAGTTAATCGTGTTGAGAAGGTTACGTTGAACGACGTAACCTTCTCAAAAATTGAGAACACAAAACATGGGTTTGTCTAGGTTGCACTACTCTCTATAGGTACTACTACCTGTGGTGCTGGGGTCACGATAACGAGTTGTTTCGTCGTTGCGTTTTTTACCAGCTAAACCAGCCAAACCAATTAAACCAAGTAATCCTAACCAACCCCAATCAAAATCATTGCGATTGTCAGTTGTATTTGTTTGGGGATTGTCAGTCGTGCTAGGAGTCGAATTAACCTGTGCTTGTACAGGCACAGTTAAAGGCAAAATTGCCATACCCACAGTCAGTAACCCCATGCCCAGTGCTTGAGTGATATTGCTTTTCATGGTAAAGTTTCCTTTTTGCTGCCAAAAGTTACTCACCACTGTATCGAGTCCTAACAAAGCCAAAATCAATCTTGAGCTATAAACTATGCTGTTTCTTTCTTCACGCTGAGGGTATACAATCTAGTACCACAAGGCAAAAGTAAAAAGAAAAAATAGTGATACCACAAGCCTTTTAGCAAGTTCAGATGGTCTGTTTATTTACGCCAACCTGTACTAGGGAGTGGAAAATATTGCGTAGGCAGTAGGATAGCCGAGGAAAGTCACAAATAACTCATAACGATTAACTAATAATTTTTCATGGCTCGTTGAATATTCCGTTGATCCTCCCGGCGTTTGATATCTTCGCGCTTATCGTGGATTTTTTTACCTTTCCCCAGGGCAATGCTCACTTTTACCCAACCTCGCTTGAGGTACATCTTTAAGGGAACCAAAGTCAAACCCTGCTGTTCTACTTTGCCAATTAATTTGCGAATTTCTTGACGATGCAGTAATAACTTGCGCGTCCGACGCGGTTCATGGTTAAAATATTGCCCACTTGCGTTATATGGAGAAATATGCACGTTAATTAACCATATTTCGCCATCGCGGATCAAAGCATAACCATCTTGTAGATTCACTTTACCCGCACGGATTGATTTAACTTCTGTTCCCGTCAACTGAACACCAGCTTCATAGGTTTCTAAGATTTCATACAAATAGCGGGCTTGACGGTTGTCACTAATAACTTTGTAACTTTCGCTCTTGTCACTCATTGATATTTTGATAACTTTTAAATGTGTTGCAAAAATTGCTTAGACTAGCTTGTAAATAGATAGAGGCGTATTTAACCACTATAAATTAATTATTAGCTGAATATCAGTGTTATCCTATTAATCTATCGTTTTCTGAGCATCAATTAAAATGTTTTGTGCAGTACAAGCTGCTGCATTATTATGGATAAAGTCAATATTAATATTTACATTATGGTGAGTGATTACTATGCACTAATGGTGCGTTGTTAAGAATTACGAAAGTATTTATGCCTAATCAGCACTATTTATAAAACTTGCGTTAAACTGCTTAAGCCACTGCTGATAATTTAAGATTTTCTTTATAAATTAACTATCGGGCAGTCATTAGCTGGTAATCCTGTCATAGTATGAAACATAAGAACACTATTTATTGCCTGTGTTCACTGAAAAAGCTCGTGGAAGCAAATTTCTAAGTAACAACAATGGTAGGGGTGTACTTTCCATGCCCTTGACGATCCTTGTAGTGGATGACGACCTGGGCACTCGTCTGTCTATTAGCGACTATCTTGAACTGTCTGGCTATTCTGTGATTACGGCTAATGACGGTCAAGAAGCTTTAGCAATGGTAGAAGAGTACCATCCCGATTTAATCGTCACTGATATTGTGATGCCACGGATGAATGGCTATGAACTGGTACGTCGGGTGCGCCAACAACCAGGATTCCGTTTATTGCCTGTAATTTTATTGACAGCACGGACAAAAACCCAAGAGAGAATTTTGGGTTATCAGTCGGGGTGTGATTTATATTTACCAAAGCCGTTTGAGTTAGAGGAGTTAGCGGCGGCTATTCGCAATTTGTTGGAGCGATCGCAAATTATTCAATCTGAGTATCGCGTTTCCCAGAAAGAAAATCTCGGTAATTCCACCCCAGCAACCGCAGTAGAAGCGCAAAACTCTATATTTACCCAGCTTGAAAAACCTGAATTTTTCTCATCCCTAACGACTAGAGAACAAGAAGTTCTCGAATTATTGACTCATGGTCTATCAAATGTTGAAATGGGTCAACAATTACACCTGAGTCCGAGAACTGTGGAAAAGTACGTTAGCAGTTTATTAAGAAAAACCGCCACCAGCAACCGGGCTGAACTGGTACGGTTTGCAATTAAACATGGTTTGGTAGAATAGCTGCTGGCGTTATGCCATCAAGCTTCTAATTGTTGCTTGCTAATTTCTTGAAGCAGACCTTCACAAGCATCAACCAGTAAATCGATGACTCGATTGAATCCTTCTATTCCCCCGTAGTAGGGATCTGGAACTTCTTTGAGGTTGTGTCGAGTGCAGAATTCACACATTAAATGCACTTTATTGTGATATTGGCCAGTTGGGTCAAGGGCAAGAATATTATCGTAATTGTCTCGATCCATTGCCAAAATTAGATCAAACTCCTGAAAATCAGACTTGACAAATTGTCTGGCTCGACCACGAAGTTGAATTCCTAATTGAGCCGCCGCCGCCGCACTCATCCGACGGTCAGGCGGACTACCAATGTGATAGCTAGATGTACCAGCAGAATCACAGACAATGCTGTTACTTAATCCAGCCTGCTCTATGAGATGATTCATGATGTTTTCTGCCGATGGCGAACGACAGATGTTTCCCAGACAGACAAACAACAGCTTATAGGGCATAGATATTGCGCTGAATAAATGTCAAAAGTCCATAGTCCACAGTCTATAGTCTCAAAATTTTTGACCATTGACTATTGACTATTGACTATTGAACGCCAGTTAATGACAGTTGCGCAGTGTCGGAAACCCCGCCCACGGCACTGTCTCCCTTTAACTAAAATCCAGGCAATTCCAGTCCACTGGTCAATTCTTCCATCCGTTCGCGCATTGTGGCTGTGGATTTGTTGTAAGCGTCTTTCATAGCCACTGTTACAAGGTCGGAAAGTAATTCTGATCCTTGTGCTAAAGCATCAGGAGAAATTTCTACTCTCTTTGGTTCTTGATTTCCACTGACAATCACCTTGACTAGGCCACCGCCAGCTTCTCCTTGAATTTCCATTTGCTCCAATTCTTCTTGGAGCCGCTTTGCGCCTTCTTGAACTTGCTGCGCTTTTTTAAAGGCTTCGGCCAGTTCTTTCATTTTGCCTAAGCCAAAGCCAAATCCTTGTCCTTTACCTGTCATAGTTGATTGTCCGCGTGTGCTTTGAATAACAAATCAAATTCAATTATAGATGCGGGCGGTAATTTGCCACTTTTGTTACTAATAATTAATGGTGGGGAGTAGGGAGTAGGGAATAGAAATATTTGTGATTGAATCTGGCTGGCTATGAATAAAATTCCTCCCTAGCCCCTAGTCTCTAACCTCTAGCCTCTCCCTAGCCACAAGCTGCCTGAAACTCGCCCATCATTTTGACTTCTGGCTCTAACAAAATCGACCAGCGTTCTTGTACTTTTTCTTGGATGTGACGAATCAAGCAGAAAATATCACTAGCTTTAGCTCCACCACGGTTGACGATGAAATTGGCATGGAGTTGAGCAACTTGCGCGCCACCAATTTGATAGCCTTTGAGACCTGTTTGTTCAATTAACCAGCCAGCTGCATAAGGTTTGGGATTGCGGAATACACTACCACAACTGGGAAAGTTGTAAGGTTGGGTAGAGAGTCGATGTTGTTTGTGTTGTTTGGTTGATGCTAAAACTTTGGCTGGGTCTGCACCAGGTTGCAGTTGAAAAGTTGCTTGGGTGACAATGCAATCACTACCTTGCAGGATTGATGTTCTATAGCTGTAATTTAATTGGGCGGGAGTCAAGGTTTCTAACTTACCGTCTGCTGACAGAACTTCGGCACTAACTAAGATATCTGCGATACAGTTATTATGTGCGCCAGCATTCATAACTACAGCACCGCCCACTGTGCCAGGAATACCTACAGCCCACTCTAAGCCTTCCCATCCCTGTTGAGCTACTTCCCATGATAAGCTGGGAATTGATTCTCCAGCTGCTACGGTCAATAAACCAGTTTCTTGGTCAAAGTGAGTGTGGCGGAAATGACGTGTTGCAATCACTAAGCCAGGAAGACCGCGATCGCTCACCAATAAATTAGAACCTGCGCCTAAAGTTGTTACTTTTAAATTGTGTTCTTTTGCGTAATTCAAGCTAGCTTTTAATGCTTCTATGTTTTGGGGTGCAACATACCATTCTGCGGCTCCCCCGACTCGGTATGAAGTAAAAGCTGAGAGAGCAGCCTGAGGCTTGATAATACAATCTGTACCAGGTAAGTAAATTAGTTTGCTATCTGATGATTTATCTGTTTCGTGTTTCTGTGCAGGTGTAGCAGAAACTGTGCAGATGTTTCCAGCTGCCGGAGAAGTTTTCATTTTGACATCAATTTGTGAAATTTTTACATTTTTCTGCCGTACAAATACAGCAGTCAGTATGAATCGCTCACACGATTAATTCAACAGTTTCAAGATGTGGCTGTAGCAGCCTCACAAAGTGTGGTAATGATTTCAGGAATGATTTGATTTAAATTTCCTGCACCCAGGAATAATGCTAAGTCTCCAGGACGCAGTGTTTTGAGTAAAAACTCACCTACTTGGGATAAAGTTGGTTGATACACTACTTGTGAATGAAACTTGCCAACTTCTGTTGCTAACTGTTCACCACTAATTTGTCCTAAGTTGGGTTCTCCTGCGCTGTAAATATCAGTCAGTACAACCAAATCAGCATGAGCAAAGGACTCAGAAAATTCTTCTAAAAATGTCAGTGTGCGACTATAGCGATGAGGTTGAAATATAGCTACTACCCTTTGTCCAGGTCTCGCCTGAAGGCGTGCAGCTGCAAGAGTAGCACGAATTTCACTGGGGTGATGGGCATAATCATCTATAAAAGTAATCCCGTCAACTTCGCCGCGAAACTCAAAACGTCGTCTTGCTCCTTCAAAAGTAGCAATCGCTTTAGCAATTTCCCCAAATTCTAAATTTAATCCTCGTCCCACTGCAACTGCAGCTAAAGCATTACTCAAGTTATGCCGACCAAGTAAACGTAAATTTAAGACACCTAAAGCTTTACCGCGTTCCCAAACTAAGGCTGTAGTGCCATCGTGACGATAATCAATATTTGTCACACTATAGTCAGCATTTGTATCTTGATGCAGACTATAACTGATGGTGGGTTTTAGGCGATCGCGTACTGTGGCACAATCAATACTGCCGATTAAAGTCTTACAACCCCGTGCAAATGTTTGGAAGGTCTCAACTACTTCATCTAATGTTTCGTAGTGGTCAGGGTGATCTAGTTCAATATTAGTGATGATGCCAATCTCAGGCGCGTGTTTCACCAAAGAACCATCAGATTCATCCGCTTCTGCTACTAGATATTCGCTTTGACCTAAACGAGCATTACCTTCCCAGGCATTAACTTCACCACCAACCAAAATTGTCGGGTCTAAACCAGCTTGTAGCAGCATATAACCAATCATGCTACTAGTTGTAGTTTTACCATGCGTACCTGCTACAGCAATACTTTTATAATCAGCAATTAAAGCAGCTAGTACATCTGAACGATGTAATATTGGACAACCCAATTCCAAAGCTGCTTTGTATTCTAAATTATTAGTGTTAATTGCAGTTGAACAAATTACTTGAGGTAGTGAGAACTTGGCAGCAGTTAATGATTCTGGAGAACTTAATGTTGTTTCATTCGTCATTAGCTGAGGACGAAAGAATTCAAGATTACTTGCTTCTTGCTTACCAAAAATATGTGTGCCGATAGATTCTAATTTCCGCGTAATATGATTTGGTCTCACATCTGAACCTGATACTGGCAATTTACGCTTTGCTAAAACGTATGCCAGAGCAGACATACCTATGCCACCAATTCCAATGAAATGAAATGGTCTACCGCCAAAATCCACAGCATTACTCATTGATTACTCCTCTTACACCACACCATATTCACAAATGACACGCGTATCATAACAGGAATTTGTTTTTTACCGTAAATTTTTCTACACCTTTTTTAGGCTTACTGTCTGAGAGCTTTTCCAATTGCGTTATGCGGATTGAGAATGATTTTACCTTTGTAGGAGGTTTTTGCTATTTCTGAACTGTTTTTAAGAATATTCTGAAAATTTACACTGCATCGGGAAAGAAATTCATGTAATGACAAATACATATTTTTAGATTCCTGACTGGTAAGGGCTACGATAATACATTCGTAACCAAATTACTTTTAAATTTCATCAAGCTAAGGCATGAATTGAGTACAATAATACATTGATAGTGAAATTGTGCTTCAAATGTATAAAGCCTAGGCCCGATCAGATGCAGCAACTAGCAATTTTCGGTGGCACATTTGATCCAATTCATCGGGGACACTTACTCATAGCCGAAAAGGCTTTGGATCAACTACCCCTAGATCAAATAATTTGGGTACCATCGCTTAATCCTCCTCATAAACAAGCAGCAGCGTTTGAACATCGAGTTCAGATGCTACAACTAGCTACAAAAGAAAACCCAGCTTTTACTGTCTCCTTAGTAGAATCCAGTCGCTCTGGAACTTCCTATGCCATCAACACTTTGATTGACTTATCTACTATTTATCCAAATGCTCGCTGGTACTGGATTGTAGGTTTAGATACCTTCCAAACCTTACCTCGTTGGTATCGAGGACACGAACTAGCACAAATGTGTGATTGGTTGATTGCGCCTAGGCAGCTAGGTAATGATCAAGTTCAAAGCGATATTATCTGCCAACAAGTTGAGCAACAACTCAGACAGCAGTCACTCACCATTCACTGGCAATTCTTGAATATACCCTTAGTAGGAGTTTCGTCAAGTCTTATTCGTAAACTTTGTTGTGAAAGCAAATCTATTAAGCATTTAGTCCCAGAGTCGGTTAAATTTTACATCACGACTCACAAGCTCTATTCAGAAAAACCTGAATAAAATATATATATTTTTTTTGGATCTAACACTTTATAGTTATTAATACTCCCCTCCTTTGCGATATGATTGGGTTCAAAGATATCAACTTATAGGCATAAATACAGAGGGCAAGACACTGTGATTAGAGTCGCAATCAACGGTTTCGGGCGCATCGGGCGTAACTTTGCACGTTGTTGGTTAGGTCGGCAAAATAGCAATATCGACCTTGTAGCTATCAACGACACATCAGATCCTAGAACAAATGCTCACCTCCTGAAGTATGACTCAATGCTTGGGAAGTTAAAGGATGTTGACATTTCCGCCGATGATAACTCTATCATCGTTAACGGTAAAACCATTAAATGCGTATCTGATCGCAATCCAGAAAACTTGCCCTGGAGAGAATGGGAAATTGACCTAATTATCGAAGCAACTGGGGTATTTACTAGCAAAGAGGGAGCGTTAAAGCACGTAAATGCTGGAGCCAAAAAGGTTCTAATTACCGCCCCTGGTAAAAATGAAGATGGTACTTTTGTCATCGGTGTGAATCATCACGATTACGATCACAATACACATCACGTTATTAGTAATGCCAGCTGTACTACCAACTGTTTGGCTCCCATTGCCAAGGTGCTGAATGATAGATTTGGCATCATTAAAGGCACAATGACCACAACCCACAGCTACACCGGAGACCAGCGTTTGCTAGACGCTTCTCACCGCGATGTACGTCGGGCAAGAGCAGCAGCCATCAACATTGTCCCCACCTCTACAGGTGCAGCAAAAGCTGTGGCGCTTGTAATTCCAGAACTTAAAGGTAAACTGAATGGTGTTGCCTTGCGTGTACCAACCCCGAACGTCTCAATGGTAGATTTCGTTGTTCAGGTTGAGAAGCGTACTATTACTGAAGAAGTCAACCAAGCCCTCAAGGATGCCTCAGAAGGTTCACTCAAAGGTATCTTAGACTACAGTGAACTCCAATTAGTATCTTCTGACTACCAAGGTACTGATGCTTCTTCGATTGTTGATGCTAGCTTGACTTTAGTCATGGGTAGTGACTTGGTAAAAGTCATGGCTTGGTATGACAACGAGTGGGGCTACAGCCAACGCGTTCTAGATTTGGCTGAACTAGTAGCCGAGAAGTGGCAATAATTTATCATAGCCAATAATAAATACGGTTAACTATTGACCAAAATGTTGAAATCCCTGGCTAAGGCTGAGAACTTGGTCAGGGTTTTTTTGACTTTGGTCACGGAGTAAAACTTGTGAACCAGATGTAATAGTACCGATAATTGCTGCACCTAGGCTGAGTTGCTGTACTAAAGTATTTGCCTGTGTTGATGGTAGGCAAAGTACTAATTCAAAGTCTTCACCACCATAGAGGGCGTATTCTATTGCTTGTTCTGGTTTGAGCCAATTGGTAAAAGTGCCTGGAACAGGAATTTTTTGGCTGTCTATAACTGCACCTACATTACTGGCGCGACAAATTTGTAAAACTGCATCTGCTAAACCATCGCTACTGTCCATTCCGGCAACGGGGAATGGGGGAGTTACAATTTCCCAGAGGATGGGTAATACATCTAAGCGTGGTTGAGGGCGTTGGTGAGCTTTGATAAGGGGGGTCTTTTCTGCTGGAGAGAGGTTCTGTCCTAATTGGGGATGCAAGAGTAGTTCTAAGCCAGCGTGGGAGGCTCCATGAACACCTGTAACCACGATCGCCATTCCTACTTTAGCAGCAGAACGGCGGATAACTCGCTGAGGATCAACTTCACCAAAGGCGGTAATAGAGATGGTTGCAGTTGGCGATCGCACCACATCACCACCGACAATTGGGGTATGGTATTTTTGCAGGCATTCTGTCATTCCTTGGTACAGTCGCTCCACCCAACTTACCTGTAAATCGCCAGGTAGCCCCAAACCAACAGTAATACCTACAGGTGAAGCCCCCATTGCAGCTAAATCTGATAAATTGGCTGCGGCTGCGCGCCAACCAGCATCTTCTGGAGATGTGGTAGCATCACTAAAATGTACGCCGTCAATTAAGACATCTGTTGTTACTACTAAAGATTTTCCTGGCGCAGTTACTAGAACTGCTGCGTCATCCCCAATAATTTCTGGGGGACAAAAGCTTTGTAATTTTTTTAATAGTCCTTGTTCGCCAATGTCTTTAACTGTGGTCATTTGTCATTTGTCATTTGTCATTTGTCCATAGTTAATTGTCAATTATCCTTTGTTTTGTCCCTTCTCCTTGTCTTCCATACACCCTTGCACCTTTACCTCCCCTACTTTCTACTCCCTATTCTCTACTTCCTCAAGTTACGATAATGGTATAGTTCAGGAGATTGTGGGGATGGTCGCTACACCAGTAACAAAACTCACATTTGAAGAGTATTTAACCTATGATGATGGCAGTGGTTTTCACTACGAGTTAGTGGATGGAAGGTTGGAATTAATGAACCCTCCGACTATTGAACATTTCCTAATATCTAAATTTCTTGAGCAAACACTAGATGCAGAAATCGCACGTTTAAGTTTACCTTGGCTAACTTTTCGGGAAACTGGGATGAGAACCGGAAGAAATAAGTCTAGGTTAACTGATTTGTGTGTGGTAACACAGGAGCAAGCAAGAGATTTACTAAAGGCTTCAGCTGTATTTGAGACACCACCATTACTGGTTATAGAAGTAGTCAGTCCAGATTCTATCAAGCGGGACTATCGCCATAAGCGTTCTGAGTATGCGGCGGTTGGCGTGCCGGAATATTGGATTGTAGACCCTTTAGAATTAAAAGTTACTGTGTTGCTGCTGGAAGAAGGATTTTACGAAGAGACAGTGTTTACGGCTGACCAGAAAATTGTATCGCAGACGTTTCCCGAATTAGCGATCGCTCCTCATCAAATATTCGCGGCGGGAAATTTGTGAAGTATGAAGTATGAAGTGTTAAATTTCATACTTCATACTTGATTTAGGCTGCTTGGGGTTGGACTAGGTTTTCTATGCCTTGAGTTACTGTTGCAGATTCGATTTTGTCACCAGCTTTGAGTTTATCTAAAATATCTTTGCCTTCTGTGAGATAACCAAATACTGAGTAACGCCCATCCAGCAAGTTACGTCCGGCGGGGGTGAGTTCTGGTTCAAATAAGAAAAAGAACACTTGCGATGAACCGCCATTAACTTCGCTTTCGGGACGCGCCATTGCTAATGCACCAAAGGAAGAAAAAGGTAACACTGGCATATCCAAATAACGACCAGCATCTTCTAACGTAATGCCGTAGGTTGGTGCTTTATCTCCTTCCGCCAAAATTTCTAACGGAATTGCCCGGTATTTGCCTGTTGTTGGGTCAATAAAGCCTTGTTCTTTGCCTGGGGGATCGCCTGTTTGCAAGACGTAGGATTCTTCAGAACGAGTAAATTCTAACCCGTTATAAAAACCCCTTTGGACTAAATCGACAAAGTTCCCAGCCGTCACAGGTGCGCTGTAACCATCGACTACAAGGGTTAACTCACCTTTGTTGGTTTTAATTTCAATGGTGGCACGACCTTTAAGTTGAGGTAAATTACTGTACTCTTGCGGGACTTCAAAGGGAAATTCCTTGACCATTGACTCTTCCAGCAAAGAAACTAAATTCAGCAATTTGTTTCGCCCTTGCAGAATTTGTTCTTTATCTTTGGATTGTGTCAATTCTTGGAGTTGCACTACACCAGATTTTAACTCATCAATCCATGCTTGGGCTTGAGCTTGGCTTTCTTCGGGAACGCTTGCTAAGATTTGTGAAGGCTTATCAAGCACGCGAGATGCTTTACTCAGGTCTTTGGAGATAGCACCCCAGCGCCGATTAGCCCGCAACTGGTTTGATATGTCTTCTAGACTGGCTTGCAGTTGGCGTACAGGTTGATTTTTTATTGGGAGTGCATAACGCAATAAAGCTTTGCCGTCGGTAATTGCATTGCCAGAGGGCAAGGCGGCACTACTGGAGGGAGTCCAGCCAGCTGTATTGATGCCTAAAAATATAATCACCAACAGTATTGTTACTAGGCTGGACTTTAGCCAGGATTTTATTAACTTAAGCATGAGTATGGCTCAAATGCAGCATGAATATTGTTGACTGGGCGGAACCCATCAATAATCTTCCCATAGTAGGAGTGCGGAGAAAGTGTGAAGTGTGAAGTGTGAAGGATGAAATTTCGTCATTCGGACTGGAAAATAAAAATTTGGCTCAACAAATCAGTACAAGCCTTGTTTCTACCTTCTGCACCATTCTTAACATTTCAGACTTCAGACTTCAGACTTCAGACTTCAGTTGACTAACTAACCAATTACTCCGCTAGAAGGGTACAATAAATGCCGATTGTCTTCCAACATTTGAAAGCTTCATGATCTCTAGTAACGACTTTCGACCCGGTGTCTCAATTGTATTAGACGGGTCTGTATGGCGGGTGGTTGATTTTCTCCACGTTAAACCCGGTAAAGGTTCGGCGTTTGTCCGCACTACGCTGAAAAACGTCCAAAGTGGCAAGGTTCTCGAAAGAACTTTCCGGGCTGGGGAAACTGTACCGCAAGCAACTTTGGAAAAAAGCACAATGCAGCATACCTATAAAGAGGGCGAGGAGTTCGTCTTTATGGATATGGAAAGTTATGACGAAGGACGACTCAGTGCTGCACAAATTGGCGATCGCGTCAAATACCTCAAGGAAGGTATGGAAGTGAACGTGATTCGTTGGGACGATGTAGTTCTAGAAGTGGAATTACCTAACTCTGTGGTGCTAGAAGTTATCGAAACTGATCCTGGTGTCAAGGGTGATACAGCTACAGGTGGTACTAAACCAGCCAAAGTAGAAACTGGTGCAACTGTAATGGTTCCCTTGTTTATTTCTCAAGGAGAACGGATTCGGATTGATACGCGTGAAGATAAATATTTAGGCAGGGAATAAATTTTCTCTTAAATTTTAGAGTTAGTTGTGATTTAAATCCCTATATAGGGTTTAAATCCCTGCCTTCATACCATTTTGAATTTGAGGTTTTAGATTTTGGATTGGGAATAACTGTCTCGTGTTTTAGTTCTGTCAATCCATCAGTCTCAATCATTGATTCAATTGGTATCACATAAAATAATCATTTTACGGACAGGTTGAGGTAATAAAAGCTGTGCCATTGGACTTTAATGAAATCCGCCAACTGCTGGTAACTATTGCACAAACAGATATTGCAGAAGTAACTCTTAAAAGTGATGATTTTGAGCTAACGGTACGTAAAGCTGTGAGTATTAGCAATCACGCTTTACCACAAGCTGCCGTTGGTGGTGTGGCAGCAGTAACGACAGTTGCAGCAGGAACTGTGCCAACGCTTTCCACAGAACGTATAGATGCTGCTGTGGCTGGTGCAGGTGTACAGGTGTCAGGAAACGCGCCTTCAACTATTGACAAAAGATTAGTGGAAGTTGCTTCGCCAATGGTGGGGACTTTTTATCGCGCACCTGCGCCAGGGGAAGCACCATTTGTGGAAGTTGGCGATCGCGTCCGTCAGGGACAAACGGTGTGTATTATTGAAGCAATGAAGCTGATGAACGAAATTGAAGCGGAAATTTCCGGTCAAGTGATGGAAATTTTGGTGCAAAATGGAGAACCTGTAGAATATGGTCAACCTTTGATGCGAATTAACCCTGATTAAGTATTAATCTATATATGAAATGAGTGATTGTTAACCTTGTCTGTTTTTACGGGTCATTCCTGATGAAACAAGCGTTGCCTGTACCGCCGGAAGTGGTGCAACAAGTAGCCGAATATTTCAGCCTGTTAAGTGAGCCGATGCGTCTGCGGCTGTTGCACTTACTACGGGATGAAGAAAAATGTGTACAAGAATTGGTAGAGGCAACACAAACTTCGCAGGCAAATGTCTCGAAACACCTGAAAGTAATGTGGCAAGCCGGAATCCTCAGCCGTCGCAGTGAAGGCACTTGCGCTTACTATCGGGTGGAAGACGAAATGATTTTTGAATTATGTAATCAGGTATGCGATCGCCTCGCTTCAAGGTTAGAACAGCAAGCTCGTAACTTTCGCATTCTGAACACAAAACTTTAGGTCATTTGTCAAAGGTCAATAGTCAATGTTAATTTTGACTTTTGACTTTTGAACGCTAGTTGCTACAACGGAGGTTATCTCCCGAACTTTGCTCAACGCGGGTTCCCCGCGCACGCAAGTTCTCGGGAGCAACGCACTGGCTCCTTTTGACTAGAGAGGATAATTTTTATCAAAGCTTTCACGAGTCAGGGGTTGTTGCAATTCTACGCCTTCGCCACCTAACACATCTAAAGGTTTGCCGTTTACGTCAATGTAAATTTTGGCTTTGGGGTTAATACTAGAGGCTGTGTAAACAACTTGCCCTACACGACCTATCATTGAGGTACTACCGCCGCCACTGGTAAAGCTATCAGATAAATTGACGTGGACTTCATCACCGTCGATTTTCAAGCCTAGCAGCTTTGTGCCTTTGGGAATGGTGGTGGAGTCTGTACTGTCACTTGGCCCTTCTAATAAAGCCTGGAAAGCTTTTTCTAGGGCTTGGTTAGGCTGATTAGCTGCGACTTCTACTGATTTAGGTACTAAAGCAATATTTTTTTCTTTTGGTTTTAGCCAGTAAACTTGAGCAGTTTGTTCGTTTTGTTGGGTAGTTGATGGCTGTGTGGGCTGATGTTGAATAGTTTGATTGGGGTTAGCTGGGTTAGTTGTAATAGGTGCTTTTTGGGACTGGGTAGTTAACCAAGCTACACCACCACTAACTGCAATCACCGCTGCGGAAACGGCTGCAACTACACTCGAAGATACACGATTAGTTCTTGGTTCATCATTCATATTAAAAACCTTCTTGACTGACTGAGGGCTGAAATAATTTTTATGTGAAGAGCAGCCTGGTTAAGGACGATACTAATAAGTTAAGAGTTTCCCGAGATTTGCTGAAGGACTCGATACATTGAAATAATGCGATCGCTGACACTAAAATAGTCCTTCTTTTATTCTAGAATTTGTACTTTAAATCCGTCATCTATCAAATTCTTTAAATCTCATTGTTTCGTGAGATTTAGGAAATTATTCAGAATTAGGGAACAGGGAACAGAATTTTTCTCTATTACCTGTACCTGTTTGTCTGAGTTTAAAAGTTAAATTTTTTTCAACTGTAAACAACTCTCAAGCTGGTTTATTTGAGCATTTTAGCTGTTAATTTTGTCAGCAGTCAGTACTCAGAAGCCAGAATTTTAAAGCAAAGCAGTATAATTTGACTAAGTTTGCTAGCATTCTGACTCCTGAATTATTATTTAATTTTTACCTTCTATTGCTGCTGTAACCCATTGTTTCAATGTAGTTATAACTTCATCAATGGCAATTTCTTGAGATTGACGAGTTGCTCTTTCTACTACTTCAACTTTGCCGTTAGCGATTGCGCGTCCCGTAACAATTCTATAAGGTATGCCAATTAAATCAGCATCTTTAAATTTAACTCCGGCGCGTTCATCACGGTCATCTAATAATGTTTCAATCCCGGCTTGATTGAGTTCGGTGTAAAGTTTTTCAGCTATTTGTACTTGTTGGGCATCATTAATGTTAGGAATTGTCACAATGGCGTGATAAGGTGCGATCGCTACAGGCCAAATAATCCCATCTTTATCGTAAGATTGCTCAACTGCTGACTGTGCCAAGCGGGAAACACCCACACCATAGCAACCCATCACCAAGGGTTTTTCTTCACCTTGTTCGTTGGTATAAGTTGCACCCAAGGCTTGGGAATATTTTGTGCCTAATTGGAAGATGTGACCGACTTCGATACCTCTAGCGCTAGAGAGAGTTTGTTCGGGGTTGTGCAAGGCGCGATCGCCTGGTCTGGCTTTACGCAAATCTACTATGCTTTCTGGTAGCTTAAATTGCTCATTCCAATTTGCGCCAACGACGTGATAACCAGTTTCATTTGCACCAGTCACAAAGTTTTGTAAATCAACGGCTGTTTTATCTACTAACCGTACAAATTTGGCGTGGACTTGTTTGTTACCTGCAATATATTCATCGCTAATATCTGGTGCAATGTAACCCAAAGGTAGAGATTTCGCCGCCCAGGTTTGTTGTGTTTCTGCACTGGGTACATTTAAGGCGATGACGGCTTTCGCGCCGTAGTTAGCTGCTAACCGCGTCAATTCATTTTGTAATTTAACTTCGTTGACTTCCTGATCTCCACGAATACTTACCAGTACCAACACAGTCACGCCATTATCGTAGACTGTTTGATACAAAACGCTTTTAACTATTTGGGTGGGAGAACATTTGAGGAATGAAGAGAGTTTTTCAATCGTATCTGTTCCTGGTGTTTCCCGCTTTTCATAACTAGTAAACGGTGAAGTTTCCGCATCCGCAGGTAAAGACACAGCTTTTTCGACGTTGGCGGCGTATTTACCATCTTCGGTGTAGAGAACTTCGTCTTCCCCAGCTTCCGCCAACACCATAAATTCGGTAGAACCGGAACCACCAATTGCACCAGAGTCAGCCTCTACAGGACGAAAAGCTAAACCAGCACGCCGCAGCATATTGCTGTAGGCTTGGTACATATCTTGGTAGGTTTTTTTCAGGCTTTCTTCATCGACGTGGAAGGAGTAGCCATCTTTCATGATGAATTCTCGGCCGCGCATTAAACCAAAGCGGGGGCGAATTTCATCACGGAACTTGGTTTGCAGTTGGTAGAGATGTAACGGTAACTGACGATAAGAGCGAATCATATCACGAGCGATCGCTGTAATCACTTCTTCATGAGTCGGCCCTAATCCTAATTGTTGCTCACGGCGATCAATTAGGGAAAACATAATTCCCTCAGCTTTGGTGTAAGTATCCCAACGTCCTGATTCCTTCCACAACTCAGAAGGTTGTAACTGGGGTAACAAACATTCTTGTGCGCCTGTGGCGTTCATTTCTTCCCGCACAATTTGAGAAACCTTTTGCAACACTCGCCACATAAACGGGAGATAAGCATAAATACCGCTACCGATGCGACGAATATACCCTGCACGGAGTAATAACTTATGGCTAGGAATTTCCGCATCAGCAGGATCATCCCTGAGTGTAACGAATAACATTTGTGACAGTCGCATCGTTTAATCCCTTTCCAAATCTTTTAAAGTATGAAGTCTGAAGTATGAAGTATAAAAGTGGTTGGTCAACTAAAGGCTGAAGTATAAAGTATAAAGTCTGAAATTACCCTAGTCATCAAGGTATGGGGTTTGAAATAAGAAAAAATATCTTTCTTCATCCTTGATTCTTTTGCCGATTAATAGTCATTTATCACAAGGCAAGAGGCAGAAGGCTAAAGTCTGAACTTTCAGACTACCCTGCAGGAACGCCAAAGGCAAACATACTTCATACTTCATACTTCACACTTCATACTTCAGGAGAAACTTACCTTGTCAGACGTAATTTATCAAGCGCAGCCACCCCTAGAATTTATTCAGCCAGCATTTAATCCTTTATTTTTGCGAGTTGTTCACACGTTTCTACCTAGTTGGATACAATGGCGAACGGCTATTTCCCAGATAGAAGCAGACAACGTTGAGATTTTGGCGGATCTTTATCGTCAGTTTCAAGGGGGAAAGGTGCGCTTTTTGTTGGCGTTTCGTCATCCTAAAACAGATGATCCTTTTTGTTTGGGTTACTTGTTGTCTCAACTTGTGCCGAAGGTAGCACGAGAACAAGGTATAACATTACAGTCAAGCGTTCATGCTCATTTTATCTACGATCGCGGCATTCCTCTGTGGGCGGGTGAATATGCAGGTTGGGTGGCTTCGCGCTTGGGTGGAACTCCTATCCAGCGCGGTAAGGCTGACTGGACAGGGTTGCGTTCGGCGCGGGATTTGTTCGCCAATGGCAAATTCCCGATGGCTGCTGCGCCAGAAGGTGCGACAAATGGACTATCAGAAATTGTGAGTCCATTAGAACCAGGTATTGCCCAATTAGGCTTTTGGTGTGCGGAAGACTTGCAAAAAGCCGGACGCTCGGAACAGGTTTTAATTGTACCAGTTGGAATTAAATATAGTTATACTGCTGCACCTTGGAGTGCGATCGCGCAATTATTGAGTGATTTAGAAGCGGCTAGTGGTTTGCCTGTAAATGCGGGAAAAACCCATAATATTGCTTCAATGGAGTTACTGTATCCGCGATTGTTAGGTTTAGCAGAGCATTTATTAACTTTGATGGAGCAATTTTACACGCGATTTTATCATCAAAAGTTAGCAGATGCTCAAACTATTGCGGAAATTAAAGATAGAAATGAAGCCTTAGCATTAAGATTACAAGCTTTATTAAATGCAGCTTTACAAATATCTGAGCAGTATTTTAACTTGCAACCCAAAGGCACTTTAACTGACCGTTGTCGGCGCGTAGAACAAGCTGGTTGGAATTATATATTTAGAGAAGATTTTAAGGATATTAAAGCATTATCTTCTGTGGAGATAGCTTTAGGCGATCGCGTTGCAGAAGAAGCGACTGCGAGAATGTGGCACATGAGATTAGTAGAAAGTTTTGTGGCAGTTTCTGGCAATTATATTAAAGAGAAACCATCAGTTGAAAGATTTGCTGAAACCACTTTAATTTTATCGCAGATGATTGCCAAAATCAAAGGTGATAAATCTTTTCAACGTCCGCAATTGGGTAAGCAAAAAGTGAAGATTACTATCGGTCAGCCGCTATCTATATCTGAGCGTTATTCTGCATATAAAGAAAGTCGTTTAGGTGCGAAGCAAGCGGTTAGTAATTTTACGAATGATTTACAACAGGCGATACAAAGTCTGATTTGATGAGGGGAATATTTTTTTCACGCGGAGGCGCGGAGAATTATTGAGTGAGCTTTATTACATCTAAAGGCTCTATTCTAAACAAGCACTAAACTGGCTCTGCACTCATAATTTATTTAAATTTTAAATAAATTACACACTTGGGAATACTTTAGATAAATCTAAAACTAAATCATTGAAGTATGGCAGATTGACTGATTCATTTGGTAGAAATATGAGTTTACGGCGATAACCAAATTTACCTTGTAGATTTTGATAAGGCTCGCTATAACACTCTAAAAAATTATCTACTAAATTAAATATCCAATAATCTGAAATACCCGCTTCGGCATAAACTGATATTTTTTCTTCTTGGTCATATTTCAAAGAAGAATCTGAAATTTCAATTAACAGTAACACATCTGATGGCAGAGGATGTTCTTGTAAATAATCATCAGGACGATTGTGTACAATTACCAAATCTGGTTCTGGTTCACTTCTATTAGACAGAATTATCGGCTCTTGTCCTCTCAGTGTTGCCTTTCCGGCAATTATTTTAAATAATTCTCTAGACAAGCGAGTGTTGCAAACAGAATGCGGTTTACCTTTAGCCGCCATTTGAATAATTTCTCCTTTAATTAGCTCAACTCGGTCATCTTCGGCAAAAAAACCGAGTTCAGCTAAACGGTGATATTCAGCTATGGTAAAACGTTTAGCAGTTACTATGTTCATATTCCTTAAAGGTTAAGATAGTTTATATTTTGTTTTAGAAATATTATTCATTACCAAAATTTACTCTGGTAATTCACCAAACTGTTCTCGATAACGTTGCAAAAGTTGTTCAGCTATTTCTCTTTGCTGTCTTTCTTGTTCAGCGCGAAATCTTTCTTGTTCAGCGCGAAATCTTTCTTGTTCAGCACGAAATCTTTCTTGTTCAGCACGAAATCTTTCTTGTTCTGCACGAAATCTTTCTTGTTCTGCAATTTCTTCTGGAGTAGCAAATCTATTACCTTGTTCGTCAAACCAGTATAGCCACTCTCGTTCCCAACCTTCATGAATACCTTGACTTCTACCAATACCTAAACCTATTTCTGGCAACCATAGTGGTTCACCAAACTGACGCAAATATTCACCTTTCTCTAAACGATATACTTCAAAAGGTTCATGTTTATCGCGGTGATAATAATCAGGATTATAAATTACATAATGCAGTATGCCTAATTGAGCATAGGCGGTCATTTTATTGTCGTATTCTCCTCCATAGGTTTGAGAAACAATTTCTAAT
Source organism: Nostoc sp. FACHB-110 (assembly GCF_014697425.1). GTDB lineage: Bacteria > Cyanobacteriota > Cyanobacteriia > Cyanobacteriales > Nostocaceae > Nostoc_B. Next base: position 58,378 of record NZ_JACJRU010000019.1, read on the forward strand.
ACTAATATAGGCACTACATTGTTTTCTTCTAATAAAACGTAACTTAAGCGTCCTTTAGGATCGTTCTTCCGACGTGGTACTCCTATACTTAAGAAACCATCAGGAATTATTGGGGTTCTGCGAATTTGTCTTGTACGATCATAAATGCCCATATCAACACCAAAAAACCAGTCCCAACGGTCTTGCCAAATTAAAGCTAAAATTGCTTTTAATAAGTTGGGAATCAGGTTTTGTAGTTCATTATCCACAGGCGTGTCGTCGGAACAAGGTAACTCTTCTGAAGAGGGTAGATACTCAGGAGTGTTGTAGTCTAGCATGACGACTTGTATAAGAAAGTAATTAAGTGTCCGCTGACTTCATATTAAGACGATACCAGTATCAGCGGTATATGGCAATTATAGCGTGTATACAAGCTATATTCATTTTGGGCGATCGCCTGCAATCTTACTCTGTTCTTCTATAGCTTTTTCTCTGCTCATACTATTCTAAGGAACATAACAAATAGGGGTAAAAGTTTTACCCCTGTATAATAATATGTACATTTGAAAAGAAGCTTAGACTTAAGTTAAGTGGTTTTCTAGGAGTGATGCGATCGCTTCTGGATGAAGTTTTTTATACTTCTTTTTACCAAGCTGCAATACACAGTTAGGTGCGCTGCTACAACGCTTTTGGCAACCTGTGTGTTCTATTTGTACTTTGTCTAACAAACCGCGATCGCACAATGTTTTTTCTAGTTCTGATAATAAACCTTTACCACCTTTTTTTACGCAACCTGATTTTTGACACACCATAATTTTGGCTTGAGGTTGCGGTAGTAATTCTTGATTTGGGTAAGCATCAATTGGTGCAACTTGATGAGCTTTAATTTTAATCTTGCCTGTTTTTGTGTTTACTTTGCTAACACCACAAATGCGAATTTGTTCACCAGGAGCTAAACTACATTGCAACGAACTACGCAAATTTTTTGGTAATTTAATGTACAAATTACCAGAAGGAATTGCTAATTGCAGATATTTTGCTTTTCCTGATTTGATGCCAGCAAAACCTAGGAACTGCCCTTCTAGGTTCAATTCCGATAACCTCAAATATTTGTCACCCATGTTAACTACTTAAAAATTAACTACAAAATAATTAACCCCAAGCTTTTGGGGCGTTGTTGCTCATTGTTCAATCTAGTTTTTTCAACGCAAAGGTGCGCGGAGGTTAGCGCAGAGTTGCGCGGAGGTTTTATCAAGAGTTAGTAAAAAGGAAGAAGGAAAAATTGGTTGTTACCTTTTGCCTTCTCTCTTTACTGTTGACTTGTAATTATTAAGCTAGTCCCTAGTCTCTAGCCTCTCGTTTCAAGCCAAGCGTCTAGCTTCTACAGTTTTAGGTAAATTTGCTAAATCAGGTATTTCGGGAAATTCTAATTCCCAACCGTTGGCTAAGGTAAGAATTTTTCCTGCTTCACCATCTGTTTGTTTAACTACTACTTCTTCTAAATCTTTTTTAGCGACGTAGACTGTTAAATTACCAGCATCATTCATCCGTAGCATTACCTTCATGATTTTCCTCAGCAGATTCTAGTTCTTTTTTGCGACAACCAACAACGATTCCTTTATCTAAGAAATGCACAGCATAAATATAGGAACGTTGTAAAAAAGTGCCTATACTTGCTACGTAGCCAATATCTCCTTTTTTCGCTAAAATCTCACCAATTTCTCTACCGGGAAATGTCCCGTCGTTTTTAATTTGTTTGCGGAGTCTGACTTTTTCGCCAATTTCAAAATCGGGTTCTGACTCTAATTCGTATTCATCGGGCTGCATGAGAATACCTTTGTTCTTTTACTAGGTTCAACAGTTCTTCTGTTGTGAGGCTACGTTTTTTCTTAACTGATTGTTGGCGAACTGCATCTAATACAGATTGGGTTTCTTCTGGGTTGAGAAAAATTCCATGCTGCTGAAGCAAGTTAGATACTAAATGTCTGCCAGAATGTTTACCAACTACTAAACGTCGTTCCCAACCTACTTCTTCTGGTGCAAAGGGTTCGTAGGTGTTGGGGTTTTGAATTACGCCGTGTGCATGAATTCCAGATTCGTGAGCAAAGGTGTTTTCACCGACAATTGCTTTCCAAGGTGGTACGCCAGCACCGGAGGCGGCGGCGACAAGTTGCGATAATTCCAGCAAACGGGGTGTGTTGATACCCATATCTAAGCCATAGATGCGTTTGATGGCCATGACAACTTCTTCTAAAGCGGCGTTACCTGCTCTTTCACCTAAGCCGTTGACGGTGGTGTTTACAGATGAGGCTCCACCTTTAATTCCGGCGAGGGCGTTGGCTGTTGCTAGGCCAAAATCGTTGTGGGTATGGATTTCCACGGGAATTGATAGCCAGGAAACAAGCCGTTTGACTTTTTTATAGGTGGTGAAAGGATCGAGAACTCCTACGGTGTCGCAGAAACGAAATCGAGATGCACCCCATTCTTGAGCATACAAGGCGACATCCAATAAAAAGCTTTCATCGGCTCTAGAAGAATCTTCGCCGCCGACTGCAACCCAAAGACCACGATCGCGCGCATAACTGATACAATCTTTGAGTCTTTGCAGACTTACTCGCCATTGTCCATGAAATTTGGCGGCGATTTGGATACCGGAAACCGGAATCGCAATATGCACTCGCTTCATTCCACAGGCGATGGAAGCTTTAATATCTGATAATACAGCACGGTTCCAAGCAAGGAGGTCGGCTTTTAAACCTAAGTCAGCAATTGCTGAGATAGCGCGGGTTTCTTCTTCACCCATTGCGGGTATGCCAACTTCTAATTCATGGACACCGATAGCATCAAGAAATTTAGCGATCGCAACTTTCTCTTTGAGAGTAAAAGCAACGCCTGCTGCTTGTTCGCCATCGCGTAATGTAGTGTCATTAATTATGATTTCACTCATCTCAAACAGCCTCTTAGGAATTTTTCTTAATATTCTTTCTGGAGCTTTAAATACTTTCCGCAACGCTGATTTAGGGTAAATGCTATAAATTAATACAATTAATATTTTGTCTTCATGATTCTTTAATAATACTCAAGCAAAAACAACGCATCTGTATGGCAGAGAACAAAACGAGAGTATAATTTCAAAACTGTTTTTACTATTGCCAGCTATGTTTTTTTGAAGTAGTAGATTGCCTTGATAGCTATTAACTAGAATCAAATTATTGAAAACAAAAAATCTAGTCAGCAAGCTAGAAATCATAGTGGCATTTCCCAATAATTGCAAGTCATTTCTGCCAAAAAATTTTGCATTGTTATCGCCAGTAAAAACTTGTCTATGCCACTTAGCAAAATGATTGCAGCAGATGGATAGAATTGAGACATAAAAAGCAATTATTCCTCTGTATTGGAAAGGTCGCTCAAGTTGGGTAAGTCGCCCAACTCACTAGCTTAACTTTCCGGAAAATCTCAAATCGAAAATTTGATTATCGCTGGTCATCCAGCCAATCAAAAATCCGTTCAAGCTGTTCTAAGTTAACTAATCCATATTGCCAAAGCAGCATCGGTAATGGTGCATGATCGGATTTACGTTGTCGTAATGCTACATCAATATCTGCATTAGAAAGTTCTATTTCGTTATGTAAAAACTTGATGAACTTTTTTTCATTTGCACGGGAAACCATAATTGAACTGTGAACAAATAAGTAGAGAAAAAAATTAAAGGTTGAAGCGCGATTTAGAAGACTGATTTTATCAGTCAAAAAGAGATTTAAGCGGCTGGTTTTTGGAGATTTGCAGCGTAATCAAAGTATAGGTGAGAGATTTTGAAAAGCATAAATGCTAGAAATAGTAATACTTGAAACTCCAGCATAGTTGCCTTTTACCTCCTGCCTTCTGATTACAAATACCAACAATGTTCAAGCCAATCTACTAATTCTTGACGAGGTGCAAGCAATTGCATGATAGTGCTACGGACTAAAATTGCTTCTAACAAACTGTTGACTTTGACTCGTAAAGAACCGTCCGCAGGGCAAGAACAAGAAATCATTAATTCTTGCAAACGGTGATAAATTTGCCAGCGATCGCTCAGAGGAATCTGCAAAATTTGCTCACCTAATGTCAGGTTTGTCATTTCTCCTGTGAATTACTATTGACGTTTGACTGTTGACCATTAACTATTGACTGTTGAATTTTGATTTGTTGTTCAAGCTGTTCAATTCGAGAAAGTAAGGAACGAATCACAGTGGCTTCGACATCGGGTAGCTTGGCGTGGTCAAGAGGAGACTGATTACTATCTTTGCGAGAGATAATTCGACCAGGAATCCCGACAACTGTGGAATCATTGGGGACATCACGCAAGACAACTGAACCTGCACCCACACGGACGCGATCGCCAATTTGAATATTCCCTAAAATCTTTGCCCCTGAACCAACAACAACATGACTGCCAATAGTTGGGTGGCGTTTACCGCTTTCTTTACCAGTTCCGCCGAGAGTTACGCCTTGGTAAATCAGCGTGTAGTCTCCGACAATTGCAGTTTCACCGATGACAACACCCATTCCATGATCGATAAATACACCTTTACCAATCTCTGCACCTGGATGAATTTCAATCCCGGTTAAAAATCGACCAATATGCGAAATTAGTCGGGGGAAGAAAGCCACACCTCGACGGTGTAACCAGTGGGCGAGACGATGCAAACAAAGCGCGTGCAATCCTGGATAGCAGAATACTACCTCTAGCCAATTGCGTGCAGCAGGGTCGCGTTCAAATATAATCCGAAAATCACTCAACAATGGCTCACAATAAACGCCAGAGAGTAGATTTTTCAGCAGGGATGTATTTGCTGAATCTTTTGGAAGATTCTCGATACTGTCTAGTGACTGTTGCATCTGTACTGCCTGGGTAAAAAAGCCATGTGCTATTTTTATGCTTATAGCAGGCGACTCCCTAGAGGACAGTACACCCCATGTCGGTTGGATTTATTGTATTTATTAAGGTTGTACTCAACAACTTGAAACGCTGATTATCAATAAATTTCCAATTTATTTTGGGGTAGAGGTACTAGTATTTCAGAGTAGAGGTACTAGTATTTCTAGGGTGGGGGTTTTAGAATTGCGGTACTCACTATTAATTGCTTTGCCTGTAAGAATTTGCAGCGATTTAGGCAAGTTATTTTACGATATATTAAGCTGTACTCATTTGCCCGGAAATGGGCTGTAGAGAGGACTACAAGTCAAAATTCTGTATCTCTAGTTACGATTGTAATTTTACGGTTTTGCCACGCAAAAAACCAATTTCTTCAGTTTATTTTAGCTTTTGTTGTCTGTATTTTTAGCTACTAATAAATTTTATTGCAATCAATATCCCCTCGCCTGCGCGGATTAGCACAAAATCAAAACTTCCGTAAGTGCGATCGCTAGCTGATAATCTTTGACTAACTCTTCAACATCAAAGTCTTGGCGATTAGAAATCGCGCGCCATTGAGGGAGTCGGGGAACCCGCCCAACGCAATGGCTTGGCTACACAGACAAAACCCCTGACGCTCCTGCGTCGCTAAAGCTGCGCTAACGGGTTCGCCAGTCGCCTGCGGAGGGAAACCCTACCAAGAGCGCTGGTCTCACCACCTGCGTGGGTTTAAAACCATTGATTTTTCATTTTATTATGCTACTTTTAAAGACTTGCCCAAAGTTTGCGGCTCTGGCAAAGTTTCACCATCTTCTAAAGCTGATTCAATTAGCATTTCTAAAACTTCTTGAGCATTTTTTAAAGCTTCCTCATAAGTATCTCCGTGTGTACAAGGCTGCATTACATTAGTAAACTCAGGCAATGAAACTACATAACATTGGTCTTCATCTGACCATTGAATAATAATTGTGTATTTCATTCTTCAGTGTCCTCGCTTTCTTGTATTTTTTCTAATTCTGCAAGTGCTTCATTAACTTGTTTTTCTAAATAAGCTTTGGCATCGCTACCATCTTTACCAGCGATGATGATAGCTTGAGGTAATAGCGGATGTATCCATTTACTATGACTACCCTTTGCAGGCTTATAAGTAAACCCAGCTTGCAACAATAAACTTTTAAGTTCTCTAATTTTCTTCGGCATAACTTCAGTTTATGTTTACCCTTCCCACCGTTTCAACTGTTTCTGAGCATACTCCCGCACCTTATCATCTGGGTCATTTTCGGCTCTGTCGCGCAACAGTGGTAAAGTCTGGGGATGTCGGGGAAATTGTTTGACAATTATTTCGAGTGCGGTTTGGCGTGGGTTGTTTTCAAAACTATATTCTCGCTTAAAGGGGTCATTAACAGCGCAATTGTAGTAGATATCAAACAACTCAGGTTGATTTTTGAAATATTTGCTCAATGCTTGCACTGCCGCTTGTCGCACATCCCAATTATCATCATTTTGGGTGCGGTTTTTGAGCCAGGAGACAATTGCGGGGTCATGTTTATAGCCACGGGCTAATTCCTGCACTGCTACTCGTCGGATATGCCAATTATCATCATTTTGGGCGCGGTCTTTGAGGATGGCGAGAGTTGCAGGGTCATGTTTGTAGCCACGGGCTAATTCTTGCACCGCTGCTTGTCGCACATCCCAATTACTATCATGAATGGCACGGTCTTTGAGGAAAGTGAGAATTGCGGGGTCATGTTTGTAACCACAGGCTAATTCTTGCACCGCTGCTTGTCGCACATCCCAATTATCATCATTTTGGGCGCGTTCTTTGAGCCACGAGAGAATTTCGGGTTCATGTTTGTAGCCACGGGCTAATTCTTGCACTGCTGCACTTCGCACAGCTAAATTATCATCATTTTGGGCGCGGTCTTTGAGGAAAGCAAGAATTTCGGGGTGATGTTTGTAGCCACGGACTAATTCTTGCACCGCTGCGCTTCGCACATCCCAGTTATCATCGTGAATGGCACAGTCTTTGAAGATGGCGAGAATTTCGGGGTCACGTTTGTAGCCACTGGCTAACTCTTGTACTGCGGCTCTTCGCACATCAGAATTACCATCATGAATGGCGCGGTCTTTGAGGATGGTGAGAATTGCGGAGTCATATTTATAGTCACGGGCTAATTCTTGCACTGCTGCTTGTCGCACATCCCAATTACTATCATGAATGGCACGGTCTTTAAGCCAGGAGAGAATTTCGAGTTCATGTTTGTAGCCACGGGCTAACTCTTGCACTGCTGCTTGTCGTACATCCGAATTACCATCATGAATGGTGCGGTCTTTGAGGATGGCGAGAATTGCGGAGTCATGTTTGTAGCCACGGGCTAATTCTTGCACTGCTGTATATCGCACAGCCGAATGATTATCATGAATGGCGCGGTCTTTGAGGATGGCGAGAACTTCGGGGTGATGTTTGTAGCCACGGGCTAACTCTTGCACTGCTGCTCTTCGCACAGGGTAATCATCATGAATGGCGCGGTCTTTGAGGATGGTGAGAATTGCGGAGTCATGTTTGTAGCCACGGGCTAATTCTTGCACTGCTACATATCGCACAGGGTAATCATCATCATGAATGGCGCGGTCTTTGAGCCAGCCGAGAATTGCGGAGTCATGTTTGTAGCCACGGGCTAATTCTTGTACTGCTATATATCGCACATCCCAATTATTATCATGAATGGCGCGGTCTTTGAGCCAGGTAAGAGTTTGGGGAGATTTTATCCAAGTAGTTGCGATCGCTACAACTGCTTGAGTGCGAATTTCTTGAACTAGCTTAGTTTCTTCTTCATCTTTATAAGGTTCATAATAATACCACAGGTCATACTTAGTTAAGTCTTTGAGTTTGTTCAACAATTCGTCAGCTATTTCTTCAATTTCCTGGCGATTTCTCACTTCTGCTAAACACTTAGCTGCTAAAAAGTAATTGAGAAATTTTTCGCTTTCCCCATCTTGCATCATTAAATATTTAATCACTTCTCCCACAAATTTTGCCTCTATCATCCCAGCGATTAACAGCAAAACTTCATGCCAACTTTCATCTTCCCAATGCTTACCAAAAATTTCTTCCTTTAATACCTCAATACTGAGGGTCTGCGTTTCTTTAAACTGCCACACAAACTCCCAAGCACAGAAATATTCTAAAAAAGTCCGATGCACAAAGGCATAATAATCAGCGCCAAGGAAACATAACATAAAGTTACGAGTCCGCAATTGATTAATCATTACCCTTGCGGCTTGTCTGGGTTGATTAATCTCTAGAGTTCTTAAATATGCAGCCAAAATATTTTCTAATTGACTAGCACTAATCAAATTACCCGCTAAACCTTTATCACTGGTTTGCATACTATAGGCAACTTGACGCAACATTGCCTGTTTATCTTTATAATCAATAGTTTTATTGTCTAGCCGTTCATCTTCTACTAAAGCGCGTTCCACATCCCACTGATGTAGCAATACCCGCGATGCTTGATTATAAAGTTCGGCTCTATCTCTAGGCAATTCCTGATTCCGATTCAGAATTGCCATCATCGTTAACAGCAGAGGATTTCCCGCTAGTTCAGTAATAGCTTTAGAAGTTTCAATTCCTCTTTGTAATCTTTCTCGTTTTCTGACTTTATCCGCTTCATCACTAAAAGTTAACTCATGCCAACGGTGAATAAATTCTTGAATTTGTTCTGAGTTTAAATCTTGCAGCATAAAGTGACGAAACTCAGCATCACGTAATCTTTGCGGTTTATAACCAATTACGCGGGAAGTGACAATCACCTGCACATTAGGATAGTCATTAGTAAAGCGATGAATATCAGTAATCACATCTTCTCGCTTACCAGGGTCAAATACTTCATCTAAACCATCAAACATCACCACAGCGTTACCAGCTTTTAGTTTTTCGTGGAGTTGATGTTGATTTAAGTGAGTAATTGCACCGCTACATTTATGAAAAAATTCGAGAAAGTTCTGACATTCTTTATCGTCACGCCGCCGCATATAAGTGCGTAACTCAATCAGCAACGGAATTGGTAATGAGATAACATTATCTAGTGGTGATTCTGCCCAATTCAAAGTTAAATATTGCAATAATGTAGACTTACCCGAACCAGGATCACCTAATACCACAATATATTTATAAGTCTGTTTGTCATTAACAACATCTAATACAGAAAGTATTGCTTGTTCTAAATAAACCCGTTTGTGATTTTCTAATTCTTCGGCTGCAATTTCCGCCTCAAGTTGGTCACTTTCGCGCAGTCGTTTTAAATGCTCTTTGGGCAATTCATGTACTTGCGGTAAAACTTGATGCACTTCCCGCACATTTTGAGCAATAAACATGCGCCATAACTTCAGTTCGTTATAGGCGTAACCTGTTGTATCTAAACTATCTAACTTTAAATTACCGTAGCTTTCGCGGATATTTTCTTGATATTTATTTAAATCAAAATCAGCAACAACACCAGCAAGTTCTTTAGTATTAATTTCAATATTTGATAATTTTTGTAATTCTAAAATAGAATGTAATTCTTTTGCTTCTAACAGCAATTCTTGAACCTGAGTAAAATACTGCTCGGTTAATGATTGCCAATTAAATTTAGCTGGTAAAGTTTTAAGTTGGAGTTTCTGCCAACTCTCGGCTAAAACTTCGTAACTCAAATCTTCGCAGGTAATATCAAAAGCTTGCCCAAGAGTTTTTTTGACAGATTTATCACTAATAAATTTCTTGATATCCCCGATATATTCTTTAATTTCACCTTCCGGCAGCTTACACCGCACCTTTAACTGCTGCTGCATCAGTTGTAAAAACTCTTTCAACGCCTTACCCGCAGCAATATCAATATCTTCTTTTTTCAGTTTCTCGAAAATCTTACCAGGAATGCCTTTTAATATATCCTTAGCCCAATCTTTCGCCGCATCTTTGGCTAAGTCTTCTAAAATTGGTTTAAAAATCAACTCTGCACCTTTAGCAACTCCCCAGATCAGCAACCAATCTACCATATACCCACATCCGCAGCAATTTTAATTACGAGTATATCTACCAGTTTAAGTAGGCATTGCCTAACTTAGGATAATTTAACCTCAGTTATAGATGTTGGTGAATGACAATATTGTTATAAGTTTTTTAACAGCGATCGCATTAGTATAATCTACTTAAATGAATTAGCTGAAATTGCATCATTGCCATCAAATTAATAATTGAAAATGAACAGACAGCAGCACAGAGGAAATAGAAGCAATGTTTGGGTTAAGTGAGTTCAAGCAAACACGAGTTTATCAAGAAGCTAAACAAGAAGGTCGTGTTGAGGCAAAATTAGAATCTGTCCCTCAATTGTTAGCATTGGGTTTAACTGTGGAACAGATAGCACAGGCTTTAGATTTGGATATTGCCCAAGTTCAGCAAGCAGCAAAGCAGACATCACCAGAGCAGTAAAATATTTTATGGTTCTACAAATACAACCCAGTCAAAAAAAGCCAAATGTCAGTTGGGAAGCACTTCCAGCCGACTTCATTTTACCTGACGACCCAGTGGAAAATATTCAGCAACCCTCTCTCGCCGCAGCACTTACTGATGCTTTAGGTGCTAACGGACGCATCCAACCCCAAATGTTAATAGGTTCTAATTTTGGTCTAGTCGCCACAATTAACAAAAAAATTGTTGTCAAAGCACCTGACTGGTTTTACATCCCGCAAGTGCAACCTGTAGCCGCCGATATCATTCGTCGTAGTTACACCCCCAATTTAGAAGGTGATGCTGTGGCTGTGGTGATGGAATTTCTTTCCGAAACAGAAGGTGGAGAACTATCTATTCGTTCAACGCCACCCTACGGTAAACTTTACTTTTACGAAAAAATTCTCCAGGTTCCAACTTACGTCACTTATGACCCCTACGAACCAAGTCTAGAAGTACGCATCTGGCAAAATGAACAATACACATTGCAAACAGCAGATGCAAATGGACGTTTTTGGATTCCTGAATTAGAGTTATTTCTGGGAATTTGGCAAGGTGAAAGACTCTGCAAAACTATAAATTGGCTCAGGTGGTGGGATAGTGCCGGAAATCTGCTGTTGTGGAGTAGCGAACAAGCCGAACAAGAACGCCAGCGTGCGGAACAAGAACGCCAACGCGCTGAAAGATTAGCAGCTAAGTTACGCGAACTAGGTGTTGACCCTGATGCGATCGCCTGACCAAAATGAAGACAATAATTAGCTATTCACTCTTTGCTGTACACAGGGGAACAGCATTGAAATTCCATGAAACAGCAAAAAAATCAATTTAGCCATCTCACAGCAATAGAAAGAATTTATCTCTCATTCCCCGCACAGTTTTTATTAAATCAAAACCTCCTGCAAGGCCACATCCTCGATTTTGGTTGTGGTCTTGGTAATGATGTGAAATTATTACATCAAAAAGGCTTTGATATCACGGGCTATGACCCTTATTACTTTCCTCAATATCCTGTTGATAAATTTGACACAATCATTTGCTTTTATGTTTTAAATGTCTTGTTTCCTGAAGAACAAGCTAATGTGTTAATGGCAGTAGCACACTTATTAAAACCAGGTGGTAAAGCTTATTTCACTGTCAGAAGAGATATCAAAAAAGAAGGCTTTCGGGAACACTACGTCCATAAAAAGCCTACATATCAATGTAATGTTAAACTTCCCTTTGCTTCAATTTTGGTAGATGAGCGTCGAGAAATCTACCAGTATGTTCATTACAATCGCCAGCGCAATTCCACCAACTACTGTATATTTTGTAATCCCCCCAAAAATCTCAAATTATTAACAGAATCAGCCACAGCCTACGCCATATTTGACGGCTACCCTATCAGTAAAGGTCATATATTAGTCATTCCTAAACGTCATGTCAGCAATTATTTTGAACTCCCATTTAAAGAACAATCAGCTTGTTGGTTAATGGTAAACAAAGTACAAGAAATTCTCAAAGCGGAATTTGCCCCTGATGGCTTTAATATCGGGATGAACATTAACCGCGAAGCCGGTCAAAATATTATGCACGCCAGCATTCATATTATTCCCCGTTACAAAGGTGACAGCAATGGTGCTAAAAGTGGCATCAGAAGTGTCATTCCTAAACAGAAATAAGCAATTAGTTAGAAATTGCGATCGCAATTTTACCAACTGCCCTCTCACTTTCACTATAGGTATGAGCCGCAGCTACTTCTGACAGTGCAAAAGTCCTGTCAATGACGGTGCGAATTTTCCCTTTTTCAATTAAGTCTTTTAAATAAATCAAATCTGGACTATTTGGCTTTTCAATGACTAATTTCGCCTTTTGTCCAGGTAAAAACGTTGTCAAAAAACCCACAACCAATACTTCTGGGGTTGGCAAGGTGGTAACATAAATACCGTTTGGTTTGAGAACTGCTCTACACTCAAACAGCGATCGCTTGGCTACCGCATCAAATATAATGTCGTATTGACTTTTCTCCGCCGTGAAATCTTGTTGGGTATAATCAATCACCCTATCAGCCCCCAAAGATTTCACAAAATCGAGGTTTTTGGTACTACAAACTCCCGTTACCTCTGTCTGCAAAGCCTTGGCAATTTGCACGGCAAATATACCCACACCACCCGCAGCACCATTAACTAAAACTTTCTGTCCAGCCTGGATAGTTCCCAAATCACGTAATGCTTGCAAAGCTGTCAGCGCGGCTAAAGGTACTGTAGCTGCTTCTTCATAACTCAAATTTGTTGGCTTGGGTGCTGCCAAATTTTCCGGAATGGCCGCAAATTCCGCATAAGCACCGCCAGGAAAGCTCGTGCTGCCATAAATCGCATCTCCCACTTGAAAGCGGGTGACTTGCGAACCCACACTCACAACTTCTCCCGCCACATCAAACCCCAAAATTAACGGTAAACTATTGCCAACTAGCAAGCTCAACATTCCCTTGCGAATTTTCCAGTCGATGGGGTTAACACTGCTGGCGTAGACTTTCACCAGTAATTGGTCAGGTTTGATTTGCGGCTGCATCCAGTCTTCATATTGCAAAACATTGGTGCTGCCATAACCGCGAATAATAACTGCCTTCATCGCATTCCTCCTGTGGAAAAAAGAGGCTAGAGATTAGAGGCTAGGGACTAGAAGAAGATTTTACCACCTAATTTATAGGCATGATTGCCTTTGGCAGATGAGCTTAACACTGCTAATTAGCCTACTAACCCCTAACCCCTCCTAATATTGTGACGTAATTAACTTTTTATGCTATCTGTTAAATATGCTTCTATTTGAATATAAAAATATTTTACTTTTTATATAAAAAAATTAATTTTTGCAAATTATATTCATTAATTTTGGCTGGCTCTAAAACCGCGAAACCCAAGAATATCATACTTTTCAGTGCGATTTAATTTCATTAAACTGATAAAACTTAAGAAAATGTGAATTACATTTTTCTCTAAAAAAAAATGATATGTTGTATACAGAATTGAATTTCGCACGTATCTGGAGTAGTACCAAGAAATCTGCTCCAGTTTTTCCCCCTAAATCCTTTAGCCATCAAGGTTTCTGGCTAGGTTTAAGGGGTATTTGAGTACAACTTTTTGTATCCTGAAATTAGCAGCAACCCGCCTCAAAGCCTTGCTGAGATTAAGCTATAGCTGAGTACAAAGAAATCCTAAACCCCACTCGAAAAATACAAGAACCCTGACCGAAAAATACTAGAACCCCTACCCGAAAAAAAAATTTATAAACTTTTTTATAGCTCTCTATTCAGGTTTGCAGATTTGAGTACAAACCTAATAAATCCAATAAATTCTATCCAAAAATAACCACAGCCTTGCTCAAAAACGGCTGCTATAAATCATATATCGCCAATCACCAATGGCTCGAAACAAAACAACAAGCCAAAAGTGAGTGGAGGGATGAGATAGCACCATGCCTCGGTGAATCGAAGTCACGGCTTTCCACAGCAACTCTACCCCCAACCAAAAAGTTGACACACACCAGCCGAAACACAAGGATTCATAGCCTGCCACAATCAGCAAAGTTCCCGCCAAGCGGCTTTGCTACAACCCAAGGATGCACTCCTGCGGGCAGTGTGAAAGTCGTGACTTCCATTCTACTAGGGCAAATCAAATAGCAACGGCATCTCCCACAGTGGCAGCTTAGTCCACCGACATTTGCGAAATTCAATGACACCACAGGTTACAGGCTCCTCCGTTACTGAATCGACACCTACCCAAGCAAAATCTGGTGGTTGCGGATGCGACAGCAAAAGCAGCGCCACCGTGGAAATGGACGAAAAGCTCCAAGAACGCATTGCTAAACATCCCTGCTACAGCGAAGAAGCTCACCACCATTACGCCAGAATGCACGTTGCAGTTGCACCTGCTTGCAACATTCAATGTAACTATTGCAACCGCAAATATGACTGCGCCAACGAAAGCCGTCCTGGTGTAGTGAGCGAGTTACTTACACCTGAAGAAGCAGCCCACAAAGCTTTAGTCATCGCTGGCAAAATTCCTCAAATGACAGTTTTAGGAATTGCCGGCCCAGGCGATCCCCTCGCCAACCCCGAAAAAACTTTCCGCACCTTTGAGTTGGTTGCAGACAAAGCACCAGATATCAAACTGTGCTTATCAACCAACGGTTTGATGTTAACTGAATACATCGATCGCATTAAACAACTAAATATAGATCACGTTACTATCACCCTAAATACCATCGACCCAGAAATCGGCGCGCAGATTTACTCTTGGGTTCACTATAAGCGCAAGCGTTACAGAGGCATTGAAGGAGCCAGAATTCTGCTCGAAAAGCAGTTAGAAGGCTTACAAGCTTTGAAAGAAGCCGATATTTTGTGCAAAGTCAATTCCGTGATGATTCCCGGAATCAATGACCAACACTTAGTAGAAGTCAACAAAGCCATTCGTGAACATGGTGCATTCCTGCACAACATCATGCCGTTGATTTCTGCACCCGAACACGGCACACACTTTGGTTTAATCGGTCAACGCGGCCCTTCACAAACAGAACTCAAGACCGTTCAAGACCAGTGCGCCGGCAACATGAAAATGATGCGCCACTGCCGTCAATGCCGTGCAGATGCCATTGGTTTGTTGGGTGAAGACCGCAGCCAAGAATTCACCAAAGAGAATTTCTTGGAAATGACACCAGAGTATGACTTCAGCAAACGTCAAGAAGTTCACGAAGGTATTGAGAAATTTAGAGAAGAAATTAAAGCAGCTAAAGAAAAGGCAAAATCAGGCAAGCAGCAAGCAGCCAACAATCCTAAAATCTTAGTTGCAGTCGCCACCAAAGGCGGCGGCTTAGTGAACCAACACTTCGGCCATGTCAAAGAATTCCAAGTTTACGAAGTTGACGGCCACGAAGTTCGCTTTATCAGTCACCGCAAAATTGATCAATATTGTCAAGGTGGATACGGTGAAGCCGCCACCGCAGAGAATATCATGAAGACAATTGCAGATTGTAAAGCAGTATTGGTTTCTAAGATTGGCAACTGTCCCAAAGAAAAATTGCTCACAGCTGGCATACAGACCGTTGAAGCATACGACGTAATCGAGAAGGTTGCTTTAGAGTTTTACGAACAGTACGTCAAAGAACAATAGGAAGTATGAAGTATGAAGGCTGAAGTATGAAAATTCTACTGCTCCGCAGAATGGAGTTAATGAATTAAAGATTAAAAATTTCACACTTTACACTTCATACTTCATACTTCATACTTCACACTTCATACTTTCTTCTCTCATTCGCAAGGAGAATAATCATGGCTTATAAGATTACCAGCCAATGTATTTCTTGCAATCTCTGTGAGTCTGTATGTCCTACCGGAGCAATTAAAGTGGAAGGGTCACGCCACTGGATTGAGTCCGAACTCTGCACAGACTGTGTTGGTAGTATTCACACAGTACCTCAATGCAAAGCTGGTTGCCCAACCTGTGATGGTTGCGTTAAAGAAACAAACGATTATTGGGAAAGCTGGTTTGCTAAATATAACCGTGTCGTCGGGAAGTTAACAAAAAAACAAGATTATTGGGAACGTTGGTTTGACTGTTATTCTCAGCAGTTTATACTATCCAACGAAAAAATATTAAAAAGTCAAAAGGTAATCCTATAAATAAATCCAGCGGCTTGTTTTCTT
Organism: Nostoc sp. FACHB-110; assembly: GCF_014697425.1. GTDB lineage: Bacteria > Cyanobacteriota > Cyanobacteriia > Cyanobacteriales > Nostocaceae > Nostoc_B. The sequence goes on from NZ_JACJRU010000019.1 coordinate 74,419, forward strand.
TTGCCTTGTTCTGTCAAATCATCTTACCTAATTGTTGTGAGCGACTCAAAGCCGTCAGCACTGCATCAGCAATCACAGTTCGCATTCCACCTTTTTCTAATTCGTAAAGACCAGCAGCTGTGATGCCTCCAGGACTCGTAACCTTATTACGTAGTACTGCTGGATGTTCATCAGTTTGCAACATCAGTTCTACACTGCCAGCAATTGTGTGTAAAGTTAATTCTTGAGCTTGTGCGCGAGTTAAGCCTATCTGTACCCCAGCATCAATCATGGCTTCAATGTAGAGAAAGATAAATCCGGTTCCGGCACTGCTCAAAGCCGTGGCCATATCTAGGTAGTGTTCGTTGTGAGTTAGGAACTCTTGACCTAATGCTTGTAAAATGGTTTGAGTCTGCGATCGCTGTATTTCTGTCACACTTGATGATGCACTCCATACTGTAGTTCCATGACCAACTTGGACTGCAATATTGGGCATAGTCCGGACAATCGCAGCATGATTCAAACCCTCGCGCAGAGATTGAATGCTGGCTCCACCAATAATACTAATCACTAAAGTATCAGATGAAATCTGACCTTTAAGCAAAGCCATAACGGAAGTTAATACCTGCGGCTTCACTGCAAGTATGACAATCGCAGCACCTTGTATAGCATCTAGATTGTTCGTTGTAGTACGTACATTATATTCTCTTTCTAAATGCAGACATCGTGTACTAAGTGGATCGCTAACAATAATTAGCTCAGGTTTTGGTACAATTTTTGTTGATAATAATCTACTAATTATCATCTCTCCCATTATCCCACCACCAATCAAAGCTATTTGTAAATCTTCTAGCATATCACCTCTTAATGTTTTTATTAAATTGATATATTTGTGTTTTAAAGATTATCGCTGATCAATCAAATTTATTCACCAAATTCCCTTGGTTATTCAACTAATATTCGGTTGAATTACAGCTTTTAATACAGAACCTTGCTCTACATCTAGTAAGGCTTGATTGATTTCTTCTAAAGTGTATGAACGACTAATAAGATTTTCCCAAGCAATATTTTTTCTAGAAATACTATGACGTTTTAATAATTCAATCATTCGATAAAAATGGCTAAAGTCAATTCCCCAAGTGCCACGAATATCTATATGTTTTAAATTAATTTCTAAGTGGGGATTGATGAGAATCTCACCAGTATTAGTGTAATGTCCGACAATTACATAACGACCTCCATTTCTGGTCATCTGCAAGCCTTCTTTGACAGCAATAGGAACACCTGTGGCTTCAATAGTCACATCAGCACCATGTCCTTGGGTCAATTCCAAAACTCGCTCTAGATGTTGTTGTGGGTCATCAGTGTTAATTGCCAGGGTTTCATCTATACCAAAAGATTTGGCAACGGCTAATCGACTTGCAAATTTATCAATGACAATGACTTTACCCGCACCAGAGAGCAAAGCGAGAATTGCTGCACTTAACCCCACAGGGCCACAACCTTGCACTACAACAACATCACCAATTTGAATCTGCGCTCTATCAACAGCGTGGAGTGCCGTTGGTAAAGCACATCCTCCAGCAATAAATTGTTTTGGTGAAACTTCTTCTGGCAAAGTGAGAACTTTCACCCCTGGCTTCAGGTAAACTACTTGAGACCAACCCCCTAATAAACCCTCTTTGGCTGAGTAGGTGACACCATAAACCTTGCGTTGGGGGCAGCGTGTAGATGCTTTAGCTACTAGACAATACCAACAGTTGTAGCAGGTTTCGTGGACATCCAAAAAAGTAGCGATCGCCCCAGGCTGAATTAATTTACCATTGACATCAGTAACCTGTCCCCCTGTTTCTAACACACGGCCAACTGTGAAGTGTCCAGGAATAATTGGATACGGCACTCCCTCTAAACGCCCATGTAGTAAATGTACATCAGTCCCACAAACTTCACTATATAAGGTTTCAATAATGATTCCGCCCTTTTCCAGAATTGGGTCTGGAAATAGTTGCAGTGTCACCGGTTGTTTAGGTGCAGTTATCACAGCTGCTAAGGGCATGAATCATTTCCTCACTTATCAGTTATCAGTTATCAGTTAGCAGTTATCAGTTATCAGTTAGCAGTTGTCAGTTAGCAGTTATGTATTTATCCTTGGGCTATAATTTCCACCATAGGCCTTGATAACTGTTTATTGTTTACTGATAACTGTTGACTGTTAACTGGTTTAAGACCAAAAAATAATTTCACCGCTAGGAAGTAGACCAATCATAGAGGTAACGGCTAAACGTTGTCCATTCATTGGCTCCACATAGTGAAAGTTGCTTGTATTAAAAATCAATACATCGCCGACATAAGGTTGGAAAGCTATCATGTCTGCATCTTTGACTACGGTATCGCTATATCCGTAAGAGTCAAGTTTATATTGATCATCTTCTGGTGTACCACGGCGATCGTAAATGCAAGTTTTACCTTGATTATTATCAGACAATTTCAAGTACAAAGTCCAGGAAAGTTGGGTGGTAACTGTGCAAACTTCCCATCCAGATTGTTCTACTGGGGCAAAATCAATATGAAGTTGAGTTCCATTCTCAATTTTTCTGATCAAACCTGCATAATAGTTACCGTAGTTTGCTTCAGAAGCGATTCGCACCTTAGCTCCACAATCTCTAAACTTATCCATGATGCGCTCCAAAGGATTGAAGGAAGCTGCAAAAATAGAGTCTCTTAATTTAGATGCTTTTTCTACTTCTTGAAAGTAATCGGCTTTACCTATTTTATTATATTCAAACACTGTGATGCCAACTTTTTCAATTTTAGGAGTGACATCTTGATAAGCATTAAAAGTAAAAAAATTAGATTGCTCAGATAAAGTCGCACACTCTTCGTGCGTGGCAAATCCTTTAATGCGAATAAAAGGAATACGGTGTTCAATCAGTTGTTTTAAAGATTCGACTGTTAAGGGATATTCTTGTTTGTTTTCCCACAGTGTTGATTTAATTTGATTAAAAGCGGTTGTCATATTACAGTTCCTGGATATTAAATTGCAACTTTGGTTAAAAATCTAAATTCTTAGTTTTATTCAGCAATGCCATACTATGTTTTGCTTGCTGAATGCCAACTTCCAACCGTTCAGCTAATACTTAAACGGGATGTTCAGCAATTATCGTGATGTGTTTGCCTGGAGCAATATGGATGTCTACTAGTTCGCCAGTAAACTCACTCCAGTTCATACTGTCGAGAAATGAAAGTTTCTACTGATTTGTTGTTGTTAATATTTACTTATCGTGTTGTGTTTTATTGATCAGCAGAGAGATGATGCCATTTTTAGCAATAAAATGCAATGTCATTTAAGACAGTTAAGAGAACAGGAAATAGGAATTTAAGACAGTTAAGATGTTTAAGAAGAAATTTAAGACACTTAAGTACGAGATCGCATTTCCTAAGTCTGCCAAAAAGTGCTAATTACCAAGGAATTCCTGAAAATCCGAAATTTTTCGTGGAAATAGGATATTTTTGTGACTCTAGCTTATATTTTCGTCTAAGATTTAAATTTGTGTATTAGCGATCGCTGACCAATCAATCGATATTTTCTAGTTTTTATGGGTGCGGTGATCGGGACTGGTACAGACACTAATTTGTTTTGACCCATCAGCTATCTATTATTATGGGTGATTTGCCAGACTTTATGAGGATTTACATATGAAAACGAAAAACCAAGTGTTTGGGGAAGAGTATAAGGGTGGGTGGATGTCGAGGATGTATTGAGCCAAAACCTAGTCACTCTATACGCTTACACCCAGCCTCAACAGATGATCTTTGTGAGTAAGTCATGTTTATATAATTTATAAATCAGGCGTTGCATAAATGCGGGATGAATTTAGATGTTTAACAAAAATAAAATATTGATTCTTTGCGTCTTTGCGCCTTTGCGCGAAACATCGATAGTTAACCTTGCTAAAAATGCTTAATTCATCCCGCATTTATGCAACGCCATTTTTATATTTATAAAAATAAACTAATATCTCCTACCATCAGAATTCTGCCCAGTTTCTGAATATTCTCGGCGAATTGCTTGGAGCAGGTGAGCCATGTTGACAACTTAGCCGCAGATGTACTCATACAATCTGACAGTTTGTCGTGAGCGATCGCGACTCACTTGAATAACAGCACCCAGAGCTTCATGACCCGCAACTTGGATTAATAGAAAAATAATTAGTGGAGATCAACGCAAATCACCATATTCACCTAAATCTTTTTCTCTCAGAATTTGCCCCATTTTCTGATACTCTCGACGCACAGCACGAATTAAATGCACCATCTCGATTACTTCCCCATCATCTGCGGCTAAAAAGGCTGCTGTCAGTGCAATATTGCGAATATTAGCCCCAGTAATTTCAAAATTCTGTGCCAGGAATTCTAAATTCAGATTGGGGCTACAGGGGGCATTTTTGGGGAAAATTCTCTGCCACATGAGGTGACGATTTTTTGGATCTGGTAAGGGAAACTCAATAATAAATCGGAGGCGACGCTCAAAAGCCGCATCCATATTACTACGGAGATTTGTAGTTAAAATGGCAATACCTTCATACTCCTCCATTTTTTGTAATAGATAACCTACTTCGATATTGGCGTAGCGATCGCGTGCATCTTGCACCTCAGAACGCTTACCAAATAAGGCATCTGCTTCATCAAAAAACAGGATGGCGTTAGAATTGGTAGCAGCAGTAAAAATGCGATTGAGGTTTTTCTCTGTCTCACCGATGTATTTACTGACTATTTGCGACAAATCTATTTTATACAGGTCTAGTTGCAGTTGATGGGCAATGACTTCAGCCGCCATCGTTTTACCTGTACCGGAAGCACCAGAAAACAGCACATTTAGACCTTTTCCTAAAGATAATTTAGCCGCAAAACCCCATTTTTGATGTACTAAATCTCGATATTCTGCTTCTTTACAAATATCTTTGAGTTGTATGATTTGGTTGGGATGCAAGACAATATCATCCCAAGTATATTTCGGTGTAATTTTATGGGCGAGCTTGGCTAAATCGTGACCAGATTGAGCGCGGGCTGCATTACATAAGTTGAAAAATGATGATAGTGGTTGATCTGGATTTTGCTGGTTATTGTTTTGATTAGATGCAGTTGTGATGGATTGCCAACGGGCGGTATTATAGGCAGTGGCAACAGCATCGGCAATTTGGTCGGGAGTGAGCAAAAAGCGATCGCTCAACACATCTAACTCTCTATCCTCAAGGGTGATTTGCGCTGCTTGCAGGTGAGTGAGCCAATATTCTCGGCGTTGGCTAGATTCGGGAATGGTAAAGGTGACTGTAATTAACCCCTTTACACCTGTGGCTGTGGGTATCCAATTTTGTACCCCAGCGAGGATGGTAATCCCCCGATTTTTCTCTAATTCTCTGAGGAAGGATTGATAGAGAATTTGATGTTCTGGGAGGTAGAGAATATCAAAGTTATCGATATACAGCAAATAGTTGAAAAACCAAGCTTCTCGCCACAATAATTGTAGTTTCTCCTCAAACTGAGTTTTATCCTCTACCATTCGTGCTAAATCGGCGATTAATAAAGGAACATCTAGGGAATTGGCGAGAGTTTGGGCGGTGCGGCGTTTACCAGTGCGATCGCTTCCTTGAAAATAAAGCAGTAGGGGTTGTTGTTTTTCCCAGTCTTGTTTCACTAAGGCGGTTAGAGATGTTTGTACATCTGCTAAAAGAGATAAATTATCGAAATCTTTCGTCGGTTCTAGAAGTTGACAATCAGAAGCGAGTCGGGAATCTAACCCCGGTTGATTTAGAAGCAATCTTACCACTTGGGGGTCGAGGATGAGACGATGAGCAAGCAGTGTAGATTGCTGTTGCTGGGGTTCTGGGTAGAGATGGAGTAGACGGTGGTGGATTAGAGGTGCATTGGTAGTAAAATGCTGACGGTGTGATAGTTTTTCGGGAATGGTAGCACAGAGCAAGTTTAAGACCATATCTACGGTCGGTCTTTTATTGCTCATCTCATCTTGGAGATAAGTATAGATCCGTTCATAGTGACGGTCTAATTCTGGTGCGAGGGAAATAGCGAGTATATCTAAGTCAAAGGCAGATAAGTTAAAAGTTTTTTGTATCCATGCTAAGAGCGAATCTGACCGAATTGTAATTGGTGTTCGTTCTGGTGAGATTTCCGTTTTTTGCAGCCATGAGACACCCAGTTCTCCCTCTGCTTTTTGCTGAGATTGGAGAGCAGATATAGCCTGTTGGATTAGCCAATCTAAACGTTGCAGGAGAGGTTGTAAGCCATTTAAATCTGGAGTAATTTCTGTCATCATCAACTCTAACTAATAACGTCGATCCCTTCTTCTCCGATCCCTTATTGTCCCATTGGGGTCGAGGAGTACACGCAAGATCGCCTCGTCTACTTCTGCTGGGGTCATATCTTGAAGTGACAATGTTCCTCCTGAGGGATGGGCATTCACCCATTCATGTTGAACTTCTTCTATTTCTACGTGATACATACCTTCTTGTGCGTTGCGAATGCTCACTGGATTCATCCCTTCATCTGTCATCTGTTGTTCTGTATTCGCATCTAAAATCCTTTGGTCGTGTGAAAACAGATCATCCCGGGGTTGACTGTCAACTTGCATTAAGGCTCCATCGCTGTGGGTCTGCCTGATCCGACCAGTATTGATGACTGAATTCCCTTCCGCGTCCACTGTTCTTTGCCCGAAATACATAGTTGGAAGCCGACCCGATTCGGATGTATTAAAGATACGATTCTCAGGTGAAAGCACATCCAACATTGGTAACGCCTGACTTACTCTTTCATTGTGTATCATCGCTGTAGCCTCATCTATCGATGAGATCCTCGGAAAATTGTGGAATCCATACGGTGCTCCCCTACCGAAATGCAAGGGAAGAGCTTGAAATGATACCAACCGTGCGTCTCTCTCTGCTGCTTCTGCCTCTTGCCTAGAGTCGAATGAACTGTTTGGAATTAACGTTGAAAACCATCTTGGCGGGTTGCTATTTGGTACTAGTATTACCTGCCTTTGTATCATTTCAGTGACATTCACTGGCTTCTTTATCTCTTCGCTAACGGGTTTACAGAGCGGATTCTTGTTTATTTGTCTCGCTTTATTACCTATCGCGTCCGCTTCCCTCTCCAACCCCTCATCTTCATTAATATGTACTCCCGACCTCTGCATCGTCGGTTTTACCCGTTCCTGCATCTGTTGTACAACGTGCCATACTTCATGGGGTAAATGCTTTTCCTGCCCTGGCGCAACATAAATATCTGTCCCTTGCGTGTAAGCTAATGCTTGTAATTGGGCAGGTTTAAAGGAATTATAATGAACCTTAACATCATCAAGGGAATATCCCGATAGATTTTCTACTCCGGCTTTCAAGTTATCTGGCAATCCGGTCTTATTTTCTGGCTGCACTTCAGACACATCAACATCATCCTTTCCCTTCGCCTGTATTGGTGCGCCCACTTGTCCCACATTACCCCAAAGCTGGGCAGAAATCCCCTGAAACTCAGGAACCCAAGGCGTTTGCTTTCCTGCCAAAATCTCTTTTGTTGACCTAGAACCGATCGCACTTTCTAACTGCTGTCTCTCATCCTCACTGACGCTATTTGAGTCATGTTGCACTCTCTGCACCACTGAAGACAATGATCCATAACTCCGACTGGGTGCAATCTCTTTACTGATTGGCTTTGACCAAATTGAAGGGGAAGTTTTCTTTGATACTCGTTTACCGTACATAGGTCATCTCCTGCGTTCTTTCTATTTTTTATCTTGATTTGCCTTCCAACGCGCCCTCGGGTTCTGGTGATGAGATGTTGGTTTGCTTTTGCGACGGCCAGTCGCCGCGTTTTTGTCCCCTTTTATATTCGGGTTTCCAGTTTTCCATGGACACTCGTCAGTATTGTGTTCCTCACTTTTACAGTAGTGGCATTTAAGCTGAATTACTCCTCTACCGCCTTCATCTCCATCCGCCTTCGCTTGAACAAGTGGGAATTGCGCCCTGAGTCCTGTTTGTGTAGAGCAACTAAAACATCCACATCCCTTGGCGTGGCGGGTGGCAGGTTCCTGTGTTAGTGGCGCTACGCTATTTTTGTGCAACTTCCCTTCATCCTCTTCCACACTCCGGCGGTCAATCGGCTCAAACTGGTCTTGGCATAACTCCTCTTTCTCATGACCAAAGCGCTGCACGGTGGTAAACTTCCTTTGCAACAATTCCTTTTCATCCTCTATTCCTTTTTGTTGCAGCGTCTCCAACTTGCTATCCAGGAGTGCGCCTTCCTCGGTATCATCTTCGAGTTGTGCAGCCTTAACTGCCGCTTTTGCCCCCATCACATCTGCTTCCCGTTCCAGTCCCTGATCATCATTAATTCCTACTCCCTTCGCCAGCATCGTTGGCTTTACTCTTCCCTGCATCTGCTGCACAACATGCCATGCTTCATGGGGTAAATGCTTTTCCTGTCCTGGCGCAACATGAATATCTGTCCCTTGGGTGTAGGCTAACGCCTGCAACTGTGAGGGTTTAGAGGAATTGTAGTGAACCCTCACATCATCCATCGCCATCCCAGAAAGATTTTCTATCCCAACTTTCAGGATATCTGGCAATCCGGTCTGATTTTTTTGCTGCACCTGTGAAACACCAATATCATCCTTTCCCTTCGCCTGTATTGGTGCGCCCACTTGTCCCACATTACCCCAAAGCTGGGCAGAAATCCCCTGAAACTCAGGAACCCAAGGCGTTTGCTTTCCTGCCAAAATCTCTTTTGTTGACCTAGAACCGATCGCACTTTCTAACTGCTGTCTCTCATCCTCACTCACGCTATTTGGGTCATGTTGCACTCTCTGCACCACTGAAGACAATGATCCATAACTCCGACTGGGTGCAATCTCTTGACTTTTTGCCATTGAACGCACAGACGGTGAAGCTTTTGGCGATATTTGTTTTCGGTACATAGTCATCTCCTGCATCTTGGCTTTTTTTGCTAGATTCGTGACTTAGAAAGTATTAATTACACACATTGTTTTCCTCTTCCCTATCCCCTTGATGAATTCAATTTTTCACCCTAATTAATCAAGTGAGAAATATTTAACCAGATAAATCTACAAGGGCTAAAAGCTAACTCTAACTTCTAGCCCAAATCCAAACCAATTTAGGCGTTATTGTGGCTCAATTCGCGTTCTTGAGTATTGTTTGACTCTGTGCTAAAGTTGCCTAATTCTTCTTCCAAAACTTGTATTGCGCCACTAATCCGCAACATTTTATCGCGCAGATTTGCTTGTTGCACTTCAAAATCTGCCATAACTTTTTGTCCAGATGCAAATTCAGCTTTGAGTTCCGCGAGGCGTTTTTCTAATTGTTCTTTCATGATTTAATTAAGTTCCTTTGATTTTTACATTCATCGACATAAATGTCCCTGTACCGGTATAGTGGGGGGTAGCATCGGGAATCGGACTAGGTATATTTGGTTGTTGTGCGGGAACCATCACTTGAAATTTAGCCTTAAAAGTTGCACCTTTAAGCAGCATTGGTTTCCCACCTGATTTAGTCTTTTTGGCTTTTTGGTTCCCCGCTAAAGATTCAATAGAGAGTATTCCCACCCCAGGGATACTATATTGGGGGGTCATATAGGGACAACCAGGGACGATAACTTTTTTTTCGTCACCATCAACACAGACTGGTTTTTGGTTAATTTTATCCTTCCCTGTGCCGATTAAATCCCCTGGACGCACGGTGACAATTGCTTGTCCAAAGGTGGGGTTAAACATGGCTTTATCGCCTGTGATGAGAATGAAGTCAGACATTGTTTGATTCGTAGATGATTATCAATTCTTGGTAAATAGTAATTTATGTTAAGTCAATTTTTCTATTTGGCTTTGTTGTTCTTGAATTTGCATTAGTAAAGTCGAAATCTGTTCTTGTTGCTCCTTAATCGCTTCTATAAGAATTGGAATAAATCCTGTATAGTTAACAGATTTCATTTTGTTAGGTCCAATTTCTACCAGTTCTGGAAAGACAGTTTCTACTTCTTGAGCAATTATGCCAATTTGTGGTATTGTACTCTGCTGGCTATCTTTCCATTGAAACTCTACACCTCGTAATAAAACAATTTTTTCTAAAGATTTCCTTAAAAGATTGATATCTTTCTTCATGCGTATATCTGAACCATTGGCAACACCACTACGACACCATAATTTCTCTGCTGCAAAACCACCATAATAATCTTTTGGTACAGTTGGAGACTTAAGCCTCAACCAATCGTCATTTGCTTCACCATCCCCATCACCTGACAGTAGCCATTTATCACCCAACTGTAATTTGGAGGTTTTTGTAGTTCCTTTTACCTCAAGTTTTGCTGCTGGATTATTTGTGCCAATTCCCACCCCGCCAGAAGGCATCAAGGCAATATGATCTTGTGGATCATTTGATGTGCCAATTTCTAAAGTCAACTGTTCTTTGAGTCCCGCGTCAGTGGAATCAGGGTTGCGTGAGTAATAGCGTATCCACGCTGCATCGCCGCCACCACCACCAGGATCTTTAGGGAACATAATACCGTTGTTTTCTGTGCTTCCAGCACTGGGTTGTATCGCTCCTTGGATTAATATATTCCCATTTTTTGCGATGGTTAGCTTTTGATCGCTAGCTCCATCTAATGCAAAAGAAAACGAGCCATCCCCACGAACGCCAGCATCCCAATAAGAACCGGTTTGTATTCCTCCACTACGTCCATAACGAATTGAAGCTCTGTTGTCTCTCCAAGTAATATGGGGATTAGATAACATAATCCCTGCTGCTCCACCTGCTCCAATTGTCACATATTGAGTAGTTCCATCTCCCCATTCAGATGTCGTATTTACAACCAATTTATTCCATGAACCCGCACCACCTGTGTTAATCGTCAAATTTCCGGTAACTGTTAAACTTCCAGCCAAAGAAGAAGCTCCTGTTCCGTTAACCGTTAAATTACCTTTAATAAAAGTATTTCCGGTCTGACCTTCAACAGCAAATAAGGCATCCCAGTTAGTAGACCACAAACCAAATTCTCGACTTTGATGAAAATGAATTCCGTATCCTGCTTTTTTAAAAACTCCTCTACTAGAACCATGTTTAAGTAAACCTTCATCCCAATTTTTATTGGTATCTCTATACCAAGTTACTCTAGGCCATTCATCTTGGTCAGCATCGCTAAATCCGCCTAATTGAGCAGATCCATTGACTGTTAAACTACCTTGAATCAACTGATTACCTTGTACATTTAATTTGTATTCACCAGGATTATTTGTACCAATGCCAACATTACCAGTATTATTGATATACAAGGCTGTACTTTTATTTTTTTCAGATCCTACTCGGATATTTAACCCATTGTTAACATTCAACTTAGCTCCATCCCATGCTCCTTCATTATCGATGTTTGAGTAGTTATTATACAGTGCATGGTTGTAGTCTCCTGCTGTAGCTAGAAATAATGTACCGCGCTTAAGATTGTCTACTGCAAGCGATAAATTTTTTCCGGTGATATTACCACTGACGGTTAAACTATTAACAGTTAAATCACCAGTAATCGTTCCAGAGGTAATTTTATCTGCTGATAAGCTAGGAATTCGTGCAACATCTAATACGCCAGAGGTAATATTTTTTGTATCTATGGTTCCTGAAATTGTTCCAGCAACTGATAAATTACCATCTGGAGTTAATTTCATTACTTCACTTCCAGAAACAGCGCCTCCAGAACCTGCATAAATAAATCGCAAGTTATCTTGTGGATCGTCACCCCAAGCAATTATGGCATCTTTGCGGTTATCTCCTTCATTCTTTAAACCGATAAATAGATTGTCGCTATCCCAAAAAATCTTCATCCCTTTCGTCATCCACTCACGATTTCCACCAGTATTTTTGGTGTAAGGTGTATCACCAATCGCTAATACATTTGTGACCGCACCATTACTACATTGAAAATTTCCATTTACAGTTAAATCACCCTCGATTTTTAAGCTACCTGTTAAAACTGCTAGGTTGGGATTAGTATTTCCAGCAGAACGAAGAGTTAAAGCTTGACCACTAGAATTTGGTAGGGATAAACCTGAATATTCTCTCAAAATAGTATCAGGAGTAATGGTATTATCCTTAATGGTCAATTTTGCCAACTTGACACCATTTGCAGGAGTTGTAACTGCAAATCCTATTTTGGGATTTTCAACCCAACGAGTATTGCTATCTGCTACATCTTTTTGCTGTTGATTTTGTTTGTTTTCATCATATTGGATGTAGAGTTCACCGTCAGTAATATTCTTAAAGTCAGAAAATGTACTTTCTTGTTTTAAAATAATCAGATTGCCATCTTTATCTATAGCCGAACCTGATGTAATTTTTACGGATTTTGAAGTTGTATCAAATTTAACTTCTATTCCTTCTATAATTCCTGAAATATGAAGACTTTGATTATAGTAGCGTTGGCGATCGCTAAAATATCTATGCTGAAGTTCAAAGTCATCTTCTAGCAAATATTGACCAGGAAAATAGTTAGGACGTTCGTTAGTAAAGTTAGTAAAATCAGTGGTGTTAGACATGGTTTTCTCCTTGAAATTTTTTTTCTATTTGACTACTTGTTCCTAAAATAGTTGGTATTGTTTGTGCAACAATTTTTCCTTGGTCATTATGTATGGTTTCATACATAATTTCTCCTTTATCATTGACCCAGCAAATTTGTAAAATATCTTCCAGTGGAACGGCTGCAAGATGAAAGGTTTGCTCTAGTAACTTATAAGTAGATAAACGCTGATTTAAGTTGAAAGATACTTGAACAATTACTTTGCCGACAATCTCAGCGTTGTTAAGATTTTTGATAGTTACTGCTAACTTATCTATAGTTTGCAGAAATTGTTGGTAGGAGAGGACGCGCTTAATTGTAATTTTATTACTATCTATAATGGTTGCTGGTGTTAATAAATGAAAATCAGATAAATCATCTTGCAGGCGCACTGTAATTTTATTGAGTAAATCTGTGGTGATGGTATCCGGTTTGGTAATTTCCACAATAGCGGCAAGTTCTAGCTTTTCAATCAGCGCAATTATATTAGGTTGTAATTCTTGAATTTTTGGTGGTTCAAATATCTGAAAGCTATAGGGTTTAGTCCAAACATATTCTGTCAACTTCATCCCCGGTTGTTTCGATTTACTAGCTGGTTGAAAAATTGTATTACCAGCAATAATTTCTTTTTTTTCATTTTGAATGCAAATTTTGAGAACTGGTGATAACTGTACATCATTTTCCGCTACAAGTATATTTTCAAAGTCCTTATCATTGATTGAAAAATGTAGCTTCACAGTTAAATTACCAATAAACTGTTTATCGATTCGATTTGATAGTGTTACATTAAATCCAGCTAGGTTTTCTTGTAAATTCTGATAAGTTAAATTTTGTTTAACAGAAAAAAATTGATCGCTAACAATAATTTCCGGTGAGTAAGGAGTAATAATTTTTGAGTTCCCTTGAATTTGAACAACTAGCTGTTTAGCCAATTGGGTAATAGGAACACTATTAACGTTATTGGGTGTAATTGTAACTTCTATAGCAAATTTTTGATTTAATGGCGGTGCAAATAATTTGAAATAATAAGCAACGTACGATTGCTTAGTTAGCTGCATCGTTGGTACAAGAATTTTTAAGCTATAAAATGTATGTGCTGGTTTTTCTTGGTCAATAATTGCTTTGGCAATTTTAGCCTGTCGCCAATACTTATCAGGATCGCGGTCATTTAAAGTTAGTTGAACTTGAAAATAATTAGGAAAATTTTCAAATTCATCGAAGACATCAACTGTTTTACCAAATCCAGATTTTTCTAAATAAATTTGCAATGTTTCGATTAATCCTTGCTTTGTACCCCGTAATTGATACAGAGGAACAATTTGTTGAATAAACTCTCTTTTAACTTGTTCTGGCCAATCGTCTCGTAAACTTAAGGCTACCCAACTTGCTAACCAAGGTAAAAATTCTTCTGGGGTATCTCTCGGATTGAAATAAAGGTGAATATTATCAATAATTTCTTCTAATCCTGGAATGTCTTGGGTATTAGCTGTAATAATTTGCTCTTTGCTAGGGCTTTCACTTAAGCCACTGAGAATTTTTTCAAAACCCAGCAAAAATTTCCCAATAAAAATATCTTTTTGGAGAATTGCTGGTAAATATTGATGATAGTTACTAACTAATTCAAATTGGTTTAAGTTCATTGCTAAATGCTACCAATATTTTAAATTTACTATTGTTAATATCGAATTTAACTAACTGATTATCTTGTAAATAAACGTCAGATTCAGACTGATTAATTTTTAGGGCTTTGACATAATCTACACCCTCTAAATCATCTAATAACTTATATAATGCTGAACGATATACACTTTGACCAAAAGGCCATCCTTTTCCCTGCCAATATTTTTGTGAATTCAGAGGTTCAAAAAACATCTCTACTTCTTTTTCTGCCTGTTTTCTGACATTTTCTGGTTTGGCACCATCCTGAAGCACTAAATTTGCATCTATAGTTAAAGATACATAATCAGCTTCTACGATATGTAGGCGTGTAGTTAAAAGCTTACGTCCGTTGAGAAAGTCTAATAATTTTTGATATTTATTTTTTTGCTGATTTTCTTTGCTATTATTTTCGGGAACTACTACTAAACTAATATGCCCCTTAGCAGAAGTTGCATTTGACTCTAAATTTCGAGATGCTAGACATTTAACTCGTGCAATTTTTACAGCATCAGCATTATGTAATTTATTCCAATCCACAAGTACCAGATTTTCAAAATCTTCTGGGGTAACGGCTCGATAAACTTGGCGTAATTTTAATAAGGTATTCTGAATTTCGGATTGCAAAATTTGTTGTCGCTCTTGGTTAGGAATATTAATAGGTAACTGCCACGATTCTTCTCTCAGTAAATTCACAAAACTGACATAATTTTCATCAGTAATTTGATTTACTCTATAGAGAACCATTTCTGTTAACCATGCCAATAATTCAATCAGAATAATTCCCGTATCTGTAGGATTATGATCTGTCCAGTCTGGATATTCTAAAGGAATCTGAGCAATTGCCTCTTCCACTAAGTCGTTATAAGTGCGATCGTCAAGGTTGGGTAAGGGTAAAGCCACTTTTTTTCCTCCGCAGTCAAAATCATCAATTTAAAAGTTAGCTAAGATTGATGTTGTGTTGCCCAGAATAAATTACACAATCAGCACTCAATGATGAATCGGTGTCTTTTGGAACTAACTCCACCGAATTAACATGATCCACTCCCGGAATAGATTGAATAATGGCGTAAATATCTGATTCTTTTGGGTAACGTCCAAATTGCCATCCCTCCCCTCTTCCGCCGGTTAAGGGATGGAGAAAAGTTTCTAAGCGTTGTCTAACACTGTTTCTCACCAAGTCTGCGCTTTCAAGAGACACAGGAGTTATAGTTGCAGTTACAGTAACTTCTTGCCATTTTGGGGCTGTCACTAATAAATCTACCGTCGCTGCACAACGAGAACGGATATAGGTTTCGACTTGCTCTAGCAAAGCTAAACTAGGGGTTGGTTGGCGATCGCTACTATGGGGCAAAATAATCAATTTAACTTGTCCTGCACGCTGGTTAATTTCCTCGATTTTTTTGCGAATTTCTGGCGATTTATCTGCAAATGATACATCTGCTTTGGTAGGTTCTAGCCAAAAGTCTTCTGTCAATGAACTAAAATTCACCGTCATCAGATCTGGTGTAATCACTTTCACCCTTGCTACCTCTGTAGAAGCTTCATAAGCCAAGTCTGCAAAATCCTCAATAGTGACAGCGCGATCGCGGTGACGTAATTGCTTTGGTACTCGTTGCTTGAGACGATCTAAAGTTTCCTGTTCAGCCCCACCTGCTGCTGCTTCCAGGTTAATTACCCGATCAATATAGGGAATAGTAGTTTTCAATTGGCTAATGGTTTGTGCAGAGACGTTACCCTGTTTACCTCCTCCAGTTCGATAAAAAGACAGGCGAATATTATTACGTCCTCTCGGGGGAATCATCCCAGCTTGTCCATTCCCAAAGCGAATTTCCCCAGTTTGACGATCCAAAATATAATGGCGATCGCTCGCACTAGAACCGTAAAAATCTGGTACTTCCTGCCAAACTACCCAAATCTCTTCAATTTCTCCTAAATTATCTCGAATTACTTTGACGAGATCGGGTTCTATTTGGGAAGGAATGTTGACTTCTTGGACTTCTAACTGCTGTCCTGACAAAATAGGAGTATTTTTGGCAACAAAAACCTGATTTGCTTCGTAGTTACTTGAACCTAAAACTTCTGCTTGTAAACTAATTGCTTGAACTGCCCAAGTAGTATTAGTTAACAAGCGACGTAGACGAGGTTTAACCCGAAAATTACCTGCAACCCAACGCACTCGTAACCAATATAATTGTTTTCCAAAGGTTTCTTTCTGACTAAAGTCTGCGGGAGCAACAAATTGAATCAAACCTCGTTGAAAAAATGCCTGAGTTTCATCTTTTACTCCTAACCTTTGCCAACCAAAGGTGCTAGAATAATCCCAAACTAATTGAGGTTTTTCTAACAGATTATTATCTGATAATTCATTTGGTAATGGTGGCTCGACTTGAGCATAAAGAGTAACTGTTTTATTCTCGAATGATTGATCAAATCCGAGATAGAGAGTAGGTTCTTTATCTTCGGTTATTACAAATGGTTGAAATGATTGTTGTGGTTGTACATAAGTATAGATAAAATCATTCTCAGCAGAATAAATAGCCTGTTCTTTTACAGTAAAATCGTAGCTTAATTTTAATGACTTAATCAGAGGCGGATCGTAAGTTTGTGGGATTGTCTCAATCAGTATTGCCTTACGCATAATACGAGTTCCTACCTCTAAACTGCTGTTCAAAGTTGGGGTGTTTAGGATCAGTTTATTATTCTCTGGCTTTTCTTTAATTTGATTTTCTTCTGAAAATCCCTTATTTAAAGGGATAATCCGAATTTTATCACCCTGTTTAAATAAATCGATAGTATCAACTTCAATTTCGCTGACAGTTGCTGTAGTTGCCTTTTTAATAACTGCTAAATCATCATAAATAGGATATGTACGCTCACTTGCGGCTTTGCCATAATGACCATCAATGATGCGTGCGCGAATCCAATAACGAGTTTTTCCATTCACGCTACTAGGAGAAGGGAGATTTTTTTCTGGGAATTGTAAAGTTGCCTGGATAGTATTTTTATTAGTAAACTGAAGTGCTGAAAAATCTGCTATCCAGCTTATTTGATTATTATTAGCTGTAGCTGCTATTTCTTCCCATACTTGACCGTTGCCAATTTCCCAACTAATTTTTAAATTACTTGTATTGATAGGCTTACGACTTAAAATTATATCAAATGTAACCTTGACATTCGGCTTAATAAATGTGTCATGTAAAGCTATATAAAATGTATCATTAAGTTCCGGTTGTTCACCAAAAGGATAGAAATCTTTGCTGATATCTAAAGGAGTAGCATTAAATAAGCAAACTTCCGGAATTAAATTAGATTGTGTGACTGTTATACTACCTTGAATATTAGTAACTTGAGGTAAATTGCCAGACAGAGAGGATATATTAGTTAAACTGGCTTGCAAGCATCTTGCTGTTTGTTCGTTTATTTTATAAAAACTTGGAATAGGTAAATTAGTAAAAATAAATTGATTATTTTCATATTTTGGGCTATGTTCTAGTTTTTCCCATTGAGAACCATCCCAATAAGACCAATTCAGGGGTAGATTTTGAAATTGATTGGTGCTATCAACAATAGTTAGTTTTAGTTGTTTTAATTCTGGTAAATTAAAAATTTCCGGACAACTTATATAAAGAGAATGGGGAATCGGGCGATCGCCAGTAAAAGCTAAGAAGGCTGCATCTTTTTTGCCTGTGGCTTCCAAAGTGCGCTCCGCGTAGCGGATCTCGGAGAGATCGCTATACTTATCCTGACTGGGTTCGCGCACGAATACTGCTTTTAATTCCGTCGTTGTGACAACCAGTTCCCGATCCGTTTCAAATACGATTTCCTCATCTGAACCCTCTGCGGGTGGTGCAGAAATTTGAGTATGAGCAGGAACTAAGCCATCTGTGGGACTTCCTTCTGCTAAATAAAAGGTTAAAGGAACTTTCGCTGGTTGAGGGGGTTTGAGTTCTCCGCCGATTAAATCTAGGAAAGCCAGGAAATTTTTTTCAGGAACTTGGTTGAGGCGATCGCTTACCACCTTCAGCATCTTAGCAAAGATGCGAATCAAAGCTTGACCAACATCAGTTTCTACCTTAACCTTGACCTTGACTCTTCCAAGTTGTTCAATTTTTTTAGCTAGATATTCATCTATTACTGTACCTGATTTAATATCACTGCCTATGTCTTCTGCTAATGTTCGAGCAATCCAGTTTTTTCGCTCAACTTCAATAATACTAGGTGGTTGTACCTTAATTTTTACTTGCTTCAACCCATCAATTTGACTAATCTTTTGCGCTAAGGTTCCATCTATGAGAGTATTTCTCGTTGCTAGTAATACTTCTACTGGCTTGTTTTCCTTAATTTTAACAATGCTTTGAGCAATTTCTTCAGTAACTAATGTACCTTTTTTGATAAAAATATTACTTAAATCAACGTCTTCATTGAGAATTTTACCGACTAAATTAGCAATTTTTGGTTCAACTTTAATCGGAATATTTTCATTTAGAATAAGACCAGATAACAATTCAGACTTTGAATCAATTTCTATTGCTCCAGGGGGCTTCCATCCTCCTTTTGGTTCTTTTATGCCATTGGTATAATCTTCAGCAAATGCTTCGATTTGCCGAACAATCTCCTCATAAGTACGCTGGTCAATTTTGGGAGGTAAAGAAGTCATAAACAATCACTGTATATAAAAAGGATAAACCAAATTAAAAATATTATTTGTTGTGCGAATTTGATAATTTATTTGAATTAAAATCACATTTGGTTGACTTGGATCAGGAATTGCATCCACATCTAAAACATCAATGCGAGGTTCCCATTCAATTAAGGCATCTTTGACATCACTGACAATTTGCCCAATTGTTCCTAAACTATTAGGGGCAAAGACCTTTTCGTGAATATCACAGCCAAAATCAGGACGCATAATCCGTTCCCCTTTAGCTGTACTCAGAATCATCCAAATTGAGTTACTCACAGCAGTTTCATATCGTGCCATCTCAATTTGACCCTGTTCATCTTTAATAATGGGTAGAGTCCATCCTATGCCTAAAAAATCAATTTCCATTACATCACCTCTAAAGCACCATCATTGACTTTAACTCCGGCTGCACATTTAATTTCTAAACCAGATTTGGCTTCTAATTCATACTTTTGATTAGCTTGAATGATACAGTTTTTACCTGCTGTCAATTGATAATTTTCTTGGGTTTTGATTTGCAAATTTTTACATTCAAGGGAAATATCATTATCGCTACTTTTTAATATAATTTTTCCTTTAGTGGCAATAGTTAAATCTTTCTCAACTTGAATATTCATGTTATTCTCTTTAGAATTAAACACAATTTTATTTTTACCAGTCTTGTCTTGAATAATAATTTGTTCTTCCCCATCAGTATCATCTAAAATAATCTGATGACCACTGCGAGACTTAATAATCCTTTGATTGTTTTTGCCATCATCATTTTTACCAGGTGGTTTATCTTGACCATTCCATAAAGCACCTAAAATGTAAGGGAAATGAATATCACCGTGTTCAAAAGCAACTAAAACTTCATCATCTACTTCTGGCAAAAAATAAATACCACGGTCATTTCCTGCCATTGGGGTTAAGACTCTTGACCAGCTACTTTCTTCTGCGTTAGATAAGTAAGGAAATTTTAATTTGACTCGTCCCTCTTTCTTTGGATCTTGATTGTTAGTTACTATACCAACTGTTACTCCATACAAACGAGTATTATCTTGATTGTGATTATTTATTAACAAATCTAATCCATTCATGTGGCGTTTCTCCTGACAGTAAATGAAGTTTTATAACCCTGATTTTGTATATAAAAATGTTCTACACTATTGAGATAATAAAGTCCACCAAATCTTTTACCAACACCAGAAATTTCAATTACTTTCCCGGCACGTAATTCAGGATTACCTTGACAAATGCCTTCACCAGTAATATAGGCAAGTACCATATTTTGAAACTGCCCTAAAGCTATGCTATCGGCTTCTTCTTTACTTAATACAGGTTGAATAACTATTGTCTGGCTAGATTCTCCAAAGGTTTTTTTAACTGCTTTAGCTCCAGATGTTGAACCTCCCATTGTGCCACCTTCTTGTCCTACCGATGCCTTACCTATTACTTCTTTCTTATCTTTAGGAATCCAACCTCTTACTTCTACTTTTTGTACCTGATTCATAGTGCTTAGTCGAGGTATAAATTCCTGTATTTTTTCTGGATAAGTGAGAGTCAAAAGTTTATCTTGTGTATTTTGATAGGGACGAAAATAGAGATTTTTTTTATCGATTGTTATTTCATAACCAATACGTTTAGCTCTCTCATTTAAAAACTCCCAATCTGTCTGATTATGCTGCAAAATATAATCTAGTATCACCTTACTATCAGTAATTTTTGCTGTCAGCCCGTTAGTTCTAGCAATTTGATTAACAACTTCACTATCCTTAACTTTTAGGAATGATTTTGTGTGTCTTCCTCGTAACAGCCGATGGCGGAAATCATGACCACGCACTACTAATATTGGTAACTCATCCAGGGTATATTCTGGTTCTAATCCTGTAATTTCTCCCAATATCACAGTTTGAATATCTTTTTCATACCCCATCTTAATTTCTACTTCATTACCAATATCAAATATATTGTCATCCACCCATGTAATTTGTTGTTTAACAATATCCCAAGTAACTAATTGCAACTCAAACATACTGGGTGCTTCCAAATCCTCAGATACTAATGCTGAGATCAAATCAGCCTCTATTTCTGCCTTGAGGGGTTTGCCTTGAACCAAAATTTGGAGACGAGGATTTAATGAAGAAGCGTCATTTGGCATGATTTACTGCTCCTGGTTCGAGTTAGTAATTCTCCAAGGAGGAATTGTTAACACAGTTCCAGGATTTAATATGCGTGGGTTATTCAACTTGTTTTCTGCCGCAATCACCCGCCATAAAGCGGGATCACCATATTCTTCAGTTGCAATACTACTTAAAGTTTCTCCCTGTTTAACAATTCTGACTGGATCATCAATGGGATTGAGAATTTTTGCCTTTTTTTTCGGCTCTCTCCACTCTTTAAATGTACAGTTTAAGGTGGCTCTGACGGGTGTACCATCCTCCAGAAAATGAGTTAATTTTTTAGTAACTCTTTCTAAAAAACCATCAGGTAATAAAATACTATCTTTACCGGATATAGTTCCCCAAATTAATTGGCAACGAGGCGGACGTTTAGGATTTGTACCAATACGCGGTTGAGTCAAACTAAAAATTTTGCGAGTATAGTTTTGTACATTTTCCGGCGGTAATCTCATTAATGTAGTATCAAAGAACAAATCTAGGTTGAGTTGAGTTAATTCTTTAGATGCTACCGGGCCATACTTTTGCATCGTCCAGCCTGTTTTGATAATTTCTACTTCATTAGGATTAAACAGAACTTTGAATTTATCAGCAAAGTCCCCTGGATTACTTTTTTCAGCTTTGATAGTTAATTTCTCTAAAGTCATCGATTTTTACCCCTGCGTTCACTTTCTATTACTATCCGACGCATAAGTTTACGTTCAACTTGACTAGCGATCGCATCAATATCAATATCAGTATTCTTAGTAGTTATAGAAGAGACTGAAGTTTTTGTTGAGGACACTGGAGGTGTAATGCTTCTAGGAGGCGATGAATAATCTGTATTAGATGTGGGATGGTGGTTAACTGGTTGGCTGTTACTTTTTGATGATGAGGTGATTTTAGCTAAAGGTAAAGGCGCAGATTTAGGTTTTAATGGTGTGTGATTGGTTGGAATAACAATAGTAAGAGGAAGAGGATTAATATTTTTTTGACTATGAGTTTGATTAGTTATTGTTTGTGCAGTGACTATAGGAAGTTGTTCAGTCGCTATTTCTGTGATTGTGTTTTTTTGCCGAATTACAGGAAAATTTTCGGCGTAATCACCTGATGATTTTGGTGGATAATTAACTAAAGTTTGTGATGTATAAGAATTGAGTATTAGATGCTCAATATCAGTTATGGGTAGGGGTTTAACTACCGGATTCTGCGATGCGGCGATCGCATTTTGATTTAACCCATTCTTTGGTAATGGAGAATTTAGTTCATCCAAAGAAGAGTTTATATTCCATCCTGGTTTAATATCTAATTTGCTAGGAGTTGGGAAAGTTGTTTGAACATTGCTCAAATTTGCGGTAGACGCTAGATAATTTTCTTTATCATTACCTGATGTTATTGAGCGATTGTTAGATAAAAGATTTAATTTATTAGCAATAGGAATGGATGACTGTGATTGAGAATTATTTTGGAGTTTGGCTTGAATAATCGGGATTAATTGCTGCTCAAGACGAGTTATAGACTGTGGTGTAATTATAGTGCTATCTGATGCAGCGAGTACCTTTTTATTTAAATGATTTGATTTAGTATTGATAGATAAAAATGATTGTGATGTAGAAGAATTTTGTAGCTGCCGCTCAATATTATTTATCGGTTGGTTTGTAATTATTTGACTATCTGTTGTAGCGATCACCTTTTGATTGAACAGATTTGATTCAGTATTTTGGATAAAAACAGGAGTGGGATTATCTGTTAATGCAACTTCTGATGGAGCGTGATTAATGGAAGTTAATTGTGACGAAACTAGCGGTGTGTCTGCTTGGTGAATTTGTGTTTTTGAATCCACAAATGAATTTGTTGTATCTAAAGAATGAGCAGTAGATATGAATTTTGTCATTGGTAATGATTCAGTAGTATCTAATTTTCTTTGAATTATAGTATTAGTTGATATAGGACTATTTAATCCATTCTCTCCTGGCTGTGCTTGCACCAAATTTGTAGGCTGTGCATAAACAATCGGAACTGACTCTGATGATAGAGTATTGGTGCTACCCCAACGTTGTATTTGCTGGTTGAGTAGGGGTAAGCGATGTAAAAAGCGATCGCAACGATTAATAATACGCTGACCCATCATCAAATTCATTATCCCTGGTTGATGTAAGGGACGAGTCAATCGATTTACCAACCTAGTATCTAGAGCGTCCTGCCAATTTGCTAAAGAATTTGCCATAATTTTATAACTTAGAAATTCCTTGATGCACCAGTTCAATTTTTTCTATAGCAATCTCGTCACTACTTGCATTAAACTGTGGGCCTTCCCACTTTACGGGATATGCTTTTTTAAAAGTCCACCACATGACTGGAATTTGCTGGTTATTAAGTAAAAGAATCGTCCCGTTTAACTGTTGAATCCATCCTTGGCTAGTAGCTTTATACCAGATATAAAATAAATCAATATTGACTAACCCGCGACTTAAAACCAAATTAGGATAAGTGGTATGTTTGGGGAATTTATGAATATAATCATTCAAACCTCCTTCCTCATAAGACTCCAAATCAATTTCGCTACTTAAACCGCTAACTTCACTAAAACCACCAACAACAACTCCACCAATTTCTACAGAAAAGTTATAAGCCATGTAGGGATCATGTCCCGCTAAACTGGCTGTTGAACCTGCGGCTAAAGCTGCATTGAGGGCGATAAGCTTGGGATTCATTTTCTTATTCACTCACTAAGGCGCTGATTAATTTGTGCTACCTGCGTCACCCACTGCTGACGTTCTCGGTGTTCCATTGCCATAATCTGTTCATACGACCAATGAAAATGATAAGCAAGGTAAGCTACCTCCTCCAGCAGCCGTTCTGTGGGGTAGCAAACTACTCCCCCATCGGTACAGTTTCTACTTCAAACTCTCCCTCACAGTGGGGACAAGCTACCCGCAAACGACTATGACCATTTTGGTTAATCCTCTGATAAAAATCCTGTAAGTAGATTAAATCTCCAGAAAATAACCCCTCGATAATTTTGGTATTAATTTGGTCTAAAGTTCCTAGTTTAATGATTGTTCTCGCTAAGAGAATAATCACCAAATAACCAGGATTTTTCTGCACCCTGGGGTCTCGCATTGGGGCAATTTCATCATAGGCCGTTGACAGCCGCATGATGCCTTCATGATGAGTATTACCTTCTGGGTCAAGGTAGCCTTGAGGTAAGATAAAAGGAAATTCAGTTTGTTGCATTTTTGTTAGTCATTAGTCATTAGTCAACAGTTCTTCTTCCCCATCTCCCTATTTCTGGTTAACCAACAGTAATTCCTTCATGAACTAACTCTAAAGTTTCTATTGCTACTTCATCAGAGGTAGCATTGAAATCTGGTGCATTCCATGTTGTTGGCCAGCTATTTTCTAAGTTCCAACGTATTTTTTCTACTCCTTTGTCATCTGCTAAAATAATTGACACGTTACGCCGATCTGTTTCACCATTTTGTAATTTTTTGTGCCATTCCCATAGTTCTTTATTATCAGTAATTCCCCGTTTGAGTGTGATATTACCATAACTATTCAGACCAGGAATTTGACGTTGAGTTAATGCTTTGTCTGTTCCTTCTCTGTATGTTCCTGGTTTGCGAGTTGCTGTTAAGCCGCTACATTCACGAAAACCAGCATGAACAATACCATCCCATTCTACCCAGAAATTATAGCCACTATAAGGGTCGTGAGGATTAGAAATTGTCGGCATAAAATAATCTCCTGTAACTAATTGGGATTGAATTTAAGTAACTGTAATTCCGCTATTACTTTGCACTAGTAATAGTTGGATAAATTCGCCGGGAACTGTGGGGGATAAACCAATTTCTGCTATGACTTTGCCAATATCCCGATTTTGAGGGGGGTTAGTTTCGGCATCACATTTGACGTAATATGCCTCTTGAGGAGAAGCACCTTGCAATGCACCTTGTTGCCACAAGGATTCGCAATAGACGCTTAGTTCCCTTTGCAATCGCACCCATAAGGGAAAAGCATTGGGTTCAAATACTGTATCGGCTAAGTTCATGTTCACCCAGCGTCCGAATGTGATAAATATGCGTCGTACGTTGACATATTGCCATTCAGGGATGGGGCTGAGGGTACGCACTCCCCACACTCGCATTCCACGCCCTTGAAAGCTACGAATGCAATTGACTCCTCCTCCAGTTGCGAGATTCAACTGTTCTTGTTCTGTAGAAGTGAGGGAGAAACTCAAATCCAATACTCCTGTAAGGGGGATATTGGCTGGTGCGCCATGTACCCCAACTGTGCGATCGCAACTTGCATATATGCCAGCAATATGACCACTAGGGGGAATTGGATGAGGACGAGACTCTACTTTTAGCCAAGGTGCGTATAATGCAGCGTTACGGCTAATAAGTTGTTGGCGTTGTCCGGGGAGTTTTTGTGGATCATTTAAAGCATCCAGTATTGCAAAGCGATCGCCCATACGCTCACAGTGTTGTAAAACTGCTTGCTGCATTGCTATAACTTCTGCATCTGAACGCAGTTGTAAAACTGCTTGCTGCATTGCTATAACTTCTGCATCTGAAGGCAACATGATATCTGGAACACAAACCAAATCGATATCTTCTAAGACTTCGCTCACCTCTAAACCTGCTTTTAGGGCTTTGAAGGTATTCTCAGATAGACCCATCACATAACAAATACGACCTCCATTTTCAAAAAACCCTGTAACTGTATCAGCTAAATATCCCTTGGCACTATCAAAATACTGCTGAAAATGGGTTGCCAAGGTCAGCTTTTTGGGTTGCTTTACTCCTTGTTTGGGCGATGCTAAACCAAAGAATACAGGCACACCCGTCAATAACTCAGGGTCTGGTGTAGGAACGACATATTCCAGTGAAATACCTGGGATGTTTGATTCTCTAGTCTGCATCAGATTCACCATTTCCTATTTGCCAGCACCAGCCCATTGGCTCAGACGGAAAATCACAAATTCTGCGGGTTTAACGACTGCTAAACCAATTTCTGTAACAACTTGTCCCAAATCCCTTACCTCTGGAGGGTTGTTTTCTGCGTCGCATTTCACATAAAAGGCTTCTTCAGGTGTTGTGCCGAACAATGCACCTCTGCGCCATTCCATGACTAAAAATGCACTGATATTGCGGCGGATTTTGGCCCAGAGTTCGGGGGTATTGGGTTCAAACACAGTCCATTGAGTTCCTTTATCAATGGAGTCTCGCAAATAACTGAAGTGGCGGCGAATGTTGACGTATTTAAACTCTGTATTAGCATCACCGCCTAAAGTACGCGCGCCCCAAACGCGGATATTGCCGTTTAACTTGCGAATCACGTTAATACCATCGGGATTAAGACCATCTTGTTTAGCTTTGCTGAGATTATATTTTAAATCTAAGGCCCCCAAAATATTTTCATTAGCTGGGGCTTTGTAGACTCCCCTTTGTCCATCTACCCTGGCATAAACTCCGGCAATA
Organism: Nostoc sp. FACHB-110; assembly: GCF_014697425.1. Classification (GTDB taxonomy): domain Bacteria; phylum Cyanobacteriota; class Cyanobacteriia; order Cyanobacteriales; family Nostocaceae; genus Nostoc_B. The sequence goes on from NZ_JACJRU010000019.1 coordinate 100,977, forward strand.
TGACCGCTTGGGGGAATATAAATATTGTCGTTGCTGGCTGGGTCAAATACTTGAATCCAGGGGAAGTATAAAGCTGCATAGGTGGAGTTGAAGGGTTTAAGAGTATTGACAACTCCTGTACCACTCAGGTCAACCACTTCTGGACTATCTAGGATAGCAATGCGATCGCCTAATTTTTCGCAATGGTCTTTAATATCATCTCGCAAGGCCAGATTACCTGGAGCCACAACAATACTAATCTCATCAATTGCTTCCAGTGCCTCTAAAACGCCACCAATCTTGTTTTCTCCTGTTACCCAAGTTACATAACAACGAGTTCCCCCATTTCTAAAAAATCCATAAACTGTATGTGCTAGGGTGTTTTGTCCTTGGCTATCGCCAGTAGGTGGTAAAAAGTCGCCAAAGAATTTTTTAAATTCACTAAAGTTAGTAATTAATTTAATTTCCCCTTCTTTAGCAATATTCGGGTCACTGGGAGTTACTGTTACAGGTAATGTAACTTGGTAATATCCGGTAATTTTTGCCCCTGAAGCCACCGCATCTTTAAACTTTATAGTTGCTGATTTGTCAGCATCATTATTAGTGACGGGGTTGGTGTCATCTAAAGCCACAGGAGATCCATCGACGAAGAAACCATAACTTCCTAATGTTGTAACTATGGGGTAATCTCCAGCTATTAATGAATAATTTTTTTGGGTTCCACCTTGACTTGTACCAATCTCCACTGGATTTGTTGAACTACCCACCGATCTAGTTGAGGGAATGCTAGTATTATTTGGTGACCAAACATTTGCTTTAATCGTACCAATAAAAGCCGCAATACTTGTTCCCACCCCGACAATTGGCGCAGAACCGGAAGCTATTTCTTCGACGTAAACACCTGGTGAAAGATAGGTTGGCATTTGATGAACTCCTGGGGTTGATAGGTTGAGAAAATAGAATATTTATTTGGATGGTAGAGCAAAGTTTTGTGAAGAAATCACTTGCCCACGCTGAATTTTTAAAGATTGGGAAACTTGCTGATAACCTGTGGCTGATACAATCACAGTCATTATCCTTTGACCTGATGCGGGTGATTCCAATTCAATTAACAGATATTTACCTTTTTGGTCACTAATGGCACTCTCTCCACTATCGGAGATGTAGATTTTGGCATTGGCGATAAATTTTTTTGGGTCATTGGCATCAGTAATAATACCTTTAATACCCGTAGGTGTAAGCACTATCTCTGCCATCGCTGTAGGCTGTTTGCCATTAACAGGTGCAGATACTTTGGCTGTGGTTGTAACTTTGTGGTAACGAGTCTGACTCTTAGGTAAGGATACTTCAAGAATATATTCTCCAGCGGGTAAATTAGTAAAGTAAAAATAACCATCAATACTGGTCATTTTGCGGTCAGGTCGCTCGCTCATTTTTTCCCATTGCGAACCGTATTGTAGTACTTTTAGGGATAAAATATCACGGAATTTTTCTGGCATTTCGATAATTTCTATTATCGCCCCAGAAATAGGTTTTTCCGTCTCTCCTTGCAAAACCTGACCAGCGATTGCTATTTGTTGGTTAAATATGGATAATTCGAGCATTGCTCCTACTAAATTAAGAGTTGGGTTGATAAATTCCCACAAGTCTCACGTCTTCCCCTGTTTCATCTACAGGAACGGAGATAGTAACAGTACAATGCAAAACTACCTTGGGTCTAGTACCTTCTTTACCTCCCATTGCTTGCCAAAATTCCCCAAAACTTTGTAAGTTACTTGGACGTAAACTAATCAGTCTCAAGGGAATTTCTTGCCCTTCCAAATTATCTGTAACAAAACTTTCAGGAAGTTTGCGATAACGCAGTAACACCTTCATCACTTCTCCTAGAATTTGGTGTTCTGTCTGCACATCCTCTTCATTTTGCGGCCACGCAGTAATGAGATAAGAACAGTCTACTCTAGCAGGAGGACGTTTTCTCTTAGCTTGACCATTACTTTGACGTTCTACTGACCATGCACTATTGCGTAACTCTAGATTCTCTTTTACATCATAAAGAAATAAGTTAATCGCTGGCTTTTGTTTAATTGCTCCTTGATAAGGGGTAACAAAACTGATAAAAACTTTCGTGTCTTTAGAAGGGAGACTGCCTGGAAGTTCTTTTTCAAGCAATAATTCTAAAGTGCTGTCTAAAGCATCTAACATAGCAGAATTACTGTGCTGTTATGCTTTTAATGTCTTACTTGCTTGCTAAAATAGTCAACTACTTTTTACAGTTAGATATTATTAATTACATTTGTTTATATAGTTATCAAACTATTAAAAATAAAAGCTCCAAAAATGAAGCTTTTAAAGACTTCGCTATGTTAAGTAATATTGCAGATATTGTATAAAATTATCTCTGCGTTATTAAATTTCTGAAATTAATGTCTCTAATTCATCTAAAAATGATTAGATCGTTTTGACTCAAAGTTTAACCTCTTTGTTTGGTGTTTAAAAATATGTGTATCAGGGAATGACTTCATTGGCACCATTTTTAGAGATAGGGATAATATTTTTAGTAGCTTACCAAGAAAATTAGGATATATTCGTTAAATACAAACAAATATTTTTTATTAGGATAAAAATAATTAGCTATACTAAAGACGTATTTTAGATTGTGAGAGTTTTTTTGATAAACAATTGTATCAATCTATTTCTATATGCTGCATACTTGCTATATGTTTATAAACTGAAAATAAATATTATCTAATTACCCTACATAACCAAATTACAATTCAAACTTCCAAGTGAAAAGAGGGAAGAGTATTTGCTATGTCAAACTTTGAATGTATTCAGAAAGGAAGTAAAGGCGATCGCGTTCGTCAAATTCAAAGAAGCTTAAATAATTGGAAAGATCCTTTTAAGCCTTCCCAACCCTTAGAGATTGATGGTTTTTTTGGTGATGAAACAGAGAAAGCAGTATGCCAGTTTCAGAAAGACCAAGGTTTGAAAGTAGATGGTATTGTTGGCGAGAAAACTTATAAAGTGCTATCTAACCCACCTCAACCGTTAATATTCAAAGCTTGTGAACCCATTCATTTAAATAGTCGAGGTGAGAGTGTTTGCAAACTACAAGAGGCTTTGCAAGAATGGGGTTTCCCTTTAGCACCTGCTAAACCTCTGAAGATTGATGGTATTTTTGGAACTCTAACACAAGAAGCTTTAGTCCAATTTCAGCAACAAGCAAAACTAACACAGAGCAAGGTTTTTGATTCTGAAACGTCTAAGCTTCTTTGTCAACCTTCAGTTACTGTGCTAATTGATAAGTTTAATCAGGAAAATATTAGTCAGGATATGAGGAGACTAATTCTTTCTCAATTACCTACTCCCATAACACCAGATGATGTTTTTATACAGGATTTGGAAAAGCTCGATCTATATAAATTGCAGAATATTCTGGATGAAGACAGTCATAGTGATAATAGCGAAATTAGAGAGCTTGCTACTGAACTTTTAGAAAAAATACAACAAAGTCAACAGCCACAACATCCTGAAAAGGTAGTTAAAGCCCTTGTCCCTAAAATACAACCAATGAATGTAGGAAAAATTCCAAAAATATTAATAGATCCATTTGAATTTTGGCCGTATTTGCAAAAATTTATAAACAGGCATAAAAAATCTAGAAGCAGATAATCTATAAAGTTACTTACTTACTTACTTACTTACTTATTTATTTAACATACTTATTAAAAATCTATGCCTAAAGATTTTAAATATAAAAATCTCCGAGGGCAATCCTTTCGCGGACAAGATTTAGTAAATGCGGATTTTAGCGGTGCCGATCTACGAGGAGTAAATTTCACCAACGCTATTCTTGCTGGAGCAACATTCAAACAGGTGCTATCGGGATTAACTTACTCTCGGACTATATTTCTAGGATTTGGTTTGTTACTTCTGTCTTTCCTGAGTGCATGTATTTTAGTATTGGTTGGTACTTTTGTCGCTTTAGGAATTCAAACAAAAGACCCTATTGTAAATTATCAAGTCCTTACTGTAACTGTTATATGGTTAATTATCTTTCTCCTACTTACGATTTATCGAGGCTTAGGAAAAGCTTTAGGAGCTTCTGCAATAGCGATCGGAGCAACATTAGCTACTATACTACCTATATTTATAGGTTTATCAGATAAATGTAGGGACGCTATACAAAACGCTATAGAAATAATACTGGCATCTTTGGCTATTGCCTTCGTCAATGTAGGGGTAACTATTGTAGCAGTTACAGGAGCTACAGCCATAATGTTAGCTGGAAATTTTGGGCAGGGTATTGTGGGAATGATGGCTGTATTAACAACTACACTTGCGCTTTTGGTAGGCTCTAAGAACCCTTTTTCAACAAATAATGTGTTTGCATCAAGCATAGCGTTTGGCGTGACGATCACACTGATTACACTCAGTTATTACATCGGCTGGCGGGCGATCGCAGGTGATAAGAAATATGCAATCATTCGTAGCATTGCCATTACTATATGTAGCCTGGGAGGAACCAGCTTTCGCGGGGCAAATTTATCTGATGCAGATTTCACTTCGGCTACTCTCAAACATACTGATCTGCGCGGTGCAATTCTCACTCGTACCTGTTGGTTTCAGGCTAAGTATTTGACTGAAGCACGAACGGAAGGAACTTATTTAGAAAATGAACCAATCCGCAAACTTGTGGTAACAAAAACAGGTGTTGACCAAAGTTTTAATCAGATGGATTTGCGAGGATTGAATTTACAGGGAGCAAACTTAGTCGATGCCAGCTTTATTGGTGCTAAACTCAGCGAATCAACTTTACGAGAAGCTGATCTATCTAGAGCCAATTTGGTACAGGCACAATTCTACTATGCAGATTTAACAGCCGTCTGTTTGACTGGTGCAATCATTCAAAACTGGAGTATTTCCACAGATACCAAATTGGAGGCGGTGAAATGCGAATACATTTATATGCAATTGCCTACCAAAACCGATCCCGATCCTTGTCGCAAACCAGACAACCGCAATGAGGTTTTTCAGGAGGGAGACTTTGCTGACTTTATTGCGCCAATTATTAAAACCTTAGATTTATATCATACTCAAAATGTCGATCTGCGAATCTTGGGACATACATTTAAAACCCTTGATTTGTACCATCATAACGGTATCGACCCCAGTGCAGTAGCGATCGCTCTCAAACATCTGGCTGAAAAGTATCCAGAGGCGGGATTGGAACTCATTGCCCTGGAAGGACGAGGTGAGGAAAAAATGCGACTGCAAGCCAGAGTTACAGGAACAGCAGATCGTTCTCAATTGAGTCAAGAATATTTTATGCAGTATCAGGAAATTTCATCCTTGCCTTATCCTGATCTACAGTCGTTACTAGCCGGAATAGCTGAGAAAGATGAGCGCATTCACAGTCTGGAGCAAATGGTGATGAGTGCGATCACTGGGGATAAATTTTATGTAGAAACTTATTATAATTTGGGGGAAACCATGTCTGAACAACATTCAATTAGTATTAATTCTGGTGGCGGTAATGTTAGCGGTGTGATGAGCGGACAAATTGCAGATGTCAGTGGGGTATTAAATTTGGGTGCCATTGGTGGTGATGTCAGCAATACTATTGATCAACTCTCCTCAGTTTCAGAACCTGACAAACCAAGTTTAAAGGAACTTTTAGCGCAACTACAAAAGGCAATTGAAGCCGAACCGAATTTGTCATCGGAGGACAAAGCAGAGGCTCTAGAACAATTGAAAACACTAGCAGAAGCGGGAAAAAATCCACATGATAGCACCTTGCAAAGAGCCGCCAAAACTGCTTTGAAAATTTTGAAAGGGACGATCTCAGGTTTATCGGAAGTTGCCGAACTCGTACCCCAATGTGCTAAATTACTGCCTGCGATAGCCAGCCTCCTGAGCCTTAGTTAATCCAAAGTTCTTAAAAATTAACCATTCAGTCAAGCATTTTTTACTACTAGTTAACACTATAAACATTAATATATAGCTAACTAGTAGTAAAAAACAAAAGGTCAATTTTTCAATGGTTTTGAGATTTCATTCTGTTAAGTAATATTACGCAGATTTGTTGACATTATCTCTGCGTTTTTAATTTTCGGCAATTAATTTCTCCACTTCATCTAAAAGCTGGTTGATTTTTTGTTGGTTTTGAGATTTGATAGCACTACGTTTTTGGCGTAGGAGCTTATTAATCTCATTTAACCTTTCAGTTACAGCATTGTGTGATTGTAAGTGTGATTCCGATTTAAGCTTTTTAACTCTAGCTTTGATTTCGCTCAAAGAAAGATTTTCTGCGATCGCTGTTTTGAGTAATTCAGTGCGCTGTTGTTCAGATTTAACTCGTGCGATCGCTTGGGCTTTCGTGTACTCGATTTCACCTTGTCGCAGAGATGAGAGAATTTCTTCCGGTAGTTTCAGTAAGGGAAGCCGACTAGAACGGAAACTAGCTGCATTGAATTTTCCGATCATTAGAAGTATTGAATCAATCTGGTCTAATTTAATTAGATCGCTTTGATTCAGCGATAAGTTTCTTTGTTTGGCGTTGAAAGATCGGTGTAATAAAGAAATGACTTCATTAGGACTCACTTTTAGAGATAGCGATAGTAATTCTAATATGGCTTCAGTTTCTTCAACTGGATTGAGTTCTTCCCGTTGCAAATTCTCCATCAGAGCAATTTGTAGAGCTTGCTGATCATCTAGCTCTAGGGAAATAATAGGAACTTCAAATAATCCTACAGTACGTGCAGCTCTGATTCTTCTTTCCCCAGCAATTAATTCATATTTACCGTGAGGAAGTGGACGAACTAGCACTGGTTCTAAAATGCCGTGTTCTTTCACCGATTCTACAAGTTGAGCCAACTTTGTCGGATCAAAGTAACGCCGTGGTTGTTTTAGCGATAATTCAATCAGATCAATTGCAACTGTAATAGGGCATTGTGAAGGGAAGCCAATATAGTTATTAAATCTATCTGATGATGCTGTCCAATTTGACGGTTCTGATAGTGTCAGCATAAATTTTGCCCATTAAGCTTAAATTGAAGAAGAATACATCCATCAGAACAAGAAAGTGGGAGAGATTTAAACTCGCCACTAATTATTCGTATGGAGACGTTACTGAAAGGTAAAGTCCCAAGTCTTCTCCACGAGATACAGCGCAAAGAATTTAGTGTGGTGTTTCATGGCTATTCACCGCTTGCGTCACCCAAATTTGTTTGGGTAATCCTCACCCTTTAAGAGCAAGATTAGTAATCTTTTATACTTGCTATACATAAACAAGCTACGTCCAGCAATTACACAGAATTGAATTAGAAAATTCTGGCTCCTGATTTCTGAATTCTGTTTTGATAAAGCAAATATTTTGATCAGCTTCCTTGAAGCTGGCTAAATCTGCTTCTAACGTTAAATTAAAGGATAAATATGAGGAATTTGTGAGGTAGCACCCAAGAACAAACTCCCAGCAAACTCCGAAAGCATCAACAGCATCCCACCAACGCAAATGTTCTTTACCAACACTCTTTACCTTTACATTTTCTTAAAAAATCTCATACAACATAAGCAGATATTTACGGAATTAATTAAATGAACCAACAAACAATTTATCCGTCAGCAGAAGAACGTAACCCAGGTACTTATAATCTAACAATCTATGAGTTGAAGATTCACGGTAAAGAAACGCCAGATCGAAATGACTATATTCAAGCTTTTGAATTTATACCAGATTTTGTTCTTAAGACGAAAGGAATTTTAAGCTCAGAGCTAAATGAAGGAACTTTTGGTGTATTACTCAAATCTCATCGAGATGCTTTTAAAGCTATCAATCAGTGGATAATTCACTTTGATAAAACCGCCAATGATAGCCTTACCCCAGATCCACCAGAGCTACATTTTAGCTGGGAATTTGACTACAAAACCCATGCTCTACAATCTTGGGCTTTACTAAATCTCTGTGAAGAAATTCTAAAGAGAGATTTATTCGGCTGGAAAAAGGAAATACCATCTCTTTCATCTGCTCAACTTTGGGTTAGCTATGAGTGTGAGCAATTAGAAAAGACTTTTAAAACAACCGGAATATTAGACACAAGCTCTCGAAAAGGAAAACAATCTTCCTGTGATGCAATGTTAAAGCAAATCAACACAGACTTCAATTCTCTGCTTTCACGAAGATTTAAATCTGCTTCTAAATTTCAAGCAAATCAAATTCAATCTTGGGATTCCACTGAGGATGCTATCAGAGTGCATGCTGAAAAAATTGCACAACAAGACATTCAGTTCAGTTCTATTTACTCCCAATACATCAAGATTCGGAAACAGACTCTCAGAAGCATTCGTAATAATCCCAATCTACAGTTTGCTGCTCTAGAAACAGACGGCTCTCTATTTGTTGGTGGAAAGGGTAAACGGGGAAAAAGTCAAAAAGGGTTTTGTAAAGAAAAGTAACAAATAGCCAAAAAGATGCACAGAAGATGAAATTCAAATTCTGCTTTGAGAAACTTATTTCAGAGCAGAATTTTTTTAGGAGATGAAATCAAAGAGAAAATACTAGTTATTCTTTCTTTATTTTATTCATAATTAGCAGACTGAATAAATTGTAAAAGAGTAATTTCACTATTAAATAATCCAATAAATTGGCTAGCTTTTGTGCATAGCCACTGCCTGCTAGGTATGCACAAAAAACTGTTAACATTTTCATATTAATTAGTCGCAAATATAAATACTGGCTACTAAATAAATATATTGAATTAGCAAGGAGCAAAATGATAGTTGAATTAGAAAAAAACAGAATAATTGTCGGTTATGCTAGAGTTTCTTCTCGTGAACAAGCTGTTGACTCTCAGGCTTTGGAACAACAGATTGCAAGACTCAAAGCAGCCGGAGCAACAGAAATTTTTCAAGATATTCAATCTGGAAGTAAGAATAACAGACCTGCGTTGAAAGAATTAATGACATCAATCAGCGAAGGAAAGATCCATGAAGTCATCATCACTAGAATTGATAGAATCGCAAGGTCTTTACCAAAGCTGCGAGAATGTATAGAAATTTTTGCCAATCGTAGAGTTGATCTCCGAGTTTTAGACCAAGAAATTGATTTTACGACATCCCAAGGTAAATTAATGGTTAATTTATTAGGCTCTCTTGCCGAATGGGAAACTGACCTTTTATCAGAACGAGTGCGTCATGGTAAACAGTACCGCCGTAATAAACAAGTAGCTAATGAATCTTATCCTTGGGGTTATAAAATTGTTAACGATAAATATCACTTAAATGAGAGTCCATTCCTCTGTCTAATATCTAATAGACCATCTACTTATCTAGAACTTTATTATGAAACAGATTTAACTAAACTAAATGCTTTAACAGTTAAAGAGATTGCCAGAGATTGTATTGATATTTTTTTCAATGTTAAAGGAGCTACAAGGGCTTTAAAAGTCATATTTCAAAAATATGGCTTGGCTAAAATTAATTACCGAAGAAATGGTAGCGATGGTAAATTTCATTGGACAGTTACAGGATTTATTTGGTGGTTAAGTAATCCTGTGTTATGTGGACATACTGCCTATCTGCAACGAATTAATCTAGGGAAAGGTAAACGAAAGAAGAATCAACGCGAAAATTGGGAATTGGTCTATAATACGCATTCAGAACATAAGCTGATTACTGATGAAGAAGCTTTAGAAATTCAGCGAATACTTAAGTTTAATCACAAGAAAGGGCCGATTACAAATCCAGAACTCAATGAGACTAACTCATATCGAGAGTATGCTTATCAAAGCGGGCTTGTTTTCTGTGCTGAATGTGGTTCTAAATGCATTACTAAAAGTGCCAAACGTAAGCATGGGGGCATGTATTATTATTTTGCCTGTAGATATACAGGAATGGGATGTGAAAATATAACATCTACCCGGAAACAAAATATTGAAGATGCTCTAATTAGGACTTTAGTACAACGTTCTCAAACTATCACAAGTGAGTTAGAACCATCTCCCCTACCACCAGAAAAGTCAGAGAAATTAAAGGAATTAGAATCAAGGCTAGATGCTCTTGAAAAAATTCCTGGTTTTGATCCCGACATGGAAAATCTCAAGAATAAGATTCGTAAGCAGATCACAGAGGAAATTAATCCTTTTATCTCTGATTCTATTGTGGATAAGAGTACGGAAGAAATTATTCGTGTTGGTAATAATTTAGCAATCTGGCACACACTTTGTCCGGATGATAAGGTGAAAGTTTTTCAGCAAATTGTCCATAAAATCACTGTCCATAACGGAAAAGTTAAAGAAGTTATTCTGAAAATTTAAGGTTTATCCTCATTGAGACTTATGAATACTCAAAAGATTTTTGATCTAAATAAACTTAGATGTGAAGTTGCCATGCAACAGGCTCTACAGGAATGGCAACCACAGCCTCAAACTTATGGTCTTGATTGTCCTAAATGTAATTCCACTCAGCTTGTGAAAATGGGTAGGTATAATGGCAAACAAAAGTATTTATGTAATGATTGCGATCGCATTTTTCAAGAAAGACCAAGGCTTAAATGTGAATGTTTAATCCCAGGTCATCAGTCAAATTGTCAGTCTTGTCCTCAGTTCCAAGAATTTTTAGCCCTAGTTAAGCAAAAAATGGATGAATTGCGTATCTTAAGCTTTCAAGAGTTACAAAATCTCAAATCTTCTTTGGCTGAAACACTTGATTAATTATTTTTATTGTAGTATTATTTATTACTAAGTAATTAAAAGTCGCTGCATAACACTGAATCCTCCAAAAATCTTTCAGAGTCTCCGAAGATTGAAGATTATTGCAAGACAACTTCCTTTATACACAGAAGCTGTCAAATTATTCTATTCCAACTAGTTCATTTTCTTTGCCAGTGCTTTAGTTTGGGTATCCAAACTACTGTTTAAGGTTTTTCTCTCAATAAAAATTATTTTTAGCAACTGGCTTGTCATGAACAAAAAAATTTTTAACTTTCGCTATCCTCATATTAGCTAACAATGGTGCTTATGGCTTACGAATCTTGGTCACAAGTTGTAATTCGCACAGTTTTAGAATGGGAAAAACGTAAAGCCGAGCTACAATCTACCTCGGCTATTCCAGAACAAAAAACAAAGTCCAAAAACAAAACTGCTTAGTAACGATACTCAATGGCTGTAACGAAGTGGCCATCTACAAATATTTTTTTTACACAGCCATTGAGTATTAATCGTTTATCTTGACCTTTCAATCCTTGCCAGTAACTTTTATTAGCAAAAGCCTGTATAATTCGTTCTTTAGCAATTAGAGATTCTTTAGCTGTATTATGTGTTGTTCCAAGCGCGATCGCAATTTGTTCTTTGAGGTCATTTTTGATTTGTTCTATCGCTAAACTTGGTGGTAAGGTTTCCAATGTATTCAGCGATGCACGCAGGGTTTTGACTTCTGCGGGTTCCTCTATTGGTAATGGTTCATCTGTTTCTACTAAATTCGCTAACCGTTCGGCTTCTTGTGCTAAAAAATCTACTACTTGGATATCTAATACTTTTGATGAAATCATATTTTTATTGCTACAGTTGCCAGCTTTATACAAACGGCACTGATAATAATAAATGGCTTCACCATCTTTATTTACCCTTTTTGCATGGCGCGTCATCGAACCTCCGCAATGAGCGCATTTGATTAAATTAGCAAATGGGTTTACTTCTTTATCTTCTCTAGAAGCCCAGCGATTATTGCGATTTTCTCTAATAATCTGTTTGACTCGTTCGTGTTCTTCGTAGGTAATTATTGCCTGATCATCATGAGTTCCCCATTTTACTTTCCACTCGTCAAAGTTTTTGCGTTTCCCCTTTGATTTAACGTAAGTATCATAAGGTAAACCCCCAGCATAAACAGGGTTGACTAATAATGCCTTTAAACCTGCGATCGACCATCTCAACCCAGACCAAGGATAACGCAAGGGATGGTTAGTTTTATGTGGTGTAAATACAATTTTATCTAAGTCATCATCACTAACAATCCGTGAAGATGTTTCTGGTTTGTTCAAATCAAAAGCTTTTGTTTCTATACCGAAATCTGCGTGCAACTTCCGCACAGTCGCCGCCACTGAACCACACTCAAAGAAAGTATTAAAAATATACCTCGCTACATCAGATACAGTTAATTCTCTGCGTCCTTCTAACAAACAAACGCATGGAGAGCGATCGCAGATATATTTATCTTTGTCGATACGATATCCTAATGGGGCAACTCGGTGACTTTTGCCTTGGTTCACCCGATGACGACGTTCACTTTTTAATCTCTCTGTCACCATTCTGACCTCAAATTTGGCAGCCGCCAGCAACATATCTATGGTTAATTCTCCACCCAAGCTATCGGGGTCTACTCCTTGGTCTAAGGCTATGAGTTTAATTCCTTTGGAACGCAGCACCTCCAACAATGAATAAAACAACCGCGATGATGAACCAATCCGGTCAATGCGGGTAAATTGCAGAGATTTAACTTTACCCTTGGGCGATGTCTTCAAATCATTAATTAATTGTTGCAGACCTTCCCTGACTTCCGTTGTCCGCGATTGAATATCCCAATATACTTTGGAACATCCTACACCACGCAAGCGTTCTATTTGTTTACGCAACGCACCTTTATCTGTTTGCTGTTCTTCACCACTAACTCTGGCATAACCCCAACTTTCCATAACAACGCATAGATACGACTTTCAATTATATTAGATAGCAAATACTTCTAGTCTCAGCAGTTCTCTGAACAAATTCAAAAGCATCAGGGTGAAATCCTAGGGGTATAAATAATGAGCGTCATTTATCTAGATAATAATGCGACTACTAAGGTAGACCCACAGGTTTTAGAGGCAATGATGCCTTATTTAACCGAATATTATGCCAACCCCTCAAGTATGCACACCTTTGGCGGTCAACTGGCTAAAGCAGTGAGAACAGCCAGAGAACAACTAGCCGCCCTCCTCGGTGCAGATGAATCAGAAATTGTTTTTACCAGTTGTGGAACCGAGGGAGATAACGCAGCCATTCGCGCCGCTTTGTTAGCCCAGCCCGAAAAGCGCCACATCATCACCACCCAAGTAGAACATCCGGCGGTGCTGAATGTCTGCAAACAATTAGAAACCCAAGGTTATAGTGTTACTTATCTTTCGGTGAATAGTCAGGGGCAGTTGGATCTAGATGAACTAGAAGCCTCCCTGACAGGGAATACTGCCTTGGTCAGCATCATGTATGCTAACAACGAAACAGGTACGATTTTCCCGATTGAGCAGATTGGATTGCGCGTCAAAGAACGCGGCGCACTGTTCCACGTCGATGCAGTGCAAGCAGTGGGTAAGATTCCCCTGAATATGAAGACCAGCACAGTAGATATGTTAACTATGTCTGGTCACAAAATTCACGCACCCAAAGGGATTGGCGCGTTGTATGTGCGCCGGGGCGTGAGATTCCGTCCCCTGTTGATTGGTGGACACCAAGAACGCGGTCGCCGCGCGGGTACAGAGAATGTTCCAGGTATCGTTGGTTTAGGAAAAGCAGCCGAGTTGGAATTGCTGCATATAGAAGAAGCAACTGCGAGAGAAAGAAAGTTGCGCGATCGCCTGGAACAAACTCTCCTTGCTAAAATACCTGACTGTGAAGTTAACGGCGATATCAAAAATAGATTGCCCAACACCACCAACATCGGTTTTAAATATATCGAAGGTGAAGCAATCCTACTTTTGTTAAATAAACACAATATCTGTGCCTCATCTGGTTCCGCTTGCACCTCTGGTTCACTCGAACCATCCCACGTTCTCCGGGCAATGGGTTTACCATACACCACTTTGCATGGTTCCATTCGCTTCAGCCTTTGTCGCTACACCACCGACGCTGAAATCGATCGCGTCATTGAAGTCATGCCCGAAATTGTAGAACGTCTCCGCGCTCTGTCGCCATTCAAAAACGACGACGCAGGTTGGTTGCAATCTCAAGAACAAACACTGGCACATCGATAAATAAGGAGTAAGGAAGGATGAAGGTTAAAGTCTGAAAGAATACTAAATTTCATACTTCATCCTTCATACTTCATACTTTCCACTCAGCACTCAGCACTCAGCACTTAAAATATGTGGGACTACACAGATAAAGTATTAGAACTGTTTTACGATCCCAAAAATCAGGGAGTCATCGAAGAAACGGGTGAACCTGGAGTTAAGGTTGCAACGGGAGAAGTAGGAAGTATTGCCTGCGGTGATGCTTTAAGACTCCACCTGAAAGTAGAAGTAGAATCTGATAAGATTCTGGATGCACGCTTTCAAACCTTTGGCTGTACCAGTGCGATCGCTTCTTCGAGTGCGTTGACAGAAATGGTTAAGGGTTTGACTTTAGATGAAGCCTTGAAGGTATCTAATAAAGATATTGCCAATTACCTCGGCGGCTTACCCGAAGCCAAAATGCACTGCTCAGTTATGGGTCAAGAAGCCCTAGAAGCCGCAATTTATAACTATCGTGGCATTCCTTTGGCTGCCCATGACGACGATGACGAAGGCGTGTTAATTTGCTCCTGCTTTGGTATCACTGATACAAAAATTCGCCGCGTAGTGAAAGAAAATAACCTTACGACTGCGGAGCAGGTAACAAATTATGTCAAAGCTGGTGGCGGATGCGGTTCCTGTTTAACAAAAATTGATGATATTATTAAAGATGTAGAGCAGGAAGTCGCCACAGCCAGTAAAAACAGCATTAACGGCATAAAAGCTCCAGAAATTCTTAAATCAGGTCAAATAGCCACAGCCACAAGACCACTAACAAACGTTCAAAAGATTGCCTTAATTCAAAAAGTTCTCGACGAAGAAGTCAGACCCGTCCTGATTGCAGACGGCGGAGATGTAGAACTGTACGACATCGAAGGAAACACCGTTAAAGTCATCCTCAAAGGTGCTTGTGATTCTTGTCCCAGCAGCACCGCCACCTTAAAGATAGCGATTGAATCCAGACTGCGCGATCGCATCAGCAAAGACATTGTAGTAGAAGCAGTCTAATTAACAGTTGACAGTTAACAGTGAACAGTTAACAGTCAACAACCAAAAGAACTTTCACAACTTCATAACCAACTAAATGTACATTATGCTAACGCGATTTTCGGTAGAGCGATCGCCACCGGCGGCGTTCTACAACCACTCACAGCCATAGCTCAACAGGCGTGAGATTCTCAAACAAAAACAAAGACCCACTAACCAACCAATTGTAGGAAAAGAGAACCATGACTGACGAAAGAATCAGACAGATAGCTTTCTATGGTAAAGGCGGTATCGGTAAATCTACCACCTCCCAAAACACCCTGGCAGCTATGGCAGAAATGGGTCAACGCATCATGATCGTAGGATGCGACCCTAAAGCAGACTCCACCCGTTTGATGCTCCATGCCAAAGCTCAAACCACCGTATTACACTTGGCTGCTGAACGCGGTGCAGTAGAAGACCTCGAACTCGAAGAAGTAATGCTCACCGGTTTCCGTGGTGTTCGTTGCGTAGAATCTGGTGGCCCAGAACCCGGTGTAGGTTGCGCTGGTCGTGGTATCATCACCGCTATTAACTTCTTAGAAGAAAACGGCGCTTACCAAGACCTAGACTTCGTATCCTACGACGTATTGGGTGACGTTGTGTGCGGTGGTTTCGCTATGCCTATCCGTGAAGGTAAAGCACAAGAAATCTACATCGTTACCTCTGGTGAAATGATGGCGATGTACGCTGCAAACAACATCGCTCGTGGTATTTTGAAATACGCTCACTCCGGTGGTGTACGCTTAGGTGGTTTGATTTGTAACAGCCGTAAAGTTGACCGTGAAGCTGAACTGATCGAAAACTTGGCTGAACGTTTGAACACCCAAATGATTCACTTCGTACCTCGTGACAACATCGTTCAACACGCTGAATTGCGTCGGATGACCGTTAACGAGTACGCACCTGACAGCATTCAAGGTAACGAATACCGTGCATTAGCTAAGAAGATCATCAACAACGACAAGCTCACCATTCCTACACCAATCGAAATGGATGAACTAGAAGCACTGTTGATCGAATACGGTATTCTCGATGACGATTCTAAGCACGCAGAAATCATTGGTAAGCCCGCAGAAGCTACCAAGTAAGTAATTCCCTAATTAGGAGTCAAGGAAAGATATGAAGTATGAAGTGTGAAGTATGAAAATTCCCTTCATTCAGCTTTAGCCTTCAGCCTTCATTCTTCTCCTCTCCCTTTTTTCCCTCCATTTCCCCATCTTTAACTGTTACCGAGACAGACTATGACACCTCCAGAAAACCAAAATCTTGTAGATGAAAATAAGGAACTAATTAAAGAAGTCCTTAAAGCCTACCCCGAAAAAGCTCGCAAAAAACGCGAAAAACACCTCAACGTCCACGAAGAAAGCAAATCTGATTGCGGCGTTAAGTCTAACATCAAATCCATTCCTGGTGTAATGACCGCCCGTGGTTGTGCTTACGCAGGTTCTAAAGGTGTGGTTTGGGGCCCTATTAAGGACATGATCCACATCAGCCACGGCCCCGTAGGTTGCGGTTACTGGTCTTGGTCTGGTCGTCGTAACTACTATGTAGGTGTAACAGGTATCAACTCTTTCGGTACCATGCACTTCACCTCCGACTTCCAAGAACGCGACATCGTATTTGGTGGTGACAAAAAACTAACCAAAATTATCGAAGAGCTAGAAGTTCTCTTCCCCTTGAACCGTGGTATCTCCATTCAATCTGAATGTCCCATCGGTCTAATCGGGGATGACATCGAAGCTGTAGCTAAAAAAGCTTCTAAGCAAATTGGTAAGCCAGTTGTACCCCTACGTTGCGAAGGTTTCCGTGGTGTATCTCAGTCTTTAGGCCACCACATCGCTAACGACGCTATCCGTGACTGGATTTTCCCTGAATTTGACAAGGCTAAGAAAAACAATACTCTCGACTTCGAGCCAAGCCCATACGACGTAGCATTAATCGGTGACTACAACATCGGTGGTGATGCTTGGGCAAGCCGGATGTTATTAGAAGAAATGGGCTTGCGTGTTGTAGCTCAGTGGTCTGGTGACGGTACACTCAACGAGTTGATTCAAGGCCCTGCTGCTAAATTAGTTCTCATCCACTGCTACCGTTCTATGAACTACATCTGCCGTAGTTTGGAAGAACAATACGGTATGCCTTGGATGGAATTCAACTTCTTCGGCCCCACCAAGATTGCTGCATCTTTACGCGAAATCGCCGCTAAATTTGACTCTAAGATTCAAGAAAACGCTGAGAAAGTCATCGCTAAGTACACACCAGTGATGAATTCGGTACTTGAAAAGTATCGTCCTCGCTTGGAAGGTAACACCGTAATGTTGTACGTAGGTGGTCTACGTCCTCGCCACGTTGTTCCCGCTTTTGAAGATTTGGGTATCAAAGTTGTCGGTACAGGCTACGAATTCGCTCACAACGACGACTACAAACGTACCACCCACTATATCGATAACGCCACCATCATTTACGATGACGTTACCGCCTACGAATTCGAGGAATTCGTTAAAGCTAAGAAGCCTGACCTAATCGCTTCTGGTATTAAAGAGAAGTACGCCTTCCAAAAGATGGGTCTACCCTTCCGTCAAATGCACTCTTGGGATTACTCCGAACTTGGCGACGGGATGCAGATATGAGGTAATGTAAGTTTTTTTGGTGATGGGAGAAAAATGAGTCTATTTTTAGCCTAAATGCGCGTTTTAGGGTGATGTGGGAACGATATGTTTTTGCTACTTGAGACAGTATAACTCTTGTGGGGTATGGTTTTTGGGTTGTGGTTAATTTTTGGTTAGATGAAATCTGTAAATTAAAAGACTATTTTAATTAGCATTATTTTAGATTAATTGGGGGGCGGTTGGGCGATCGCTTTCACTCAACAAGATGATCAAGAAAGCGATCGCACTAACTACTCTTATTTACCTGACGCTCGAACAAATACTTTTTTTGCCGTTGCTCCACAGCTATTCACAAATATGCCATCAAATGTGCCTCCAACAACACCCCCTACTAGAGGCAGCATTTTCATAATATTGATTACACCTTTCTCACCAGCCTTAGTAATTAGCCGGAAACCAATTTTTTTATTGATTTCAATCAAAACTTTACCCGGTATTTGCTTGATTAAATTTTGGCATACCTTTGTGCCAATAGTGATACCTGCGGTTTTTAGAATCTCTTCACCAGCTTCACCGATTAGACATAAAAGTACCATTGTTCTCACTTGTTCAGAGTGGATATCATATCCTCTAAGATGAGCTATTGCGGCGGCCGTGTTTGCTCCAAGGGCGTAGGATGCTGCTAAACCTGCCGGAATAGTAATAGGCATTGCTGCAATCCCCCCCAATCCAGTGATAAAACCTGTGCCAGCAGCATACGTAGTTCGCCATGCAATAACTGAATTAATAGCATCTTCAACACTAGCATTTTTGCTCAAGTGATCTGTTGCAACTTTCTCCGCAGGTGGTAGAATCCCCAACCCATTAATTCCAGCATCAGCTATCCATTTAAGAGTTGCTTTTATGGCATTGCTGTTATTATCGCCTGCGTTAGCTGAAACCATAGAATTTAATTCGTAAATATCTAATCTTTTCTATCTCAAGCTTTTGTCATATAACCACCGCAATATCTCTATATCTCTGTAAATTTCAAATAATTTCTTCGTGCATAAATACTAAACATTTTACTCAGTGCAAAAAGAACAGCAAGCTTCAAGTACCCACGACAGGTGAAATTTTACGTATTTAGCTAATTGCTTCATCATTCTTCGTCATTTTGCGGTCTATTAACTCTAATGGTGTAACTAGTGTGGAAACGTCTTTTCAAAATGAAGCTTTGTTAAGTTGCTGTTGAGGATTTTGGTTTGACTTCAAACTCAAATTGGGAACGGTAAAAACAAACGTCAAACTCAAGAAAAAAGTTGGTTTGTCCGAGAATTAGTGGTACATTTTGGCTACGCACCCATGCAAATACTAACTTGACTACTGGAAAGTCTGCAATTTCAGCAGATGCAGATAAAGGTATTGCTGGCTGATTACTAAGATTTCCTGCTAGTTGAATAATAGCTTGGCGATCATTCCAAGCAACACCCAATTGAAGACCTAATTCGTAGGGTAAAACATTAACGGTAGCTCCACTATCTACTAAGCCAATTGTCTCAATGCTTTGATCACCTCGTCGTAAAACAAGTGGTATTCTCGGTAGACTATCAAACTCGTTTTGTGTTGGGCTAAGAGTTGAATACTTAAATCGCATACACTATTAATGTTCTACATCGGATTGCTTAAGCGTATCCATCAAAACTGCACCAGCCCCAAAGCTATTATATGGGGTGGGTAATTCGTAAGTTTTGAAAGGTTCTAATGGCGATATATCCTCAGCTACGTCCAAATCCTCTGCTAGAATCCGAATTAGTTTAAGTTTTTCTATTGCGGAAAGTTGCCGAATCGCAGGAAGTATCTCACCTAAGGTCATAATCTCTACCTCTACAGCTTACTCAATAGTAACTGGATTTGCCCGACAGGCGATCGCAGATTCAATCAAGCAACTAACTACTCACTACTGAATTGCTGAACAATTGTCTGCACAATTGCCAAAATTGCCCCTATGTTATCCAAATAATATCTCTGCTGATCAACAAAAGCTATGTTTTGCGAAAGTTGAAGAAATTGCCATACTTCACCTGTTGTTACACATCCATACACAGGCTTTTCTGCTTGGTTAGATGAACGATTAAATAAATCTGCGGCTACCATTTGGGCGATACATTGTCCTAACCCAGCTTCAACATCATTTTTCTTAGCTTCTACAATGGTGATGATTGGCGATCTTAGAGGTGGTAAAGGTGGAGCTAATGCGAGAATAAAATCACATTCTCCTATCAAACCTTGGCTTGGATCAACATCCAGCCTTTGTCCAGAAAAAATAGCTAACCTATCTTGGCTGATATCACGGCAGGCTAGTAGAATTGGTGCAATAATAAACTCACTCCGAGCTTTTTCACTAATCAAAAATAATTGAGTTCGCTTTTTGAGAGTTTCATCCAACCAAGCAGGTATAGGAAGAGGTACAAGCTGGGGAAACAAATCAGCTTCTTGAGTGGTGATTCCCAGAACAGCAGCAGCCTTTTCTAAAGTAAAGTCACTGTAAGCCATAGTTTTGCAGTGCTTTGATTGTATGATGATATATGCCCTAGCGTAGCTTATCGGAGGTATCGCTACTGCAAACAACAAGTCTTAAATCGCTAAACTGAATCTAGACTTGTAAATAAAATTAGTAATTATGCCTTATAGCCAGTTTACAACTATCAGTAAAGTTAAAGAAGCTTTCGGATTAAAAACCCAGGAGGGTGGACGATTTATTCCCCCAACTGAACCAATAGAAGCGTCTCCTACACTTACTGCATATCTTGAAGAAAGTCTACCACTTGCTGCTTCTGCTAGTGAAAAAGCGCGTTCTGAGGGGATTATTTACCCGGTATTATTAGAAGTCAGACGCATATTAAGCCGTCAAATTAGCTTATTTTCTGGAGAAGATTTTACAGTTGATGAGGCAGTTGGACTTAATGGAATGTGTGATTTTCTTTTAAGTAAATCGCCCGAAGTGCTAGAAATTGAAGCGCCTGTAGTTGTGATTGTAGAAGCCAAAAAAGCAGACTTAAGAACTGGATTCGGGCAATGTATTGCAGAGATGGTTGCAGCACAAAGATTCAATGTTGCAAAAAATCGTCCGATTTCGGTTATTTATGGTTCGATTAGTAATGGTACGCAATGGCGATTTTTGAAGTTAGAAGAGAATCTTGTGACTATCGACTTGATGGATTATCCTCTCCCGCCTGTGGAAGAAATTCTAGGAATTTTAGTATGGATGGTGAAAAATAGTTAATTGATTTGTGGGAATTTTAATAAAAGTGAGTGCGATCGCTAATTTACCTAACCACTTCTCAACAGGAACATATACACCATAAGGTGCTGAATCTCCCACTACAATACAAACTTGACAATTATCTGTTGTAACTCGACGCAGAGCATAAAATACATTTGCCATATCAGCAAAGTAAGCAGCAATCATTGTATGATATGCCTTGTTTCCACCCTTAGTTGCTCGAACAGCTTCTAACTCTTTACAAACAGGTATTAGTTCATCTTTGATTGGTTCAATAACAGATTCAGCTATCAAAGCATCTAAGCTAAGTTTTTCTTTAGAAACGTGTTGTGAACTTGAGTGGATTAAAAATTTACGGACTGTCTCATGTAAATCTCCCCAAGAATTAACTTCACCCCAAAAAGTCATTTCGAGACGTGTTGCATCTGCATAATCATAATTATTTGCATAGGGTGGAGAGGTAATAACTAAATCAATTACATTATCTGGAATACCTGCTAAATTTCTCGCATCTCCTTGAATCAAGTTAGCTCGGCTAACTTTAGCAAGAGACTGCATATAAAGCATATCTTCTCGCATCAGAGACATTTGCTTATCTAGTGCTTCAAAAGGTTCACAAATTTTGACTTTTCGTTTATTTGGGAGAATGTATTGCCATTGTGCTGTACCTACATGGCTGGATGAGCGTAAAATAGCGCAAATTGCTAAAAAGATTAGAGATTGCAAATCTTCAGATAAGTTTGGAGTAATTTCTAGATATGCTTGCTTAATTTTCAAGAGGTTGAACAGTGTTTCCTGCGTGTAACACTTGCTTAATAAACCAGGAATATTTTCAGGTAATTTTAGTGTTAAATTTGTTGCACACTCTGTAATTTCATTTATGGCTGCTACAAAATCATAGCTATCTACATTCCATGACAGCTTTCCTTTAGCCAGTCGATATACAAAAGGATGTGCTTCAACACCGTAAGAATTAATGCCCAATTGATCAGCAACGATACAAGCAGTACCGGAGCCTGCAAATGGATCAAGAATAGTTTGCGGTTCTAATACCAATTAAAAATGAAGCTGCATATAATGGAGAAAAGCAAACTTGGTAAGTTAACCCAACCATGAGCCGTCCATTTAAAATTGCGATCGCCGAGAGTGAAGAGGA